>CAVTMN010000012.1:0-52803 GCA_963735845.1 Vulcanimicrobiota bacterium | reverse complement strand
GGCGGCGGCTTGACGGCGCCGCTTTCGAAGAGCGGGCCGAGCTTCTCGAGAATCCGAGCCGCTTCCAGCAGCGGGAAGCCCGCCGTATCGAGACCGAGCAGCCGCAGCGAACCACGGTAAAGCTTGAAGAGGTCGAGCGTGGCCTCGCGTCCGGCTTGGGCTGAGTAGACGACCATTCTCCCGCCGTGGCCGAGCGAATCGAGCAGCGAGCGCAAAGACCGGCGCGCCGACCGCGTTGAGCGCGAGCGCGGCGCCCTTTCCGGCCGTCAGTTTGCGCACCGCGGCGGGAACGTCATCGCGGTCGGAGCGCAGCACCGCCGCGACGCCAAGCGCGTCGAGCGGCGCGAGATCGTCGCTCTCTCGCACCAAAGCGATCGGACGAGCGCCGAGCGCGCCGGGCCAGCGCGACGGCGGCCGAACCAACGGCGCCGGCTGCGCCCGAGACGACGACCCACTCGCCGGCGTGCAATCCGCCGAGCTCGACCAGCGCGCTCCAAGCGGTGACGAACGGCACGCCGGCAGCCGCCGCTTGCTCCGCGCTCAGGTGTTCGGGGCGGCGAATAGCTGCTGCGACCGGAAGCACCAGCCGTTGCGCGTGCGTGCCGTCGCGGGTCAATCCAAGCTCGCCGCCTCCCGATCCCCAAACCGGCACGCCGATGAGGTGCCGCGGACCTTCGACGATGCGCCCGGCGAAGTCGCGGCCGAGAATTTCGCGGCAACGTCACCTGCGGAAAGCGCCCTAATGCAACGCCGGCGTCGCTGGGATTGACGCCGGCGGCTTCGATTTCGACGCGGACCGAATCGGGCGGCAGCGGCGCTTCGGCAACGTCGCGGACTTCGAGCGCGTCGAGCGGCCCGAAGCGATCTATCTGAAGGGCTTTCACGCTAACGGTCGGCGACGGCCGCGAGATCGCGATCCCCTAAGCCGCGGTCGGAAACGCCGCGCAGCAGCGCCTCGATCGCGTCGATCACCGGCAACCGCTCGTGGTGCGCGGCGCCCTGCATTAATACGGCGTCCTTGTGCGCCATGTCGACGGTCCAGTACGGCTCGTAATCGCGCGCCACCATACGTTTCCCGCGGCCGCGGATCTGTCCCGAGGGATCGTAAAAATCGAAAAGCTCGTGGCTCTGCTCGCGAGACAGCCCCTGCTCTTCGCCGATGCGCATCACGTCGTTGAGACCGCCGACGACGGCAAGGATCATCGCATTTCCCATGAGTTTGTAGATTGCCGCCGCATCGGGACGCTCGCCGAGATAGCGCAGGTCGCTGCACATGGCTTGCAGGGCAGAGCGCACCGCGTCGACGCGAGCGGGATCGCCCGAAACCAGCATCGTCCCGGTCGAGTGCTCGGCCATCGGCGGTCCCATGAAGACCGGTGCGTGCAGGAACGTATAACCGGCGCTCGAGAGGCGCGCTTCGCGTTCTACGACGCGTTGCGGCAAGACGGTCGTATGGTCGACGATGGGAGTCGCCGGGTCGATTCCCGGCAACGCCGCTTCGAGCACCGCGTCGACGCTGGCGTCGTCGTGCAGACAACAGTGAACGAAGCCTGCTCCGCGCGCGGCTTCGGCGGGATCGGAGAATGCGCGCGCGCCGGCGGCTTCGAGCGCTTGCGCTCGCGCGGGCGTTCGATTCCAAACGTGTACCTCGATGCCGCGCCGCAGCATCGCGCGAATCATCGCCGAACCAAGCATGCCGGCGCCGTAAAATGCTACTATGGCCATCGCGCGCTCAGTGGGTCGACGGCGCAGGGCGACGGGCAAGAACGTTGAGCGCCGCCAAGATCACCGCCCCGCCCAGCGCGTACCAAATGTGTACGGGATTGTAGAGAAATCCCAAGCCCAGCGCGGCATCGAGCGAGTAGCTGCCTGGTCCCGCAAACGCCACGGCTAGCGCCGCCGCGATATTGGTAGCCGGAAGCTCCCATCCCCCGTTGCTGTTGAAGAATCCGTTGCCGAGGTGAACGGTCGCGATGGCGACCAGCATGACGGCGACGATCAGAACGGGGCCGAGCGCTCCACCCAGGCCGAGCAGCGTGAGCAGACCGCCTATCGTCTCACCCAAACCGGCCATGAGAGCAAACGCCGCTCCGGGGCGGAAGCCTAAACCTTCGAAAGACTTCCCGGTGCCGGCGATTCCGCCGCCGCCGAACCAGCCGAAAAGCTTTTGCGAACCATGCGCCGCCAGTCCCAACCCGAGGATCAGGCGGACGATCAAAAATGCGATGCTCATGCTGACCTCATTACCGCTCGCTTCCGACCATATCTTGCACCAGCACGAACTCGATGCCCGAAGCCGTCAATTTCGGAATCATCTCGCGGACCGCTTCGAGCGTCGTCGCGCGGGGATGCCCGATGGCGATGGCGTGCCCCGTCCGCCGGGCGATCTGCGCGGCTTCGAGGAGCTGGCCTTCGGTATACGCGACGTCGTTGCGATTGTCGAGAAAGACGTCGCGTGCGGCCGACGGCACACCCAGCGATTCCGCCGTCGTCTGCCCGACCGAGGCGGCACTGGTGCGCGAATCGACGAAGAAGAGCCCGCCCTTCTGCGCCAGCACGCCGATGACGTCGCGCATGACGCGTTCGTCGGCCGACGCTTTGCTGCCCTCGTGGTTGTTGACGCCGCGCGCCAGCGGAACTTGCGCGAGATCCTCCTCGACTTGTTTGGTGATCTGCGGGTCGCTCATCTCCGTCGTAATCTTCCCGGGCCCGGGATTCATCCCCGAGACCGTTTCCATCGGCAGGTGCAGCATAACGCCCTTACCGGCATCGGAGGCCTCGCGCGCAACCACGCCGGTATACGCAACGTCGGGCAGAACCGACATCGTAAGCGGAATCTGCAGCGCGATAAAGCCGCGCTCGGTGTCGATCCATTGTCCGCAGTCGTCAACGATCAAAGCGAGACGCCCGGTCTTTTCACCCGGTGGCGCGTAGTGGGCGCTGCGGAAGGTGTCGCACCGGCCTGCGGCGTCTCGGTGAGTTCGGGCGCCGGCGTCGCTACGGGCTGTTCGGTCGGCGCTTGCGTCGCCTCCGCGAGCGGCGTCTCCTCGGCGGCCGGCTCCTGCGACGCGGTGGCGGAAACCTCGACCCGCTGCGTCGCAACCTTTGTTTGCGGGCGCAATAACCACCAACCCGCGGCGAGAGCAAAAGCCACGACCGCGACGAGCATGAGCCACCTGGACACTACTGCGCTGATTCGTCAATCCAGGATATCGCCCTCGCGGAGCGTAGCAAAGGCGCCATGCAGTTAGATGGAAAGACGTTCATAGTTAGCGGCGGCAGTTCGGGTCTGGGTGCCGCGTGCGTGACCGAGTTTGCTCGCGGCGGCGCAAACGTCGTGATTTGCGACGTAAGCGACCGAGGTGCGGACCTGGCGCGCGAGCTGGGCGATTCGGTGCGGTTTGCCAAGACCGACGTAACCAACTCCGACCAGCTCCAGAGCGCCGTCAATTTAGCCGCCGAAACCTTCGGCGGATTGCACGGCGCGATCAACTGCGCGGGCATCGCGACCGCCGAGCGCGTCATCGGGCGCGAGGGACCGCTCCCGCTCGAGCGGTTCAGCAAGGTGATTACCGTGAATTTGATCGGCTCGTTCAACGTCATCCGCCTGGCGGCAGCAAAGATGCTGGAGCGCGCCGTCGAGCCGGGAGAGGACCGCGGCGTGATCATCAGCACCGCGTCGGTTGCAGCGTACGACGGGCAAATCGGCCAAGCGGCGTATGCGGCCTCAAAGGGCGGGATCGTCGGTTTGACGTTGCCCGTGGCGCGCGAGTTCGCGCAGCATCAAATCCGCGTCGTGAGCATCGCTCCGGGAATCTTCGATACGCCGCTGCTGGCCGGGCTTCCCGAGGCGGCGCGCGAGTCGCTCGGCAAGCAAGTACCGTTTCCGTCGCGCCTGGGAAGGCCGGCGGAGTACGCAGCGCTCGCTCGCCACATCGTCGAGAACCAAATGCTCAACGGCGAAGTGATTCGGCTCGACGGCGCGATTCGAATGGCGCCGCGCTAAAGGAGCGCATGCGCTAAGGCGGCAAGTGCTACGCGTGAAGCACGCGTTGATTGCTGCGCTCGTCCTGCTTGGACTGAGCCTCGCTATCGCTCCGTCGCACGCGGCGCCGCGCCCGGCAACCACGGCTACGCCGGTGCCGCTGCCGTCACCCGAGCGGCTGCTCTACGCCGATCCGGCGTCAGTTTCGCTCGCATCGTCCGCCGCCGCCGTACGTCACGTACACGCTCGTCCGCAAACAGACGCTCGACGACGGCTATCCCGACCTGGTCAACAGCTACACCTACCATATTTGGTGCCGCACGACGGATCGCGCCGCGCTCGGACGGCGCGTCTATCGCGGATCGTCGCGCGGGACGCTCGAGTTTTTGCGCCCGTCGTTCAACGAACCGTGGGATCCCGGACCGCCGACCGCCGATCTCTTTGAACCGGCGCCGGCGCATCCGCATACCAATCCGCGTGAGTTCGTTCCGACACCCGAGCCGACCGGGAGCCTTCCGCCGACGATTGCCAGCGTCACGGTGATGGGAGAGTTCGACTATCGCGTCACGCGCGTCGCCGACGAAGGCGACGAGATTCACGTCAGCCTGCAGCCGCGGCGCGATCCCGATCGCAATCGTTTGCGCGAGCTCTACGTCGACCACAAGACGCTCGAACTCAAGGAAGTCATCGCCACCGACAAACTCTACGACGAGGATGGCGGCGGCCGCCACGTCTATCCGATGCTCTTTACGGTCACCCTAAACTGGATGAACAACATGCCGATCGTCACGCACATCCACGGCACGCCGACGTATCAGGCCGACGCCGATTATTTGGGCCGCGATGCGACCGTCGACTACGATTTCAACGACATCACCTTTCCGGCATCGCTGCCGGATTGGTACTTCGATCCGCGCTCGTACGCGCAGCACGTTGCCGACCCGCCGCTGTAATCCGAAGGCGTTCCGCCTAGAAGGGCGCGTTGGGCTTGACCAGCGCCGGATACTCCTGACGCAGCTTGTGCATCTTGGGTAGATCGTTGAAAACGATGTAGGGATTCTGCGGATTGTGCACCGCGTAATCCTGATGGTAGGCCTCGGCCGGATAAAAGCCGTGCAGCGGCGCCACGACGGTCACGATCTTCGAGCCGTAGACGTGGCGGTTCTTGAGATCGGCGATGTAGGCCAGCGCCTCGCGTTGCTGGGCGCGCCGACGTATAGAAGATCTCAGAGCGGTATTGCGTGCCGACGTCGGGGCCTTGGCGATCGAGCTGCGTCGGATCGTGGGCGACGAGAAAATAGACGTCGAGCAGCTGCTTGAACGAGATTTTCGACGGATCGTAGGTAACTTCGACCGACTCGGCGTGCCCGGTCGCGCCGGTGCTGACCGTTTCGTACTCGGCGGTCTGCGCGTTCCCGCCGGCATACCCGGCGACGGCGCGATTGACGCCGACGAGCGACCCGAAGACCAGCTGCATGCCCCAGAAGCATCCCCCGGCCAAAACCACGCGGTCGGAGGTTGCGGCGGCGGCCGGTCCCGGCGCGGCCAGGGCGAGAGACACGGCCAGAAGTGCGGCGCTAAAAAGCTTCATATGCCTTAGAACGCATGCGAGCGCCCGTTTGGATGAGGCGTCGAGGCTATCGCAAGTGCGAATCGAGCCAGTCGAGCCAGATCCGCGTGAGCTCGGCCGTCTGACGCGCGTCGGCCGGTCCGTGCGTCGAGGCCGGAAAGACGGCGAAGCGCACCGGCACGTGGTTCTCCGTGAGTGCGTGGTAGAGCGCGTACGACTGCGTGATCGGGACGACCGGATCGAGCGTAGTTCCCCAGATGAGCGTCGGCGTAGTGATCTGCGCGTAGTAGGTGATGGGCGAGTTCTCGCGATAGATCCGTTCGCCGTCGTCGCCATACGGCGTCGCGCCGAGCGGATAGCGATCTTGCACGTTGGACGTCGAGAGATTGTATTCGTCGAACTCGTTGTTGACGGCAGCTCCCGAAACTGCCGCACGCCAGCGGTGGTCGTGTCCGATCAGCCACGAGGTTAGCTCGCCGCCGTACGACCAGCCCGAGACGGCGACGCGCGAAGCGTCCACGCCGTCGAGCCTTCCGAGCCGCGGTAAGCCCGGCAATGATGTCGGCGCTGGGTCCGACGACGGTATCGTGCACGATCGCCGTCATGTACTTATTGCCGAGATTGTCGCTGCCGCGGTAGTTCGGCTGCAGCACCACGTAGCCGCGCGAGGCGATCATCTGCGCCAGCGGCCAGCGCTCCCAAACGAAGTCGCGCGAGTTCGAAAGCCCGGGGCCGCCATGAATCAGCAGCACGACCGGATGTTTCTCTCCGGCACGCGCCCCCGGCGGATACGTCACGACGCCGTCTTCGTGAAAGCCGTCGGGACCGTTCCACGTAAGCTCTTGCATCGCGCCGAGGCCGACGTCGTGCAGAAAGTCGTTGACGTGAGTCAGCTGCCGCGGCGCGCTCGAACCGGGCGGCAATAAGTAGAGCTCGCGCGCGCTCGTCGCACTCGTCGCGACGATCGCGATCGTCCCGTCGCGCGAGATCGATGCGGCGATTCCGGCATCGAAGGTGCTGCTCGAGTACGGATCGCAGACCGCGTGTAGCGAGCCAAGATCGAGCGGCTGCATGGCTCCGGAAAGATCGGCCGTCCACAGCCGGTTCTGCGTGCCGTCAGCGGCGCAGATCAGCAGATGCTTACCGTCGGCGAACCATTGCGCTCCGGCGACGTTGCGATCGAAGGCGGGTGCTAGCGCGCGCTCCGCGCCGCCGCCGACGATGCGCACCGTATTCTGCGCGGTGAAATCGCCGTCGACCGGATACCAATAGACCAACTGCGATCCGTCGGGCGAGTACGACGGACTCAGCTCGACGTTGGGATGGCTCGTGAGTTTGCGCATTGCACCGCCGGCGACGTCTATCTGCCAGATCGTCGAGTATTCGTCGTCTCCGCTAAACGTCGTCTCGACGCGCGTAAAGGCAATCGCCTTGCCGTCGCTCGTCCAAGAGATCTGGGGCGAGAATATGCCGCCCGGATCGGTCGGCGCGATCGTCCACGATCCGTGCGTCAAACGGCGCGCCGTCCCACCGCCTGCGGGCACGACCCACAGGTGGTCGGGCGCAGTGAGCGAGGTTGCCGTATAGTCGTTGTTCCCGGCGTAGAAGAAGATGTCGTTGGTGGCGGGATCGGCGGCCACAAAGGCGAGCTCGCCGCCATCCGGTCGCCACGCGGCGTCAATCACGTCGCCGCGCGCGTGGGTGAGCTGACGTGTCCGTCCATTGCGGTCGCGTACGAAGAGCTGATGCGGGGCCTCCGCGGATGGTCGAGCAAGGTAGGCGAGCCGCGAGCCGTCGGGGGACCAGCGCGGAACCGCTGCCTCGCCGCGGCGGGTTACAGTATGCGTGCGGCCCGAACCGGCATCGACCACCGCCAGCGTTACGTTATCTCCGGTGCGCTTGGCGTCGGCCACGATCGTGAGAATGGCGATGCTCTTGCCGTCGGGCGAGATCGCCGGCTCTTCCACGTCGACGATGCGGGCCATGTCGCCGATTTGCAGAACGCGTTGCGCGGCGCTCGCCGGGGACGCTGAGAGTGCGGCGCCGGCAAGCACGGCAAAAAGAAGGCTGCGCATCCAAGCGAGGGTTCGGTCTAGAGCGCAGAGCTCTTCCATGCCGCCGCCGGGTCCGCGTCGCGGGCTAGTGGAATAGGCGCGGGAATGCTCGACGAACTCCACCCGCTGGTCCGCGAATGGTTCGCCGCGTCGTTTGACACCACGACCGAGCCGCAAGCCAAAGGTTGGCCGGCCATTCGAGCGGGCAGCGACGTGTTGATCTGCGCACCCACGGGGTCGGGCAAAACGCTCTCGGCCTTTACGCTGGCGCTCGACGACCTCGTGCGTCGCGCAACCGCCGGAACGCTCGAGGATTCGACGATGGTCGTCTACGTTTCGCCGCTCAAGGCGCTTACCAACGACGTGCGCGAGAATTTGGAGAAACCGTTGGCAAGCATCGTGGCGCTGGCGGCCGAGCGCAACGTCCCGATGCAGCCGATACGCACCGCGGTTCGTACCGGAGATACCACGCAGGCGCAGCGGCAGCGGATGTTGCGCGAGCCGCCTCACGTCTTGGTAACGACGCCCGAGTCGCTCTACATTCTCTTAACGGCGGAACGTTCGCGCCGTCTTTTCTCGAGCGTGACGACCATCGTCGTCGATGAGATCCACGCCATGGCCGGCGATAAGCGCGGTGCGCATTTGGCTCTGACGCTGGCGCGCTTGGAAGAGCTGGTTCGCCGTGCCGGTGGGCGCCGTCCCCAGAGGATCGGGCTTTCGGCCACCGTCCGCCCGGTCGAGAAGGTTGCCCGGTTCCTCAGCCCGGAGCCTTTCGTCGTCGACATCGGACACCGCCGCGCGATGGATCTGGACGTTGTCGTTCCCTCCGACGAGCTCGGACCGGTGGCGAGTAAGGAGATGTGGGGCGAAATCTACGACCGCGTCGCCGAGCAGATTCGCAATCACCGCACCACGCTGATCTTCGTTGGTACGCGCCGCATGAGCGAGCGCGTCGCGTTCGCGCTCAACGAGCGCCTCGGCGACGGATTCGTCATGCCGCATCACGGCAGTCTCGCCCGCGAGCTTCGCTTCGACGTCGAACGGCGTCTGCGTAGCGGCGAGCTGCGCGCGGTAGCTGCTACTGCGTCGCTCGAGCTCGGCATCGACGTCGGCTCGATCGATCTCGTCGTTCAGCTGGGTTCGCCGCGTTCGATTGCCGTCGCCCTCCAACGCGTCGGTCGTTCCGGTCACTGGGTCGGAGCAAAGCCGAAGGGCGCGCTCTACGTAACGACGCGCGACGAGCTCTTGGAGTGCGCGGCGCTGGTGCGCGCGATTCGCTCCGGAGCGCTCGACGCGCTGGCCATTCCGCGAGCGCCCCTAGACATTTTGGCCCAGCAGATCGTCGCGGCTTGCGCGCAGCACGAATGGGATGCCGGCGAGCTCTACGCAACGATTCGAGAAACGTACTCTTATCGCGATCTTCCCCGCGAGGACTTCGAAGCGGTCGTTCGATGCTCGCCGACGGCGTCGCCACCTCGCGTGGGCGCAGCGGCACGTTCCTGCACTACGATCGCGTCAACGGTAAGCTGCGGCCGCGACGCGGCGCGCGCCTGGCCGCGATTACCTGCGGCGGCGCGATACCCGACACCGCCAACTTCAACGTCGTGGTCGAACCCGAAGGCCACGTCGTCGGAACGCTCGACGAAGACTTCGCGATCGAAAGCATGGCCGGCGACATCTTTTTGCTGGGGACCAACTCGTGGAAGATCCGGCGCGTCGAAGCCGGAGTAGTACGCGTCGAAGACGCGCATGGCGCGCCGCCCTCGATTCCATTCTGGAACGGTGAAGGGTTGGGGCGCACCATCGAGCTCTCGCGGGAAGTGTCCGCTGTGCGCCGCGCCATCGACGAGCGCGACGACGCGTCGGCGGTGCAATGGCTGCAGCAAGAGTGCGCGCTCGACGGCGCGGGTGCCGAACAGGCCGTCGCCTACGTGCGCGCCGGGAAAGCCATCCTTGGCGCCGTTCCAACCGATACGACGATCGTTGCCGAGCGCTTCTTCGACGAGGGCGGCGGGATGCAGCTTATCGTCCACGCGCCGTTTGGCGCACGCGTCAACCGCGCGTGGGGACTGGCGCTGCGCAAACGTTTCTGCCGCTCGTTCAACCTGGAGCTGCAAGCCGCCGCAACCGATAACGGATTCGTGCTTTCGCTTAGCGATCAGCACGCCTTCCCGTTGGATGCCGTCTTCGAGTTCGTGAAAACCGCCAGCGTGGAGTATACCCTGACGCAGGCGTTGCTGCCGGCGCCGATGTTCGCCGCGCGCTGGCGCTGGAATGCCACGCGCGCGCTGACGATTCTGCGCTTCAGCGGCGGCCGCAGAGTGCCGCCTCAAATCATGCGCATGCGCGCCGACGATCTGCTGGCTGCGGTCTTTCCCGATCAGGCCGCCTGTCCGGAGAACCTCACCGGCCCGATCAGAATTCCCGATCACGTGCTGGTGCGCGAAACGATCGGCAACTGTCTGCACGAGGCAATGGACCTCGAGGCGCTGCGCGAGGTGCTGCAGGCTATCGAAAGCGGCGCGGTGCGAACCGTAGCCATCGACACGCCCGAGCCGTCGCCGTTCTGTCACGAGATCCTCAACGCTAATCCCTATGCGTATCTCGACGACGCTCCGCTCGAAGAGCGTCGCGCGCGGGCCGTCACGCTGCGACGCACGATTCGCGACGACGTCGACGGCGCCGGAGTGCTCGATCCGGCCGCCATCAGCGAAGTCGCGGCGGAATCGTGGCCGGTGGTACGCGACGCCGACGAGCTGCACGACGCGCTGGCGACGCTGATCGTCGTTCCTCCGATGCCTGCCTGGCGGGTTTGGTTCGACGACCTCGTCGAGCAGAACCGGGTTGCGACGCTCGCCGCGCCCGGCGGAGGCGAGCTGTGGACCTGCGCGGAGCGCTTCGACCTGGCGCGCACTGCTTACGACGCCTTATCCTCAGATCGTCAAGACGCGGTGAATGAGATCGTCCGCGGCTGGTTGGAATGCAGCGGTCCGGTCAGCGGTGCAGCGTTGGCGCGGCAGCTCCATCTCGATGCGGAGAACGTCGAGGGTGCGTTCTTGGCGCTCGAGACGCAGGGCCAAGTATTGCGCGGCCGCTTTAGCGGTTCCGGGTCGGAAGAAGAGTGGTGTAACCGCCGCGTTTTGGCACGCATTCACCGGAGAACCCTCGGACGGCTGCGGCGCGAGATCGAACCGGTTACCGCGGCGCAATACATGGCGTTCTTGGCGCGCTGGCAGCATGCCGCGCCGCCGACGCGATTGCACGGCATCGACGGAACCCTGCAGGTGGTTCGTCAGCTTCAAGGATACGAGATTCCGGCGGTTGCTTGGGAAGAGCACGTGCTGCCGGCACGCGTCGCAGGCTATAAGCCGGAGTATCTCGACCGTCTCTGTTACGCGGGCGACGTCATGTGGGGACGGCTCACACCGCACCCGGCGCTGGAGCCGGGTAATGGAGCAGAGCGCCCGCGCGTGCGTCCGACACGACTGGCGCCTATCGCCATCTTTCTGCGCGCCGAAGCCGAGGAGCTCATCGTTGCGCGCGAGGCCGATTCCGCCGCACTCTCGCACGTGGCACGCGAAGTTGCCGAGCAAGTGCGTCTGATGCGCGCACCCTTCTTTGCCGAGATCGTGCGCGCGACTAAACGTCTGCCCAGCGAAGTCGAGGAAGCGCTGTGGCAACTCGTTGCTGCCGGTTTGGTGACGGCCGATGGTTTCGACGCGCTGCGTTCGCTTAGCGATGCCAAGCGCCGGTTGGGCGAAAAGGGCCTGCGCGCGCGTCCGCGCTCCTCCAGCGGCCGCTGGAGCTTGCTGCAGGGCTCGTTGCAGCAGATCGATACCGAAAGCTTCGCGCGACGGCTGCTGGAGCGCTGGGGCGTCGTCTTCCGCGACGTTATCGCGCGCGAGAGTCTCGCGCCGCGCTGGCGGGAGCTGCTGCTGACGCTGCGGCGTATGGAATCGCGCGGCGAAATTCGCGGCGGACGATTCGTCGCCGGTTTCGTCGGCGAGCAGTTCGCCCTGCCCGAGGCAATCGACGCTCTGCGCGCCCTGCGACGCAGCAACGAACCTGCGCCGGAACTTCGGCTGAGCGCGTACGATCCGCTCAGTTTAAGCGGCATCGTTCTGCCCGAAACTAAGCTCGTGAGCTGACCGTTAGTTGAAAGGATGACGATGCGTTTGAAGTTGCCGTTGGTGCTGGCATGGACGGCGATCCTTATCGCTACCGGCTGTACGTCGGGAGGCGGGCGGCCGGCGCAAGGCACGGCGTTTGCGTTGCCCGCTGCCCCGGAGACACCCGCCTTCGGGAATCCCGTGCACAAGTACATAGACCACGTCGTCGTTATAATTCAAGAGAATCGGAGCTTCGAAAACTTCTTTGCCGGCTACCCCGGAGCGAACGCGCCGATGAAAGGAGCGGCCGGAAAGAAGACCGTCCCGCTCCATGCGATTACGTTTGACGGGCCGAATATAGAGCACTCATGGCGGTCTTCCGTGGCCGAGTGGGATAACGGCAAGATGGACGGGTTCTATCTTTTTGGAAAGCATTATCACGGCGATCAGGCGTACGCCTACGTAAAGCGGCCGTTGGTCAAGCCCTACTGGTCGATGGCACAGCAGTATGTATTGGCCGACGCGATGTTCCCAACGGAGTTCGGAGGCAGTTTTACGGGCCACTTAACGCTGGTTGCCGGGACCGACGACCTTACGCCGCACCGCGCCGAGGTCGACGTCCCAAGCGTGTTTCCCGACGACTGCGATTCGCCCCCCGGGACGACGAGCTCGTACGTAACGCCCAATCGCGTCGTTCATTCGTTCGACGGGCCGTTTCCGTGCTTCGATCAGTTTGTAACGATGGCTGAGGTTCTCGACGCCGCGCACGTCTCGTGGAAGTATTATTCGACCCTCTTGCTGGGGGCGGGTATGTGGGAACCGTTCGAGGCCATCAAATACGTCCGCTACGGCGACGACTGGAATCACAACATCTCCGTTCCGCAAACGAACGTCTTGACCGATCCGCAGAATAAGCAGCTCGCCGAAGTAAGCTGGGTGTCGCCCAGCGTCGACGATTCCGACCACCCCGAATCACGCAGCGACCACGGCCCGTCCTGGGTCGCTTCGGTCGTGAATGCCGTCGGCCGAAGCTCCTACTGGAAATCCACGGCGATCGTCGTCCTTTGGGACGACTGGGGCGGCTGGTACGACAATGCGCCGCCGCCGCAACGCGACTATCGCGGCCTGGGCATTCGGGTTCCCTGCCTAATCATCTCGCCGTACGCGCGCAAGAACTACGTTTCGCACACCACGTACGAGTTCGGAAGCGTTCTCAAGTTTATCGAAGAGGCGTTCCAGCTTCCGAATATCGGACCGAGGGAGCAAGGGTACACCGACGCCCGCGCTCATAGTCTTTCCGACGCGTTCGACTTCACTCAGAAACCGCGCCAGTTCGTACCCATCAAATCGAAATACGGCATGGAAACGTTCTTGCGCGAGCCGCCATCCAACAAGCCGGTAGATACGCAGTAGCGTGGCAAGCGTACGCGCTCTGATCTATCTCGCAACTCTTTTGCCGGCGGCGTTCGCGGCCGGCTGTGCGCCGGAGCGCGGCTCCTCGCCCGAACTGCCGCCCCGCGCCAGCGTTTCGGGCGCGGCGATGGGCAATCCGGTTCGCGCGCACGTCAAGCACGTCGTGGTGGTCATTCAAGAGAATCGCAGTTTCGAAAACTTCTTCGCCGGTTTCCCCGGCGCCAACGCGCCGATGGAAGGCTCGGCCGGCGGCAAGACCGTACGCCTGCACCAAATTACCTTCGACGGCCCGGACATTCCGCACAGCTGGCGTTCCTCGATGACCGAGTGGGACAATGGCGCGATGGACGGTTTCTACACGTTCGGAAAGAACAAGAAGGGCCAGTACGCCGCGTACGCTTATGTGAAGCGCGCTCTCGTGAAGCCGTACTGGACGATGGCCGAGCAGTACGTGCTCGCCGACGCGATGTTTCCCACCGAGTTCGGCGGCAGCTTTACGGGACACCTCACGCTCATAGCCGGCAACGACGACTTAACACCGAGTAAGGCCGAGGTCGACGTTCCCAGCGACTGGCCGGACGACTGCGACTCGTCGTACGGAACGACGAGTTCCTATCTAACGCCCGATCGTGTCGAGCACGCGCTGCAAGGACCGTTTCCGTGCTTCGATCAGTTCACGACCATGGCCGAGGTGCTCGACAAGGCGAACGTCTCGTGGAAGTACTACGCAACGGAGCGGCTCGGAGGCGGCATGTGGTCGCCCTTCGAGGCGATCAAGTACGTTCGTTACGGCAACGATTGGGACCGCAACATCGCCGTGCCGCAGACCGCGATTCTCACCGACATCACCAGCGGAAACCTTGCCTCGGTAAGCTGGGTCTCGCCGAGCGTCGAGGATTCCGATCATCCCGAATCGCGCAGCGATAAAGGGCCTTCGTGGGTGGCGTCAATCGTTAACGCGGTCGGCGAGAGCAAGTATTGGAACTCGACGGCGATCGTGGTGCTCTGGGACGACTGGGGCGGATGGTACGATAACGCGCCGCCCCCGCAGCTAGATTATCGCGGGCTGGGGATTCGTGTGCCGTGCATTATCATCGGTCCTTACGCGCGCGCCGGTTATGTATCGCACACGACCTACGAGTTCGCAAGCGTCCTGAGGTTCGTCGAGGAGGCCTTCGATCTGCCGTACTTAGGCTCGACACACCACGGTTACACCGACCAGCGCGCCGCCAGCATCGTCGACAGCTTCGATTTCACCCAGAAGGCGCGACAGTTCCAGCCGATCGGCTCGAAGTACGGCCGCTCGGTCTTCATCAACGAGCCGCCCTCGAAGGCTCCCGTCGACACGCAGTAAGCGCGGTCGCCTCAGCACTCTTCGGAGGCTTGCTGGCCCTCGTAGATTTCGATGACGCCGGTCGCCGATGCCGGAACCTTCTGCCCTTTGAGCAGCGTCCCGATGCCGCCCAGCGTCCCGCCGTAACGGCTCTTGACCGCGACCACGTAGCACGGTGTGAAGTCGAACGGGAACCCGTAGACCTTGGCTTGACCGAACACGGTGTAGGTTTGACCGGCGACGATCTGTTTGCTGGAGAGTCCCCCGCCGCTACCGGCCTTGCTGCCGAACGTCGTGCCGCCCGAGATCGCGAGCTGCATGTAAAAGATGGCCGTGCCGCTGCCCAGCTCTGGCATACCGTCGTAGTTGGTCGTGCTGCTCGTGAGCGTCAGCTTCACCGAAGGATTGGCGCCCGGGTATTTCACCGAGCCGCCGTAGCCGCCGAACTTGGGAATGCAGAACGAACCGCCGCTGGTCAGAAGCGTACCGGTGACCGTTGCATACTGCTGGGTGGTTTGCTGGCCCTTACACGCGTGCAGTTTTGCTTGCGCCGTGACCGAAGGTGCGAGCGCGCCCGGCGCAATCGGGAGCGCTCCGCTATGGCCTGCGCAGCCCGCCAGTAGCGAAGAAACCGCAAGCGCGAGCGCGCCGCGAAGCGTGAAACCTCCGAGAGACATGAGATCCTCCATCGTTACTGTTGCTGGGTCAGCGCACGTAGACGCGCTACACCATCGGTGGCAAGTGCTTCCAAGTCGCTGGCGGCCGCGTACTCGGCCGGCGTGGGGCGAGCGTAGGCGTTCTCTAGAGAGTTCATCAAGAACGCCAACTGCTGGCGCAGCTTCGTCTCTCGTAACACGTCGGCCTCGCTGGAGTCCACTCCGAGGAGAACCAAGTCGGCGATCTCGGCATCCACGCGCGATCGTGCTGCCGCCGGCAGCTTGCCGCGGCCGGCCATCGCCGCGGCGATGGCGCGATCGAGGTTATCGATGGCGTTGCGCAGTTGCATCTCGAGCGCGTAGCGGGCCTCCAAGTCGCCCGCGGCCGGATGAATGCGCGGATCGAGTTTGAGCGTAAGCGGTGCGGTCAGACGTTGCGAGCCGTACTGTAAAGCGACGCTATAGGCGCCGGGCACGATCGTCGGCCCGTCGCCGACGTCGGGAAAGTCGTCGGTCTCGTCGCTGCGGTAGCCGGGCACGTCGTAGGCCGGCGTCGTGCGAAGATCCCATTGGAACTGATTCACGCCGGCCTTGACCGTCGTCTTCTCTTCGAGTTCGCGCTCCTTGATTTGGTCCGAGCTGAGATCGGCGGCCTGTTCGCGTGTCAGCTTGGCGCGTGGGCTTTTGGCGTGCAGCGTGAAACTCCGCAGCGTTGCACCGTTTGCGTCCACGAACGAGAGCGTGATGGGCGTTTGACCGTGATAGTCGGGCGGCAAGTTGAAAAACACGGCCGCACCGTACTGCGGGTTCTGGCCGAAGTCGGGGTCCGGAAAATCGCTGCCGCCGTAGGCTTGCGTCAGCCAGGCGGTTTCCGGCGTGAAGAGCTGCGGTCCGGCAGTCGAGAGCGTTGACTCGCGCGCCAGCTGTTCTAGAAATGCGAGATTGTCGAGGATCCAGAAGGCGCGTCCGTGCGTTGCCGCCACGAGTTCGCCTTCGCGCGAATCGACGGCGAGATCGCGAACCTGCACGCCGGGCAGGTTAAGCGTGAGCGGCTGCCAGTTCGTTCCGCCGTCGAGGCTTACGAAGACGGTGCTGCGCGTCCCGGCGAAGAGAAGGCGCGGCTCGCGTGGATCTTGCCGCACGGCAAAGACGTACTGGTCGGCCGGCAGACCGTCGGCGATCGTTCGCCAGTGCGCGCCGTAGTCGGTGGTCATATAAACGTACGGGTGGTAGTCGTCCCACATATAGCGCGACGCGCTCAGATATGCCGTACCTTTGTCGGTGTGCGACGGCTCGATCGAACTGATCTGCGTCCATTGCGGAAGTTGGGGCGGCGTGACTTCGTTCCAGTGCACGCCGTGATCGGTCGAGACGTGCACCAACCCGTCGGCCGAACCGGCCCAGAAGATATTGGCGTCGAGCGGCGAGACCGCCAGCGAAGCAATGTCGGGATATGTCTCCGCACCGGTTTGGTCGTGCTCCACCGATCCGCCCGAGGGCCCTTCGGTGCTTGGATCGTTGCGCGTGAGATCGGGGCTGAGCACTTTCCACGTCTGGCCGCGATCGGTGCTGGAGAAGACGACTTGTGCGGCGGCGATCAACTCGTGCGGATCGGCCGGCGAGAAGAAGATGGGATGCGTCCATCCGAAGCGATACTTTGTTTCGGCCGAAGATGCGCCCGCCATATAGCGCGGCCACGGACTTACGTTCTTCGCGTCGCCGGTCTTGCGGTCGAGCCGGACGAACGAACTGTAGTAACCGCTTCCGTAGGTCACGTACGGACTTCCCGGTTCGGGCGCGACGAACGTGCTCTCGCCAAGCGCGACCGTGAACCACTCGTCCTGGCCGATGCCGCCGCCCAGCGCGGCGCTGGGGCCTTCGAAAGCGCCTTCGTCTTGAGCCGCGCCGAAGACGTGAAACGGAAACTGGTCGTCGATCGCGACGTGATAGTACTGCCCGGTGGGCTGATTGTGTTCCGTGCTCCAGCTCTCACCGCCGTTGACCGAGACGGTGCCGCCGCCGTCGTTGCCGACCAGCAAGATCTTCGGATTGCGCGGATTGACCCAGACGGCGTGGTTATCGCCGTGTGGCGGATTGAGCAGCGTGAACTTCTTGCCGCCGTCGGCCGTCTTATAGACGCCGTCGACTTCCGGTACGTAAGCCACTTGCGGATTGGTCGGGTCGACGGTGATCGCCATGTAGTAAAATCCGCGTTGTCGCAGTTTCATCTCGCCGTTGACGCGATGCCACGTCGCGCCCGCATCTTCCGAACGAAAGACGCCGCCTTGTTTGGCTTGAACGATGGAGTAAACGATGCGCGGGTTGCTCGCTGCGACGGCGACGCCGACCTTTCCCAGCGTTCCGCCGGCAAATCCGGGATGCGTGGAGATCTTCTGCCAATGCGCGCCGCCGTCGGTCGTCTTGTAGAGTGCGCTGCCGGGACCGCCGTCTTCGAGCTTCCACGGAAACCGCTGGGCCTGCCACATCGCGGCGTAGAGGACGCGCGGATCGCTCGGATCCATCGCCAGGTCGACGCCGCCCGTCTTGTCGTCAACGAAAAGAACCTTGCGCCAAGTGGCGCCGCCGTCGGTCGTTTTGAAGATGCCGCGCGCGGCGTTGGGCTTGAAGACGTGCCCCATCGAAGCCGCGTACACCACGTTGGGGTCGCGCGGGTCGATCGCGAGCTTGGCGATCATGCGCGTGTCGCGCAGTCCGGCGTAGGTCCAGTTGCGGCCCGCATCGACGGTTTTATAGACGCCGTCGCCGGTATCGAAGTCGGAGCGGATGTCGGCCTCTCCGGTGCCGGCGTAAATCACATGCGGATTCGCCGGCGCAACCGCCAGCGCGCCGATGGGGTCGGCGATTCCCGGTATCTTACCGTCGGTGATGTTCGTCCAGTGCTGGCCGTAGTCGGTGCTGCGCCAGACTCCGGCCTGTACGCCGCCCATATAAAACAAGTCTTGGTTGCCCTCTACGCCGGCAACCGCGACCGAGCGCCCGCCGATAAACGGTCCGATATTGCGCCACTGCAGCTTGCTCGTGAGCTGCTGCAGGACCGGTCTGGGAGCCGGCGGCGTGGCTCTGGAGCGGCGTGACCAGGAACGATGCGGCTAAGAAAATGGTAAGAATACGCCTCATGCGGCGATATCGCGCCAAACCGTCGGAAAACCCTCCGTAACACTACCTCCGGACGGCGGTATAGCGAGGCATGAGAGTCATGCGGTTGTTGCTCGTTGCCAAGACGGCGATCTTTAGAACCATACCGTTGATGCGCGATCTGCGCGTTCCGTTGAGCCTGAAGCTGCTTACGGCGGCGATTGCGGTGCTGGTGGTCTCGCCCGTCGATCTCTTTAGCGATATTCCGGTGCTCGGGGCCTTCGACGATGCTGCCCTGCTGACGTTGCTCTGCATGTGGTTCGTGAGCCAGGCCGGCAAGCACGTCGAGCCCGTTCCGGTTCGGCGCCGAGCGGGCACCGCGCTGATGGCCCGCTAACCAAACCCGGCCGCCGTGCGACGCCACCTTGCCGAGCAGGGTGTCGAGGTGGTCGAGGAGGATCCCTCCGGCAACAAAATCGAGCTGCTGGGGTTGTTAGGAGTTTAGGCAGTCGTGGCGAAGCTCGCTTCAGTTGATGAAGCGGCTTTGCATTGGCTTTGGCCTTGTTCTGGTTTTTCTTTGGAACGCCGGTGCGCCGGGCGCGGGAGTAGCGGCTGCCAAGCGCGACTTTCTCATGTCGCCCGCCTGCCGTGACGCACGATCTCGTCGAGCCGCCGGACATCGAAACGTGGAATCTCCCGATCGACGCTTCGGGCGAACGCGAGCTGATTTTAGCGGTCTATAAGGACTCGCAGCGCTACTGCTACCGATATTCGTTCAACGGCGAGGAACACAACGTAGCGCCGACAATACGGGTTCGGCGCGGGGAGCACTTTGCAATACGAATCGTCAACGACATGGCCGGATCGGCTCGCGGCGGGCACGTCGCCTCGACGGCGATTCCCGCGTGTAGCCCTATGATGATGCCGGCAGCGCCGGCGGTCGCACGCGCAGGCTATTTAAATCATACGATCCAGGATCGCTATATGCGCGGCTCGCCGGTCGACACCAACGTGCACCTGCATGGCTTCGAAGGTCCGCCCGTAGACGAGAACATCTTCCTCTCGACGTTGAGCACGCCGATGCACGCCTGCGAATTCCACGTGACGATCCCGGCAACACAGCCGCCCGGCACCTACCTCTATCATCCGCACGCCCATGGCTCGTCGGACGATCAAGTGGCATTCGGGCTTGACGGCGTTTGGATCGTCGAGCCGGATCAGCCGCAGATCGCACGGTCGGCCGAGCACGTTGTTCTGATCCGCTATCGCCTGCCGTTCATCTTCGACAGCCTCTTCGCTCCGAATACCGACGCTTTCGTGGCCGACGCCGTAGCGCACGAGGCGGCACGTCCGCTTGGTTCGCCGGTGCCGTACGATCCTTTCAACCCGCCGCCATGGCCGGTGGCGTTTCCAATGAAAATCGGCGACGTGTCGCTCGACCCCACCGGCTGCAACGGTGTCGGATCGGACCTGCACTTCGCACTCGACGGGTCCGATGCGCCGGCGCAGCTGCAAGTCACGCCCGGGCAACCGCAGCTCTTGCGAATCGCCAACGGAACGTCGGATACGGGGACGCGTCTGCAGCTGCGAGATGCAGACGGGCACCGCCGTCCGTTACAAGTCGTGGGGCTCGACGGCGTGCCCGTCTCCGGCGATATGGAGCATCCGCTCTCGCAGTACATCGCGATGAAGGAACTGATGACAACCTCGATGTCGCGGGCCGACATCCTGGTTACACTGGACCCGGGAACGACGCTGATGCTCTCGAGCGAACCCTTCTGCGAGGGTAAGGATGGATTCTACCAAATGCATCACGACCTGCTGCAGATCAAAGCCGCTTCGGCCGCGGCTGCGCCGGCAATGGCCTTACTCTCGAAGCCGGCGGTCATCGCCGACACACCCGCGGCGCGGCTCGTCGCCTTCGCCAACGCCAATCCGTC
The DNA here is from genome assembly GCA_963735845.1 of Vulcanimicrobiota bacterium. Taxonomy (GTDB): domain Bacteria; phylum Vulcanimicrobiota; class Vulcanimicrobiia; order Vulcanimicrobiales; family Vulcanimicrobiaceae; genus Cybelea. The sequence goes on along the minus strand of CAVTMN010000012.1, from coordinate 32,647 downwards.
GCTGGTCCGCCGCCGGGCGCTGACTTTTACCGAATACGTCTTTGCAAAGCACAAGAAAACGCCGCTCCACCCAGGCTACTTCATAACCGACACGACCAACTCGAACTTTCACGAGCATCCCTTCTCGCCGGTCTATGTAAGCGATAAGGCCTTCCCCTCCAACGCCGACGTGGTCGTCAAGCGGGGAACGATCGAAGAGTGGGATCTTATCAACGCGTCGATGGAATCGCACGCGTTTCACATCCATCAGATGGCGTTCGTCCTAGAAAAGAGTGGTGCGGGAATCCCGCTGACGGTGGACACCGCATTCGTTCCAGTAGGCCGGCTCCTGCCGAATCGCCGCGATCCGAACTACCCGCTGATCAAACCGAGCATCACCAAGTTACTCTTAGATTTTCGCAACGTCCCGCGCGGCACGTTCGTCTTTCACTGCCACATGCTCTTTCACGAAGACGCCGGCATGATGGCGATCATCAAGGTCGTCTAGTCGTTCGGTAATCCGTCGCTACGGCGGGGCCGCGCGCAGGTCGAACTGGTAGCACGTGCGCCCTGCGTTGTGCCGCCAGCGCTCCCCGACGTAAATATCGTTTTCCGGATCGCCCTTGAGCTCGAAATCGGCGCAGAGCCGGTAATGCACGGCGTCGATGCGCTGGTATTCGTATGGCTTGCGGGTAATCGGATCGTGTTTCGGATCGACGAGCCGTTCGCCCAGCGGCCGGTGGTCGGCGTGGTATTGGTTGTAGAGTTGTTCGGCGATCGAGCGTAAGTCGTCGATCCGCCGGCGGTCGAGCGCTCGGGCGCGCGCGCGGCTAGGCGGCCCCACGGTGACGAACGCGGCCGCGACTACGGCAACGACGACCAGTACCGCGATAAACGGAATCGCGCGAGCGGCGTTCACGTTTGCTGCTTGGGTGGGTCCATCGTCAAGAGGTAGTAGGCAAAGACTCCGCCACCCAAGAGCATCAGCCCGAGCGTATCGAGTAAGAAGTGCGTCGTTAAGTGGCCCACGATCAATGATTGAATGGTCATGGCGGCGTCCACGACGATGGCGATTGCGGCAAAGACCAGCGTAAGGTACGTCAGCCAGCGGCGAACCGGTGAGTAGTAGAGTTCCGGACGGCGCGCGAGCTCGCGCTGAATCAGAACGTGCATCAGCGCGAAGAGCGGAAAGGTTACGACGATCACGGCGACTTGCCATGCGATATCTTCGCGCAGCGTCGTTCCCGTATCGCTCAGCGGATCGGGGAACCAGCGTCTGACGAGATCGTCCCAAATCTGCCAGAGGGCGACGGTCCAGAAACCCAGCGCGATAAAGTTGAGAAGATAGAGAAAGGCATCGCGAGCGTTCTCCGCCGTTCCGGCCCGGACGGGCACCGCCACACCCATGGTAGCGGCGTAGTATTCAGCGAGGGCGCGGTAGATACGGCGCTCCGGCCAGCCGCTTTGGCGAAGGATCCCGAGGAGCGACTCGTCGGGAATACCGTGCTCTTTTGCCGTCCGAACGAACGGTAAGAGCGTGTCGTCAGCCACGAGTATAGATTATTCGTCCGGCGCGAATCGTCAAGCGAACGTCCGAAAAAAGTGCCGGTCCGCGCGAGACCGGGCCGTCGAGCACTACGAGGTCCGCCGGTTCGCCCGGCGCGATCGTCCCAGCGCATTTTGCCGCAAAGTGCCGGGCTGGGGCTGTCGTGCCGGGGCACTCGACGAGGCGCGCTCCGGCGGGAACCTCGCGTCCGAGGTCCCCACCGCCGGGATGCGAGTTCCTTCGACGACCACGATCCCGCCGTCAATCGCCGCGCTCCACGGGTCGACGTGAACCGCGGCGCCGCGTAGTACGAGGAGGCTCAGCTCCTTAGCGCTCTACGAGAAGCAGTACGAATCGGAGGATGCGTCGCCGCCCTGCAGCCGCACCTGGTGGGCGCGATGCTCGGCCGGGAACTCGATGAAGAACTTGGGATCGAACGACATCGCTCCGTCGTTGCCGACGTCGAGCTTGACCATCCAGCTCTTCAATCCGTCGGGGTAGAACTGATCGTCCCACGTGCGATAGAGCGAGTTGGTAAAGTAGACGCGCTTTCCGTCGCGGCTGATCTCGACCATCTGTGGGCCGCCGTTGAGAGCCTTGGACGGATCGTTGGGATGCGGCGTACGCTTGGCGATGCCGCCGATGCGTACCGATCCGACGAACTTGGGATTGAACGGATCGCTGACGTCATACTGACGCATCTCGCCCGTTCCCCAGCAGGCGGCGTAAAGATAGCGATCGTCGAGCGATAAGGTCGATGTCGCTGAGCAGCGGCGGTACCGCGCTGAAGCCCTTGAGCATGTCGGGAAGAACGTCCGGGTCGGCGGGCTCGGCTGGGATTTCGATAACCTTCGTAACGTCCCACGTACCGTTCTTACGGTGCCAAAGCCAGATCGAGCTGGAAAGATCTTTGAGTGAGATTACGACGCCCACGAACCCGTACGTATTGTTCGGATCGTGTGATGGGCGCAGCTCGAGCACCATCTGCTGCTCGGCGCCGAGATCCAACGCTTGAACGTGCTTGCGCGAGCGCAGATCCCAGAAGTGCAAGCTGTGACCGTACTTGCCGCCGAGTAAAAGGTTGGGGTCGAGGCCGTTCTCGATCATGTTCGGCGTGCCCCATTCGCTGGTCATCATCACGTCGTGGCCAAGGTGCCACCAGAAATCGTAGGCGAGATACTGCGGACCGCGGTCGGCTTCCCACGCGCCGATCACGTCGAACGTATCGCAATCAAGCATGAAGACTCCGCCGGGCCCGTCGCCGGCGGCGTTGCCCAGCGCACTGACGTAGATCGCATCGGGTCCGCAGTGCACGGTGTGAATACGCGAGTATCCGGTCTTTGCCGCGATTTCTTCCGGCTCGATCGTCCGCACGATTTTTGGATGCGAGGGATCGGGCTTAGTATCGATGACGTAGATGCGCGACGAACGCAGCCCCGGCACGAGCAGATAACGCCGCTCGACGTGCGGCTTCGGCGCGTTGGGACAGAGCGCGGAACTGCACGCGTTCCATCCGAAATGGTGAAGCTCGTCGCCGGTGTTGGGCAGATCCACGCGTCCGATCGGCGATCCGTAGCTCTTGGAGTTGGGGTCGGTATCGATTACCGCCAGGGCGTCGGGCTTGCCGTTTCCCGACGCGCTCAGAAGGGCGACGTAAGCGAGCGTTTCGGCCGGAGCCTTCATCGCGTCCTTGGCCGACGCGTAGAAAGTCGGATCGGGTTTCAGAAGCATTTGAAGGCGCTTTCTCCGGTACTGCCGGACGCAATCAATGTGTGGGGGGACGGCGCAACTTAGCGCTCCATGCCTCGAATCCTGCGCTCAGGTGAATAACGCGATGAGGCCGGCCACGATAAGCGCCGCGGCCCAAACGACGTCGACGTTGATCCACGCTTTGCGCAAGAAGCCGACGCCCAACTTTGCGTAAACGACCAATGCGACGGCCAGCATCGTTACCACGTAGCCGAGCGTGTGTACGGCGACCATCAGCATGCCGGTGAGCGGCGACGCCGGCGGCTACCGTTTGCGGCATCGGCATCGCCATCGGTGCTGCGCTTAGCGCGGAGGTGGTTACGAACGGCAGCAGCATCAAACCCGCGCCGTGAGCCGACGCCATCAAGAATCCCCAGAGCGTGAGCCCCCAAAATCCCACGCGCATCCCGACCCAGCGCGGATGGCGCAGCCGCGATAGCTGTAGCCGCCGAAGGCGAGCAGAATGCCGGCCGCGGCGCGATGCACGACGGTGTGTGGAACGACCACCTCTGCCGACAGGGCGAGCGCGACGACGATGGCGACGGAGACGACGTGCCCGAGCGTAATCGGAACGACGGCGCGCGCGACCGCGGCCGCCGATTTTTCCTGAAGGCCGAGCGCGACGGCGAAAAGCCAGACCCATTCCCGGGTTGATGCCGTGATAGCATCCCAGAAGGAAGAGCGCGAGCCAGATGTAGCGATCGCTCACAATGGCGGGCGTTCGATAGTGGGCTTGGCGGAGTCATCTCATGAAAGTGAGGATAACTATAAGTTTTGGGATCGGGAGTAAGGTCTTCCGTAAGAAACGAAGTCAGCTCGCAATAATGCACTGGCTCGGATTTGTCCTAGCCCTGGTTTGGCCCAATGCGGATGGCCATACGCCGGCACGCGTTACGGTGCTTTTCACGTCCTGCAAGGAATGTTCTGCGCACGCCGCCGGGATTTCGCTTCGGGACGCCGAGTCGATGTCCGGATTATCCCCACGTAATCGATGCGCCGCCGCGATCGGCTCGTACTTTCGGTTAAGCCAGGACCTTATGGGTCTCGACATGGGCTGCTTCCCCGAGCCGAAACTGTCAAGGTGAGCGCTTTTGGCGGTTCTTCCAAATCATGACCGACAATTTGACTTACCCGTGCGGTGCTTTTTAAGAACGAGAATATCATCGGTTTCGTGGACGACGTTCACCGCATGCACGGTTTGGCTAGCACGATTCCAGCTTCGGTGACATCGGTTGTGCTCTCGGATGCGGAAGGGGAGCGACCAAGCATTTCCAGCACTCTGTCAGAGCGGCGCGTACTACTCGACGAAATGCGGTGCGCCATGCGTCCTCGGGTCACGCTAGCCGACAGCTCAGATCGACGATCGGTTTTGATTTTCAGAACGCTCCACGCTTCAAACTCTTTCGGCGAGACCTTTCCAACGGCGCATTAGCGCAAGGTCAAAGAGTCCACGGCTCGCCATTCAATGCTCCCGAGACTCTGGTCCAAGGCCCTCAAGGTAGCATTTGGGCGCTGGACCGCCTGGTAATCGTCTGCGTGATTGGTCCGGGAACAGCGGTTCACGAGTACAGTACCCACACCGTATTCCAACCCAGGCGACATCATAGCTACGCGAAAGCTCGTATGGGTGATCGATGCGCCGAGTTGCCGAAATTGCTCGACTTTGCGGTGGATGGTTTTCGAATGGAGTTCGCTTTAGATCCTCGCAGTGGTACATGTCTGCGAGCCATTTTGGGCGCTGACGACCGTATATGGTTTACCGACGGTTGGAACGTCAATGCAATCGACGAGTCCAGTAAAGGTTACGCGCTACGGTGCGGGGCTGGGGTAATCAAAGACATGGTGATCGGGTAGTGATTCCCACGTACTGGGTTGTCGGTCGTCGTCGGCGCATGGAAAGCAAGGGCCATTTGCATCGGTGATGGCGGGTCCCGACCAGTGGCGAGAGTTTTCGTTAAAGTTCGCGCCGGACTCGATCTTGGCAGCGAACACCGGCTTTTGGATCGCCGGATCGCTTTCGTCGTTGTCGTTCTTAAGTTCGCAAGGTTTGGAAACCACGATGCACCTTTCGGTTCAGCGCATCGACCTGAAGTTGTACGCCGTCGATAGTCCGGTCGTGCTTGGCTGACCGACCAACTGGGTAATATGCTGATCACCGCTTCACCCGACGGAACTCTGACGGCTTCATATGCGGACGACGTACCAGCAGGGATATCCGATATTAAAGTATCCAATACCGGAAGTGTTTGATTGCTGAACCTCTTGCCGGAATAATCGATGAATATCGGAAGGGTGTCTCACTGCCGCCGCCTGGAATCAGGCCTAAGTATTTGCTTTTCGGCTCGGATGGCACGTTATGGTACTCGATCCGGATGCCGACGTAATCGGTACCGTCGGTCGAATGTAGAGCGCAGCCATTGTTATGCGTTCTGGCTCTCGCGCGTAAGAATTGCAGATTCGACAGGGCCGATTTAGTCGGGCGGCAGCTTCGTCGGCGAGTTACTGAGTACGCTTCGGTGCCCTAGCCAAAAGAGGGCGGCGCAGTTGCGCCGCCCCCCAAATCCGAGCTAGATCGCGGTATGAACCGCTCAACTGCAGCCTGAGGTCGCACCGCAGGAGTCGCATTTCTCACAGGCGCCGTTGCGCACCATCGTGAGCTGGCCGCACTCGGAGCAGGCGTTGCCGGTATAACCCTTTGCTTTTGAGGCATTGATGGCTTCGGTTCGCGCCAGCACGGCAACCGACGTGCCGGCACTCCCACGAACCGTCACCGTTACTTCCGGCGTTGGTGCGACCGGCGCGCACGGATGCGTGCGGTGCGCTCTCGTGCCCCGGATGGAGATGCGTGCTGACCGGATGGAGGCGCTCGACGATCCCGGCGGGCCGCACGTTGACGCCGCCCTCTTCCTCGGCGATGTACTCTTCTTGGGCTTCGGGACCCATCGCATCCATCTGCATCGACGGCTGCACGTGCGCGAGATCGTAGCGCCCGAGATAGCTCACGGCCAGCTCGCGGAAGATGTAGTCGAGGATTGACGTCGCCATCTTGATGTGGTCGTGTCCGGTGACCGGACCGTTGGGCTCGAAGCGCGTGAACGTGAAGGCCTCCACGAACTCCTCGAGCGGCACGCCGTGCTGCAATCCCAGCGAGATGGCGATCGCGAAGTTGTTCATCAACGAGCGGAAAGCCGCGCCTTCCTTGTGCATGTCGATGAAGATCTCGCCGAGTTGTCCGCCTTCGTACTCGCCCGTTCGCAAATAGACTTTGTGACCGGAGATGGTGGCCTTTTGCGTGTAGCCGCTGCGCCGTTGCGGCATCGGGCGCCGCTTGGCGATGTAGCGGTAGACGATCTTCTCGGCGATCTGCAGCGGCTGTGCAAAAGGGCTGCGGCGGCGCGCCGGTCGCCTCTTGCTCGTCCGCATCGCCGCCGAAATCATACGAAGCCGCAAGTGGCTGCGAGAGCTTCGACCCGTCGCGATATAGCGCCACGGCCTTGATCATGCGCTCCCAAGAGTAGCGGTAGGCTTCTTTGACTTCCTCGATCGTGGCCGTCTGCGGAAAATTAATCGTCTTTGAAATTGCGCCGCTGACCCATGGCTGCGCTGCCGCCATCATGTCGACGTGCGCGAGCGGACGAATGTACCGCGTGCCGTACTTGCCGCACGGCGTCGCGCAGTCAAAGACGGCGAGGTGCTCTTCTATGAGGTAGGGCGCACCCTCGACGGTCATCCGGCCACAGATGTGAGCCGAAGCCTCTTCGATCTGCCGCGTGCTAAATCCGAGCCCGTCACGGAGGATCGAGAAGCTCCAGTCGTTGAGCTGTTCGTCGGTTAGGCCGAGCTTCTGTTTGCAGAACTCTTCGCCCAACACGAACTTGTTGAAGACGAAGGGCAGTTCGAACGCGCTCGGCAGAGCCGCTTCGACGCGAGCGATCGCTTCGGCGTCAAAGCCTTTGGCCTCGCAGCGTCGCGCGATTAATGTGCGGCGCCTCGTCGAGCGTGCCGGTGCCTTTCGCATAGGTCTCGATGGCGTCGATTTGCTCTTGCGAGTAGCCCAGCTTATGGAGGGCGGCATCGACCGACTGATTGACGATCTTGAAATAGCCGCCGCCGGCGAGCTTCTTGAACTTCACCAGCGCAAAGTCGGGCTCGATACCGGTGGTATCACAATCCATCACGAGCCCGATCGTACCGGTAGGTGCAGTTACCGTCGACTTGAGCGTTGCGGTAGCCGGCAACCTCGCCGATTGAAAGCGCGTCATCCCACATCTTGCGGGCCAGCGCCCACGTTTCTTGGGTGAACAGGGTCGGTGCGTGAGTGACCGGCGTTACGGTGAGCCCTTCGTACTCATCGGCGGCGGCAGCGTATGCAGCGCGGCGATGGTTACGAATAACACGGAGCATCGACTCGCGGTTAGCCTCAAATCGGGCGAAGGATCCGAGTTGCTGCGCCATTTCGGCAGATGTGCGGTACGCCATGCCCGTGAGAAGGGCGTTGATTGCCGCGCACCACCCGAAGCCTTCCTCGGAATCGTAGGGGAGGCCCATGCGCATCAGCAGCGTGCCGAGATTGGCATAGCCTAGGCCCAGCGTGCGATACCCGTGGTTTTTCTCAGCGATCTTCTTCGACGGCATCTGGCCCATCGTGACCGAGATCTCCAGCGTCGCGGTCCAGATGCGCGCGGCCTCCGCGAAGCGCTTCGCGTCAAAATTGCCGTCGGCATTAAGCAACTTTACTAGATTAATACTGGCGAGATTACACGCGGTGTCATCAATAAAAACATATTCTGAACAATTGTGCACCCGCACTCCATTGGCAACGAAGTGATGCGTATCGGATTCGGTGAGATCAAACACGTCGGCATCGCCAAGCGCTTCCAGTGAGGCAAACTCGTCGGTGAATCCATCGGCATAACAAGCCACAGTCGCGTTAAGGCGCTGCAGTGCCGAAGCTTTATGCGAGGCGTGGTGGAAGCCGATCTCGCGCTCGAATGCAAGGCGCGACGAGCGCGAGATGCGGAGCGAGTGCATTTGTACGACCTGATATTCGGCGAAGCCGCCTTTGCCGTCGGGACAATTGCTTGACAGTTCACTTCGTCGATTGGCGTACAGCTTAGACTTGACGCCGAACGAAAGAAGAAGATGCTGAACTTGCTGCAGTAACTCGATCGAGCAAGAATCAAGCGAGACGTATTGCGATTTTGCTCCGTAGTTTGCAACGGTGCCATCCGCAGTAAAAATGCCGCGGAGCAGGGTGGCCGACGAAGCGCGGTCGAGCGAGTAAACGGCATCGGTCAGCGCCTTTTTCGCGCTTCCACGGTCGAGGACGGCATAGCGTGAAAAGAGCTCGACGATGCCGCTGATTTGCGGTTGAGATTCGCGAGCCCGTACCCTTGGCCGGCATCGGTGACCGTCGTGGGGCGGCGGCTCCGGCCATCGTCGGCAAATGTCGCCTTCACCTCGTTGATGCCCGAAGCAATATCCTCAAGAATAACGGCTTCATCGTCGTGCATCGTGATCGTCAGCCCGCGTCCGGTCCCATTGCTTGTCGCCGCAACGCACCCGTCGCCCACGGCCGCACCGATGCCCAGCGCAATGCGCTCGTCGAGCGACACGGAACCAAAACCCGATCCAGCCAGCGCAACGCGGTCGCCGGGACGAAGGTCGGTAGCGGCAACGTCGCCGCGATTCTCGGTCCAGACCTTGTGATCGGCGGTCAGCTTGAGCTCGTAGCCGGATTTTGTACGCAGGCGATAGACCGGCTTGGTTCCAGTCGGGAAAATGCTCGAGACAAAGTGCGGCTTACCATCCGCGCCGATAATGAAGGCGGCCTTACCGACGAGATCGGCGATACGTGCCGGTCCATCGGCCGTGGCAACCAGCGTATCGCCGGTGACGCACGGGTTAGTGGCATTAATCCGTTCGTCGTTCGAACACGTATGCCACTCTTGAATCGTGTCGTCGAACTGCAACCCTGGATCGGCGCACTGCCAGGCGGCCAGCCCGATCTGCTCCCAAAGGTCGCGGGCCTTGATCACCTTGACGACGTCGCCGGTGGTGCGTGCCGTCAGCCGCCAATCCTGGTCTCGATCGAGCGCGTCGAAGAAGGCGTTGCCGAGACGCACCGAGTTGTTGGAGTTCTGGCCCGAAACGGTAACGTAGGCCTCCGAATCCCAGGCCGTATCGTACTGCTCGACCTCAAGCCGCGTGTAGCCCTGGCGCGCATAATCGAGCGCGTTTTGTGCTGCACCCGACGGTATGCCGACGGCAATTGCTTCGCGGATGGCTTCGCGCAACGAAGCGTTAAGTGATGGATCTAGTCGCGCGTGATCCGGCACGCGCGTGTCGTGCGCCGCTGAAATAATCGCGTTGAGATGCTTTTCGAAGATGCGCGAGCCGACGACGAGGTCGGCGACCTTGCGCTCCTCGCGCACCTTCCAGTTGACGAACTCTTCGATGTCGGGATGGTCGGCGTTGAGCACGACCATCTTGGCCGCGCGGCGCGTCGTGCCGCCCGATTTGATCGCGCCGGCGGCGCGATCGAAGACTCTAAGGAACGACATCAGCCCGCTCGATGTGCCGCCGCCGGTGAGCTTCTCACCCGCCGCGCGAAGCTTGGAGAAGTTGGCGCCGCTTCCGGATCCGCCCTTAAAGATGCGCGCTTCGCGCATCACGCCGTCGAAGATACCGCCTTCGTTGACGAGATCGTCATCGATACCAAGGATGTAGCACGCGCTGACTTGCGGCCGGGAGTAGGTGTCCGGCGATGGCTTGGCTACGCCGTCGGCCGTTTCGACAAAATAATGGCCTTGCGCCGGTCCCGAAATGCCGTACGCCCAGTGCAGGCCAGTATTGAAGAACTGCGGCGAGTTGGGAGCGCCGATCTGGCGCGCCAGCATCGCGCACATTTCGTCGAAGTAAATGCGCGCGTCGTTTTCTGAGTCGAAGTAGCCGTACTTCCAGCCCCAATACGTCCAGCAGCCCGCCATTCGGCTAAAGACCTGGCGAGCGTCGCGCTCCGGGCCGAACTGCTCGTCACGAGTGAGTGCCTCCAGCACCGAGTCGTCGGCGATCGAGCGCTGAAGCCAGGCCGGCACGTCGTCCTCGTCTACCCGAACCGTTGCCGTGGGCACCCCCGCCTTGCGGCAGTACTTCTGCGCCAGGACGTCCACCGCGACTTGGGTCCAGTCGGCGGGAACCATGACGTCCTGGGCTTCGAAGATCACCGAACCGTCGGGATTGACGATCCGGGAAGTGCGCGGCTCGAAAGCCACGCCGGCGTAAGGGTCTCCGGAGACCGAATACGTGCGCGAAAACTTCATACGGGGGCTCCTCCGCTGTATCGAACACGCGTTCGAAGCCAATGGCTTCAAGCGTGTCGGATTGGTAACCTATTGTGTCACATCCGAGACGTAACCACAAGATATTGGGGTTGCTTGCCAAATCCTTGTGCGCGGGCCGGCGACTTGACGGTGGATAGCGGTGGAGAACTCGCCTTGGCGTGAGGCCCATGTGGAAAGTCCCGAGGATACCGGGGATAAGCGGTGCAAGCCAGGGCAGATGCTCGGCCCCGACCGGTTCGCTCCTCGGCTTCACGACGTATCCCATGAGGAGCTCGAGTCGGCCGGCATTCGCGGCCTGATCGTCGACCTCGACAACACGCTGCTCGGCTTTCGCGCGACCGAGCTCGAGCGCGAGCACCTCGACTGGGTGGCCCGCGCCCACGAGCGCGGCTTTCGCATCGTAATGCTCTCGAACAACTTCTCCGAGCGGGTGAACGCGCTGGCCCGTCAGCTGAACGTGACCTGCATCCCGAACGCGCTCAAGCCGCTGCCGTTCGGCTTTCTGCGCGCCAAACGGCGCCTGCAGCTGCGCCGGCACGAAATCGCCGTCGTCGGCGATCAGCTCTTTACCGACGTGCTCGGCGGCAAGATCTGCGGGCTCTACACGATCCTCACCGAGCCGATCGAAGCTCAAAGATTTTGCGGTCACGCGCGTCTTTCGGTTCTTCGAGCGTCTGATGTTGCCCAATCGCCGATGATGAAGCTGGCGCTCATCGGCGACCCGGTCGCGCACAGCGCGAGTCCGCGCCTGCAAGCCGATTTTCTCGAAGAGACCGACATTGACGGAAGCTACAGCGCGATTAGAGTCGCGCGCGGCGACGGAGCCGCGGCGATCGCGCGGCTGCGCGCCGAGGGCTACACCGGCTGCAACGTCACCTATCCGCTGAAAGAAGAAGTGCTGTCCTCGTGCGGCGTTCTTACCGATGAGGGCCGCCGCGCCGAAGCCGTCAACACGCTATTCTTTGGCCCGACGACGATCGGAACCACGACCGACGGAATCGGTGCGCGCAGCGCAATCGAAGGTTTGCTCGACGAACCCGTTGCCCTCAAACGAATCGGTATCTTAGGCTACGGTGCGACGGCGCGAGCGATTCTCGCCGAACTGCACGACAACGACGCATATACGTTTATATGGGGACGCAACGACGAGCGCGTGCACGACGCCTGCCGCCGCTTTGAAGCCCGGCCGTGGCCCGAGGATAATCCGCCGGAGATCGTGCTCAGCACGCTCCCGCCCGACGTGTCGCTGCCTGAAGCGCTGGTCAATGCGCTGCAGGCGCGCCGATCTGGTCATCGACGCCAACTACGGGCCCCGCGCGACGCTCGCGCGGCAAATCGGACGCGAGGTCGTTCCGGGGGATGCGATGCTCGAGGCGCAGGCACGCGCGAGCTTCGATTTTTGGCTAGCGCATCTCGATCGGGTCGCCGGCGCCTAAGCACGGGCGCTGGCGGAGAGGGAGGGATTCGAACCCTCGAGAGGCTCAACACCTCTGCTCGCTTTCCAAGCGAGTGCCTTCAACCGCTCGACCACCTCTCCCAAATGGAACCGACCTCGATCGACGGACTTCGCTGGATTGTGCGCGGGCCGAATCGAACCTGCCGGCCGTGTTGCTGACGCTGATCCGGCATGGTCCGACCGAGTGGAATGCAACGCGCCGCTTTCAGGGGCGCACGGACCTATCGCTCTCCGAGCGCGGTCGGGCGCACGCCGCGGCGATCGCGCAGGCGCTGCGCGAGGAAAGGATCGATGCGCTCTACTCTAGCGATCTCGCGCGTGCAATGGAAACGGCCCGAGCGATCGCCGAGCTGCATGCCATCGCCGTCGTGGCGGATGCGCGACTGCGCGAGTTTGATTTCGGCGCGTGGGAAGGCCTGACGTGGGATGAGATCGTTGCGGCCAATCCGCATCTTGCCGGACGCGGTTCGACTGCAGCAAAGCTCTACGCGCCGCAGGGCGGCGAATCGTTCGAACAGGTTCGCGCGCGTGTCGAATCATTCGTTAACGAAGTCCGCGACCGCCATAGCGGAGGGCAAATAGCGGTCGTCACGCACGCCGGTCCCCTGCACGCCGTGCTATCGCTGTTGGGTCGCGAGCACACCGGAACCCCTAGCGATAACCTGAGCCTGCGCTTCACGCCGGGCGGGATTACGCGGATCGCGTTCGAGCCGGACGGCGCGCGAATCGTCGAGCTCGACTCGCTGCGCCACCTAGACTCGAAGGGTTGACCAGGGCCCGGCATCCCCCCGCCGCGAATCCTTCAGGCATGCAGTCGCCGAACGCATCACCCGAACCGGATCGGACGGAGAGCCGCGACGAGCATCGGCTCGGGCGCATGCTCTTCTGGATCGGCTTCGGTGTCGGTCTCGCCGCCTTGGGAACGGTACTTGGGGTCGCCGCAATTCGCATTGCCTCGGGCGATCGTCGCGAGGATCCGACGACGCACCGCATTCAAGAGCTGATCGACGAAGCGAACTCTCTTCTAAAGGCGCTTGACGAGCAGAGACACAGCGCCTAAACGATCGGCGCCCCTGCAACGGGGCGCGGAGATCGAGCTCGAGTTTACCGACCTTCTCGCTAACGGCCAAGGTGTCGGCCGCGCCGGCGGCATGGCGGTCTTTTGCTTTGGGCCGCTGCCGCAAGAGCGAGCGCGCGTACGCGTCTCCGACGTCAAACAGAAGTACGCCGTGGCTCAGCTGCTGCAGATCCTCTCGGAATCGCCGGCGCGCGCGCAGCCGTTCTGCCGGGTCTTCGGTATTTGCGGCGGCTGCCAGGTACAGCATCTTGCCTATGCCGCACAGTTGCGCTGGAAGCGCGACGTGGTGCGTAACGCGCTCGAGCGCATCGGCGGTTTGACGCGGCATCGACGTCGACGAGACGATCGGCATGAGCGAGCCGCGCGCCTACCGCAACAAAATGTCGCTGGTGGTAAACCATCGGACGAAGCCGCCGGCGCTAGGTTTTTATCGCCAGCGTTCGCACGACGTGGTTGCGATCGATACGTGCCCCATCGTGACGCCGCCGCTGGACACGGCGCTTGCGCATCTGGCCGCCTTGCGTGACGACCCAACGTTTGGTCCCGTGCTCGACGACGCGCGTCACATTGTAGCGCGCAGCGCCTCGGCGAGCGGCGATCTAGTGATGACCGTTACGACCGTAAAACCTTCGCAGCACACGCAGGCCGCTGCGCCCAAGCTGATGCGCGAGGTCCCGCGGCTCGCCGGCGTCAGCAACTCGTTCGACCTCGCCTCCGAGAACGTGATTCTCGGGCGGCGCCACAAGCTGCTGGCCGGTGAGGCAGAAATCGAAGAGACGGTTGGCGGCGTGCGCTATCGCGTTTCGGCTGCGTCGTTCTTTCAAGTCAACGTCGAAATGGTCGGGCGGATCTTTGCATTTCTCGAGCCCTCGCTGACGCCGGCAAGTCGCGTAGTGGATCTCTATTGCGGCATCGGGACGTTCTCGCTCTATTTTGCCAAGCACGGGTGGAGCGTTTATGGCGTCGAGGAGAATCCGCAGGCCGTTGCCGAGGCCAAGGCCAACGCGCGGCGCAACGGTCTTCTCGGTCACGTTCGCTTCGAAGCCGGTCGCGTGGAACAGCTGGTCGACGCACCGGGACTGCGCGCTGCGCTGCACGATGCAGGCGTCGTCTTCCTCGACCCGCCGCGAAAGGGCGCCGACGAGGTGACGCTCGGTGCGATCGCGCGCGCTCGGGTGCCGCTTTTGTGGTACCTTTCGTGCGACCCGGCTACGCTGGCACGGGATTCGAAGTACCTCGTGGCCAACGGATACCGCCCTACCACCGTGCAGCCATTCGATATGTTTCCGCAGACCGGCCACGTGGAGACGCTGGTCAGATTCGAGCATTGCCTTGGCGAATGACGCGATCGACATCCGCTACGTCGCGAAATTGGCGCGTCTTGCCTTGACCGACGACGAGATCGAGCGGTTCGGAAAGCAGCTCGGAGATTTGCTCGGCCACGTCAACGCGCTCGCCGATCTGGATATCGCCAGCGTTCCGGCGACGGCTCAGGTCGTCGAGTCGCGCAACGTGACGCGCGACGACGAGTTGCGTCCGTGTCTCGATCGCGAGACCGTACTCTCCGCCGCGCCCCAGCGCCAAGGCGGATTCTTCCGCGTGCCGCGGATCATCGCCGAAGAATAACATGTCCGAACTCATCGAACGCAGCGCCGCCGGCATCGCCGCGCAGGTCAACGCGAAGCAAGCCGGTGCGCTCGAAATCGCCGAAGCGACGCTGGCGCGCGTGCGTGCCGTCGAAGGACAGGTCGGCGCGTATCTCACCGTGCTCGACGACCTCGCTCGCGCGCAGGCGCGGCGCGTCGACGAGCGGATTCGCGCTGGCGAACGCCTTCCGCTGGCGGGCGTGCCGGTCGCGGTCAAAGACAACATGTGCCTGGAAGGCACGCGCACAACGTGCGGCAGCAAGATTCTCGAGAACTGGATCGCGCCGTACACCGCGACCGCCGTCGCGCGAATTCTCGAAGCCGGCGGAATCCCAATCGGCAAGGCAAACTGCGACGAGTTCGCGATGGGCAGTTCGTGCGAGAACTCCGCGCTGGGCGTTACGCGCAATCCCTACGATCTCTCGCGCGTTCCCGGCGGCTCGAGCGGGGGATCCGCCGCCGCGGTGGCGGCTTACGAAGCGGCGATCGGTTTGGGCAGCGATACCGGCGGTTCCATTCGCGAACCGGGCGCGTTCTGCAACCTCGTCGGATTCAAACCGACCTACGGCCGCGTCTCGCGCTACGGTCTCATCGCTTTTGCCTCGAGCCTCGATCAAATCGGCCCGCTCACACGCACGGTAGAAGACGCTGCACTCGCCTACGACGCGATGGGCGGGTACGATCCGATGGATTCAACTTCGATCGACCGTCCGCTCGAGCCGACCGCCGGCCGATGGCGCGAAGATCTGCGTGGCTTGCGCGTCGGCATCGTGCGCGAGTTCGATACCAAGACGCTGGGCGCCGATCTCGATGCGATCTACCGAAAAGCGTACGCCGATCTGGAGCGTCTCGGTGCCGAGCTGGTCGAGGTTTCGCTACCGACGGCCGACTATGGCGTTCCGACCTATTATTTGGTTGCGCCGGCGGAGTGCTCGTCCAATCTGGCGCGCTTCGACGGCGTGCGTTATGGTTTGCGCGTCGACGGCAGCGACGTGCGCGCCATGTACGACAACACGCGCGCGGCCGGCTTCGGCCCCGAGGTCAAGCGCCGCATTCTGATCGGTACGCACGCGCTCTCGAGCGGCTACTACGACGCCTACTACGTGCGCGCGCAGAAAGCGCGAACGCTGATCGCGCGCGACTTCGAGCGTGCCTTCGCGCAGTGCGACGCAATCGCATGTCCGGCAGCCAGCTGTCCGGCGTTCGTCTTCAACGCCAAGAGCGATCCGTACAGCATGTACTTGATGGATTATTACACGATTCCGATGGCGCTGGCCGGTCTGCCCGCGCTCTCGGTTCCGTGCGGCTGGGCGACGCCCGAAGGCGGGAGCCTGCCGATGCCGCTAGGACTGCAGCTTACTACGCCGCTCTTTGCCGAACGGCTGCTGCTCGACGTGGCGCATGCCTACGAAACGGCAACCGGACACGCCGCGGCGCATCGTCCGGCGCTCGACGCGGTGCGCGCATGAGCGTCGAGTACGAAGCGGTGGTCGGCATCGAGTGCCACGTCGAGCTCAAGACTAAGACGAAGATGTTCTGCGGCTGCGCCAACGAGTTCGGCGGCGAGCCGAACACCAAAGTCTGCCCGGTCTGTCTGGGGATGCCGGGCGCGCTGCCGGTGCCTAACGTAAAAGCGCTCGAGCATACCGTCGCCGCGGGGCTCGCCTTCGGCGCCGAGATTCCGTCGTTCTCGAAGTTCGACCGGAAGAACTATTTCTATCCCGACATGCCCAAGGATTACCAGATCTCGCAGTACGACATGCCGCTGACCATGGGCGGCTCGGTCAAGTATTGGCTCGATGACGGCACCATGCGAGAGTGCCGCCTTACGCGCATCCATCTCGAAGAAGATACCGGCAAGTCGACGCACGCGGGATCGGGCGACGGACGGATTGCCGGCAGCGCCTATTCGCTGCTCGACTTCAACCGCGCGGGCGTGCCGTTGATGGAGTGCGTTTCGGAGCCCGAGCTGCATAGCGCCGCCGACGCGGTCGCCTATCTGGAATCGTTGCGCCGAACGCTGCTCGTTCTGGGTGTCTCCGACGTGAAGATGGAAGAAGGCTCGCTGCGCTGCGATGCCAATGTTTCGATCCGCCCTGCCGGCTCGACGGAGCTCGGCACCAAGACCGAGATCAAAAACATGAACTCGTTCCGTTCGGTCGAGCGCGCCATCGAGAGCGAGATCGAGCGCCAGATTGCCGCTCTGCGCGCCGGCGAGCGAATCGTGCAGGAGACGCGCGGCTGGGACGAAGTGCACGGCGTGACCCATCCGATGCGCAGCAAAGAAGAGGCGCACGACTACCGCTATTTCCCCGATCCCGACCTGGTACCACTCGAGATCGCCGCAGCCGACGTTGAGCGGCTGCGCTCGCAGCTGCCCGAACTTCCGTGGCAGCGTTTCGAACGTTACGCGCGCGAGTATGGCCTCGGTCCGCGCCAGGCGACGCAGTTGGTCGACAACGTCTCGCTGAGCGGTTATTTCGACCGCGTCGTCGCCATCAGCGGCAACGCGCAGCAGTCCAGCAATTTCGTGCTTGGCGAGCTCTCGCGCCTGGCCAACGAGCACGACGTCGCAGTCGCCGAATCGAAGGTCTCGCCGGAACACTTGGCCGAGCTGATCGCGCTGGTCGAGTCCAAGAAAATCAACTCTAAGATCGCCAAAGAGCTGCTGGTTCGCATGTGGGACGGCGTGGGCTCGCCGGTTGCCATCGTCGATCGCGAAGGCCTCGCGCAGACCAGCGATCCCGCTGCCATCGAAGCGCTGGTTGACGGCGTGTTGACGGCCAATCCGGCCGTCGTCGCCGACTTCCGAGCCGGCAAGACGAACGTTGCCGGATTTCTCGTCGGTCAGGTGATGAAGGCATCGCGCGGCAAAGCCGATCCGGCGCTGGTCAACGAACTGGTACAGAAGAAGCTCTCCGTTTAATCTCTCCTTTGCGATGACGCTTGCAGATTCGCGAACACTAGAGGCGCTCGATTTTGCCGGCGTTCGCGACCGCGTCGTCGCTGCAACGCACACGCAGCGCGGCCACGCACGCGCGCTGGCGCTCGAGCCCTACGCCGATTACGAAATGGTGCGCCGCGAGCAGCGCCGCACCGAAGCGGTGCGATCGCTGCTAGCCGGAGCCGACCTGCAGATCATGCGCGCAGTCGAAACGGCGCCGTTGACCGAGGCGGCCGCGCTCGGGCGAACGCTGGGTGCCGGGGATTTACGGGCAATTGGGGACGCTCTGTCGGCAGCGGCGTCGGCGTATCGCGCGGCGCACGAGCACGCCGATCTCGGCGACGTGGTGGCCAGTTACACGCCGTTGCGCGAGGTGACGCGCGCCATCGTAGATGCGATCGACGAACGCGGCACCGTGCTCGAGCGCGCATCGCCGGCGCTGGGGCGCATTCGCCGTGGTCTCTCGCAAGCGCAAGCCGACGCGCGCGAGCGAGTGACCTCGATTTTGAACTCGGCGAAGTATTCCAAGGCCGTTCAAGACCGCATCGTCACCATGCGCAACGACCGGTTCGTGGTTGCGATCAAGGCCGAGTTTAGCGGCGCGCTTCCCGGCATCGTGCACGATACCAGCTCGAGCGGTCAGACGCTCTTCATCGAGCCGCTGGCGGCGCTCGAGGCCAACAATCGCGTCCGGACGCTGCAAATCGAAGAAGAGCGCGAGATTCAACGCATCCTAGACGAGCTTTCACGAGCGGTTGGGCGGCACGCCGGCCCGATCGAGGCCAACGTGGAGATGCTCGCCGTACTCGACTTATTGACCGCCAAGGCCGAACTGGCGCGCCGCAGCGACGCCGTCGCACCGGAGCTCAGCGACGAGCCGGAGATGCGCATCGAGCGCGGGCGCCATCCCCTGCTCGAAGATCGCGCCGTTCCGCAGTCGCTTTCGGTCGACGAAACGACGCGACTGCTCGTGATCAGCGGCCCCAACATGGGCGGGAAAACCGTCGCGCTAAAGATGGCGGGGCTCTTCGTGGTGATGACCTACTGCGGCATGCAGCTGCCCGCCGCGATCGGGCACGCGCATCGGTCGCTTCGAGCGAATCGTCGCCGACATCGGCGACGAGCAATCGGTTACCGCCAACGCCTCAACGTTTTCCGCACATCTGCAGCGGATGCGCGAGATGCTCGAAGACGCTAACGCACGCACGCTCGCCATCGTCGACGAGATCGGCGGCGGAACCGAGCCCACCGCCGGTGCAGCGCTTGCCATCGCGATGCTGGAACGGCTGCTGGCCTGCGGCGCGCGGGCCGTCGTCTCGACGCACTCGGTCGAGCTCAAACTCTTCGCTCATGCCACGCCGGGGGTCGCCAACGCCAGCGTCCGCTTCGACCCTTCGACCTTTGCGCCGACGTTCGAGCTGGACGTCGGAACGCCGGGACAATCGTTGGCCTTTCCGCTGGCGACGCGGCTTGGCATCGATCCCGCCATCGTAGAGCGAGCCGCGACGCTGCTGGAGAGCCGTGAACGCGACTACGAGAGCGCCTTGGCCGAGCTCTCGTTGCGCAGCGGCGAGCTGCGCGAAGAGCGCGCGCGCTTGCAAGACGAACGGCGCGACTCGTCGCGCGAGCTCGACCGGCTGCGGCGCGAGCGCAGCGATCTCGACGAGGAACGCCGGCGCTTTGGGGCGCGCGCCGAGGAACGGCTGCAGCAAGGACTGCGCGATTTCGTGCGCGACCTGCAGCGGCGCGCCGACGAGGCAGCGGCAGACGCCGGCCAGCGCCGAAAAGTGCGCGTCAGCCACGCGCAGACGGCGCGACTTGCCGAAACCGTCGAAGCCATTCGCCGCGATTTAGGAATTCGGTCCGCCGGCGGCACTCAGGAGCCGGAGAACCGAACCTACGCGCCCGGCGACCCCGTGCGCGTCGTCTCGTTGAATCAGAGTGCGACGGTCGCTGAGGACTGGGGTGAAAGGTTGCTCGTTTCCATCGGTTCAATGAAGCTGGCCGTGGAGAAGACCGACGTACGAAGCGAAGGAGCTTCGGTTGCGCGTTCGCGCCGCGGCGCGAACGCCGAGACGCGCTTGAGTGCGGCAGAACGCGCTGCGGTTGCGCTCGACGTCCGCGGTAAGCGCTACGCCGAAGCCGAGCCGTTGGTCGAACGATGGATCGACGATGCGATGCTCGCCGGCAGCTCCGAGCTGCGCTTGATTCACGGAAAAGGGACGGGAATGCTGGGACGCGGTCTTCAGGAATATCTGCGCGCGCATCCGGCGGTCAAGAGCCTGCGCTACGGCAACGAAGAAGAAGGTTCGAGCGGCGTCACCATGATCGAGCTGCGCGCGTGAGCGCGATAACGCCCGAGGAGCTGCTCGACGGATTCGAGCACGTCGAGACGCCGGCCGACTTTGCGGAGCGGCTGCGCTTGGGCCGTCCCCTGCGCGTCAAGCTGGGAATCGATCCGACAAGTCCCGATCTGCACCTCGGGCACATGGTCGTGCTCTACCGCTTGCAGCGATTCGCCGAGGCCGGACATCGCGTGACGCTGATCATCGGCGATTTCACCGCCCGTATCGGCGATCCGAGCGGACGCAACGTGACGCGCCCGCAGTTGACGCCGGAAGAAATCGAATCAAACATGGAGACGTACCGCGTGCAGGCCGGCAAGGTGCTCGACTTGGAGCGCATCGAGGTACGCTACAACTCGGAGTGGCTCGACAAGCTGAACCTGGCCGATCTCGTCAAGCTTCTGGCCAAAACGACGGTCGCGCAGATGCTCGAACGCAACGATTTCAGCGAGCGCTACGGACGCGGTGCGCCGATCTCGCTGCACGAGTTTCTCTATCCCGTCGCGCAGGCGTACGATTCGGTAGCGATCGAGGCCGACGTCGAGCTGGGCGGAACCGACCAGCTCTTCAACCTCCTGCTCGGGCGGCACTACCAGCGCGAACTCGGACAATATCCGCAGATCTGCGCGACCGTGCCGCTGCTCGTCGGACTCGACGGACACAAAAAGATGAGCAAGTCGCTCGACAACTACGTGGGCATCGACGAGCCGGCGAGCCCGCAGTTCGGAAAACTGATGAGCATACCCGACGAGTTGATCGGCACGTACGCGCGACTGGCGGCATTTCGTTCGCGACCGCAATCCGAAGCAGCTGGCCGCGACGGTCGCGTCGGGCTCGGCCAATCCGATGGAAGAGAAGAAGCGGCTCGCGGCCGACGTCGTCGCCCGTTACCATGGCGCCGACGCCGCAGCGACAGCACGCGACTTTTTCGAACGTACCGTTCAGCGTAAGGAGATTCCGAGCGACGATATTCCGGAAATCGACTTGGGCGAGTGCACGCGGGTCACCGAGCTCCTCGTCAAGGCCGGATTTGCGGAGAGCCGTCGCGCGGCCGAACGCCTGATCTCCGGAAGCGCCGTCAAGATCGACGGTGAGGTCGTTCGCGACGCGAATCAGCGATGGGCCGCCGGTGGAACCGCCGTGCTATCGGTGGGATCGCGCAGGTTCGTCCGCGTGCGCGCTTAGCGAATCGCTTTATAGTCGCGCGACCAGCTCGTGCAGCTCGTCCGCTGTAAAAGCGTAGGTCGTCTTACAGTACTCGCATGTCGCTTCGGTAAGCTCGCGTTCCGATGCCAGCTGCTGCAGGTCCTTAACGCCCAGCGCTAACAACACCGCTTCGACCCGCGCACGCGAGCACAAACAGGCGAAGCGAACGTCGAAAACCTGCTGCGCGCGCAGCTCCCAATCGCCGGCCAGCTCGCGCAGCAGCGCTTCGGCATCGGCCCGATGGGAGATAAGCTGCGTCACGGGAGGCATTTGGGCGGCGCGTTTTTCCAGTTCCGCTAGATTGCGTTCGTCGGCGCCGGGAAGGGCGCGCGCGATGATGCCTCCGGCTGCCACGACGCCATTGGGGTTGGCCAGGACGCCGAGCGCGACGACCGACGGAATTTGTTCGGATTGTGCGAGGTAGACGGCGATGTCGTCGGCGATCTCTCCCGAACGCAGCGGCACGACGCCGACGTAGGGCTTTGCCACGTCACTCGAACGAGTAACTTTAAGCGAACCCTCGCCAATGGCGCCGGCGACGTCGAATTTGCCGCGCGAGTCGATCGGAAGGTCGACGCGCGGATGGCGGGTATACCCGCGGGCCGCGGCGGTGCCTTCGTCGAGAAGCCACGAATCGGCCGCCAGAGTCGCCAGCGGGCCGTTTCCGGCGATCTGCAGCGAGATGCGTTCGTTGCCTTTGAGGCCGGCGCCAAAGAGTGCCGCGCCCGTAGCCAATCGCCCCACCGCCGCCGTCGCGGTCGGCCAAAGGTCGTGCCGGTTGCGAATCTCGCTGACCAGATCGGTAGTAATCGCGGCGGCGAACGCAACGCCGGCTCGCGGAGCCGTCGCGGCGATGAGCTTGTCGGGCATGAATCCGCGTCTGGTGCGGAGGCGCGTGCTTTTCCTTCCAAGAAGGCAGCGGCGATGCGTGTCCTGGTCGTCAATGGGCCGAACCTCAATCTGCTGGGCGAGCGCGAGCCTGAAATCTACGGAACTCAGTCGCTCGCCCAATTGGACGAGGCAGTCGCTCACGGCGCAAAAAGCATGGGCATCGACGTTTCGTGCGCGCAGTACAATTCCGAAGGCGCTATCGTCGACGCGTTGCATGCGGCGCGAAAGACGTGCGACGGCGTCGTCATTAATCCCGGCGCGTACGCCCACTACTCGTACGCCATCGCCGATGCGATCAAGGCGATCGGGATTCCGGTAGTAGAGGTGCATCTCTCGAACGTTGCGGCGCGCGAGGCATTTCGGCGGACGAGCGTGACGGCGGCCGCTTGCCGAGGCGTCATCAGCGGGTTGGGGGCGGCCGGGTATCTGCTGGCGCTCCGCGCCCTGGCGGAAATCTTGAAGAAATGAGCGAACACAACTCGCCCACCGTTGCCGGACGAGGAGATGCGACGTGACGAAAGCCGATGTGATTGATGCCGTCGTCGCCGAAACGGAGTTGTCGCGGCGCCGCGCCGGAGAGATTGTGGACCTGATTCTCAACGAGATCAAGACGGCGCTGCAGAACGGCGACCGCGTCGCGCTCAACCCTTTCGGGAGTTTCGTCGTTCGAGCGCGCCAAGCGCGTGAGGGACGCAATCCAAAAACCGGCGAAACGATCAAAATCGCGGCGCGCAAGGTGCCGGCCTTTGTCGCAGGCAAATCGCTCAAAGACGCCGTCGGCGGGACGCGAACGCGCACGAGGAAGAATACGAAAAGAAACGGGCTGTAGCGAAGCTTGGTTATCGCGCTAGTCTGGGGGACTAGAGATCGCTGGTTCGAATCCAGTCAGCCCGACCATCTCCCGTGAATCCAATAAGCATCGATGCCATCGAAGCCGCGCGGCGACGTATTGCCGGGACCGTCGTCCGCACGCCGCTGCTGAGGCTCGAAGGCGTTGCGCCGGACCGCGAAATCTACCTGAAGCTCGAGAACCTCCAGCCGATCAACTCATTCAAGCTGCGCGGAGCGCTGAATGCGGTGGCGATGCTGCTGCCGGAACAACGCGCGTACGGCGTGTGGACGGCCAGCGCCGGAAACGCCGGCCAGGGTCTCGCGTACGCCGCCCGGATGATCGGCGTACCGTGCAGAGTCGTCGCACCGGAAACTGCCCCCGAAACGAAGATCGAACGAATGCGCGCGCTTGGTGCAGAAGTGCTGAAGGTGCCGTTCGATTCGTGGTGGGAAGCGATGGATCGCCGCGCCTTTCCCGGCGTCGAAGGCACCTTCGTGAGTCCCTTCGATAACGACGATTTTATCGCCGGCAACGCGACGATCGGGTTGGAAATCGTGGAAGATTTACCGCAAGTGCAAACGGTGATCGCACCGATCGGCGGCGGCGGACTGCTGACCGGCGTCGCGTCGGGCGTACGCGCGCGAAAGCCGAACGTCAAGATTTACAGCGCCGAGCCGGAAACCGCGGCGCCGTTCGCGTTTTCGCTCGAGCAAGGGAAAGCGTCAACGTTCCCGCGCTGGAAGCCGTCGTTCGTCGACGGCGCCGGCGGGAAAAGCCTCTTCCCGCAGATGTGGGAACGCCTTCGCCCGATCGTCGACGGCGCTCTCGTCGTAACCCTCGACGAAACGAGCCGCGCGATGCGCCTGCTTGCCGAGAAGACGCGCGTAATCGCGGAAGGCGCCGGCGCGCTTGCCGTGGCGGCCGCGCTCGGGAAACTCGGGAAAGAAGACGCGAAAGGGGCCGATCGTCGCGGTCGTTTCCGGGGGAAATATCGACCTAGCTACGTTCTGCGAGGTAACTGCATAAAATGAAGATCGGAACGCTGGAGATGAAGATCGCGCGCGTCGAGGGATTCCAGGTGCGCGTCCGCACCTCCGACGGCCGCGACATCCGTTCCGACCGCGAAGGCATGCCGCCGTGGCCGTACGAGAAGGGCGCCCGCGACCGCTGGTCGGTCGCTCGCTGGAAGCAGGAACGTTTCGTCAGTCTCTATCCCGGTTTTGGCGTCGACGTACTCGACGGCGACGGCGAACTCGTCGAGTTCGGTCAGACGCTGCTGGAAACGGTCCGCGAAAGTTACGACTAAAAAGTTAACTTTTATTATCGCCACGCTCATAGCTAATAGAGGAAACGACGCCCGCCCTCGGCCAAAGAACGGCGCGGAGAAAGGGAGCGGAGCACTATGACGACCCGAGCGGTATCCTATTGCATTTTTGCCCTATCGGCTTGTCTCGCGCTGAGTGCTTGCGGCGGAAGCAGCAGCTCGCTTCCCGGACCCGGAAGCACCAGCAGCAACGGACCATCGCGCCGTCCGTCGGGTACGCCGATTCAGCACATCGTTCTATTGATTCAAGAGAACCGCACCTTCAACAATATGTTCGCGCAGTTCCCCGGCGCGACCGGAACGACGACCGGCCTCGAGCGCATCAAGAAAGGCGGCAAGTGGAAGCAGAAAACGATCGCGCTCGCCCAAGTGCCGCTGGAAGATAAGAAGAACCTCAACCATCTCTACGTTTCCTATCTCACCGCGTACGACGGCGGCAAGATGGACGCGTTCAACCAAATCATCTTCCAAGTCACCGGAAAGCCCGAAAAAGCGTTGCCCTATCAATACGTGAAGCAGAGTGACGTTCAGCCGTACTGGGATATGGCCACGCAATACGGGCTCGCCAACGCGATGTTCTCGACGCAAGGCAGCGGAAGTTTCACCGCCCACCAAGATTTGATTCGCGGCGGGACCGAGATCGGCGGCAACGTCAGCCTGATCGACGATCCGACGGCCAACTCGGCGTGGGGCTGCGACTCGCCGCCCGGAGCCAAAACGAGTCTCATCACCACCAGCCTCAAATACGAAAAAGCCGCAGGCCCGTTCCCGTGCACCGACCAGTTCCCGTACAGCTCGTATAACTACACCACGCTCGCCGACCTCTTCGATGCCGGCGGAATCACCTGGAAGTACTACATCCCGAAATTCAGCAGCGGCACCTCGAGCGCGCTTTGGAACGCGTTCGACGTAATCGCGAGCGTTCGCAACGGCAGCGAATGGGGAACCAACGTCAACTGGCCCGAGACCAACATTTTCAGCGACCTCACCAGCGGAAAGCTGCCGCAGATGTCCTGGGTGATTCCCGACTCCTACAACTCCGATCACCCCGGCTACTCTTCCGACACCGGCCCCTCGTGGGTGACCAGCGTCGTTAATGCCGTCGGCCAGAGCTCGTATTGGAACTCAACGGCGATTATCATCGTTTGGGATGATTGGGGAGGTTTCTACGATCCGGTTTCACCGGCGACCCAGGACAACCAAGGCGGTCCGGGATTCCGCGTACCGATGATCGTGATCTCTCCGTACGTTCCGGCTAGCGAGATCTCGCAAACGACCTATGGCTTCGGCAGCATCGTCAAGTATATCGAAGATACGTTCAAGCTCAACTGCATCGGCACGACGGACTGCTCGTCCACCAGCATCGCCGATATGTTCAACTACAACCAAAGCAAGCGGAAGTTCAAAATCTTCAACTCGAAGTACTCGCGCAGCCACTTCCTACATCACAAACCGTCGGGGATGCCCGTCGACACGGAGTAAAGCCACGTGAAGGCACGCGCTGCGAGCCTTGTTTTTTCGGCACTCGCGCTTACGCTAGGCATCGTTGCCTGCCGCGGCGGCGTGTCGCAGGCGATTCCGCCGAACCTCCCCACTAACGCGACAAGCGTACACGGCGACTCGACTTCGTCGAAGTC
This sequence comes from Vulcanimicrobiota bacterium, assembly GCA_963735845.1. Taxonomy (GTDB): domain Bacteria; phylum Vulcanimicrobiota; class Vulcanimicrobiia; order Vulcanimicrobiales; family Vulcanimicrobiaceae; genus Cybelea. Next base: position 6,671 of record CAVTMN010000012.1, on the reverse strand, counting down.
GACGATAAAGCACGTCGTGATCGTGATTCAAGAGAATCGCAGCTTCGATAACTTCTTCGCGACGTTCCCCGGCGCCGACGGAGCGACGAGCGGCAAAGCCAAGCCGATGCCCTCCGAGATCGCCGACGCGTGTAAGGCCGACGGAATGCCGGTAATCACCAAAGCCACCAGCGTGCCGCTCACCAAGGTCATCGCTGCTCGGCAAAGGCTTCCCCGGCGACTTCGGAATGGACCAAGATCTCGACCACATCCACACCGGTTACCTCTTGATGAAGGACCACGATAAGATGGATGGCTGGGACGTGACGAAGTTCGGCGCCAACGGCGAAGGAACGCCGACCTGCACCTACTCCTATCAATACGTAGACCCTAACGACATCAAGCCGTACTGGGACATGGCGACGCAGTACGTGCTCGCCGATCACACCTTCCAGACGCAGGGCAGCGGAAGCTTTACCGGTCATCAAGACCTCATCGCCGCCGGCACGAAGATCTCGCCGACCGAAGCGCTCATCGACAATCCTTCGTACTTTCCGTGGGGCTGCGACGCCAACGACAGCGTCGTCACCGCCATCATCAAAAAGGGAAGTCAGAAAGTCTATCCCTACGGCGGCCCGTTCCCGTGCCTCGAGTACGCCACGATGCGCGATCTGCTCGACGCCAAGGGCGTCTCGTGGAAGTTCTACGCCATGCCCGTACAGAAAGAAAGCGGTTGCGAACATGGCAATACCGCCGGCATCTGGAGTGCCTTTGATGCCATCAAAGCGGTGCGCTACAGTAAGGAATGGCGCAACAACGTGACGCGCACAAATAAGGCGATATTCAGCGACATTACCAACGGCACGTTACCGGCGGTATCCTGGATTACGCCCGACGGCGTCGAATCCGATCATCCGATGGAACGTAAGCATCCGCCGTGCCAGCCCGGTAAGGGCCCGCTTGCCGATAGCGGACCCGAATGGGTCGCGTCGATCGTCAACGCCGTAGGCCAAAGCAAGTATTGGAACTCGACCGCCGTCGTCGTGGTGTGGGATGACTGGGGCGGCTTCTTCGATCACGTCGTGCCGCCGCTGCCGCGCACGTGGTCGGGCGGGCCCGGCTTCCGCAGTCCCGATGCTCATCGTCTCGTCGCGCGTCAAAGCGCACGTCGAGCACACCACCTATAAGTTCGGCAGCATCCTGCGTTTCATTGAGGAAAACTGGGGCCTCGGTTCGCTCGGAGAAGACGACGCGCACTCCAACAGCATCGGCAACGCCTTCGATCTAACCATGCCGCCGCGCAAGTTCCATACCATCGGCTCGAAGTTCTCGCGATCGTACTTCCTCAAGCAGCCGCCGTCGTACGTCGCGCCGGATAGCGAATGAAACGCGCAGCCACCCTCGCGACCGCCCTGGCCGTCGTCTTAACGACCGGATGCTCCCTGCAGTCGAGTCCCACCACCCCGAGCCAAACGACGACGCTGCAAGAACTGGCCGGAACCGGAGCCGGAAAGATCGACCACATCGTGTGGATCGTGCAGGAAAACCGCAGCTTCGACAATCTTTTCTACGGCTTCCCCGGCGCCGACACGGCAACCACCGGCAAAAACTCCAAAGGTAAAACGATCACCCTCAAGCCGGTGAGCCTCAAGCGCCTCTACAACATCGCCCACTCCGCGCAAGCGATGTTCGCCGCCTGCCGCGGCACCGGATCGGAGCCGGGCAAGAAGTGCCGCATGGACGGCTTCGACAACGAAGGCTTTTACGGGGGACCTCCCAACCCGCAGTACGTTTACGTTCCGCACTCCGATACGCGCCCCTATTTCGAGATGGCGCATCAATACGTGTTAGCCGATCGCATGTTTCAGTCGCAGCTCGACGAGAGTTTCGTAGCGCACCAATACATCATCGCGGCGCAGGCGCAATCGACCGTGAACATTCCGAGCGGGCAATGGGGCTGTGCGGGCGGCTCGGGCGATCTCGTTTACACCATTACCCAGGATCGCAATCCCAAAGGTCCGCAACAGCCCGCCTGTTTCGATTATAAAACGATGGCCGACGAGCTCGACGCGGCCGGTAAATCGTGGCGCTTTTACACCAGCCGTTTCGGAACGTCCGGGAGCGGCGGCGGCTCCTGGTGGTCGGCCTATCAAGCCGTATATCATATTTACAACGGTTCCGACTGGCGCTACGTCATCGCGCCGCAGAAGCTCTTCCTCACTGCCGTCAAGCAGGGGAAGCTCGACGACTTCACGTGGATCACGCCGACTTGCGAAGAGTCCGACCACGTCGGGTGCGGCGGCGGTTACGGACCCTCGTGGGTTGCTGCGGTCGTCAACGCCATCGGCGAAAGCAAGTTCTGGAAAACGACGGCGATTTTCGTGCAGTGGGACGACTGGGGCGGTCTTTACGACCACGTGCCTCCGCCATTTATGGATTACGACGGCTTAGGCTTCCGCGTGCCGCTGATGGTCATTTCGCCCTACGCCAAGAAAGGCTACGTCTCGCACGTGCAGTACGAAACGGCCAGCGTCCTGCGCTTCGCCGAGAATCTCTGGGGCCTGCACCATCTTGCTGCCGCCGACGCGCGGGCCGTTTCGCCCGCCGCCGACTGCTTCGATTTCAGCCAGTCGCCGCGCAAGTTCGTCCACATTCGCGCCCCCAAAGGGCCGGAGTTCTTCATGAGTCGGCCAACTGATAACCGTCCCCCAGACGACGAGTAAGAGAGGAAACGCGGCATGAACCATTGGCTACGTGCGCTGTTGGCCTCGGGGCTAGCCACCTCGATGCTCGGCGGCTGCAGCGGTGGCGGCGGCTCGTTCGTACAGACCGAGACCCCGCTCCAGCATCTATCGAAAACCGGCGCCGGCAAGATCCAGCACATCGTCTTTATCGTTCAAGAGAATCGCAGCTTCAACAATCTTTTCATGGGTTATCCCGGCGCTAAAACGGCCGACAAAGGCCAAGTCTCCAACGGCCAGGTCGTGAAGCTCCAACCGGTCAGCCTCGGCTATCAATACGTCATCGATCACTCGGCATACGCGATGTTCTCGGCGTGCCACGCGCCGCAGGGCGACCTCCCCGGTACGCACTGTCAAATGGACGGCTTCGACCAAGAAGGAAACTTCGGCGGTCCGCAGGGCGTCCAGTATCCCGAGTATGTTTATGCTCCGCGTAAAGAAACTAAGCCGTACTGGGACATGGCGCGCGAATGGGTGCTCGCCGATCACATGTTCCAATCGCATCTCGACGAGAGCTTCGTCTCCCATCAATATATCATCGCGGCGCAGGCGTCGGCGGCCGTAGATTTGCCCTACGGTTTGTGGGGTTGTCCCGGCGGGAAGAGCGACGAAGTTCCGGTGATCAATCAGCAGCGCCAACTATCGGGCTACGAAACGCCCTGCTGGGACTACACCACGCTGGGTGACGAGCTCGACACCGCAAGCCTGACGTGGAAGTTCTACACCAGCAAGTACGGCAGCCCGTCGAGCGGCGACGGCAGCTGGTGGTCGAGCTATCAGGCCGTCAATCATATTTACAACGGCCCCGACTGGAAGAACGACATCGTCACGCCGCAGAAGCAGTTCCTCAAAGACGTTCCCAACGGCAAGCTCGCCAACTTTACGTGGATCACGCCGGTCTGCAACGATTCGGATCACGTCAACTGCGGCGGCGGTTACGGCCCGTCGTGGGTGGCGGCGATCGTCAACGCCGTTGGCGAGAGCAAGTTCTGGGACTCGACCGCGATCTTCATCATGTGGGACGACTGGGGCGGCCTGTACGATCCCGTCAAACCGCCCTACGAAGATTACGACGGTCTCGGATTCCGCGTACCGCTTGCTCGTGATCTCGCCGTACGCGAAGAAAGGCTACGTTTCTCACGTTCAGTACGAAACGACCAGCGTACTGCGCTTCGCCGAAGACTCTGTGGGGCCTTCCACAAATGGCGGCGGCCGACACGCGCGCTAACTCGCCGGCTGCCGACTGTTTCGACTTCAACCAGGCTCCGCGTAAATTCAAACCGATCAAGGCGCCCAAGTACCGAGGCTTCTTCATGCAGCAGCCGATGGACTATCGCGCACCGGATTACCAGTGAGCGCCAAGTCGCGTATCGCCGCGCTATCGGCGATCGCGCTTCTCGCAGGTTGTTCCTCGAGCGCGCGCAACGCATTGCCTCCCTCGATGGGGAGCGGCGCGGCGTTACGCGCGCTCTCCAACACCGGTGCGGGCAAGATTCAGCACGTAGTCTTCATCGTGCAGGAGAACCGCAGCTTCGATAACCTCTTCCAAGGGTATCCCGGCGCGAACACCGTCTCAAAGGGAAAGATCTCCACCGGTAAAACGGTGCCGCTGCAGCCGGTCGGCTTGGCCAAACAGTACGACATCGACCATTCCGCGCAAGCAATGTTCCTAGCTTGCGACGGTACCGGCAGCCTGCCGGGAACGAACTGCAAAAACGACGCCTTCGACAAAGAGCAGGCCTACTTTTGGCCGCGGCGCGTCAAGTACGCGCAGTACGTTTACACGCCGCAGCGCGAAACCAAGCCATATTTCGACATGGCGCACCAGTGGGTGCTGGCGGACAATACCTTTGCCTCCCAGCTCGACGAGAGTTTCGTCGCGCACCAATACATCATCGCCGCGCAGGCCGAATCGTCGGTGAATCTGCCGGGCGGCGCGTGGGGCTGCCAAGGCGGACGGATGGACCAGATCCAAACGATCACGCAACAGCGAAAGATGGGCCCGCAAGAGGAAGCCTGCTTCGACTATCAAACGCTCGGCGACGAGTTCGACGCGGCGAAACTCTCGTGGCGCTTCTACACCAGCAAGTATCAGAGCCCGTCGAGCGGCGGCGGCGGCTTCTGGTCGAGCTTCTCGGCCGTCAAGCACATCTACAACGGCCCCGACTGGAATTTCGTCATCACGCCGCAGAAGAGTTTCCTAACCGATGTTCCCAAGGGGAAGTTGGCCGACTTCACCTGGATCACGCCGATCTGCGCTAACTCCGATCACTTGAACTGCGGCGGCGGTTACGGGCCGTCGTGGGTCGCAACGCTGGTCAATCAAATTGGTGAGAGCAAGTTCTGGAACACGACCGCGATCTTCGTCATCTGGGACGATTGGGGCGGCGCTCTACGACCACGTGCCTCCGCCGTTTGCCGATTACGACGGCCTTGGCTTTCGCGTGCCGCTGCTGGTCATCTCACCCTATGCGAAGCAAGACTACGTCTCGCACACCCAATACGAAACCGCCAGCGTACTGCGCTTTGCCGAAGACCTGTGGGGCTTACCGCAACTCTCGGCAGCCGACACGCGCGCAACGTCGCCGGCTGACTCCTTCGACTTCAATCAATCGCCGCGAAAGTTCGTGAAGATCAAATCACCGAAGGGCCGCAGCTTTTTCTTGAACCAAGGCACCGACCTCCGCATCCCCGACTCCCAATAACTACTTTTGCATCCTGAGCGAGCGCGAGGCGCGCAGTCGAAGGACGCGCGGCGCGTCACCCTGAGCGAGCGCAGCGGCGAAGGGTGACACAATCGACCGCGCAAAGCGCGAATCTACTCGCTATCTACCGGCTGATACGACGGCTTCTGATGCTCGAAATACGTGCGATCGAGCGACGACGGAATCGCGATGAAAGTGCGCGGCGATTGCGTGAAATCGAATGAATCGCCGATGCTGTTAGCGCGCGTATCCGTCGTACCGAGCCGCCCCAGATCGAAGACGTTCTCGATAAACTTGATGATGCTGCCGAACTCGTACTGGGTGTGGGAGATATAACCGGGCTTACTGGCCGTCATTCGCGCATACGGCGAGACGATCAGCATTGGAACGCGGAATCCTAACCCACCCCAGTTGTCGAAGAACGGCGGCGGCTTGTGATCGTAGAAGCCGCCCCAGTCGTCCCACACGACGATGATGGCGCACGAGTCCCAGTACTGGCTCTTTCCAATCGCGTTGACCACGCTGGCCACCCACTCCGGGCCTAGATCCCGCGCCGACCCCGGGTGATCGGAGTTGACGTTATCGGGAATCAACCAAGAAACGGCCGGCAGCGTGCCGGCGTCGAGATCTGTGAAGATCGCGTTGGGATTGCGCTTGACGTTGTTGTTCCACTCCGGCCCATTACGCACTGAGGAAATCATGTCGAAGGCGTTCCAAAGGCCACCCGAACCGCCGCCGGCAACCGGCGGCGAGTAGTACTTCCAAGAGACGCCGGCGTTGTCGAGCAGATCGCGCATCGTCAAATACGTGTAGGTCGGATACCCGGGGAACTGGCTGGTGCATGGAAACGGTCCGAGGTGGTACTTATAGTAGAGTAACTTACCACTGGACAGTAAGTACGACGTCGTGGTGCCGGCCTTCGCATCGCATCCCCACGGCTGGCTCGAAGGATAGTCTACCAAACTCTCGGTCAGCGCCTGATTGAAGGTGGTGCCGCCGCGAATCAAATCCTGGTGCGCGGTAAAGCTGCCGCTGCCTTGCGTCTGGAACATCTCGTCGCCTAGCACGTAGTTCTGCGCGATAAACCAGTACGGAATAATGTCATTTGGATCGACGTACTGATATGGCAAGGTAAGGACCTTGCTGCCGCACTTGCCGCCGCCCTCCAGACCAAAGCCATCCATCTGGCCGCCGTCGTAGTCTTTCTTGAAACCCTTCCAGCGGTGGCCGAAATCGCACGGTCCCC
>CAVTMN010000011.1:0-135211 GCA_963735845.1 Vulcanimicrobiota bacterium | reverse complement strand
ACTCTCGCCATTCACAGCTTCCAGTAAATTTCAAAGAACTTGGTCACAATAAGCGAAGAAGTCGGGCAGCATGCTCAAAGTCAATACCAACGTAATCCAGCCGATGCGCTGGTCGTCACCAAAGGGTAAGTTTGCCGGCGAAGGCATCGAGATCTCCGAAGCGCTCGGGCGCAATCCCAAGTCGACCGACTTGCGCGAACGCCACCCCTTCGACGTCGAGATCCTGCGCATTCCTCCGGGAAAGGCGCCGTATCCCTACCATTCCCATAGCGCGCAGTGGGAGTTCTACCATGTGATCTCCGGCAGCGGCACCGTGCGTCACGCCGACGGAACCTCGCCGGTCGTCGCCGGCGACGCCTGTCTCTTCGAGCCGGGTCAACCGCATCAGTTTTTCAACGACGGCACCGAGGATCTCGTCATCTACGTCGTCGCCGACAATCCCATTGGCGAATCGTTCCACTATCCCGACAGCGGCAAGTGGGGCGTGCAATCTCCGCAACGCCATAACCTGCGCTCCGACCCCCTCGATTACTTCGACGGTGAAGAGTGAGCGCGACCCGCAAGAGCGGCGGCCCGCGGTCGTGTTATAAGAGCAACGGCGCCCCGAAAGCAAGTTTTGAAACGAAGAAGGACGCCGAGCGCGCCATTCCGCGGACGACCAAAAGCCTGCGGCCTTATCGCTGCGAGCGGCACGGATGGCATTTAGGGCATTGACCGTAGATCGCCGCATTCGCACGCGCTTGGTGCTGACGCTCGTTGTTTTGGCGCTGGTCGTCCTCTCGTTGATCGCCGGCGGCCTCTATCTTCGTACGATCGTCGTGCGTTCGGTTCGCGGCGCGGAGCGGGTTCGCGTGGCGCGCATTCTCGTCGCCGAGATCGTTCGCGAGCAGCTCGACGAGGAGACGGGCGTGCGCGGCTACGTCGCCGCGCGCGGCAAAATTCTCCTCGAACCTTACTATAGCGGACGAGCGACGCTGCCGGCCTCGCTAAGTAAGTTGCGCCGCTCGCTCACCGCGATGCGCCTCAACGAGGCCTTCCCACCGCTCGCCGACGCAATGCAAGCCAACGCGCGATGGCTCGCCGAGGTCGCGTTCCCGTTGCTCACCGCGCGCCGGCCAAACGCGGCGCTCGAAGTACGCGGTAAGTCGTTCGTCGATCGCTTTCGCACCGACATGGCGACGGTCGATGGCTTGCTCGCGCGGCGCGAAGCGCGCAGCGACGAAAGGGTCGAGCGCGCCATTCTCGGGATCGGGCTTTTCGCAGCCGGCGCCGTCGCCGCGGTCGTCATTGCCGCCGCGCTCTTTACGGTGCAGCAGTATCGCCTGGCCATTCGCTTGGAACAAGAGCGCATCGAAACCGAAGAGCAGCGCCGCCGAACCGCGGAAATGCGCGCCGCTTACGAAGCCGAGAAGCGAATCGCCGATACGCTGCAAGAGGCCTTCAGGCAACGTGGCCTTCCCGAACTCGGCGGATTGCGCTTGCACGCGACGTACGCTCCGGCGTCGGAGGAAACCCGCGTCGGCGGCGATTGGTACGATGCGGTCGCCCTTCCCGAGGAACGCCTTCTCATCGCCATCGGTGACGTGACCGGTCACGGAATCGACGCCGCCGTCGCGATGAACGCAGCCCGTCAGCACGTTATATCCGCGGCGTTGATCGATCCCGACCCCGGGCGGATTCTTTCGCGCGTCAATGCCGATTTGTACGACGGCGTATCGCCGGTGATTACCGCCATCGTCGGGCTCGTCGACGCGCGGCGATGCCGAGTCGCTTACGCCGCCGCCGGCCATCCCGCGCCGGTGTTGATCGAGCCGGGACGTCCTCCGCGTCTGCTCGGAGTCGGTTCGCTGCCGCTCGGCATCGCCGGCGATACGGTTTACAGCGCTCACGACGTCCAGACCGAGCCCGGCGCGATGCTCGTCTTTTATACCGACGGTGTGATCGAGCATTCGCGCGACGTAGTGCGCGGCGAAGCCGATCTCCTCGATGCCGTGCGCGCCGCAGCAGCGATGCCCGAAGCCGACGCGGCCCTTGGAATTTACGAGCGGATTTTCAGCCGCCATTCGCTGGCCGACGACGTCGCCATCTTGACCATTCGCTTCACCCCGATGGCTATGCCGACGCTCGCCGGACCGCCGGAAGCGGGAAACCAGCGCGACTTCGACGCAACGGAAGCAAAGAGGACCGCGTGAGCCAAAGCCACACCATCATAACCATTCGTTTGACGGGCGAGCTCGAGGTGAGCCGCAAGTCCGAGATTCACGATGTTCTGCGGCGCGCCGATCACAGCGGCGCGTTTCTCTTAGATCTCGGCGACGTCACCTACGCCGATTCTACCGCGCTGACTGAGTTGCTGCGTTTCTGCGTCATGGCTAAGCGCGAGGGCAGTCCGGTCGCGGTGGTGATTCAGACGCCTCAATTCGCTCGCTTGGTTCAGTATGCGGGGCTGTCCGACGCCTTCCCGATCTTCAACGATACGCAAGCCGCGTTGGAATACCTCAGCAAAGGCGCGCCGTCGTGAGCGGCCCCTCGGAACTGCGGCTTCAGTGTCCGGCGCAGCCGCGCTACGTTCCGCCGATCCGGCATGCGCTTGCCGCGTTCTTGGAGGTGCTCGGCTTCGAGCGCCGCGAGCAGGACGACGTGATTACCGCCGCCGGCGAAGCCTTGGCCAATGCCGTAGAGCATGCATATGCCGACGTCAGCGACGAAACGTTGCGCGTCCTCGAGTTGCTCGCTCGTCTCGACTACGGTGGAACGCTGAGCGTTGACGTTAGCGATCGCGGCTCGTTTATCGTTCGCGACCCGCTGCCGGGGCGCGGCTTCGGGCTACGGATTATTGCGGCCATCGCCGGCCAGACCAGCATCGAAACGGCGGGAGGCACGCGCATCCGAATGCAGTTCTCCGGGCCGGCTCGCAACAGCTAAGGTTTAGTAAAAAGATGATGCACGTCATCATTGATGGCGCGCGAGCGGCGAGCTCACTCATGGGATTTAGTGCGAGATTCGTCGTAGCTTCGATTCGTTCGAACGCTGCTACAAAGGAGAACGCTTATGCGTTGTGTTCCCAGCCCGAGCCGGGTCGTCAGCATGGTGGCCGTGGCTCTTTTCCTCTCAGCCTGCAACGGTAACAGCGGACTAAGTCCAACGCCAAGTCTGTCCGCCTCGAATCAGGCATCCTCCTGGCGCAACCCCAATCAGCAACTGCATCGCCGTACGTCGAGCAGCAAGATCCAACACGTCGTCATTATCGTTCAAGAGAATCGCAGTTTTAACAATCTGTTCATGGGTTACCCCGGCGCCAAGACGTCCACGTACGGTTACACTTCGACGGGCCAGAAAATCACGCTTCAGCCGGTTGGGCTGGAAACAACGTGGGATATCGACCATAGCTCTAACTCGTTCTTTGAGGCTTGCAACGGCACAGGGAGCTATCCCGGCACCGACTGTCAGATGAACGGCTTCAATAACGAGTGGGTGGGTTGCGGCGGCCGTGGCGAGCCGGGATGTCCCAATTCAAATCCGCAGTACAGCTACGTCCCCAAGAGCGAGACCAAGCCGTACTTCCAGATGGCCAAGCAGTTCGTCTTAGCCGACGAGATGTTCGCGTCGAACTTTGACGCAAGCAGCTTTATCTCGCACCAGTACATCATCTCCGGCCAGGCCGAAGGCGCGGTGAACTATCCGTGGAGCTGGTGGGGCTGTCCGGGCGGAGGCAGCGATGAGATTGGCGAGGTCGGCCCGCAGCGCCAGATTCCCAGCGGCTACGAGACGGTGTGCTGGGATCCCAACACGCTCGGCGACGAGCTCGACGCCGCCGGACTATCGTGGGGATTCTACACGTCGACCTATTACGGCGACGGCGGCATCTGGAGCGCCTACCAAGCCGTCAACCATATTTACAACGGTCCCGACTGGAGCAAAGACATCATCACGCCGCAGAACAAGTTCTTGAGCGACGTGACGGGCGGCAAGCTCCGCACGGTGAGCTGGGTCACGCCAACCTGCGCTAACTCCGATCACGCCGGCTGCGGCAATAATACCGGGCCCTCGTGGGTCAGTTCGATCGTCAACACGATCGGCGAGTCGCAGTACTGGAATAATACCGCGGTCTTCATCTTTTGGGACGATTACGGGGGCTGGTATGACTCCGAAGCGCCGGCCCTCGCTGATTACGACGGTCTTGGCCTGCGTATTCCGATGCTGATCGTCTCCGCCTACGCGAAGAAACATCACGTCTCCCACGTGCACTACGAGCACGGCAGCATCTTACGCTTCATCGAAGACAACTTCGGGCTGGGACAGCTATCGGCAAGCGATCAGCGCGCGACGTCGCCGGCCGCCGATGCCTTCGACTTCAACAAGCCTCCTCGGAAGTTCAAGACAATCAAGGCACCTTACGGTAAGGAATATTTCATTCACCAAGCCGTCGATCAGAGGATACCGGATTGGGAGTAGCAGTTAAAGGCGCCGCGGCGGCATGTGCCGCGGCGCTCCTTCTCGCGGCATGCAGCAACGCCGGAACGCCCTCGGCTCCGGTGCTGCCGGGCGTAAGGCCCGCCGCCCATCACCGCTCGTCGAGCGGCAAGATCCAGCACGTCATAATCCTCATCCAAGAGAACCGTAGCTTCAACAACCTGTTCTACGGCTACAAGGGCGCCAAGACGGCGAAGTTCGGCTACGACAGCAACGGCAACAAGGTCAAGCTGCTGCCGATTTCGATTGCGACCAGCTGGGATCTCGATCACAGCTCCAACTCGTTCTTTGCAGCCTGCAACGGAACGGGAAGCATCCCGGGTACGAACTGCCAAATGAACGGCTTTAACCGCGAGTATGTAGGTTGCGGTGGCCGCGGCCAGCCGCAATGCCCCCACCCCGAGCCGCAGTACAGCTACGTTCCCCACTCTGAAACGGCGCCGTACTTCGAAATGGCCAAGCGCTACGTTTTGGCCGACGAGATGTTCGCTTCGAACTTCGATGCGAGCAGCTTTATCTCGCACCAATATATTATCGCCGGGCAGGCTGCCTCCGCCGTTAACTATCCCAACGGCGCCTGGGGTTGTGAGGGCGGCACCAGCGACACGATTTCGATCGTCGGCCAGCAGCGCCAAATCCCGTACGGCTCCGAGCAGACCTGTTTCGACAATACCACTCTTGGCGATGAGCTCGACAGCGCCGGCTTGCCGTGGGGCTTCTATACCGCGACGCTCAACGGCGATTTGGGCATCTGGAGCGCCTATCAGGCCATCCGGCACATCTATTATGGGTCCGACTGGGCCCAGGACGTCATCACGCCGCAGACGCAGTTTTTCAGCGACATCTCCAACGGTAAACTGCGAACGGTGAGTTGGATCACTCCGACGTGGGAGAACTCCGACCATGCCGGCAGCAACTCAACGACCGGTCCTTCGTGGGTTGCGTCCGTAGTCAACGCGGTCGGCGGATCGAAGTACTGGGACTCCACGGCGATCTTCGTCTTCTGGGACGACTACGGCGGCTGGTTCGATCCGGTCGCTCCCCAGATGCTCGATTACGACGGCCTAGGCTTGCGCATTCCGATGCTGATCATCTCGCCGTACGCGAAGAAAGGCTACGTCTCGCACGTCCAATACGAGCACGGCAGCATACTGCGCTTCGTCGAAGATCAGTTCGGGTTACCGCAGCTCTCGGCCAGCGATGCGCGCGCAACCTCACCCGCAGCGGATGCCTTCGACTTCAATAAGCCGCCGCGCAAGTTCGTGCCGATCAAATCGAAGTACGACCTACGGTATTTCCTGGATCAACCGTCGAGCGGACACCCGCCCGACTCGCAGTAAAAACGGCGCCGCCCCGGTTTGCTTACAGCGGACCGGGGCCGGACGCTACTCCCGTGGGCGGATTGAAGAACGAGAGGCCGTTGCTGATTTTCTTGAGCACTTTGCCGTTCGAGACGCTGATCTGATAGAGGAATGCACCGGACTGGTAGTTACCCACGTCACTGATCCAAATGCTCTTGAAGTCGCCGGCGAAGTTGACGAACTGCGGATTGACGAAGCTGTTGTAAACCAGCGTGCACGAGCTGACGCCGTTACATTTATAGACGCCGTTGGCCGTCGACAAATAGCTGGCGTACCAGAGGTTGCCGCTCCCGTCGAAAGCTAGGCCGTAAGGCGAGCCCGCGCCGAGCTTCAGACGCTGCGGTTTGCCTTTGCAGCCTTTGAACTCGTCGACTTGCGCGCCGGAGCTCTTGGTGACCAAGCTCCAATAGCAGTTGCCTTTGAGGTCGAAGGCGGCGCCGGTGCCCTTCGATTGGTCGGAATCCTTGAGCGTGCGCGTCGGCTTGCTCGCGCCTGCGGCGAAGTAGGTCATCGAATGCTGGTTGGCCACGGCGAGCGCGTCGCCGGAAACGGCGACGTCGACCGGTACGTTGCCGCCGTTGTCGATCGTCGCGACGAGCGATTTACCGCCCGCGGAAAAGACGACGATCGCTTTAGCCGACTGGTCGGCAACGTAGAAAAGGCCATCTTTTCCGGCCGCAACCCCCAGCGGGCTTTGGAGACCGCTTTTGATTGTCTTGTACAGCTTGGTGCCTTTAAAAACGAGACAGTCGGCACCGCCGATGTTCTGACACGTGTACGCATACGTCGTTGTCGCGTCGGGCGACGCAGCTTGCCCGGCGTTTGCAACCGCCGCGCCGTTCGACGCGAGCGTGGGGGCGACGCCGCCGGCGTTGCATCCTGCGAACGTCAACAACGCGGACGCCGCAACTGCAGCGGCAATTAAGCTCGGCTTTGCACTCAACATGCCCGCCGTCGTTCCTAGCCTCGCGAGGCTAATCCTGCGCCTCGTCGGTGCGCTGCCGCTCGCTTCCCTCGCTACTTCGGCGTCGCCATGAAACCGTGGCGGTTGCCGTTGGAATCGTCGTAGTAGCCGACCATGATTTTGTGGTTCTCGATGCTCGTCACCGCGCTCGTGCCGACCGCGTAGGGATCGTCCACCTGTTCCCACACCTTTTTCGTAAGCGGATAGCTCAAAAAGAAGCCGTGCGTGTTCCCGGATGAGTCCACAAACGATCCAACGATCTGGTCTTGCCAGTTCACCGCCGTCGCCTGCGTGTTGGTCGATCCCGGATACGAATACTCGGTATACGTTCCGCCCTTGAGCATCCAGGCGACGGTCTTGCCGTCGGCGAGCGTGGCCCAACCGCAGATGTCCCCCTTGCCGTTGATTCCCGAGGCGACGTCGTTGACGGCGTTGCTCGGCCCAACTGAGTGGAACTTCCCGGTCTCCGAGTTTAGCTCGAAGCCGTGCTGGATGCCCTGGTCGTCTTGATAGAAGCCGACGGCCAAGCCGGCGTCGCTCAGGCCGAGCAACTCGGTGATGTTTGATTTACCCTGGCGCAGCTTTACGTCGCGATAGCTCGTCCAGATGTCGTGAGACTCGATGAAACCGAAGATTCCGCCGGTCTTACTAAGGTAGAAGCCGGCCATTGCTTTGGTGTTGTTGAGCGCTCGCACTTGCGTTTCGACCGCGCTCGGGTAGTTTTCGTTGTGAAAGTTGTACTGTGCGTACGGCTCGGTCACGTAGTAACCGTGGTTGGGATCGCTATGGCCGCCGCGACCGTAGAAGCCGACCAGTTTCCCCAGGTTGTTAATTCCCCGTTAACTCGTTGAAGTCTGGGTCGTCCTGATCGTCGAGCGTCGTGTAGTTGAACGAGAGCTGGGGGCGGTGTGCCTTGGCGCCCCCGGCGCTCGCGGCTCCGGGTAGAAGCTGCGAAGGCGCCGGCGAGCTGCTGCATGCCGCTAGGGTGGCGGGCAGGATAAGCGTTAACGCGGCGAGAGCCCCTCGCCGGCGCCTCAAAAGCAAAAAAAAGTAAGACAAGGTGGACCTCACGGCCGAGATCGGGGTGGCGCTGGAGACTTTTGTCGAAGGAAGCGGGGCAAAAGGAAAGTTAGGGGGCGCATCAGCGCTTCCCGCCCCGTTCCAGGCCGGATGGTCCGCTAGGTTTATTTAGATTATGCAAAGTTTGCCAAGCGACCTATCCTTGAGTGGCCTTTTGGTACTAGTATATTCGTACTAGCACCCGTGCTTCCTGGCGCCGACGGGCGCCGAAAGGCGTAGAACTGCAATGACTAAGACGATCGTCGTTGGCGTCGCACTTGCAATTTCTGCCTCGTTGCTTGGTGGCTGTTCTGCAGGCGTGGCCGGCGGAACGATGCTTCCTGCGAGTCAGTCTGCTGCGATGCGCTCGATGAATTCGGCTGGCGGTAGCCTCATCGTGCGGCCGCACTTCCAAGGAGTCAAGCCCAACGATTCGACGGGCGGTCCGATCAAGCCCAACGATTCGACCGGCGGTCCGATCAAACCGAACGATTCGACCGGCGGTCCCATTAAGCCCAACGATTCGACCGGCGGTCCGATTAAGCCCAACGATTCGACCGGCGGTCCCATTAAGCCCAACGATTCGACCGGCGGTCCGATCAAGCCCAACGATTCGACGGGCGGTCCGATCAAGCCCAACGATTCGACGGGCGGTCCGATCAAGCCCAACGATTCGACGGGCGGTCCGATTAAGCCCAACGATTCGACCGGCGGCCCGATTAAGTTCGGCGCAAAAAAGAGGATGAAGCCTGCCGATTCTACCGGCGGCCCAATCGTCGGGAAGCATCACTAGGAGTTTATCCTCGGTCGGCACTCCCCGGCCGAGGATTTCTACTCGGTAGGTCAAGAGGCTTACGTGACCCCCTCTAGAAGGGGGAGGACCGGCGGCTTGCTGCCAGGCCTTGTGTCCCTGCTCTATAATCTATATTAGGAACATGCTGACGACCGTAAGTCTAGGTCGCTCCAGGTTCGACGACAGCGCGTTTGAAAAAGCCCTAAGGGCTGCTGATTACGAACGCTGTGGTTTGCTTGTTGCTGCCAGCGACACTGTGGAGGCCGTACTGGCGTCCGCGGTTTTGGCATTGCGAGAGCGACGGTACCTGGACATCATTGGGCTTCTTTCGGACTTCCCGCAGGAGCCGCATGAGAGGCGCCTCAGCCGGGACGTCCTTCTCGGCGCAGCTCTCGCACTAACGCGCGACTTTGTCGCCGGCCGCCGGCTGATCGACCGCGCGCTAATCGACCTGCAGCCCGGCACGCCGATGTACGAGGACGCCGTTTATTATCGGGCCGTCATCGCGTGGATGCAGCATGACTACCACACTGCACAAAAGGAAGTACTGCCGCAACTTAGGTCCAAGGACGCCAATAACCGGGCTCGAGCGCACGTGCTGCTTTCGTGGGTGGCCTTGCGACGCGGCGAAGTGCTGCGACAGGTTGACGAAGTGCAGAAGGCGCTCGATGAGCTCGATGTTTCCGAGCAACCCGATCAGTACTATCGCGCTAACGCGCTCCATACGCTGGCGCTCCTTTGCCGCGAGCTGCCGCTGGCCGAAGTCGCCGAGCGAGCTCACGGGATTTACGAATCTCTACCGTGGACGAGTGGTCTGGCCCTCGAACGGTTTCAAATCACGCGCTTTTTGGCAGCGATCAACGAGCTGTCCGGCAACGAGCTGGCTGCGTTCGCGGGATTCAAAGCGGCCGCGCGCCTCGCGCCCTCGGAGCACTGGAGCGTCCTCTGCTTAACCGACCGTGCGTTGTTGGCGAGGAATACCGGCGAAAAGGCTTTTGCGGCCGAGCTGCTTCAAGAGGCTCACGATTTGGCGCAACGACTCTCCTGGAACGTAACCGGGGAAGAACGCTCCGCACTGCTCATCCTCGCCGAACTCTTCGCCGATGAAGACGCCGCTATCGCGGAGCAGTACTTGGCGCGTTTCCGCTCGCTGACCGGGTCGGTGATACCGCTGCTCTCATATGGCACGGACCCGCGGATCAAGGGCCTGGAGCTCTATTCCCAGGGCCTCGCGTGGCTGCGCCTCGGTGACGCAAGCGAAGGGAAGTCGGCACTCTCGGAAGCTTGGTCGATCTATGAGGATTTCGACTACGGTTGGCGCGCCGCGCTCTGCGCGATGCATTTATTTGACACCACTCGCGATCGGCGGTGGCTGCAGCGTGCGACCCGCAAGATCGCGCCCTGGCCCAATAGCTGGATCGCTCGCCGCATTAGCGAGATGACCAACGCTTCATGCGCCTCGCTCGAGCTCGTCCCGCCGGCAAAACGCGAAGTCCTTGAGCTCGTTCGCGCTGGCCGCCGCAACTCCGAGATCGCGCACGTGCTCGGCCGCAGTCCGAACACGGTACGAAACCAAATCTCCCAACTCTTCCAAACGTTCAACGTCAAGAGCCGCGCGGAGCTCGTTTCGATGCTCGCTAAGCCCTCGACGGTAACCCCCTTGCGTCCGCGCGGCGCCAAAGCCTAACAAGCCGATAACTCAGTAGCCGCGAACTTCGATCGGCACCGCTCCGATCGCGCGAAACGTGCGTTCCTCTTCCCAATGCGGCCACCATCCGCTGACGAGTGTGTCGAGGGGCTGCCACAGCAATACCCAACCGGCAACGATGAGGCTTTCGGCCGCCAGCGTGCGCAGCGCGTCGGGAATAAAGAGCATCCTGTTCACGGCGGTCGACGCCGCTAAGCTGATCCCGAAGAACGCGAATCCGATGGCGAAGGTGCGTAGGCCGACCCATCGCAACGCCGCCAGCTTTCGCCGCGCTTCGGCGACGGCGTGGCTGCAGTAGCGCTCCAGGGCGCGCCGTACTTGGCCTTCCGTCTGCGGAGTGAGCGTGCTCGACGGCACTAGGACGCGCAACCGTATAGTATCGAGCTTCGAGACCAGATGCGGAAGCCGAGCCATCTCGGCGATGCTTTCGGGCCCTTCGGATTCGTCGGCGAACGGGTCGAACGCGCGCTGCGCGAAGAGTTCGCGCACGTCGTTGACCTTGACGGTAATTTCTTTAGACCGCTGCGACATGGCACTTGGCCTCCTTCCGTAGCGCGAACGCCTTCCGTGCCTCCGCCCTGTTGTCATTTCATGCCGCAGCATAGCGAGCCGACGGAGTCGAAGAATACGGCCGTGCAGACCAACGCCCTTCCGAGTGGCATCGTCGTCTTCTTGTTCTCCGATATCGAGGGCAGTACGCGGCGTTGGGAGAGCCATGCCGTCGCGATGCGCGACGCCCTGCGCCGCCACGACAAGATCGTTCGCTCGGCGATCGAGGCACGCCGCGGTTACGTCTTCAAGACTATCGGCGACGCATTCTGCGCGGCCTTTTGGACGATCGAAGAGGCGCTCGACGCAGCGATCGACGTGCAGCGCCGCTTGGGCGGCGAAGACTTTGATGACGTCGGCGGCCTGCGCGTTCGCATGGCGGTTCACGCCGGCGAAACCGACGAGCGCTCCGGAGATTACTTTGGCCCGGCCGTGAATCGCGCCGCGCGACTGCTCGGCGCAGGTCACGGCGGGCAGATCCTCCTCAGCGGGGTCGCCGCCGATTTGGCAACGACGGCGCTCCCGCCCGGAATATCGCTGCGACGATTAGGCACGCTTCCGCTGCGCGACATCAAGGACCCGGAGCGCGTCTATCAACCGATGGGCGAGGGGCTTCGCAGCGAGTTTGCGCCGTTGCGCGCGCTGGAAACGCCGCCGAACAACCTTCCGCTGCAGCGCACCAGCTTCGTCGGACGTCACGACGACGTCGCGCGCATCGACGCGCTTCTTGACGACGGCGCTTTGGTAACGATCGTCGGTGCCGGCGGTATCGGTAAGACGCGTCTCGCGCTGGAAGTTGCGGCTGCTCGCCTCGCCGACGAACCCGACGGCGTCTGGCTGGCCGATCTCGCATCGATCGGGAACGGCTCGCTCATCGCCGGCACGCTGCTGACCGTCCTCGGGGCGCATCCGTCGCCGGGCGTCGAGCCGCTCGACGATTTGCTCGCCTATCTCGAAAACCGCGATCTGCTGTTGCTGCTCGACAACAGCGAGCATCTCGTTGCCGAAGTTGCCGGCGTAGCCGCGCGCATTCTCGAACGCTCGCACCACGTTTCAATCCTCGCTACGAGCCGTCAACCGCTCGACGTTTCCGACGAACGCGTCTACCGTCTGGATTCGCTCGACACGGCCGCGGCCGTAGCGCTCTTTTCCGACCGCGCACGAGCCGTCGACCGCAATTTTTCGCTGGAAAAACATGCTGCCGAGGTCGAAGACGTTTGCCGGCGGCTCGACGGGATAGCGCTTGCCATCGAGCTCGCCGCGGCACGCATTCGCACGCTCTCGATCGGCGATCTTGCCCAGCATCTGGAACTGCGTCTGCTTGCCGGCGGACGAGACCGGCGGCCCAGGCAACAGACGATGCGCGCGCTCATCGATTGGAGCTACGATCTGCTCGCCGCCGACGAGCGGCGCGCGCTTTCCCGGTGTGCCGTTTTTTCGCGTGGTTTTACGCTCGTTGCCGCAAGCGTCGTGTGCGACGAGCGCGACGCCGCTCGCGGGTTCGTGCTCGAGCTGCTTGGATCGCTGGTCGACAAATCGCTCGTCGTCGCCGAATCCCCGGACGGCGACCGCCGCTACCGCCTACTCGAGCCAATTCGCGAGTACGCGTGGGAGAAGTTGACCGAGTCGGGCGATGCACCGGAGACGCGACATCGGCATGCCGTTGCGTTTGCTGCGTTTGCCTGCTCGGCATACGACGAGTGGGAGAAAGGACCCGCGGCCGATTGGCTGTCGCGAATGGAGCGCGACCTTCCGAATATCCGCTCCGCGCTGCAGTGGAGCGTCGGCGAAGGACACGATCTCGAGCTCGGCGCGCGGCTCGCGGCCGACGCCACGCCGGTTTTTCTGCGTCTCTCGTTGCTCGCCGAAGGCACCGATTGGTGCGAGCGAGTCCTAACCAGCGGCGTCGAGCTTCCGCCCGGCGTCGAGGCGCGGCTGCGCTACGGGCTCTCGATGCTTTTCAGTAACCTGGGCGCCAACAAGCAAGTTCTCGAACAGGCCTTATGGGCAACATCGCTTTACCGTGAGGCACACGACGCGCGCGGACTTACTCGCGCCCTTTCTCAAGTGTCGGCCCGCTACGCACCGTTAGGGTGCTACGGCGAGGCAAGAGAGGCGGCAGAAGAAGCGCTGCGCACCGCGCGCGGACTCGGCGACCGGCGCCTTCTTGCCGACATCCTGCGGCGCTGCGCGGGGGCTTTCGCCGGCGACGGCGCCGCCGAAGTACGCGCCCGCTACCAGGAGAGCGTCGAAATCTTTCGCACTCTTGGTCGCGACGACGAAACGGCGCGTGCGTTGACGTGGTGGGGCCAATGGGAGGCGGCTTCCGGCAACTTTCGCGAGGCCGCGCAACGCATGCTGGCGGCCATCGAACTCGATCGCCGCAACCTGGTGACGATGTTCCTCGAGAGCGACGTTGCCGGCTGCTTCTTAGCGATCGGCGACGCCGCCGCGGCGGAAGCGCACGCCCGCGAGGCACTCGTCTTAGCCTCCAAAGCGCATCACCGGGTTCTGGTCGGAATTTCGATCTCGCATCTTGCCGCGATCGCGGCGGCGAGCGACCCCGCACGCGCCGCGCGACTGATCGGTTTTGCCGAAGAAGAACTGCGCGCCGCCGGCTGGCAGCGCGCAGAATACGAGCAGCAAATCGTCGACGCGGTCCGCGCCGCGATCGAACGCGCGATCTCGACGGACGAAATCGCGCGGCTCCTCGCCGAAGGCGCGGCGTGGAGCGAAGCGCAGGCCGTTACCGCCGCTCTATCGTCCTAGCAGGGTTGCGGGCCGTGAAGCGGCCGCACCAGCGTATCTCCGGCGCGCTGGTAGTAGCACTTGCGTTTAAGCGTGTACGTCCCTTGCTCGCCGGAGCAGCCGCCGATCGCATAGTACGATCCGGTGAGCCGGCGGTTGGACCGGTTATAGGTTGCACTCGTGGCAAACGAACAGGCCGTCGTTCCGGGCTTTACCAGCGTACCGGTGAGATTCTTTCCGTCGAGTGTAAACGCGATCGATGAAAGCAATAAAGACGAGCCGGTGCCAATGGTAAACGCTCCGCCGACGCCGTCGCTATATTGCGCCAGTGCCGCAGTCGCCGTCGTCGTACCGTCCTGACTGTCGTCAATCGTCCCGGCGTATTCGCCGCTGACGTTTCGCGTCGTGGTCGCGCCGGCATTAATCGAAGGCGCGGTTTGGGGCACCGCTGCAGTGCTTGGTGCACCGCTTCCGCCGCATGCCGTCAAGAGCGCGGTGGCAACCGCCGCGCCAAAGGCCCGGCGGTAAAGTAAGCCTCTCATCGTTTCCTCCAACTTTCGAGCGAGCTTCTTGGAGGAGCATTGCGCCCTTTGCTTCTAAGAGCCTCTTTGCTGCTTCAAGGAGATCGCAATGAGGGCTTGTTTCGCACGTCGCGCCCTGGGCGCAATTATCGCCGTCGCATCGTTGCTTTGGTTAATAGAACCGGCAACGGCGGGAACGACCGGCTCGATCGCGGGATCCGTGGTCGACGCGACGACGAAGGCCCCGATTGCCGGCGCGCAAGTCACAGCCGCGAGCCCGTCTCAGATTGCGCACGTGACGACCGACGCGTCGGGCCGCTTTACGTTCATCTCCCTGGCGCCCGATACGTATACTGTTTCGGCCGACCGTGCGGGTTACGACCTGTTGTCCGTCACGGGCGTCTCGGTCTTTGCCGACCAAAGCGTCTCGCTGCCGATGACGTTGCAGAAGAGCCTCAAACAGATTGCCCGCGTCACGTCGCGCTCGTCGCTCAGCCCGGTGCGGCCGGGAACCGGCACCGACGTCTACTCGGTCAACCCGGGTCTTACGGCGGCATCGGCCACGCTCGGCGGCGGCGGCGGACTCAACAATGCCTACTCGGCGATTGCCTCGATGCCGGGTTCCTACGTGCCGCCCAACCAAGTCGGAGTCAACCAGAGCGTCTATATTCGGGGCGGCTACTACGATCAGATCGGCTACGAGTATGACGGCGTTCCGATCAATCGCTCGTTCGACAACTATCCCGGAAACTCGGGGAGCACGCTCGGCCAGCAAGAACTGCAGATCTATACCGGCGGTGGCGAAGCCGACGCCAACGCGACCGGCCTTGCCGGGTTCATCAACCAGGTAATCAAAACGGGAACGTATCCGGGATACGCAACCGGCGATCTCACGATCGGAACGCCCGTCTTTTACCACGACCTCGACATTGAAGCTGGCGGCTCGACGCCGGACCGGCTGTTCTCGTATTACGTCGGCATCAGCGGCACCAATCAAGATTTTCGGTATTTCGATCAGTACAACGGCGCCAGTTTGATCGATACCGTTCCCTACGGCTATTGGCCGTCGTACGTAACGACCAATCTCTCCTTTTGGCCGGCGGTTTATCCCGATTGCCATAACAACACGACTTATACCAATCCGGTCAAGAACCAGGTGACCAGCGACCCAGGCTGTTTCGGTTCGTATCCTTCGAACTACGGGCAGCCGGCGACGTTCGACAGCCGCAACATCGTCGCCAACTTCCACGTCGGCATCCCACACCACAACGACGCCGGCCGCGACGACGTCCAGCTGCTCTATATGTCTTCGGCGAACTTCACCCAGGACTACTCGAGCCTCGACGACGCCGGCCCCCTCGGGCTCGGCATCCAAAACGACGGCCTGCTGCAGAAGCCGTCCGACTTTTATGCCGGTCACGTCAATAGTTGGGGCGACTACTACACCTATTCGGGCAACACGCCGTGGTTGGCCAAAGCGTCGGCCCAGCCGATCCCCTATTTTTACCCAGGTTCGCCGACGGGACGATGCGCCAACGTCACGGACGTTCCCGGCGCGTGCCCGATCGACGCGCACGGTAATCAAATCTTGCAAGTCATTCCGTCGAACTATCGCGACGGACGCTGGGATACTGCCAGCATCTTCAAGTTGCAGTATCAAAAAAACATCGGCTCCAATGCTTACGTGCGGCTCTTCGGCTATACGTTTTATTCGAACACCAACCGGGCCACGGCCAACGGCTGGGGCAACAACGTGACGCTCGGCGTCACCAACTACCAGTACGTCGTCGACTCTCATACCGGCGGGTTGGAAATGCAGTTTGCCGATCAGATCTCCAACCAGCATCTGATTCAGGGCATGGTGTCGTATCTTACGTCGAACACCCTGCGTTACGCCAACCGCAACTACGACAACACCGGGGGCCAGCAGGTGAGCAACTTCACCGACGGCTCTGAGTGTTTCGCTACCTATACTAGCCCACGCTATCATGTCGGAGATCCGGCGCCGTGCAACAAGTACGTCTCGCAGGGGCGCTTCGACAATCCGTACGGCGGCTTCGACGGCCAGAATCCTTGCACCGACGGCGAGCTGAGCAGCTCTTCGCCGGCGTGTAAGGCGGGCGCGTCGATGCTGCTAACCTATCTCGGGAACATGGCCGACATCAACGCGGTGGTGCCGAAGATCACCCAGGCGTCGTTGAGCGACCAGTGGCGGCCCGACGACCGTTGGGTCGTCAACGGCGCGGTGCGCTTCGAGAACGATACCTACGGCTTAGCCGATACCAACAATCCGGCCACCAACTTCTGGTTTGCCGCGGCACAGAAGGAGTTTTGCGTCAATCCGGTAACGCGCCAGCCGATTTTTGTGCCTCAGCCCCCGCAGAGCATCTACTTCTATACGCCGTATGTTTCGTTTAAGTGCCCGATCGACAAGTCGACCGGAACGCCGGTGCAGACGGTCCATCCTAACGGCACCGACGGCATCTTATTGACCAACAGCTATCCGTCGAGCTACTCGGTCGCGTACGTTCTGCCGCGCGTCTCGGCGACGTACACGGTCAATCCCGACACCGTGCTGCGTGTTTCGGCCGGCCGCTACGCGCAGCAGCCGCAGAACTACGAGATTCAGTACAATACCGCGCAGCCGAATCTCGCCTCGACGCTGTTGGGTTTCATCCCCTTCGGCTACAGCTCGCCGCTGCACGAGGCGCAGCCGCAGTACTCCAACAACTACGATTTCTCGTACGAGCACCACTTCAAAGGCACCGATCTAGCGATGAAGGTTACGCCGTTCTACCGTTACGCCACCAACCAGCTCTACGAGACGCCCGACTTACCCAGCCTGGGCGTTTCGCCGTCGTTCAATGCCGGAACCCAGCGCGTGGACGGCGTCGAGCTGCTCGTGACCAAAGGTGACTTCAGCCGGAACGGCTTTTCGGGCACGTTCTCCTATACTTACACCAACTCGGCTGAGAAGTGGGGTAATTATCTCAACAGCACGATCGGGCCGGTCGATCAGTACAATCAGGACATTCAAGAGTTCAACGCGTTGACCAAAGCCGGTGGCGGCGCGCCCTGTTATAAGGCCAACGGTAAGGGCAAGCGCGAGCCGTCGTGCCCTTCCGACTCGATCCTCAATCCTTATTACAACTTGTCGCCTGAGGCGCTGCTCGATCCGCACGGGTGGTACGCACCGGGACTCGATTTCCCGTACGTCTCTCCCAACACGCTCGCGGTGGTTCTGAACTACCGGCACAATAAGTTCGCCGTCACGCCGGCGCTCGAGCTGCTCGAAGGCACGACGTATGGAACGCCGGCAGACGTTCAAGGCCTCGACCCGCGCAGTTGCTTCGCGAATCAGGGAAGCATCGGCATCAAAGGGGTCAACCCGCGCACGGCCGATTATACGTCTTGCGGTAAAGCGTTGACCAGCGACGGCACGAGTCCGGGATACCTCTACATTCCCAATCCGCAGACCGGGACGTTCGATACCTTCGGTCAGTTCCGTCAGCCCTGGCAGTTCAATCTGGGCGTGCAGGCGTCGTACGACTTCACCCCGCGTATATCGGGTAAGATGATCGTCACCAACCTCGTCAATCAGTGCTTTGGGGGATCGAGCGTGCCGTGGAGTTCGGCCTATCCGCCGAATAACTCGATCTGCGGCTACGTCTCCAACACGTTTTACAACGGCGGTCACTTCTATAACGGAACCAGTCCGAACGACCTCAAAGCCAACGGCGTGCAGGAGAATCCGTATTTCGCGCAGTCGTTCGTCCCAACGTACGGCGACGCGTTCTCGGGGAACTATCCGCTCGCACTGAACCTGTACTTCGCGTTGCAGGTAAAGCTCTAGCGAGTGCAGGCTCGCAGCGCGGGGCCTTCCTGGTGGCTGCTGGGAGCCGTTTTGATCTACGGCCCCCTCGCGCTCTTTTTAGACGGACACGCCCGCGCGCCGTGGCCCGATCAATATGCGATCGGCGCGGTAACGCTCGTCGTGCTGTGGCTGGCATCGCGCAGTCTGCCGGCGCGCCGACCGCAGCACGATCTGGATATGCGTTGCGGTCGCAACCGGATTCGAGGCGCTGGGATCGCAAGTCTGGGGCGGCTATCACTATCGCTTCGGCGGTATTCCCGCGTTCGTGCCGTTCGGTCACGGGCTCATCTATGTGTTTGGAATCGGCTTGGCGGCAACGGATCTGGTTCGCCGCTACGAGCGGCCCTTTACGCTCGCGGTCCTGACGATCGCCGTTGCATGGGCGATCGGCGGTCTGACGTTGCTGCCGGCGGTAACCGGCCGCACCGACGTTCACGGCATCCTCTGGCTACCGCTCTTTGCCTACGTGCTGCTCTTCAGTCCGCGGCGCGCTTTTTTCGCCGCGCTTTTCATCGCGACGACCGACGTCGAGCTTTTCGGAACGTGGTTCGCCAGCTGGAAGTGGCTCGAGCACACGCCGTGGCTGAACGTAACCTCGGGCAACCCGCCCTCGGCCATCGCCGGCGGCTATGCCATCATCGATGGTACGGTGATGATCGTCGCGCTCGCATTGCGCGGCGCGGTTGCCGCCGCGCGGGTCCCGAACCGTAGGAGCGGCTTCCGGCTTGACGGAAGGCCTTGGGGAGCCGTCGCTTCACGAAGGAGTACCTTATGACTCGCACGTCTTCGATGGGACCGAGATAGCGCGGTGGAGACGATCGACCGACGCGACTTTATCGTAGCCGGCGCCGCAACCGCCGCCTTGGCCGCCGCTTCGCCCACTCCCGCGCGGGCAGCGGCGAATGGCGCCGTCTTTCTCACAACCTGGGATTACGGCATTCCGGGCAACGCGCGCGCCGCGCAAGTTCTCGACGCCGGCGGGTCGTTGCTCGACGCCGTTGAGAAGGGCATCAATGTCGTCGAAGATGATCCGAACGTCGACACCGTAGGTTACGGCGGCCTTCCCAACTCGCAGGGTGAGGTGGAACTCGACGCCGGCATTATGGACGGAACGAAGCATCGCGCCGGGGCGGTCTGTAATCTCCACAAGATCAAGAATCCCATCTCGGTAGCGCGTCTTGTGATGGAGAAGACGCTGCACACGACCATTGCGGGCGACGGAGCGCTGCAGTTTGCCATCGAGATGGGCTTCCGGCCGATGCAACTGCTGACGCCCAAGAGCCTCGAAGCTTGGCTCAAGTGGAAGAACACGCCCGGCCACGCGACTTTTTGGGCCGATCGCGACCACCACGACACCGTCGGAATGCTCGGAATCGACGGTCGAGGTAGCGTCGTTGCCGGATGTTCCACCAGCGGTTTGGCCTGGAAGATTCCGGGACGCGTCGCGGATTCGCCCCTTGTTGGTTGCGGCTACTATGCGGACGCCGCAGCCGGAGCCGCTAGCGCGACCGGAAACGGCGACGTCATGGCAGCGTACTGCACCTCGATGTTCCTCGTACAGGCGATGGCACGGGGTGCGCATCCGCAGGAGGCGTGCGAAGAGGTCATGCGCTACATGAGCAAGACCGCGCCGAACTTGCGCGAGGATATGTATTGCGTGATCGCGCTCGACATGAGCGGCCGGATCGGCGCCCTGTCGATGAACGCCAAGCAGCCGCTGCAGTACTCACTATGGCGCAACGGTAGCGGCGCGCTCCACAACGCGCCGGCGTTTCTGGGATAAGCCCTTACCGATCGTCGTCGGGGTCTTGCGTCGAATCGGCGTGCCGTAAGAAGTAGTCGGCGCGCAGCGGCGCGTCGATCGTCGTAAAACGCCGCGGTCTTTGGGAGAAGTTGAAGCAGTCGGAGAGATCGTCGGAGCGTGCGTCTCCATCGGTGCCCCCCGCATGATCGGATGCGTCCGACGTCGGCGTGACCCACGAGACGTCGGCCAGTCTTCCCTTGGCGATGTCTTTGAGAACCCGCGCCGGCGGGAGGACGACGTGGTCGTGGTAGTCGTGGCTCTCTGAATGTGCCGGATCGCATCGGGTCCGTTCCACAGCCCGGCGCGCGGGTGCGATTGATAGTAACGCCAGCTAAGTCCACGGGCTTGGAGCAGATCGGTGATCGACGGCCGGTCGAAGCAGGGAAAGAGCGAGTCCGTCTCGCGGCCGTTTTGGTCAATGAGCAGCACGAGCGATCCCGGCGGCGAGCTGCAGCCGCCGGTGAACTTACCGGCGCGCGTGAGGGGGTTCTCCGCCGCGCGCAACGCTGAGCCCAAGCCAATGGTCGAGGTGCCGCTGAGAAGGTACTGGTGCGCGGGGAAACTCGGCCCTTGGTTCGTCTGAAACATCCGGTCTGCAAACGCATACTGCATCGCCAGCTCGAAGTATGGCTTGACTTCGGCATGCGGCACGTACCCGTAGCTGCGGCGGCCTTTCCGGGGACATTTCTGGCGAATCCTACAGTTCGAGTCTACGAGATTAAAGCCGTTAAGATGCCCGTTGTTATACTCGATCTTGAACGCGCTATGACGGTGCGATATATCGAACGGCGCGTTCAACGGCGTCGGTTCCAGACGCGTCCGGCGCCCGCGCGAGTCAAATCCAAAGCGAACCGTGTCGGCGCCGGTTAGCCCGTTGAAAAGATCGTCTACGCTGCGATTCTCTTGAACGATGATGACGACGTGACGTATGGCCGGCGATTGTTGAGGCACCAGCGTCGAGTAGTGCCAACTCGGGAGCGTCGGCGGCGCCGGGGCCACGACGTTGCGGGCGCAGCCGATAAGTAGCGGAGCCGTGCAAATCCATAGGAGTATCGTACGCTTCAGGATCGCGTCCTCCGGAAGGCCTTGGAGAGGCTCGCGTGTCCGCGAGGCGTTCCAGACCCTCCTTGCCGAAGAGAATCCACCAATGACCCCAGCGATCTGGCGAAGCGGCGCCGGCTTAGCGCTCTTCTTATTACTAGTATGTGGCGCGCCGTCGCGGGTTTCCGCGCAGACGCTCAACATTCCGGTGGACTCGGGGATCCGGCCGATTCAGACCGAGACCCTATTCCACGCCTTCTTTACGAACTTTTTCCACGAGAGCGACGGCACGACGTACGTTCAGACCGGAGACATTCCGGCGATGTGGCTACGGGATTCGGCGGCACAGACTATACCGTACATTCGTTTCGTCGGTTCGTTCGGGACGCTGCGCCGCGTATTCAACGGCGTGATTCAGCGCGACGCAAAGAATATTCTCGTCGATCCCTACGCCGAGGCGTTCAGCGCCGATTACCACGTTTGGGAGGACAAATGGGAGATCGACTCGCTGGCTTGGCCGGTTTTTCTCGTCTTCGTCTACTACGCCAACACCCGTGACCGAACGATCTTTACGCCGACGCTTCACACGGCGATGCGAACCATCGTCGCGACGTTGTCGTGCGAACAGCGCCATGCGTCGTGCAGTCATTACTCGTGGCCCCAGGCGGTACCGACGCACGAAGAGTACAATCCCGATACGGGGATGATCTGGAGCGGCTTCCGCCCGTCCGACGATCCGGTAACCTACCGCTTCAACATTCCGCAGAACGCAATGGCGGTCGTGGCGATGCGGCTGCTGGCGCGATTCGCGCGCGAAGCCTTCAACGACGCGAGCTCGCCCAGCAGGCAACGACGATTGCCGAACGAGTGCAGACCGGCGTATTGAGATACGGGCGCACTTACAGTCCCCGCCACGGCGGTTGGATGTACGTCTACGAGACCGACGGTTACGGTCACGACAATGTCATGGACGATGCGAACATACCGAATCTTACGGCGTTGCCGTACGTCGGCTGGTGCTCGACCGACGATCCCGTCTATCTCAATACGCGCAGCTTTACGCTGAGCGCCGGCGATCCGTACTACTACACCGGCAAGTACGCGACCGGTTTGGGCAGCCCGCACACGCCCAAAGGCTGGGTGTGGCCGCTGGGCATCATCGGGCGGCGTTGACGACGACCTCGCGCACGGATATCTCGCACGCGATCGTAATGCTCGACCAAAGCGATACGCTCAACGGTCTGATGCACGAATCGGTCGATCCCAACGATCCTCAGCGCTTCACGCGGCCCGAGTTCGGCTGGGCCAACGCGTTTTGGGCCGATCTGCTCTTTCGAACCGTCGCCGGCTTTCCGGCCACGCCGCTCGGCCTGGTCACCACGGTAACGCCCCACGAAACACAGAGCGAGATCCCGACCATCACGCCGTTACCGACGCAGATCTCCGACCGCGCCGAGCTGATCCGCACGTTTGGAGATCTGCTCGCAAAGGACCCGCGTACGTGGTAGCGTTGCTGCTCGGTGCCGTTGCCGGTCTGCGCACCATGACTGCGCCGGCCGTTCTGTTGCTCGTGCGCCGGCCGTCGCGCGCGGCCAACGTGCTCGCCGTAATGGCGCTAGCCGAGTACGGCGGCGACCTTTACCCCAGGGCCCCGGCGCGAACCGCGCCCGGCCCGCTACTCGCGCGGATCGTCAGCGGAGCCTTTTGCGGATGGTTCGTGAGCCGCGCGACCGCAGCGCGTGGCATCGCCGGAGCGGGCCTTGGCGCGATCGGTGCTGCCGGCGGCGCCTACGTCGGATTATCGTTACGCCGTCGCGCGATGGCGCGCTTTGGCCCAGTGCCTGCGGCGATCGCCGAGGACGTCATCGCCCTCGCGGCCGCGGTCCTCGTCGCGCGCCTTTAGTGCCCGAACGCGATATAGTTCGGCCCGTTTAACGTAGTGTTCGCGCCGCTAATTTTACGCAACGGCGTCGCATTGCCGTTAGCGTTGCGTGCGAACTCGTCGATGGTTGCTCCTCCGAACTCCGCCACCCAGATGTGGTCCTTAGAATCGGCCGCGACGCCCGCCGCGGACAAGACGCTGGTTATACGGGCGACGGGAGTAGCATTGCCGACGAGCCGATGCTCGCGACGAAGAATCTTCCTTGTGAGTCCATCGCCATGCCGACGGGAACGCTGAGCTGGGTGTTGCTTCCGGAGATAGTATCGATCGGTGCAACGTTTCCATGCGCGCCCGGCGGATATTCGGTTATGGCCGCATCGGCGAAATCGCTGACCCAGAGGTTGCCGGAGGGATCAACGAGGAGCCCTTCAGTCGGGCCGAGGTGCGAACTCGAACCGCCGATGACGCGCTTTGGCTTTACGTTTCCGTCGGCCTTGGGCGAGAATACCTGCACTTCGGTTCCGCTGTCGTTTGCCGCGTAGATATAGCCCGAGGCGTCGACCGCAAGCGAATCGGGATCGGAGAGCCCTGTTTTCGATCCCGAGATATCCACGGCCGGGGCAACGTCACCCGAAGCGTTGACGGAGAACCCGAGTACGCTCGCACCACCACGATTTGCGGTAAAGACCCGCACCTTGGTCAACGGCTGCGCCATCGGCGCTTCGGCTGAAGGTGCGACGGCGGGATTCGTGCTTCCGCAGCCCGGTAATAGTAAAGCCAGCGCAAGCGGAAAGAGAGCCAAAAGTTTCACCTTGGTACCTCCTATGGTCCCATCTCAGCACGCCGGCCAAAGGCTTGAGCGAGCAGCATGCGAATAGGGGGTGCCTGCCAATCAGCACCTTGAGAAAGGTTCGATTTTATGCGCACGATGTTGAAGTTCGAGATTCCCGCCGAAGCGGGCAACGCAGCAATCAAGGACGGCCGGCTAGGGCGGGTGATCTCCGAAACGCTCGACAAGCTCAAGCCCGAAGCGGCGTATTTTACCGCGATGCCGCACGGCGAGCGCGGCGGTTACGTCGTCTTCGACCTTAAGGACCCCAGCGATATACCATGGGTTTGCGAGGCGCTCTTCCAGGAGCTCAACGCCACGGTCGACCTATCGCCGGTGATGACCCCCGAAGACGTCGAGAAGGGCGTCGCTAAAGCGATGGGCGGCTGATCGCGTCAGCGTAAGTGCTGCGCGAGGAAGTCGATCCAGTAGTGGAAGATGTCGGCGATTCGCACCGGGTCGCTGGGGAAGTGTCCCGCGATCGGCCAGACGCGTAACGTTGCGTTCTTTCCGTTGTCACGCAACGCGCGCCAGTACATCGACGTGGTCGCAAAGGGATCGCGGTTATCGCCTACGTCGGAGAGTAAGAGCACCGGCGTATTGACGTCTCGCGCGTAGGTTATCGCCGAAGCGCGTCGCCATTCCGGTGCGTTGTTCTTCACGAACGGGGAGCCGTGGAATAGGTCGGCGTCGCCCAGGCTATCGTCGGCCGTTCCGTAGTCGGTGATCCAATCGTTGACCGAGGCACCCGAGACGGCAGCCTTCCACACGTGATACTTCGAGATCATCCAGGCCGTCATGATGCCGCCGTACGACCATCCGGAGACGGCCAAGCGGGAATCGTTGACGATGCCGCGCACGCGAATCGTTCTTAGCGCCGACATGATGTCTTTGCCGGGTCCGTCTTCGGGATCGTAGAGAATCGCGCGCTGATACTTAATCCCGAGGTTCGGCGTGCCGCGATAGTTGGGGCGGAGAACGAGCCATCCCCGCGCGGCCATCATCTGCGCCCAAAAATCGAAGCAAAGCATCGTCGGATCGTCGGGGCCGCCGTGAATGTAAACGACGAGTGGATATTTTTGCCCACTGGAAAAGCCGCGCGGATAGTAGAGCACGCCATCAGCCGTAACGCCGGTGGTGGTCGGAAAGGCGATCGCTTCGGCTTGGCCCCAATCGAACTGCGTCAATGCCGCGTTGAAGTCCGTCACTTTTGCGACGCCGCCGGCAGCCGAATACCGAAAGAGCTCGGGCGGCTGTTTGGTCGAGCTTCCGACGAATACGATCGTGCCGTCAGCGGAGAGCGCCTGGCCCAGCCCCGGCGTGCTGGAGCCGCCGGTTGTGTTCAGCGGAAATCCGGGAACGACGCCACCGACATCGATCCGTTGCTGCGCGCCGCGAAGGGGAAGACGGTAAAGCGCATTGGTTAGGCGGTCGGGTACGGTGACGATGAGGCTCTGCGAGTCTGCCTCCCAAACCGCGTCGCCGATCGGACGATCCAGCGCGGTTCCCAGCGCCACTCCCGCGCCGCCCGCCGGCGTCGTGAGATACGCCTGAGTGCGATTTACCTGCGGATCGCCGTCGGAGTAGAAGTAAACGATGTGCTTTCCGTCGGGTGAGAAGAGCGGTCCGCCCTCCCACATCGTGCGCCCGGTCAACGATCGCACGCCCTTGCCCGCGACGTCGAGCAGCGCGACGTGCGAATAACTTTGATCGTTGAGAATCGCGTTGCGGCAGAGGGTGAACGCGATGCTCGTGCCGTCGGGCGACCACGAAAGCGACGACCCGTCACAAACGCTCTCCGTCCCGAAGGTGAGCTGGGTCGAGCTTTGGTGGTCCAGATCGAGGAGATATAGATGCTGCGGCTGCGGCTCGCTGCGCGCGACGATAGGCTCCGTCGTAAAGACGAAACTGTTGCGGAAGCGATCGGCGCCGGTGCGTTGTGGCTGCGGATCGGTGGCGGAATAAACGATGGCGTGACTATCGGGCCGCCAAGCAAACTGCTCGACGTCCGTTGCGGAGTGCGTTACCGCTCGCGCCTCGGTGCCGTCGAGAGCCATCACGAAAACTTGCGTCGTGTCGTCGTTATCGGCCAGAAATGCCAGGTATGCACCATCGGGCGAAAACGCCGGCGAGCCGATGTCTTTGCGCCCGGCCGCAACCGTTCGACGAACGCCGGTTGCGAGATCGACCGAGACGAGCGACGTATCCCAGCGAGATTCATCCCAAACGGCGTTTGAAACGGAGATTGCTGCGAGCTTTCCATTGGGAGAGATCGCCGGATCTCCCAGACGAACGAAAAACCGGTAATCGTCTTCACCGGCGATCCGCGGTGTCGCGCCCGCGCTGCCGAGAATTGTTGCGATTATTACCAGCGCTGCTGGAAAGGCGCGCCAAAGCATGGCTGGAAGTTTCTCGGCGTGGCCGCCGGCTCCCACGCCGCTCGCGGCGATCCGCTTGGGCCGAGTTTACTTGGCCGTAAACGCCATGCAGTAACCCGTGGGAGCGATCGCCCCGTCGACGATTTGGCACGAGCCGCTGCCGACGCGCTCTGGCCCGCCACGAAATATTTGCAGCCGGAACATTGCGAGTTGCCATTGGGCGTGTCTTGGTAGTGCATCGCCGCTTTCGATGCCTTCGAGGCATCGGCGGAAGCTGCAGCGGTGAGAAGACCGGCAAGCGCGGGCAGCGTTATTATTCCCGAAAGGAACGCTCGCCGCGTTGATTGCTCGATTCCAGTTGCCATGCCTTGATACTCCAATCGCGTCGTAGTTGGGCCGATTATATCAACCGGTCGTAAAAAAAGCCTGAAGCCCGGTTAAGAGCCCCGGCCGGCCGGGCGTCGAAGCGCCTGCCGATGGCGATGCCGTATTTCGATGAGGAAGCCGTTCGATCGCGGCTGCGTTGGGACGACCTGATCGATGCAATGGAGAGCGCGCTGGCCGCCTTTTCACGCGGCGAGGTCGTTCAACCCGTACGAACCGTTCTGACGCTCGAGGAGCGCCGCCGGTATCTGGGTATCATGCCTGCCGTGCTGGGCGACGTCATGGGGATGAAGCTGGTGACGCTTCTATCCGGTCAACGCCGGTTCGCCCTTTCCGACGCACAACGCGACGATCGTCATCTACGACACCGAGACGGGTCAGCCGCTTGCCGCTATGGACGGACGGTTGATCACCGAAATGCGTACGGCGGCCGTCTCTGCGGCCATCACGCGCTACCTCGCGCCGCCGGATACTCGCGTGCTCGCGCTGCTCGGAAGCGGCGTGCAGGCCCATTCCCATCTGCAGGCACTCTCTCGCGTTGCGAAATTTTCCGAAGTGCGCGTTTGGAGCCGCAACTCCGAACACGCCGAGCGCTTCGCGCACGAGCACGGCGCCGTCGCCGCCGATTCGGCCGAAGCTGCGGTTCGCGGCGCGGACGTGATCGTTACTGCGACGGCGAGTCACGAACCGATACTCAAGGGAGCCTGGCTGAAGCCGGGAGCCCACGTGAATGCCGTCGGTTCTTCACGACGCGACTGGCGCGAGCTCGACGCCGAGGCGATGGCCGGCATCGTCGTCGTAGACTCGCGCGAAGCCGCCGCCGAAGAAGCCGGTGACGTCGTTATGGCTAATGCGGTCATCTACGCCGAGATCGGCGAAATTTTTGCCGGGCTCAAAGAAGCGCCGCGCGAAGCCACTACCGTCTTTAAATCCGTGGGTCTAGCCGTCGAAGACGTCGCCGCGGCAAAGCTCGTCGTTAATACTGCATCCTGACGATAGTAAGCTGCGGGGTAACCACGGCGACCGGTCGAGCCCGCGCCGACTCAAAGTAGATGTACTTTCGGTCGTCGGATCCGATCCCGCCGAACTCCCAATCGATGACGCGCGCGTCGGGATAGCCGGATTTGGCGATCGCTTGTCGGATCGTCGGTGTCAGCCGTGCGAAGGCAATGGCGTGGGGATCGAAGGCGCGCCGGTCAACGTCGGCTGCGGTGATCGGTCCGCCACTCATCGACATAAGCTTCACGGGGGTCGGTCCGGAGAGCGTGCCGTCGGGTGCGATCGTGTAGCGATCCACGTTGACGTGTTTCGCCGGTTCCTGAACGTCGACCATCAGCCCGTTAGCTCTGATCGGCGCCGATGGACGTTACGCGCAACGGTTTGCCGGAGTGCGCGGCGATCGCATCGAGCGCCTGCAGAACGGCTTGGCCGTTGCTCAGGAACGGATCGATCGGTCCGCCGCCGGGATTGGCGGCGGCGAGGCTGGGGTCGCCGGCACCGTACGACCCGCCCTTACCCGACGATCCCGAACAGGCCGAGAGTGCGAGCGCGACTGCAATTACACAACTACTGAAGCGAAGAACTTTCATCTCGCGGTCGAGATTCTGTCGCCGCGCGAAGCACGCCTGTTCGCTCGGCAGGCAAGGCGTCACCCAAGGTTCAAGCAGTTCGGGTGTCGCGTCCGACGCTGGCCGTCATCGTCACGGTCGTCTGGGGCGTTCTAGCGCTCCCGGGTCTCTTGGCGGCGGCACTTTCGCCGATGTTCTTCGATGCGCCGGGCTCGATGAACAACCCGATCGCATGGATCAACGCCTTGATCGTTGTCTCGTTTCCAGTACTCTGTTTTCTTTCCATCGGCGCGACGTGGCTTTTCTGGTTAGCGCGCAAAGGGCGTCCCCCGTCGCGCGCGGCGTCGTCGGCTCAGGTCGCACTGGCCTGCCTTCCGCTGCTTCCGGTCGCCTATATCGTCGCCGCGATGGTGATCGAGACCGCGGGCGTTTTACTTAGCGGCCAGCCGATGGGGCTTCACAGCACGATCATCAAGCAGTAAAAGCCGCCTCTCGCGTTACGGTCCGCTGGGATGGTTGACGTACGCGGGGTTGAGGCACTCCTTGCCGCCGTCGTCGCGCGTTACGAACTCGCTCAGTTGCTGTTTGACTGAGGCCGGTGCCTCCGGCGGCGGCGTATTCCCGCTGAACTGCCAGCGTCCGCAATCCTTGACGTAGTACTCGGTCAGCCGCCCTTTGGATTCGACGTCCACGCGGGCGTAGTTTTGCACGACCAAGATGCTCATGATGCGTGACTCCTGCGTGCCGCGCGATACCGCCAGACTCTCGACCGCCGTCGTATCGGCCGACGGGCCGCAGTAGGCCGCAGCGGCGCGAAGGGGCGCCTGCAGTGCGAGTAACAGCGCCGTGGCCGGCGATTGCCGTGATTCGGTTCATAAAACGGAGCCTCCGGCGATGGTGCCGGAGGCTCCTGCTAACGGAGCAAGCTTCGATGGTGGTTCAGAGGTTGTTGACGATGTGCAGTTGGCTCCCGCCGTTTTGACCGCCGCCTCCGTGGTCGTCGTTTCCGTCGCGCCCTCTACCGTTGCCGTTGTCGTCGAAGCTCGCGGTGCACGAACCGGTAGCAGTGCCGGCGGTAACGGTGTAGACGTGTTCGGAATTGCGGGTGATGGTTGCGATGTTGCGCGACGCGCAGTCATCGCGTTCTTTGATGCGGTGGCGATCGCCGTCGTCGTGTCCGTTGCGATTGCCGTGTGTTACCATCACGTCGACCGGTCCCGGATTTCCCGAGTCGAAGGTGACTCGGCAAGGATTGACGCGGAGATCTCCGTCGCTCGAGCAGCCCTGACGGTCCTGCGGCTGCACGGCCGGCGGAGCCATCGGATTGTTCGCAGTTGTTGGGAGAGTTTGTGCGGCGTTGCCGTTGCCGCTGCACGCCGTTAACGTGAGAAAGGCCATGGCGAGCAGCGATGCGGCGAGAGTCGTCTTTGAGGTCATAGTTTAGCTCCTTTCGATGACCCGATGACGACATTGTGACGGCAAAGAAATTAAATGGTTCTGAAGCGCGTCGTGTTTTGCACCGATTTCAGAATATCTTTACATTCATGAATTTGGTAGGAAGCTGACCGAAGGCGTCAAAGAGTGTCGATGCGTGAACTTCGATCGAGAAAGAGATCGTTTAGATGCACGGCGCGCGCCTGCGCAACTTCGCCGAACGATACACGCGCGCGTGGTGCAGCCATGACCCGCAGGCCGTAGCCGCTTTTTTCGCGCCGAACGGCGCGCTGACGATCAACGACGGCGACGCAGCAAAGGGCCGCGAGGCAGTTGCCGCGGTAGCCCAGGGTTTCATGTCGGCCTTCCCCGACCTAACGGTCGAGATGGACGACGTGCGCGGTGGCGACGGCGACGAAGCCAGCTATCATTGGACGTTGGTCGGCACGAACAGCGGCCCTGGCGGAACGGGCCGGCGAGTTCGTATCAGCGGCCGCGAGGATTGGCGCTTTGGGGAGGACGGCTTGATCGCAGACTCTCGAGGACACTTTGATGCCGCCGAGTACCGGCGGCAGATCGAGCACGGCACGCTTGCAGCGGAGAAAGAAGCGTGAAGCGATCGGTCTTCTTGACGGCGCTCGCTGCTGCGGGACTTGCGCCGGCGCTTATCGGTGCTGCGCGGCGACGAAGCGATCGAGCCCTGCCGCAGCCTCTCGAGCGCGCGCTGGTGCTCAGCGGTGGCGGTGCGCGCGGAGCCTACGAGGCCGGTGCGGTGGGCGAGCTGGTCGCGGCCGCCGGCATCAGCGATGGCGCGGCAGTGCCGCCGTACGAGGTTGTC
Organism: Vulcanimicrobiota bacterium; assembly: GCA_963735845.1. Classification (GTDB taxonomy): domain Bacteria; phylum Vulcanimicrobiota; class Vulcanimicrobiia; order Vulcanimicrobiales; family Vulcanimicrobiaceae; genus Cybelea. Next base: position 105,003 of record CAVTMN010000011.1, on the reverse strand, counting down.
TGCGGCACGTCGATCGGCGCGCTCAACGGCTGGTTCGTGGCGACGGGACAGTACACACGCATGCGCGAGCTGTGGTATACGATCGGCGGCCAAGACTTGATGCGCCTCAAGTCGCGGTACGCGGCGCTGCACGATCCCGAAAGCGGCCTACTCAATCGTGCCGCATCGGCGATCGGCCTCATCGGACTGGTGCGCAATCAGCGCGCCGTCTTGGAGAGCGAACCGGTTTTGACTGGATCACCGAGCACGTCGATCCGAAGACGCCGCTGGTAATTCCGCTGGTCTGGGCGGTCACGAACCTGACGCTACAGCGATCGGAGTATTTCTACGTTCGGCCGGTGCAAAACCAAGATCTTCCCAAGCGCGTCGTGCACGCGCTGAAGATTCTGCTTGGGTCCGCATACGGTCGTCCGCGAAGCAACTCCCGACATCTTGCACAAGGCGATCTTTGCGTCGATGGCAATCCCGATCGCCTTTGACCCGGTCGTCATGCCCGGTCCGGACGGCGCGCTCAACGCATATTGCGACGGCGGCGTCGCGAGCAACTCGCCGGTGGCGATCGCTCATGCGGTTGCTAACTCGGCCGACGTCGTGCTGCTCGATCCACCGTTCGAAGCCGAGGAAGAATATAAGGACGCTCTCGAGATTGCCTTCGGCGCGTATCGGAACGATGCAGCGTAAAATACTCGAGAGCGAAATGCGTAACGCCTATTTTCAGTCCTTGGCCAGACGCGCGCTGGGGCGCCTGAGACCGGCTGAAGTGGGTCGCGCTTCCGAAAGGCGACGACGCTCTGGCGGCGTTCATGCAAACGATCCCGGCGACGGAGCTGCGCTACGTACGTCCTGAGAAGACGCTCCCGGTGGGCGTCGTCGGCTTCTCCGACGAGGAAGGCATCGGCAAAGCCTACCGCATCGGCTGGGAGGACGCCGGGCGCGGTTTCACGCGTTACGACTGGAAAACGTTCCGACTCTAGACGCCGGCCAGAAGCCTGCTAGAATGGGGCCACGAGGAGGTGGCTGTCTCATGGTGACTCTTTCCCGCGTACTCATTCTTTCCGTAATCGCAGCATTCGCGACTACCGGCGCGACGCTCGCGCAAAATGCTCCCCCGCCGACGACCAACCGTGGCAGCAAAACGGCGGCGGTGGTCGGTACGGCGGCGGTGGCGGCGGCAAGTGCGGACAAACGCCCAAGGGCTGCCACAAGAACCAGCCAAGGGTAACAAGCCGAACAAGCGCAAGTGCGGGCAGACGCCGAAGGGCTGCCACAAGAACCAGCCAAGGGAACAAGCCGAACAAGCCGCCTTCGCCGTCGCCGGCGTGCAGCCTAGGAGGTATGACTCCCTTAGATCTTCACGAGCACGCGCCGCGCGGTCCGCGTGAGACTTTGCTCGGCTTCTATTTCTTGCCGCGAACGGTAGACAAGCTGCGCGCCGAGCTTCCCGGCGGCAATCCCGGCAACTACGTCAACGAGGAGCGGGGCTTTAGCGCTTACATCGTCAGGCGTCTGGGACTCGACATGGACGAGTTTCGCCAAGCCGTTGCCGATTGCACCGATGAAACCGCGCTGCAACAATGGCTCGCAGCGAGGATCGATCCTTCGGCGGCGCCGGCGTTGAACGCCAAGTTCGAAACGTTCGTGGTGGACCGGATGTCGCCCGACGATCAAAACCTGGTTCGCCGGCGCCATCCAGTGATGGCGGTGCGCCCGGAACTCTCCAAGATTCTCGACATTCTCGAAGCGGATGATAACTATGTGCCGTAATATCAAGACCTTGCACAACTTCTCGCCCCCGGCGACCGAGGCCGAGAGTGCGCGCCTCGGCCACGCAGTTCGTGCGCAAGCTCAGCGGATTCACCCATCCTTCCAAGCTTAACGAGGCTGCCTTCGATCGTGCCGTCGAGCAAGTTACCGCCGCGGCGCGCGAACTGCTCTCCTCGCTGGTGACGCACGCGCCGGCGCGCGACCGCGAGGTCGAGGCGGAGAAGGCGCGAGCCCGCTCCAAGCTGCGTTACGCGCGCTAGACCGCTACCACAGAGAGACTTCGTCGAGGGTAACTTCCAGCGAGCTGTAGTTCGGGCTGTCGTTGGTCGAATTGAAGACGACGGCGCCGGTGGGCGTGTGATCGACTTTGGTCGGATAGCCGCCGCTGACGTCAAACTTTGTGTAAGCGAGGCTTCCGTAAAGAGTGATCGCGTCAAAGTTCGCCGCTCTTTACCGCGAACGTCGCCGAGTAGGGAACCTCTTGGCCGGAGTGCAGACGGAAGCCGCCGCCGTACTTGGGTTCGGCCAGCCGCGTAAGCTCGACCAGACGGTAGACGAGCGTGCGCGAGGCAACGCGCGCGTCGCGCTGATAGATCGTATCGCTGTTGATGGAACGGTCGACGTACGGCTTCGATAGCGGCGCGTAGCGCAGCCCGTCGGCCGCAAAGCCAATTGCGATAATCGAAACGTCGGTCCGTCCGTTGTTGAGGACGTTGCCGTGCAAGCCGAACTGCATCAGGCCGGCGTGCTCGCCCAGCCGGTGCAGCGATCCGGTAAACACTACCGACGGCGGCTCGCCGGCCGGCTTGAGGCGCTGCTCGTACACGAAGACGTAGAGCGCCCAGATTCCGGCTACGAGAATTGCGACGATTTCGAGAATGTCGCGCGCGGCGGCGACGCCGCGATGTCCGGGAGGGCGCCTAAGCATCGTGTCTTCGGTGCTGCGCGATGCGCCGGTCGGGCCGCGCAACCGATTCGTAGATCGCACCGGCGGCGACGATGACGATCATTATCAGCAGCGTTATCCAACCGTAGTTGAAGACGGCGCGTCCGCTCGAGAGCGAGCTCGGCCAGACGATGTCGAGCAGCATCAAGCCGAGGTAGAGCACGCCGCCGACCGTGACCGGAACTCCCCATTTGCCGAGAGTAAAGACGCCCGCGGGCTTCCAGCCGCGCAGGCGCGCGACCAGCGCGCCGAGCACGGTGAGGAAGAAGGCGAGATAGATGCCCGACGTTGCGAAGGAAACGAGCGCGTAGAGCGCGTTGACGTTTGCCGGGTAGTCGAACCAGAGGATGTGAACCGGCCTGCTCGGATTGATCAGCACCAGCAGAAGAAAGAGAAACGGCACGATGGTGCCGATCAGGATGGCGTTGACCGGGGTGCGATGGCGGGGCGAGATCGCCGCAACCTTCGCGCTGAACGGCAGCGCCCCGTCGCGCGCCAGCGCGAAGGCGACGCGGGCGCCCGCACCTTGAACGGCGGTGCCGCAGCTGAAGAACGCGACGATGACCATCACCAGAAAGAAGTCTTGTAACCAGACGGGCAGCGCTGCGAGGATCGTGTTGATTCCGCCGCTGACGACGCCGCCGATGCCTGAGGTGGGCGTCGCGAGCAGGAGCCCGAGTACGAGGACGAACGAGGCGATGCCGCCATAAAGCAGCGCGTTGCGCATTGCTTTGGGCACTTGGCGTTGCGCTTCGAGCGTCTCTTCGGAGATGTCGCCGGCCGACTCGAAGCCATAGAAAATGTAGACGTTGGCGAGCACGGCGACCAGCGCCGCGCCGGTCCACCAATGACCGCCGAAATCCAAGTGCAGCGGATTGTGTGCGGCAAACTCGACGTTCTGCGTGGAGAAGATGAAGCCGAGAGGCTGGTGGAACGCGAAGATCGCCAGCGCGGCAAAGACACCGAAAGTCCCGATGGTCTCGACGTACACGCCGAAGCGCGCGACACGCCCCATGATCTTCGCGCCGATGCCGTTGAGGATCGCCGAGAGCACGATAATCGCGCCGGCGATTGCAAAGATCACGGCGTGATTTGCCGGATCCAAATGCGTCCCGAACCACGCGTTCGAGAGGGCGGCAACGTAGCCGACGGCGCCCGAGTCGACCGATGCGACGGTGGCCAGCAAGCGCAAACCCGTAGATCCATCCGATGAACCAGCCGTAACGCGCTCCGACGCAATACTTGCCGTACTGATAGAGCGCGCCCGAGAGCGGATACTCGCTGGCAAGCTCACCGAAGACGAGCGCGACGAGCAGCATCAGTCCGACGACGATCGGAATCGTCCAGATGTAGCGCGGGCCGCCGGTACCAAGCCCGAGGGTGTAGAGGGAATAAATCCCCACCATCGGGCTTAAATAGCTGAACGCTACCGAGAAATTATCGAAGAGCGAAAGTACTCGCGAGAGTTCTTGCTTGTAGCCGAAGGCGCTGAGGCGAGTATCTTCGTTCAGTGCTTCGACCACGCCCAGCCGGTGATCAGCCAGCCCGCGGACGTCTTCTTGAGAGCAACGGTAAAGATGGAGTTCTGCTCGGTGACGGCTTTGCCGTGCTCTTTGTAGGTGTACTTCGCGGGAACCACCGCATAGGCGCGCCCGCCGGTTACGCTGAGGTACCACGGCTCGCCGAGCGTCACGATCCCGTCGGTAATGCCGTTACGCTTCGCGTCGGCCGCATAGGCGTTGGCCCACTCGGCGCACGCATGGTCGCCCTCCCACTCGTGCGGCGGAAACTCGTCGATGATCGAGGCACTCGGGGCGCACGCCGCCAACGCCGTCTTGGCGTCGCCGCGGTTGAAGCCGTCTATGAACTGGTGGATTTTTGCGACCACGTCGGATTGTTCCGATGCAAAGGCCGGCAGGGATGCCAGGGCGGCCAGAGCGGCAAACGCCGCAACGCTGAGGCGCCGCAGGATTGGTCGTAGGGCGCGTCGGTCCATGGCGCCCTGCTTTCTCGATGTCTCGCCGGCGGTCATTCAAGAAGGGACGTTGGGACCGGGCCATCGTGTATACTTAACGATGTGACGGATGCGCAACGATTGGCACAGGCCCTTAACGAGCTAACGAAGAGCCCACAGTTTTCTTACGTAAAGGCGCGAGCCGCAGCGCGCCAGGATCCTGCCGTCGACTGGCCCGCGACCAAGGAGCGTAACGCAGAGTTCAACCCCGAGGTTGACGGCTGCGAGGACTTCGTAATGCGGGATCGCAGTACGTGCGCGTGGCAATCCGGTCAGTTCCGCTACCGCGGAGTGTAGCGCGCGTGCCGCTCTACAGCGGGTGTTTCATGCCGAAACTTTGGGCGGCGACGAGCCGGATGCCGTACAGAACCATTTGAACTGAGAGCGCTACCTGCAACACTCCCATGACCGTGCCCACGATCTGAAGTGGGAACGCTACAACCGCCAAGATCTTTCGAGCGAAGAGCATCGCGACGAGATCCAAGATCATGATGCCGATCAGAATAGCAACGATGGTAACCGTCCGTTCCGGCATCAGCGTCAGAAGCAGAATAACGGCGGCGATTCCGTACGGTGTCACGATTCGCGGGACGAGTTGCCGAACCAGGGCGCGCATCGAATCGGGTGCCCCAGGCGCGCCTTGCGCCGGCGCATGCTCCGTGTATGGATCGAGAACCAAAGAGAGCGCAACGAGGAAAAAGAGGATTCCCCCAGCGATCGCAAGTGCACCAGGGCTCACGCTCCACTTCACCAACATCGCTTGCCCGATGAAACTCGCGGCGAGAACCGTAAGCGTGGCGATCAGCGTGCCGCGCAGTGCCAAGGAGCGTCGTTCGCCCTTGTCGCTCGTCGCGGTGAGCTTTGCAAAGGGCGCGAGCAGCTTGACGGGCCCGAGCATTATGAAGAGAAACGTGAAGATCTCTCGCGCGTCAAAGTTATACAAACCACCGGTATGGCTCATGAGGAAAGCTCCACGCTCATCGATTCAACTCGATCACCGAACAGAAAACGCCCCGATCGAAGTAGTGCAGCGTGCGGAAGTTCGACGCCGTCGTCACTGTTTCGCAAGCGCGACCTCCATTTCGGCCTGATAATCCACGACGTGCTCGCCGCTCACATCGACGATGACGCGTTCGATCGTACCGGTAAAACGGTATGGCGGCGCGTATTCGGGCGTAACCGCAGCGCCCGTGTCGGCGCCGACCAGCATCGCGCCGCCCTGCGCTAAACGAATCGGCGTCGTGACGGGCAAATCGCCGCGGGCGACTTCAATGCCGTCGATGGCGAGCGCCACGGTGCCGGGCGTTCCCTTGCCGCCCTTTGGATCGGCCTCACCTGTTGGTTGAAACTCCATGCTGAAAAAGTGACGACCTGATGGAACCGCTGAAGTCGACCGAACGTAAAAATGGTCAATCGCCAGATAGTTGTAGGCGAAGCAGAGTCTGCCATCCTGAAGGTAGAGCGAGATGCCGCCGTCGTTCCCACCCATGCTGAGCAGCACTCCTTCGGCGCCTTCCGCCGGTACGACAACTTCGGCCGTGATGGAGTACTGCCGGTTGAGGATACGCGGCGCTGCCGACGCCGGAATGGATTGCGTCCCGGGAAACAGGATGTAGCGCGAGCGGTTGACCGCGATCTGCGGGCGCTCTTCGGCGATGCGCTGCGTACCGCGGCTATCGATCGGCAAGACGTTGTACTTGCCCGCCTCGTTGTACCACATCCCGATCATAGCGATGAGCCGGGCTCGCTCCTGCTCGGCGAGGTTTTTCGTCTCCGCCGGATCTTCGATGACATTGTAGAGTTCCCAACCTTTTGCATCGAGTTCTGTAAGCATGTCATAGGTGATTGGCACCCCCAGTCCTCGCCCGGATTCGGAGAAGGAGGTTCCCGGCCAAGGGCAGACCGCGCGCCACCCGTCGTGATAGAGCGACCTGTGCCCGATCATTTCAAAGTATTGGGTCATATGATCGCTGGGAGCCAAAGCGTTATCAAATGTATGGGCGAAGCTTACGCCTTCCATCGGAGACTGCGTGACGCCGCGAATGGATCGAGGCGGTTCGACGCCTATCGCATCCAAAACCGTGGGGACCATGTCGATGATATGCGCGTATTGCGTGCGAATCTCACCGCGTGACTTGATGCCACTGGGCCAATGGACGATGAGTGGATCGCTGCTGCCGCCTCGGTAAGTTTCCCGCTTCCAGCGCCGGAAGGGTGTGTTGCCGGCGAAGGTCCAGCCCCATGGAAAATGGTTGAAGAGCGTCGGTCCGCCCAGTTCGTCGATGGCCGCGAGATTCGCTTCGATCGTGTCGGGGACGTTGTTGAAGAATCGGCACTCATTAAGCGATCCGTGCGGACCACCCTCGGCACTTGAACCGTTGTCAGAGACCAGCATGATCAGCGTGTTGTCGCATTCACCGATGGTCTTTAGGAAGTCGACGAGTTCGCCAATATAGTGATCGGTGTGGGTGAGAAAGCCGGCAAAGACTTCCATCATGCGCGCGTACACGCGCCGCTCGTCCTGTGGTAACGCATCCCAGACCTGCACGTCGGGGTCGTGGCGCGACAGGACGGTATTGGGAGAAACAATCCCGAGTTGTCGCTGGTTTTCGAAGACTTGCTTGCGGTACGCGTCCCAACCCGCGTCAAACTTGCCCGCGTACTTGTCCGCCCATTCTTTGGGAACGTGGTGCGGCGAATGCATCGCACCCGTTGCAAAGTACATGAAGAAGGGCTTGTTCGGAGCGACTTGCTTGGCGTCGGCGATCATCGCCCTCGCTTTCTCGACCAGATCAGGGGTGAGGTGATAGCCTTGCTCCGGAGTCCTCTCCGGTTCCGTCTGCGAGTTATCGCGCACGAGCTCCGGATAGTATTGATGCGTGTCCCCGCCGAGGAAACCGTAGTAGCGTTCAAAGCCGCGTCCGAGCGGCCATTCGTCGTACGGACCTGCTGCGGTCATCGTTTCTTCCGGGCGAGGTGCCACTTACCGACCGCATAGGTGTTGTAGCCTTTTTGTAAGAGGATCTCCGAGAGAAAACCGTTTTCGAACGGGATGTAGCCGTCGGAGCCCGGATAGCCCGTCGAACCGTTTGTAAGACAGGCGAGGTGGTTCGAATGATGATTCCGTCCCGTGAGAATGCACGAGCGCGACGGCGAGCATAGCGCCGTCGTGTGCACGTTGTTATAGCGCAAGCCCGCCGCCGCGAGCTTATCGATGTTCGGCGTCTCGATCGGACTGCCATAGCAGCCTAGATGTCCGAAGCCGGTGTCGTCGAGAACGATGAAGAGTACGTTAGGCGCCCCCTCTCGGGCTCGGTTCGGCGCCGGCCATGCCGGCTTGGAAACGTCGATCGTGCGACCGATGACGCCGGGGAACCGTGTCCCCGGCTGATATTCCGAGATCGGCATTATTTAGTCTTGTTCCTCAGCGCGAGATAGTAAGAGCTGTTTGAAGCTCGCACTCAAAGAAGAATACGATGTGAAGAACACGAGAAGGAGCCGTCCATCAGGAAATCTCCGCTACGTAGAGTCGTTTCTCGGCGTGCACGGCGGCACACTACGATTGACTAGACGCAAGGGCCCTTGCGCTTCGCCCTTTGTCTGGAAGTTAAGACCGCATAAGCATTCCATAGCCATCTTAAGAGTTCGTTATCCAGCTTTTAAAACGCGGCTGGTCTCCGCATTGTCGGCTGGCTCGCCTTGCATTAGTTTGGAAGTCTAGGCCCGCTAAGTAAAGACTGGAAGGTGGCTATCACGATGCGTCTTTTAGCGTCAAACGTCGTTATTGCGACGGCGTCCTTGGGCCCTAATGGCGTGCGGAGGAGCGAGCTCCTCGGTGACGCCGACTGGCATTCGAAGGGGCGCCGTCCGCATCTCAGCAAATCGCCGACGAGGCGGCCCGCCGGCGCGTGAGCCGCGTTGGCTCGATCCAAAATAAAACACGTCTTCGTGCTCGTTCAAGAGAACCACACCTTCGATCAAATCTTCGGACTCTTCCCCGGGATCAACGGCCAATACGTGGAAAACCTCGGCACGTATCTCGCGCAAGAAACGGATTGCCAGTACGATCCCGCAGACGTTGGGCTGCCAACGTCCGTTCTTGATCTCAGCCAATCCGAACAGTGCTAATTACGTTCCGGACGCTCCCGATATCTCGGGCGGCAATAACGGTCGTTACGACCAAGAGTTCTCGATTGACCGTGGCAAGATGGATGCATTTCTGTCCGACGTCGAGGCCGGACAACCCGTGCTCGGACCGACCCCGAGCCCACAGCAAATCGAGCAGCACAACGAATCGATCGCTATCGAGGGCGTCTATGATTGCGACACGGTGCCTTATCTCTGGTATTACGCAAAGAACTTTACGCTCTTCGATCACTACTTCCAGGCGACGACGGGCGACTCGACGCCGAGCAACGTTCAGCTCTTTGCCGGTCAAACCGGACAAACGGAGGTCGCGGCCGGTGAAGGCACACTTTCGCAGCCGTACCCCAGCGGCGGCGGCTACACCGATGGCGTGCCGATCTCAAACGACGACAATCCACCTCCGTCGGAGCTAAAGCTGCCGGTGACAACGTATTCGGGAGATGCCAATCAGTTCCAAAGCTACGCCACGATGCCGGTGCTGCTTAACCCCGCAATGGATCAAGCTGCGGCGAAGTCGAAAGTCGTCGGCTACATCGGTCGCGATATTTCTAAGGAAGGAAAAGCGCGGCGCGAATCCATCCCGTGGGCTTGGTACGAAGAGGGGCTGTACACGGCCAATGCAGGTTTTTCCGCGCATCATACCGCCCCGCTCTACTTCGATTACATCAATAACGCACACTCCGCTTTTGCGAACAAGCGCAGCCTACGCGACAATACGGAAAGCAACGGCTTGATCGCAGACATCAGGCGGGGCAAGCTGCCGTCCTCCGGCGTTTTCTGGGTGAAAGGCGGCAACGCAAATACCTACGGTTTAGTCCCGGCCGACCCCATCTTTACGAACAATCCGTCGGGCAAGAAGTATTACGTCGGCGATGACGACCATCCCGGCAGCGGCAGCTCCGATCATCAGGTTGCCGAGGCCTATCTCGCCGAAGTGATCAACGCGATCGCGAAAAGCAAATATTGGAAAGACTCGGCCATCGTCATCACGTGGGACGACAGCGGAGGCATGTACGACCATGTGCCGCCGCCGAGCTATCGGACAGACTTGTCCACAAGACCGCAGCGGTCCGGAAGAGGGCTACGCATGTGGCGACGGCGTTCGAATTCCGGCGCTCGTGATCTCGCCGTTCTCGAAGACCGGCGTCGTCGTTCACGACTTCGCCGATCACGGTTCGGTCTCGAAGTTCATCGAAGACCTCTTTGGGCTGCCGACCTTAGCCTCGTTGCCGAACGAGGCGAAAGGCGTAGCCGAAGGCCTGTCGCCGGCCGACGGCGACCGATCGACCTCGGATCTGTTCGACGCGCTCGATGAACGAAAGCTCCATGGCGCACCCCCGAACCCGCCGTCGCTTGCGGAGATTTCGTCGCCCAGCTCTCCGCCGACCATGACTTGCGCTACCTTGGGAATCACCCCGATTCCATCTCCGACGTCGCTTCCACCGCAGTACGCGACCGCGGGATACTACTTGCACCAGCAGCTCAGCGGCTCGCATAAGGCCGTAAGGCTACCTGTGCGAAACGACGACAACGATTAGAAGCCTCGAGTAAAACCCCTGAGGCGGGTCCGGCCGGTGAGGCCGGCCCCGCTTTATGTTTCGAGCTCGCCGAGTTCGGGGTTTTAAGAAGTCCCGCATTTGCCGGACGACGAAATCCTCGTCGTTGATATAGATGTAGGGAGCAGCCGACGGCAACTTGAAGACGACGGGCTTGAGGCCGTAGCGATTACGGGCTGGAGTCTGCGCGATCGCATCGCTGCGCCAATCGACCGGCAGCTCCCCGGCGGCGAGGCTAACAGCCCGGATAACAGTGGGGGCGGCTGGCGGATACTCCTGTGCTGCTGCGGATATTGCTGGATACTGGATCTGCTGCGGGTATTGCGGATACTGCTGCTGCTGCTGCGAATATTGCTGCTGCGAATATTGCTGCTGCGATACTGCTGCTGATATTGAGGATACCGTTGCTGCGGATAATACTGTTGCTGGGGATGCTGCGGATACCCCGCGATATTGACTTTGCGCCATCTGTCGCGGCACGCCTAGGGGGCTGCGCTGGCGACATCGTCATTGAATCTTCCAAACGTCGCTTTGTGGCTTTGGAATAACGCGACGAGATCGGCTTCGCGCTGCGCGTCGCTCGGGTGATCGGCGCCGCCATTGCTGCCGACACCCATCGCTTGACGGTGCTGCCTAAAGTTCCACACCATCCCCCACGGATTAAATCCGGCCTTCGCGCACATGTAAGCACCGGCGCGATCGGCATTCCTTTCGGCGGCGCGCTCGTAGGCGACCGCGTTGGGATCTTGCGGCGATCGGCCGCCCTGCGTCACTTGGTAGACGGCGTACATGTCGTGGTGGATGTCGTGATTGACCTCGTGGCAGATCACGCCCGCGAGCTGGTCTCTATTCTTTAAGAAACGACAGCAAGCCCGGTCGTCACGTAGACGTTGCCGCCCGGCATCGAAAATGCGTTTGGGGTCTCTTCGTTCAGCAATATGAAATGAAACGGCGCAAAATACTGCCGGTTTGCAACCGTTGCAATGGCGTTTGCGATTGGGGCGAGCGTCCGGTAGAGCGGCGACTGCGGCGAAACGATCTCGCCGCGCTGCATGTACGCTCATATAGCGCTGCTGGCCGACCTCTGTTTCCCAACTCTCCTCCCGTGAGGTCGTGGCCGGCCACGCTGTCGCCGGCAAGAAGCAGAGGATTGCGGAAAAGCCTGCGAGAGCTCGCACAAGGATCGACACAGTGAGTCAGGGGCTTCCACGATTCGGTCGGCGCTGCCCCGCGTAATTCGTCACCAAATGGCTAAGAGTCGATGAGATTTACGGCGCACCTCGGCAATGCGTGCTGGAGCGTCGGGAGATCTCATCCGCTCCATTAAGAAAATGTTAGAGAGGCCCGCGACGCGGAAGAAGCGAGGATGCCCGCTAGGTCGGACGGCAAGCCGAAGGTGCCCGAATCACCATCAAGGCCACAAGGCCTGCACGCAGGCGTCCTTTCGCCTCAATAAACCTGCGAAGCTTTGGCCAATAGACGCTCAGCGGCATGGTGATTCCGCGGCAGAGCGAGATCGGAAAGCCGTTTTCAAACGGTCGCCCCCACGGATTGGAAAAGTGGGCGACGATGCGATGCGTTCGAAAGAGGTGTGCCTTATTTTCGCAGTCTCCATGAACGTCGATGAGCACGTTGCCGCTGTAGCCGCGCGGGCCCCAGACCCAATACTGATTGTGGCCCGATAGCGCCGGCGGTAGGCCGTACGGCGGACCATAAAAATCCAGCGCGGCGGCCTCGCCGTAGTTGCTTGCAAGGATTGCGGTTTGAGCGCGCTCGGCCGGGGGCAGCGAGTCGTAGACGCGTGCGACGGCTTGCGCCAGTTCCTCGCCAGCCGTGCATGTCGGCCCAATCGGGAGGCAAGTTGCCGATCTGCGTGTGTTCGGTGACGGCAAGATTCACTTCTTGCCTGAGCATGGTTTGCAGCACGCGGTCGTACGCGGACATCGTGCGTTCCGGCAAAACCGGCATCAGCAGCGGAACGAGAGCAATGCCGGCAATCAGCGCGTAGATGGCGAGCACGGGGCGCCAGAGGGTTGCGCGCGCCGTCCATGCTTCGATTGTGACCGCACCCGCGGCAATCGGTATCGGGTAGACGTCGCCGCGCATAGTAATGCTTTGCGTGCAGAACGATCATCTGGACGATCAATGCGAGATACGCGATGCCCAGAAAGCGGACGTCCCTGCGGCGCAACAGCGTTGCCAAGCCGATCAGCCAAACCGGCGCGAGCAACGGATACGTGATCAGCAGTTGAGTAACGAGGAACTGCAGTGGCGTGAGCGGGACGTCCTTATACTGCGCCGCGGCGAGCAACAGTGTCCACATCGGAAAGCCGTGCGCGGCTTGCCACAGGAAGTTCGGCAGCGCGATGAGCGCCGCAACGAGAATGCCACCCGCGAACCACGCCGTAAAGAGAACGCGCCGCTGCGGAAGCACGAGTAGACCAAAGACGATGCTTATGGCGAAGAAGATGACCGTGTACTTACTCTCGACGCAGATACCCACGATCGTGCCGACGACCAGCCACCAGCGCGGGTCGGCTCCCTTGACGATGCGCAGCACGTAGAGCGCCGCCAGCGGCCACAGCCACAATCCGATGATGTCGGCCGACAGCTTCGTTCCGAAATCCATGAGGACCGGAGTGAGTGCCGCGATCAGTGCCGCGAAGAACAGCGCAAACGCGCCACCACCGAGTTCGGCGGCCAACAAGCAGGTGGTGTAGACCGATGCCGCGGCAAACACCGCGCAAATCAGACGCAGGAGAAAGAGCGAGTGGCCGAAGAGCTGAGAGCCGGCTCCCAGAAGCGGCGCGACCGGTGGCTGGTCGACGTATCCCCACGCTGGGTGAAAGCCACAGATGATAAAGTACAGTTCGTCGCGGAAGAAGCCGTAATGCGGATTGCCGGCGAGATGGACTGCCAGGGTAACGAGCGCCGCCGCAAGAGGCAGACGCCGGAGACTTGGCGGATGCATAGTTTTAGAGAATATCGTACGGGCCTCGTAGGATAACAGCCTCTAGACCGATCCAACGTTTCATACATTCACTTCCGCGTAGCACGATAATCGTTCTTGCATCGTCATCGCAATCTCGCAGCCGCTGTTGAAGTCGGCCGCCTTCGTTTCCTTTCCGGAGCAGAATGGCCTCGGTACGGGGCGTAAGCCTCGGACGCGGCCCACCCTGCTTCGAGAAGGGATAGCGTGCGGGCGCGAGGGAGTTGCAACTTCGAACTGTAGGAGGAAGTCGTCTTTGAAAACCCTGTTCCTGAGCCCACCTTCTTTCGACGGCTTCGACGGCGGCGCCGGCGCGCGGTACCAGGCAAAGCGAGAGGTAACCTCGTTCTGGTATCCGACGTGGCTGGCTCAGCCTGCCGCCCTCGTGCCGGGCAGCAAGCTAGTGGATGCGGCCCCTCACGGGCAGACGATCGACGACGTGCTCGCGATCGCCAAGGATCACGATCTCGTGATCATGCACACGAGCACGCCGTCGCTCCCCAACGACGTCGAGTGCGCGCGCCGGCTCAAGGCGCAAGACCCCTCATCAAGGTTGGCTTCATCGGTGCGCACGTCGCCGTGCTTCCAGAGCAGACGTTGCGTGAGAACGAAATCATCGATTTCGTCTGCCGGAACGAGTTCGACTACACGTGCAAGGAACTTGCCGAAGGGCGGCCGTGGAACGAGATCCTCGGACTCTCGTATCGAGATGCCAACGGTGAGTTAAAACGCACCGAAGAACGCCCGCAGATCCACGATTGGGACGCGATGCCGAGCGTGCTGCCGATCTACGCCGAACATCTCGACGTCACGAAGTACTACAACGGCTACCTTCTGCACCCGTACGTCTCGTGGTATACCGGTCGCGGCTGCACGGCAAAGTGTACGTTCTGTCTCTGGCCGCAAACCATCGGCGGCCACGTCTTCCGCCACAAGAGCCCCGAGGCGGTCGGTCGCGACCTCGACGAAGCGAAGGCAATCTTTGGTTCGAAGGTGCGCGAATACATGTTCGACGACGACACGCTGACGAACGAAAAAGACTACGCGATTGCGCTGAGCAAGCACATGAAGCGCTTGAACCTCAGTTGGGCTTGCAACGCCCGCGCGCACGTCGACTACGACACGCTCAAGACCCTGCGCGACAACGGCTTGCGCGTTCTGCTCGTCGGCTTCGAGTCCGGCAACCAAGAGATTCTCTACCGCATCAAAAAAGGCCTGAAGCTCGAGATGGCGCGCAAGTTCATGAAGAACTGCCACAATCTCGGCATCAAGGTTCACGGCACGTTCATCATCGGCTTGCCGGTCGACACTCCCGAGACGGTTCGCGAAACGATCGAGTTCGCGAAGGAACTGGACCCTCACACCATTCAGGTTTCGATCGCATCGCCCTACCCGGGAACGGAGCTCTACGATCAAGCGCTGGCAAACGGTTGGTTCGCGCGCGACGACTTGGTATCCGGAGACGGCATCCAGACGTCGACGTTACGCTACGACACGCTGTCGACCGCCGAGATCGAAGACTCGGTGGAGCGGATGTACCGCGAGTTCTACTTCCGGCCGAAAAAGATCGCCAAGATCGTCGCCGAGATGATCACGAGCCGCCAGATGATGGTGCGCCGCTTGCGCGAAGGCGGCGAGTTTTTCAGCTACTTGCGGGCGCGGCGAGTACAGGCCGGCGAACGCCGGCTCGAAGCGACAGCGTCCTGAGGATGCGCGTCAGGCGCTCCGCGAGCCGCCGGGCGGACGCGAGCGTCTCGTCGAGCATGTTGCGTTGGAACGCGATCATGTCGGGGATGTGCGGGAATCGTTCGTCGGTTCGATGTGCGGTGAGGCGATAGCGTTCGCCGTCGCCGGTTAGCGTACCGCGTTTTCGCAGCGTCGTCAAGTGCGTTGACTACCGCGGCTTCCGGACGCACGCGCAGTTCGGGATCGACGAAGACGTTCCCGGGCAGCGAGTCGAGCTGCTCGCGCACCGCGCGCACTGGCGTCCTGGGCCGCGAACGTCTTCGGGCCGTCGACTCAGAAACGTGGCCAGGAGTGCCGAGGTCGTGATCGGCCGCGCCGCAGCCAGCGACGTCCCGATATCGGCGGCGCCGGCGTACGAAGCACGCGATAGAGCATCGACAGCCGCCCGCCCCGGAAAGGGTCGTACGCGACCGCGCAGAGCCAGAGGTCGGCAAACGGCGCGAGGGCCTCGACGATTCCCTTGCGCATGGATGCATGCGGCCGTCGCGACTGAAGTCGCCTTCGGGCGTGACGTAGAACGTTGCACCGGTCCGCACCCGTTCGACGATAGCCGCGATGTCGCGTTCGGTCGACGGTGCGGAGGTTCTCGAGCACTTCGCGCCGGAAAGGCTGCTTGAGATTCGCCACTTTCACCCAAGTCTGGGCTCGCATGAAGTTGGCGAGCCTCCACAGGTCGCTCAGCGACGCGCCCTCCGAGGCCCAACGGCGCGAGCGTTTCGGCCGGCAAGATCGCTTCGAATCGGCAGATCGCCATGTGTGGCACGTAGCTCTTCGGCCAGGCTGATGAGCGGTCGTGAGAAGAGATGGTTTTCGATCGGCAGGATGCTGTAAGCGCGCCCACAGGCCGCTCAGATTCACGCCGCGCGTGAACCGCGCGCTCCACGGAAGGCGCCGCTGCGATGAATCCCGTCTCGAACGTGCGGCGGGAGTTGCACATGACCAGCGGCTTCCACGGGTGCAGAAAAAACGTGCGCGCCGTGATCGTTTCCCCTTCGTCCATGTGCTGGTGATTGGTGATCAGCACCGTCGCGCCGCGTTCCGCCGGCAAATGACCCCACTGGCGAACGCGAATCCTGAACGGAAAGGTAGAGCTGGCGCACGCCGTAGGTGACGGCCATCATCGTCCAGTTGGGCTTCATCGACGATCCCGCATCACAGCGGAATTTTCTCGCATACAGAAACAAGGCCCGCCTCCTACGGTCTAGCGAACGGCGTCGCGTGAAGTTTGCGCGTGTCCTGGCCGCGGCGCCTCGATGTCGCTACGATCGCGGCGATCGGTTATGCGGCCGTCGCAATTGTATGCGTTGCGCGCTTCGGACGGCGCAAAACCGAGCCGGACATACGTCGGCGACCTGCCGGCGGTCAGTTTGCTCGTACCCCTGCACGGTGACGAACCCGGTCTCGAGGAAAACTTGCGTGCGTTTGCATTGCAGGACTATCCTGTTTGTCAACTCGTCCTGGGCGTCGCGCGCGCCGACGATCGCGCGCTGGCGATCGCGCAGCGCGTGGCGGCGGCGCTTCCCGATCGGAACATCGAGATCGACGTCGGTGAAGTTGCCCGGCGCGCGTAACCCCAAGATCGCGAACGTACTCTCGATGATGCGCCTCGTGCGCCACAAGGTGTTGATCCTGGCCGACAGCGACACGCGCGTCGAGCCGGCGTACGTTCGCTCCGTCACGGCGCCCTTGCACGAGCCGGGCGTCGGTGTGGTGACCTGTCTCTTCGCCGGCGTTCCGGACGGCACGTTTTCGTCAAAACTCGGCGCGATGTTCATGAACGAGCAGTTCATCCCATCGGTGCTCGTCAATCGACTCTTCGGGTCGCCGCGACACTGTTTAGGTCCGACGAATGCGGTACGCTCGACGGTTCTCTCCGCAATCGGCGGCTTCGAGGCGCTCGCACCCCATCTCGCCGACGACTTCATGCTGGGAAATTACGTTGCCGCCCGAGGTCTGCGCGTCGTGATCTCGCGTTACGTCGTACGAACGATCGTGTCGGACTCGAGTCTCGCGGTGCTCTGGAACCACGAGTTGCGCTGGCATCGGACGATTCGCGGGGTACGGCCGGCCGGTTACGCCGGTATGTTCCTCACCTATCCGGTGCCGCTTGCGCTGTTCGCGTTCCTGCTCGCGCCGCATCCGAAACGCGTAGCGGCGCTTCTCGCTGCAGCGCTCGCACGCATCGCCTTGCAGCGCGTTTCCGCGCGCGCGCTCGGCGTCGCGACTGCCCCGGCATGGCTCGTGCTGCCACGCGATCTTTTCGGGATTGCCGTATGGGCTTGTGGGCTCGCCGGAAACGCGGTCCGCTGGCGTGACGCGCAACTGCACATCGAAACGGGCGATGTGCTCGCGGAACGGCACTAAGCAACGCCTCCTCGAGGGAATTAAACTTTTTCGCCCTCGAAAGGCTCCGCGCAGCCTAAACGGAAGAGTCGATCGTATGTTTATCTCGAGCGCTCGTTCTTATGCGTTTGGCATTTGCGCGGCCGTCGTTCTTGCCGGCTGCGGCTCGCCGTCGATTCCTTCCGGCAGCGCCGCGCCCATCGCGCATCTCGATCGTGCCGGCTCTTGGATGGCGCCCGGCGCATCGGGGATCGACCTCCTGTACGTTTCGGATTTGAAAACCAATGATGTTTACGTTTTCTCGTACCCGGATGGAACGTTAGTGGGAACGTTAACGGGTTTCGTGCGGCCGTGGGGTCTGTGCGCGGATCGCGAGGGCAACGTCTTTATCACCGACGATGCCGGCTTTGAGATTTTCAAGTACGCCCACGGCGGCACGAGCCCGGTTCGGATCTTGAAGGATCCCGGCGAAGATCCGGGGGGCTGCTCCGTCGACCCGGTAACCGGAAATCTCGCCGTCGCAAACGTCAGCAAGCCCGGCAGCCAGCCGGGCAACCTCGCAATCTACAAAAAAGCCCGCGGCAAGAGAAAGACGTTCAAAGATCCCGGCATGAGCTACTACCAGTATTGCGGCTACGACGGTCAGGGAAATTTGTTCGTCACGGGCATGAAGAGCGGCGCCTTCGTGATCGCCGAGCTTCCCCGCGGCGGTCATACGTTTACCAACATCGTGCTCAACGAGAACATTAAATACCCCGGCGGCGTTCAGTGGGACGGCACCTACGTCGCCGTTCGAGACTACGAAGCCAACGTGATTTACCAGTTCAGCATTTCCGGCAGCAGCGGAACCGAGGTCGGCGCCACTCCGCTGGACGGCTCTAGTTTTGCCGTGCAGTTTTGGATTGCGGGTTCGACCGTCGTTGCGCCCAACGCCAACGGCGGCAGCGTCGGGTTCTGGAACTACCCCGCGGGCGGGACGCCCACCCAGACCATCGGCGGTCTCGGCCAGCCCTGGGGCGCGACGGTCAGCTTAGCGCAACATCGCTAGCGGCTTGCGACTTCCCGATTATCGAAGGCCGGCTTTGACGATCGGCTCGATTGAGTTTTCCGTCGAGGCTGTACGTCGTTAGGGCCTCAGAGTACGATCGCGGTCACCGCGAATACGTACTTGCACGTCACGCAGTCCTGGCAAGAAAAGCACGCGGCGCAGCTCGATTCTTGTTCGGCGGCGCAGTCGACATAAGTAGCAGCGCCCCTTTGCGGGAACCAATCAGCGGCCGAAGACGTTAAGTCCTTGCTAGACTTACTCCGGTTTTGCTAAAGCGGCGAACCGCCGACGCGCGAACTCCACCAGTTTAGACACGTAAAGATACAGCTGCGTTTCCGCGTAAGGGATCGCAAGGAAGGAACATTAATGTTAGGATGTCTTAAAAGGCATGGCTTTTTCTCTGCATGCGTTACCGTTGCGGCTTTGTTAGCTGCATGCTCGGTCCCGGTAACGTCTCTTCGTCGCCTGGTGGAGCGTTCGCTCCCGCGCAGTCGCAGTCGCAGTCGAAGGCGCAGTCGAAACATACCGTTTTCGCCGTTCATCCCGAGACGAACAGCGCTTTCATTCCCGCGGTGCACGTCACGAGCGGCACGGTCTATGACAGCGTCGTCGCGCTAACCGGGAGTAAAGTTAGCAGCCATATTTCGAGCGAAGGCTTCGAGTGCTGCTCGACTAAGGAGCTCGGCGACGGGCTTGTCTTCACGCACGGCGCGAATAAGCTCAAGAGAGTCTCGGTCGTTATGAGTTCGTGGGGCTGCGAGAGCGGTCACTGGTATTCCGACGACTGTCAGTCAACACCCGGAGATACGTTCCCGGTTCCAATCACCCTGAAGGTTTACGCGGTATCAAATCCGCCAAGCGGTCCGGCTGGTGTCGGCGAGCTACTTGCCACCCAGACGAGGACGTTTAACCTTCCGTATCGCCCGTCGAAGGATGACGTAAATTGTACCGGTCAAGATGCGGGCAAGTTCGTCGGCAAGGGCGACAAGCTGTGCGACAATGGGATCGCGCACGTGATCTCGTTCAACTTCCGCCCGATGCAGGTCGCGCTTCCCGCCAAAGCCGTCGTCACGGTAGCGTTCAACACCAGTGACGCGGGATACAATCCGATCGGCCAGAACACGGCGTGCTTCACGTCACCGGGCGGGTGTGGGTACGACTCGCTCAACGTTTCGGCTGACGGCAACGGCGGCTTCGTCGGCAGCAACGCCGACCTAAACGGCGTGTTCGTGAACTTCGGCGACTCTTCGTTCTACTGCTCGGGCTCGGGCTCCGGCCTGATCCTCGACACGCCGTGCTGGACGGGCTATCATCCCGAGATCCTGGTCAACGCCAGCAAGAAGTAGATCGCAGAACTAACAAGTAGGACGCTACACGGCTGAGGCTGTTGGCAGTCCGCGAAACGATGAGCCGCTAGTTTTAGCGGCTCATCTTTCTTTGGGAGGCCCCCGGCCAGGCTCGCCCATGCTCGGACGGTGGTGCGAATCGGATAGGAGCGACTGCCTTTTGAACTAATGGATTTTCTCATGGGCAGTCAGGAGCTTCGCAGCGGCCGCGTGGAGGTTGCCTTTACGGTCAACGGAAGACCGGTCGAGCTGGCGGTCGACCCGCGCGCGACCCTGCTCGATACATTGCGCGACACGCTCGGGCTCACCGGGACGAAGAAAGGCTGCGACCACGGCCAATGCGGCGCTTGCACCGTACATGTCGATGGGCGTCGCGTCAATTCGTGCCTTTCATTTGCGGCCATGCACGAGGGCTCGACGATCGACCACGATTGAAGGCCTGGGGACGCCGGACAACTTACATCCGATCCAGGCAGCGTTCGTGGAACGCGACGGATTCCAGTGCGGTTACTGTACGCCGGGGCAGATCATGTCGGCGGTCGCGCTATTAGACGAGCCCTGCGGGCAATCGGATGCCGACGTGGCTGAATGTATGAGCGGCAACATCTGTCGCTGCGGTGCCTATCAGAATATCGTTGCTGCGATACAATCGGTGCGCAAGGCGAAGACATGAACTCCTTTACCTTCAGCCGCGCCCGCAGCATAGCGGATGCCCTGCGGCGTTCGCGCAACAACGTCAGATTTCTCGCCGGAGGCACGACGCTGGTCGATTTGATGAAGCTCGACGTCGAGCGCCCCGCGGAGGTCGTCGATATCAACGCTCTTCCGCTGGCCGAGTTGACGCGAACGCCGGATGGTGGGCTTAGTATCGGCGCGCTCGCGCGTAACTCCGACGTCGCCCATCATCCCGACGTAGTGCATGACTATCCGTTGCTCTCGCAAGCGTTGCTCTCGGGCGCGTCGGTGCAGTTGCGAAACATGGCGTCGACCGGTGGTAACCTTTTGCAGCGCACGCGTTGCGTCTACTTTCGAGATCCGGCGATGGCTTGCAACAAGCGATCGCCGGGGAGCGGCTGCGCGGCGATCGGAGGATTCAATCGTAACCTCGCGATTCTCGGTACGAGCGCGCATTGCATTGCCACGAATCCCTCCGATCAGAACGTCGCCCTCGCCGCGCTCGAAGCGACGGTTCATCTCACCGGCTCAAACGGCGATCGCAGCGTGCCGATCGACGCTTTCTATCTGCTGCCGGGCGAAACGCCGGAGCGTGAGACGATCCTCGAGCCGGGCGAACTGGTGACGTCGGTAACCTTGCCTCCGCCGGCCGCCGGTGCGAGATCGATCTACCTCAAGCTGCGCGATCGGGCCTCGTACGAGTTCGCGCTTGCGTCCGCTGCGGTCGTCGCCACCGTGAGCGACGGTACGATGCAGCGCGTGCGCGTCGCGATGGGCGGAGTTGCCACCAAACCTTGGCGCAACCTCGACGTGGAGGCGGCACTACAAGGGCAACCGGCGACGCACGAGCGCTTTACCGAGGCAGCGCGGATTCTTCTCAGCGATGCGAAACCTCAGTCACAGAACGGCTTCAAAGTCGAGCTAGCGAAGCGCTGCCTCGTTCACGCTTTGAGCCTAGCCACGGCGGTCGCGTAGCCAATGGCTATGAAGATCGTCGGTCGATCTTTGGCGCGCATCGACGGACCGCTCAAGGTGAGCGGAACTGCAGCGTATACTTCCGATCACACTCGGGAGAACGTCGCCTATGCGGTGCCCGTCGGCAGCACCATTGCCAACGGCCGCATTGCTGCACTGAATATCTCGAAGGCTCGGAAGATGCCCGGCGTCATCGAGATCTATCATCGTGGAAACGTCGGGGCGCTCTACAAGCCCTCGCCGGAAGCCGGCGCGATCGACGAGGCACGGCCGCCGTTTGCCGACGATGTCATTCGCTACTACGGGCAATATGTGGCGCTCGTTGTCGCCGAGACGTTCGAAGATGCAACGGCGGCCGCTGCGCTCATCGAGATAACGTACGCGGACGTGGCCGCTCCCAACGTCGAACTCGACGCTCGTCGGAGACGACGAGCCAACCGAGGCCAGCCGGCGTGGGGATCCCGAGGCTGCCTACGACGCTTCGCCCGTCAAAATCGATCGAACCTACGTAACCCCGGCCGAAACGCACAACCCGATCGAGCTGCATGCGTCGCTCGCAATCTACGATGGCGACACGTTCACGCTCTACGAAACGACGCAAGCGATAGCCAACCATCGCAACGTCATCAGCGAGATCCTCGACGTACCTCGTGAGAACGTGCGGATCGTTATGAAATATCTTGGCTCGGGCTTTGGCGGTAAACTCTGGCCCTGGACGCATGGGACGCTGGCCGCGGCGGCTGCGCGCAACCTCGGTCGCCCGGTGAAACTCGTCGTGACGCGTAAGCAGATGTTCCAGACCGTGGGTCACCGTGCGCGCACGCAGCAACGAGTCCGAATGAGCGCGCAGCGTGACGGGACCCTCACGTCGCTGCGGCACGAAGCCGTCAACGATGCGAGCATGCTCGACGAATACGATGAAAATTGCGGCGAAGCGACGCCGTACTTCTACGGAACGCCGAACCTGCTCGTGACCTCGGCACAGACTCGGCGCAACGTTGGGTCGCCGACCGCGATGCGCGGGCCCGGCGCAGTCCCCGGCCTGTTCGCAACGGAATCTGCGTACGATGAACTCGCGATCGAACTCGGCATCGATCCCGTGCAGCTTCGCTTGCACAACGAACCGGAGCGAGATCAGTCGCTCGAGGTTCCGTTCTCCTCGAGGCATTACGCCGAATGCCTGACGGTGGGCTCGGAGAAGTTCGGCTGGTCGCAGCGTTCGCCCGCGGTCGGATCGATGCGCAAAGACGGCGTTATGCTCGGATGGGGAATGTCGGGGTGCTCCTGGATTGCAGGCCGCTTCGCCGCGGAAGCCCGTGTCGAGCTTCACGCTGACGGCTCGGCTCGCGTTGCGATCGGAACGCAGGACATCGGCACCGGCACGTACACGGTGCTGGCCCAGCTCGTCGCCGAAACAACCGGCATCCCCATCGACCGCATTGTCGTCGATTTGGGCGACACGCGCCTGCCACCCGGACCTACCTCCGGAGGCTCGCTAGTGACGTCCTCCGTCATCCCGGCCGTCCTGGATGCGGTGCGGGCCGCGATGAAATCGGCGATTGGTCTCGCGACGACAGTGCCAAAGCAACCCTTTGAGGATTGGTCTCCTGACGATCTGTCCTTCGAGAGCGGTAAGATCGTTGCGCGCAATGGGTTGCGCGCCGAGCAGATCGACTTCCACGAGATTTTGCGAAATGCGTCCGTTGCGATGGTGTCGGGGAGTGGAAAAGCCGCGAGAACCTTCGGCGAAGAGCATCCGAAATATTCTCTCCACTCGTACGGTGCGCAGTTCGTCGAGATTGCGTGGAAGCCCGAAATTGCCCGGCTTCGCGTGAATCGGGTCGTTACGGTCATCGATGCCGGGCGGATCATCAACCCGCTCGCCGCGCGCAACCAGATCGAGGGAGCGATCGTGATGGGCGTCGGCATGGCCCTCTTCGAGCAAACGCACTACGATGCGCGCTCGGGCGCTCCGATTAACAGTAACTTGGCCGACTACATCGTTGCGACGAACGCCGACACGCCCCATATGGACGTCACGTTCCTCGATTATCCCGACGCGAAGCGTGAACGAGCTAGGTGCTCGCGGCGTCGGCGAGATCGGGCTAGCGGGAGTGGCATCGGCCATCGCGTCGGCCGTCTATCACGCGACCGGCGTGCGCGTGCGCACGTTACCCATCGAGATCGAGAAGTTACTCTGCGGTCCGGCGACGGCGTAATCTGGCCTCTCATCTCTTTTCGAAGAAGCTTCTAATCATTACCAATGAGAGCTTTCGCCTCAACGATGCTAAAAGTAAAGCATGAAGAAACTCCATAACGTCTTACTGGCGTGCGCTCTGGGCGCAGGATCGTTACTCGGCGCGGCGGCGCCGGCATCGGCGGCTCACGTCTACGTTGGAGCCGCGCGACCGGCAGCGACGGGGCGGGTGGTCGCAGGCAACCGCTATGTCGCGGGCAACCGCTATTACAGAACCGGATACCGGGGCTACCCCTATCGCTACGGTTACGGCTATCCGTACGGCTACGGCGTCGGCGTCAGCGTTGGCTACGGCTATGCTGGCGGAGGCTACGGCTACGCTGGCGGAGGCTACGGCTACGTCGGCGGAGGCTACGGGTACGCGCCCTATCCGGCCGTATATGCGCGTCGCGCATATGTGGCACCTCGTCCCTATCGGCGCGCCTTATCGCCGCGTATACGGGCGGCGCTTCGTTCGCTAACGTATCGCTCCCATCGTTTTGAATAAGGCTCTAGATACGTAGGCGCTCACGGTGCTGTATTAAGGCGGGCGTTCCGCTCAAAGCCGTGAGGGAGCCTACCAGTTAGAAACGAAAAAGGCTCCGCTGCTGGATGCTTGTTGCACGGAGCCAGAAGTGTCGTGGAAACCGTTTCGGTATAAGGACGAAAAAAGCCGCAGCGGAAGTCGAACGGTAACCTGGGCGGGTAGGCGACGACCGCCCGCGCCACCAGCATGTGGCGAAAATGCCCGCCGTTTGAAATCCGACTTCGCATTGGAGGGCTTTCGTGCCCTGCGGCTCATTCCACGATCAGTGACACGCTCTGCGGGTGCCTTAGCCCTTCTGTTCGGCGTCATGGGCTGCGTTCGTCATGCGACTTCCCAAACGGCCGACGATCTCTCGCATCCGCCGCCGCATCCGGAGGTGCAGGTCGGGAAGTACGGCATTGCCTGCCTGACAGTCCAACAGCGGACCACTCCCGGTGAAACGAGCTATGACGTCGAGAATATCGGCAAGCAAGGCGTTCCGGCCCTCACTCGGGAGCAGATATCGATGGTGCGGCCGATTCAGCGGTACATCCAAAGCCGGACACTGCGCTTCACGTTCGTGCACATGCAGCCTCACTTCGTTGTCTTTGACGCGACCGACGGGCCATGCGCTGACTTCGCACCGGGATATTGGGTTCTCAACGATCCGCGGCCTGACTCATTCTACGAGCCCGGGGAAGCACCCGGATTCGTCCACGCAGTTCCCGGAGAAGACGCACCGACGCCCGGACCGTGGATGCGCCCCGAAGTATTCGGCAGTGAACCGTGACGATGCGTGACGCAGACAGCAAGCTCACTTGACGAAGTTCACCGTGAATGGGCCGATGCCGCTGACCTGAAAGGTCGTAGCTCCCTGCGCCGTTACCCAGTGCCGGACTGTCGCTGGAATAACGATAAACGAACCCGGCCCGAGCGCGGTTGTTTTAGTCGGGTCCATTTTATCACCAACGCCGAACAGTACGATGCCGGTCAATACGGTAAGACGTTCGGTATCAGGATGCCAGTGCAGCGGTATTGTGTACGCATCGGGTAATCTGAGTCGCAAGGTGTAAGAGGAGCCGGGCTTTTTCGGGTCGCCGTCCATCACTGCCACCTGCACACGGGGAAGCATCGGCGACGGCATCCATTTAATCGCTTGCGGGGGTATTAGGATCACGGAGTTCGTTGTGCCCGACGATACGTCCGCCCTGACCAGACTCGATGCGCAGAGGAATAGGACGAATACCAACGGCAGAAAGAGTCTCGATATGTGATTCGTCATCAGTCCCCTTGCTTCAGCTGGTTTGTTGTATCTTTACGGCCTCGGGATTATAGCACGCGGAACGGCTAGAGATAGCAAAGGCCCGCGGCTAATGGCTACGCTAATGCGTCGATCGTCGCCGTGTTCGCTTCGACCGCTGCGCCGAAGATCGCAGTCTCTTGCGCGAGAGTCGTCAGAGCGGAATACCTAGCAGAGGGTAATGCAATCGAACCGCGCCTGGCGATTCCTACTCAGCTTTTGCATGATCTCTCGGGAATCTAATTCACGCATCGGCCGATGGACGCCGCAAGAAAAGGAAGTCGCCCCGCCCTATTCAGAATAGCCGGGCCAGGTTGCCGTTTTGTGCTCTCTGAGAGACAACGCATTGGAGGGAATAAGACATGAGATCGGTCGAGCCCGAGCGACCCGCGGCTGAACGCCCGGCAGCTTTTATTATCCGGCTGGAAGGCGAGTTCGACGTTGCCGAACGTCAACGCCTCACCGACGCCTTTGCGATCGCTATTAGCGCGCCGCTTGTCATCGTTGATCTCGAAGGAACGGACTATATCGACTCAAGCGTTCTAGAGTGCTTGATTACACTACACAAGGCTACGCATCAGCGCGGAGCAGAGCTAGTGCTCGTCGGGATGAATAGCCAAGTGCGGCGCCTCTTTGAGGTAACAGAGTTGCAGAAGCTCTTTTCCATCTGTGCCTCGGTGGCGGAGGCGACTGACGTTGGCCGCGCCGAGGTCGGGCGCCTTACGATCGAGGCTCGCCCCATAGTAGGCTAAGGTCCGCGTTGGGCTCGAGAGCTAAGAATTCTTGCCGTTGTTTGAGCAACAAGCCGCGCGGACTCCGCGTGGTCCGCGGTTCTCTACTGCCACAATAATGATGAGGCTCCGCTGTTGAGTTATCTTCAACGAAGCCCTGCAGTGTCGTGATCTTTAATGGTCGGGCACGAAAGAAATAGCCCCAGCGGGATTCGAACCCGCGTCACCGCCGTGAGAGGGCGGCATCCTAGGCCTCTAGACGATAGGGCCGGGCGCTCCCGGGGATGGACTCGAACCACCGACATGCAGATTCAGAGTCTGCCGTTCTTCCAGCTGAACTACCCGGGACCGGTAGCGAGCGATTATACCACGCCCGCGGCGCTGGACCTTGCAATGACCGCCCGCTTCAGGTTGCGGCCGCCATAGGTCGGGGTTTGGCTGTGGCAGTTCGGGCAGAGCATGCGCAGATTTTCGAGGCGGTTATCGTTCCTTACGCCGTTAACGTGGTCGAGGTGCATATTGAGCGGCTGTCCGAGCCAATCAGCCAAGCCGCAGGACTGGCAGCTGTTAGTTAAAAGGCCGGCGCTTAGAAGCCTCATCTTGATATGCTTCCGGTTTCTGCTCGGGGCGGAAAGCAGCTCGGCAATCGGCATTCCGAAGGATCGCGGTTTTAGATCCCCCCGTTTAACCGCATTGGTCCACGATGCCGCGCAGAAGCCGAATCGGGCTTTGCATGCTCTGTAACTCCGGCCCGTATCATAATAGGCTTGTATCTCTGTCCAGTTGTACTTTCGGCGTCGATCTTCAAAAGGAACGTCCGCCGTACGCAATTCGGCGCGTTTTATCGCCTTGATCCAGGCCGTGTGAGTGAAACCAAATCGCCGAGAGCATTTGACGAAGCCGCGCCCTTCATCATGATACTTCTGAACAATGTTCCAATCGTAGCGTTTTCTTGGCATACTGAAATGCTATGCGATTTGTGTGCCAACTGTATGGCATTCAAGAAAAACGCAACGCTGCAATTCGTTTTTACGCGCAACGTAAAACGACACGCAACGAAAAGCTAAACCGACAAACACCGCGTATCCCGAAATAACTCGGCAATAATCCCGCCGCGCCCTAACGACAACTCGCCGAAACGAACAAAATCGCACCTGCAGGCCAAAACCAACTGATAAGGCGAACAGAGCGCAGCAATGCAAGCAATCATCCTGGTTGGTGGCGAAGGCACGCGCCTGCGCCCGCTGACCTACGGCACGCCCAAACCGATGGTGCCGATAATGAACGTGCCGTTTTTAGCGCGCACGCTCGAGCGTCTCTACGAAGCCGAGATTCGCGACGTCGTGCTGGCGGCCGGGTACATGCCGCAAGCGATCGTCGATTACTTCGGCGATGGATCGAAGATCGGGATGAACGTGATTTACGCGATCGAGGAGACGCCGCTCGGCACGGCCGGTGCGCTCAAGAACGTCGAGCAGCACATCACCGGTCCGTTTTTCGTGCTCAACGGCGACATCTTCACAAGCCTCGATCTGCGCGCGATGCAAAAATACCATCAAGAAAAAGGCGGCGTCGCGACGCTGCACTGCATCCGCGTCGAAGATCCCTCGCCCTTCGGTTGCGTCGTTCACGACCAAACCGGACGCGTCAGCGCCTTCATCGAGAAGCCGCCGAAAGACGACGCGCCGACCAACGATATCAACGCCGGCACCTATCTGCTTGCGCGCGAGATTCTCGACCTTATTCCCGCCGGGCGCCCGGTCTCGATCGAACGCGAAACGTTCCCCGCAGTAATCGCCGCAAACAAAGCGATCTACGCGTACACAACCGCCGACTATTGGATCGACCTCGGCCGTCCCGATCAATACCTCGCCGCGCATCGCGACGTCCTTAGCGGCGCGATGCCGCTCAATATCGAGCCGGGAATCAGCGGCGAAGGCGGCGAGGCATTGCGCAAACATCCCGGCGTGATCGCGCCGGTGCACGCCGCCGGCGACGTCGTCGTAGACGCCACGGCGAGGATCGGGCCCAACGTCGTACTCGGCCGCGGCTGCAGCGTCGGTGCCGACGCGGTGATCCGCGAGTCCGTCCTTTGGGAACGCGTCAGCGTGGGCGCCGGGCGCGCTGGTGGAAGAGGCGATCGTCGCCAGCGGCGCCATTATCGGCCCGAAAGCGCACGTCGCGCGCCGGCAGCGTCATCGGCCATGGCGTTACGATCGAGCCCGGCGTGAAGCTACAACCGGGCGCTCGCTTGGGAGAACCGCCCGAGGGAAAGCCAGGCTAGCGAGGGAACGTCCGGTTTACCCCGCCTCTAACGCCGGGTAAAGAGTGTTAGAGTGGAGGGAATTCTACACACATGCTGCCGCCGCGCGCCTTATTCTTAGGTTCGTATCCTCCGCGAGAGTGCGGCATCGCGACGTTTACCAAGGATGTCGTCGATGCGTACGATCGCGCTTTTGGATATTCCAGCCCCGTCATCGCCGTCGACGAGCCCGGTGCCGAGGTGCGTCATTATTCACCTGAAGTAATCGCCCGCATCGCCGAACAGGAACGCGGCAGCTACACCGCCGCCGCGGACTTCGTCAATCGCTCGCCGGTCGAACTCGTCAACATCCAGCACGAATACGGACTATTCGGCGGCGACAAGGGCGAGTGGATCGTCGATTTTATCGCGCGCGTCGATAAGCCGGTCGTCGTGACGCTGCACACGGTTTTGCCCGAGCCCGAAGAATCGTACATGCGCGTTACGCGCGCGCTCTGCGAGCAGGCAACGAAAGTCGTCGCCCTATCAGAAACCGGGCGCCGGCTGTTGGAGACCGTCTACGGCATCGATCCGCAAACGCTGCAAGTAATCCATCACGGCGTGCCCGACGTCCCATTCCAAGACACGTCCGCAGCGAAGGCTTCGTTCGGAATCGGTCAACGCACCGTCATTTCGACCTTCGGACTCATCAGTCGCGGCAAAGGTCTCGAATATGCGATCGAGGCGATGCGCTCGGTCGTCAAGCGCCACCCCGAAACGCTCTATCTGATCCTCGGTGAAACCCATCCGGTGGTGCGTCGCCAGGAGGGTGAGTCGTACCGTGAATCGCTCCAAGCGATGGTTCGCGAGTTCGGGCTCAACTATAACGTGCAGCTCATCGACAAGTACCTCGATTTCGATGAGGTGGTGAGCTACCTCGCCGCGACCGACATCTACCTCACTCCGTATCTGAATCCGGCGCAGATCGCCAGCGGCACGCTGGCCTACGCCGTTGGATGCGGCAAGGCGATCGTCTCGACGCCCTATCTCTACGCGCAGGAGCTCCTCGCGCACCATCGCGGCTTTCTTTGCGAGTTTCGCGATGCAAACTCGATCGCGGCGAGACTGAACCTCCTGCTGGACGATCCGTCGCTGCGGCGCGCGATCGAACGGCGCGCTTATCGTTTCGGCCGCCAGATGACTTGGCCGCACGTGTCCGCCGAGTACGGCGCGCTCTTCAGCGAGCTCTGTCCGCGCGGACCGCTCGAGCTGGTGTCCTCTGCCTAAGTCGCGCAGCGTACCGGCGCTCCCGCCGCTCGATCATTTGGCCGTGCTGTCCGACGACGTCGGAGTGATCCAACACGCCGTAAAGAACGTGCCCAACCGCGAGACCGGGTACTGCACCGACGATATTTCGCGCGCCTTTATGGTCGCGCTGGCGCACGGCCGGCTCGCGCCCTCGGATCGCGTGAACCAGCGTCTCGCCTCCAACTACCTCGCCTTCCTGCACCACGCGCAGCTGGAAGACGGCCGCTTCCACAACTTCATGTCGTACGATCGCCGCTGGCTCGACGAAATCGGAACGCACGACAGTTGCGGGCGTGCCGTCTGGGCGCTCGGCTATGGCGTCGCCAACGCGCCGAACGAAACCTGGCGCGGCGTCTGCGCCCGCATGCTCGATCGCGCGATCCTTTCGCTCGATAAGCTGGAGTACATTCGTTCGCGCGCTTACGCCGCTCTCGGCCTCGCCCACGCGCTATCGGCGCGACAAGACGAGCGCTACGCGCAAGCGTTGCGTTATCTCGCCGCCGAGATTGCCGGCGCCTACGAAGCCACCGCCACCGACGATTGGCGCTGGTTCGAGAACGCGATGACCTACGATAACGCGCGCCTTCCCGAAGCGATGCTGCGCGCGGGGCAGGTGCTTGCCGAGCCGCGCTACGTTGCCTTGGGGCTTGCCGCTCTAGCCTTCTACGAGAGCGTGACGGTCGAGAACGGCATTCACGTGCCCATTGGTAACGACGGATGGTACGTTCGCGGCGGGCGCCGCGCCCGCTACGCCCAGCAGCCGCTCGAGGCGCACGCGATGGTCGACGCGCAGCTCGCGGCTTTCGACAGTACCGGCGATGCGGCGCACGTTGCGACTGCCGAAGTCGCGCTCGCGTGGTATTACGGAAAGAACTCGCGCGGCGTGACCATGGCTAACGGCGGCGGTTGCTACGACGGCCTAGATGAAGAAGCGGTCAACAATAACATGGGCGCCGAATCGACGTTGGCGCTGCTCGCCGCAGCCTACGCGATGGCGCAGCGACGGGCTCGGGTGCTCCGCGCCGTGCGCTAGTTTCTGCGGCAAACGTCGCACGCGCATCGCATTAACAGGCGTTGCGGGCCTATGCGGCGAACCGCTATAAATGCTCCTGGAAACTGAATTTCTCAACGACGTGCAATCTGCCGCCGTTAAGCATACTGATGGCCCCGTTTTGATCTTCGCCGGGGCCGGCAGCGGAAAGACCCGTGTCCTGACGCATCGCATCGCCTACCTGCTCAAGGAGCTGCAGGTAGCTCCCGATCGTATTCTCGCCGTTACTTTTACGAATAAGGCAGCCGGCGAGATGAAGTCGCGGATTCAAGCGATGGTCGGCGCGCCGGCGCGCGACGTCTGGGTTGGAACGTTTCACGCCATGTGCGTGCGGATTCTACGGCGCGACGGCAGCCGCATCGGAATCGGCTCGAGTTTCGCCGTCATCGACGATACCGACCAGCGCCAGCTCGTCCGCGAGATTCTCGACGATCTCGATTACGACGAGCGACAGCTCTCGGCTTCGGCGTGCCTGGCGGAGATCGATAAGGCGAAGAACGCGCTCATCTGGCCCGACCAATACGTGCAGAGCCAAACCTCGTTCGTGGGCGAGCGCATCGCCAACGTCTACGTCGAGTATCAGCGGCGGCTGGGCGAGTCGAACTCACTCGACTTCGACGACCTGATCGCGCGGACCATCGACCTACTCGAGCGCGACCGCACGACCCGCGAGAAATATCAGAATAAGTTTCAATACGTCCTCGTCGACGAGTATCAGGACGTCAACACCGCGCAGTACCGGCTCATCGCGTTGTTGGCCGGACGCCACGGCAACGTGACCGTCGTCGGCGACGACGATCAGTCGATCTACTCGTGGCGCGGCAGCGACTACCGCATGATCCTGCGCTTCGAAGAAGACTTTCCGGGCGCCAAGACCTTTACGCTGGAAGAGAACTATCGCAGCACGTCGACGATTCTCGATGCCGCCAACACGCTGGTTGCCAATAATCGCTCGCGCGCGCCCAAGAAACTCTTCACGACGCGCGGCCAAGGCGAGCCGATCACGCTCTATCCTGCGGCGACCGAGCGCGACGAAGCGCGTTACGTCGTCGAGAAGATCAAGAGTTCCGTGCGCGACGGGTCCGCCTATCGCGATTTCGTCGTGCTCTACCGAACCAACGCCCAGTCGCGCGTCTTCGAAGAAGCGCTGCTTACCGAAGGCATTCCGTACCGCATCGTCGGCGGCGTTGGCTTCTACGCGCGCACCGAAGTCAAGGACGTCGTCGCCTACTTGCGCTACGTGATGAATGCCGCCGACGCGCTGGCGTTCAAGCGCATCGTCAACGTGCCGCGGCGCGGCATCGGCCAGCAGACCTTGGCGGCGCTCGTACAGGCGGCTAACTCCGCGCGGGTCTCGGTCGGCGAAGCCATCTTCAGTGCCGACCTGCTGCGTTCGGCGGTTCCCAAGAAGCTCAAGGAGCTCGAGCGCTTTGCCGAGCTCATCTCGAACTTGCGCCGTCGCGCCGAATCGGGCGGCGTCGCCGACCTGCTCGTGGCGGTGATGGAGGAATCGGGATACGTTCGCGAGCTGCAGAGCGAGGATACCCACGACGCGCGGGCGCGCCTCGAGAATCTGCAAGAGCTCATCGGCGTGGCGCGCGATTACGAGGCCAACGACGAGGAGCCGTCACTTGCCGGATTCCTTGCCAACATCGCGCTGGTCAGCGACCTCGACGCGCTGGAAGAAGATGCGTCGTACGTAACGCTGATGACGCTCCACAGCGCCAAGGGTCTGGAGTTTTCCAACGTTTTTCTTACCGGATTGGAAGAGGGCGTCTTTCCGCATAGCCGTACGCTGACCGAGCCGGAAGAGCTCGAAGAGGAGCGGCGTCTCGCCTACGTCGGCATCACGCGCGCGATCGACCGTCTTTATCTTACCTATGCGGCGCGGCGCGCGCTCTTCGGTAATACTTACGCGTATCCAAAATCACGCTTCATCGAAGAGCTTCCGGCGCTGGAGGTCCTGGAAAGCGACAGCATTCCGCTGCCGCGTCCGGCCGGCGGCCGCTGGCGCGAGGTCGCGATCCACGAGTCCGCCGGTGCCGGCGTGCATCTCGGGCTAAAAGACGGCGACCGGGTTCGTCATCCGAAGTGGGGCGAAGGGCGCATCGAGAGCATCGTAGGAGCCGGCGGCGACGGTTTGGTCACCATCGACTTTCCGAACGTCGGCCAGAAGATGCTGATGCTCAAATACGCGCCGCTCGAAAAAATCTAACAGCACGCCGATCCGGCAGGCGCAAAGATGGCTCAGAAAGTGCGGGTTGCGGTCGCGGGAGCGACGGGTCGCATGGGTACAATCGCACGCGACGCGCTCGAGCGCAGCGGCGAATATTATTGCGGTCTGGCTCGCGTCGCCGACGCGCAGCGGCGCATCTACGAGACGCCTCGACGAGCTCCTAGCCGCCAAACCCGACGTCGTGCTCGACCTCACGACCCAGCCGTCGAGCTACGAGATCTCGCTTGCGGCGGCGGCGGCGGGCTGCCATATCGTCGTCGGCGCCAGCGGTTGGAGCGACGAACAGCGAAAGGCCTTAGACGCCATGGCCCAGCAGCATAACGTCGGCGCGATGCTCGTTCCCAACTTCTCGGTCGGAGCGGTGCTCATGATGCGCTTCGCGCAAGAGGCGGCGCGCTTTTTCCCCGACGCCGAGATCGTCGAGATGCATCACGCCGGCAAGAAGGACCGGCCGTCCGGCACCGCGCGCGAGACGGCGACGCGAATGGAACGAACCGGCGCGCGCTCTCCGGCAATACACAGCGTACGCTTACCAGGGCTGGTCGCGCACCAAGAGGTGCTTTTTGGGGGCAGCGGCGAGCTGCTATCCATTCGCCACGATTCTCTGAGCCGTGAATCCTTCGTCGCCGGCATGCTCGCGGCGGTGCGCGCGGTCGGCGCCGGCGCGGTCTAACCGTCGGGCTCGATGCGATTCTCGACGAACCCGGCGTTTGGGAGCCGTTGCAATGAAGGTCGCCGTCGTTGGCGCTACCGGTGCCGTGGGCGAGACGATCCTGCGTCTGCTCGAGGAGCGTAACCTGCCCGTCGATGCGCTCGGCACTTTCGCGTCGCGCCGGCGCGAGGCCGCGGTACGCTTTCGCGGCAACGCCCTCGACGTGCAGCCGGCATCGGGCGAGGCGCTGCGCGGTTACGACGTCGTCTTTTTTGCCGGTGGTGAGGACGCCAGCGAACGCTACGCGCGGACGCTCGTCGAGAACGGCTCGGTCGTCATCGACAACAGCGCTACCTTCCGGCTCGAGCGCGACGTACCGCTCATCGTCCCCGAGATTAACGCCGGCGCGCTGCGCGCCGAACACCGGCTGCTGCCGGTCGCCAACTGCACGGCCATTGTGTTATGCACGGCGCTTCGCCCGATTCGCGACGTCGCCGGTTTGCTGACGGTTAACGTCGCGACGTATCAAGCGGCGAGCGGCGCGGGCCGAGACGGAATCGAGGAGCTGCTCGAAGGCGAGCGCGCGCTCGCGGCGGGGCTGGCGGAGCCGCCGGCTAAGGTCTTCCCGCGTCCGTTGGCGCGTAACGTCGTCCCGCAGGTCGGCTCTTTCGACGATGACGGATGGAGCACCGAGGAGCTCAAGATCCGCGCCGAAACGTGCAAGATGCTCGACCTTCCGGACCTTACCGTTGCCGTGACGTCGGTCCGCGTTCCGGTGCGGACCGCGCACAGCGAAGCAGTATTCGTAAGAACGGAGCGCCCGGTCACCGTCGCAGCATTGGCCGCCGCATACGAAACGGCGCCGGGGATCGTCTTCCATCGCGACGGGATCGTGACGCCGCGCGAGGTCGAAGGTACGGACGAGGTTCACGTCGCGCGTTTACGTTCTGCTGCAGCGGGCGATGCCGGCGCGGCCGGCACCGAGTTCGCCTTCTGGTGCGTCGGCGATCAGCTGCGAAAAGGCGCGGCGACTAATGCCGTTCAGATTTTGGAGCTGCTGCTCGAACGAGGGTACCTGCCGCGGTGAACGCTACCGCTCGAATCGCCGTTCTGAAGTTCGGCGGAACCTCAGTGGCCACGGGCGAGCGGCGCGAGCTCGCCTATCGCCGCATCCGTGACGCGCGCGACAACGGCTTTGCCGTCGTCGCGATAGTTTCGGCGATGGGACGCGCGCCCGAACCGTACGCCACCGACAGCCTCCTCGCGTTGCGCGGCGCAACTCAGACGAACGGCGCTAACGCCGACCTGCTGCTCGCCGCGGGCGAACAGATCGCCGCGGCACTCTTTGCCGATGAGCTCTCGCAAGCGGGCGTCGCCGCGATCGCGCTTGCCGGCGCGCAGACCGGAATCATCACCGATGCAAACCACGGCGACGCAAAGATTCTGCGCGTCGAACCGCGGGCGATTCGCGAGGTTCTCGAGCGCGATGTCGTCCCGGTCGTCGCCGGCTTTCAAGGCGTTAGCGAGAACGGTGCCGTCACGACGTTGGGGCGCGGAGGAACGGACCTCTCGGCGATCGCCATCGGGCACGCGCTCGATGCCGAGCGGGTCGATATCTATACCGACGTGAGCGGTGCGATGACGGCCGATCCCAAGCGCATCGACGGTGCGCGCACCATCGAGCGCGCGTCGCTCGAAGAGATGGCCGAGCTGGCTTCGCACGGTGCCAAAGTCATGCATCACAAGGCGGCGCATTACGCCGACCGCACCGGGACGAGCTACACGCTCAAGGGCCTGCGATACCGACCGCGGCACGTTGGTCGACGAAGGCGTCGATCACCATCGGCCCGTGACCGGCGTTACCGCGTCGGGGCGGGTGACGTGGCTTCGGATCATTCGCGGCGACATCGAATCGCCCAGCCGCCGCATGGAGACGGAACTCGAGATGTTTCGGCGCGTCGCGGCGGCGCAAATCTCGATCGACCAAGTGACGATCAATCAAGCGGGAGTTGCCTTTGTCGTCGAGGGAGATCGCGGCACCGAACTGCGCGATCTTCTGCGCGATCTGAACCTGGCCGTTCGCGTGCGCGAGGGCTGCTCCAAGCTCTCGATCGTCGGCACCGGCATGCGCACCGCGCCGGGTGTCGTGCACCAAGTCGTCGACGCGCTCTCGCGGGTCAACGTAGAAATCATTCATTGTACCGACAGCAACGTCACCATCTCCGTGCTCGTACCTGCCGACGAGATCGTGCAGGCGGAGAGCGCGGTGCACGAGCAGTTCGGGCTTGACGCAGGAGATCCACCGGCATGACGCACGCTTTGGGCGCAATTTACACCGCGATGGTAACGCCGTTCGACCAGCGGGGCGAGCTCGATTTGAGCGAATCGCAACGGCTGGCACGATGGCTGGTCGCGCGCGGGAACGACGGTCTAGTCATTGCCGGATCGACCGGCGAGGGCCAAACGCTCGACGGCGGCAGAGCGCGTGGCGCTGTGGCGTGCGATCAAAGAGGCCGTCGCCGGCGACGCGATCGTGATGGCCAACGCCGGGACGAATTCGACGCGCGAATCGGTCGCCGCCGTCAAGGACGCGCAAGGGGCCGGTGCCGATGCGATTTTAGCCGTCGTACCTTACTACAACAAGCCGACGCAGAGCGGAATGATCGCTCATTTCGGCGCTATTGCCGACGCAACGAGCTTGCCGGTCGTCATCTACAACATCCCAGGACGCACCGGTGCCAACATGCTGCCCGAAACGCTGCTGGAGCTGGCGCGACGCCACCACAACGTCGCCGGCGTCAAAGAGTCGAGCGGCGATCTGAAGCAGATCGGCACCATCCTGCGCGACAGAGCGCCGGGATTTGGTGTGTGGGCGGGCGACGATCATCTGTTCTTGCCCTGCCTAGCGTTGGGCGCCGACGGCGTCGTCGGCGTGGCCTCACATCTCTGTTCGCTCGAATACCGCGCGATACTCGACGCTTATTGCCAGGGACGCGTCGCCGAAGCCGCCGCGATTGCCGGCTCGCTCCTACCGCTCATCGACGCGCTCTTTTCAACGACCAGCCCGATTCCGGTTAAATGGGCGATGGCGCAGTTGGGCTTCCACGTCGGATCGTGCCGTTTGCCGCTCGACGAGATTCCCGCTTCCGTCTCAGACCGCTTGCGTCCGCTGCTCACGCCGTACGCGTCGCAGCCCGTCGAGACGCGGTGAAACCGATCGAAATTCTCGGCTGCCGCCTCGACCCAATTGATGCAACCGAAGCCGCGCAACGCATCGTCGAACTCGCGCGTACGAGCGGCGGCGCGCAAGTGGTAACGCTCGGTACCGAGATGGTGGTCTACGCGCAGAATGACGAGCGCTTTCGGGAGATCGTGAACGGCAGCGCGCTCTCGCTCTGCGATACCATCGGGCTGTTGGCCGTCGCGCGCAAGCGCGGCGCGGGACTGCGCGAGCGCGTCGCCGGCGTCGAGTTGATCGAGCGCCTTTGCCGCGAAGCGGCGGCGCAAGCGCTGCCCGTTTACTTCCTCGGTAGCGCGGAGGGCGTGGCCGCCGAAGCTGCGGCCGTGTTGTCGCGACGTTATCCCGGGCTGCGCGTCGCCGGCGCGCGCAACGGCTATTTTAGCGAGGCCGAGTCGCCGGCAGTCGTCGCGGCGATCGCGGCGAGCGGTGCGAAGTTGCTTTTCGCCGGACTCGGTTCGCCGCGGCAGGAGTTCTGGCTGGCCGATCACCTGCGCGAGACGGGCTGCGGCGCCGGCATCGGCGTCGGCGGATCGTTCGACGTCGTCGCCGGGCGAGTCGCGCGGGCGCCGCAATCGTTCCGGCGGCTCGGTTTGGAGTGGCTCTACCGTCTGCTCAAGGAACCGCGGCGCTGGCGCCGGCAACTAGCGTTGCCTCGCTTCGTCTGGCTCGTGGCGCTCGACGAACTCGGGATTCTTCCGACCCGCAAGAGCGTGGTGAACTCGTGAAGGCGATGATTTTAGCCGGCGGTCTCTCGACGCGCCTCTATCCGTTGACCAAAGCGGTGCCCAAGCCGCTCGTTCCGGTTGCCGGCGTACCGAATGCTGCGCACCTCATCCGCTATTTAAAATCGTACGGATTCGACGAGATCGCCATCAACGTGCATTATCTCGCCGACGCCATCGTCGCCACGCTGGGCGACGGTTCGCGCTTCGGCGTAACGCTCCACTACTCGTACGAAACCGAACTGCTCGGCAGCGCCGGCGGCGTGAAGAAGATCGAGGAGTATTTCGGCGACGACGATTTTATCGTAATCGGCTGCGACGAGGTGACCGACCTGCGCCTCGACCGGATCCTGGAGTTTCATCGCGACCGCCAAGCGATTGCAACCATTGGCTTGGTTTCATGCGAAGACGTCGAGCAGTATGGCGTAGTTGTCTTGGACGAGCGTGGAAAAATCGTCGGTTTTCAGGAGAAGCCGGCGAAGGGAACCGAGCTCAGCAAGCTGGCGAACACCGGCGTCTATGTTTTCTCGCCGGCGATCTTCGCCCATATCCCGGCAAATGAATTCTACGATTTCGGAAAGCAGGTTTTCCCCGCGCTCCAAACAGCGAGCGAGCCGTTCTATGGTTTCGAAGCGCGCGGCGCCTATTGGGCCGACATCGGAACTCCGAGTGAATATCGCCGCGCCAGTTACGACGTGCTGCGCGGCGTGATAACGATACCTGGGACGCCGGCCAACGGCGTCGATCCGTCGGCCAAGATCGGACGAGAGGTTCGCATCGAGGGTCCGGTTCGGCTCTGTGCCGGTGCGCGCGTCGGCGACGGCGTTACCATCGTCGGGCCGAGCATCGTCGGCGAGC
This sequence comes from Vulcanimicrobiota bacterium, assembly GCA_963735845.1. Lineage (GTDB taxonomy): Bacteria > Vulcanimicrobiota > Vulcanimicrobiia > Vulcanimicrobiales > Vulcanimicrobiaceae > Cybelea. Next base: position 66,352 of record CAVTMN010000011.1, on the reverse strand, counting down.
GCGCCGCCGTCGAACCCGGGGCGCGGCTGGAGCGCGCTATTCTTTGGGAGGGCTCGCAGATCGGCGCGAGCGCCGACCTGCGGGATGCGGTCGTCGGCGCGAACTACGCCGTCTCCCCAGGGGCAAAAATTGAGAACGCCCTGGTCGCAACGGACGAATAGATGGGTATATTCCAACCGTGTCGCGCGCGAGGTTCGTGCTCTTCGTTCTCGTCGCCGTCGCCCTGGGTGGGGCGAACGTGCCGGAGCGCGGCCGGGCCGGAAACGTCGCCATCGGCGACTTGGCGCCGCCCTTTGCGATCGATACGCTCGACGGCCGGTCGGTAACCGCCGACTTTCACGGAAAGCCGGCATACATCAATGTCTTTGCGACCTGGTGTTCGCCGTGCCAGCGCGAGCTGCCGTCGATCCTGGCGCAAACCAAGCGGTACGGAGGGAACCTCGCCACGCTGCTGGTCGACGAACAAGAACCGGAAAGTGTCGTCAAGGCTTTCGTTCAGCGTTTTGACATCGCAACCGGTGTGGCAGTAGATGGCGGTCAGTTTGCCGCCACGTTCAACGTCGGCGGATTGCCGGAGAGCATCTTCATCGACCGCAAAGGCGTGGTGCGCTACATCTATCGCGGATTTATACCACCTGACGTTTTGGTGAGCGAACTTTCGAAGCTCGCATCCATGTAAGCGAGCCCGCGCGGCTTCGAGGAGGCCGTGGTGCACCGGCGAACGATGGTGCAGATACTTCTTGCCGCAAAAGAATGGAGCACCTCCGTGAGAGTTTTACAGCTCGCGCGCGGCGCGTTTTGGACGCTCGCCGCGATGACGCTAGCCGCTTGTGGTGGGTCCCGGTCGTTCGATGGGTCTTTCGGCTCATCTCAAAGTTCCACACACATCGTTACGGCCCGCGGTGCCTCGCTCGACAGGAGCGGCGGAGTTTCCCGAATGGATGCCGTCCCGAGTCGCTCGGGCGGCGCATCGTGGATGGATCCCGAGGCAAAGGCCGGCGATCTGATGTACGTCAGCAGCTACCCCGACGACGCGGTCTACGTCTACACCTATCCCGCGCTGAAAAAGGCCGGTAAGCTCACCTACTTGAGTTATCCCGACGGAATTTGCACTGATAAGAAAGGCAACGTCTTTGTCGTGAACAATAGGCCGGGAATTGGCATCGTAGAGTACGCCCACGGCGGCAAGAGTCCGATCGCACAACTCGACGACGGATCGCAATACGCGGTGTCGTGCGACGTCGACCCGGTCACCGGAAACGTCGCCGTCTCCAACTACGCCTCTATTTCCTACGGCCCGGGCTCAGTCGCAATCTATCCGAAAGCGCAGAACAATCCGACCTATTACACCGACCCGAACATTTCGGTCATGCTCTTCTGCGGTTACGATAACAAGGGCAATCTCTTCGTCGACGGACTAACGCCCGCGTACGAAAACTTCTTTGCCGAGCTGCCCAAAGGCAAGTCGAAGTTCACCTTCATAGACGTCAAGGGCGGCGCGAGCCAGTTTGGCTACCCCGGGACGATCCGCTGGGACGGGACGCACGTCGTCGTCGGGAATCAGCAATTTAAATATCTTGGAAGCGCGTATTACGATTCTGCGATCCTGATCACGAACGGCGCCGGCGGTAAGATTCTGAAAACGATCGAACTCAAGGGTTCGTTCGACGTGCAGGGTTATGCGATCGACGGAAAGACGCTCATCGGCGCCGATGTTGACCTTGGCCTCGTCGCTTTCTATCCGTATCCCGGCAATGGGAAGCCGAGCAAGAAGCTCACGGGTCTGAGAGATCCGCCCGGCGTGGCGATCAGTAAGAAGTAGCCGCGCCTAGCCGCGCGCCGCGCGGCCGTGATTGTAAGCGGTGGGGTGGCGTGCGTTGCTCGATGCCGTGTTTCCCGCTCAGTGTGCCGGCTGCAACGCGCTCGGCAGGGGCCTTTGCACCGGCTGCGCGCCACTCCGGGAACCGATTCAAATTCGACTTCCCACCCTGCGCGTCACCGCGACCGGATTTTACGAGGGTGCGCTTCGGTCGGCCGTCCTCGCGCTCAAGGATGGGCGGCGCGACGTTGCCGATGCGTTAGCGCAACGGTTAGCGCCGTTTTTGGATCCGGGCGCATTGCTCGTCCCGGTTCCGACTACGGCGAAGCGGCGGCGCGTTCGCGGCATCGACGGCGTCGAACTCATCGCTCGCCGAGCGGCCGAGGCGGCCGGCGCTCGCGTCGGCGCCGTCTTGGTTCAGCGGGCGGGCGATACCCAGCGCGGGCGCTCGCGCGCCGCCCGCCTGACGGCCGTCGGACGCTTCTCGTGCGTGACCGGCCGAGTAACCTCGAGCCGGCTAATCCTCGTGGACGATGTCTGCACGACGGGTGCGACGCTCCGTGACTGCGCGGCCGCCCTCCGCGCCGCGGGGGGGGCGCATCGAGCAAGCCGTTGTGGTCGCGGTGACGAAGAGCCAGCAGCCGTGGGGAGCGCCGACGAGAGACTGACGCCGCTGGACGCGCTCTTTTTGCAGCGCGCCTACGAGCTCGCCGCGCGCGGCATCGGCAGCACCGCCCCCAACCCGCCCGTTGGCGCGGTCGTGGTCCGCGAGGGCCGAGTCATCGGTGAGGGCTTTCACCGGCGCGCCGGCGGAGCGCATGCCGAGGCTGAAGCGCTCGCCGCCGCCGGAGGGCAGGCGCGTGGCGCCACGCTCTACGTTTCGCTGGAACCCTGTAAGCACGTCGGCCGCACGCCGCCTTGCACGCAGGCGCTGCTGCAAGCCGGCGTCGCGCGCGTCGTCGCCGGTACACGCGATCCAAGCGAACATGGCGGTGGAGCGGCGCTCCTGCAATCGCGTGGCGTCGCTGTCGCCGTAACCTGCGACACGGCGGCGCGCGAGCTCATCGAGAGCTTCGCGCGAACGAGCGCGAGCCGCCGGCCATATGTCGCACTTAAGATGGCGATGTCGCTCGACGGCGCGGTCGCAAGCCGTCCCGGGGTGCGCGAGCAGTTGACCGGCGATCGAACGGCCTCGTACGTGCGCGATTTGCGCGGGGCATTCGACGCGGTAATGGTAGGAGCAAACACCGTGCGCATCGACGATCCGCAGCTTACGGTGCGTCCGCCGCGTCATCGTGCAAGGCCGTATCGCCGCGTCGTCGCGTGCGAGAGCGAACCGATTCCAAAAATCAGCCGCGTTTTCGGCGGCGAACCCGGCTACGACCGCACGATCGTCCTAGCGCCGGCCGGCCGGCGCGATCGCTTCGACGCGTTGCGTGAAACGGCCGACCTGCTCTACGTCGGCGAAGCGGACGCATCGCGACTCGATCCGATTGCGGCACTCGAAGCGTTGCGCGCGCATGAGATTTTCAGCGTTCTTTGCGAGGGCGGCCCGAAGTTGGCCGCCGCGCTCATCGCCGCCGAGACGGTCGATCGCTTTTACTGGGCGATCTCACCGAAGTTGCTCGGCAACGAGCGCGCGGTGGCGGTTCTCTCAGGCAGCGACTGACGCAGAGGAACCTGCGTCCGAAATTCGACCGGATCGAGCGTCTCGGCGACGACCTAATGATCGGCGGTACCTTCGAGCGTGTTTAGCGGATTGATCGGCTATTGCGGCGAGGTCGTCACGTTTGAGCCGCTGGCCACCGGAGGCGCCAGGCTGGAAGTGCGATGCGAAGGCGTCGATGCCGAGAAGCCGGCACCGAAGGACTCGATCGCCGTCGACGGCGTCTGTTTGACGGCGACGGCCGTCGATGGAGATCTCATCGCGTTCGACCTCGTTCCCGAGACGCTTTCGCGCAGCACGCTCGGCGACCGTGCGCGGGGCGATCGGGTCAACGTGGAGTACTCGCTGAAGCTGGGTGATCGAATAGGCGGGCACTTCGTTTACGGCCACGTCGATGCAACCGCGCGCGTTCTGGCGCGCGCGCCGGAAGGCCAGGGGGAACGGGCGCGCATCGAGCTGCCGGCGTCGCTGCGCGGGATGATCGCGACCAAGGGATACGTCGGAGTGGACGGCGTGAGTCTGACCGTCGCGCTGACCGGCGACGGATGGTTCGAAGTCGCCCTGATTCCCGAAACGCTGGCGCGAACGACGCTGGGCGACCGCGAGGCCGGAACGCGCGTCAATTTGGAAGCCGATCCGGTAGCACGCTACGCTCAACAAGGAAGGAACACCGATTGACTCGCTTTCGCGATACGCTGCCGGCCGGCGCGCGCACGTTCGAGGCACGCCTGCAGGTGCAGTGGGCCGACGTGGACGTGGCGGGCATCATGTATTTTGCCGCGTACTCGCGGTTTGCCGAGTACGCCGAGATGCAGCTCTTTGCCGAACTCGGCTTTCCATACGAAAGCGTTTTTACCGAGTACGGCTTCTGGCTGCCGCGCGTTCGCGTCGAGGCCGAGTATCACGCGCCCGCCTTCATGAGCGATTGGCTTCGCATGCGTACGCACATCGAACGCGTCGGCGCCTCGAGCGTACGTTGGAAGACCGTGTTCTTCAACGAGCGAACGGGTGAGCCGGGCGCGGCTTTCACGCTGATCGTTGCGGCGATCGGTGCGAGCACCAAAACAAGTTGTCCGTTGCCAGAACCCATTCGATCGGCAATGCTCGCGTGCGTGTAGCGATGCTCGTCGCGCCGAAGCGCATCGAACTGCGCGAAGAGGTGCCGCCGCAACCCGAGCCGGGTGGCATCGTCGTGCGGGTCCGCGCCGCGCTAACCGACGGCACCGACCTGAAGACCTATCGCCGCGGTCATCCCAAGATGCCGATGCCGACGCGCTTCGGTCACGAGTTCTCCGGCGACGTCGAGTCGGTCGGTGCAGGCGTTACGGCGTTCGCTCCCGGCGATGCGGTGATGTGCACGCATACAGCACCCGACGGCACGTGCTTTTGGTGCCTGCACGGCCAGGAAGAACTCTGCGAGCGGGTGATGCCGGACATGATCCTCGGTGCATATGCCGATCTCATCGCCGTGCCGCCGCGCATCGTGGAGCGAAACTGCTTTCAGAAACCGGACGACGTCAGTTACGCGCAGGCCGCTTTTTTGGAACCGCTGGCATGCGTGGTACATTCCCTGGACATGCTCGCGCCGGAGCCCGGTTCGACCGTCGCCGTGATCGGCAACGGCGGTTTCGGCATCCTGCACGCGCTGCTGCTGCAGCGGCACGGCGTCAACGCGCTGCTCTTTGGCCGGCGATCCGAACGCCTGGCGCTTGCCGCCGAGCTCGGCTTGCAGAGCATCGACTCGCGCGGCGCGCCGATCGAGCGCAGCATCCTCGAGCGAACGGACGGACGCGGTGCCGATGCCGTCATCGAGTGTACCGGTACGGTCGAAATGTGGGAAAGCGCACCGTCGCTGGTGCGACGTGGCGGCCGCGTCTCGTTTTTTGCCGGCCTGCCCGGCGACGCGCGCGTAAGCTTTCTGGCGGCGCGCCTACACTACGACGAAGTCCAGCTGCTCGCGCCGTTTCACTTCACGCCGGCGGACGTTCGCGCGGCCTACGAGCTGATTGCCGAGCTCGACTTGCCGCTAGAACGGCTGATCTCGCACGTCTATCGTCTCGACGATATCGGCACGGCGTTCGAGCGGCTCGATGCCGGCGAAGGCATGAAAGCGATGATACAACCATGAGCCCGAACGTTCGATGCAGGCTGCGGTGCTCTACGACGTCGACGACATCCGCATCGAAGAGCGGCCGGTTCCGGAGTTAGGCGACGGCGACGTGCTGGTACGCGCGGCGGCAAGCGGCATCTGCAGCGGCGACGTGATGGCTTGGTACATCCGCCGCAAAGCGCCGCTGGTGCTGGGGCACGAGCCGGCCGGGGTCGTTGCGGAGGTGCGCGGTGAGTCTGATTTTACCGTCGGCGACCGCGTCTTCGTGCACCATCACGCGCCATGCTTTGAGTGCCGCGCCTGCGGGCGCGGCGACTACGTTCAGTGCGCGACGTGGCGCGCCACCAAGATCGATCCCGGCGGCATCGCCGAATACTTTCGCGTCGCTCGCGAGAACCAGCGCGATACGCTGATGCTGCCGGCGACCGTTCCTTTTCCCGATGCATCGCTCGTCGAGCCGCTCGCCTGCGTCTTGAAGTCGCTGCGGCGCAGCGGGCTGCGCGCCGGCGACCGGTGTTACGTCATCGGCCTAGGCGTCATGGGAGTGCTGCACGTCTTGGCGGCGCGTGCGATGGGCGCCGAGGTCGTCGGCGGTGATTTCATTGCCGAACGACGCGAGCTCGCGGAGCGTAACGGTGCGACGGCCGTGCATCCGAACGATGCGCGCCGCGTGCTGGGCGACGGCGCCGACGTCGTTATCTGCGGCCCCGGAACGGCCGGCGCGCTGCAAACCGCCGTGGAGATGGCCGCGCCCGGCGGCACGGTGGTGATGTTCACGCCGTTTCCGCCGGAAGTTCCCGTGACGATCGACTCGCAGCGGTTTTATTTTGGAGACTTGCGCGTCGTGGCGAAGTTATTCGTGCGGCCCCGACGATACGCGCGCCTCGCTGGCGATGATCGAGCAAGGCATCGTGACCGCCGAAAAAGTCGGCGCGACGCTCGTTTCTCTCGCCGAAGTTCCGGGAGCCTATCGTGACTTGCCGAACGAGGGTCAAGCCGATCGTCGTTTTTCCGGAGGCCTGAAATGAAAAGCGCGCTACTCCGGGCTAATCCCTTGACGGCATGTCAGGCGCCGGTAACACCGGCCGGACGCACCGCGCCGCAATCGGCCGAGCCGCGAAGCGATCGCAGCGCGGAGCACCGGCCACCTCTGGATCTCGGTCGCGACGTCAACGCATTATCCATCGATCGAACGTTTCAAGCTCATCGGCGGCGTTCCCGAAACGACGCCCGACCTCGTCTATAACGGTACGGCGGCACGCCTGGCCGTCGCGGGTGACGGAACCCTGTACTCAGATCGCACGACTATGGAAGCGGCGTATTCGCAGTTCCCCCCGACTCAAACCAGCCCGATCGCGAGATAACGATCCCGGAACTCGCTATGCTTCCGCCGCAGCGGCGGCTTTGCGAGATCAGCATCGCTCGCCGCCGACGCTGCGGGATACCTCTTCGTCGGGATCTATACGACGGGAACTTGCTCGCGCGCCGAGCGTCATCACGATCGGCAGCGCGAAGTTCCCAAGCTCTGTGAAGACGTCGCAGTTTATACGCCTACGGCTAACGGCAACGCCGTTCCGATTCAGCTCATCCACTTTCCGAAACCGCGACCTGATGCAGAGCCTCGCCGTCGACGCAGCCGACAACCTTTTCGTGGACGATACGGGCTCCGAAGTCGACGAGTTTGCGAATTCGATTACCAACCCGAAGAAGACGCGAGTTTTTTCCGGCGGATATGTTGGCAATGCGGTCTCCATCGCGACCGATGCGAAGGGAAACCTCTATATCGCCAGCACGGACAATAGCTATCAAAACGGCCGTATTGAGCGCTATGCACCGGATGCCGAGGGTTCCGGCCAACCGACGAGCACGATTGTTTTACCGTCGGGAGTTCACCTTTTGCCGTCCATCGCCGAACGCGGGCGCGTCCTGTACGTCGACGACGTGTTCAAGGGCGTCGACTTATACCACGCACGAAAGGACGGAAGCCAATCGCCCTTCTACTCGTTCGCGGCGTCCGAACGTAATTTCGATGGCCACCGGCCCGTAACGCTTAACCTTCGGCGTAAATCGTCGGCCCCGGCTCGGGCGCAGGAAGCACGACGTCGTCGGCGCGCGACGTAACGCGCCACGCGATGACCAGCGCGACCGTGTAGAGCAACGCCGCGAGCAGCCACGGTGCGCCGATCAGCCCCAACGAGCGCCACGGACCGGCAAACTGCGCGAACGTCAGCGTGAAAATTCCCGGTCCAACCAGCATCGAGATGCCGCGCAGCGATCCCAGCGCGCCTTGCAGCTCGCCCTGTTCCTCGGGACGGACGCGGCGCGTCATCAGCGCCTGCGACGACGCCTGGTACATCGGTAGCGAAATAATTACCGCCGCTATCAGAAACACGATGCCGTTGTTGATTCCCATCAGCGCTAAACCAACGACCGCAACGACGAGGCTCGCCAGCAGCGTGCGCCGTTCGCCGAGGCGTTTGACGACCGGACCGACCAACGTCGCCTGATTGACCGTGGCGACCGCGCCGACCAGCGTGAGCGTCAGGCCGATGCTGCCGGTGCTCCATCCGAACGCCGCGATGCAGAAGATGACCCAGACGTTGGGAAAGACTTCGTGCCCGACGTAGGTTACCAGGTTCACCCAGCTCAGGCCCCAGAGCTCGTGGTGCGAGCGAAGCAGACGCAGCGAGCCGACCGGATTGGCGCGCTTCCACTCGATACGCTGCGTGCGCCGCTCGCGCGGCAGCGATTCGGGCAGAACAAAGAACCCGTAAAGCAAGTTGATTAGTGCGAAGGCGGCGGCCGCCCAAAACGTCAGGCGCGGATTGATGTTGCCGACGACGCCGCCGATCGCCGGACCGAGCATGAATCCCAAACCAAACGCGCTTCCAATCATGCCGAACGCGGCGGCGCGCTTCTCGGGCGGCGTGACGTCGGCGATGTACGCGCTTGCCGCCGTCATATTGGCCGACGCAACACCCGAGAGGACGCGGCCGGCAAAGAGCCACCAAAGGTTCGGCGCCAGCGCCATGATCGCAAGGTCGATCACGCTGACGGCATTGGACAACAGGATGACCGGACGCCGGCCGACCTTATCGGAGAGCATGCCGAGAAACGGCGAGGCAAAGAACTGCATCACCGCCCAGACCGTCGCGAAAAGCCCGATGATCTCGGCGGCGTGGGCATAATCGTTGCCGACGAAACCGGCGATCAGCTTCGGCAGCACCGGACCGATCATGCCGAACGTCAGCATGTCGATGAGGACCGTCACGAAGACGAAGATCGTCGCTCCGCGACGCGCGCCGTTATTCTGCATAGAGCATCGAAAGCCAAAGATCGACCGCGCGGTCGATGCGCGCGCGGTCGTGGGTAGCAAAAAGGTCGAGTAGGAAACCGCGAAAGCCGGCAATCAAGACGGTCGCCAGCGCGCGCGATTGCGCGCGGCTATAGCCCGGCAACTGCGTGCACGTTTCGAGCGCCGTCAGCCATTCGTTGATCGCGTTTTCGAGAAAGCCGGGGAAGCGCGAGCGATCCTGCAGCGCCAGTCCGTAGATTTCGAAGGAGAGTCGCGTCAGCGGCTCCCACTCGGGCTTGCTCCACTCGCGCCAAAGCGTCCGCGAGATCTCGCGCGGCGAGAGATCGGTGAGCTTGAGTTGCGTCATCATAGCCCGCTGACGGGCGCGCCCGCGCCCAACGATTTCGACAACTAAGTTCTCCTTCGAACCGAAGTAGTGGAGCAGAACGCGTGGGCTAGAGCCTACCGCTTTGGCAAGTGGCCGCAAGGAAAGATCGGCCAAGCCGTGGCCGAGGACGTAGTCGACGGCTCGGTCGAGCAGCTCGGCGCGCCGGGCCTCGTCCGGGGTACGCGACACGGGCTATCCTAGCATAACTGAAACGACTGTTTCAAGTATGCGAGGAAGCGTTTTCCCGAGCGTAGCAAGCGACTAATTGGCTTGACATTTGTTAAGTCAGCCGTACGCTTGAGGGCGATGAGCCGCTTTGCCGATCTGCTGAACGCCGCGATGGAAAAGGCCGGGCTTACCGCCGCCGGGGTCGCCGAGAGTGCCGGTTTGACCGAGTCGGCCATTTCGCTGCTGCGCTCGGGGCGCCGCGAGCCGTCGTATCGCACGCTCCAGCGGCTGACCCATCTCTTTCCCTCGCTGAGCGATCAGCTGGCCGGACGCGACGATCCCTTCGACGAGATCGAAGACGCGATCGCCGACGTGCGTGCCGGGAAGATGGTGGTCGTCCTCGACGACGAGGATCGCGAGAACGAGGGCGATCTCGTCATGGCCGCCCAGATGGTCACGCCCGACGCGATCAACTTTATGCGCAAGCACGCCGGCGGGCTGATCTGCGTGCCGATGGTCGGTGCGCGACTCGACGAACTGCACATTCCGCAGATGGTGCGCGAGAATACCGCCGTGCACGAAACGGCCTTCACCGTTTCCGTCGAAGCGCGCGGTTTGACGACCACCGGCATCTCCGCGCACGATCGTGCGGCCACCATCAAACGTCTGCTCGATCCCGAGGCGCGCGCGGCGGATTTCTTGCGTCCGGGGCACACTTTTCCGCTGCGCGGCTCGCGACGGCGGTGTGATGGTTCGCGCGGGACAGACCGAGGCGGCGATCGACCTCGCGCGCCTGGCCGGGCTCTATCCGGCCGGCGTCATCTGCGAGATCATGGCCGACGACGGCACGATGGAACGGTTGGAAGGCTTGCGCAGCTACGCCGACCGCCACGGACTCAAGCTGATCACCGTCAAGGATTTGATCGCCTATCGAATGCGCACCGAGAAGCTCGTTTCCAAGATCGCCGAGTTCGAGCTGCCCACGACGATGGGCACTTGGAACGGCGTCGCCTACACGACGAGCATCGACGACAATACGCACGTGGCGCTGGTCATGGGCGAGGTCGGAAACGGCAAGGACATTCTGGTGCGCGTGCACTCCGAGTGCATGACCGGCGATGCGCTGCATTCCATTCGCTGCGATTGCTCCGCGCAGCGCGACGCGGCGATGTCGCTGATCGCCCAGGAAGGCCGCGGCGTCTTCCTTTACTTGCGCCAGGAAGGCCGCGGCATCGGTCTGGCCAATAAGCTTCGCGCCTACGAACTGCAGGATCGCGGCGCCGATACCGTCGAGGCAAACTTGGCCCTGGGCCTTCCGGCGGACAAGCGCGACTACGGCATCGGCTCGCAGATTCTCGTCGATCTCGGCGTTAAGGAGATGCGCGTGCTTACCAATAATCCGAAGAAGATCTACGGTCTGGAGGGATACGGCCTCAAGATCGTCGGTCGCGCGCCGCTCCAGACGGCGCCGACGCCGCACAACAAGCACTACATCGAAACCAAGCGTTCGAAGATGGGACACATGATCGACGAGGTCGGCGTATCGTGACGCCCGACTGCAGCGGCCGGCGATTCGGCATCGTGGCGGCGCGCTTCTACGCCGATCTTGCCGAGGAGATGGTGGCCGGCGCGATGGACGCCTTGCGCGAGTGCAACGTCGCGGCGGAAGATATCACGGTCTACGACGTGCCCGGCTGCTTCGAGCTTCCCCTCGCCTGCCGCAATCTCATCAACACCGATCGCTTCGACGCACTCGTGGCGCTGGGCGTCGTGATCCGCGGTGAGACGGCGCACTTCGATTTCGTCGCCGCCGAGTGCGCGCGCGGCATTATGGACGTCGAGCTCTCCACCGGCACGCCGATCGGCTTCGGCGTGCTGACCACCGAGAACCGCGCGCAGGCCGAGCGGCGCGCCGCCCGCAGCGGCGGAAACAAGGGCTACGATGCTGCCCTGGCGGCGGCGGCGCTCCTAAAGATCATGGCCGATATGCCCCGCGCGGGGTTCCGCAGGAACTGACCGCTTGTGGTCGCATCTAGCTCGCTCGACCAACTGGGAGAGCGAGCATTGGAAGACAAAATTCTGAACTGTAAAGACTGTGGAAACGAGTTCGTTTTCACGGAGCGCGAGCAGCAATTCTTTGCCGAGAAGGGCTTTTCGAACCAGCCTCTGCGTTGCCGCGACTGCCGCCAAGCGCGTCGCGCCCAGCAGGCGACAGAGGTGGTGCGCGCTCGACAACGCGTCCCAGCTTCGACGCGGTTTGCGCCGCATGCGGCGTCGAGACGACGGTACCGTTCCGTCCGCGCGGCGATCGGCCCGTGTATTGCCGCGTCTGCTTTTCGACGCAGGTTCCAGTCGGCGTTTGACCCATCGCCTCTCATCGCATTCCGGCGAGTTTGAGGCGGTCGCGTGGGATGACGACGCGGTGCGCTATCTCGATCAGCGCTTACTTCCGCACGAGACCAGATACGTGCGCGCGCAGCGCGTCGAAGAGTTCGTCGAGGCGATTCGCACGCTGGCGGTGCGCGGTGCACCCTGCATCGGCGTCTTCGGCGCGTACGCCGTCGCGCTGCTGCGCACGCGCATTTCCGACGACGTCGAGTTCGCGCAAGCCGCGCAGCAAGTTCGCGAGGCACGTCCGACCGCCGTCAACTTAGCCTGGGCGGTCGATCGGGTTCTCGGCTCGGCCGATTTCTTGGCCGAGGCGCGCGCCATTCACGCCGAGCAAATTGCCACCGACGACGCCATCGGCGAGCACGGCTTGGAGCTGATCGGCAAGGGCGCCGGCGTTTTAACCCACTGCAACACCGGACCGCTGGCAACCGCCGGCGGCGGGACGGCGCTAGGCGTCATCCTCGCCGCGCACCGCGCCGGTAAAAAACCGCGCGTTTACGTTGACGAAACGCGGCCGCTGCTGCAGGGCGCGCGCTTGAACTACTTGGAGTTGCGCAACGCCGGCGTCGAAGCCGTGCTCATGGTTGATTCGGCCGCCGCCCTGGCGATGTCGCGCGGACGGATCGACGCAGTGATCGTCGGCGCCGACCGCATCGCGCGTAACGGCGATACGGCCAACAAAATCGGCACCTATTCTCTCGCCGTTCTTGCCGCGCATCACGAGATTCCGTTCTACGTGGCGGCGCCGCGTTCGACGTTCGATTTCAGCATACCCAATGGTGCGGCGATTCCGATCGAAGAACGCGCCGCCGACGAGGTTGCTTCGTTCGGCGGAGCGCGCGTCGCGCCCGACGGCACGGCAGTTTTCAATCCGGCCTTCGACGTCACGCCGGCGCATCTCATCACCGCATTCGTCACCGAGCGCGGCATCTTGCGGCCGCCCTATGGCGAATCGCTCGGCGACTTGGAGCTGCATTCCTGAAATACTACGATTTTCTCGATAAGGCGCCGGCGATCGGCAAACTGGTGGTCGTCGAAGGGACCGAACGAGAACTTGCCGACCGCGCGCTGGAGGTCGTGCTCGACCGAACGTTGCCGTCCGACGTGCGCGAGCTGAACTTGGCGCGATTCATGCCCGAGGACGTCGGCGAACCAAGCCGTATCCGCGAGGCGGTCGAGGCGATGCCGTTTCTGGCGGAGCGGCGCGTCGTCGTCGTTACCGACGCGCAGACGCTGCGCGCCGATCCGCGCCGCGTCCTCTGGGAGATCGCGCAGGAAGTGCCGGAGGGAAACACGCTGATCATCCTCGACCTGCTGGCGCCGCGTTCCCAGCGGCCGCAACCCTTTGGCGCGCTCGCCGGGCGCAGCGCGTTGCGGATCGACACGACCGCCGATCAAGATACGCGTGCGCGCTACGTTGAGGAACTGCTCGAGCGTCTGGGCGCCAAGGCCGAGCCGCGCGCGATCGACGAGCTCGCCCGCAGCGAGAGCAGCTTGGCTGCGGTTCGCAACGACTTAGAAAAGCTAGCGCTGAGCGGCAAGAAGATTACCTTCAAAGAGCTCGAGCGCGAAGCATTGAGCATCGAGGATCCCAAGCCGTACCAATACGCCGGTGCCGTCGCCGAAGGACGGATCGCCGACGCGATGGCGATCGCGCACGAATTTTTCGCCAACGAGTCGCGCGCCGCCATTCCCTTACTCTCAGCGCTGGCAACGGAGTGCAACTATCTCTGGGAGCTAGCTCGCCCCAACGGCGAGCTTCCCGCGCGCATGCGTTGGCGCGAGCGGGCGCTCCGCCCAATTGCGCGCCGCATCGGCGAGCGCCGCGCCCGCGCCGCCTTCGAACGTGCCGTCCGCGGATTCGAAGCCGTGGTCACCGGCAAAGTGGGCAGCAGCTCCGACGAAGAACGCGCCCTCGTCGACCGCATCACCGTCGAACTATCGGGATTAGCGCGCTAGCGCAGTGACAAGCGGAGCTAAATGCTCCATCTCCACGCGTCCCAGGACTCGATGACCGGATTGGGATCAAACCCATGAAAATCAACGGAGATTGGCTCTTGCTGGCGCTGCCACCAGAAGAAGAGCGCCGGATTGTCGACGGAAAGGAGATGCTCGATCCGCCCGTAGGCGCGTTTGCGGGTGGCGCGATCGTAATGCGCCAGCGCCATGGATTGCGCGGCCTCCATCTGCGGACTGCAGTAGTGCGTATCGTTATAGCCGCGCGGGGCGACGTTCGCGCAGGTGAACTGCGAGGAGTTGTCGGGATCGATTCCCGCGTACCAGCCGAAGATCAGGAGATCGAACTTGCCGCCGTGTTGGATACCGCCCAAACCCGCCGGCGCGTACAGTAAATCGAGCGGATAGTAACGGACGTCAACCTCAATTCCGATCTGGCGCAGCGCTTCCTGAACCAGCAGGCTCTCGGAGCGGTGCGCTGCCGTCGCCGAATCCGTCGTCAACAGCAATCGTAACGGCTGCCCGTTCTTGCGGGCGATTCCGTCGGGACTCGCGACCCACCCGGCACTGCGCAGCAGCGCTCGCGCCGACGCCGGATCGAACGGCACGGAGCGCACCGATGGATCGAACGCCCAAATCCAGTTCGGCAGATCCTCGGTGGCCGTCAAGACTTGACCGTAGGTGAGCTGGCGCGTTAGCGCAGCCTTGTCGATTGCCGCCGCGATGGCGGTGCGAACGCGACGGTCGGCCGGCAGCGAATGGGATACGTTCATCTCCATGCCCTCAAATCCGTTGACGTTGACCCAGACGATTCGCGCATCGGGGAGCGTCCGCAGGGTCGGAAACATTTTGATCGACGGCTGATGCACGTAGTCAATGGCGTGCGTGCGAAGCAGTGAGACCTCAGTGTCCTCGTTGGGAACGAAGGAGACCTCGATCCGGCGCAAGCGCGGCGGCCCGAGGAAGAAGTGAGGGTTGGCGTCGACGATGACTCGGTCGCCGCGTTGCCAGGCGGTAAAGAGGAACGGCCCGTCCGAGACGGCGGGCCGTGCGTCGAACGGAACGTGGTTGATATCCGGATAGTTCTCCAAAACGTGTGCCGGCAGAATTTCGTACGGCTGATCGCTCTCGGCAAAGAACGTGTTGACGAACGGAGCGAAGGGGCGCTTGAGGTGCACGACGGCCGTGTAAGCATCGGGCGTACCGATCGACGTCACGTCGTCGTATCCATGTCGCGAAACGACGTCGTTATTCGGGTTCTCGATTGCCTGCCAGGACCAGCGGACGTCGCGCGCCGTCAGCGCAACGCCGTCGCTCCAACGAACGTCGCGACGCAGGCGATACCTAATCGTCAGCCCGTCGCGGCTGATGCCGCCATTCGCTTGGGTTGGTACGATTTGCACGAGGATCGGGACGGGATTGCCGTGCGCGTCGGCCGAGATCAGCGGTTCGAACATCAACCGATCGACGAAGATTTCCGGAACCGTGCCGGCCAGCAACGGATTGAGATTCTTGGGTTCTTCGCCGATGGCGACGCGCAGGACGCCCGCGCGCGACCACGGGTGCCGGCCGTGGGTCGCCTGCGCGCTCTTCGTGCATCCGGCTAGCAACGCTACGGCGGCGAGCAGCAATAACGGCGCGCGCCACATGCCCGTCTGTACGCTGACGAGGCGGCGGCTTCCCGTGAGGCGAAGGCCAACGGCACGCATGGATCACGCTACCTACGCCTCGCCGTTCTCCTGGAGATACGGGCGCGCGGAGCTTCGCTCGCTCTTTTCCGAAAAAACGCGCCGGCGGCTATGGCGCGCCGTGTGGGTAGCCCTTGCCGAAGCGCAGTCCGCACAGGGGCTGATCTCGGAAGAAGAGGTCGCCGCCTTGCGCGCGCACGCGGCCGGCGTCGACGTGGAAGCGGCGATCGCGATCGAGCGCGAGATCCATCACGATTTAATGGCCGAGATTCGCCTCTTCGCCCAGCAAGCCGGGCCGGCCGGGGGCAAGCTCCATCTCGGTGCGACCTCCATGGACATCGAGGACACGGTCGAAACCTATCGGCTGCGGCTTGCGCTGAGCTATGTCGGCGAGAACCTGGGAGCGCTGCTCGTCGCGTTGGGCGCGAAGATTCGCGCAAATGCCGATCTCGTTTGCATGGCGCTGACGCACTTGCAGCCGGCCGAGCCGACGACGCTGGGATACCGCCTCGCCTCCTACGCGCAAGATCTTTTGATTGACGATCAAAA
Organism: Vulcanimicrobiota bacterium; assembly: GCA_963735845.1. Classification (GTDB taxonomy): domain Bacteria; phylum Vulcanimicrobiota; class Vulcanimicrobiia; order Vulcanimicrobiales; family Vulcanimicrobiaceae; genus Cybelea. The sequence goes on along the minus strand of CAVTMN010000011.1, from coordinate 50,322 downwards.
TTTGCGCTTCGTTTTCGAGAACCTCACCACGAAGGGTTTACGCGGCGCCGTCGGCACGGCGGCGTCGTACGAGCGCTTAGGCGATCAGCCGGGGGCTTCGGCCGAGGTCGAAGCCTTCGTCTTAGAGCGCTTCGGGTTACAGGCGCGCGAAATCAGCACGCAGACCTATCCGCGCAAGCTCGACTATCTGCTGCTCTCGGCGATCGCCGGATTGGGCGCATCGCTCTCCAAGTTTGCCGCCGACGTGCGGATTCTGAGCAGTCCCTACTTTGGCGAGTTGGCCGAGCCATTTGCTGCGTCACAGGTCGGCAGCTCGGCGATGCCGTTCAAGCAGAATCCGATTCTCAGCGAACGGATCGGCTCGCTGGCGCGTCTGCTGCCGGCATACGGCGATGTGGCTTGGCAGAACGCCGCAACGAACTTTCTCGAGCGCACGCTCGACGACAGCGCCAATCGCCGTACCATTCTTCCCGAAGCCATTCTCTGCGCCGACGAAATCGTTACCCTGGCGCGGCGCGTCGTTGACGGTCTTCGCATCGACGAACGTCGTATCGCCGCCAACTTGCGCACCTATGCGCCATTTGCCGGCACCCAGGCGGTGATGCTCGAAGCGGCCCGCGCCGGGGGCGACCGCCAGCAGCTGCACGAGTATATTCGCAACGCGTCGATGGAAGCGTGGGAAGCTGTGCGGCGAGGCGAAGACAATCCGCTCTCGCGGTTGTTGACCGAAGAGCGGGAGCTGACCGCGCTCGTCGATCCTGCCGAGATCCGGCGGCTGCTCGACCCGGGCGGCCAGGTAGGGACCGCTTCGCAGCGTGCCCGGCTGCTCGCCGACCGCATTGAAAATTTGTCACCCTTCCCGCGCCAACCCGAGGTAAGTCTGACGTGAACAAAGGCATCGAAATCGCGCGCGGCAAGACCAAGATTCTTTACGAGAATCCTGGGCAGCCGCATCAACTCGTGGTGGCGCAGACCGACGCGATCTCCGCCGGCGACGGTGCGCGGCGTAACGAAATCGCCGGCAAAGGGCGTTTAGCGGCGCAAACAACCGCGCGCGTCTTTCGCCTGCTCAATCTCTGCGGGCTGCCGACCCACTATCTCAACGGCGGCGAAGACGACGACAACAACGAGATGGTCGTCCGGCGCTGCAACATGATTCCGCTGGAAGTGGTCACGCGCGGCGTGGCGGCCGGTTCCTTTGCCAAGCGCAACCCCGGCATCGCGCGCGGGACGCTGCTGGTTCCGCGCTTGGTCGAGTTCTTTCTCAAAGACGACGCCAACCACGACCCGATGATTTCGCCCGATCAAATCGTTGCGCGCAACATCGCCTCGCCGCAAGAGATCGGGATCATGACCGAGCTGGCGCGCTTGACGTTCGAGATCTTGTCGCACGCCTGGCGCAAGCGCGACGTGTTGCTGGTGGATCTGAAGATCGAGCTTGGGCGGCTTGCCGGAGGCGAGAATCAAGGTCAGCTGGTGATTGCCGACGTCATCGACAACGATTCGTGGCGCATTTGGCCGCAGGGACGCGAAGAGCTGATGCTCGACAAGCAGATCTATCGCAATCTCGAGAGCGTCGACGACGCGGCGCTGGAGCGCGTCAAACAAGCCTACGAGCGCGTCGCCGAAATGGTCGGCGTCTTTCCGGTGATGCGGCCCGGCATGGTTGCGGTGATCGCCGACTCACCGGCGGAAGTCGAGCGTCTCAACGAGGTCGTGCAGGCACTGGCGCAACTCGGCTTGCCGACGGTTCGTCACGTGGCCGATCCGGCGTCGACGCCGGGTTACGTCCTGCAGTTGGCGCAACAGCTCGAAGCGAGTTTTGCGCGTCTGATTCTGATAGCGGTGGGCCAGAGCGATTCATTGCAGACCATGCTCGAAGCCTGTTCCTCGGCGCCCGTACTCTACGGACAGGCCGACGCCGCGCAACTGACGATGCAGTGCGCGAAGCTCCTCGGTCTCGAAGACACGGTGCTTTACGGCCGGACTCTGCTCATGCAGGCCAACGCGCGATCGGCGGTTCTGCACGCCGACGCTTCGCTGCAGCAGTCGGGAGTGCCGGCGGGAGTAGCGCTTGGCTAGTGTGGGGCTTCCGGGAAGGGCGAACGTCGCGCTGCGCGACGACGAGTTGCAACGCATCACCCATCGGCTTGGGCGCGAACCGTCCGTGGTCGAGATTCACGCCTTTGACGCGCAATGGAGCGAGCACTGCAGTTATAAGTCGAGCCGCCATCATCTAAAGAGTCTGCCGGCAGGGGGTCCGGGGGTCGTGCTCGGTCCGGGTGAAGACGCCGGTGCGCTGCACCTTGGTACGCACGACGGCGAACGTTACGCCGTCGTGGTCGCGCACGAGTCGCACAACCATCCATCGCAGGTCGTTCCCTTCGAAGGCGCCGCCACCGGAATCGGCGGAATCGTGCGCGACGTGCTCTGCATGGGGGCCGAAGTCGTCGCCGTGGCCGATCCGCTGCGCTTCGGGCGCACCGAGCGAAACGATAGCCACCAACGGCAAGTGGCGCGCGGCGTGGTGGACGGCGTCGGCGCGTACGGCAACGCCATCGGAGTTCCCAATATTGCCGGAGACGTCTACTTCGATTCCGGATTCGACGAGAACTGTCTGGTGAACGTCGTCGCACTCGGCATCGTCAAAGAAGCGGAGTTGATTCACTCGTACGCGCCGCCGGGGGCCGACGGCTGGCCGATCGTGCTCGTCGGAAAGGCGACGGATCCCAGCGGCTTCGGCGGAGCGTCGTTTTCGTCGCTGACGCTCGATGCGCGCGATTCCGAACTCAACAAAGGCGCAGTACAAGTTCCCGATCCGTTTCTCGAGAACGTCCTGATGCGCGCAAGCTATCGCGTCTTCGCGCTGCTGCGCGAGCGGCAGGTTCCCGCGGCATTTAAGGATCTCGGCGCCGGCGGGATCATGGGCTGCTCCGCCGAGATCACCGCGCAGGGCGGTTACGGTGCCGAGATAGACCTCGATGCCGTCAACGTTGCGATAGACGGAATGGCGCCCGAAGTTCTCGCGGTGGGCGAGACGCAAGAACGTTTACTCTGGGTCGTACCGCCCGACTTCGCGCCTGAGATACTGCGCATCTATAACGAAGAGTTCACCCTACCCGACGTTGCCTACAACGCGCGAGCCACGGTCATCGGCCGCGTCACGGCCGCGCGGCGCTACGTCATGCGCCATCACGGTGAGATCGTGATGGACGTCGAGAGCGAGTTTCTGACCGGCTCGGTTCGCGACGAGCTGCCCTATACCGAGGTGATCCGCCATAGCGGCGCCGTCGAACCGATGCCTGCCGTAGACGTGGAGAGCCTCTTTCCAAAAGTTTTGGCGCATCGCGACGTCTGCTCGCGCGAACCGCTCTACCGGCGTTACGACGCGGTCGTTCGTGGCTGCACGGTGCTGCCTCGCGGCGCGGCCGACGCCGGTGTGATCGCACCGGTCCCCGGGTCGCGCTTGGGAGTAGCGCTCGCCGTCGCGGGCAATCCGCGCTACGGGCGCATCGATCCCGGTTATGCCGCCGAGGCGGCCGTCCTGGAAGCAATGCGCCGGGTGGTGGCGGTCGGCGCGCGCCCGATCGGCTTGACCGATTGTCTGAACTTCGGAAATCCGCGCAAGCCCGAACAGTATGGCACCTTCGTTGCCGGCGTCGAAGGATTGGCTCGCGCCGCGAACGAGCTCGACCTTCCCTTTGTTTCGGGCAACGTGAGTCTCTATAACGAAGCGGCGAATGGATCGGCGATTCCGGCATCGCCGATCGTCGCCTGTATCGGTGCGATCGACGATGTCGCCAACGTCGTTACGCCCGGTCTCAAAGAGCCCGGATCCGCGTTGTTGTGGATCGGCAGCCGCGAGCTCGTGACCGGAGGTTCCGTGCTCGGAGAACTGCTGCGAAGAAACGATCCGTTGCCGAGCATCGCGTACCCGGCCGAGCGCGTCGCGATCGGCATCGTGCGCGAAGCGATCGATCTGGGCGTGCTGCGTTCGTGTCGCGCGATCGGCGACGGCGGCGTACTGACGGCGCTGGCGCGCTTGGCCTTCGATGCGATGCTGGCCGGACGTCGCGTCGGGGCCGAGATCGACTTCGGCAATCCGCTCTGCGAGGCCGGCGGCTTTCTCTGCGAGGTCAGCGACTCGTCGGCCATTGACCTCACCGGTACCTTGCGCATCGGGCAGACGACCGAGGGTTCCGAGATGGTCGTCAACGGCGTGCGCTTTGAGATTGCCCAGTCTTTACGAGATCTGGTCGCAGCCGCTGGCGGAGCTCTACCCGTGAGCGGCCGCATCGCCGTTCCGGTCTTTCCCGGAACGAACTCCGAGGACGAGACCGTTCGACTGCTGCGCGACTGCGGCGGCGACGCCGAGCTCGTGCATTGGTCGCAAGCCGCGCGCTTGCGGGAGTTCGACGCGTTCGTGCTCTCCGGCGGCTTCGCATACGAAGACCGCATTCGAGCCGGCGCCATTGCCGCGCACGACCGGATGATGGATTACGTGATGGACGCGGCGCTGCGCGGTACGTTGGTGTTGGGAATCTGCAACGGGGCGCAGATATTGCTGGAAGCGGGACTGGTCCCCGGAGTGGGCGAGCCGCGCAAACCGACGGCCGCCTTTACCAAGAACGCGCCGGAGCCGCACTTCGTCTGCCGGCACGTTTACTGCAAGCTTGCCGTCGCGCCGTCGCGCAGCCCGATCACGGCGGCGCTGCCGGGCAACGCGATCTTTCCGGCGTGGGCCGCCCACGCCGAAGGGCGGCTCGCCGCGACCCCCGAGCACCTCGACGAGATCGTTGCCGGCGGCCATCTGGTATTCGTGTACGCGCACGCCGACGGGCGCGTGGATGATTCGGCGATTCCCAACGGCTCGGCATTGGGTTGCGCCGGCTTGGTCAACCGGGCGGGCAACGTGCTGGCGATCATGCCCCATCCCGAACGCGACGGCTGGAACTACAATCACCTCGACCGGCGCGAGGGAGACGACGTTCTCGCTCCCTCCGGGGGCGCCGCGCTGTTCCGCAGCTTCGTCGAAGCGGTCGCATCGTGACCGCCGTTTCGATTAGCCTAAAAATTCCCGACAACGCCGCCTATACGGCGCTGGTGGCGCTGCGGCGCCTGGGCGTCGATACCGAGCGCGTGGCGCGCAGCGAGATACTCTTCTTTCCCGACGAGGATCCGGAAGAGCTGGCGATTCGCGTGATGAACGACGAGACGCTCTTCAACCCCAACAAACATCGCCTCAGCGTCTTGGACTCCAACAAGCCGCGTCCCGGCGAAGTCTGGATCCTGCCCCTCGAAGGGGGGCGTGCGACGGCATGGCGCCTCTTCGACGCCAAGGGGCTCCCAGTGGAGGGCGGCGTGCTCCAATCGGCGATCGAGCGCCTTTTATGCAATCCCGCAATCGAGAAGGCCGTGACGATTAGCGACGCAAGCGACGAAAGCGAGAGGAACGACGCGTGAGCGAGCGCGTACACAGGTGCTCTACATGAATCGCCCCTACACGATCGCCACGCTGGGCTCGCATTCGGCGCTGCAGATTCTCAAGGGAGCCCACGACGAGGGGTTCCGCACGCTGGCCATTTCCAACCGCGACACCGAGCGGCTCTACCGTTCTTTCAACTTCGTCGACGAGGTGATTGCGCTCGATAATTACTCCGAGTTTATGACGCTGATGGACGAGCTCTTCAAACGCAAGGTCATCATCGTCCCGCACGGATCGTTCGTCGCCTATCTCTCCCTCGAAGAGCACAAGAAAATGACGATTCCCTACTTCGGGAATAAAGCGGTGCTCGATTGGGAGGCGAGCCGCGAGTTGCAGCGCGAGTGGCTCTCGCGTGCCGGCCTCAAGCTGCCGCGTCAGTTTCGCAGCGGCGCCGAGATCGACCGGCCGGTCATCGTGAAGCTCTACGGCGCGGCGGGCGGCAAGGGCTACATGTTTATCCGCGACGCGCACGACTTCGAGGCCCGCGCCGCGCACCTCAAAGAAGCCTACATGATCCAAGAGTACATCATCGGCGTCCCGCTCTACATTCACTATTTCTATTCGCCGCTTTCCGACAAGCTCGAGATCATGTCGATGGATCGCCGCTATGAAACCAACGTCGACTCGCTGGGGCGGATTCCCGCCGCCGCGCAAGAGGGTATGGACGTCAGCCCTTCCTACGTCGTCGTCGGCAACCAGCCGGTTTCGCTGCGGGAGTCGATGCTTGCCGAAGCGCTGCGCATGGGCGACGACGTGGTGCGCGTCAGCAAGGAGATTTGCGGCCCCAAGGGCCTCTTCGGGGCGTTTTGCATCGAAACCATCATCACGCCCGACATTCATTTTTACGTGATGGAGATCTCGGCGCGCATCGTCGCCGGAACCAATCTCTTCATCGACGGCTCGCCGTACTCGTATCTGAACTACTCCGAGCCGATGTCGACGGGCCGCCGCATCGCGCGCGAAATCAAGAACGCGCTGCTCACGAACAATTTGCGGCTGGTGCTGGATGACTCGAGCGTTCTCTAGCCGCCTGGCCGCGCTCGCGGGCGCGCTGCTGGTGAGCCTGCCGCTCTGCGCGCGCGCGACGTTCGTCGCCGACCCCGCGGTGCTCTACCAGCAGATGAAGGATGCCTACGCCAAAGACGCCGCCTCGGGCTGGAACTTTCGCGGCCAGGCGACCTATCTGGCGACGATCTTCAACGCCGGCCGCGCCTACTCGCTGCAGTATCCGACCGATCCCAACTACGCCGTGCTGGCGACGTTGACCGTGCAGATCGGCAGCGGCTTGCGTTATAATCCGCTGACCAATCACGACGGCGCCGTCTGGTGGGTGCGCGAGGCCTCCGATTGGTCCAGCAAACACGCCAACGACGTCAAAACGATCGAACAGGCTCAGGCGTTGCTTTTGCGCGTCAACTCCGAAGACGATCCCGAAGCGCTGGCGCGCTATGCCGACGAGGACGCAACGGCAAACCTGCGGTCCTACCCCGGCGACGTCGACGCTCAGCTGGTGCAGGTTGAGGCGAACTGGCGCGGCTGGCTGCTGACGCACGATGCGGCCTGGCGTAGCCTGGCTATGCGCCGCGCCGCCGGGCCGAACTTCCCGATCGCGCACCTTCCGACGACGTGGGGCAACGAGCTGATTGCCGCGGCTCAGGCGGCCTCGCCGGGCAACAACGGCTACACCGATGCCGATCTCGCCAACGCCAAGACGATGCTCGCGCGATTGAAGGCGGTCGATCCAATTCGCGTGATCACGACCGTGACCGCGGTTCCGCACGATGCCTACCTCTCGACGCTGGCGCCGGCCGACGAATACTTCGGTCCGATGGAAATGTCGATATTGGAGATCCAGAATCGTCTCAAGCACATCAACTTTATGCTCGACTACAACTACGGCAACGCCGAGAGCGACCCGGCCTTTCAGGTTGCCAAGTCGATCGTGGCGATGCAGGAAGTCTACCCGCGCGACCGCGATCTACCGATGCTCCTGTACTGGTGCTACAACACGCTGCAGCGCATGACCGACTCGCAGTCGCGCCGTGCAGCCGCGCAGCTCAAAGCGATTTTGACGGTCGAGTACCAGGATAGTCCGCAAGCCCGCAAGCTCCTCGGAACGTGAGCGCCGAGTACGTCGCTCGGGCGCTGCGCGACTACGATCGCCGTCGGCTAACCTTGGCTTCGGTGGGAAGCCACTCGGCGCTGGAGGTTGCGTCCGGCGCACGCGCCGCCGGCTTACGCAGTCTCGTGGTGACCGCCAAGGGCCGCGAGCTTACGTACACGCGGTATTTTGCCGCCCGCTCCGATGCACCGGCGCGGGGGTGCGTCGACGAGGTCATCGAGCTCGGCTCCTTCGCCGAAATTCTCGACGACGACGCCCAGCGGCAACTGCTGGCGCGCAACGTGATCTTCGTTCCGAATCGCTCTTTTGAAGTCTACCTTCATCAGAAGTACGAGTACGACGAAATCGAGCGCCGCATGCTGGTGCCGTTCTTCGGGAACCGCTATCTCTTGCGCGCCGAAGAGCGCGCCGGGGGCGGCGCGGCCGAAGGTGCCGACCAGTACGCCCTGATGGAGCGCGCCGGCATTCGCCATCCCAAGGCCTTCGCCTCGGCCCAAGATATCGATCGGCTCGTCATGGTGAAAGCGCCGCACGCCAAGGTCTCGTTCGAGCGTGCGTTTTTTCTCGCATCCTCGCCGGCAGAGTACGACGTAACGGCGGCGCGCCTGATCGACGACGGCGTGCTGACGGCCGAAGGCTTGGCGGCGGCGCGGATCGAGGAGTACGCGCTCGGCCCGTCGGTCAACTTGAACTTCTTTTACTCGCCGGTCTTGGGCGAGCTCGAGCTCAGCGGCACCGATACGCGTCGCCAAACCAATCTCGAGGGGTTCAGAAATATTCCGCCGGCGTCGCTCGAAGCGCTGCGCGGCGTGCCGATGCGTTTGGAAGAGGCCGGTCACATTGCCGCGACGATTCTGGAGTCGATGCTCGAGCCGGCCTTTGCCATGGGCGAGCGATTCGTCGCCGCCGCGCGAGCAGCTGAGTCCGCCGGGCGTGATCGGGCCCTTCGCCCTGCAGTGCGTCATCGCCGCCGGGCCGCCCAAGGAGCTCGTTTGCTACGACGTATCCCTGCGGATTCCGGGCTCGCCCGGGACGCGTTACACGCCGTACTCGGCCTACCGCTGGGGGCGCGACGTCTCGGTGGGCGAGCGCATCGCAATGGAAATCGTCATGGCGCGCGACACCGATCGGCTCCTAGATGTGTTGACATAGCCACTTTACCATCGTCTTTTTAGGAGGCCCTTATGCCCGTCGATAACGTACAAGAACGTGCGGGAGCCGTACTGTTCAAAGGAAACCCCGTGACGCTGCTCGGCCCCGAGCTGCGCGCCGGCGATCCGGCGCCGCAGTTTAACTTGAGCGCGGGCGATCTCTCCGCCGTCAACTTGGACATTCTCGTGGACGAGGGTAAGCGGGCCGCAATGCTGATCGTCGTACCGTCGCTCGACACCAGCGTCTGCTCGCTGGAGTCGCAGAAGTTCAACGCGCGTCTCGGCGAGCTTCCCGCCGGCGTCGCCGTCGGCGTCGTCAGCATGGACCTGCCGTTCGCGCAGGCGCGCTGGTGCGGCGCGCAAGAAGGCGAGATAAAACTGCAAATGCTCTCCGACTATCGCGACCATAGCTTCGGACTGAACTACGGATTCATAATTAAGGAGCTCGGTTTCCACGCTCGCGCTATCGTCGTCATCGGAAAAGACCGCACGATACGTTACGTGCAGCTCGTTCCCGACGTCGCCAGCGAACCGGATTACGACGCCGCGTTAAAGGCAGCGGCAGCCGCCGCCGCGGAGTAAGCGACGAAAAACGCCATGCCGGAAACGGTCTTCATCCTCGACTTCGGGGCTCAATACAGCCAGCTGATCGCGCGGCGCACGCGCGAACTCGGCGTCTACTGCGAGATCGTGCCTCACGACGTGTCGTGGAACACGCTCTCGCTGCGGCGTCCCGCGGCGCTGATTCTTTCGGGTGGTCCCGAGAGCGCCTTGGCCGAGGGTGCGCCCGAGATGGACGAGGCCATCGTTGACGCCGGCGTTCCGATTCTCGGCATCTGTTACGGCATGCAGCTGCTGGCGCGCGATCTCGGTGCAGAGCTCGTGCCGTTGGATCGCGCCGAGTATGGCCCGGCTAATCTGCTCGTCTCGGATCGCGACACGCCGCTTTTGCGCGGCGTCCCGGACGAGTCGCGCGTTTGGATGTCGCACGGCGATTCGGTCGTGAGCCTTCCTGAGGGCTACCGCCCGCTGGCCTCCACGGCGCGCTGCAACGTCGCTGCGATGGGTTCGCTGGAGAAGAAGATCTACGGCGTTCAGTTTCATCCCGAAGTCGTGCATACGGAGTACGGCCGCACCGTGCTCGACAATTTTTGGAGAGATCGCCGGCCTGCAGCGCGATTGGAAGATCGAATCGTTTTTGGAGCGCTCCGTCGAAGAGATTCGCGCCCGCGTCGGCAAGGATCGCGTCATCTGCGCGCTCTCCGGCGGCGTTGACTCGGCGGTTGCGGCGACGCTGGTGGCGCGCGCGATCGGACGGCAGCTTACCTGCATCTTCGTCGATCACGGGCTCTTGCGCGAAGGCGAAGCCGAGCAGGTAGTGGCGGCCTTTCGCGAGGTGCTGCACCTCGACGTCGTTGCCGTCGACGCGCGCGAGCGCTTCTTGCGCAAACTTCGCGGCGTCGAAGATCCCGAGCGTAAACGGATCATCATCGGACACGAGTTTATCGCCGTCTTTGAGAACGAAGCGGCCAAGATTCCCGGCGTCAAGTATTTGGTGCAGGGTACGCTCTACCCCGACGTCATCGAGTCGAAGACGCCGCAGAGCAAGGCCGGCCACAAGATCAAATCGCATCACAACGTCGGGGGCTTGCCCGAAACGATGGGGCTCGCCCTGATCGAGCCGCTGCGCTCGCTGTTTAAAGACGAGGTTCGCGAGCTCGGACGCGCGCTCGGCTTGCCCGACGCGATCGTCGGGCGGCAGCCCTTCCCCGGTCCCGGCTTAGCGGTGCGCATCATCGGCGACGTGACCGAAGAGCGTTTGACGGTCGTCCGCGCGGCCGATGCGATCGTGCGTGAGGAGATCGACGCCGCGACGCTGGAGCCGCATCCGTGGCAATATTTCGCCGTTCTCACACCGGTCAAGAGCGTCGGTGTCATGGGCGATGGACGCACCTACGCCAATCTGGTCGCGATTCGCGCCATCACCAGCGAAGACGGCATGACGGCCGATTGGGCGCGGCTGCCGCACGCGCTGCTCGAGCGCATTTCGTCGCGCATCGTCAACGAAGTGGCCGGCGTGAATCGCGTCGCCTACGACGTGACGACCAAGCCGCCGGCCACCGTAGAGTGGGAGTAGCGCGTGCGCGTACTCGTCGTCGGTAACGGGGCGCGCGAAGACGCGCTCTCCTGGCGCATCGCTGCCTCGCCGTCCTGTGACGCGGTGTTCGCCGCACCCGGCAATGCGGGCACGGCGTCCCGCGGTGAAAACTGGGACGTTTCCGCGACCAACGGCCGCGCGCTGGTGCAGCGCTGCATAGACGAGAAGATCGATCTCGCAGTACTCGGGCCCGAGACGGCGATCGCCGCCGGCGTCGGCGACCGCCTGCGCGAGGCGGGCATCGCGGTGTTCGGCCCGAACCGTGCCGGCGGCCGGCTCGAATCGAGCAAGATTTTCGCTAAACGATTCATGGAGCGCCACGGTATTCCGACGGCGCGCGCCGCGGTGGTACATTCGCTCGACGCCGCGAAAAAGGCGCTCGCCGGATGGCAGGGCGGCGTCGTCGTCAAGGCCGACGGTTTAGCCGCCGGAAAGGGCGTCGTCGTGACGCCCGGCGTCGCGGCGGCGCAGGCGGTGTTGGCGGACTGGTACGGACACAACCGCGTACCCGGCGGCGGCGCCGACGTGCTGCTCGAAGAGCGCCTCGAAGGCCGCGAGGTTAGCGTCTTTGCGCTCTGCGACGGTCGCGCCATCGTCCCGTTCGGTGCGGCGTGCGACTACAAGCGCGCCGGCGATGGCGACACCGGGCCCAACACCGGTGGGATGGGCGCCTATTCGCCGCCTGCGGACTTTCCGGACGATCTCTTCGATCGAGTGCGCGAGCGAATTCTCGCGCCCGTGCTCGCCGGACTGATCGCCGAAGACGAGGCGTACGTCGGCGTTCTCTACTGCGGACTGATGTGGTGCGAGGACGGTCCGCGCGTGATCGAATTCAACGTGCGTTTCGGCGACCCGGAGACGCAGGTGCTGGTTCCGCGCATCGCCGGCGACTTCGCCGCAACTACTTGAGCTCGACGGCGCGCGGCGCCATGGACCTTTCGGTCGCCTCGATCTCCGAACGGCATTGTGCGGGCGTCGTGCTGGCGACCGCCGAGTATCCGCGCAGCAACACGCCGCTCGAAAACCTCAACCCCGACGTGACGCTCGACGACGAGACCCAGGCCTTCTGGGGAGCCTCCTCGCTCGCCGACGGTCGCGTCCGCAGCGGCGGCGGCCGGGTGCTCACCGTCGTTGGTCTCGGCGACGAGCTCGCGCAGGCGCGCGAGCGCGCCTATGCGGGCGTGACCAGACTGGCAAAGCGCCTTGGCACTGAGGCGCTCACCTACCGCACCGACATCGCCGCCGTTCGATAAGGCTGCCGCGCTTCGGAGAAAGAGCGAGCCTAAGCCTGCTGGAATCCACCGCTTGTAACTTCCAGCCCTCCGAAAGGTTAGTAAGAGACGTCATGGCTTTTCGCTTCCAACCGCAGACGCCGTACGGCGGACCGCTGGCTCCTTCGATTCCAGCGCAGTCGCTGCTCGCCCAGGTCCTGGGAATTACCGCGCTCGGCCTTTGCATTACGGCCCTGGCGGCCTGGCTCTTCCAAGGAGTCGCTCCAGGCATCGGCCTGATCGCCATGATCGGTGGTTTTATTCTGCTCATTTCGATCAACGCGACGCGCCGCAACGAAGGCCTCTCGCTGCTGCTCTTCTACGCGTTTACCTTTTTGGAAGGCGTCGGGATCGCGCCGGTCATCGGACAATACGTGCGGGCGATGGGCCCCGGCGTCGTCGTTAACGCAGCGCTGACGACTGGGCTAGGAATGTTCGCGCTCGCCGCGATCGTCTATGCGACCGGGCTCGACCTGCGCCGCTTCCAGGGCATCTTCATGATTGCGCTTCTGGGGCTGATCGTCATCGGCATCGTCTCGATCTTCGTGCGGTTCATCCACCCGGAAGTCTACGCCTGGCTGACGCTCGTTATCTTCTCGGGTTTGGTGCTGATCGATTTCGCTCGGCTGCGCGCCGGCGGAGACGGCCTGACGCCCGTCTTGATGGCGACGAGCATTTATCTCGATGCGATCAACATCTTCCTCGCTTTGCTGCAGATCTTCGGAGGGAGGCGGTCGTCGAACTAAGGCGCTCTGCTATAATGACCTAAGATGTGCGGGATAACGGGGGTCTTCGCGCCGGGACGCGACGCAGCCCGTCTTGCGTTTTTTGCGCTCTACGCCTTGCAGCATCGCGGCCAAGAGTCCGCGGGAATCGCCGCAGCCGACGGGGGAACGATCCGCTCGCACAAGGAGATGGGCTTGCTGGGCGCCATCTTCGACGAAGACATACTCGGAGAGCTGAGCGGTCACGTCGCAATCGGGCATACGCGCTACTCGACGACGGGTTCTTCGATCGTCGTTAACGCGCAGCCGTTGCTGGAGCGCTCCGACCTCGGCGACTTTGCTTTCGCCCATAACGGCAACCTCACCAATACCGACGAACTGCGCGAGTCGCTGGCGCCGACGACGGTTCTTCAAGCTACTTCCGATTCGGAGGTAATGGCTAAGCTGATCGTCGAGTCGAAAGGCTCGATGCTCGACCGCATCGCGTCGGTGCTCTCCGTTGCGCGCGGCGCATACTCCATCGTGCTCTGCACGCAGGACGAACTCTATGCCTTCCGCGACCCATGGGGCGTGCGGCCCCTTTGCCTCGGCAAGCTCGCCGACAACGGCGGCTACGTCGTCGCATCGGAGTCGTGCGCGCTGGGCACGATCGGCGCGCAATACGTGCGTGAGATCGGACGCGGCGAGATCATCCGCATCAGCGAGGACGGCCTGGAATCGCGAATCGTCGAGGTCGACGGAGCCAAGCCGGCTCTCTGCATGTTCGAATACATCTACTTCGCCCGTCCGGATTCGCGCTTGAACGAACGCTCGATCTACATCGCGCGCTACGCGATGGGCCGCGAGCTGGCCAAAGAGCATCCGGTGGATGCCGACGTCGTCATGGCCGTCCCCGACTCGGCGGTCGCCGGCGGAATCGGTTACGCAACCGAGAGCGGTCTGCCCTACATCGAAGGGCTGATCAAGAACCGCTATATCGGCCGCACGTTCATCAGCCCCGATCAGCGCATGCGCGATCGCGGCGTCCATCTAAAGTTCAATCCCGTCGTCGAGAATCTCAGTGGTCATCGCGTCATCGTGGTGGACGACTCGATCGTACGGGGAACCACGACGCCGCGCATCGTCGCGCTGCTGCGCGAAGCGGGCGCGCGCGAGGTCCATCTGCGCATCACCTCGCCGCCGATCAAGCATCCCTGCTACTTGGGGGTCGATATGGCGACGTACGACGAGCTTATTGCGGCTAACTACAGCGTCGAGGAGATCCGCGCGAAAACCGGCGCGGATTCGCTGGGTTATCTGAGCATCGACGGATTGATGGCGTCGGTCGGGCGCACTCGCGACGAGATGTGCCTGGGCTGCTTCGTCGGCGAATATCCTAACGTGCCGGCAGCGCATTTTTCGGCCAAAAGCACCGCATAACCATTCGTCAATACCAAAGGGTTCAAGGGCCCTGGTCGCTGGTTGCTACAGTCCAGGTGCGTGACGCTTGGAAAGAGGATTGCCGCGCGGCGCCGTGCCTTGGGCTGGTCGCAGAACGAGCTCGCGCGCCGGGCTGAGGTCAATCATCCGACGCTCTTTAAGATAGAGGCGGACCAGCGGCTCAATCCGTCGATCGGCGTCGTGCTGCGCATCGCTCGCGCCTTAGGCACGAGCGCCGAGATTCTTTATGGGCTCGAACGTGACGAAACGCGACTCTTGGTCGAAGCAAACAAGAACGCAATGATCGTGGAAGTGCGGCCGCTGGGACGCAAAGGGGGCGAGGCAGCCCGCCTTCGCGCCGTGGCTTTGGTCACCGCGGCGCTCGAACGAGCCGGCGCGCGCGTGCGCGACGCTTCGCCTAGCGACGCGGGTGACGATGCAGCGGAATCACCATCGCCGGCGCAAGCGGGTCAGCTTGCCGCGGGCGGTCTTGCTCTAGTGGAGGAAATACGCACGATCCGTGGGCGTCTCGAGGCGTTGGAAACGTGGCGTCGCACGCAAGAAGGACGCGCTCGAAAGCGCGCAACGCGGTGATTAGGGGATCGGACCACTCATCGATGTCTAGCATGCGGCAATCCTAACCGCCGCGAGTGCCAACTGGTAGGCACTAAGGGGGAAACGTTCCGTCGCGAACCTCGCGAGCGTAATTCTCCAATGCCTGCGTGGCCTCACTGCCGATCTCGGCGTAACGCTTGGCAAAGCTGGGCGAATGCGGATACATCCCCAAAATGTCGTGCAATACCAGCACCTGCGAGTCGCAATGCGGTCCCGCGCCGATGCCGATCGTCGGAATCGAGAGCAGCTCGGTAATCTCCCGCGAGATCTCGAAGTCGACGACTTCCAACACGATGGCGTAAGCGCCGGCCGCTTCGACCGAGCGCGCATCGTCGATCAAACGGTCGCGGTGGGTACGCATTTTAAAGCCCGGCCCCAGGCCGGCCGTCTGCGGTGTTACGCCGATATGTCCGACGACGGGAATCCCCGCGCCGGTAATCGCGCGGATGCGCTCGGCCTGATCGCGACCGCCCTCGAGCTTGACCGAACAGGCGCCGCCCTCTTTGACCAAACGAATCGCGTTGCGCAAGGCATCTTCGTTGCTGACCTGATACGAGCCGAAGGGCATATCGGCCATGATGTGCGCGCGGGTCGAGCCGCGCGCGACCGCCTGCGTATGGTAGACGATATTCTCGACCGTGACCGGCGTCGTTTCGTCGTAACCGAGTACGACGTTGCCGACGCTGTCGCCAACCAAGATTATGTCGATCCCGGCCGCTTCGACGAACTGCGCGAAGGGCGCGTCGTACGCCGTGGCGATCGGGAACAGCATTTTGCCCTTGCGTCGTTTGATCGCGCCCGCCGTAACACGGCGGATTGCCGGGTTTTTCTCGGGTTCGTACGGCCGGGCGCTCTCGACGCCGGGGCGGGTTCTCACACGCGCACTTCCTCTGAACGTGCGCCGTTGCCGTAACCCTCGGCCGGCGCGCGACCCGCTTCCGACGGGTTGCCGGCGAGCATTTCGGCGATGGCGACGAAAGCACGGACCGGTGTGCCGGTCGGGCCTTTGGCTTGCCAGGCCGACTCGCTGTCGAGGTACGCGGTGCCGGCAATGTCGAGATGCACCCACGGTGTATTGCCGACGAACTCGCGCAGGAAAGCGGCCGCGGTGAGCGTGCCGGCGGCGCGGCCGCCGGTGTTCTTCAAATCCGCGATGTCGCTCTTCATTTGTGTGGTGTAGTCTTCATAGTAGGGCATCTGCCAGTAGCGTTCGCCGGTCGGCTTCGCCGCGGCGAGAAACTCCGAGCCGAACGAATCGTTATTCGTTATCGCCGCCGAGCTGGCATGCCCCAAGGCGATGACGCAGGCGCCGGTGAGCGTCGCCGCATCGACGATGCGCGTCGCGCCGAGCTTATTGGCATAGCAGAGCGCGTCGGCGAGGATCAGCCGGCCCTCCGCGTCGGTGTTGATAACCTCGATGGTCTTGCCGTTCATCGCTTTGACGATGTCGCCGGGCTTGGTCGCTTTGCCCCCGGGCATGTTCTCGGTCGCGGGTACGATCCCGACCACGTTGAGCTTCGGCTTGATGGCTGCCAGCGCAGACATGGCCGCAATCACGCCGGCGCCGCCCGACATGTCGTACTTCATCTCTTCCATGCGCTCGGCCGGTTTGATAGAGATGCCGCCCGTATCGAAAGTGATGCCCTTGCCGACGAGCGCCAAGAGTTCTTTACTGCCGGGATCGCCGTTGTAACGCAAGACGATGAACTTAGGAGGTTGGGCGCTTCCGGATGCGACCGAAAGAAAGGATCCCATGCCCTCGCGCCGCGCGCGCTCTTCGTCGAGAACGTCGATCTCCAGGCCGGTGCGCTGCGCTACCGCGGTGGCTTCTTCGGCCATGCGAGTGGGCGTCATGTCGTTCGCGGGAGTGATCGCTAAACGGCGGGCCAAGTTCACCGCTTCGCCCAGCGCCGTGCCGCGCGCAACGCCGCGCTCTAACTGCTCCGCGTCAAAACCCGCGGAGAGTACCGCCACGCTTTTCGTTGCGATTCGCCTTTCGGGCTTTTCTTGATAGATGGTCGTATCGAAGGCTCCGGCCACAACGCCTTCCGCGATGAACGAAGCGCAAACGGCTTCACGTCCGCGGGCTTCCTCCGGAAGAGCGATGGCGATCTCTTCGACGTTGCGGCGACCCAGATAACGCACCGCCGCGCCGGCATACCGAGCTAACAAATAGGGCTCGAACGCGCTGCGCTCGCCCAGACCGACGGCGAGCACGCGACGATACGGTTGTTCCTGCGCGTAGATGAGAACGTGCTCGGCGAGTCGGCCGCGAATCTCGCCGGTTCGCAACGCTTCGGCGATCACGCCGCCAATTTTCGCGTCGACGTCCTTTGCGACGCCGTCGAGATCGCTTTGAGAGAAGAAGGGCACGACGAGTGCGCCGGTGCTTACGGCGAGCGGCGCATCGTTGATAAGACGAACTTGCATGGTGAGCCTTTCGAACGGTGAACTACTGCCAGCCTATGGCGGAACGTCGTGAGAATCCTCGTAAGGAGGGAAAACCCTCCCCCGATAGCTACGCCCGTGCCGGCGTCGACGTCGCCGCCGGTAACGAGAGCGTGGCCCGGTACCGGAGCCTTCTCGCAGGCTGGCGCCACCCAGAACAGATCGATGCTATCGGTGGTTTCGCTGGGCTCTTTCGCCTTCCGGGCGACTCGGAACGGGCGCTGGTCGCCTCGACCGACGGCGTCGGCACGAAGATCCTCATCGCGGCGGAGCTGGAGCGCTACGATACCGTCGGGGCCGATCTCGTCAATCATTGCGTCAACGACATCTTGGTGAGCGACGCGACGCCGCTCTTTTTCTTGGATTATCTCGCGGTAGGAAAGCTCGATCCGGCCATGGCTGCCGAGATCGTACTCGGCTGCGCTCGCGCCTGTCGAGCGCACGACTGCGCGCTGCTCGGCGGCGAAACGGCCGAGATGCCGGGGCTCTATCAGCCCGATCACTTCGACTTGGCGGGCACCATCGTCGGAGTCGTTGAGACCGCCGCGCTGGCGCGTTTGAATCATGCGGAACCGGGCGACGCGATCGTCGGTCTTCCGGCGGTCGGTCTGCACACTAACGGTTACTCGCTTGCTCGCGCGCTGATTCCGCGCGATCGATGGACGTCTTCATTTAATGGCGGTACGTTTGCCGACGCGCTGCTGGCGGAACATCCGTCCTATTACCAGGCGGTTCGGGCCATTCAAAAGGTGGCGCGGGTAACCGCCATGGCCCATATCACCGGCGGCGGCCTGCTCGAGAACGTTTCGCGAACGCTCCCCGAGAACGTCAAAGCCGTCTTCGAGCAGCAGCGCTGGAGTGTGCCGCCGATAATGCGCGAGTTGGTCGAGCGGGGAGGCCTGTCCGTTGAAGAGCGCTATCGCGTGCTGAATATGGGCATTGGCTTTACGCTGGTCGTTCCGCTGGGTGAGGCTCCGGCCGCGTTGGCGGCGGTGCCCGGCGCGAAAGTCGTCGGCTGGGTCGAGTCGCGGCTCGCCGGCGAGCCGCGCGTGATCGTGCACCCGGCGCGCGACGACGCATGAGCGATCCAGTCGTTCGTGCGCTCGCCGCGGTGGCCGATACGGAGGCCCCGCGCGAAGATCGCGCCCGCGCCGCGGCGGAAATAGTGCGCGGTGCGCGCGATTATCGCTGGGTCGGCATCTATGACGTCGGCGACGAGGAGATTAGCGCGGTCGCGTATACCGGTTCGGAAGCGCCCGCTCATCCGCGTTTCGACGCGGCTCTGCGGACTCAGCGGTGAAGCCGTCCGAACTCGAATGACCGTCGTGAGCAACGACGTTGCCGCAGGATCCGCGCTACTTGACGGCGTTCGCGAGCACCGGATCGGAGGCGATCGTTCCGATTCTGGGAGCCGAGAGCGGTGTCGTCATTGGAACGCTCGACGTAGAGAGCGATCGCGCCGGCGCCTTCTCGAGCGAGGACGTGGTCTTTCTCGAAGATTGCGCGGCGGTACTGCGTCCACTCTTCGACTGAGATGGCGCGGCTTTACAATCTCGTCGTCGACCTCGTAGAACGGCCGGCGACGCCCGCACCTGCAGGTATCGAAGTTGCCTCTGCCGGTCCGGCCGACGATCGTACGCTGGCGTGGATCGACGAATGCTTCGGCGGTGCGTGGAGCTCGGAAGCCCACGCCGGAATCAACGTCGTCGCCAGTCGTGCCGGCGCGCCGATCGGATTCGCAACCGTCGATCCCAAGGGTCTTACCTATGCGTGGCTCGACGGAATCGCGCGCGAACGGCGACACCGGCATCTTTGGCCCGTTCGGCGTCGCACCAGGCGAGCGAAAGACGGAACTGGGCCCGGCTGCTTTTGGCGCGAGCGCTCGACGTGCTGCGCGAACGCGGTTACGCGCGCGCGGTAATTCCGGCGGTCGGTGACGAGCGTCTCGTACGTTATTATCAGACGTCGCCGGGGCGCGGGTCGCCGAGGAGTTCGATCGAGTTACCCTGCTGCGTCCAAAACGCCGCGCTATCGTTATGGCGTCGGGCAACGGCAGCAACTTTCAAGCGGTGCTCGATGCCGTGCAGCGCGGCGATTTGCCGTTGGAGATCGCTGGGCTTCTGGTTAACGACGAGCGCGCCTTCGCGATCGAACGCGCCAAAAAGGCCGGCATCGCGGTGCGATCCATCGCGTGGAATCGCTCGACCGAAAAGCGCAGCGCGTACGACGAGCGTTTGCTCGACGCGGCGCGCGCCGATGCGCCCGACCTCGTGCTGCTCTTGGGCTGGATGCATCTGCTCTCCGACGGCTTCGTCGCCACCTTTCCCGAGTTGATCAACCTGCATCCCGCATTTCTTCCGCTCGACCCGCAACGCGACGACGTCGTCTTTCCCGACGGTGCAAAAACCGCTGCCTTTCGCGGCGCGTACGCCGTGCGCGATGCATTGCGGCCTCGGCGCCGTGGATCGGCGCGACGGTGCATCGCGTTACCAACTCGACCGATCGGGGTCCGGTGCTGGCGCGCCGGCCGCTGCGCGTCGAGCCTGCGGAAGAAGAGGCGGCGTTGATGGAGCGCGTCCACGCGATCGAACGCGAGATCGTGCGCGCCGGGCTCATGCGCTGGCTCTACGAGCGATAATCGCGGTCGAGGCGTTCGCGCGCTAAGCGGCGGTACTGCGCCCGAATTCGGCGTTGCGTCGTCGCGGATTGCGCATGCCAGACCATCAGCACGAAGCCGACGGCGATGGGAATGACGACGATCGTCCCAATGGCGTAACGGGCGGCGAGCGCGGCCGTCATGCGAGCACTCTACCCACCCGAGGACCGCACCAAGCAAACCGGGCGGCGACGAGCCGCCCGCTTTGCTTGAACCAAAATATCGCGTTAGCGAGGTGGAGCTGGGTTGGCCGCTGCTGCGGGAGCCGGCGAGGTGCCCGGCGCCGTGCCCGTCGGCTGCGGCGTCGAATTGATCGGGATCAACGACATCGTGACGGTGTCGAGCCGGTAAGATCCTTCGCCGACAAAGTTGTTCGGACTCGCGCAGATGACGCTGTTCTCTGGACCGTATACGACGACGAGTCCCGCCGGACCGCATTTTACCTGTACGAGCTGGTAGGTTGTGAGAAACGTGGCACCCGGCGTTCCTTGCTGCACTTCATAGGAGTTGTACGTCACGTCGTCTTCCTCGTCGACGACCGAGCCGTAGACCGCCGCTGAGGTAAGGCCGATCGTCCACGCACCCCAAAATCCGCCGCCCCAATAGTACGGTGCGGGATACCATGCCATGCCGCCGTTCCAACCGTAATAGCCTCCGCCACCTAACACCGGATTGTTGATGATGACGTTGTTATTGCCGTTACCACCATTGCCGTTGCCATTACCATTACCGGGACGGTTTCCATTGCCGTTTCCGTTTCCATTTCCGTTGCCGGGACGGTTGCCATTACCGTTGCCATTGCCGTTACCGGGACGGTTCCCGTTGCCGTTTCCTGGCCCGTTGCCATTACCGCCTTTCCGAGCCCGCTTCCGTTACCGATTCCGCCGGCGCCGATGTCACCGGGGCGCTGCGCGACTCCGGGACGCTGCATTCCGCCGTTCCCGCCGAATCCGCCGCCGCGCGAATAGTCCGAACCGAGATTGAATCCGCCACCGCCGCCGCTGGGGCGACTTGCGCCGCCGCCGCGATAACCGCCGCCACCGCCGCCGCGATAGCCGCCGCCACCGCCGCCGCGCATGCCTCCGCCGCCGCCGCGCATGCCGCCGCCACCGCCGCGGCCACCGCCGCCGCGAGCGTCGGCTGCCGCGCAGACTTGAAGTGCTAGTGCGAGCGCGAGAAAACCAGCAAGATATTTCATCGCTTGATCACCTGATCGATAATGCCGCTCAGCGTTACCGACGTGCCTTGCGAGGTCGAAAACGCAAGCATGACGTTGTGGGCCGGCAACTTCGTCGTGGTTCGCGACAACGGCTGATCGCTATCGGTATAGTTCAGATAGACCGTCCCGCTTTTGAGGTCGAGCGCGTGGCTCGAGCCGCCCTGCACGAGGGCGACGGCAGTCGGCAGACAGACGATAATCTTTCCTTGATACGAGCAGGCCGCATTGCTGACGACGATCGTTCCGGCACCGTCTTGGGACGTGACGAACAGCGCCCCCGATAAGACCTTGATCTCGACGGTGCGGTACGTATTAGCGCCGCCGTTCTGGCGATGGATGCTGAGCGTGCCCGTTGCCTGCGCGGCTAGCGGAGTCGCGAGACAGCACGCGACGGCGGCCGCAATTGCAGCAGCCTTACCTGGCAGAGGAAGCATTGGTGATTAGTCTCCTTTTTCGAGCTGAAACATTCGAGCCCGGCCAAGCCGACACCGCTATAAGGCCGCCGTAGCCGCCGTACGTTTCGGTGCGCTAGCGCGGCGGATCGGGCCACGCGCCGCGCTCGACGGCGGCGCGCAGATCGACGTGGAAGGGAAGCCCGAGGAACTGCTCGCGATCTTCGGGCTCTAAGTTAGCGGCACTCTCGCGCATGAGGCGGTTGGCTTTGGCGAGCGGCCGCGCCGCTTCGGCGGCTTTACCGGTGAAATGCAAGACTTGCGCCGCTGCCCAGTAGCAATACGACGGCCAGTCGGCGCCGCGCACGATGGCATCGTCGTC
This sequence comes from Vulcanimicrobiota bacterium, assembly GCA_963735845.1. Classification (GTDB taxonomy): domain Bacteria; phylum Vulcanimicrobiota; class Vulcanimicrobiia; order Vulcanimicrobiales; family Vulcanimicrobiaceae; genus Cybelea. Next base: position 28,279 of record CAVTMN010000011.1, on the reverse strand, counting down.
GGCGAGAAGCCGTGTGACTGCGTCGAGCGCCGCATCGAGCTTACCGCGATTGGCGTGCCAGATCGCAACGTCGGCGAGGGTCTTGCTCGACCAAACCATCGACTCCGACCGCGAGCGCACCTCAAAAGACGCTTCGGCCAACTCGATCGCGCGATCGAAATTGCCGACCGAGCCTTCGGCGAACGCGAGGTTTTCTAAAACGGATGCCTCGAGCAGCCCGAATCCATGCAGGCGCGCATCGTCGAGCGCACGATCGGCGGCCTCCTGCGCGCCTTGCACGTCGGCAGCGCAGGCGCGTAGATAGATTAGGTTGGAGAGCGCGCCGAGACGTCCGCGCGCATCCACGGCTTCCTCGAAAAGACGCAGCGCTTTTTCCGTCGCGGCGACGGCGCGTTCGAAGAAGCCGATTCGCGCTTCGAGCACCGATTGGTTCATCGCCTGCGCAGCAGTTCCGATCTTGTCGCCGCTCTCTTCGTAAGTGCGCACGGCGGCAGCAAAGTAACGCCGCGCATCGGCGATCTTCGCGTCGGATGCCAGCAGCGAGATGCCGAGACGCCCGAACGCTTGCGCCTCGCTCGGGCGGTCGCCCATCTTCACGGCGAGGCTTACGCAGCGTTCGGCGAGCGCGCGGCAGCGCTCCATGTCGCGATGCTGATACGCGACGACCCATCCGCTGCCCAGCGCCAGAAGCTCCAAGGTGGGATCGGCGGCCAGCGCCGCGACCTGCGCGGCTTCGTCGAAGAGTGCGGTCGCCGATTTGAGATTGCCACGGTAACCTTCCACTTTGGCCAAAAAGCAGAGCGCGCGCACCGCACCGGGCTCGTCGCCGGCCGCGCGACTTCCTCGCAACGCCGCCTGTGCCGCATCGTATGCTTGTGCGAGACGGCCGTACGTGAGCTCTACCCGCGCTTCCGCCAGAGCTCGCGACCGCGTTTGCCGCGTCGTCGCCTTCCGTCACCGAGTCGCGCAGCGCACGCACCGCCACTTCTTGCGCTTTGGCGTCTCCGGTCGCCGAGGCAAACTCGATCTGCTGCAGCAGCGTCTCGCGCAGGATGGATTGGTCGCCGAGCTCGCGAGCCAAGCCCTCGAGCTCGCCTAGTGCCTCGCTACGCCGTTTGCGGTCGTTGAGTCGTGCCGCGACGGTGACGTCCTCGAGCAGCAGCTCGGCGCGAACTTTCTTTTGCACGTCGAGATTCAGAGCGCGCGCGCATAGCGCGCGTCCTTCTTCGAGCGCGCCGATGGCAATGGAACGGCGAATCGCTTCGAGATAACAGCGCGCCGCGTTGGCCGTATCTCCGGCGCATTCGTAATGAGCCGCGAGCACCGGGGAGAACTCCGAAAAACGCTCGGGATAGAGCTCTTCGAGCACGCGCGCGATGCGCCGCCGCCGCACTGCCGCATCCTTGGGCGCTATGTTTTGCGCGATCACCTCGAGCATCAAATTGTGCGTGAAGGCGTACTCCAGCAAGCCGCGGCCGCCGGCCTCACGGACGATGCGGCGATCGAGAAGTTCGTCGAGCGCGTCGCTGAGCGCGGCGTCATCCCAGGCGCTGACTTCGCGCACCGTATCGCGCGAGAAACGATCGCCGATGCAGGCCGCGATTTCGGCAACGGTACGCGCCGGCTCCGAGAGCCGCTCGATGCGGCGCGCCACGACTTGCTGCAGCGAAGCGGGTTCGGCGGTGGACTCTCCCTCACGAGCGTCGGACACGATCTGCGTCAAGAAGAGCGGGTTGCCGTGCGAAGCTGCGACCAGCGCCTTTGCCGAACGGCCCGTCGCTTCGGTGAGCGTGATGCGCAACTCCTCAACATCGGTTTCGGAGAGGCGGCTCAGCCAAAGGCTCTGCGAACCGACCGAAACGCGCGCCTCTCGCCGCAAGCGGTGCAGCGAAGGCAGTTGTGCACCCTCTTCGTCGCGATAAGTGAGCACGACCATCACCGGCAGGCCGGCAATTCGCCGCAGTAGGTATTGAAGGAGTTCGAGCGAGGCCGCTTGCGCCAAATGCACGTCTTCGAGAATCAATAGCAACGGTCGCGGTGTTGCCATTGCTGCCGCGCAGCGGAAAAGGGACTCGAAGAGGCGGATGCGTTCGCTTTCGGCGTCGAGCCGCGGAACGTTGGGCAAGCTGGCGCGCGCATGCAGCTCGGGCAGCAGCGCGGCGACACAAGCCAGCTCGATACTTGGTTTGAGCGCCGCAACGAGCGGAAGCGCGGAGCGCATTGCTTCGACGATGCACTCGTAGGGCACCGCCTCGGGGGCGCTCGTCGTTCCGAAGAGGACGCGTCCACCGCGATCTTCGACCGCACGCGCGAATTCCAACACCAGCCGCGATTTTCCGATCCCGGCTTCGCCGCCGACGAACGCACACGCGCCGCGCTTGCCGGCGGTGCGGCTCCACATTTCCAGCAGGCGTTCCATCTCGTCGCCGCGGCCAACGAAAGGTAAGATCGCCGATCCGCTTGCCGGAACCGACCGCGCCGTTTCGTCTTGCTCGTCGCCCGGTTCCTCGTCTTTGGCGATGCGCTCGGCGACCGCGGTCGTCTCGGCCATCGGTTTGGCGCCCATCTCCTCTTGCAATCGTTTGGCAAAGGACGCGTATTCTTGCAGCGCACCGGCACGGTCGCCGGCCTCGTAGCGCATGGCGATGATGCGGCGCACGACGTCTTCGCGCCACGGGTCAAGAGCCAGCACCTTTCGCGCGGTCTCGATTGCCAGCGCCAAGTCGGCGTTGCGCCGAGCCTCCGAGACGCGTTCGGTGAGGCAGCGAAGGTACGCGTTGCGGAGCCGTTCGCGAATCGCCTCGAGCCATTCGTCGTAGATCTCGGGCAAGAGATCGTCGCGATATAGGTCGATCGCTTCGGCCAGCCTGCGTCGATCCGCCGCGGCATCGGCAAACACGTCGACGTCCAGCCACACCTCGGTTTCGGGGTTCCAAGAGACTTTGTCGGTATCGACGATCACGTACTGCGATGCCGGCTGCGGCAGCGTCTTGACGAGGTCGCTAAGCGTCGCGCGCAGCTTTGCGCGCGCGGCGTTCTCTTCGTCGTCGGGATAGAGCAGAAATGCGAGGTACTCACGCGAGACCGCGGTACTGCGGTGCAGCAGAAGATAGGCCAGCACTTGCAGCGACTTGCGCGGCGTCGCCAATTTGAAGGGACGGCCGTCGAGCGTTACCTCGAGGTGTCCGAAGAGGCGAAACTCCAGGCGCCCCGGCGTCGTAGCGAGCGCCGGGTCCGGGTCGTTCTTTTTGGCAACGGCCTTAGCCACGTCGGAGAAGGCTTCTCGCGTCCGGTGACCGCTTCCCGGCCCGTACGTTTCGGTGCGCCCCGGCGGCTACGATGGGGCCACATTACAAAGTCACCAGGAGAATGCACGAAAATGAACCCGTCATCCATCGCCCGGCACTCAGTGCCCGCCCTTGTCCTGGCCGCCGGCCTCACGGCTTGCGCCGGACAGACCCCCGTGGGCGGGGGCTTTACGCCTTTAGCCCCCGCTCCGGCCGCCTTCCAGTCGGTCGAGCCTGACAAGCACCACCATCAACCCGAGATTTTCACGGCCAACCGGGACGGCAGCAGCGTCCTCGGCTTCACCGTTAACGCGCACGGCAACGTCGTGCCCTCGACCTCGATTGGCGGTTCGAACACCGGTTTCTATTCGCCCGATTCGCTCGCCATGGATGGCAAGGGCAACCTCTACACGGCCGACGATGGCGCCTCGCAGATCGAGGTCTTTGCCAAAGGCGCCAACGGAAACGTCAGTCCGACGCGCGTTCTGGCGGGAAGCAAAACGCAGCTCGGCTCCATCGAAGGTCTCTACGTCGATCCGACCGGCCATCTCTGGGCGAGCAACTATTCCGCTAGTGCGCTAACCTCGTACGGCGCAAACGCCAATGGAAACGCCGCGCCGGCCAATACGATTTCCGGCGCCAAAACCCAACTCGACGGTCCAACCGGAATGGCGATGAACCAACAGGGTCAGCTCTACGCGGCCAACATTTACTCGACATCGATCGTCGGGTTCGCCAAGGGCGCGAGCGGCAACGCGACGCCGATCGTCACGATCGCCGGCAGCAACACCGGGCTGATGAAGCCCTTCGCGCTCGCGTTTAACTCGAGTGGCGAACTGCTCGTCGCCGACGAGTACGCCGGAATCTTCGTCTTCGCTAAGGGCGCCAACGGTAACGTCGCTCCTCTGCAGAAGATCACCGGCCTCTCGCACCCTGCCGGCGTCATGGCCGATTCCAACGATCACATCTGGGCCGCCGATTTCACCGGCAACTCGATCAAGGAGTTCGCGGCAACGGCCAACGGTAACGCGACACCTCTGCGCACGATCGAAGGTTCGAAGACGACGCTCAACGGCGCCAACTACCTGGTGATGAACTAAGGATGAGCGGAAGAATCATCGCCGGACTCGCCCTGGTCGCAGGCCTCACGGCCTGCACCGGGGCGCCGGGCGCCGGCGGGCTAACGCCGGTCGGAGCCGGCACCGCGAACTTACCGGCAGTCGCCGGCCCAGCCGCGAGCGGCGTGCGTCTCTTCACTGCCGATCGCGACGCGGGTAGCCTGCTCGCATTTAACCTCGGCGCGTCGGGTGATGTGCGGCCTGCGCTTAAGCTTCACGGAAAGAAAACCCGGCTGCGCCTTCCCAGCTCACTCGCGGTCGACGGCGACGGTTACGTCTACGCGGCCAACGATGGTGCGACGCAAGTGGAAGTCTTCGCTCCGGCCACGGGCGGAAACGCCAAGCCGGCCCGCAGCATCGGCGGACCGCACGCCGGGCTCGGCCCGGCGAGCGGACTGCTCGTCGACCCATCGGGCAACCTCTGGGTGAGCAGCTCCGCCAATAATAGCATCGCCGAATACGCGCCCGGCGCCGACGGTGACGTCGCACCGATCGCCACGATCGGCGGAAGTAACACGCAACTCTATACTCCCGCCGGAATGGCAATGAGCGCAAACGGCCGCCTTTACGTCGCCGATCAGACGGCGGGCGAGATCGTGATCTTTGCCTCGGGTGCGAGCGGAAACGCGACGCCCATTGCAACGATCGGCGGAAGCAGTACGGAACTCGCCGGCCCGAACGCGCTTGCTTTTGATTCCAAAGGCCGGCTGCTCGTCGCCGACGAGTACTCCGGCGTGCTGGTTTTTGCGAAGGGCGCATCGGGCAATGCCTCTCCGGTTGCCAGGATCACGACACTCGTTCGACCGAGCGGTGTCGCGGCGGACGGCCAAGACAACATCTGGACGGCAGATTTCAGCGGTCAGTCGATCGACGAGTTTGCGCCGGATGCGAACGGCAACGCCTCGCCGCAGCGCAAGATCGCCGGGGCCAAAACGCATCTCAACGGACCGGCGTATCTGATCGTGCACTAAACCTCCAGGCGCGAGAAGGCGAGGTGAAGGCGGCGTGCGGAAACAACGCCGCCTGCTCGTTTTATCGGAGGTTCTTAAAGATGCGCCCAGATGTTATTCGCCGGCTGCAGTGCGCGGCCGCGCTGATGGTTTTCGCCGCATCGTCCGCATGTGCGGGCCGCGGTGGGTTTGGCGGGGCCATTCCAAACGGCGAGGCGGCTTCGGCACTGCGAGGGCCGCTCGCCCCGGTGCGCAGCGCGCAGAAGCTGCGTTCGTTGATGAAAGGCGGCTTGGGCGCGGACGCGCCGGGCGGCGCGGGTTATCCGGTCACCGCCGAGCCGCCCGTTTCACATCCGGCCGAGAAGCCGTGCGTCGACAAACTCTTTAATCCGCAGACCCCGCCGCTTCAGTCGGGACAACTGAACGTTGGAGATTTTGCAGACTATAGCGATCATCCGTTCAACTACACGCCGCCGGCGAACTGCCCGGGACCGTATGCGAAGATCGTCTTCAAGATGCACTTCCGAGTTACGGCCGGCGTGCAGTACGATCGAACCGGAGCGGTATGGATCGGCGCGACCAACGTATACTTTGGAACGACGTCGGAGCCGGGCCGCAACGCCAGCCCGGAGTGGAACGTCGAGCGCGACGTGACCGAGTACGCTCCGATCTTTTCGCAGGCGTCGATCGGACAAGCGTCGGTCTATAACATCGTCAACTCGCAGTACACCGGCATCATCTACGGCACGGCGGAACTCGACTTTTATCCCGCCGGCAAACAGTATCCGGCGCCGCCCGTTGCCGACGCAGTCTATCCGCTATCGGGCGGACCGACCGGCGGGTATGTTTATCTCAACGGTCCGACCGATCAGATGAGCGGATCGTTCACGTTCCCGACCAACGTGGAGGCGGCATATCTCGACGTATTCCTCGAGTCGCAAGGCGGCGACGAGTTCTGGTACACGTGCTTCCCCAACGATCTCGCGCAGAAGTTGAATAACTGCGGCAGCACGGCCTTCCGGGAAGGCGAGGTGACCGTTGACGGACAGCCGGCCGGCGTCGCACCGGTCTATCCATGGATCTACACCGGCGGGATCGATCCGTACTTCTGGATCCCCATCGTGGGCGTGGAGACGCTCAACTTCAAGCCGTACCGTATCGATCTCACGCCGTTCGCGGCGCTGCTCGACGACGGCAACCCGCATACGGTTGCGGTCTCGGTTTTCAACGACGATAACTTCTTTGCGGCGAACGCGGCGCTGGTGGTCTATGAGGATCACGGCTCGACGCAGGTCACCGGGGCGCTGGTTAAAAACGGCACGGCGATGTCGCCTGCGCAGTCTACCGTGGAGCGCGTGAAGTTCGACCAGTACGGCGATGCGAGGGGTTCGATCAAGGTCACGGCCACGCATCCGGTCAGCCTCAAGGGCTACGTGCTGACGTCGCACGGCCGCGTCACCACCACCGTTACGCAGAACGTCTCGTTCTCTAACAAGCAGAAGATCATCGTGTCGGCGTCGCAGTTCTTGCAGAACATCATTCAGACGACGACCGTTGATTCGAACAGCAAGACTTCGTCGGGCGGCCGGACGTTAAAGACGCAGAGCCTGTGGAGCTATCCGCTAAATCTGAAGTACAACTACGTGGCTTCGGGAGCAACCGCGACGCAGACCGCCGACGTGCTGCAGACGAAGAGCGGCAGCGGACTCGATCAAACCAAGAAGCGGGCGGCGTCGTGGTCGCTGCTCGACACGGTCACTACCAGCGACACGCTGACCTTTAAAGGCGGCGGTTTCTCCCCGTCCAACGGCAAGAGCCGCCAGCAGTACAAGTCGCTTAACTTAGATGGCGCGTGTTACCAGAAGACCCTCAAGTCTCGGAACTACGTGCTAACCTCAACGACGAAAGGTTGCTGAGGGGGACGAAATCGCGGCGCGCGGTCCAACGATCGCGCGCCGCATCACCGTTTTGCTGCTCAAGTCGACTATAGAACCTTAAGGCTCTAATAGTCCACTTCTAACAAGTACGAACCTGGGATCGCGACGCAATTTTGCGTTTCGGCTTGGTATTTGGTCATGCGGGCCGTCCGGAAAGCTGAATGGTCCAAGACGGAGTTGCCACTGGATTGCTCGAGCGCGTAGTGGTTGAGTGCGCCGCTAGGCAGGAGATCGATCTCAACTACGCTATCGCCTCTGTCCCCGTGCTCCTCAGCAATCTGAGGCATTTCAAAGAACGGCGTTCCTGCGAGGGCCGCGTCCGTGTGCGGATTTGCACATGACCGTCCCTGCACGGTAGTCGCTAGCATTTGCGGCGTGGCGTCGGGGTTAGGACGGAGGGTTATCGTTGCGCCGTAAGCGATGGGGGTTAGGGTGAGAAACAGCGTAGCGATCGAGGCCAGTCCCACGACTAGTTTTAGAGATTTCATCACGGTTTCTCCAAGGCTTGCAGTGAGGAATGTGCGGTCTGCACACGACACTGCGGTTTTTAGTTTCGATATGATACTCGTCTGTAACGGGTGAAGGTGTGTGCTTGTGACAGCACCTTGCGGCAAACGCGTCCACGCGGACGCATTCTGCAGCGCGATAAGTTCGTTCACGCCGAGATAGGCGGCCCGTTGAACTTAATTGAAATTGAACCGGCAGCATTCATCGAACTCAAGGGACCAAACGGGGGCCCACGATAAGCTCCGCGCACGCGGCAAGAACGTCGGTGAGCGAGCCGTGTTTGCGGCGCAAATCTCCACTACCCGTTTGCGCGACACGCGGCATACCGCGGTTCGGCTTCCCGATTTTCAAGCCGACGGCAACGGAATGGCAACGTCGCGTCCGTCACAAAGAAAAACGCCCGTAAAAACGAGCGTTCTTTGGTGGAGGCAAGGAGACTCGAACTCCTGACCCTTACGCTGCCAGCGTAATGCTCTACCAGCTGAGCTATGCCCCCACAACTCACGGTGCTTGCGACCCGCCCTCTTGGGGCCGCCGCCCCGAGACTCCTCTCAGCCGCAGGCGCTGAGGCGCGCATCCCGAAGCAGGGCCGCCGCGTGGGGATGTAGCTCAGCTGGTAGAGCACCTGCTTTGCAAGCAGGGGGTCAGGGGTTCGAGCCCCCTCATCTCCACAACGAAACGCCCTTACGCATGGGGTATTGGCTCTCCCGCTTTGGCACGATTCAGCTAGATGACGCCGCTTCAATATGTTGCGATAGTGTACGTCATCAAAGCCGAGCTATTGCCTAAGCGCTCGGGAGCCACGTCAAAGCGGACACCCTTGTCGAGCATGAGTTCCTTGGGATCGCGGAAACGGTGCGACCGGCTCGAGCTGCGTTAAGGTTATCGGGCCGCCGCCTCGAATGTTCTCAGTCGCAGATCAGTGAGTGGGGGACAAAGGCACGTGAGAACTTCAGGGTTTGGCCGCTTCGCGCTTAGCAGCTGCGTGGCTGCTGCGTTGCTGGCGGGCTGCGGCGGATCGCAGGCGCCAATCGGCGGGCCAGGCGCTAGTGCACAAAACTCGGCGGTCTTGCCGGCTCACGCCGCGAGGCATCGTATGCGTCCCCTGTTGTATCAGGTGCTGCATACCTTCGGTCGCCACGTCAATGCGTCTCACGATCACGGGGGAGCGAATCCCGGCGCAGGCTTGCTCGATGTAGATGGTACTTTGTACGGCACGACGGAGACCGGTGGCCATGGCGACAACGGAGTCGTTTATAGTATCAGCACGACGGGCGCTAAGAAGTTACTGTACCGCTTTCGTGGTCGAAACTCCGACGACGGGTCAGATCCGAGCGGTGACTTGACTGATGTGAACGGCACGCTGTACGGCACTACCGAAAACGGCGGCAAGTGCGGAATGGGAACAGTTTATCGCCTGAGCACAACCGGGACCGAGAAAGTGCTGCATAGCTTTTGCGGATCCGAGGTGAATCCCACCGGTGGGGTGATCGACGTAAACGGCACTTTGTATGGCTCGACGACCGCCACCACCTTGGGCGGATCGGTTTACCGAATAAGCACTTCCGGTGTCTACAAAGTACTTTACCGCTTCCCCGAACACTCCCACCGCGACGGTGGGGGGCCTATCGGACGTTTGCTCAATGTGAACGGCACGTTGTACGGTGTAACGGCCTATGGCGGCTCGCATTGCCCCGGCAACGCCGGCTGCGGAACCGTATACAGCGTAACCATGTCGGGTAAGGAAAAGGTGCTGTACAGCTTCCAAGGCTTTGATGGCGCCTCGGACGGGTGGTTACCACTCTCGGGCTTGATCGACGTGAACGGAACGCTGTACGGCACAACAGTTTCCGGCGGGCAATCGGGATGTACCTCCGGCTGCGGGATCGTTTACAGCGTAACCACGAACGGCACGGAGACCGTGCTCTATCGCTTCACCGGCGGTTCCGACGGCGGTAATCCGGCAGCGAGTTTGCTCGAAGTAAATGGTGCGCTATACGGCACTACGGCTCACGGCGGCTCGGCGGATTATGGAACCGTATTCAGCATGAGTACGAGCGGCGGAGAGCAGGTACTGCACAGCTTCGGTGGTTCCGACGGGGCGTACCCGCACGCCGACTTGATCGAGGTGAACGGCACAAAGTACGGCACAACCCATGATGGCGGTTTCAAATCCGGATGCCGAGGCAAAGGCTGCGGAACCGTCTTCGAACTGACCCCATAGCCGACGAACGGCCGGGGCGAGTATGCATCGGCGCCGATGCAGCGGGCGTGACGGGCATCGAAGTCTGAAGAAGCAACCGAGTGAAACGCATAAGCGAGCAAGGGCGGCAACGTCCCCAACATGAACACCAAAAAATGGCCTTGTCCTACAATGAGATTGCCGGACGCAGCGCCGAGCGTGTCGGGGCACTCAGCGATGGCGTTTTTGCCTTCGCAATGACGCTACTCGCGCTGGACCTGCGCGTGCCGGCGGCTGAGGCGATCAACTCCGAAGCTGGTTTGCGCGCAGCCCTTTCCGGGCTCGCGCCAAACCTGCTGACGTACCTGCTGAGCTTTATGACGCTCGGCATCTTTTGGGTCGGCCAGCACACGCAGATCAGCAAGCTCAAGCACTCGGACCGCGCCCTAACCTGGATTCACCTGGCCTTCCTTCTTATGGTCACGCTGCTGCCGTTCACCACCAAGCTGCTTGCGGCGTTTATTACCTATCGCACGGCGCTGGTAATCTACTGGCTTAACATCGTCGGGCTTGGTGCGACCCTGTATTGGAGTTGGGGTCGCGCCCGCAAAGACGATCTGGTCAAAGAAGAGGCGCCGGCCGGCATCGACGTGGCCGTTCGCCGGCGTATCATCGTCGCGCAAGCGCTCTATGCGTTGGGCGTGCTGCTCTGCCTGATCAACAACTATCTGAGTATCGCGTTCATCGTGCTGGTGCAGCTTAACTATGTCGTTGCGCCGCGGATCGGATTCTTGCGACGCATTTAGCATCGTGTTCGTCGACGTAGTCGTAAAGCCGGCTTCGAAGCATCCTGGGATTTCGAAAGAGAATGGAGATCTCGTGGTGCGCGTGCGCGAAAGGGCGATCGAAGGCGCGGCCAACGAGGCGTGCGCGCGCGCCCTGGCTGCGGAGTTCGGCGTTGCGCGGAGCGCCGTCGAACTAGTGCGCGGGGCGCGTGCTCGACGCAAACGCTTTGCCGTCCGCTTGCCGAGCGAGCCGGAGGCATTTGCGCCGGTGCGCCGTAAGAAACCGGCGCCATGATTACCGGAATGCACGTTATTCTCTACAGCCGCCACGCCGACAAGGTGCGCGAGTTTCTCGGCGACGTGCTCAAGCTGCCCTCGGTTGACGCCGGCGGCGGCTGGCCGATCTTCGCCGCTCCGCCCACCGAACTCGCGGTTCATCCTAGCGATGACGAGCCCGAAGAAGAGTTTTACTTGATGTGCGACGACATCAAAGCCACCGTCGCCGAACTGGCACGACGAGGCATCGAGACCGACGGCGGAATCGCCGATCGCGGTTGGGGACTGCTGACGACGATCGTGCTGCCCGGCGGCGAACGCTTGGGACTCTACGAACCGCGCCACCCGTCGCCGCTCAACCGGCGTCCGGGTTCGAACGGAGCGGGTGCGTGAGCAGCGTACGCGTACTCGTCGGCACGCGTAAAGGCGCGTTCGTGATCGAGTCCGACGGTAAGCGCGACGATTGGAAGATCTGCGGCCCGTTTTTCGGCGGCTGGGAGATCTATCACGTCAAAGGCTCGCCGGCCGATCCCAATCGGTTGTACGCGTCGCAGTCGTCGAGTTGGTTCGGACAGATCGTGCAGCGGTCCGACGATGGCGGAAAGACGTGGGAGCCGGTGGGCAATCGCTTCGTCTACGACGGCGAGCCGGGGACGCACCGCTGGTATGACGGCACGCCGCATCCGTGGGAGTTCGCGCGGGTCTGGCATTTCGAGCCGTCGCACGCCGATCCCGACCTCGTCTATGCCGGCGTCGAAGATGCCGCGCTCTTCCGTTCAACCGACGGCGGGAACAATTGGGAAGAGCTTGCCGGCCTGCGCCGCCATCCGTCGGCGGACGGCTGGCAGCCGGGAGCGGGCGGGATGTGCCTGCATACCATCATCGTCGACCCGCGCGACCCCAATCGCATCTTCACGGCGATCTCTGCCGCCGGCGCGTTTCGAAGCGACGACGCCGGCGTAACGTGGCGTCCGATCAATCGCGGACTGCGCTCGGAGGGAATTCCGGAGCCGCAGGCCGAGGTCGGGCATTGCGTGCATCGCCTGGCCATGCATCCGGCGCATCCCGACGTACTCTTCATGCAGAAGCATTGGGACGTCATGCGCACCGACGACGCCGGCGATTCGTGGCGCGAAGTCAGCGGCAACCTGCCGACGGACTTCGGTTTCGCCATCGACGTGCACGCGCACGAGCCGCAAACGATTTACGTCGTGCCCATAAAAAGCGATTCGGAGCACTATCCTCTCGACGGCCGCCTGCGCGTCTACCGCAGCCGCAGCGGCGGCGACGAGTGGGAGGCGCTGACCAACGGCCTTCCGCAGGAAAACTGCTACGTCAACGTGCTGCGCGACGCAATGGCCGTAGACTCGCTCGATTCGTGCGGCATTTACTTCGGAACGACCGGCGGTCAGGTTTACGCATCGGCTGATGCCGGGGAAAGCTGGAAGCCGATCGCGCGCGATCTGCCCGCCGTACTTTCCGTAGAAGTTCAAACGTTGGCGTGATCCGCGTGGTTTTACCGGCGCATCTGCGAACGCTGGCACGCGTCGACGGCGAAGTTCATCTCGACGTCAACGGCAACGTAACGCAGCAAGCGCTGCTTGACGAACTGGAGTCGCGGTTTCCGGTTTTGCGCGGAACCATTCGCGATCAAGTAACGCATCGCCGTCGCGCCTACGTTCGGTTTTTCGCCTGCGAACGCGATCTCTCGCACGAGCGGCCCGACGAACCGTTGCCGCGGGCCGTCGCGAGCGGCGCGGAGCCGTTTCTCATCATCGGCGCCATGGCGGGAGGCTAGGGAACACGATGCAACGCGCGCTCTTTACGGGCTTAATTTTAGTCGTCGCGGGGGTCTGCGCGCCGGCGCCGCGTGCGCGCGGCGGCAGCTCCGTCGATGACGGATGTGCTGCGGGCGACGTACGCGGTGCGCGAGCTAACCGAAGTCTCTTTGGCGTCCGACGGGGCGTCGGTTGCCTGGCAAGAGCGCTTTCACGATCCGCAGCAACTGCTGCACTCGCCGCGCTACGATGCGGTCTACGTGCGACGCGTCGAAGGCGGCAAGATCGTCCGCGTTACGGCCGGGATTGACCGCCGCATATTACGATGAGGAAGATCCCGAGTTCTCTCCCGACGGCAAGTCTATCGCGTTTCTCTCCGATGCGCGATCGAACGGGCAGCAGCAGCTCTTCGTCGCACCGGCGAGCGGTTCGCCCGTGCGACGCATCGGCCGTCTCGACGGCAACGTCCAAGATCTTTCGTGGTCGCCGGACGGTCGAGCGATTGCGTTACTGTATATTGCGGCCGCCCATCGTAAGGCGGGCGCGCTGCAGCCGGGTGCGCGCGACGTCGGCGTCATCGGCAGCGTCGTCGACGAACAGCGTATCGCCATCGTCGACGTCGCCACCGGCGCGTTACGCTTCGTGACGCCGGCCGATTCCTACGTCTACGAGTACGGATGGTCTCCCGACGGTCGTTCCATCGCCGCGACCTACGCCAAAGGCAACGGCGACAACAACTGGTGGGTCGCTAAGCTAGCCGTCGTCGACGTGGCAGCGGGCTCGATGCGCGACCTGCTCGCGCCGTCCTTCCAAATCGACGATCCGCAATGGTCCCCCGACGGAAAGCAGATCGCGGTGATCGGCGGCATCATGAGCGATTTCGGCTCGACCGGTGGCGACGTCTATCTCGTCGACGCGCAGACGGGAACGTCGCGCAACCTGACGGCCGGCGCTGCGTTTTCGGTGCAGTCGCTGCGCTGGAACGACGCATCCAGCTTAGATTGCGTCGCGCATGTTTCGGGTGCGATGCACCTGCTGCGCATCGACGCAGCCGATGGAAAGAGCACCACGCTGCTCGGCGAGCCGGAATCGTTGTGGAGCTGGTCGAGCGCGCGACAAGGCAGCGTAGTGGCGCTCGTGCGCGCCTCGTTCGATAACCCGCCCGAAGTATGGGCCGGCGCCCCGCAAGCGCTGCAGCAGATCACGCAAACCAATCGCGGCGCGGTCAAGCTCTATGGGAAAGCGGTTTCGCTGACGTGGAGCAATGACGGGTTCAACGTTCAAGGATGGCTCGTCTATCCGCTCGAGTACGACGCGAGCCGCACCTATCCGATGGTTACGATGATTCACGGCGGCCCGTCGGCGGTCTCGGTGCCCGGCTTCGGAAGCCGCAACGTCAGCGCGCTCTCCTCGCGCGGCTACTTCGTCTTCATGCCGAATCCGCGCGGGAGTTTCGGCGAGGGCGAGTCGTTCACGAGCGCCGACGTCAAGGATTTCGGCTACGGCGACTGGCGCGATGACCTCGGCGGCATCGACACCGCGCTGCGCTCGGCTCCGATCGACGCCAATCGTCTCGGTCTGATGGGATGGAGTTACGGCGGCTACATGGCGATGTGGGCCGAGACGCAGACGCCGCGCTTCAAGGCCATCGTCGCCGGCGCGGGCATCGTCAATTGGCAGTCATACTACGGGCAGAACAAAATCGACGAGTGGATGATCCCGTTCTTCGGGGCCTCCGTCTATCAAGACCCGGCGGTTTACGCGCGCAGCTCGCCGATCACGTTCATCAACAACTCGCATACGCCGGTGCTTATTCTCTCCGGCGAGCGCGACGAAGAAGTGCCGGCGCCGCAGTCCTTTGAGTTTTGGCACGCCATGGAAACCCTTGGCGTGCCCTCGAAACTCGTCGTTTATGCCGACGAAGGACACGGCTTTGTCAAGACGGCCGATCAGGTCGACGTGCTGGAACAAACGGTCAACTGGTTTGGGAAGTATCTCTAGCCCGGATGTCGTCTAAGCTCGATTAATCGTTCGGCGCGCGCATCGACGGATCGGGAATGCCGTTGGGGCAGATCGTCTTCTGCACGGCCGGCGAGACGTAGTATGCGTGCAAGTCGTAATGCGGAACCGGCAGTCCCGCGTGTCCGTTCGGCTCGTAGCGGAAATCGACGTGATCGATCGTGTATCCCGGCAGCGCGCGGACGTTTGCGTAGGCGAACCCCTCGGTGAGTTGTTTGACGGTCACCATGATCTCGGTGAAGATCGGCTTGCCTTCCCACGTTCCATAGATCGGACCGAGCGGAGGATTCTTGAGGTTGGCCCAGTGTTCGCCCATGCCGGCGATGCACGGCGAGACCAACACGAAATCCCCTGGAATTCCGGCGGGATGAACTTTGGGCTGGGGCGGCAGCTGGGGCATGTCGCCCTGGGCGGCGACGGGCGGAGCCATAGCGGTGAGAAGGCCGGCAAACGCGACGGCGGCTACGATACGAGTAATCAAGCGTTTCTCCTTAACGGTTAGGGTAGCTATGATGCCGAGAGGTCTAAGCTCGTTATCGTTTCCGCGAGTCGGTTGCGGTCGACGTATGTTTCTCGGTGGTGGGCCGTCCTGGGATCGAACCAGGGACCTCATGCTTATCAAGCATGCGCTCTAACCAGCTGAGCTAACGGCCCGCGCTCAAAGAACTGGCAGTATACTAGCCGATCCGATTCTGCGCCTGCAAGAACTCGAGCAGCAATGCGTTAAACGCCCGTGGCTGTTCCATATTGCTCATATGTCCGGCGTCCGCGATCGTGACTTTCTTGGCCTGCGGAATTCCCGCGGCGAGCTTGTCGGCGATTCGCTGGAAATCGGGCAGGTCGTGTTCGCCGACGACGACGAGGGTCGGGACCGAGACTTCGGCGAGCCGGCGACCTCCCGGCGGGTCAATACCCTGCACGGGACTCTCGTCGACCCAGTTTTGACCGGAGCACTCGTTAACGATCTCCGCCAGCTTAGCGCTGCACTGCGCGTTGGTTCGGGCCGGAGTAAAGAGCTCGTGCTCCAACCACATCGCGTTGCCCGCAGCCGGACCATCGGCGCGAGCACGCTCTTCGATAGCGTCGAGCGAGCCGATCCATTCCTCACTCCATTCGTAACCGTCGAGTGCCGAGTCGACCAGGGTCAGACTCAACGTCTGCTGCGGATAGAGCAGCGCATGGTGTAACGCGATCCGGCCGCCCATCGAAAGCCCGACGACGTGCGCGGCTCCTATGCCGAGATCGTCGAGCAGCGCGCGGAGATCGTCGGCATGACGGAAGGTTGCGCGCCCCGGCTGATCGGACTTTCCAAACCCCCGGACGTCATAGCGAACGACGCGGTAGCGTTCCGTAAGCGCTGGAACCTGATCGTCCCACATGCGCAGGTCTAAGCAAAGCCCGTGAATCAAAACGACCGGCGCGCCGCTACCGGAAACCTCGTAGTGTAGCCGCGTCCCGTTTACGTTCGCAAAACCTTCTTGTGCCACGTTCACTGACCTCACGACCAACAATCAGGAGCTGGGTCCAGCTTACCGAATGAGGACCCTCAAGGCTTCCTTAGATCAAAGAGATCCACTTCTTGGTTATCTCATCCTCATTCTTGAGGAATGCCATCAGGAGCGCCTGAAGCACCTCGTGCTCTCGAGCGATCTCCGCGCGCTCGGCAGCGTCGAAGTCGAAGGCTTGGTGCTGCGCGGCGATCTGCGCCTGCTGCGATGCCGGCAGATCTGAAGAGGACGAGGCCCCACCGCGGGACGCGGCCGGAGCGCCGCGCGCCACGGTGGGGCGCTCGTTGCGAGGCAGCGGAAGCGGCCCCGTCATTCGGTGATCGACTGGATGAACTTCTTGGTGATGGAGTCGTCCATCTTACGCTGTGCCATATCCACGTTGCGAAGCGTATCGATTTCGCGCATGTTTTCGCTGCGCTCGTCCATCATCTGATCGAAGACTTCGGACTGCATCTGCAGCTGCTCCTGATTGTGAACCTCGGAGGCGTACATGCCCAGCTGAAAGGCTTCGTCTTGCGAGTTGAGCGCGCTCATCGCGCCGTTCTCGACATTGCCGCCACCTCCACCGATGGCTCCGCCGATTGCATTGCCGAGCAGACTCGTGCCGAGCCCTTCGAGCACTGGAAGAAGAAATGCCATCTCGCTGCTCCTTCACCGCTACTCGCGCGTCGCCGCCGACTTGCGTGTAGTCGGTAAGCTGCGGGCGGTACGTCTGGCCCTGCGGAGTTTGCGGTAATGCGGGTGGGCTCAAGGGCAGGCCCTGCGCCTGCGCCGAGAGCGAGCTGAGCGACGCCACCAAGTTGGAGAGCTCGGCGACGACGGCGTTCTCTTGCGACGTCTCCGCCTCGCCGTTGATTTGTCCGCTATGGTGATGGTGGTGCCCGTGCACCCTGCCGTGGTGATGCTCCGCTGCGCTTGTGATTCTGCCGCTTTGATGGTCCGGT
Organism: Vulcanimicrobiota bacterium; assembly: GCA_963735845.1. Classification (GTDB taxonomy): domain Bacteria; phylum Vulcanimicrobiota; class Vulcanimicrobiia; order Vulcanimicrobiales; family Vulcanimicrobiaceae; genus Cybelea. The sequence continues at coordinate 10,988 of CAVTMN010000011.1, read as the reverse complement.
GCGCTCGAGATTCTCCCGCTTTGATGCTCGAACGGCCTAGCGGCAATGCTGCCGTCGTGGATCGAATCTAAGGAAGACAAGGTAATGGCTCCTGTTCTACGAGTTTTTCTCGTCGGTCGCGTCGTTGAGAAATCCGAGATAATCGGTGGCTTGACGGTGATAGGAAGCTGAGCTCGATCGCGTTTGGGGTACCGCCGGGGCCGGAAGCGGCGGCATCGGCAGTTGCTGCGCCTGCGACTGCAATGCGCCGACCGAGGCAACCGTCGTCGCGCTCTCGGCGATCGCCGAAGACTCGGGAGAGTCGCTTCCGCCCAGCTGCTCGTAATGGCGCAGCACCGAGTCGGCATAGCCGAGCGTCCGCCCGTCAGCCCAGCGCGTCGTCGTACCGGTCGCCTTGGGCGAGCCGGCGTTATATGCGGAGAGCGCCTCGTGGACGTCGCCCCCGTAGCGTTTGAGCAAGCCGGCAAGCATGCCGGCGGCATAGTCGGCGTTCCGGCCGGGGTTCATCGCGTCGGGTGACTGGGCGAAGGCGTGCCACCGGTCGTCGATCTGAAAAAGCCCGCGCCCGTGGCCGCCGTCGCCCACGACGTTGCGGCCGGCATTGCTGCCCGGGCCGCCGGTCTCTTGCGCTGCCACGGCCGCGAGGAGCTTGGGATCGAGGCCGTGACGCTCGGCCGCCCTGGCGATCGCCGGCGCGAATGCCACGCCGCTGGAGGCCAGCCGGGAGACGATCGGATCGACGTTCATGGTGCGCCTCAATCCCCCGAAGCGGCGGTTTGACAAGGAGCGACGCGGGTTCTAGAATGGCAAAAGTCCGTGGCGGCCCTGCCAAGTTGGCGGGGCCTCATGCTGCGGCGAGTTGCTCTTATGAATCAATCGCACAAGGTAGACATCGGCGGGCTCCTGGCCGGGAGCCGGCAGGTAATGCTGGTGACCGATGACGCTCCGGTCGAACCTTTCGAAGGAATCGTCTTTCCCGAACCGGCACAGGTGAAGCTGGAACTGCGACAGGCCGATCGCATGCTGGTCGTCGAGGGAACCGTCGACGCAAAGCTCCATGGCCAGTGCGATGCTTGTTTGGAAGACGTCGACTTGGCGATTCACGTCGACCTCGACGAACGGCTCGATCCAGACCGCGGCCGCGAAAAGGATCCGTTCGGAGAGAGCAACGTGTTGACGGGAGATCGGCTCGACATTGCGGATTTAGCGCAACAGAGCTTGCTGAGCGCTCTTCCGATGGGGTTGCGGTGCAACCCAGAATGCCGGGGTCTCTGCACGGTATGCGGAGCGAACCGGAATACGAGCCCTTGCGCGTGCGAGTTCGCGTAACGCTATTATAATGATGAGGATTCCGTGGCTAACTTAAAATGGAAGACGCCCCGCAGCAAAACGCGCAGCCGCCGCGCCGCCAACTGGCAGCTTGGCAGCGTAACGACCGTGCAGTGCCCGCAGTGCCATCAGCCGAAGCGGCCGCACTTTGCCTGTGCCAACTGCGGCACGTATAAGGGGCGACAGGTCATCAAGGTACAAGACGAGCCGGCCGGTTAGCCTGAGGTGTCGGTTCGCGGCGTCAAGATCGTCGGAGTCGGCCACTATGCGCCGGCTCGCGTCGTAACCAACCACGATCTGGAAGCCTGGCTCGATACTACCGACGATTGGATCACGACCCGCACCGGCATGAAGCGCCGGCATTGGGCCACCGAGCAGCAAGGCACCAGCGATCTTGCCGCTGCCGCAGCCGAGGCCGCGCTCGCGCACGCCGGGCTGCGAGCCGCCGAGATCGACTGCTTTATCGTCGCGACGGTGACGCCCGATTATGACTTTCCCGCAACGGCATGTCTGGTCGCCTGCCGGCTAGGTGCCGTCGCTAAGCCGGCTTTCGACATCGAAATTGCCTGCAGCGGATTCATCTACGGCCTCACCGTGGCCTCGAGCCTGATACGCTCGGGCATCTATCGTCGCATAATGCTCATCGGTGCCGAGACGCTCTCCAAGATCCTCGATAAGGAAGACCGTTCGACTGCGATTCTTTTTGGCGACGGGGCCGGCGCGGTGATTTTGGAAGCCTCGGAAGAGAACTGCTTTCTCGCCGCCGAGCTCGGTGCGGACGGAAGCCGCCCCGAGTTGCTTTACGCGCAAGGCAGCGGGTGGCCGAAACCAATCGATCACGCCGCGCTCGACGCCAAGGTGCATCTCATCCACATGTCGGGCCGCGAGACGTTCAAGCTGGCCGTCACCAAGATGGTCGAGTCGACCGACGCGGTGCTCGCCAAGGCCAATCTGACCAAGGCCGACGTCACGTTCCTCGTTCCCCATCAGGCCAACAAACGCATCATCGACGCAACGGCGCGATACCTCGAGCTTCCCGACGACAAAGTCGTCGTGAACATCGCGGAGTACGGCAACACGTCGGCCGCTTCGATTCCCATGGCGCTCTCGGAAACGGTGCGCGCCGGACGCGTTAAGACCGGCGATTTGATCGTCTTCGTGGCCTTCGGCGGCGGGCTCTCTTGGGGAGCGGTCGCGTGGAGATGGGCGGCGTAACGTGCGCGTCGGCGTCGTCTTTCCCGGGCAAGGATCGCAGTGCGTCGGAATGGGTTGCGACGTGGCCGCGCATTCCGCTGCGGCGCGCACGCTCTTCGATCGCGCGGCGATCGTACTTGGTTACGATCTACTGGCGCTGCAAGCCAACGGTCCCGAAGAAAAGCTGCGCGAAACCGAGTACAGTCAGCCGGCCATCTTTACCACTAACCTCGCGCTCTACGCCGCGGTGGGCGACGGCCTCGCCCCGGTCGTCACCGCTGGTCACTCGTTTGCCGAGCTCTGCAGCCTCGTTATCGCGCGTTCAGTGGCGTTCGAAGAGGCGCTGCGCATCGTGAGCGAGCGCGGTCAGGCGATGCAGGAAGCAGCGCAGCTCGCGCGCGGCGGCATGTCGGCGATCTTAGGTCTCGACGCGGCGCAAGTACGTGAAGTTATCGCCAGCGTGCGCGCGCAAGACGGCGGCCGCGTGGCGCTCGCCAACTTCAACTCGCCGACGCAAATCGTGATCAGCGGTGACTTGGATGCCGTCGTAACGGCAGGCCAGGCTATGATCGCGGCAGGTGCCAAGCGCGTCGTACCCCTCAACGTTTCGGGAGCCTGGCATAGCGAGTTGATGGCGCCGGCAGTGGAACGTCTCTCCGCCGCGGTCGAAGCGAGCCACTTTTCACTGCCCACCTTCGACGTGATCGCCAACGTCGACGGCCGGCCGTATCGCGACGTCGCGACGATCCAGTCGAACTTGATTCGCTCGGTCGTCGACGAGGTGCGCTGGCACGACACGGCCGAGACGATGTTAACGTACGAATTGGATGCGATCGTCGAGTTCGGCGCGAGCGGCGTATTGAGCGCGCTCTTCCGGCGCATGGCGGCCTCGTCGCCGCGCAAGGAGGAGTTCCCGGCCGGCATCGGTCGTGAGCGACTACGCTGACGTAGAGACGTTGCGCCGTTCGCTCGAACCGGCCGAAGCAAAGACGTGACCTTAGCTAATAAGACGGCGCTGATCACCGGTGCAAGCCGCGGCATCGGACGTGCGATCGCCATCGAGTTTGCGCGCCAAGGTGCGGACGTGGCGCTTCTCGGTCGCGACACGCCGGCACTGGAAGAGACCGCCGGCGAGTGCGCCCGGGCGCGCGTGGGCGCTCGCGCCGACATCTTCACTGCCGACGTCACCGACGCGGCGGCGATTCAAGGCGTCGTGAGTGAAGTCGTTAGTCGTTTTGGGCGCCTCGATTGTGCCGTGGCTAATGCCGGTCAATCGATCGACGCCCTGCTCCTGCGACTCAAGCCGGAGACCATCGATCGCATGCTCGACGTCAACCTCAAGTCGGCGTTCCATCTCTGCGCCGCGGTGGCAAAACCGATGATGAAGCAGCGGTCCGGAGCCATCGTGCTGATGACCAGCATCGTGGGCCTGAGCGGCAACGCCGGCCAATCTGCGTACGCAGCCTCCAAAGCGGGCCTAATTGCCCTGAGCAAATCGCTCGCGAAGGAGTTGGGTTCGAGGAATATAAGAGTCAACGCCGTCGCGCCGGGCCTCATCGAAACCGCCATGTCGGCGGGGATGCCCGACGCAGCTAAGGAATTTTGGTCAAACAAGCCGCTCTCGGCCGAGCCGGGAAGCCGGAGGACGTCAGTGGCGTGGTCGCGTTTCTCTGCTCCGACGCCGCCGGCTACGTCACCGGGCAAACGCTCGTGGTCGATGGCGGCATCTTGATGTGAGCCCGGTTTCTAAAAAGGAGACGTAATGTCCACCACCTTCGATAAAGTAAAGAAGATCATCGTCGAGCAGCTCGGCGTCGACGAGTCGGAAGTGACGCCTGAGGCGTCGATTACCGACGATCTGGGTGCCGATTCGCTCGACCAGGTCGAGTTGGTGATGGCCTTCGAGACCGAGTTCAACATCGACATTCCCGATGAAGAAGCGGAGAAGATCAAAACCGTCGGCGACGCGGTCAAGCGGATTGACGAGACGACGGCCGGATCGTCGACCTCGTCGTAGAGCAATTTGTTCGATCAACTAAGTGAACGGCTGGGCGCGATCTTCGATCGCCTCAGCGGCCGAGGCAGGGTATCCGAGGGCGAAGTCAACGAAGCGCTGCGCGAAGTCCGCGTAGCCCTGCTTGAAGCCGACGTCGCCCTTGCGGCGGCCAAGGCCTTCGTCGCTCGCGTTAAAGAACGCGCCATCGGCGCCGACGTTCTGGAATCGCTGACGCCGGCGCAGACGATCCTCAAGATCGTCTACGACGAGCTCGTCGCACTGCTTGGCCCTTCGAGCAGCTCGCCGGAGGGGCGCCTGCAATTCTCCGACGCACCGCCGTCGGTGATCATGCTCGTCGGTCTGCAAGGGTCGGGAAAAACGACGCAGGCCGGCAAACTGGCGCTGCGGCTCAAGGAACAAGGCCGGCGCTCGTTGCTCGATTGCCGCCGACGTATACCGTCCCGCGGCAATCGAACAACTGCAGCTGCTCGGCAAACAAGTCGACCTTCCGGTATTCGAACGCGGCACGAGCGACCCGGTCGCCATCGCGCGTGAAGGAATCGCCGAGGCCAAACGCCTCGGGCTTTCGACGGTAATCCTCGACACTGCCGGACGCCTTCAGATCGACGAAGCGTTGATGGATGAGCTGGCACGCATCAAAACCGTCGTGCAGCCGCGCGAGATTCTGCTCGTGGCCGACGCGATGACCGGCCAAGAAGCAACCAACGTCGCGAAAGGTTTCCACGATCGTCTGGGCGTTACCGGCGTGATCCTCACGAAGATGGACGGCGACACCCGCGGCGGCGCAGCGCTCTCGATCCACAGCGTGACGGGCGCGCCGATCAAGTTCGTCGGCGTCGGCGAAAAGCTCGCCGCCATCGAGCCGTTCTATCCCGAGCGGCTGGCCTCGCGCATTCTCGGCATGGGCGACACGCTGACGCTTATCGAGAAAACGCAGAGTCTTTACACCGAGGAGCAGGCCAAGAAACTCGAGCAGAAGATCATGGGGCAGAGCTTTACGCTCGACGACTTCCTCGATCAGATGCGCCAGGTGCGCAAGCTCGGCTCCATGACCGATCTGCTCAAAATGATTCCCGGAGTCTCCCGGGCGTTACCCAAGGATTTCGAGATCCCCGAGCGCGAGTTCGCCAAAGTCGAGGCCATCATTTGTTCGATGACTCGCGGCGAGCGGCGCAATCCCGATTCTCTCAACGGATCGCGGCGTAAGCGCATCGCTCTGGGCTCGGGAGCGCAAGTCTCCGACGTGAACCGGCTGGTCAAACAGTTCGATCAGGCACGTCAGATGGCAAAACAACTTGGCGGTAAGCGGCGCCGATTGCCGCTATCGCTGGCAAAACCCTAAGCGAACGAAAGCAACATTAAATGGTAAAAATCCGACTGCGCCGCATGGGCGCAAAGAAACAACCGACGTATCGTTTCGTCGTCGCCGACGCGCGGGCGCCGCGCGACGGCCGATTCATCGAGATCCTCGGACACTACAATCCACGCACCGAACCGCGAACGGTCGAAGTCGACGAAGCAAAAGCGCGCGAGTGGCTGGCCAAAGGCGCACAGCCCTCCGACACCGTGCGCCGCCTCTTTGCCGAGAAGGGACTCTGCGAACGTGGTCCCATCCCGACGACGAAGCGCAAGCCGAAGACCGCGGAAGCCGGCGCGTCATGAGCGCCTTCGACGACGAGTTCGGACTCTTTAGCGAGCCGACCGTCGACGAGATCGAGCGCGAGGCGCCGCGCCGCAAGGAGCCGCCCGCAGCGCGCCCGGCATCGCAGCGTCCGCCGTCATCTCCCCGTCCGCCGTCGTCTCCCCGTCCGCCGTCGTCTCCCCGTCCGCCGTCGTATCCCCGTCCGGAGCGACGTCCGAGACCGAACTCGAGCGATCCGTGGTCGGGGCACCGCCGGGCTACCGAGCTCTTGGGTTTTCTGGCGCGCAAGCTGGTGGTCAAACCGGAGAGCGTTACGGTCGAGCTTTTCGTTGACGAGCACGCCCAGCCGGTAATCGAGCTGATCGTCGATCCCGAGGATCTCGGCAAAGTCATCGGACGGAACGGCCGCGTGGCCCAAGCGCTGCGCACGGTCATTCGCGCCACCGCCGAGGGACGCGTCGCAGTGGACATTCTCGACAGCGAAGAGGCTGCGGACGACGGCGAGGACGACAACGGCGACTGACGAGTTCGCCGTTGGCCGAATCGCCGGGGTCTTCGGCCTTCGTGGCGAGCTAAAATGCGACCCGACGCAAGCGGGTCGCATCGTCTTTTCTGCGGGAGCACAACTGGAGTGCCGTCACGGGGAACAGCGCACGACGGTTCGCATCGCGGCGGTGCGTCCGCATAGCGGCCGGCTTCTCGTTCGTTTTGAAGGCGTCGACGACGCCGGCGCCGCGGCTGCATTTGCGGGCGCCGTACTCTACGCGCCGCGCACTAGTCTCGACGTTGCGCCCGACGAGTATCTCGACGCCGATCTCATAGGGTGCGCCGTGCACGGAGGCGACGGCGCGCACTACGGTGAGGTCGAACGCGTCGAGCATTATCCGTCCAGCGATATGCTGGTCGTGGGTGGAAAGTTGATTCCGATGGTCCGCGCAATCGTCACCAGCATCGACCCCGAACGGCAAACGAATCGTGATCGACCCGCCGGAAGGCCTGATGGACTAGACAGCGGGTTACCCATTTTGCGGGTGCGCGGTTGCATAGGCGGTGACGGCGGAGTCGATGGCGTTTTTGATCGAGGAGCCCGTTGCCGTCTGGCGATCGAGCAGCGCGCCGAAGCAGGTATAGACCCGGAGTTCGAAGTTAAAGGCCGAGCGTCCGTGGCCGTTCTCTTGCAGCGCGCCGGTGGCGATCGTATTGTTGCGGTCCGAACCGCAGATTTCGTCGGCCGAGCGCGACGCATCCGTGGTAATGGCCGTCATCTGCGTCGTGTAGTGACGGTTCATCGCAAAGTACAGCTCGTGCGTGGCGTTGCTAAGATCGGCGGCAACGACCGAGCCGGTGGCCACGACCGGCGCCACGATGACGCCGCGCGACGGCTTGGTCGTCGGGCCGGGCGCTGGGGTGCTGCTTCCGCTGCGTTTGTGGAAGACCGAGTTCACGATGCTGCTGATGCCTTGAATCGGAACCTTCGCGCCGTTGGTCGAGCTAGGCGCCGGCGTGTTGGCCGTTTGGGTGTTGACGCTCTGCGTGCCGCGGCCGAGTATCCCGAGGATTTGCGAGCGCGCGAGCAACGACTGCGAGGCCACGTCGGCAACGCTCGTGACCTGGGCCGTCTGCGAAAAGACGATCACGCCGCTTTCGCAGCTAACGACCTGCTCGACGACGGCGGCGCTGTCGCCGACGGGCGTCACGTAGCCGCTGATGTAGAAGTCGGCGTGAGCGTTTTGCGCGTAATCGAGAAAGTCGGCGCGCTTGACGTCCTTAGGAATCGGCGGCACGGTAATACCGCCTGCGGCGGTCATCTCTTGCCCGAGAATCTGCGCGATGGCAAACCCGATCTTTGGATCGGCGCCGGTCTGCACGTCGAACTGATAGATCATGACGACCGGCTGCTGCGAGAGCGATGCAGGGGTCGGCGCCGGCGTGGGCATCGGCGGGGCCGGCGTGGCCGCGGTTGCACAGAATAGCGACAAAAGCAGCAGGAGGGGCGCTAGAAGGCGCGCTGAGAGTCTGTCAGGCATCAACTGGCGGTGCTTCGCGGGCCTGACCCGAACCTCCGGTTGGCCACGCGATGCTGTATTCCGCGCCGAACAAGAAAGATCGACCCGATGCAGTAGAACCAGAGCAACAAGACGAGCGGCGCTGAGAGCGCCCCGTAGATGTGCGCGAAGTTGACGTGCGTGACGTAGGCGGTGAAGCCGTACTGCACCGCCGGCCATGCGATCGCCACGACCGTGGCGCCGCGCAGCGCGAAGGCCCACGAAACTTGCTGGTTGGGAAGCCAGCGATAGAGCACGACCGCGACGATAAAGACGAGGGCGATCGAGATCAAGTACGCGAGGATGTGCGTCACGCGCGGCGGATCGTGAATGCCCGCCACCGCGAACGTGATGGACAGGGCGATCGGCAGCGCGATCGCGATCATCAACAGAATGCTGATGACCGGAAGCATTACAAATGAGAGCAGCAGGTTGTGGACCAGCGGACGCCCTTTGGGAACGTTGAGCGCGCGATCGAGCGCGTAGGCCAGGCCCATGAATAAGTTCTTTCCCGACCAAAGCACGAAGGCTGCCGCGATCGCGCTCGAGATGCCGCGGCCATAGATGTACGTTTCGAGATTTTGCGCGATGTAGTCGTGCAGCGTCGGCGCGAGCGTATTGATGAACGCCAGTGCCCGATGCTGCGCGTTGGGGAGGACGAGCGTTATCCCGCTCAGCGCCAGAATGCTGAGCGGAAAGAGCGCGAAGATTGCGTTGAATGCTACCGATTGCGCGAGAAACGCGCAGCCGTCTCGTGAGAAGCGAATGCCGGCCTCGCGAAACGTGGAGATGAATCGGTGCATCGCAGGCGGTATATCGTGGCACGGTGCCGCTATTCCCACCGGGCCCTCCGGTAACGATCGTCGTTGACGGCCGCCCGCTCGCCGCATACGTGCGGGCCTACCTGTACGCCGGAAGGGTCCTCGCGCCGGCGCGCCCGCTGCTGACGCAACTCGCCGACCGGCTTTGGTTCGAGGGCAACGTGCTGGTCGTGGAGCGCGGAGCGCGGCGCGTTCGAGTTCAGCGTCGATCCGGAGCTGCGCGGCCAGATGGACGCGCTCTACGTTGCCGCGGGGCCGGTGCTGCGCGGCATCGGCGCCGAGGTTCGGTACGACCCCGTCGCAAGACGGATGACGGTTCGGTCGCCCGGCCAAAGCCTCGCCTCGCCCACCCCGTTCAACCCGGCGTTGCCCTCGCCGCCGCCGCAAGAGGTTTTTACCCCCGAGCCGATCGCGACGCCGCGCCCGGTCTGGAGCGGCTCGCCGCTGCCGCGCCGCACCGCCCTGCCGCTTTCGCAGCCCCCGAGCGTCTAAACGGCCTCCATCGTCAGCACGACCTTCCCCGACTCGCCGCGATTCACTCGCTCGTAGGCTTCGCGGGCCTCGGAGAGCGGGAGGCTCGCCGCAATATGCCAACTCTCCCGTCACCTGTCGGAACTCATCGAGGCTGTAGCGGCTGGTCACCTGGTTCGCCTTGACGCGTCCAGGTGGTTCTCCTTGAGAATCATGGCCATGCAGATCTCCGCGCCGCTCGCCGCGTGAATGCCGTCGCCCAGGCTGACATGGTTGGCAATCAGTGTTGAATCCAGGAAAGACCTGGCAGCGTCGGCACTGTCATACTCCTCGTATGTAGTGCAGGATTCCCGTTGTGCCGGTTTCAGGATCGAGCCAGTCATCGCGAAATGCCGATTGATATGCCCTTGTTCCGTTGTCCTATAGGCGGTGACCTTTTCGAGACGGCACGGGTTCCCAATATGCGTACGGCGTCCGTAGTGTCAAGCACGAGGCCCGGCGTCCAGTCAATCTGCGGGCGCTTGAAGGGATCCTGGAATACCGGCTGCGACTTGCAGCCGCTGGCCAGGACAGGATGAAGAGCGTGGGAGAAATCGTCCGGAGATTCATCATGGGGACTCCTCGCGAAACATCCTCAGCTTGCCCGGAGGGTGCCTTCCGGGCAAAAGCGCCGCTTCTTCCTTGCAGTCCGCGGGAGGAGAGAGGAGCGGCCACCAGGAGGCGAGCTCGCCACAAAGGAGGTTGCTCTTCGTGCGCTGTGCCATTGGTGCACGCTGTACACCAGGGGAAGCGGGCCAGGAAGCTGCTCATGCACCGGGGTGACTCGCCGAAACCGGGTCGGTGACCAGACATGGTGGAATGGGTGAACTGGAACTGGAGCCTCCTCATGAATCACCAACTCATCTGCACCGGCACCACCGGACGGCTCGTCGAGGAGGCCCTCGCCCGGCAGGTGGACGAGGAACAGACAGGAAGTCCCGTCGCCCAAAGAGAGTTGATAGGAACCAGACCGGTGTCCCCGCCAAGCCTTTCTTGTCAAGTGACCTCGCTGCGACTATGCGGCGCTCGATCTGCTTGAGGATAGAAAGCGAATCGCAGGAAGAGGCTTGGGCATAAAAAAAGCCTGGCAACGACCTACTCTCCCACCGTCAAGCGGCAGTACCATCGGCGCGGCAGGGCTTAACTTCCGTGTTCGGGATGGGAACGGGTGGTTCCCCTGCGCCATAGTCACCAGGCAATATTCACTCGAGGAATGCCGCGGGAAAGCACGAGGAGTGCCGTCCGCGGGGGGGGTCCCTGCGTGTGCGGGAACCCGAGGGGAATGTGAACGAAGCTGCGGGCCCGAAGGGCCTCGCATAGCTTTCAAGCGGGGCGTCGCTTCTCGCCGTTCCGCTCCTTCACGCTTTGCGTGACGGTCGCGGAGCGGCTGCGCTCCGCCCCTACTGCTCTTTGTCCTGGGACAAAGAGCA
>CAVTMN010000010.1:0-75739 GCA_963735845.1 Vulcanimicrobiota bacterium | reverse complement strand
GCGTGCCGTAGATGGCCTCGCCCGTCGTACAAATGAGCCGCGATCCCAAATGGAAGTCGACGAGCGGTTCGCCTTGTTCGCTCGTCGCGGTGCCGCCGATCGCGACGTTTTCGCCGGCCGGCAGGGCCACGCGGTTGTAGAGCAAGTCGGTTTGATGCGTCAGGGCGGGAATCGAGCGGTCGGTAATATCGTCGTTGAACCACTTGCACGTGTCGGCCGCGCCGCCCGGCAATCCGGTGAACGTATAGAGGATCGGCTCGGCCGAGGCGGCGGCGCATCCTAATCCCGAGGATTGCGGTAAAAACAAGAGCGGCAGACGGACGGGCGGTTCATGGCGGCTCGAATACTACGCGCTGCGGCGCTGACCTCTTGTCGCCGCCGCTTGGGCGAGTAATCGCCGGACTTCCTCGTCGCCGATCTGATCGAAGTTCTCGTAATAGAGCCCGACGGCATGAAACGGCTCCGGCGTGAAGGCGCAAACCACGCGATCGACTTCGCGCCAAGCTCGCGCACGTGCGCGGCGCCGCGACGGGACCGCGACCACGAGTTTTGCGGGGTTGTGACGGCGCAGGGCGATTGCGGCCGCGCGCATCGTCGCGCCGGTTGCCAGCCCGTCGTCGACAACGGATGACCGTCTTTCCGCTCAGCTCCGGTGCGGGACGAGCGTCGCGATAGGCCCGCTCGCGTCGCGCGATCTCGGCGCTCTCGCGCGCGACGGCGGCGTCCAACTCTTCCGGCGTGATGCCCAGCGACTCGACGAGCTGTTCGTCGATCGACGCACGTACCGTCGCCGGCTAGAGCGCCCATCGCCAACTCCTCGCGGCCGGGAACGCCGAGCTTGCGCACCACGTAAACGTCGAGCGGCGCATTGAGGCTCGCGGCAACCTCGAAGCCGATCGGCACGCCGCCTCGCGGCAGCGCCAGCACGACGACGCTCTCGACCGGCGTACTCGGCAAGGCCGGCCGCGAGCTGCCTGCCCGCGTCGGCGCGGTCGGCGAAGAGACGCATGCCCTACTCTTCCCTAGGGCACGCTGCGTTTACTCGGGCACGCCTCCGTCGTGCTCGATGATCTGCTTGCGGCTAGGCGAACCGCCGCACGGCTTCTCACCCGGGAAGCGGCTCGTCGGTGTAGGTTAGCGGCGACTGCGTGAAATCGAACATGTCGTCCATCGAGTTCGCGCGTTTCGTCGGTCGTGTGCAGCGAACCGAGGCCGAACTGCTCCTCGACGAACTTGAGGATGCTGCCGAAGTTGTATTCGCGTACTCGAAATAGAGCTCGGCTTGGCGTACGGCGAGATGACGATCATCGGGACGCGGAATCCGAGGCTGGTGTAGTTGATTTGCGGCGGCGTGGCGTTGTCGTACCAACCGCCCCAGTCGTCCCAGGCCAGAATAACCGCGGTGTCCTTCCAGTATGCGCTGTCGCCGACGGCGTTAAGAACCGAAGTGATCCAGCGCGGTCCGTGATTGCAGCCGCTGGCCGGATGATCGGATGCCGCGAGTGTCGGAATCACCCACGAGACCGACGGCAGCGTGCCGTTCTTTAGGTCGCTGAGAACGTTTGTATTGGGCGAGCTGATATTGTTCTTCCAATCGGGACCGTAGCGGACTTTCTTGATCGCGTCGAAGCCGTTCCAAACGTAGCCCGAGAACTCATTAGGCTGCTTCGTGATGCTCGAAACGTAGAACTTCCACGAAACGCCTGTTGGCGTCAAGGAGATCGGCAATCGTTCCGTATTGGTTGAAGCACGGGAATGGTCCACCGAACTCATCGACCTTGCCGTTCTTGAAGATGACGGCGGTGATCGTACCAGGCGGCGCATCGCACCCCCACGGATCCTGATTGGGCTGATCCGTCAGCGATTCGTTGGAGTTGAGTGCCACCGTACCCGAGAGGATCAACTGGTGCGCGATAAAGCTCGACGCCGTATCGGTGAAGAACATCTTGTCGGCCAGCGCGTACTGCTTGGCGAAATCCCAATAGGCTTTCGTTTCCGATCGCTCCACATACGAGTATGCATAGAGTTTGGCGGGCGGACCGTACCCCGCGGAGCCCTGTCGGATCTTGCTGAAGCCGTCCATCTTGCCGTGGTTGTACTCGATTTCGAAGCCGCGATGGCTGTGATCGATGTCTTTACCGAGTCCGAGCTGTCCCGGTGCTCTCCAACGTAATCGGCTTTAGTTTTGCCGTTCCGGTCTTACACCACGGCGCCGCCGCGCAAGGACCTTCCAGGACCGTGTCGGCACCGGGAAATCCGGCGAAGAGGTTGTCGAAGCTGCGGTTCTCCTGCAGCAGGATGATCACGTGCTGTATTTTGTGCGTCGGTGCGGGCGTCGGCCCGATCGGCGTCGTGTTGGAGCTGTTGCAGCCGGCGACGGCAACGGCGGCCGCGAGTGCGATGAACGCACGGGATCGTCCCACGAGTATCCTCCTCAAGTCGATGCGGGGGAAGCTCTGTGCCAATGCGACTTCGGCGCCCCGGCAGCCTGCCGAATCTGCGACTTTCACCGCAGGAAAATAGCGACGATTGTCGCATTTTCCGGCCGCGAAAGGAGCTTTGTATACCATGCGTATTTCTACTCTTTACTCACTAACTTTGGTTACTGCTCTAACGGCGTGCAGCGGTGCGACCGGGTCGCTGCCGGGCGGGTCCGTAGCGAGTGGTTCCGGAGCCTCCATGGCGCGGTCGTTGCACCCGACTGCGGCGCAACTCGGGCTATGGCCCTCCGCGGGTCCGGCAAAATCCGTTTGCGGCGCGGTTCCCGCAGGTTCGGCCCGTTGCTTAGCCTTGGTCCGCACGGACATCAAAGGCGTGCTCCGTCCGGCGACGCCGGGCGGCTACGCTCCCTCGGATCTTCAGACTGCATATAACCTGACGAGCTATAGCGCCAATAACGGCAGCGGCCAAACGGTCGCTATCGTGGATGCGTACGACGACCCCAATGCCGAGTCGGATCTCGCCGTCTATCGTTCGCAATACGGCTTGTCCGCTTGCACGACGGCAAACGGATGCTTTAGCAAAGTCAAGCAAGGCAGTACCGCCAACGTCGGCTGGGCGGAAGAAGAGTCGCTCGACGTCGACATGGTGTCGGCGATCTGCCCGAACTGTCACATCATTCTCGTCGAGGCCGCGTCGGCAACGACCAGCAGCCTAACCACCGCCGAGAAGTATGCGACGGCACACGCCAACTACGTGAGCAACAGCTGGAGCGGTAGTGAAGGCTCCACCGCATACGACAGCTACTACAACGTCGCGGGTGTCGCGATCACGGCGGCAACCGGCGACAGCGGGCATAACCGGACCGCGCAATGGCCGGCGATTCTGCCCTCAGTCATCGGTGTCGGCGGAACCAGCTTGACCAAGATCTCACCGCGCACCGAATCGGCGTGGTCGGGAGCCGGCAGCGGTTGCAGCCGCGTGTACTCTAAGCCCAGCTACCAGAACGTCAACACCGGCTGCTCGAAGCGGGCGCAAGCCGACTCGTCGGCCGTCGCCAATCCCAGTACCGGCGTCGCGGTTTACGATTCGTATGGCGAGTCCGGTTGGCTGGTATTCGGCGGCACGTCGGTGGCAACGCCGATCACGGCTTCGGTCTTCGCGCTTGCCGGCAACACCAGCACGAACAACCCGGGTAACCTATATTCACACTCGTCGAGTCTGAACGACGTTACCACGGGAAGCAACGGCAACTGCGGAGCCCCGCTCTGCAAAGCCGGAGCCGGCTGGGATGGTCCCACGGGCCTCGGAACGCCCAACGGCATCGGAGCTTTCTAAACCTCCGTGCATAAATCGGGGATCGCCGCCGCTGCAATGATTTGCGCGGCGGCGATCTGCGCTTCGCCGCCGGCGGCTCGCGCCGTAGATACCATCCCGTTTACCGACGGGAGCGGCGGCTTAGTCCAAATCCAGGCGTCGGTCAACGGTGCCGCACCGGTTCCGATGCTGGTCGACACCGGCGCCGGTGTCGACGTGCTCTCCTCATCGCTCGGAGGCCGCTACGTCGTGGTCACCGGCAAGTACGTGAGCCTGCGTCTCAGCGGCGAGCGCGTGGACCTGCCGCTAGGAACGGTGAACTCGCTGACGTCGGGTAAGGTCGTCTTCGACGCGCCGCACGTCGGCATTTGGAGCGGACTCGACACGATGGGCGTGCAGGGACTGATCTCGGCGATGGCATTTCGAAGCATCACCGCGACCTTCGATTTTCGCAATCACAATCTGATCATTGAGGACGCGCAGACGTTTCCCGACCGCGCGCGTGCCGGAACTCGCATTCCGCTGATCCTGCAAGACGATTTAGGGATTGCGCTGGGCCTCTTCGCGCGTTTCGATTTCGGTAACGGCCAGTCCGGGGCTCTGCGAGATCGATACCGGCGCGCAAGGCATCACCATAGACAAGACGCTCGCGCATCGGCTCGGCGTTACGCTGCCGTCCGGTGATAAAATTTCCGCCCATCTCACTTCGATCGCGCTGCAAGGCGATCCGGGCTCGATAATCCAGCAGCCGGCCGTCACGTTTGCCAACGTTATTTACGACTGTACGGTCGGTAACTCGTTTTGGCAGAACCGCATCTTCACGCTCGATCTTCCCAATCGTTATATGTACGTGGGGAACGCCTCTTAGAATCAGGTGAGCATCGCACCGCTCCCTCGATTACGGAGTTAGAGCCCGAGGGCCCAGGGGTATGAAAAAGCACGCCGCTTTTCACACCTCGCCCAAGGGAGTTCTACACCGTGAGATTCTACGCAGCAATGTTTTCGCTGACCGCAGCCGCCCTGATGGTGGGCGGCGCCGCAGCCCCGCTGCCCTCGTTGGCCCAGGACTACGGCTACGGCCCGTACGGCGAACCACTGTACGAAACGTGGCAGCCGGAATGGAATCAGGATCGCTTCGACAAGCACCACGTGATACTCGGCACCGTAGCTAACTTCACGCCATATCGCTTGACGGTCATGCGGCGCAACGGCAACGTGCAGACCGTTGACCTCAAAAACGGAACCGTCATTCGGCCGACCGGTGCGACGCCGTCACCGGGCGAGCACGTGGCGCTCGTCGGGTACTACAGCAACGGCACGTTCATCGCCAACCGCGTCGTACTGCGGCCCTAAATGATTCTGCCGGCCGATGCGCCACCTGCCCTAACGCAGGTGGCGCAACGCTATGAGGCGAGCTCTCGCGGCGTGGTCGGCTTTCGCATGCAGCGGATCTTCGACGTGCATGCCGGCCCCCGCCGGCGTCACGAGGAACTGACGCTGGAAGGCGTCTACAATAACGGGACGGTCGTCAAAGTGCGCGTTCTGAACTACACGATCGACGGCGAGGCGGCATCGGCCTCGGATCGTTCCACCCTGGTACGGGAGTGGGAGCACCCGCAGCCGGGCAATGCCTTCGCGCCGCCCTTCGATCCGCGAAACTTCGGCGCGTACAGCTATCGCAGTGCGGGCGCGCAAACGATTGCCTTTACCTCTAGCGTAAACGATCGGGGGCACGGCAGCGGCACGTTCACCTACGACGGCGCCGGCAACGTGGTTGCCTACACCTATCATCCCAACGTGCTCCCGCCGCACGCAAAATCCGGGGAGATTAACGACCGGCGCGATCAAGTACTCGTCGGCTATTGGGCCGTGACGCAAGAGGCCCATCAGTACAACGGCAGCTATGCGATCTTCGCCGGCGCGGCAACCGTAACGATGAACTACTCCGGATTCCGCCGTTTCCACAACTTGCGTTCCGCACTGAGCGCGATGTAGGCAAAGCATTGCGGCCAGGCCCGTGCGCGGAGCCTACCGAACGCTCGGCTCGTGCCATCGGTTCAAGACTACATCGACGAGCAGCCGGCGTGGGCCGACGGAACGGCGGTTTCCACGCCGCCCATGACGGCGATGCAGTGGCGCATTTGGGGTACTCGCCGCCGCCGGTAAGTTTTTCGAGGGTTTCATCGTCTTTATGACCGGCGTCGCGCTTCCGTTGATCTCTCGCGAATTTCGGAATCGGTGCGGCGCAAAACGGTCTGGTAAGCGCGGCGACGCTCCTCGGCATACTGGTCGGTGCCATCGTGCTCGGCGGTCTGGCCGATCGCTTCGGCCGCAAGCGCATGTTCGTCGTCGAAATGATTATCTTCGTCGCATTCTTGACGATGGTAACGCTGGCGAACAGCACGGTCATGCTGGTCTGTTCGCTCTTCGGCGTGGGGCTGGCGCTGGGATGCGACTATCCGACGGCGCATATGATCATTTCCGAGAATATCGCCAGCACGAGCCGCGGGCGCCTAGTGCTGAGCGCTTTCGCATTTCAAGCCGTCGGCGCGCTCGCCGGCACCGGGGTCGGCTTTCTCGTGCTGCGCCACGACCAGACGATCGAAGCCTGGCGGTGGATGTTCGCAACGGCGCTGATTCCGGCGATCGCAGTTACGATCGGGCGCTTTTACATTACGGAAAGCGCCAATTGGTTGTGGTCGCGGGGTGAACTGCTCTCCGCCGAGCGCGCCATCGCTCGCCTGTTATTCCGCCAGCCGCAATATCCTAACAACATCGCATTACAGGAGCCGCACGAACGCCATCTCGACCTGCATCGCGGCTCGCGCGTCGCGGCACTTTTCAGCGATCCACATAATCGCCGCGCCACGATCCTAGCGTCGGTCCCATGGTTCTTACAAGATTTGGCGACGTACGGCATCGGCATCTTTACGCCGACGATCCTCGCCGTTGCTTTCGGTTCGCCGATCGATCACGTACGCAGCACGGCCGACATCATCACCGACGACATTCTGGCGGCAAAAGGATCGGCGGCGATCAGCGTGCTGCTGATCGTGGGTATTCTTTGCGCCGTTCTGCTCGCCGACCGGGTCGGGCGCATCAAACTGCAGATTGCCGGCTTCATCGGCTGCGCCGCGGGTCTGCTCTTGGCGGCGCTATCGACGAGCTTCGCCGGGCACACGCAGATCGCGCTGATCTTTGCCGGCTTCATGATCTTCGACTTTATGACGAACCTCGGTCCGAACGCGCAAACCTATCTACTTGCCGGCGAAGTCTTCCCGACGCCGATCCGCGGCGTTGGAGCCGGCTTCGCGGCGTCGTTCGCAAAGCTGGGTGCGGTGATGACGGCATTCCTCTTCCCCATCCTACTCGCCGCCATCGGTACGCGGGCGCTGCTTGGGCTGCTGATCGTCGCTTCGTTGCTCGGCGCGCTGGTGACGTGGCTCTTCCGCATTGAAACAAATGGCGTTAAGCTCGACCGAATCGGCATCGGTCCGGCCGGCTAAGCCGGAAGGCAACCGCTTCCCACAGCAGGCTTTGCAGGCCACGCAGAAAACCGTGGAGACCGGAGGATAACGACTGAATGCCTGACGCGCGTAAGACCCTGTTCCTGAATCCGCCCGGCTTTGAAGGCTACGATGGCGGCGCGGGGTCGCGTTACCAATGCCGCCGCGAGGTGCGCTCGTTCTGGTACCCCACCTGGCTCGCACAGCCGGCGGCGATGGTGCCCGGGAGCAAGCTCATCGACGCGCCGCCCGACGGCTTGACGGTCCATCAGGTCGCGCCGCTGGCCAAAGAGTACGATGCCATCGTCATGCACACCAGCACGCCGTCGTTCAACAACGACGCGCGCTTCGCCGCACTCCTTAAGGAAGAAAATCCCGACGTCTTGATCGGCATGGTCGGCGCGCACGTCGGCGTGCTTCCCGAGCAATCGCTGCGCGGAGCGCCCGGCGGTCGACTGGGTGAGCGTCGGCGAGTTCGATTACACCTGCGTCGACATAGCTTCCGGCAAACCGCTGAGCGAGATTGACGGCTTGGCCTACCGCGAGAACGGCAGCGTCGTCCGCACGCCCGAGCGTCCGATCATCACCGACATGGACGCGTTTCCGTCGGTGCTCGACGTCTACCGCCGCGATCTGAACGATCCCCAACTATTTCAACGGCTACCTTCAGCATCCGTATCTGTCGCTCTACACCGGGCGCGGCTGTAAGTCGAAGTGCACCTTCTGTTTGTGGCCGCAGACGATCGGCGGCCATCTTTACCGCGTGCGCAGCGTCGATAGCGTCGAAGCCGAGATGAAGACGCGCAAAGCAGCTCTTCCCGGAAGTGCGCGAGTATTTCTTCGACGACGACACGCTGACCGACAACGGCCCGCGCGTTGAAGAGATCGCCCGCCGCCTCGGCCGCATCGGCATCACCTGGTCGTGCAACGCCAAGCCCAACGTGCCGCGCTCGACGCTTGAGATCATGCGCGCCAACGGGCTGCGGCTGCTTCTCGTCGGCTACGAGTCGGGCAACCAGCAAGTGCTCAACAACATGAAGAAGGGCACGCGCCTCGACATCATCCGCCGCTTCTCGAAAGACTGCCGCGAGCTCGGCATCAAGGTGCACGGCACGTTCATTTTGGGAATGCCCGGCGAAACGCCCGAGACGATCCAAGAGACGATCGAAGTTCGCTTGCGAGATGGATCCGGAAACGATCCAAGTTTCGCTGGCCGCGCCGTACCCGGGAACGTATCTCTACAAGCAGGCTCAGGAGAACGGCTGGCTCGAGGCGCAGAGCAGCGATCTGGTCGACACGCACGGCGTGCAGCACGCAGCGCTCAAGTATCCGGGGCTGGACTCGACGATGATGTTCGAATCGGTCGACGAGTTCTACCGGAAGTTCTACTTCCGCCCGCGCAAGATGTTCTCGCTCCTCGGCGGCATGATCGGCGACCGTCAGGTGATGAAGCGCCGTTTGCGCGAGGGCGTGGAGTTCTTCCAGTTCCTGCGCGAACGCAAACGCGCCGAAGCCGAGGAAGGCCGCGCCACCGTCTCGGCCACGTAGCCCGCTACTGCAGCGACAACACCGACACGCTGTAGGGCGGCAGCGTAAGCGGTATGCTCGTGCCGACCTTGCCGAGACTTTTCTGCGTCGGACCGATCCATTTGTTTTGCTTCGAATGGTCGTACTGCGCCTTACCGTAGGTCGTCAGCGTTGCGTTAAAGGACGAGTGGCCGGAGTTTTCGATTTTTGCCGTGAGTCCGATCGACCGGAGCGTGTTGTCGAATAACACGAGCGTGAATCCTTGCCCGGCCGCGAAGCCGTACGCGCGGACCTTCGAACCCAGCGAGCCCGCGACGTTGACGTCGCGCACCTGCGAACCCGCCGGCACTCCGGCGGCAAAGAGCGCCAGGACGCGCGCCGTCGGGAACGGCGTACCGCCGGCGATTTTCGGCGTGTCGCCGCAACCGTCGTACGGGTCGGGCAGGCCGTCGGAGAAGAGGGCCTCGCTTCCGAAGTTCTGCCAGCCGTACAAGTCTTTCGAAAAGTCGCCCTTCTCGTCGCAGCTGCCGTAGGCGAGCCACCACGTTGCCATCGGCACTCCCGCGTCGAGCAGCGTTCCCAGCATCTGCCCTAAGTAGAGGCCGTTGACGATCGAGACCGACTGCTTTCCCTCCTGGGCCGAGTCGTTGTTGTACTCGCCGAGATAGATCGGCACGCTCTTGGGAACGCTTGCGGCGTTCATTTCGGAGCGCAAATCTTTGAGCTGTCCGTCGAATTTGGCGATCGCCGGACCCAGCAGATACTTGTCGCTGTCGGTTTTATATTGCGCATAGTAGTGCAGCTCGACGAAATCAAAAGGCTGCGCTTTGCGCAAAACGAGATCGTTCCAGGTGCGATCGTTGGGTGAATCGACCACGACGCCGACCTGCGCGTTGGGATCGGCCTTTTTGACGGCGGGATAGTATCCGTTGCGGACGGCATCGGCATAGGTTTGCGGATCGTGCGGCTTGGAATGCAGATCGTACTCCCACGAACCGTAGTTTTCGTTGCCGACCGTCCAGTACTTGACGCGATATCCTTTGCTCTTGGCGTGCGCGACCCAGGCGCCGGCCTCGGCCGGATCGCCGCCGCCGTCGCAGTTGCGATTACTGCCGTAGTTCAGCGTTATCGCAACGTCCGCGCCAAGCGGCTTGGCCAGTCGCCGCATCAAGTTGTCGAAGGTTGCCTGCGACGTGATGGAGCCCATGCTGGCGCAGAGCGAGCCGCCGTTCTCCCAGTGGTAGGCGTCGGACTCGGAGCCGCCGGGGAAACGTATCAGCCCGATCTGTGCTTTTCGCAGCGACGGATTGACGAACGGCTGGAGAAAGTCGTACCAGGTGGCGATCTCGGCGCCGTATGCATCGGCTGCCACCGCCGGACCGCTCGAGCTCGCATCGAGAATAACCGCCGGCGTCTGCGGTTGCGGGCGGGCTAACGCGTTGCCGGCCGGCGGCAATGCTCCGCTGCGATTGAGTCCGCACGAGGCGGTGAAGAAAATCAACGTCACGATCGCTGCACTGCGACGAAATCCCATAGCGGTAGCCTCCTATGCCGAGTATACTGCGGGGCGATGCCCGTCACTTGGAAGAGGTTTGATTGACGAACATACGTTCGCATGATAGAGTCGGTATCGTGAGGGGGAGGGGAGCCGCACCGTGAGCTGGCTTTCGCGCCTGCGCTCTTCGCTCGGACGGGCCCGTGAGGCATTCACCGCCGTCGTACGGCTCGGTCGACCCGACCGGCCGCTGACGCCGGAGTTTTGGGACGAGCTGGAAGAGACGCTGATCGTCGCCGATTTCGGCGTCCCCACGACGCAGAAGATCGTGACCGGGCTGCAGACCGTCGCCAAGCAAGAAGCCTGGGCGACGACCGATCAGGTCGTCGCGCGCTTTCGAAAAGACGTCGAACGGTTTCTCACCCTGCCCGGCGCGGCGCTCCGTTTAGGAAGCGCTCCGGCCGTCGTTCTGATCGTCGGCGTGAACGGCAGCGGTAAGACGACGACGATCGGCAAGCTCGCGATGCAGCTCAACGCCGCCGGCAAGCGGGTGCTGCTCGTTGCCGGCGACACCTTCCGCGCCGCCGCCGCCGAGCAGCTCACGATTTGGGGCGATCGCAGCCGCAGTACGGTCGTGCGCGGCGCCGAGGGCGCCGATCCAGCCTCGGTCGTCTTCGACGGCGTTCAGCGCCGCCAAGGCGCGCGGCTACGACGTCGTGCTGATCGACACCGCGGGGCGCTTGCAGACCAAAACCAATCTCATGGAAGAGCTGAAGAAGATCCGTCGCGTGATCGAGCGCGAACTGGGCGGCGCCACCCGCCGAAACGCTGCTCGTGGTGGACGGCACCAACGGACAGAACGCCATCTCGCAGGCCAAGCTCTTCAACGCCGCGACCGAGCTGACCGGAATCGTGATGACCAAGCTCGACTCGACGGCCAAGGGCGGAGTGCTGGTCGCCATCGTCGACGAGCTCGAGGTGCCGATCAAATACGTGGGCGTCGGCGAGGGGCCCGACGACCTGCGCCCCTTCGACGCCGGCCGAATTTATCGACGCGCTCTTTTTAGATGAATGCCAACCCCTTGGCACTCCGACCGCATAGCGTGATGTAGGCAACGTAACGAAAGGAAACTCAATGGCAGCAGAAGACGAACGGCAACTCGCCCTCACCAACGCGCTCGCTCAGATCGAGCGGCAGTTCGGTAAAGGCTCGATCATGCGCATGGGCGACTTCCAGGAGCGCATGGCTTACGAGATCGTACCGACCGGCTCGATCGCACTCGATTTGGCGCTTGGCGTGGGCGGTCTCCCGCGCGGACGCGTCGTCGAGATCTACGGTCCGGAGTCGAGCGGCAAGACGACGCTCGCGCTGCATGCCATCGCCGAGGCGCAGAAAACGGGCGGAACGGCGGCCTTCATCGACGTCGAGCACGCGCTCGATCCAAACTATGCCGCCGCGCTGGGAGTCGATCTCGACAATCTGCTCGTTTCGCAACCCGACACCGGCGAGCAGGCGTTGGAAATCGCCGAGATGCTCACTCGCAGCAACGCCGTCGACGTCGTGGTCATCGACTCGGTCGCGGCGCTGGTCACGCGCGCCGAACTGGAAGGGGACATGGGCGACGCGCACGTCGGCCTCCAGGCGCGCCTGATGTCGCAGGCCCTGCGCAAGCTCACCGCCGTGATCTCCCGCAGCAAGACGGTAATGATCTTCATCAACCAGCTTCGCGAGAAGGTCGGCGTTATGTTCGGCAATCCCGAGACGACCTCGGGCGGCCGCGCGCTCAAGTTCTACGCCTCGATTCGTCTCGACGTGCGCAAGCTCGAAGCGATCAAGATCGGCCAAGACGTCGTGGGAACGCGCACGCGCGTCAAAGTCGTCAAGAATAAGGTTGCGCCGCCGTTCCGGCAGGCCGAGTTCGATATCACCTACGGGCACGGCATTTCGAAGATGGGCTCGATTCTCGACGTCGCGCTCGATCAAAACATCGTCGGCAAGAGCGGTTCGTGGTAC
This sequence comes from Vulcanimicrobiota bacterium, assembly GCA_963735845.1. Lineage (GTDB taxonomy): Bacteria > Vulcanimicrobiota > Vulcanimicrobiia > Vulcanimicrobiales > Vulcanimicrobiaceae > Cybelea. Next base: position 63,441 of record CAVTMN010000010.1, on the reverse strand, counting down.
ACCTACGGCGAGCAGCGCATCGGCCAAGGCCGGGAAAACGCCAAGGCCTTCCTCGAGGAGCACCTCGATCTCGCAGTGGAGATCGAAGCCAAGATCCGCGAAGCGCTCACTCAGGTGGCCTCCACCAACGGAAAAGCCGTCGCCGCCGACGTGTCATCCTGACCCTACGACATCCTTCGACGCTCGGATGACAGGACCCTTCGACAGCTCAGGATGACAAAGCTGAGAGGATCACCTGAGCGCTACGACTGCCTACTCGGATGCGTTGGCGTTTTCTGGCGCGGCAGCGGTGCACTGAGGCGCGGTTGTGGCAGCATCTCGAGCGCAAAGGCTTCGACGATGAAGCTGCGCGCGAGGCGATCGAGCGTTGTAAGCGCGACGGTTTTCTCGACGACCGGCTCTACGCGCGTCTCTATGTCGAGCGCAAAGGCAAGGCGGTCGGCAACGGCCGGCTCGTCGGCGAACTCGTCGCCAAGGGGATCGACGGCGAGGCGGCGACGGCTGCCGTCGCCGCGCTGGAAGAGGACGAAGGTTCGCGCTGCGCCGCCGCCTTCGAGCGCCTGCTGACGAAGCTCCCGGCCATCGGCTATCCGTCGGCGGCGCGGCGCCTCGAGCGCCTCGGTTTCCCGGCGGCGACGATCTACCGCGTGCTCCGCGACCACGCCGCCCGATTCGGGCCTCTCGCGAGCGAAACAAGCGAGCTTGCCCGCTCGTAGAGCGGGCATGACAGCATCGCAATCCGGGGCGTCGGCGCTTCGCATCGCCCGAACGGCCGGCGTTTTCTACGTGGTGACCATTCTCGCCGGACTCTTCGCCGAGATGTTCGTCCGCGGAAAGCTGATCGTACCGGGCGACGCCGCTGCCACCGCGCAAAATATTCTCGCGTCCGAGACGCTGTTTCGCCTCGGCTTCGCCGCCGATCTCGTGGGCGGCGCTGCCTACGTTGTCGTGACGCTGCTCCTCTACGAGCTGCTCAAGCCGGTTAATCGTCCGGTCGCGCTGCTCTCGGTGCTCTTCAGTCTCGTCGGATCGGCGATCGGTGCGGCGAGCACCGTCGCGCACATCGCACCGCTCTTGCTGCTCAAGGGCGCGAGCTACCTCAACGTCTTCAACACCGCGCAGCTCCAAGCGATGGCATTATTCTCACTCAAGCTGCACGCGCAGGGTTATCTCGTCTGCCTGATCTTTTTCGGCTGCTATTGCTTGCTGCTGGGCTGGCTCATCTTCAACTCGACGTTCATGCCGCGGACCGTCGGCGTGCTGATCGCCATTTCCGGCGCGGCGCTGCTGGTAAACAGCTTCGGGCTCTTCGTCGCCCCGCCGATCGGTGACGCCGTCAACACTACGTGCTGGCGCTCGACGGTCTTGGGGAGATCGCCCTCGCCGTGTGGCTGCTCGTGATGGGCGTCAACCCCGCTAAGTGGGAGGCGCTGGCGACCGCGTCTCACTAGCGCCGGCCGCGGGCACTCCATCCCGCATGCCGTCGCGCACGATTCTCGTCGCCGAAGACGACGCCGCGACTCGGGAGCTGCTGACGCACCATCTCGAGCGCGAAGGCTTCACCGTCAGCGGCGTCGGCGACGGTCACGCCGCACTGCGCCGCGCTCGCGGAGCCGCCGACATGCTCGTGCTCGACGTTGCGCTGCCGGGAATCGACGGTTACGACGTCGCGCGCACGTTGCGTCGCGAGGGGCGCAGCATCCCGATCGTCATGGTCACCGCCCGCTGCGAGGAAATCGACCGCGTCCTGGCCTTCGAGCTCGGCGCCGACGACTATCTGGCCAAGCCGTTCTCGCCACGCGAGCTCGTGGTGCGGGTGAAAGCGATTCTGCGCCGCTGCGGGCGGCCGGTTCCCGAACCCGGGCCGGTGATGCGTTTCGGACGCCTAGAGATCGACGAGGCGGCGCGCGAGGCGCGCGTCGACGGCAACGACGTCAAGCTCAAGCCGCGGGAGTTCGCGCTGCTGGTGGAACTGGCCGGCAACGCCGGCATCGCGCTCTCGCGCGACTGGCTCTTGCAGCGCGTCTGGGGCTTCGATTTCAACGGCGACGAACGCACCATCGACGTGCACGTGCACCGCCTGCGCGCCAAGATCGAAGAGCCGTGGCAGCTTCCGCCGCTGGTGCGAACGGTCCATGGATTTGGATATAAGTTCTTGCGACCCTAACCGCGACCGGCTAGCCGGCGTTCTCGCGACCGTCGGACACGAGCTTCGTACGCCGCTGACATCCATCCGCGGGTACGTCGAAACGCTGCTCGGCGGCGAGCTCGACCCTTCGACCGCGCGCCGCTTTCTCGAGACGGTGCGGCGCGAGACGCTGCGGCTGGGCCGCCTCATCGACGGAATGCTCGAGTTTTCGCTCCTCGATCTCTCCGTCCAGGCAACGATTGCATCGTGCGACGCGGTCGAGCAGATTTCGGCCGTCGTCGAAATGCTCGCACCGCTTGCGTCGGTGCGCGGCGTAACGATTCGCACCAGACTTCCGCAGACGGCCTGCGTCCGCGTGGACGGCGACGCCTGCGTTCACGCGCTGGCGAATCTCCTCCAAAATGCAATTAAGTACGGGCGCGACGGCGGCAGCGTCGCAATTGAGTGCGTGCGCGATGGCCGCCGGGTTAGGATCTCCGTGCAGGATGACGGCGAGGGAATCGCGCCCGCCGAACGGGACGCGATTTTTCGCTTCGGCTTTCGCGGTTCGCGCGAAGGCGACGGCCGCGGAATAGGGCTTGCGGTGGTGCGGGCGATCGCCCAGCGTACCGGCGGCGACGTGTGCGTCGAGCCGTCGTCGGGCGGTGCGCGTTTCGTCCTGACCTTTCCGGCGGGATAACCCACGAGCGCGTCGTAGATAACAGTCCGTGGCAATGTCCCGGGCGTCCTTCGCACATGCGAGCGAAGCCGAGCTCGCCAAGCTCTTCGACTTTTACCAGCTTTCCTGGGAATACGAGCCCCGCAGCTTCCCCATCGTGTGGAACGAAGGCGGCAATCCGGTGGAGTTTTTCACACCGGATTTTTATCTTCCCGAGTACGATCTTTACATCGAGCTGACCGTCGCCAAGCCGGTGCGCAACACCCGCAAGAACCGCAAGGTTAGGCTGATGCGCTCGCACCATCCCGACGTCAACGTCAAGCTCTTCACCCGCCGCGACGTCGAGCGCGTTTTCTCGCGTTCGTCCAAGCGCGCCTCATGATCGGCGAGCCGCTCTTCGATTCCAAGTCGATCGCCGATCGCGTCGCCGTCATCGGCGGCGCCATTTCGCGCGACTACGCCGGCAAGACCCCGCTGGTGGTTGGGCTGCTCTCGGCCGCGGCCACCTTCCTGGCCGACCTGATCCGCGCGGTTACGATTCCCTGCCACGTGGACTTTATCTCGGTTAATCGTTACGGCGACGGGGACGGGATCGCGTTCGAAAAGGACCTAGCCGTCCCGCTGGACGGGCGCCACGTCATCCTGGTGGACGACACGGTGGATACCGGTCTGACCCTGCAGTACGTGGTCAAGCGGCTACGCGAGCGAGGGCCGGCATCTTTAGCCGTCTGCACCTTGCTCGACCGGCCCCATCGCAGGATTGCCGATATTGAGATCAAGTATAGGGCCTTTGAGGTCCCCGACGTATTTGTCGTGGGCTACGGCCTCGACTATCTAGGACGCTATCGGGAGTTGCCGGCATTGTACGCTCACGGAGTTTGGCCCGCGTGAGATTCGCCCGTCGTTGGAAGCGCGCCGTCTTGGCGCTGCTCGCGACGGGTATTGTCGCGCTCCTTCCCATCACCAGCTTCGCGCTCGAGCTTCAGTCGATCGAGCGCGCCGCCGCCGACTACACCAACTCCAACGCGCGGCTTCAAGAGATGTTCCGCGCGGCGCTGCTCGACACGAGCAAGCTCGCCGAGTATGCGCCGGACGGCACCGCCTACATCAAGACCGGCGACATTCCGGCCGAGTGGCTGCGCGACGCCAGCGCGCAAGCGCGCCCGTACCTATTCTTCGCCAAGGACGATCCCGACGTGCGCAGCCTGCTGCGCGCCATCATCGCGCCGAATGGTGAAGTACCTGCAGATCGATCCGTACGCCAACGCCTACACGTTGGACTACCGCGTCTGGGAACAGAAGTTCGAACTCGACTCGCTGGCCTATCCGACGACGCTGGCGTGGAGCTATTGGAAGACGACGGGCGACGCGTCGATCTTCAACGGCGACTTTTCGACGATGCTCGACAACGTGCTGGCGACGATGCAGCGCGAACAGAATCATCCGCGCGACTCGCGCTACTCGCACAAAGAGCTGCCCAACGACGGGCGCGGCCGTCCGGTCAGCTACACGGGCATGATCTGGACGGGTTTCCGTCCCTCCGACGACGCCTGCTACTACAACTTCTTGATTCCCGCGGAGATGTTCGCCGTGGTGGCGCTGGGCGATATGTCGGAGATCGAGCTGCGCGTCTATCACAACGTCGTCAAGGCTCGCGAAGCCCGCGCGCTGCGCGACGAGGTCCAGCGCGGGATCCAGACGCACGGCCTGGTGCTGGTGCCCAAGTACGGCTACATCTACGCCTACGAAGTGGACGGGCTCGGCCACGCGATCCTCACCGACGACGCGAATATTCCGAGCCTGTTGGCGGCGCCGTACATCGGCTACACCGCGCCGAACGATCGCTACTACGAGAACACGCGCCGCTTCTTACTCTCGCAGGATAATCCGTCGTTCTATCAGGGCAAGCTGGCGCGCGGGATCGGCAGCTATCACACGCCCGATCATTGGGTCTGGCCGCTCGCGCTCATCGTCGAGGGCTTGACCGCGACGACCGGCGCGGAGAAACAAGACGTGCTCGGACAGCTCCTGGCGAGCGATCCGGGCGACCATCTTTTGCACGAATCGTTCAATCCCGACGACCCGGCGCAGTTCACGCGACAAAACTTCGGCTGGCCGAACGCGCTGTTTTCGGAGTTCGTGCTGACGCAGTTTCAAGGCGTCTCGCAAATTCCGATGGGCGACACCAGCGACCTAGAGTTCCGCTCCGAGTAGCGGTTCAACGCCGAGAAGCGAGCATGTCTTCTAAGGCCGACGTTATCGTTGGATTGCAGTGGGGCGACGAAGGTAAGGGGCGCATCGTCGATCTCTATGCCGATCGCTACGACGTCATCGCGCGCTTTGCCGGCGGCGACAACGCCGGGCATTCGATCGTGGTCGGCGAGCGCGAGTTGGCGTTGCGCATCGTGCCGTCGGGCGTCATGCATCCCAACGTGGACTTGTTCGTCGGCGGAGGAACGGTCGTCAGCCTGAGCACGCTGCTCGACGAATTCGACGCGTTAGCCGCGATCGGCGTTGACATCGACCGCGTGAAGATCTCCGATCGCGCGCAGATCGTCTTTCCGTATCACGTGACGCGCGACCAGGCGCGCGAGCGCAAACGCGGCGGCAACGCGATCGGCACGACCGGACGCGGCATCGGACCGGCCTACGAAGATCGCGTCGCCCGTACCGGCATTCGCTTCGACGACTTGCTGCAGCCGCAGGCGCTGGCGGAGAAGCTTTGGGCCAAGCGACGAGGCCGCCGATCAAGTGATTAGCGAGACGCTCGAAGCGGCGCGCCGGCTTCGCGGGCACATCGTCGACGGCGTCGCCTACATTCACGATCGCCTTTCGCGCGGGAAGCGCGTGCTCTGCGAAGGCGCGCAAGGTACGCTGCTCGACGTCGGGTACGGAACGTATCCGTTCGTCACCAGCTCGCACACGATCGCCGGCGGCGCGTGCACCGGCCTCGGCATCGGCCCAAGCGCGATCGGCAACGTCGTCGGCGTGCTCAAGGCGTACTGCACGCGCGTCGGCGCGGGGCCGTTCCCTTCGGAACTGCTCGACGAACGCGGCGAACGCATGCGCCGCCAGGGCGGCGAGTTCGGCACCGTCACCGGACGGCCGCGACGCTGCGGCTGGCTCGACGCCGTGGCGGCGCGCTACGCCGTCGCGCTCAACGGTCTGACCAGCGCGGTCATAACCAAGCTCGACGTGCTCAGCGGATTCGAAAGCCTCGGAATCGTCACCGGCTATCGTCTGGGCGCCGAGCCGGCGAGCTTTAGCGACGTCGCCGACCCGCGGCTCGACGTGGAGATCGAAGAGCTGCCGGGTTGGAGCGAGCCCATCGACGGCGTGCGCAAAATCGCCGGCCTTCCGCCGAACGCCCGGCGCTACGTCGAACGGATCGGCGAGCTTCTCGGCGTGCCGATCGAATGCGTCTCGGTCGGGCGCGAACGCTCGCAGCTGGCTCGCTAAAGCACCGGCGGGGGAACTCCCCGCAGTATGGCGCGAGCGTTTCGCTTCAGCCTCCAGCCGTTGCTGGACCGTAAGGCCGGTATCGAAAACGAGCACCGCCGGCACGTCGCGGCGGCGCGACGCGCGCTCGACGAAGCGCGGGCGGCTCTGGAACGCTTGATGGCGGCCGTCGCGGCACAGCCATACCTCGATGCGGCAATCGCCGCGCAGTTGCGCCGCATCGCCGAGCTGCAAGGCGACCTGGAACGCCAAGCGCCACGACCTGGTCGCCGCCGCGCGCGAGCGAAAAGTCATCGAACACCTGCGCGAACGCCGCCGGCGGGCCTTCGAGGCCGAAGAGGCGCGGCAGGAAGAGCTCGAGCTCGACGAGAGCAACGCGCGGTGCCGCGAGCGCGCGGCGCGCGACAGGCCGCAGGATTGCCGAACCCAAAGAACGACCGCGTGATCGTGCTCACGCGTCTCAACGGACAGCCGGTGATGCTGAACTGCGACCTCATCGAGTCGGTGGAAGAAGAGAACGACGCCACCGTGGTGACGCTCACGACCGGCAACGCGGTCGTCGTATCGAACGGGCTCGAAGAGATTCGCGAAAAAGTCGTCGCGTTTAAGCGGCGGATTCACGCCTCGGGCGCGACCGGCGCGTAACGCGCGATGACCTGGCCGTTCTGGGCGGCCTATGGGTTGCGGCTGGCGGTCGCGGCGCTCGTCCTAGCGGTATTGTATGCGGTCGCCCGCTCGTTGCGAAGCCTGCGGCTGCACGGCGCGGCGAGACCGGTGCGTCGTCGTCGTGGAGACGACGATGCTCTCGCCGCAAGTCGCGCTGCATCTGCTGCGCGTGGGCGAACGCTATCTTCTCGTGGGCAGCGCGAGCACCGGCATCTCGGTGCTCGCCGAGCTCGAGCCGTCGGACGTTCGAAGCGCTATACGTTGAAGTAGCGGAACTGCGCGATTTTATTCCCGAAGGTTTCGAGCAGATAGATCTCTTCGTCGGGCCCGAGCACCATCGCCGTTGGTCCCGAGTCCGCCGTCGGAATCTTGTAGAAACGCGTCTTGTGGCTGCGCGAAGAGGAACTGTCCCATCTTATTGCCGAGGGTATCGGTAAAGTAGAAGTTGCCGTCGATGCCCTGAAGGACGTAGTCCGGCGTCGTGGCTCCGGTCAAAGGATACTCGGCGGTGATGTTGCCGCTCGGCGAGATCCGGCCGATCTGCTTGGCTTTCTGCTCGGTAAACCAGAGCGCGTTGTCCGTTCCCGGTGCGATGCCGATCGGGTCGGAGTTCGCGGTCGGTATCTTGTATTCGTTGAGCGGCCGCCCGCGAATCGGCAAGCGTCCGATGCTGTTAATGCCGGGCTCGGTAAACCACAGCGCGCCGTCGGGACCGTTGGTAATCTGCTCCGGCTGCGCGTTGCCGGTGAGATGGTATTGCGTGAATCTGACGTGCGGTTTGACTCGAATCTGTTCGACGCGCCAGATCGAGTTGGTTCCTTGATCGGTGACCCACATGTTGCCGTCGGAGCCGAGCGCGATGCCGATCGGCCGCGCCGCCGGATCGGGGAGCTTGTATTCCGTGTACGGCGGTCCGGCGACCGTAATCTGCGCCGACCTTACCGGTGTTGCTTTCGGTAAACCAAATGTTGAGGTTCGGTCCGGGACCCGATGCGATGCCGTTGGGTTCGGCGTTTTTCGTCGGCGTGACAACTTCTTGAACCCTGCCGCTATTGACGAGCCGCCCCATCTTCGACTTCGCAAACTCGGTGAACCAAATTTGGCCGTCGGCGCCCAACGTGATGCCGGCGGGCCGGCTCGATGCCGTGGGAATCGGGAACTGGTTTGTAACTTGCGGCGGAAGAGTTGGAGACGGGGGTCGGCGAGCCGCTGGTGATCGGCGTGCCTCCGCCGCATGCAGCCAGTACACCCAGCGCCGCGAGCGCCAGGACGATGCGCGCCATTCCCAATAGCCTATTCTCCTCAGATGATGGGGCCATGAATCGCCCTCCTTATTGGAGGGCGCTCTCCGCATTCCCCCAAGCACGCCGCGCGCTCGGCCACCGCGCCCCGCTTCTAATCCTAAATAATTAGTTGACAACCCAAACGAGCCGCAGTATTATCCAACTAAAGATTTAGTAGCACCAAGGAGGCCGACATGACCCGCAAGCCTGATTTCGCCCCCGCCGAGCTCCCCTTCGCCGCCCGCAGCCGGACTACGATCCCCGAATCGTTCCCTGCCACCCGGATCTTCCCGGGTTGGGGACCGGGGCTGGGGCGCTAAACGTGGCCCGACGACGCTCGAGTACCCTCACCGAGGCCGAACTGCGGCTCATGGAAGTGCTGTGGCAGAAGGGCGAGGCGACGGTTGCCGAAGTCACCGCCGCCCTTCCGCCGCCGCCGCTGGCCTACAACAGCGTGCTGACGACGATGCGCATCCTCGAGCGCAAGGGATACGTTGCACACGACGAGGCGGGACGCGCCTACCTCTACCGGCCGCTGGTCGAACGTGAGGAGGCGGCGGGGCACGCCGTCGGACACCTTCTTTCAAAGTTCTTTGACAACAGCGCGGGCTCGCTAGCGCTACGGTTGATCGAGAACGAACGTCCCAGCAACGACGAGCTCCTGCGCCTCAAGGCGCTGATCGAGGAGTACGAGGAAGGCAATGACTGAGCTCTACCAAGGTTTCGTAACCGTCGCCAGCGCGCTCGCGGCGATCGTGCTCAACGCGCTCTGGCAGGACGCGCTGCTCGTGCTCTGCGTCTGGCTCCTGCTGCGCGTTTGGCCGCGCGTCAACGCGTCGACGCGCTACACGGTATGGAGCGCGACGCTCGCCGCCGCGCTCATCGTTCCGGTCGTAACGACGCTCGTCTTTTTCGCGGCGCCGCAAACGACCCAAGTTTCTCAGCCGCCGGCCTCGCATACGTCGGGCGTAGCGCCCGCGCACGAATCGCTCAAGACCCGAAGTGCGACAAGAACGACCGTGCCGCGGGCGCAAACGCCGGGGAGGGTGCCGCGAGAGGCCGCTCCGCTGCTGCCCGAACGCCTGCACGTGACGCTCCCGCTGCCGCTAACGCTCGGGATCTTCGCGCTTTGGCTGGTTCTGGCCACGTACGCGCTGGCGCGCCTGATCGTCGGTTTGGCACGGCTGGAACAGCTCAAGCGCGACGCGCTGCCGCTGCCGATCGAATATCGCGACTCGATGCCGCAGTGGCTGAGCGCGAATAAGGGTGGGCGCGACGTGCGGCTCTGCGTCAGCGACGAAACCGACGTACCGGTTGCGGTCGGGCTGTTCGATGCCATGATTTTGATTCCGCGCACGCTGCTCGACCATCTCTCCGAACCCGAGGTCGATCAGATCTGCCTGCACGAGCTCGCCCACCTGCGCCGGGCCGACGACTGGAGCAACGGCGCGCAGCGCGTCATCGAAGCGTTGCTGGGCTGGAATCCGGCGGCGCAGTTCATCGGCCAGCAGCTCGATCTCGAGCGCGAAGTCGCGTGCGACGACTGGGTGCTGTCGTTCGTCGGAAAAGTGCGGCCCTACGCGCTCTGCCTAACGAAGATGGCCGAGACCGCGTCGTGGCCGCGTCATCCGATTCCGGCTCCCGGCGTTTTCGCGACGCGCAAACACATCTCGCTTCGCATCGAGCGTCTGCTCGGAGCGGGACGCAATATTGCCACTACGCTCGCCCTCGGACCGGCGGCCGTCGCCATCAGCGTGGTCGCTGCGATCGCGCTGCTGATTGGCGTCGTCGCTCCGACGGTGGCGGCGCCGGTTGTCGCCGTGCCGCCGGTCGCGCCCGTCACGGCGGTGCATGCCGTGCCCCGGCAGCCGCAAGCATCCGGTCGAGATCGGAGTACAGCACCCGCACGTCGCCCGTCCCGGCAACGACCGTCGAACTCGGTGACCCAGGTGGAGACGCACGCGCAGACGCACGCCGCGCCGGCGCAATCGACCTTCGAGATTCATCGCGTGGCGCAGACCGATGCCGCCAAGCTAAAGCATCCCAGGCCGACGCGTTGACCCGAAAGTTGAACTCCGACGCGCAGCTTGGCGAACGAATCGCCGAACAAGCCTCGGCTCCCACGATCAACAACGCGCTGAAGCGCGTATCGAGCCTGCTGCCGGGCGACCATCGCGCAGAGCAGCAGCGGTAAGAACTGCTCCGGCTGCGACTTCAGCAACGTCAACTGGCAGGGCCGCGACCTGCGCGGCGTGTCGTATACCGGCGTCGATCTGAGCAATGCCAATCTCAACGGCGCTAACCTCGCCGGCAGCACGCTCAACGGCGTGGACTTCTCCAACGCCAACCTTCACGGCGTCTCGTTCCGCAACGCCCATCTCACCGGCTGCGACTTCCACAACGCGAATCTGACCGGAACCGACTTTACCGGCGCGACGATAACCGGCTGTCAGTTCAGGAACGCGGCGCTGGGGTCGTCGCAGATGCGCGACGTGCTCAACCACTGCAAGGGCTGCGATTTTAGCGGCGCGAGCATGTCCGGACTGGACCTGCGCGGCGTTCGGGCTAACGGCGACGACTTCGGCGGGGCCGACCTGCGCAACGTCAACTTCTCCGGGGCGGAGCTCGTCGGCATCGACTTTGGAAACGCCAAGATGGACGGCGCAAATCTTAGCGGGGCGACGCTCAACGGCTGCGATCTCAGCGGCGTCGACCTCAGTCGCGTCGACCTTTCGAAGACCAAAATGATCGGCACCGACCTCTCCAAGCAACACACGCCGAGGTAGCCCCGCGCGCGTAAGCGCGCCCTAAAAACGACCCGTCATAACGCCTCGCGGCACGAGGCCTGGTTCCCTGCGCACTTTTTCCCGGCAAACCATTGGAGGAAACGATAATGATTGGGCTCTTTTCACCGCTGCTCTCGCTCGCTCTGAGCGTCGCCGTCGGAACGGGACTTCCCGGCAACTGCACCGGATGCGATTTTGCCAACCGCGATCTGCAAAACGCCGACCTGTCTAACGTGAACTACGTCGGCGTCGACTTCGCCGGCGCGGACTTGCGCGGTGCCAACTTCACCGGCGCGAAGCTCGTCGGCGTCGATTTCGACGGCGCTAAGCTCCACGGCGCGCGCTTTGCCGGGGCAAAGCTGGTCGGCATCGATCTTCGCCGCGCCGTCACCGGCCTCGACGATGCCGACCTTCGCGGCCTCTTTCACGATTGCACCGGATGCGACGCGAAAGGGGCTGAGTTGGCAGGGCGCGATCTGTCGGGCGTGGCGATGGTCGGCACCGACCTGACCGGTGCGCGAGCGCGCGGGGTGCGTTTCGCCGGGGCGAACATCATGGGCGTCGACTTCCGCGATGCCGATCTGCGCGACGCCGACCTTCGCGAGCGCCAAACTCTGCTCGTACAACAACCACGGCCACGTCGGATGCGCCGATTTCCGCGGCGCCGATCTTCACGGCGCCAACTTGCGCGGCGTGCTGATTTGCCATAACGGTCACGACTGCCGGCCCGTGGACGCCGCGACGCTGCGCAGCGGCAGCCGCTCCAATCTGGACGGTGCCATTCTCCAGTGACGTCGCGCTTCGCCGCCCTTGGTTGCGCGCTTGCGTTCGCCGCGGCGACCGGAATCGTGCGCGCCGCCGTGCAGGCGCACGTTGCGGTACCGCAGATCGGCCGATCCGCCGCTCGACCCGAACGCGCCGGCGGCCGGATGGTCGCAGGCGGCTGCGCTCGATCTTCCTTGGGATGCCGTCCGCTCGCGTCCGCGCGAGCGAGCCGACCAAAGCCTGGATTGCGACCGACGGCCGGGACTTGTACGTGCGTTTCGACGCGGTGCAGCACGAGCCGATCGTGGCCGTCCAGCATACCAACGACGTCGGCCAGGGAAGCGACGACGAAGTCTGGATCGACCTCTGGCCCAACGGCACCAGCGGCTACTTCTACCAGTTTTATTCGACGCCCAACGGTACGCATTATCAGTACTCGTCGGAGAACACCGGCTACTCGCCCGACTGGGAAGCGCAAGGCGCGACGCACGCCGGCGGCTACACCGTGACGATGAAGATCCCGTTCAACGTTTTGCGCAACGCGCGCGGCGGCACGTGGCACGCGCAGTTCGTGCGCTACGTCCGTTCGACCGGCGAGCAGCAGGTCTGGTCGTACGATCGCGTGCAGATGCAGCCCGACTCGTACGGCAACTCCGACTACGCGCACGCCGGGAGCATCGGAATACCGCCGATTAGCGTCTCCGCACCGCGGCCGAAGCCGCGAGCGGCCCTTTACGCGCTCGCCGAGGCGGCCAGCAAGAGCATCGGCGGATCCACGTCGCGCGTCGGCGCCGACCTTTCCGTTCCGATAACGCCGACGGCGTCGTTCTATTCGACGTTTCATCCCGACTACTCCAACGTCGAGCTCGACCAGCAAAGCATCTCGCCCACGGTGTACCAGCGGTATTATTCCGAAGTGCGCCCGTTCTTTACGCAGGCGGCCAACTTCTACAATCAGTTCAACTGCAACGTCTGTCAGGCGCTGCAGTCGCTCTACACCCCGGCCATTCCGACGCCGTCGCAGGGCTACGCCGTCGAAGGCAAGCAGGGCCCGATCGGCTTTGCCACCTTCGACTCGGTCGGAGATAACCGCAACGACCTTGCCAGCGCGATCGACTTCGTTTCGAGCAATACCAAATGGAACGCCACCGTTCAGCGAGTCGGCGTAAACATGCCGGGCTTCTCCGACGTCACCACCTCAACCGGCATCGCCTACTACGACCTCAAGCATCTCAGCGCGTACGCGAACTACGGCAACGACGCCGGAACCAACGTCGTGATTCCAAATCAAGCCCAGTACTACGAGTTCGGCGGCGGGTGGTCGAATCAAACGTTCGGATTCTTCGGCTCGACCCGTAAGGTCGGCGAATACTACAACCCCACCGACGGCTTCATCTCGCATCCGGGAGTCGCGGGCTACGCCCTCTACGCGGCCAAGATTTGGGACTTCGCGCCCAACGACAAGCTCGCGGCGGTCGGCATCTCCGGCGTGCTCGACCGGTACCAAGGGCCGACGATGGGGATCGCCCAGAGCGATAACTCGATTCTCCTCGACGTGCTCACCAAGAGCGCCCTGGACTTTCAAGTCTTTACCGGCTCGAACTATTGGCGCTTCGGCGACATCCTTACGCCGATTTCGCAGAACGCCGGCTTTCAGTTCACCTACAACAGCGGTCTGCAGACCAACAATCCCGGGCAGTTCCCGTACCATGGGCCGTCCTCGACGCCGACGACGATCTCGTACAATACCGGGCACTACGGCACCGGCCGGCTCGACACGTGGTTCCGCACGACGACGATCCGCGTCGGCAACCGCGGGGCGCTGACGCTGGCGCTGGACGACACGGCCCAATGGGAACCCGCGCCGACGCCCAGCAATATCCAATGGTTCGAGAGCCTCAGCTATGCGTACGAACTCGGTCGAAACTCCTCGCTAGCGATCGGCCTGCGCCGGGTCGTCGGCTTTCCGCCGATTCCCAACGGGGGCGGAAACTGCGAGGGAACCTGCTCGAACGTCTCGGTTGCGTACCATATGCGGCTGCGAAACAGCGAACTCTACGTCGCGTACGGCAACCCAAACACCCTCATTACGGTGCCGCAGCTGATCTTCAAAGTGATCTTTTATGCCGGAGCGGCGAAGGGCACGTAACGGGCGCCGGGGCGAAACCCCGGCCAAAGAAAAAGCGTATAAGGACCATGCGCTTTGCCGTTATTGCCGCCTTTATTCTCGGTTTGATTCCGGCCGCCGTTGCGGCGGCGCCGGTGGCGCCCGAGGACCTCTTCAAGCTGACGCTCCTGAGCAACGCTCAAATCTCGCCCGATGGAACGCTCGTGCTGGTCGAGGCCGCGCGGATGAACGGGCCTAAGAGATACCTACGATCGCACGATCGAGCTCGTCAACGTCGGCAGCGGCGCCGTCACCCACAACGTCACCAAACACCTCGGAGACGGGGACTACGCCTGGATGCCGGATAGCCGCAGCTTCGTTTTCGTGCGAAAGGTCGAGAAGAAGAAGCCGCAGCTCTATCGCTATACGCTGGCCGGCGGCACGATCGCGCAGCTGACGCACGTCAAGCAAGGCGTCTCGAGTCCGGTCGTCTCGCACGCCGGCGACCGCATCGCGCTTTCGGTTACCGATAGCGACCCCGACCACGCCGCCTACATTGACTTCGCCAAGGCCGGCTTCACGCCGAAAGCCGGCCAGAAGAAGACCGACATCCACACCATCGACCAGCTCTTCTTCGAGAGCAACGGCCAAGGGTACACCTATCAAGATCACCAGCATATCTGGACGATCAATGCCGACGGCTCGAACGCTAAGCAGCTTACCTCGGGGCAATACTCCGAAGGGTTCGACGGCTGGTCGCCCGACGATCGCACGATTCTTTTCGATTCGCTGCGTTACGAATCGGTCGACAGCGGCGTCAACGACGTCTACACGATGCCGTCCACCGGCGGCGCGATGCAGAAGATGGCTTCGCCGCTTCCCGCCAACTACGGCCTCTTCTATGGTGTCGACGGCAAGCGCATCTACTACTTCACCTTTGACGTGCGCGAGCCGGCATCGTTGCCCGGCATTGCGTCGGCACAGCCCGACGGCGCCGATCGCCGCATTCTCGGTCGCCGCCGACAGCGTTTCGTGGGGCGACTCGCTGCTCGCCGACATGAAGGAAGGCGGCGGCCTCTGCGGTGGTCCGCTGCCCAACGGCACGCAGGCGCTGCTCAATATCGACGGCGCGGGTTACTCCAATCTGCGCACGCTCGACCTCGGCAGCGGCGCGCTCGCCAACGTAACGCCGCCTCGCGGCGAAGCGTGGTCGTGCACGATCTCGCACGACGGCAGCCGCGTGGCGTATCTCTACAGCGACTTCACGCATCCCGCCGACGTCTACGTCGCGCAGGTCGGCGGCGGCGCACCGCGCCAGCTTACCAACGTCAACGGGGCGTACCTGGCATCGGTGACGCTCTCGAAACCCGAAGAGTTTTCGGTCACCGATCCGTCGGGCTACACGGTGCAGGCGTGGTTCATGCCGGCGACCGGAGGCGGTTCGGCAACGAAGCATCCGACGCTGCTCGACATCCACGGCGGCCCCGAGACGCAGTTCGGCGATTCGTTCTTCCACGAGTTTCAAGTCTACGCGTCGCAAGGCTATAACGTCGTGTTCTCCGACCCGGCGGGCAGCACCGGACACGGTTATGCGTTCGAGCGAGCGCTGGAAAGCAATTACGGCGACGCGATGTTCCAAGACGTGCAAGCGGTCATGGATGCTGCCGTGAAGCGCCCCGACGTCGACGCGTCGCGCATGGGCGTCCTGGGCGGATCGTACGGCGGATATGCGACGCTGTGGGTCATCGCGCACACCGACCGCTATAAGGCGGCCGTGGCCGAGCGTGCGGTGAGCAACCTGCAAAGCGAGAATCTTGCCGCCGACTTCGCCGGCAAGAACGGCTTGGGCGGCGGCTACTACAACTGGGGGCCGCCGTGGGATCCGGCCAGCAGCGACTATGCGAAGTTTTCGCCGCTGACCTACGTAGCAAACATCCGCACGCCGGTTATGATCTTGCATGCCGACGAAGATACGCGCGCGCCGATCGATCAGACGCTGCAAGAGTATACCTCGCTGAAAATCTTGGGCCGCACCGTCGAATACGTGGCGGTTCCCGACGAGAATCACGACCTGTCGCGCACCGGGTCGCCGATCCACCGCGTCGAGCGCATTCACCTGATTCTCGACTGGCTCAAGCGCTACGTATAGGGCGCCTGCCGTCACAGGCAGGGGCGGCCGGGCGTCGTAGGAGTAAGGGAACAAGCAATGGTGCGGGCTGCCTACACGGTCATCCTAGCGGTCTTCGCGGTTGCGGCGACACCGGCAACGCCGGCGCCGACGCCGCCGCCGCAAATTTATCGCGTCGTGAGCCGGCCGCTATGCAGCGAGCTGCACGAGCACATCGCGCCGGCGATCGGCATGATGCTGCAGAACGACACCACCATCAAGAAGAGCCCCGAACTCTTCAAGCAATACAACATGGCGTCGCTCTACGGCAGCGACCCGGCGACGGCGGCCGATCCGCGTCAGCGGGCGTGCCCGGCGACCCCGGCGGCGGCACTCGAATCCGGCGCAGAGCATGGCGCTGCTCTCGATGGAAAACCTAGATACGTCCGATCGCCAACAACATCATCGCCATACAGACGCTGCTCGACTCGCCGCAACTGCTTCACGGCAGCGGCCGCCCCGAAGACGACAAGCAGCTCAAAGCCATTCGCGATAAGCTCCTCCACGCGCTGGCCACGCAGAATGCCTCGCTCGATATCATCAGCGGCTTCGTCGACACGCAGCAGATGGCCGATCTGCAGCATAGCGGCCAAGAATACATCGGCGCCATGACCTCGCCCGATTCGCAGCACGCGACCTCGGCCACGCCGGCGCCCAATCCGCTTACCGTTAATCCAAACATTCCCGGACTTCCGCAAAATCCGTACAACATCGAACTGGCGACGATTCCCGGCTTGACGCTCGGCTACAATCCCGTCACGCGACTGATCGACGGGCTGAACTGGACGATCGATCAAACCGCGACGCGCGAAAACGATGCGGCCAAAGCGGTGATGTCGAGCGCCGCGCTGTGCGGCAACATTCCAACGCCGGGGCCGTCGCCGTAACGCCGGTCGAGCGGGCGGCGCGGTGCGTTTAAGCGGCCGCGTGGCCGGGGAATCATAGGACACGTAAGTGAGAGTAAAGGCCTAGTCCAATGCAGTAGCTTACCCAACGCAAGAAACATCGAGGTCTGCAGGTGCAGGCCTCGATCCTCTTTTCGGCAACAGGTTGCCCGGCGGCCGGTGCTGTAATCAGCGGGCGTGCAGGATATAAGCGAAGCGCTCCGGCTGCCGTCGCCCGCGCCGCGCCCACAGGCGCTTGCCTTTGACGGTGAAAAACTCTGGATGGGCTCGATCGAGACCGACCGGCTCTATGCGATAGATCCGGTTCACTGGACGGTGAGCGAAGAGGCAAAAGTACCGGGCAAACCCTGGGGCATGACCGTGTTGGGCGACGAGCTGCGCGTTATCTGCGGCGAGGGGCCCGACGACGACCGCGTCGTGCGCCGTTTCGTTCCCGGTCACGGCTTTAAGACCGGGGATGCGATCGATTGCCCCGACTATACCGGTTCGCAACTCAGTTACGACGGGACGTGGCTCTACGTGAGCCAGTGGTACAATCGCCGGCTGCTGGGACATCGACGAGCGCGGCAACGTCGTGCGAACCATCGATCTGCCGCGCGGCGTCTGCGGACAATGCTACTCCGACGGCGCATTTTATCTCATCACCACCGAAGAAGAAGATAGTAACGAGTACTTCTTGACGCGCGTCTCGGCCAACGGGACGAACCAGAGCGAGGATCTCGCGCGCATTCCATTCGCCGCGCGCGCACTTGCCTTTGACGGGTCGAAGTTCTGGACCAACCATCGTGAGGCGAACCAGATAGTCGCATTTGATCGCTGAGCGGTTCGCATCGCGCGATCCATACGCGCGCATCGCCGCCGCGATACTGCGCCTGGTCTTCGGTAATGCCTACGGACGCGAGTTCGGCGTGCGGCTCTGGGATGGGACGCGCGTAGACTCCAACGAAAATCCCCGCTTTGTTTTGGTCGTAGGAGCGCCGGGGGCGCTGCGGGCCGCTTTCACTCCGCCCGTTGACCTATCCATCGGGCGGGTTTTTGGGGCCGGTCTGCTCGACGTCGAGGGCGACCTGGAGGAGTTCGTCGACGCCATGTTTCGAGCCGTGTCTTCGCTGACGGCGGTGCGCCTCGTGCGTTTGATCGGCGCGCTGCGACGCCTGCCGAAGCCGGCCTTACCGCGCCTGCGCGAAGCATCGTTTCGCGGGCGGGACCATTCGCTCGCGCGCGATCGCGCCGCGGTCGGTTTCCACTACGATCAGCCGCTGGAGTTTTACGCGTCGTTCCTCGACCCCGAGCTGATGTATTCGTGCGCCTACTACGACGAAGGCGTGGACTCGCTCGCGGCGGCGCAGGCGGCCAAGCTCGACCACACGCTGCGCAAGCTGCGTCTGCGGCCCGGCGAGCGCCTGTTGGATATCGGCTGCGGCTGGGGAGCGCTGGTAATTAAGGCGGCGCGCGATTTTGGTGCACAGGCGGTCGGCATTACGCTGAGCCGCCGGCAGTACGAGGAGGCGAAGCGACGCGTCGCCGCCGCTTCCCTCGGCGATCGGGCGCGAGTCGAGCTGCGTGACTATCGCGAGCTGCACGGCGAGGTCTTCGACAAGATCGTCAGCGTCGGTATGTTCGAGCACGTCGGCCGCGCGCGATTCGCCGAGTATTTTCGCGCGGCGTTCGAAGCGCTGCGCCCAGGCGGCCTCTTTCTTAACCACGCCATCGCCGACCAAAGCCCGAAACGTAAAGGCTACAAGTCCGCCGGCTTCTTGGGTCGCTACATCTTTCCCGACGGCGAGCTCGTGTCCGTATCGGAAGCGCTGCGCGCCGGCGAACGCGCGGGTTTCGAAGTGCGCGACGTCGAGAACTTGCGCGAGCACTACGAGCGCACGTTGCGCGCGTGGCTTTCGAATCTCGAGAGCAATCGCGCCGCGGCGAGCGCAGCGGCCGGCGCCGAGAGTTATCGCCTTTGGAGGCTCTATCTCGCCGGAAGCGCCCAGGGCTTTCGCTGCGGCCGCATCGCGGTCTATCAGTCGCTACTCTCGAAGCCCGATGCAACCGGTCACGTCGATCTGCCGCCAACCCGCCGCGACCTATACACGCCGTCACCCTGAGCGGGGAAGTCATCTAGCGCGGGGATGTCATCCTGAGCTTGTCGAAGGGTGACCGAGCGATACACTATGCGGTCGTAGCTCAATTGGATAGAGCAACAGGCTTCGAACCTGTAGGCTGGGGGTTCGAGCCCCTCCGACCGCGATGAATAAAAGCCAATGAACGCGTAGTTTTATGGCCGCCAGAAGGAGGCGTTATGAGGCTTCGAGGTTGGGGTCGGTCGGCCGGGCTTATGGGTGCGGCGTTGGTATCTTTCCGCACGCATCTGGACCGGCGACGATCTACGGTGCGGGACTCCTGCCGGTTTACGTCGGTTATGATGACTCAAGGGGACTCTCGGCGAGCCAGGCGAGATGCAATGGGACGGCCATTACATGACCTATGAATCACTCACCAAAGGCAGCATAAGGATTCTGCGCCTTGAAATCTCTGGCTCTACGGCGACGGTCGTCAAGACTAAGCAACTTAAAGGCATAAGGGCCCAGGCGTATCAGTCTTGGATTTATAAGGACACTATTTTGGTCCCCTATGGCAACGGTGGGGCCTACGCTAACAATGTTGGTCTCTGGAAATATCCACGCGGCAGCAAAGTCCGGAGTCGTTATCGGCGCTTAGGGGCTGCTCTCTATGGGGTAACCGTTTCCGTTGCCCCGTCGCAGCAGCGAGCAACAGGGCGCTAGTTCTCGGAGATTGGGAGATGCGAATGCTTAATAATACCAAGGGCCGGCTCGTCAGCGCGCTGCTCGTTGCCGGCAGCATCGCGGCTGCTGGTTGCGCCACGATCGGCGGCTCGTCGCTTGCACCGCTGACACGGACCGTGCCGGCTGCACGCGCCATTCTGCCAGACGCGATGCGGCCGGGCGTGCGACGCCTGCAGGCAAGTGGGGCTCCACCCTGGGCCGGTCTCATAAACATCGGGTCGCTGCTCTACGGCACGACACAGTATGGTGGGTCGTCCAATGAAGGCGTCGTGTACAAAATCACCACCGGCGGCGTCGAAAAGCCGATTCACAACTTTGCGGGTCCACCCGACGGCGCCTATCCAACTGGGCCAGTCCTCAGAGTAGTCGCGTGCTCGTGCCTCTATGGCACCACGCAGTCAGGGGGTACGGGTAATAAGGGCACGATATTTGCTTCGAAGTTTTCGGGTGGCGATAACATCCTCCACAACTTCGTCGGTAGCGATGGTAGCGATCCCGAGGGCAGGTTGATCGAAGTGGGCTCGGCGGTGTACGGCACGACCTACAGCGGCGGGGCCAATGGCGTTGGAACCGTATTCAAGATCACTATCTCGGGGAGCGTCTTAACAACGCTCCACACCTTTGGAGCAACTAACACTGATGGAGGCTTTGCGTATGCGGGTTTGCTCCACGTCGGATCGTATCTTTACGGAACGACGGTTGGCGGTGGGACCAGCGACCTCGGGACCGTCTATAGAGTCAAACCAAACGGAACGAGTTACCGCGTGCTCCATAGCTTCTCAGGCGGAGCGGACGGCGCACTTCCCTACGGCAACTTGATTGTCGATGGTGGCGTGCTCTACGGAACGACGAGCCAAGGAGGTGCAGCCAACGTTGGCACCGTCTTCAAAATCACGACCGGTGGCATTGAAAACGTCGTGCGCGCGTTTGGGGTAGCGCCCGATGGCGCCTATCCGTTCGGGGCTCTGATCAACGTAAACGGGACATACTATGGGACCACGGAGTCGGGAGGCTCGAGCGGTTTCGGGACCGTTTTCTCCGTAACGAGCGGTGGCAGCGAAACGGTGCTCCATAGCTTCACGGGTGCCCCCGGCGACGGCAGATTGGCTGCGTCTACGCTACACGCAGTCGGTACGAACCTTACGGCACGACCGTCTACGGGGGAGCGAACGACCTCGGTACGGTCTTCAAATTCACGATGCCCGGCGGGCCTGAAACTCCGATCTACAGTTTCTAGAGTCCAAGCAGCGTATGACATTAGCCATCATGCTCACACTGATATTGGCGCAGGTGAGCCCATTGCCGTCGCCTTCTCCGACTCCCAGCGAATGCTCGCATGACGCTGATGTAGTGGATGCTGCCAAGCCGGACGATACGATGCCCGACACTGAAGGCGATGCGTTCGCCATCGTTGCGGTGCAAGTCGCCCCTGACGGGACGGTTGAAAAAGCCAAGATCTACCGCACTAGTGGTGACCTGCTTTTTGACCAGGCCTCGGTTCGTGCCGCGCGTAAGTCGAAATACAAACCAAGAGTTGTGGACTGTAAGCCTGTTGAGGGCATTGTCTATTTTAGGACGAGTCGCACCCAGAGTTATGCACCGGGTCCGCGCGATATTCCAACGCCGCCGCCGTGGCCAAAAAACATTAGCCCGCCGCCTGACTCCCTGCCACCGCCCCCGTCTTAACTCACCGCCTGTAACTCAGGATGCTCTTCGGCCCCCGAAGACCCGTGCATTGGCGCAGCGTTATAGAGCGGGCTCTCGATGAAATAGTAGCAGCCCGTTACACCCGACTAGCTATGAGGAAGAGTCGGTAGGGCGGCTCGAGGACCTGCGAAGAAGTCCTAGCTACTTCGGCTGAGCCGCTTGACGCAAAGGACATCAGTGGAACAAAGCACCGTCACTTTCCTAACAGACCTCACGGTTGCCCTCGTTGCGGCGACCGTGCTCGGTGCTTTGGCGCGCGCGGTCAAGATTACGCCTGCTCTCGGATACGTATTGGCGGGGGTCGTCATCGGCCCGTTCACGCCCGGATATCATACGAGTGCCGTCTCACTTGGTGGGCTCAGCGAACTCGGCCTGATCCTCTTACTATTCAGCCTTGGACTGGGTTTTTCGCCGCGCGAGATCCGCGCCGTCGGCGTGATTCCAATGGTTGGGAACCTGGTGCTGATGGCGGGCTTCGCCGCGATTGCATGGGCGCTAGGCACGCGCTTTGGCTTCACTCATCCGATCACGCTGGGGCTCGCCTTTACGCTCTCGAGTACGGCGATCGGTGTCGCGCTTTTGCAAGGGTTTGGACTTTTGGGCAAACGCGCCGGGCACGCCGCCGTTGCGCTGCTCATTGCTCAAGATCTCGTCGCGATCCTCATTCTCGTAGTGACGACCACGCCGGCACAGGCTTTGACGCCGATGGGTGCGGCCGTTCCGTTGCTCAAAGCCGCGATATTCGTCATCGTCGCGCTCGTTCTCGGTGCGACGGTGCTGCACCGCATCGTGAGCGGGTTCTTACGCCGCGCTCCCGCCGACGCGCTGGTCGCGTTCTGCACCGCGATCGCGTTGGTTGCGGCCTGGGTGGGTCACGTCGCCGGGCTGTCCTTTGAATTCCGGCGCGTTTGTAGCCGGTGCGGTAACGTCGGAAGCTGCAGGCAGCCGAATGGTGCAATCGATCGTTGCGCCGTTCCGCGAGCTCTTCGTGATGTTGTTCTTCGTTTCGATCGGCACACTCGTTGACGTTCGAACCGTCCTCCTGTATTGGCCGGCGATCCTGAACCATCGGTATCGTACTAGCCTTCATCCGGTTCATTTCGTGGTACGGTTTGAGCCGGTTAGCGCGGCAGCCCACCGGAACCGCGCTCGCACTTGGTATCGCGCTCCTGCCATTGGGTGAGTTCAACGTCGTACTGGCTAACAACAGCTTTCTTGCAAAGCGTCTCGATACGCAGAGTACGCAACCATAATCGGCGCGACCCTACTGTCGATCATCATCGCGGCGCTGGCAGCGCGATTGCTCAAACCACACCAGCGCGCGCTTGACGCAGCATCGGCGGACGAGATCCGTCCCTTTGCGACCAGCCCGGCGATCGTCATCGTGGGTTATGGGCGCGTCGGGCGGACCGTGGCCGCTATTTGCAAGCGTGCACAGATCCCCTGTGGCGTGATTGAGACGGACGTCGATCTCGTGCGCCTCGCGCAGAGCGAGGCGCCGAAGCGCAGTACGGCGACGGCGCCGACCGCGCGTGATCGAGCGAGGGATCCGGCCGGCGACGCGCGTCGTCCTCAGCACGATCCCCGACACGATGGCGAATATGGCTCTTACCAAGCGGTTGTCGCATCTGACGAACCTGCGTATCGTCATGCAGGCGGGCCGGCTGCGCCAGGTGGATTCTCTTCGCCGTGCCGGTGCCAGCGAGGCTCTCGTGCCCGAAACCGAAGGCGCGTTTAGTTTCGCCGAAGCAGCGCTCACCGAGCTCGGGATCGACGAAAAACGCATCGAAGCGCTGCTGCGCGAGCAGCGCGCGGACCACGCATTAGAAACTGCTCGCATAAGCCGCCGCTGACGGTATGGCACCACCGGGCAGAACGCGTCAGGACGCATAAGCGAGGGATGGCGGTGGGGGCCGATGGCGGTGATCGTGTTCGAGCCGTAGTTGGCGAGGAAGATAAGTCGAACCGCTGCGCGTTTGCGTGAGCTGCCGCGGAAAGGCGCCGACGGGAATCTACCCCGACCACGACGTGCCTCTGCGCGTCGATCACGACGAGGTCCTGATTGCCGGCCCCAGCCTGGGCGAAACGATCGCTGTAGCCCACGAGCACGTACTTTCCGTCCGGCGTGACGATGATCGGCACCGGAGCGCTCCCAACCTTTACCTCGGCAATTTCGTGCGCCGGTACCGGCAAAGAGCTTTCGGTAGAGAACTCGAGGACGCTGTTTGATTTTCTAGCGGTGACCCAGAGCGTCGAGCCGCCGGGCGAGAGCGCGGCGCGCACGGGATGGCAGCCGGCGGGCACGTTGGAGACGATGGCGTGACCGGGATCCGACGCCGCCTTCGCGACGTCAATGGTGACGATCGCGCCGGGGGCCTCGTTCGGGGCCGCCTGCTCCGTCTCGGGTGCGCAGGTCTGCGCGTAGCCGTAGCGTTTGAGCGCCACCTGGACGGTCGCAAAAAGATGGCGGCCATCCTTCGAAAAGATGAGCCCGACCGGAGCGTTACCGATGAGAAACTCGGAGACGATGTCGTCGTGCGTAATTGCCCGCCGGCACGGGCCTTCTGCATGTCGATCACCGTGAGCTTGCCGCTTTGCTCTTCGGCGACGAAAGCGAAGCGATCGTCGGGTGAAATGGCGGCGTAGATGGCGCCACCGTCATCGCCCGGAACGTCCTCGATGAATCCGGAGATCGGATCCCGACGCCGGAAAGCGCATGCTCCACGTCGACGAACGCAATGAAGCTATCGTCCGGAACGACCAGCGTTTTGCCATCATCGGTCAACGCAGCGATCGTCGGCTGGCCTTCGAGCGGAATGGTTCGTTCGAAGCGGTAGCGGCCGCCCACGCAGCGCAGAACGGCGATACCGTTGAGTTCACGAGGGTCCGTAGAGTTGAGCGACACGAAGACGGTTTGCTCGTCGGCGTTGGTTCGGCCGACATCGGCGCGCCGGGGACGGCGACGCTGTACATACCGCCGCCCGCCCGCAGCGTTGCGGTGCGGACGGACTGGCGCCCGCGTGTGCTGGGACCGGGGGCACCACGACAGCAGCGCCGCGGTCAAGATATAGGCCGCGGATTTTTCACTTAATGCTGACCCGAATCGGTAAATCGAACGTTTGCCGGCGGACAGGAGCTGGGATCATCCGGGAGTCCGGTTTGGTATTGATCATCATGAAGTGTCATTACCAGACTGCCTTGCTGATCGTAACGTGCAAAGACCGGTGCTGGAGCCAGGCCGCTCGAGGATCTCAATCGCGTCGGAATTATCGTCAACGCGGTAGACGTTATACTGCGTGCTTGCGACTTGCTCCGATCGGACGGCTTCGGAGCATTACCGGCAATCAAGATGAGCCTCGCAACCGAACTCCAACTTTATCAGCGTCCCTTTAAGATCGCTGCCGAACACGGGTGCCCTCGCAAAAGAGGTCGGACCGGATCGACGATGTGCTTGCCGGTATGATCGTAAAGGTTGGCGACCCAAATATTCGGTTCTGAGATGACGACGAGCTCTTTGATACCATTGGCGGCGTCGAGCGCCTCCTCGACGCGCAGCTTATCGTTACCAATCCTGTAGTACGTCTTCGCTGGGCCGCAAAAGACGGCGCCGCGACGCCGGGGCTGACGTTGGCTACCACGATCCGGACGAGCTTGGCAGGGGCGCAGGTTTCGGCAGCCGAGGCCGCCGGTAAGCTAAAGATAGCGGCACCGAAGATAACCGAGATTGAATAGCGTTTCATCTAACGGATTTCTATCTAAGGAGCCGTTCCGAATCCCTGGCCCGATTCCGAAAGAAGGACCTTTTGTGAAACAAAAGATCATCGAAGCCGTAAAAGATGACGTAATCGCTTATTTGGCAACCCTTGGCGGTCCAGTGGTGTTTCGCAATAAGCAGACACGACTCCCAGTGAAAGTAGAGAAACATCCAAAATGGTTCAGAGTAACGTCATATCGTCCGCCCAAGAGGCCGGTGTCGCTAACGACATTGCCGTCCACTTTGACGAGATCAGGCGAGACTCCCGGGTTTTCGGAAGCTCGCGGCGCGGCGACTACATTTTTACCGTACGATGAAAGTCGCTTTATGACGGCCATGGAACACGTTTCGATTCGCATGAAGACGGCCGCAACGAGCCTAGGCGCCCGAAAGCGGCTCGTCGGCCTGGCGGAATCGCGGACACCGTGTTGAAGCTCTGTCGCAGCGAGAAGGCGAGCCCTCCGCCAGGCGACGCTTTGGAGTACCTGGCGGTGGAGTTCGTTCGCCTCACCTCGGAACGTCAGACGCCTTAAAGTTCGAGGGATCCACAGTGACAATGTTCCGCCGCAAGCGACAGAACTGAAGAAACTATCGGAACGCGCCCAGCGATCACAAGTCGAATTGCCACCCCGCATGGCGATATCGTCTTTACATTTTTTCCCGACGTGGCGCCGCTTCACTCGGCGGCGTTCATGAAGCTGGCCGACGCCGGATTTTACGACGGGCTGACATTTCATCGCGTCGAGCCCGGCTTTGTCGTGCAGGGCGGCGATCCGAAAGGCGATGGAACCGGCGGCCCCGGCTACGATCTCAAGGCCGAGTTCAGCGCGCAACCGCACCTGGCGTGGAACTGTCGCAATGGCGCGCTCGTCGCGCCCCGATTCAGCCGGCTCGCAGTTTTACATCTGCCTCGGCGACGCGCGTTTTCTCGACGGGCAGTACACGGTTTTCGGTCAGATGACCGACGGCTTCGAGGCGCTCGATGCGATCAAACGCGGTGACGCCATGACGAAGGTGACGGTCGAGCCGAAACCCTGACGGTTCATCTGCCTCAGATATCCTCGTCATAGGCCCAAACGCCCATCGCCTTAAGGTCGTCGAGCTCGCGCTCTTTTTCCTCGATCCGCTCTAAGTCGTTGCGCTTTTTATCCTCGTGCGCTCCCGCTTTACGCAGATTCGTTGCCGGCCCGCGAGGGGGTAATTTTCGGTTTCTTTTTCTTTGTCATAAAGTAACCTTATCGGCTCCGACGTACCCATCTACGTTACCATCGAGTCGGTTTCATTCGGCGGGAATGGCGATCACGCTCTCTTCGGCTCGAGAAGGCATCGAAAACGAGCGGCGAAGGGTAGATGCGCGCCGGATTTAGGCCGGAAGGAGACCACGATACAGGTGTTACGGGTTCACGCTAAGCAGATTATCGGGATCGCTGCTGCGGGTGATTCCTTGCATCCATCCTCGTCCTGCACCGGCCAATGCGGCATAACCCAGCAGGCCGCCAACAAAGCGGCAGTCGATGCCTACGAGTACCGGTTTCCCTATCGTGCTGATGGACGTCACTAAGACGCAGGCAACGGAATGTTGCGAAAGCCAACGACTACAAGCGCGGCCCCCCTCGGCCAGTTCTCGAATATTCCTGCGTTCCCACCGCCGAGAGCCATGCGGTCGTAGCGCCGAACGCCGACACGCTTTATTCCGCGGCGTCGGTCGATCTGGCGCGCGAGCCGATGGTTCTTCACGTGCCCGATTATCAAGGGCCGCTACTTCCTTATGCCGATGCTCGACATGTGGACGAACATCTTCCAATCGCCGGGCAGCCGAACGGGATACGAAGAAGATGGAAATTTCGCGATCGTGGGGCCGGGCTCAGCGGCACGCTTCCGTCTGGGCTTACGAGAATTCAAGCGCCGACATCGACGATCTGGATCATCGGGCGCGGCGCCTGTTACGGTCCGAGCGATTACGCGAACGTCCACGAACTGCAAGCGCAGCTCTCCCTGACGCCGCTCTCGCACTGGGGGAAGAGTTACGAGCCGACGACCGGATCGGTGAGTTCGTCGATCGACATGAAGACGGCGCCACCCGATCAAGTAGCGGCCATGGACGCCCAAACATTCTTCTCTCAGACTTACTGCGCTGATGCCGCGAAACGGTCAATCCGGCAGCGGATGCCCCGATAGTGGCAGAGCTGGCCACGCTTGGCATCGTACCGGGCAACCCGTTCGACATGGCTCACGCCGATCCGATCGTCGCAGCCACGCTGAAAGCCGCCGTCCAGAACGGACGGAAGCCATCTTAGCCGCGACGCCGGCCGCCATCGGCGCGAGAGTCGCTAACGGCTGGGTAATCTCCACCGGCGGCGGCTCTTACGGCACCCACTATCTGCGACATGCGTGTTACTCGCTCATCGGCCTTGGGGCGAATATCCCCGAAGATGCGGTTTATCCGATCGGCAAAGTCGATGGCACGGGCAAGCCGATGTCGGGCGCAAGCAATTACCCGCGTCCATTTCGCGAAGGGCGAGACGCCGCCCGTAACGGCTTCTGGTCGTTGACAATGTCGAAGGGCTGGGGTATTTCGTTCCAATTCTACTGAACCACTACAAAGTCGGCAGCCTTAGCGAACCTCAGCTGGACGTGAATCCCGACGGATCGGTCAATATTCTTATCTCACACGCAAAGCCCAGTGCGCACGTAGACAATTGGCTGCCCGCACCGAGCGGAGCGTTCTACATGGATTTTCGCCTCTTCGCCCAAGGCCACGCCACCGTCGGTCTCGATCGGAGCTGGAATCCACCGCCAGTGACACCGGCAACAGGATAGGTATCGAGTTCAGTTCGTGAGGTGGCGTGCGAGCAATCGGATAGCTCGGACATTTGCTGCTCGGAGAGGCACCGCTTTGGAATGATGAGGTAGGCTCGCTTACCTTCGACGGCAACAGAAAAGGCGAGGCGTCACGAGGAAACCCGCCGATGCCGGCCAGTAAAGGTAACGGCGAGCCGCCGCTCGCGACGCGGAAACCGTCGTCTGATCCCGTCCAGCAAAGCGGCCCGTGAGCGCTGCTCCGTTGTGCCATCTTCGAACCTTGGACAAAGATGATGGCGCCCCAGATGCACAAGAAGATCGCGATCCACCCCAGTCCCCAGATCAACGACAGGCGCGCCAGATCGCCGCTTTGGAAGCGAAAGAGTACGACGGTGATCACGGCAAAGACGAGTGCGTAAAAAATGACCCGCCCCCGGTAGATGCGCCACAGTGTTTCGCGCGCCTCCGCGACGCGCGTCGTCGTTTCGAACTCGATCACGTTGCTGCGCGCATCTCGATGGGCAACTCGATCGGCCGTGAGCGCGTACCGGGTCCGCGCGGACCGCGTCGCGCTGATAGAAGCCGCGGCCGCAATCATCGCGGCATTATCGTGCAGTATTTCGGCGGCGGATAAGGCGCGGATGCCGTTGCGCTCGCTCCAGGCGCGCACGGCGCCCTGCAGCGCCGAATTGGCCGCACGCCTCCCGAAAGCGTGACGGCGTTGTACGGCGCGCGTTCGTAGGCGGCTTGCAGGCGTGCGATTAGCACGTCGACGACCGCCGCTTGAAACGATGCGGCAACGTCTTCGGGCTTGGCTCGCTTACCGGCATCGGATTCGAGAAAGTAAGCGCACCGACGTCTTGAGGCCGGAGAACGAAAGATCGAGGGAACCATCGCTGGGCGATGGCGCGGGAACGGATATGCCGCCGCGTCGCCGCGTCGCGCCATCGCGTCGAGCGCCGGACCGCCGGGATAGGGAAGCCCCAGCAATCGTGCGGTTTTATCGTACGCCTCGCCGGCGGCGTCGTCATGCGTCCGGCCGAGAACGCGCATGCGTGTCGCCGACTCGACCGCCACGAGTTGGGAGTGGCCGCCCGAGACGAGCAACGTGAGAAACGGATACGGTGGAGGCTCGTCGCGTTCTAGAAACGGCGCGAAAACGTGGCCGTGCAAATGATTGACCGCGTGGAGCGGCTTGTTTAACGCAAAGGCGTACGCCTTGGCCGAGGCGACGCCGACGACGAGGCTGCCGATGAGCCCCGGCCCGCTGGTCACGGCGATGCCGTCGAGCTCGTCGAACGAAAGGCCGGCGCGCGCCAAAGCATCTTCGACCGCGGCCGAAAGCAGCGCCACGTGACGGCGGCTGGCGATCTCCGGCACGATGCCGCCGTACTTTGCGTGAAAGGCATCTTGATTGGTCGCGACGTTGGAAAGCACGTCACGCCCGTCACGCACGACAGCGGCCGCCGTATCGTCGCAAGAGGTCTCGATGCCGAGTAGGAGCACGCCCAAGTGTTGGCGACCGGAAGGAGCGCGCCTGCGAATCAAGCAAACGACACGCCGATGGGCGCCCGAATCTTTGGTTCTGGTGAGCGCATTGCCGCCTACGAAGTCGACGATACGGAGCTTGCCGCCGGCAGTACGCTGGGCTGTCCAAAGGGCGCGATCGTCATCAAGGCGTCGGGCGCAATTGAAAAGTTCTACTCGAGCGATCTCGGCGCCACGCTGTTGTCGGGCGCGTCGATCCAGTTTTGGGATGGTCCGACGGGAGCCGCGCGCGCCAAGATCGACGGTCGTTTTCGCATTCACCCCGACAATCAAGTCTATTCGTATTGGATCGACGACGGCGTCGCCGTCAGCGAAACGGTGTTCGTGCTCAACGATACGGCGCAAACCGACCGCGTCGCCCCGCTCACCGCCTACGTCCTCGTGGAGATTCGCAACGAGTCGCACCACAAGCGCGAGTTCGACAGCCTCTTCGGTGCGCAGCTGCGCGGTGATACGAGTCGCGACGTTCGCGCCGTGCACGACGCCAAGCTCGGCGCGGTGATTGCCTGGAACGAATCGGCGCCGCATCAAGCTCGCGCGCTCGGACCATCGGTCGTCGCGGCGCGCTACACCGTAACCGCCGACCACGGAAAAATGAATGCCCCGCGCTTCGAGCCGATGCACGCGAATTCGGTGCATAACGGCGTGGCCGACCCGATCGCGCTCTTTCACCATCGCCACCGCCTTGCACCGGGAGCCCGCCGGCGCTTCTGGTTTACGCTAGCCGGCTCGGCGGAAGGTTCGCGCGGTGCGCGGCGCGCGTTCGAGGCCGCACTGCCGGCAACGCGAGCCCAGGCAGCGACGCGGCGATATTACGAATCGGTGCTGGAGCGCTCGGTCGTGATTACGCCCGACGCCCACGTCAATCGCGGCGTTCTTTGGGCCAAGGCCAACATGCTGCGCACGCAGCTGCTGGCGCCGACGGGCTGGGGCTTCGTCAACGACCCGACACGCTCGAACAACAGCGTCGGGCGCGACACCGCCGCGTTCTCGCTCGGCTCCGACTACGTGACCCCCGACTTCTCGCGCGAATCGTTACGCTGGTACCTCGACCACGCGCAGCGCAGCGGCAAGATCGTCGAATATTTCGACGTGCGCAATGGTAAGAGCGAGGATTACGGGCTTAACGTCAACGACGACACGCCGCTGGTGGTGCTGGCGCTCTCGCACCACTATCGAGCGACCGGCAACATCGAGTTTCTGCGCGAGATGTATCCGAAAGCGCGTAAGGCCGCCGAATATCTGCTTTCGCAGCGCGATAAGCGTGGCCTAATTTTGGTGCACCGCAACGGGCACGTGGGAGCAGGGCATCGTCGGATGGCGCAACATCATCGACGATTACCGCATCTCCGGCGCTTCCACCGAGGTGAATTTCCGAGTGCTATGCGGCGCTCGTGGCCATGGCGGTTATGGCCGAGTCGCTCGGAAAGAAGAAGGACGCGCTGCGTTTTGGCGGCGAGGCAACGGCGCTGCGCAACGCGATCAACCGCCACCTCATCGATCCCAAGACCGGCCTTTACTACCTCAACATTGACGTCGATGGAACGCCGCGTACCAACGTTACTTGCGACATGCTCTTCCCGGTCATGCTCGGGGTCGCGGACCATCAAACGGCGGCGCGAATCATCAGCCGGCTCAGCGTCCCGTCGTTTTGGACCGAGGCCGGCTTACGGACGGTGCCGCGCGACGACATTGAATATAGTCCGACGCGCAGCTGGGGATTGCTGGGCGGCGTCTGGGTCGGCGTGACGTTTCTTTACGCGTTTGCCGCGGCGCGCTTCAACCCCGGTTTCATGGCTTACGCGCTGGGTACGAGTTTTCAGCACTATTCGCGCGATCCGGGGCGCAACAATACGGTGCCGGGACAGTTCTCCGAATGGCTACACGGCGAGACGCTGGCCAATCAAGGCATGATGCTGTCACCCTGGTATCCGCCGCGCTATGTGTGGGCGGCGATCGAGGGTGCGGGCGGGCTCAATCTGGGCGGCAGGCAGCTGGCCTGCTCGCCGCGGCTCCCGCCGCAATGGAAGTGGCTCGGCGTGCGCAACCTGCCGTTTCGCGGCAAGCGGCTAACCTGGTTCGTGGCGCGGCTGCCCGAGCCGACGCTCTATCGCCAACTTTGAATGCGAGACCGATCTGCCTCTGCACGTTTATGGTCGCGACGTTTCGCCGATGCTGCGCTTGGGAGATGACGTGACGGAGATCGCGCTGCGCCGCGGAGAGAACATCGTCATCCTTATCGGCAACACGGCGTCGCGCACGATTACCACGCCGTTGCGTTTCGCCCGCCCCCTGCGGGGCCGCTACCACGCACGCTATTTTACCAGCCTTCTGGGCGAGTGGGTGCGTCACGAAGACCTCGACGGCGACAAGGTGGAACGGGGCTTCGCCCTCGAGATCGAGGCGCTCGGCTTCTCGGTCATCGAGCTGCAAAAGATTCGCGGCAGGCCCAGGCGCGCCGGTGATTGAGCCGGCGGCGGTGGTGGAAAGAATTGAAATAATCAACAGGGGAGGCGTTGGTCGGCCGTATTTTGGGCAAGAAGAAGCCAATGCAGCACCCCTTATCAAGGAGGCGAAGATGGTAGGGTTACTCTGGGCGATTATCGTGGTTCTCTTTTTCTTCTGGCTGATCGGCTTCTTACTGCACTTCGGCGGCGGTTTGATTCACATACTGCTGATCGTCGCGCTCGTGCTGATCGTGTTCAACTTGCTGACCGGCCGAGGCGCGCGCGTCTGAGCACCTAGGAGTAGTGTAAATGGCCGAACGCAAGAAAGCCACTCGGAAGAAGACGACTCGAAAGAAAACGACGACGCATAAGAAGACGACCCGTAAAAAGGCGGCTTCGCGCAAGAAGGCGACCCGCAAGTACGGAACGGCGTCGCGCAAGAAGATCAATCGCGTCATGCACGAGTTCGGGGAAGGGCAACTGAAATCGGGCCGCTCCGGCAAGAAAGTAAAAAGCCGAAAGCAAGCGATTGCGATTCGGCTTGAGTGAGGCGCGGCGTGCTGGGGGAAGGTTCCCCCCGCACGCAAGTCCTCGAGAAAAAAGAGCTAGGCCGGAGCCTCGAGCTCCTTCGCACTCGATAGCGGTCCGCGGTCCGTCACCAGACAGCCCGCGGACTGCAGCGCACGATCGACCAGTACTTTCGCGCTGGGATCGTCGCCGCAAATCGCAATGTTCGATCCGGGCATCGTTGCGCCGATCAGGGCGCGCACGACGCGATGCGAATCGAGCTTGCGCGCCAGCATCTCGGCTCCGCTGCGCCGAGGCGAAGGCCGGCCGTCGGAAACCGCATCCACGACGACGGCGTCCTGGGTCGAGCCCGACCGCCGTGACGGCCCGGTCGACTTGGTCGCCCGGAACGGCGAAGAAGAGAAGATCCGAGTGCATGGCTTGCTCGTAAGGCGGCTCGGCATGCGAGCCGACTTCCCGAGCGGCGCGCTCGGCGCGTTCGCTTGAGGCGGGGTCGCCGAAGGTGACTTGGTGCCCTCCGGTTTGGAGCAGCCGCCCGATCGCCCGGGCGCGGTCATCGGAGCCAACGATTCCTATTCTCATAGAAACGGCGTACCCAATTTGCCTGCGCGCGCCATTAGTTTGGGCGGGCGGCCGATTGCTTGGGTAGGTAATGCGGCGCCGAGGGAAGGTGGCACCTTGAACGGCCTTGTGCCGCGTGGTAATATATGTAGCTGTGCCCCGCGCCAGCCGCGACGGTGGGAGCCCCTACGTGACGACGTGGGACGCGCCTTCCCTGCGTAGGCGGCGGCGAAGCGGGCGCAACGGAGTCCATCCTTTTGAACCTCATCGACGTCAACAACTTCGACGCCATGCGCATCGGCCTCGCGTCGCCGGAGCAAATTCGCGCCTGGTCGTTCGGTGAAGTCAAGAAACCCGAGACGATCAACTACCGCACGCTCAAGCCCGAGCGCGACGGTCTTTTCTGCGAGAAGATCTTCGGCCCGACCAAAGACTGGGAGTGCCACTGCGGCAAGTACAAGCGCATCCGCTTTAAAGGGATGATCTGCGACCGCTGCGGCGTCGAGATCACGCGCGCCAAGGTGCGCCGCGAGCGCATGGGCCACATCGAGCTGGCCACGCCGGTCAGCCACATCTGGTATCTCAAGGGCGTGCCCAGCCGCATCGGCATCCTGCTCGACATGTCGCCGCGTCAGCTCGAGAAGGTGATCTACTTCGCCGCGTACGTGGTCATCGATGCCGGCGACACGACGCTGGCCAAGCGCGAGGTGCTCTCGGAGCAGAAGTATCGCGAAGCGCGCGAGAAGTTCGGCAATCGCTTCAAGGCCGGCATGGGCGCCGAAGCGATCCGCGAGCTGCTGCGCGACCTCAACCTGCGCCGCATCCAAGAAGATCTGCGCAAAGAGTTCAAGGAGACGACCGGCCAAAAGCGCCTCAAGGCGATCAAGCGCCTCGAAGTCGTCGAAGCATTTCTCAATAGCGGCAACCGGCCGGAGTGGATGGTGCTGGCCGCCGTGCCGGTCATCGCCCCCGAACTTCGCCCGATGGTGCAGCTCGACGGCGGCCGTTTCGCGACGTCCGACCTCAACGATCTCTACCGCCGCGTCATCAACCGCAACAACCGTCTCAAGCGGCTGCTCGAGCTCAACGCGCCCGAGATCATCATCAAGAACGAAAAGCGCATGCTGCAAGAAGCGGTCGACGCGCTGATCGACAACGGCCGGCGCGGCCGTCCGGTCACGGGGCCCAACAATCGTCCGCTCAAGTCGCTCTCCGACATTCTCAAAGGCAAGCAGGGACGCTTCCGGCAGAACCTGCTCGGCAAGCGCGTCGACTATTCGGGACGCTCGGTCATCGTGGTCGGTCCGACGCTCAAGCTGCATCAGTGCGGCCTGCCCAAAGAGATGGCGCTCGAGCTCTTCAAGCCGTTCGTGATGAAGAAGCTCGTCGACCGCGGACTCGCGCACAACATCAAGAGCGCGAAGCGCATGGTCGAACGCGTGCGTCCGGAAGTCTGGGACGTACTCGAAGAGGTCATCAAGGAGCATCCGGTGCTGCTCAACCGCGCACCGACGCTCCATCGTCTGGGCATTCAAGCCTTCGAGCCGGTCCTGGTCGAGGGTAAGGCGATCCATCTGCATCCGCTGGTCTGCACGCCGTATAACGCCGACTTCGACGGCGACCAGATGGCCGTGCATCTGCCGCTATCGGCAGGCGCGCAAGCCGAGGCGCGCATCCTGATGCTCTCCTCGAACAACATCTTGCTTCCGGCGTACGGCAATCCGGTTTCGATTCCGACGCAAGACATGGTGTTGGGCCTCTACTACCTGACGTTTCAATCCGACGAATACACCGGTCCGGCCAAGGCGCCGATCATTGACGACTACGATCGCCTCGAGCCCACCAGCCCCAGGCGAAACAACGGAAAGACCGGCGACGGTCCCGGATCGCTGCCGACGTTCTACGACGGCAAGGAAGCGGTCATGGCGTACGAGACCAAGCGGATCGGACTCCAAGAGTGGATCTACGTGCGCTGGAAGGGCGAGCTGATCAAGACGACGGTCGGCCGCGTGATCTTCAACATGGCGTTCGCCGAGGATTGGAATCACGAGTTCGTCAACCGCATCATCGACAAGGGTGCGCTGAAGAAGACGATCACGGATTGCTATCGCCGCTACGGCAACGCCGAAACGGCGCGCTTCCTCGATGCCGTCAAGGAGCTCGGTTTCCACTACGCCACGCTCTCGGGTACGACGGTGTC
Source organism: Vulcanimicrobiota bacterium (assembly GCA_963735845.1). GTDB lineage: Bacteria > Vulcanimicrobiota > Vulcanimicrobiia > Vulcanimicrobiales > Vulcanimicrobiaceae > Cybelea. The sequence continues at coordinate 28,148 of CAVTMN010000010.1, read as the reverse complement.
GATCAGCGACGTCATCGTGCCGCAGAGCAAGTACGACATCGTCGGCAAGGCGCAGGACGAAGTCGACGAGCTGCATCGTCTCTTCGAGCAAGGCTTCATCTCGCAAGACGAGCAGTACAACAAGACGATCGACATCTGGTCGAAGGCCTCGGACGAGGTCACGACCGCGATGCAGGCGGCGCAGAACCCGCTCAACCCGGTCTTCATGATGGCGACCTCGGGTGCGCGCGGTTCGATCGCGCAGGTCAAGCAGCTCGGCGGCATGCGCGGACTGATGTCCGACCCGTCGGGCCGGATTCTCGAGATTCCGGTCAAGGCGTCGCTCAAAGAAGGCCTGACGGTTCTCGAGTACTTCATCTCGACGCACGGCGCGCGCAAGGGTCTGGCCGACACCGCGCTGCGTACGGCCGACTCCGGTTACCTCACGCGGCGTCTGGTCGACGTCGCGCAAGACGTCATCATCCGCGAGGAAGATTGCGGAAGCACCGGCGGCATCACCGTCAGCGACATTCGGTCGGCAAAGAGATCATCGAGCCGCTGATCGATCGCATCATCGGACGGCGCGCGGCCGAGGACATCCGCCTCGATCCCAAGCGTCCGACGACGACGATCGTCTCGCGCAACGACGAGATCGACGAGGAGAAGGCCAAGGCGCTCATCGACGCCGGCATCGGCGAAGTAAAGATTCGCTCGGTGCTGACCTGTCAATCGAAGTACGGCGTCTGTTCGCTCTGCTACGGTCGCGATCTAGCGACCGGCACGCGAGCCGACATCGGCACGGCGGTGGGCATCATCGCCGCGCAGTCGATCGGTGAGCCGGGTACGCAGCTCACGCTGCGAACCTTCCACACCGGCGGCGTCGCGACCGAGGACATCATCACCGGTCTGCCGCGTGTCGAAGAAATCTTCGAAGCGCGCAAGCCCAAGGGACAAGCGACGATCTCCGAAGTCGCCGGAACGGTGCGGCTCGGCGACGAGCGCAACAAGCGCATCGTCATCGTGGTCGATTCCACCGGTGAGGAGCACGAGTACGAGATCCCGCCGGGCACGCATCTCACGGTGCACGACGGGCATCACGTCGAGCCGGGCGACCAGTTCAACGAAGGCTCGCTCAATCCGCACGACATTCTGCGCATCAAAGGCGAGACCGCACTGCAGAACTACCTGGTTCAGGAAGTGCAGAAGGTCTATCGCTCGCAGGGCGTCGACATCAACGACAAGCACATCGAAGTGATCGTTCGCTCGATGCTGCGCAAGGTCAAGATCGTCGAAGGCGGCGACACGCCGCTGCTGCCCGGTCAGCTCGTCGAAGCGGCGGCAGTTCCACGAAGCCAACGAGCGCATGCGCGCCGCCGGCAAGGAGCTGGCCACGGCCAATCCGGTGCTGCTCGGCGTGACCAAGGCGTCGCTGGCGACGGAGTCGTTCCTCTCGGCGGCGAGCTTCCAAGAGACGACGCGCGTTCTCACCGACGCGGCGATCAAGGGCAAGTACGATCCGCTGCTCGGACTCAAGGAGAACGTCATCATCGGCAAGCTGATTCCGGCGGGAACCGGAATGTCGCGTTACCGCAACGTGGACATTCAGCCGCAGGGTCAGGACGTCGACGACGACGGGCGTCCGCGTCACGAGTATCGAGATGCCGTATGCCGACGATGACCGCCGACGAAGCCGCCTTGGCCGAAGTCATGGGCGGCGGAAACGGCGACGGCATGAGCCGCCTCGTGACCGCTTACGAGCGCAATCGCGAGCCGCTCACCGTGCACTACGAAGGCGACATCGAGGATCACGCGACTCCGCACGCGGGTCCGAAGAAAACGCAGTACGACCGTCTCAAGGGCATCAACCCGGAAGACCTGTAGTACGGTCACCAAGAAAACGGTGAAATGGAAAAGGCCTCGCAATCGGCGGGGCCTTTTTCATTAGGCGTCAAAATGGCCGTGCTATGAAGGCTTCATACGTCGCCCTCCTAATTGCTATTCCAGCTCCTGTTGGCCGGCTGTGGCTTTGGGAGTATGCCTAGCGAGTCGCTAGGCGCACAGTCCAAGCAGGTTACCGACATGGCAAGTTCAAGCACGCTGGTCTACGTTTCTGATGCTAACGGCGGTGTGGTCCACGTCTTCGATTACAAGACGGGCGCCTCGGTAGGAAAGCTAACCGGATCTACTAAGCCGGGCGGAGAGTGCGTCGATGCGAAGGGAGATGTGTTCATCACCGACTTTGCTAAGACGTCTGTGGACGAATACGCACATGGTGGGCGCAAGGCGATCAGCAAATTGCAGACCGGTGGCTCTCCCGTCGCTTGTTCCGTTTCTCCAAACGGGGATCTCGCAGTAGCCAACGCTTACACTGCAAGCGGCGGCGGTACGATCGCCGTCTTCAAGGGCGCCACGGGCAAGCCGGCCCAGTACTCCGACTCCAGTTGTAATCTTATTGCAGCTGCCGGATACGACGGGAAGGGCAACCTTTTCGTGCAGACCCAATACTCGTCGAACCTTTGCGAACTGCCGAAGGGCGGAAAGTCGATGAGAACGGTTAGCACAGATGTGCAGACGAACTCCCCCTTCGGCGTAATGTGGGATGGAAAGCACATTACGCTTGCCGACGACTATTATACGGGAAGTGTCACCGAGACCATCATCTATCAAATGAAGGAGGCGCCGTCGGGAGATTTGACAAGCGTCGGTCAGACGACGCTTACATATTCCGGGTGTCAAAATCGAGACGCGACGTACCAGCCTTTTATTGTTGGTTCGGAAAATACCCCCGCGAACAAAAAGCTGGCAACCGCCGTCGTAGGCTCAGATAGCCTTTGCATGGACAAAATGTACAAGTGGGCTTATCCCGGAGGCGGTGACCCGGCCGGATCGTTCAAGATGAGCGGCCGCCCGAGCGGCCAAGCCGTTAGCATCGCTCAGTAGGATACAGACCCTCTTTATCACCAGGTCAGTTGGCTGTCGCGGCTTGCTCGATCAGATGCGCAACGGTGGCAGGATCTGAAACGTAGATCGCGTGACTGCCTACCGCTTCGGAGACGGTGGCGTTGGCGCGCTGCGCCATGAAGCGCTGCGCGTCCGGCGGGATCATCTTGTCGTTCGTTGCGACCAGATACCAGGTCTTCTTGCTCTTCCAGGCCGGCTCGGTGATGACGCCGTTGAGCGCTTCTAGACCCCACGGGACCTGAGAATTCGCCATAAACGATGCGAGATCGGGATTCACGTCCGCGGCAAAGGAGGCGGCGAATTTCGCCTTGTCGAGCATGAGAAACCCATCTTGAGGCGGCAGAATCGGCGGAACGGGAGCACCGGGAGCCGGATGTGCGATCAATGACGCCACGGATTCGCCTTTGTCCGGCGCAAATGCCGTGATATAAACGAGCGCGCTCACCTTCGGATCGTTGCCGGCCTGCGTGATGACCGCACCACCGTACGAGTGGCCAACGAGAACGACGTCGCCGCCAGCACTGTCGATGGCGCGTTTGGTAACGGCAACGTCGTCCGCCAAACTCGTAGTTGGATTCTGAACCACGGTTACGTTGTAGCCGTCGCCCTTGAGAATCTTGTAGACGCCCTCCCATCCGGAGCCGTCTACAAATCCGCCGTGCACGAGAACGATGCTCATGATGACCTCCTTACGATTGGGAAGCGTTAGTGGTGGAACAGAATCGTGAGGATCGTGGTGACCCATGTGCCGACGACGATTCCGGTGAGCCAATTGAACCGGCGGTCGACACTTTCGAACCGGCGGTCGATACCCTCGAACCGGCGGTCGAAGCCTTCGAGTCTTCGGTCGATACTGTTCAAGCGCTCGTTCACCTGATCGAAGGCACCTTCGACGTGGGCGATACGAGCTTCAAGTGGATGCGCGTGCATTAACTGCTCCTTCTAGAATATACAACGCGCTCCAATCACGCCCCTGGGATGAGATGTCGAGCGGGATTCCCGGCCTAGCAGCGGCGGATGTTTAACTGCAGTCGTCCGACGCCTCTCGATTGGGTTGAAAAGCAAAGTTTGTTTTGGTCGATCGTGGTAATCGCGTAGTCTCCCAAGAAGGGCTTCACCCACTTTACCGATCCCCACCCGACCTCTTCTTTGGTGTAGTAGTCGAACTTTACCGACGAGTCGTCAAGAGCACACGAGGGATCACCGCTCGTCTCCAGTTCTTGGGTGTATTCGTGGCCCGGTTCAAAGAGTCGCTCCTGCGGGATATGATCCATGCACGTTTCCGAGCGCACCAACTGCCGTATACGCACGTCTGTTTTGTTCTTTACGTAGAACGTCCAAGTATTCAGCCAGTTCTTGGGGCGCATCGCAGAGCTCGTCATTGGAGCGCTCGCGGCTGAAGATACTAAAGGCGCATCGACTTTAGCACCACAGGCCGCCAATGCAACGATCGTTCCGATCGCGGTGAAGCGGAGATTTGAAGAAAACATCATGCAGGCTCCTCGAAGTAGCGAATTATAGCACTATGGCTCGACGGCGAGCGCGGTTGGCTCAAACTTTGACGGGGCTATCGTGAGGAACGGAATGGTTTCACCGACGCGGTAGATCTGGACGTTGCCCGCATCGCGGTTGGCGACGTAGAGGTTACGGTTGCGCAGATTGACTGCGAGGGCCACCGGCTCGTTGGAATTCGTCGACAGATAGTCGCGGCAGTGCTGCCAGTCGCACAGAAGGACTTTGCCGGGGCTGCTTTCCGAAACGTAGATGGTATTGGCATTATCGCCGGCCATTGCTTTGAGGTTCCGGCCCTCGGCGATCTTCTTGAGGAATCCGGTTTTCTGGGAATAGACCGCGACCATAAAGTCCGGCGAGAGCGGGCGTTGAGAAAAAACGGCGGCCAACGAACCGTCGCCGTCAGCGTTGACCGTGATCTTGCTCGCGTTGACCCCTCCCAGGCTGTGGGAAAACTCTCTCTTACGCGAGCGCACCGGCATAGCCGTCCAGAAAGCTACCGTGGATTGTCTGCGATGCCACCCACAACAGGTTGGGCGCGGAGGGGTCGTCATCGGGGCTCCGAGATCCTTAATTTCGAGAAACGGTTTTCGATCCACGTTGGGCGAGTAGATCTTAATATCGCCGCCGAGGAACGCGGGAGTGTTGACGTAGAGATAGTTCTGGTCGTCAGTGGCGACGGAGCTGTGATTCCAGCGCGGCAGATCGCGGATCTCGCGCACCCGTTCCAGATTGCTCACCTTAAATTCAGAAACGATATACTCGCCAGAGCCCTGCGTATCGTTGCTGCCGATGTAGAGATGGCCGCGACGGTCGAACGTCAGCGAATTCGGATGGTACCGTTCACCCGGAACGACGATGGTCGCAAACTCGCGAGTGCTGCCGGGATGGAAGAGCCGGATTTGCCGGGCCTTGGGGTTAGCGACGTCGATTACGGCGAGGGTACCGTGCCCGGCAACAAACGGCGGCGCCGGCGAAGGTGCGGCGGCGGCGCAGGGTTGATCGCGACGTTGCCGCTGCATGCCGCGCACAGCAATGCCGGTACGATCCACAAGATGTATCGCCGCAACCTATACATGGTGCGAAGCCTCCGTTGCGGCGTTCGTTCGGCTTAGCGGCGCCCTTCTCACCTGCGACCCAGGTGCCGCCGGATAGGCGGCGGGCGCCGCTACCGATTAATAACGAACTTTGTCGCCGGCACGTTCCGGATGCAGCTCGTGTCAGCCCGGTTCAATCGATTGAAGAACGACTTGGCGATGGCGTAGGCGCACGCGTTTGCAGCTTCGGAAGGGCTGCCGAAGGCAACGTGGGCAACGTTCGGAATCGTGACGACGGTGGCGCTCGATAGTGTCCGCGCCACATATGCACCAAACGATGCTGCCGTTTGGGCGTCGTACTGAGCGGAAATCACCAGCGCCGGGATGCTGCTGCGCGTCGTGGCTCGCACCGATGGAGAGACTTTGGGTACGTCCCACTCACGACAGTTTTCGCGCATGAACGGCAAGGGACCATTTCTTAGGATGGAAACCGGAAACATGGGAAACGCTCGTCGTCCAGCTTCAATGACGCTCTTCTCGGATTCGTACGGCACCCACTCGCCGCAGGAGACGCCGTAGAAGAGTCCATTGCTTAGTACGCCAATGCCGGCAGGATCAAGCTTTGGCGCAGCCCACGTTGATGCAATTGGTGCAGGGTCGCCGTGCGCGAGTGCCGCAATGGACGCGGGCACTTTCGCCGCCCAGTGCGTCCCAGGCGACACCATCCATTGCGCGAGCATGCCACCGCTGATCTTGACGTTCACTTTTCCGGGATGGCCTTGCACCTGGACTGCGACCGTCTTGGGAGATGCCTCGTATTGGAGTACCAGGCGGCGAAACGTTGCTCCGATGTCCCCATAGCGCTTGCGGCACGGCGTTTGATCGCGACAGGCTTTGAACACGGCGTTGATTCCTTCGCCGGCGCTGGTCCATGCGGCAGCCCCGCCCGCGAGGGACGGCGGAAACACGCCGTCGATTGCCACGGCACGAATCCCGCCTGAATGCTGCCGCATATACGTAAGCGCTAAATCGGTTCCGTAAGAGATCCCGTAGACGTTCCATTTCGGGATCTGCAGCGCAAGGCGCAGATCTTCGAGGTCATCCGCACTTTCCAGCGTGTTGTACGCGGCGAGGTCGGAAGTGCGCGCCGCGAGCTCTCGGCGGCACTCCCGCGTGGCGCTGGAATATGCGCTTCCGGTCGCCGCCGCATCGTAGGGCATGTTCAAGGTCTTTGCGGCCCAGCGGTCGACGGAGGCGCACGTCAGCTTCGGCCGGGCGCTATACGTACCTCGCTGCGACATGAAGATCACGTTCCGATCGGCGTTGAGCTTTCCGGCCACCGCCATGGGAATCTCGGTGATCGCGTCGTCTCCGGGGCCCCCGGCGAGCCAGACGATCGGGTCGCTCTTTGGTCTCTGCGACTTCGCCGGGACAATCGCCACCGAGAGGCTGATCGTTCGTTTTCCGCCGTTCCGACGATCTTCCGGAACGGTAAGGCGGCCGCAGCGTGCATTCTTCAGATCGGCAATCGGGGTCGGCATTGTCGGACATACGCCCGGGACGAACGACGACCCGCCGGCGGCCACCCTCATGGCAACGAATGCGCCGAGGCTCAAAAGTACTAATTCGCAACCGAGAGCAATAAGAGGTGTGCGTTTCATGTGAAGATAGAATTAACTCCAAACACGCTCGTCGCGCAAGAGCTCGTGGGTCTCGCGTCTAACTTTGGCGCGCTGCGGGAGAAACAGGCGTGAAACGTCTCATTGTGTTCGACCTCGATGGTACCCTCGCCCCGAGCAAGTCGCCGATCGATTCGGAGATGGCGTCATTGCTGGAGAAGCTGCTCGAGGTCGTGAAGATTGCGATCGTCTCAGGGGGCGACTTCGCGCAGTTCGAGACGCAGCTGCTCGCCCATCTGCCGACGGATGCGCCGTTGGCCGACTTGTCGATCTTGCCGACGAACGGAACGAAGTTCTATCAATACCGGGACGGTTGGCAGAAGCTCTATTCGGAAGACTTCAGTGACGCACAAAAGCGGAAGATCGTCGACGCCCTGACGAAGGCGGTTGCCGAGTCGGGCTTTCAAGCGACAAAGACCTGGGGCGACGCGATCGAAGACCGCGGGAGCCAGATTACCTACTCCGCCTTGGGCCAACAGGCGCCGCTTGCCGAAAAGTCGGTTTGGGATCCCGATTTCGCCAAGCGCAAGAAGATCGAGGCGTTACTCGACCCGATGCTGCCCGAGTTCTCCGTCCATTTGGGCGGCGCTACTTCGATAGATGTGACGCTGCCCGGCATCGACAAAGCTTACGGCATCCGCAAGCTTCGCGACGTTCTCGGCACCTCGATCGACGAGATGCTGTTTCTGGGCGACGCGCTCTTCCCCGGCGGCAACGACTATCCGGCGCGCGAAGCCGGCGCCTACAGCATCCCGGTGCGCGATCCCGAGGAAACGAAGCACGTAATCGAAGCAATCATCGCTTGCCTGGAATAAGATGTCGAGAGAGGTAGGCTTTGAGCCCCGCCTCGTCGTCGCCGTCGATCGCCAGCCCCACGTAGCCGTCGGGGCGTACGAGGTAGGCGGCATCTCGCGCAAAGCCGGCGTCGCGCACGGGCTCGCTAAAGGGGAACTCGTGAATCGGGATTTTGTAGTGCGAACAGAGCCGGGCGACGTCCTCATCTTTGTCGTCGAAGACATGCAGCTGCCAATCCAGCGACTGCAGCGGATCGAAGTTTTTGATCGGCGCGCACCACGGTAAACGGTCGCCGCCCTCGATGTGGCCGGCCTTACCCTTGCTCAGCATTGAATCGGCGTAATGGATCTGCACTTGCGAGACCATGCGGAAGAAGGCGTGCTTGGTGAGATCCAAGCGCGTGGCGAGCGTCAAGAAGAGCGGTGCCAAGACGCGCCGCGTGACTTCGCCTTTCACTCCGCCGGCGACCATCGGCGTGAAGGCGCGATCGGTCGTCGCCACCAGCGCGCGAGCGTAACCGATGCGCTCCTGCTCGTAGCTGTCGAGGATCGCGGCGTCGGCGCGGCCGCGCTGCACGTCGGCCAGCTTCCAGCCCAGATTGATCGCGTCGCCGATGCCGGTGTTCATGCCCTGTCCGCCGACCGGGCTGTGAATGTGCGCCGCGTCGCCGAGAATGAAGGCGCGGTCGACGCGAAACTCGCTCGGCAACGCGGTGGTGCACGCGATAGGTCGAGAACCAGTTCACTTTCGTGACGTGGGTGGCTAAGAGCGGCTCGACCGACTCGCGCAGCATGTCGAAGTTGATGTCGTCGCGGTCCCTGAGCTCGGGTGGAATGAGCCCGAGCAGCCGCTGCATTCCCGACGAACGCACCGGGAATCGCAGCAGCAGACTCTGCTTCCCGAGGCTCGCGTGCAGATCGTTGTCCGCGCCCTCGGCGATTTTGGCATCGCAGACGAAGAAGAGCTGGTCGTACGTCGCGCCTTCAAATCCGAGCGCCAACCCTTGCCGCACTTTAGAGTGCGCGCCGTCGCATCCGCAGATATAATCGGCGGTTACCGTCTGCAGGCCCGACGGCGTCGCCAGCGTTGCGGTCACGCCGTCATCGGTTTGCTCGAAGCTGGCGAGACTCGTGTTCCACTCGACCGCGATTCCCATTGCCGCCAGCTTGGCGGTGAGAAAGCGTTCGTGATCGTCTTGCGGATACGTCAAAGCAAACGGGTAGGGGCTGATGCCGGCGCCGAGATCGTTGAACTCCAGCGACAACACCTCGTGCGGCTTTCCATCGCGGCCGAGTTCGCGCATGTGCACGCGATGGACGACGATGCCGGCCTTGACCATCTCGTCGGCGAAGCCGAACTGCCGATAAAACTCCAACGTGCGCGCCTGCACCACCATCGCGCGCGAGAACTCGCCGGGCCCGGCACCGTCGTCGATCAAGCGAAACGGTACGCCGCGGCGCGCCAGGCTCTAACGCAAGAACCAGGCCGGTCGGCCCGGCGCCGGCGATGAGAACGGGGTTCGAGCTCATTGCGGTTTCCTTAACAGCGAGACACCGATGAGTACGACGATGTTTGCCGCCAGCCCCAGCAAGCCGACGTTGATGCCCCACGGCGTAATGTTGAGCTCGGCCAGCGGCACGGCAACCAAAAGCCCGGCGGCAATTCCCAAGCCGACGCCCCACGCCGTCGCGCGCTTCCAGAGGAACGACGCAATGACGCCCGGCGCAAACTGCGTGATGCCGTTGTAGTAGAGGAGGAGAAGCTCGACGACGGTGCGCCGCGCGCCCAGCCAAAATCCCAGCGCCAGCACCGCGACGACCAAGACGAGGACGCGTGTCAGCATCGTGCGCGCCCGATCGCCGGTCGCGATGCCCAGCCAATCGCCGGCAACGTTCTTGGTGATGACGCTGGCTCCGGCGAGCAGCAGCGCCGAGGCCGGCACCAGCGCGGCCAAGGCTCCCGCCGCGGCGATCAGTCCCAAAATCCACGACGGATAATAGCGCTGCACGACGAGCAGAAACGACTGATCGACGTCGGCGCCCTTGAGTCCCGGAACGATCAACGCGGCCGAGAAGCCGGCGAAAATCATCAGCGAGAGGAAGGCCTGGTAAAAGGGCAAGAGCATCGCGTTACGCCGCAGCGTCTGGGCGCTGCGGGCGCTATAGATGGCGTTAAACGAGTGCGGCCCCATAAAGAAGCCGACTGCCGAGAGCACCACCGTCGAAACGAACCAGACCGTGCCGTGAAACGCCGTCCCCGCCGGCAGCACGAGCATTTGCGGGTGCACCTGCGCGACGCGCTCGAGCATGGCGCCGGGCGATCCGAAGAAGCGCGTCGGAATCGCGATGCCGGCAAAGATCACGGCGCCCAAGACAAAAACGTCCTTCACCACGCTGGCCCAGGCCGTGCCGCGCAAGCCGGCGGTGAAGACGAAAAGCGCGAGCACGATAAACGCGATGCAGACCGTCGCCGTCGCGTCATACATTCCGTAACCGGCGATTCGCAAGCAGAATTTGCAGGCCGCTCAACTGCAGCGCGACGTACGGAACGATCATCACGAACCACAGCAGGGCCGTCATGACGCCCAGCGCGCGGCTGTTATAGCGCAGTTCGAAGAAATCGGGACCGGTTAAGAGGTTGTGCTCTTTGCCGACGCGCCAGATGGCCGGCGTGAGAAAGTAGCCGATGATATAGGCGGCCGTTCCGTAGGCCATCACGTAAAAGGCCGGCGCGCCTTGCGAGTACGACAGCCCGGCGATGCCCAAGAAGGTGAAGGTGGTGTAGATCTCGCCGGCCAGCAAGACCCAGAGGAAGATCGTGCCGAACGATCGGCCGCCGACGATATATTGCTGCGGGTCCATCTTGACGCGGCGCACGCCAAGCAGCGCAAAAACGATGGTTCCAAGGACGACGACGGCGACGATCGTCAGCGCGATGCCGGCGCCGCTCACGACTCCGCGCCGCTCGAGGCGCGCGATCGTCCAGAGGAACGCGGGCGTGAGCAGAACCCAGGCGACGATCCAGCAGAGCAGAAACGGCACGCCGAAGAAGCGCGGCTCGACGCGGTTGACCAGCGGCACCGCAACGGTCAATGCGGCAAAAGGCACGGCTGCAAGCAGCAGGCGCATCGGCCGCACTTTTACGCGCCCCGCGCTGCTGCCCCTGGAAGGGACCGGCCGCCTAGTGGCACAAGGCCCAATCCATGGAGCAAAAGCGTTCGTACGTCGGACCGCTCGTCGTACTGGCGATCGTCGTTGTGGTCGGCCTCTTTCTGGTATCCGCGTATAACTCGCTGGTGACCCTGGGCCAGGCGGTCGACGCGCAGTGGGGGCAGGTGCAGAACGTCTATCAGCGCCGCGCCGATCTGATTCCCAATCTCGTCGCCACCGTCAAGGGCGCGGCCGGCTTCGAGTCGAGCACCTACGAAGCGGTGGCCAAGGCGCGCGCCAGCGTCGGACAAATCTCGCCCGAGGTGGTGCAGAACGCGGTCAACAATCCGCAAGACTTCGCCAAGTACGCGCAAGCGCAAGACGCGCTGGGCTCGGCGCTGTCGCGGCTGCTGGCGGTGGTCGAGAACTATCCGCAGCTCAAAGCGACGGCCAACTTCGCAACGCTGCAAGCGCAGCTCGAAGGCACCGAGAACCGCATCGCCTTTGAGCGGAAGAAATATAACGACGTCGCGCGGGCGTTCAATACTAAGCGCGATACCATCCCGACGGTCTGGGTGGCGGGGATGTTCGGCAGCCGCTTCAACGAGAAGCCCTACTTCCAGGCGCAGGCGGGCGCGGAGAAAGCCCCGACGGTAAACTTCACCCCGTGACGCGCGCGCAACGCGAGACCGTCGCGCGAGCGATTCGCGACGCCGAAGACGGCACGACCGGACGCATCGCCGTCCGGATTATTCCCGACCGCGACGTGGATGCGTTCGAGCGTGCCAAGCGTGAGTTCGGCGAGATCGGATTTCATCGGCACGAGCCGGCCAACGCGGCGCTGATTTTGGTCGCCCCCAAGGCGCAGCGCTTTGCCATCGTGGGCGACCGCGAACTGCACCAGCGCGTCGGCGACGCGTTCTGGCAGGAGCTCGTTGACGAGAGCCAGCCGTACTTCGCGCGCGGCGCGACCACCGAGGGCGTTCTTCACGCGATCAAGCGCATCGGCGGCGCGCTGCAGACGCATTTTGCCGAGCCGCCGGGGAGCGCGCGGATGAGGGCCGTCGCGTTAGCGATGCTCGCGCTGCTGGCGCCGGCGTTCGCGCTGCCGGCCATCGCGGCCGATTCCCAGGTGCCGCCGAAGCCCGATCACCGCGTCACCGACACCGCCGCGCTCATTTCCAACGACACCCGCGAGACGGTCGAGCACGAGCTGCGCGACTACGAATCGGCGACCGGCCATCAGGTGATCGTCTGGATCGGTGATACGACCGGCGACGTTCCGCTCGAGACGTTTACCGTGGATGCGGCCAACGCGTGGAAGGTCGGGCGCAAGGGCAAGGACGACGGCGCGATCTTGTTTATCTTTGCCAAGGATCACAAGGCGCGCATCGAGGTCGGCTACGGCTTGGAGAGCTCGCTCACCGATGCCGACGCGCACCGGATTATTACCGACGACATCATTCCGCACATGAAGGCCAACGATCCCGACGGCGCCGTGTCCAGCGGCGTCTCGGCGATGCTGACGACGATTACGCCGTCGTATAAGCTCTCGATCGCTGCCGTCGCCGTCGCCCGAGCCGGCGCAGTCGCCGCTCGGCACCGGGATCGCGATCGCCGTGGTCGTCATCAGCTGCCTCGGCTTTGCATTCTTCATTTTTTTCATCATCATGCGGGTCGTGGGCGCGATCCGGTACGGCTATCTCGTGCTGCGCGAGGGCTCGAAGCAGGCCAAGACCGACATGAAGCATTTCTGGTTTTGGGGCAGCGGCGGATTTCTCGGCGGCGTTGCGTCGTCGGGGTTTAGCAGCGGTGGGGACGACGATTTCGGCGGAGGGTTCTCCGGCGGCGGCGGCAGCTTCGGGGGTGGAGGCGCTTCGGGCGGCTGGTGATCCTCGCGCTGCTGCTGGCCGCCAACACGCTGAGCTACGACGTGCTCATCTCGGCCGGACACGAAGGGCGTCCCGCCAGCTGCGCGCACTTTCCGCAGCACCACTGCAATCTGGGAGCGGCCGGCGAGCGAGACTGGACGCCGATCGTCGCCGATGCGGCAACAGCGGTGTTGCGCAAACACGGTGTGACTGTTGCGCGGCTGCCTGCGGATTTCGACGGCAAGTATAAAGTGGACGCGGCAGTCTTCATTCACTTCGACGGCGCGTCGCCGGCCTGTTCGAGTGCCGCTTCGATCGGCTATGCGAAGAAATCAGATGCGGCCGCGGCTCACGCATGGCGGAAGCTCTACGGGAGTCGGTTGGCCATTCGGATTCGAGCCCGATAACTTTACCGTCGGCTTGCGGCAATATTACGCTTACAAACAAGTCGACGCTCGCGATGTTGCGATGGTCGTCGAACTTGGTGAGCTAACCTGTCCCGCGCAGCACGCGTGGCTAGCCCCGAGACTCCATTGGGAAGGTGCCCTTCTCGCGTATTTCTTGAGCCGGCAGATCGGCAAGGGCGACGTGACCGATCCTGGCACTTTCCATGAACAGGCGACTAAAGCTCTGCCTTAGAACGAGTCGCAATGGGCGGCATGATCGCCAAAGAGCGCGTCGACAGCGGCGCATTTGCGCTGGTCGTGCGCACGCGACTTCTAAAGCGGTTGGCTGTCTCTGCTACCTATCCGATTTCGCTTGTGATTGCTCCAGCAGGTTACGGAAAATCGGTCGCGCTTAGGCACTTTCTCGCTTCTTTAGATAAGGCAAGCGTACGCTTCGCACTGCGCGCGGAGCACGCAACCTTACTGGGCTTCCTTCGCGGATTCGCCGAGGCACTATGCGAGCACGCCCCGGACGTCACGACGACGCTGGCGGGCGCCTACGAGCGCGCTGGAAGCTCGCCGAAGGCCGGCGCTGATCTAGCGCAGTGGGTGCATGTTCACTTGGAATCGTTCGACGGTGTCATCGCGGTCGATGATTTGCACGTTGCCGACAGTGATCCCGAAGTCATTCGCTTCCTGACGGCGCTTATCGAACGCACGAAGCCAGCGATACGCTGGATAGTTGCCTCGCGTTCGACGACCGGCCTGCCGGTTGGTACTTGGCTTGCCTATCGAGATTCTGACGCACCCATCGACGAAAGCGATCTACGTTTTACGGAGGAAGAAATTAAAGAGGCTGCGTCCAGCCTCGGTGTCGCGATGCGAGATGACGAGCTGACCGATTTGCGGGTACTTACCGAAGGGTGGCCGGCGGCGGTGAGCTTCGCGCTGCGGACGTCGACTCGCATTACCGATCTGCGCAACGTTTCGGCGCTGACGCGAGAGATGATTTACCGCTTGCTCGCGGAGCAGGTGTACTCGAATCTCGACAATGAGGAGCGCGAGCTCCTCGAAGTCGCCATCCAGCTCCCGTCAATCGAGGTCGCGGTACTCGAAAACGCTGGCTTTGATCGTGCATTGACCATTGTCGAACGGTTGCGTGAAGGGACGGCCTTTATTTACGCAGATGGTCCGGGGGTTTACCAATGTCACGACCTTTTCCGTGAATTCCTTCGACGGCAAAGCGCGCTGGCCGGAAGACGATCGCAGCAAATGGTCAATCAGCGAGCGGCGCGAGCACTCGAGTTAAGCGGCGACATCGAACACGCGATCGCAGGATATGTTGCGGCAGGGTCGCTGACAGATATCGTACGATTGCTGGAACGGCATGGCTTCGATTTAATCGAGCGGGCACGCGGTGACGTCGTCGGCCGCGCAATTGATGCCCTGGATGAAAAGACGCGCCGCGAAAATGCGCGCGTCCTGGCCCTCCACGGGGCATTACAGGCGATCTGCGGAAAATTCGCTCGAGCCGAGTCGCTATTCCGCCGAGCGCTGGCACGCGCGGCGAGCGATCGGGACCTAGTAGCGACCACTAGCCTCCGCCTCGCCTCGCTAATGGCAAACCAAGGTAAAAGTACTTCTGACCTGCTGAGCACCGTTGGCAGCGATTTGAATCAGCATCCGTTCCAAAGGGCGGAGGCACTCTCCCTCCTCGCGGCTCAGCAGGCCGTCGCCCGAAACACCTCTGCTGCGCACGAGGCGCTAAGACAACTTGAGCCGTTGTTCGAGGAACTCGATGAAGACGCTGTTCAGGCAAAGGTGCTTCATCGCATGGGCATTGCGTTTCATAACCTAGGAATTCCGGATAAGGCATTTCGTGTGCTGCGCCAGTCAAGCGAGTTAGCAGCTAGTCTGCACCTATATAGCCTCGCAAGCCGTGCGAACGCGGTTCTGTCTAATGTGATGCTCCATGAGGAGGATGACGTCACACAACAGATCGGATACGCTGATCTTGCAGCTGCGGCTGCGATGAAAGCCGGAGACGCGTTCGCGCTTCAAACCGCTTTGCTGCAGCTACTAAGCGGCCAAATGCGCTTGGGAAACGTTGAAGCATGCATCGCCTTAGAGCAGCGCCTGTCAACTGTGCACGCCGGTGACCTTTCCGGTTGGTATCTGGGCCTGTTCCGATCAGAGCGCCTAGCTTGGGAAGGACGGTTCGGTGAGGCGCACAGGTTGTTGTCGACATGCTGGACCCGCATGTCTTTTGATTTCGACCGAAGCATCTACGGGGCCAAGTACGCTCTCTTTTTAGCGCTCGACGGGGAAGAGCAACGTTCCCGAAGCGTGGTACAGGAGATCCTTGGTCTAGAGACGTCGACCGTAACGGGATTGTACAGAATCCGGTCAACGACTATTGCAAAAACCCTGACAAGTCTGGCAGAAGCGATCAATGGTCGGATAACAGTGGCAGAGCGCATACTACGGAGTGTTAAACCGGAAGGGGACCAGGTGATTTCGGCGATCACAAATGTGATTGCTGGATTAAATAATCAGCTTCAGCAGAGAGCCATTATCGGAAGCGATAGAATACGGAGCGACCTAGACGCTCTGGTCGAGTTGGCCTACGCAGATATTGCCCGGCTCTTAAAAGCTGTTCACGGCAATGTGACTGAGCGATTGAACGACGGAGCTGCCCCTGGTTTACTTACAAAGGCCGAACTTGATGTTGTTAGGCTCTTGGCAAACGGTCTCACTCCGAAAGAGATAGCGGCTCGAACCGGCCGAAGCGTTTTTACCATACGCGTTCACATTGCGAACGTTAGCACCAAGCTCGGTTGCCATGGCCGCTCAGGTGCTGTCCGCAGGGCGCAGCAACTGGGGTTGATCTGAGTTTTTGGAGCATTCCGTTTGGGCAGGCGGGCCACTAAGTATGGTCAGACATGTGAGGAGCAGCAGTACGATCGGTCAAGCCCCCAGGTCGGAAGGCTATGTTGAGCCTACCCTTCACGTTGCTCGTAGCTCTCGGCATACTAGTCCGGACGCGTCTACTTGAGGCTGCGGTCGATCCCCGCCCCGTCAGTGCGCCACCCAGTTGGCACTCGTCCATGCCAATATCGCAGCATGGACGAGTATTTTATTGGGGCCGGGGCGCTCCTGACGGCTGGGCCGGCCGCCTCGATTGCGGGGGCGACCCTCCACGCCCAGACCGAAGAAGGCCTCGCCGGGCAGGTTCGGGCGGCGGTCGTCGATTTCGAAAGCGCCCAGCTCGGCGAGCTCTCGCGGCTCCTGATCGCCGCCGGCGGCTGGAGCGCGGCCCGCTTCCGGATTGAGGTGATCGAGCCGCTGCTGGCACGCCGGGAGTGCACCCTAGCCGACGTTTTCGCCACGCTCGGACACGCCGTCAAGGCCGAGGAAGTCCACCTTTTTGCCCGCTGGGCGCCCGACCAGCGCACCGTCGCCACCCTGGCCGAGCAGGGAATTCGGGTCGTCGCCCACCCCCTCGAGGCAATCGGCCAAGCCTCGCTGGTTTCGGGCCAGCGCGTCTCCCGATGGCGGTCGGCCGTTCGCGCTGCCTAGCGCGCATTCAGGTGCCTCACAGGGTGAGACCGCACGATGCAGCGTAGAAATGCACGTTATGCCCAATGCCCGCGTTGCGGTTATCGACGACGACCGTATGGTACGGGAGATGTTGGAACTGGGTCTTTCCCGCGAGGGCTACGAGGTGCGGACCGCGACCGATGGTCTGGCTGCCCTCGAGCTCGTCAAGGTCTTCGACCCGGAACTCATCGTCCTCGACATCATGATGCCGAAGATCGACGGCGTCACGCTCCTCCCGCGTCTGCGCGAGATCACGCAGGCGCCGATCGTCATGCTCACCGCCAAGGGCGGCACCGAAGACAAAGTCCGGTCGCTGAGCTCCGGCGCCGACGACTATCTGGTCAAGCCGTTCGTCTTTGAAGAGCTGATCGCGCGGCTGCAGGCCAAGCTGCGCCGGCCGCAGCTGATCGAAGAGAACGTGCTGCGCTGGCGCGACATCTCGATCAATCCCGGCACGCACGAAGCCTGGAAGGGCAAAGAGACGCTGGAGTTCACGCAGCGCGAGTTCGATCTCTTGGAAGTTTTTATGCGCGAGCCGCGGCGCGTCTTTAGCAAGGACCATCTGCTCGAGATCGTGTGGGGCCACGACTTCGAAGGCGGCCCGAACATCGTCGAAACGTACATTTCGTACCTGCGCGCGAAGATCGACCGGCCGGGCGAACCGGGCTCGTTTATTCGCACCGTTCGAGGCGTAGGTTACGGTCTGTCCCAGTAAGGGGAAACTTACCTAGGTGAAACTCGCGTCGCGGTTATCGGCGCTCTACGCGGCGCTCCTCGGAGTCACCGTCCTCATCGTAATTCTCGCCTCGTCGATCGCTTTGGTCTTCGAGCTGTGGCGCTTTTCCGCCGACGTCATGATCGCCAAGCACGAAGAGGCGCGCATTCTCGTCGACCAGTACCGGCGCGAGGGCATGTCGCTCACGCAGGCGGCCCCCGAACTCGTCAACGCGCTGGGCGGCATCGGTTTGCGCGTGACGGTCTACGACCTCAAAGGGAAGTATCTCGCCGGCGACAAGACCTTGCGGCCTAAGGCGCTGGCCGGCGTGCTGGCCGCCGGCGGAATGCAGCACTTTATTCCGCCGTCCATGCGCGGTCCGCAGATCTACACGTACCACTCGGCGCGCGGGCCGGTGCGCGTCTACAGTTATCGCGGGCCGTTTCCACCGGTCCCGCCCGATCCCACGCGTCTCGAACCGCTCTCTTTGACCTACGTCGAGGGCGGCTACGTCGGATTCGAACCCTCGTTTCCGCTGCTGATGATCTCGCTGATTCCTTACTGGCGGATCGTCGTGACGATCGCCCTGGCCGCGATCTTGCTCTCGTGGTTCGTGGGCCGGCTCTTTGCGCAACAGGCGCTGCGGCCGATCAACGAGGTGAGCGATTCGCTGCGCGCCCTGGCCGACGGCGATTATACGCAGCGCCGCTTCGTCATGGCCAGCGGCGACGAAGTCGCATCGCTGACGGCCGCCTTTAACGACGCGGCGGCCAGCGTCGCGACGGCCATTGACCATCGCCGTCACGCCGAAGAGCGCATGCGGCAGTTCGCGGCCGACGCCTCGCACGAGCTGCGCACCCCGCTCACCGTCATCGGCGGCTACATTGACGTGCTGCGCCGCGGCGCCATCGAAGAGCCGCGCATTGCCCGCCAGATTCTCGGCACGATGTCGATCGAGAAGGAGCACATGCGCGGGCTCATCGACCGGCTGATGCGCCTGGCGCGTTTGGATTCCGAAGCGGCGCCCAACGTCGAGTCGGTCAACGTGGCCGAGCTGCTGCGCAGTCAGTGCGACGCCGCGCGTCGCCTCGACGACCGTCGCATCATTGACTACAGCATCGACGGCGTCGAGACGGTGCAGGCCGACCGCGGCGAGCTGGGCGAGGCGGTCTGGAACGTGATCGAAAACGCGCTCAAGTATGCGCCCGACGCGCCGATCCATCTGCGCGCCGCGCGCAGCAACGGTCACTCCACGATTACCGTGCGCGACGAAGGCCCGGGCATGTCGGAGTCCGAGCGCCTGCATGCCTTCGAACGCTTCTATCGCGGCGACCAGCGCGGCGAGATTACCGGCAGCGGCCTGGGCTTGGCCATCGCCAAGCGCGCCGTAGAACGCGCCGGCGGCGAGATCGCCATCGACAGCGCGCCCGGTCAGGGCACCGCCGTTACCATCACGCTTTAATAGCGCCTTCATCGCTCCCAGGCTGGCTTCAGGCTTCGGCGGCGTTTTTCTCATATAATCGCCGCGATTATGCTGCGGCGCAGTGCGGTAGCGGCCGTCTTGGTTTTGCTGGTATTCGGCGCACTCGTTGCGTTCGCGCGAGCACAGTCGGAGTCGGGCGAGATCGACATCGTCGTCACCGATACGACGACCAAGCAGCCGCTCGAACTCGCGCGCGTCTTGCTCCAAGGGCCGGTCATCACGTCGGAGCTCACCGGCAAGAACGGCAAGGTGACGTTCACCGACGTCCCCGACGGCATCTACCGCGCCCGCATCGTCAAGCGCGGCTACGACAGCCTGACCTCGGCGTCGTTCGAAGTCCTCAACGGGCGCGTCGTCACCGTCACCTTCGCCTTGGCGATGGAGAACAACGGGCTCAAAGTCATCGGCCACGTCACCGCCAAGTCGTCGGCGACCATTTCCAGCAGCAGCATTGACGCGAACTCGCCGCAGCGGCGGCTTTCCGACGACCTGGCCGGCGCGCTCAACAAACTCTCGGGCGTCAGCGTCTCGACGTCGAGCGACGACAGCGACGCGACGCAAACGATCTCGCTGGAAGGCCACGACGCGTCGCAGACGCAGCTCACCCTCGACGGCATCCCGCTCAACGCGCCCGGCTCGGCCGGCAACTTAGGAAACTTCGCGACCGATCTGTTCGGCGGCGCCTCGGTGCGCATGGGCGCGACGCTGGGCGGCTTGGGCGGCTCGGTCAACTTCAGCACGCTCCAACCCACGCTGAGCTGGCAGTCGCAGCTGCAACTCTCCGTCGGCAGCTACGGCCGCTACAACTACTCCGTGGCCGAAACGGGCTCGGCCGGCAAACTCGGCATCGCCGTGCAAACGGTCAGCCGCCTCTACCCCAGCCTGGTGGACGGCGAGCGTTACCTCGACGCCAGCGGCCTGGATTACGTGCACGACGGCGACAGCAACATTTACGGCAACCTCATCAACGCGCGCTACGAGTTCGGCGACAACAACTCGCTCAGCGCGATGTTCCTCAACTCCTGGCGCAACACCGACGTCGTCTGCCTGCGCTACAACGGCGACCCGCAGACCACGCTGCCCTGCGGCTACGGCCCGGGCAACACCAACACCAACAACGTGCAGATGTACTCGATCAGCGACAACGCGCTGCTCGGCGCGACCCAGCTGCAGACCTCGCTCTTTTCGACCGATACCAGCAGCGTCTTCAATCAACTGGCCCGCTACGTCAACGGCGAGCCGTCGCCCAGCGGATACTCGAGCGATACGCGTTCGACCGGATACGTGGTCAACGCCACGCTGCCGGCGCAGCAGCGCCACACCATCTCGATTCAAGCCTACGGTTCGTCCTCGCAGTTCGACACGACGCCGCTGACGCCGGCGGTCGCGCAATACTACAACGGCTCGGAATCCACGCAGTACAACGTGCTGCAGGCGACCGATACGATCCACTCCAGCGACAAGCTCACGCTCACCGGTTCGGCCGGCGTCAGCACCGCAACGGGCAATAGCGGGCTGTCGGAGCTGGCGACGGTTGCGGCGGCATGGAAGCCCACCACGCGCGACACCTACAGCGGGTCGTTCTCGCTGGGCGGCGCGGCGGCGACGCAAGGACGCTTGCAGATTCTCAGCGATCCGGCGTCGCTGCGCTTCGACTGCAACGGTAAGGTGGCGTACGGCAACGCGCCGGGCCAGCAGCCGCAGAACAACTCGACCAACTCGCTGCGCGTCGGCTACACGCGGCAGCTCAAGGGCGGTAACGTCGGCTTGACGCTCTACCGTCAGGTGCAGAACAACGTGCTGCTGCCAATCTATGTCAACGGCACGGTGCTCAACGCGCTGGGACAGCTTCCGTACGGGTATTTGCAGCAAGTCGCGGCGATCTATAACTCGCCGGCGGGCTGCAACACGCCGGCGAGCACGCCGTTCTTGGCGCAACAGCTTTACTTCACGACGCCGGTCTCGGGCGTGCAGCGGCTCTATCAAGGCGCCGAAGCGACCGGATACTTTACGCTCGGCAATCTGGTCGTGCAGGCCTATTACAATCTCACCGGCGCGACTGCGGAATCGAGCAGCTTCCTCTTCGATAATCCCTTTGCGATTACGATTCCCGGGCAGCAACTGCCCAACGTGCCGCTGCAGAAGGCCGGCATCGTGCTGGACTATAAGTCGCCGCACTCGATTTTCGAGTGGCTGGCCGACGCGCAGCACGTCGGCTCGAACAATCCCAACAACTTGCCGCCGTACACCACCGTTGACGCCGGCGTCACGGCGCAGCTGCACTACGGGACGATGACGCTGGCCGCGAGCAACATCACCGACACCTATTCGGGGATCTTTTCCAGCCCGGCCAATGCCGTGGCGTTCACGACTGCAGGCGGTTACGTCATCCCGAACATCGCGCGGCCGCTGACGCCGCTGACGATCTCGGCAACGTATTCGGTGAAGTTCGGAGAGGGCGTAACCAACGGTCAGACGGCGACGGCGTTCCGTCCGCGCGGCGGCGGCGGTGGATTCGCCGGCGGCGGCCCCGGCGGTCCCGGTGAGGAGGGTGGGCCGCCCGGTGGTCCGGGCGGAGGTGGCGGAGGCGGCGGTGGAAACGGCCGCGGTTTGGCGTCGCTCTTCTCGCCGCTCCCGCAGACGCCGCCGGCCGATCCGTTTGCCGTCGGCGGCAACGCAACGGCGTGCACTGCCGACAACGCCGGCAAAGCAAAACAACTCTCGTCGGAACTGCAAGCCTTCGTCGCGCAGATCGAGGCAAAGCGCACCGCGTCCGGTTATCCGGCGACGATGGCTGCGCCGGCGCTCGCCGACGTGACGATCACCTATCACGGGCTCGGAACGAACTACGCGCTAGCAATAATCCCGAAGGTGCCGGGCATGCTGCGCGCGATCGCCGGCTGCATGCCGATCCACATCGCGCGCGCCGACGACGTCACGGCGCGAAAACTCTTCGCACCGAGCAGTCCGCTCTTCTTCGTGCCGCAGCTCAACTTTATGCCGGCCGTCGGCATGTATTTCGTGGCGCGCCAGCAGCAGGCCGGACAAGAGACGTTCCGCGTCTATGCGCTTCCGACGTCGCCGCCCAAGGATCCGTTCGAAATACGAACCGCCACGACGTGCACGGCCCAAGTGCGCAGCCTTGCCACGCAGGCGCTGGGCGAGCTGCGCGCCTACTTCGCCAATGGAACGGCGGCAGCGGGCTGGACGATCACCGCGCACACCGCCAAGAGCGGCACGTGGTACGAGCTTGCGCCGGGGGATCCGACGGTGATTCCGCCGATGCTGGCGTGCGGGCGTGTGGCGGCCACGACGGCCGACGATCTTGCCAAGCTCGGCTTTGACGGAAAGCCGGTTCCCGAGCTCAACTACGCGCCGAGCTTAGGCCTGTACCTCATTCGTCCGAACTTCCGGCAGACTCAGCCGCCGCCGCAGCCGTGATTTCCGGCGAGCGACCGGCCTGGCGCGCGCGCTCAACCATCTCGCGCATTCGCGGATGCTCGCCGGGTATCGTCGTCACCCACGTTTCGAACTGCGGCACCGGCTCGCCGGTGCGAAAGAGAAAGTACCAGACGCTCATCTCTCCCATGAGGGAGAATCGCTTCTTGAAGTCTTTTGCCAGCGCTGCGTAGGAATCGAACGAGCGCAGGTACGCGGCGAGGCTGCCGAACTCGCGCTCGGTTTCCAGCAGAGCCCGAGCGTTACGGATTGCGGCGATGACCTTTTTGGGCATGCGGAGTATTCCGGCGGTGGCGAGGACGCGGTCCACGTCGAGCTGGTCGTACGCGGCGACGCGGCCCGGGTCGAACTCCGCAAACGCCTGGCGGTAAGCGTCCCAATGCTCGGCGATCTGCTTCCATCGAACGCCCGCCTGGAACACGGCCCGCGTCATCACTTCGAAGTAGTCGGCCGGCGAGGCGGGCACGATCACGTCGGGTATTGTCTCGGCCACGTTGTCCAATTTCTTCTAGTACCATCGGCAGGGACCCGCGTGCCAAAAGTCGCACAAGCGCCAGACCAAATGCTGCTCTCGTCAACTTGGTTGTCGGTAGAGTCTAAGGAGTTTCTTGTTTCGTGTACGTAGATGAAGAGCTCAACTGTGTGGACTGTGGACGCCAGTTCGTTTTCAGTTCGGGCGAACAAGCCTTTTACGAGCAAAAAGGCTTCCAAAACAAACCCAATCGCTGTCCCGACTGCCGTCAGGCCCGCAAGCAGATGCGCGGGAGCGGCGGCAACGGTGGCGGCGGCGGCGACCGCACCGGACGTCCCCGTGAGATGTTCACGGCGACGTGCAGCGGTTGCGGCGGCGTGGCCGAGGTGCCGTTCAATCCGCGCGGCGATAAACCGGTCTACTGCCGGGATTGCTTCGCTTCGCGGCCGTCGTATCGCTGAATCCTCGCAACCCATCAAAGCCTAAGCCTTCGTACGACGCCGTCATTGTCGGCGGCGGTCATAACGGTTTGGCCTGCGCCGCGCTCTTAGCGCGCGCCGGTCACTCCGTTGCGGTCTTCGAACGGCGCGACGAAATCGGCGGCGCCGCGGTCAGCGACCAGGACGTCTGGCCGGGATACACGCTCTCCACGGCGTCGTACGTCTTGAGCTTGCTCGATCCGTGGCTGATCGAGGAGCTGGACTTACGGGCGCGCGGCCTTTCGTATTACCGCAAGGATCCGTACGCGTTCTCGCCGCTGCTCGACGGGCGTTCGCTGCTGTTGGGGACGGACGGCGCGAGCAACGCGCGCGAGATCGCCGCGTTCGACGAGCGCGACGTGGCCGGCTTTGCCGCCTACGTCGAGCGCACCGATCGCTTGGGCCGGGCGCTCTTCGATTCGTTCTCCGATGAGGAACCGCGATTCGATCGGTTCGACGCCGAGACGCAGGAGCTTGCTGCGCGGTTCGGCGGCCGATCTGGTCGAGCGCTACGTCAATACGCCGGTGCTGCAAGCCGAGCTGGTCAACGACGGTTTGATCGGAACCTACCTCGGCCCGCGCGACGCGGGCACGGGGTACGTGCTGGCGCATCATCTCGCCGGACGCGTGCTCGGCACGCAAGGATCGTGGGCCTTCGTGAACGGTGGAATGGGCGCCGTTTCTCGCGCACTTGCGGCGGCGGCGACGGAGTATGGGGCGGAGATTTTTCCGGCTGCGCCGGTCACGCGGATCGTGACCGGCGACGACGGCAGAGCCGTGGGTGTCGAGCTCTCGATGTATCCGGAAGACTACGACATGTCGCAGCAGCACATTCACCGGTTTACGGTGCGGGCAAAGGCGATTGCATCGAACGCGCATCCGCGCACGACCTTCCTCGATTTGGTCGACGAAGCGCTGTTGGACGGAGCGTTCGTCGAGCGCGTCAAGGACTGGAAGAGCGTCGGGCCGTCACTGAAGCTGAATCTCGCGCTGGGCGAGCTGCCGAACTTTACCAGCCGGCCGGGAACCAACGCACAGCCGCACCATCGTGCGACGATCCACGTCGCGCCGACGGTCGATTACTTACAAAAGGCGTACGAAGATGCGCGGGCGACCGGCGAGAGCGAAGAGCCGCTCATCGAATGTTTTCTGCAGACGCCGACCGATCCGTCGCTGGCGCCGCCCGGCAAGCACATCCTCTCAATCTTCGCGCAGTACTTTCCGTACGATCGGCCCGGCGGCTGGTCCGACGCGCGGCGCAACGCCGCGGCCGATAAAATCATCGCGATCCTCGCGCGATACGCGCCGAATCTTCCCAACGTTATCGAGCATCGGCAAGTGCTTGCGCCGCCCGACCTCGAGGCGCGTTTCGGATTGACCGGCGGCCACATCTTTCACGGCGAACTGCTGCCGGGGCAAATCTACGAAGACCGTTTTGCAACGCGCACGCCCGTGCCGGGGCTCTACCTCTGCGGTTCGGGAGCGCATCCCGGGCGGCTGCGTCAGCGGCTTCCCCGGAAAGCGCGCGGCCGCGGCGATCGTGCGGGATTTAGCCGGCAGCTAATGCGCGGGCGCGACCGAAACGGTGACGCCGATCAAATCGCCTGAACCAAAGTGCGGGATAACCTTGGTCGGTTGTCCGCCTCGCGGGTACTGCCAAAAGTCGATTATGGCGTCGTTCGAGCCCCAGTCGGGTTGAATAAACGTGTTACCTTGCAGCCAGAACTGCAGTCCGATTAGCGGGTTGGAATGGGACCGGTTCCTGAACTTCATCGTCTTGGCGACGGTGCCGGTTGAGCCCGAGACTTGACGCGATAAGCTTCCGTAGGCCCGCGTTCTGAATCGGTAAGGTTTCGGATCGCCAGGTACTTGCCGTCCCATTGGATGGCAGCCGGAAAGGAGCCGGGCGCGGTGAGTGAGATGTTGACAGGCGTGTCGCGACCCTTGGGAACTTCCCATAGAGAGAGTGCGCGGCCGCCGCTCGTCAAAAAGAGGTTGCCTCGGTCGTCGTACGTGCAGTAGTAAAACCGGCCGCCCATACCCAAAAATGTCGGCTCGCCTCGGCCATCCTTGTAGATCGCCACGCTGCCCCTCTAGCGAATCGCTCCAGTTTGCGACGGCGAGGTTGCCCGTCGTTGGGTCGACGGAACAGCCGTCGGAACGTAGTCGCCGTCGTCGAGCGTGTCGATTGGAGTCGTGCCCCGTGAGCGTACTTAAAGATAAAAAGCGGTCCTTTCGACCCGCCCGGAAGGCCGAAGTTGGTAATGTAAACGTTGCCGTTTGCATCGGAGCCATCCCGCCACCGCCGATTTCCAACCGTCGATCCTGCCGACGAGATCCACCCTTCCGATACGTCAGCACATACGCCGAATACAGGCCGTCGCTCACGTACAAGAGGTCGTTTTTGGCGGCGCCGGGCTTCATCCACGAGCGTGCATGCGTGACTTTCATTCCGCTGGGCAAAACACCGGTCGACGCCGTGCCGTCGCTTTCGTTTGTGCCGCCGCATCCGGAAAAGGTTGCGAGGGCAAGCCCACAGCAAACGCCCGAGCGAACATACGTATCGCTTCAACAAGATCGCTGCGGCGCCCGCTGCGAAGTGCACCTTATGCGCTCTGCCGGCACATCTGCGGCTCTTAGCGCGGGCTGTAGGTAACGTCGGAAGGACCCGAGCTCCCGTATATACCGTTGTTAAAACTGTAGTCGTACTGCAGGTTAGTCGGACTGAATTTGAGATGTCGACCCGGTTAAACTCGTAGTTGGCCGCCGCTAGCCGCGTCGACGTCTTGTTCAGATGACCGAACACGGCGGGGCCTTCCATTTGGAATGGACCGCCGACGAGGCTGCATGCCGGATTGCATCCCTTATAGACGTAGATGGCTGGAGTGAAGGCACTGATGGTAACCAGATCGCCGCCGGCGTCGATGTCTAGGCCGCCGTAATACGGGTTGACGAAACCCGTTGCGGCTCGACCGGATCCATTGCAATTTTTGAAGAAGGTGAGGGTCGCGGTACCGGTCGAGTTTGTCGCATCAGCCCAACAATCGCCATTGCGGCTCATCGCGACGCCGGCAACTTCGTACATATTGGAGTTGGTGAGATTAGTCTTGCAACCGCCGGCGAGCGTGCAGACGGAAACGCTGCCCGCACCGCTCCCCTCAAAGAGATTGGCTACGGCGATCTTTCCCGTGGCAGCGTTGTTGCTCGCCGCGTCGATTGGCGCTCCATACGGGTCGCTGATCGAGCCCATCGCGGCGCCGCACAGACGCGGGCCCTGGTAGAGAGTGATGGTACTGGTGGCGGCATTGGTTGCGATCAGATTTCCGTGCAGATCAACTGCGATGCCGTCGCCCCAAGCTATTTGCGTTACCTACCTTGCAGATCGGAGGCTTATTGTGGCGGTTGTTAATCGAGTAGCCAAAATTTCCGCCGGGCTGGGAGACGTAAATGCCTCTCTTCGGTGAATTCTGGCAGCGATTACATGGACGGCGCCGGCCGGCCCACGCGTTGCGCCGATCGGCGGTGTGTTGTCCTGAGCTTGTGGAAGGCCGGCGCAGCCTGCGAGCAACGCTGCTGCACCGATGCGAAACGCGAAGAGAGTCAAGGTCCTCGATCCGCATGCCTCCCGACCACGGAACGAACGAGTGTCTGAGGAAGTTCGCCGTGGGCGCAGCTTTGACATCCACGCGCTTCGTGAGAGATCTTAGCGGTTAACGCCGGCCTTTCGGCAAGCGCAGCGTTGGAGCACCGTATCGAGCCAACGCCCGATCGAGAGTAAGT
Organism: Vulcanimicrobiota bacterium; assembly: GCA_963735845.1. Classification (GTDB taxonomy): domain Bacteria; phylum Vulcanimicrobiota; class Vulcanimicrobiia; order Vulcanimicrobiales; family Vulcanimicrobiaceae; genus Cybelea. The sequence goes on along the minus strand of CAVTMN010000010.1, from coordinate 791 downwards.
AGTAAAGCCCCTCTTCAAGCGCCTGTGCAATGAGGAGCCGATCGAACGGGTCACGATGATGCATGGGGAGGGAAGCGACTCGGAGCGCACGCGACTGTGTAATGGCGAGTGGCAAAACAAGCATCTGAGCTGCGCGCGACCGGACGTAGCTTTCCGCCGTCTCCGGTAGACGGAGCGTTCCCCGTTGAGATTTGATCGCTATTTCCCACGCGGAGGCGGCTGAAAGGTAACGATCGTCGGCCTCCTCAACGGCACACGCGTATGCCGGCGGCACGCGCTTGGGGTCGGCGGCGAGGAAGAGAAAGACGTGAGTATCAAGCAATACCCCCCTCACGTATAATCTTTAAATCGTCGGGAGTCGTTGTCGAAGTCGGGGGAAATCCACACCTTCCCGCGATCGATGCCGAACGCATCGCTTGGCTTGCGTTGCTTTACCGGCACCAGGCGCACGAGCGGCTCCCCGTTGCGCGCGACGACGACATCCTCGCCGCCGAGCGCTTCTCCGATAAGCAGGGAAAGATGCGTCTTAGCCTCGTAGATGTTGACCTGCTTCATACGGTCTAGTCTGACAGAGTTGGTCAGAGTGACGACTGTCGATTGGAAACGAGCTGGCAATGCCGCGATTGCGTGCGCGTGTCTGGTTGGGCCGATGCCGGCTACTACGGGGTAAGCCTCGGAGCTCCGACCTGGCACGATTTGGTAGGCTGAGCCACTAAAGACGTTAGAAAAGGTCGAGACCGCTGGCACTCTCAGCGAGCTCTAGGCCAGTCGCTTTTACAATCAGCCAATGA
>CAVTMN010000009.1:0-113156 GCA_963735845.1 Vulcanimicrobiota bacterium | reverse complement strand
TTACAGCGACGGAAAGTACGGGCGCGAGCGCCTGCTCGACCCGGCCCGCACGAGCGAGATTCTCAGCGAGCTGGGGCTGCCTGCATCCCCGACGCACGGGCACGCGCTCGACAAAATCTTCGAGCGTGTCGTCGAGCCGCATCTGATCGCGCCGACCTTCGTTACCGGTTATCCGGTCGTCATCTCGCCGTTGGCGAAGCGTCGCGCCGGGGATCCCGAGCTGGTCGATCGCTACGAACTCTTCTGCGCTCGCATGGAAATCTCGAACGCCTTTACCGAGCTCAACGATCCCGACGATCAACGCGCTCGCTTCGAAGCGCAGATTACCGATCGCGCGCGCGGCGACGAAGAGGCTCCCGAACCCGATTGGGATTACGTACGGGCCCTCGAGTACGGCATGCCGCCGACGGCCGGCATCGGCATCGGCGTCGACCGGTTGATCATGTTGCTTACCGATCAGCGCTCGATCCGCGACGTCCTGCTCTTTCCGCTGCAGCGCCAGCACGGTTGATGCGGCGCGCCGTCCTTGCCGCAGCGATTCTAGTCGTGTTGGCCGTCGCACCGGCGGCAGCAAAGAACGACGCGCCCTTCCACTATATCAACCCGAAACAGATCGATTTAACCGTCTTTTTGCCCCCGCCGCCCGACTTGGGTTCGCCGCAGCAGCGCGCCGACGAACAGGCGCTCGCGCAAGCCGTCTCGGCGCGCCGGCGCGCCGATTATTTAATCGCGGAGCAAAACTCTGCACGCAGCGTCTTTTTCTTTGCACCGTCCGTCGGTGCGGACTTTACGCCGGAGCGATTTCCGGTAACCGCGGCTTTTTTCCGGCGCATCGGTTCGGACGTCGAGGGGCTCATTGGGCTGGCCAAGACATACTGGGAACGTCCGCGTCCCAGCGGGGCGCAAAAACAGGCGGGATCGTATCCGAGCGGTCACGCTGCCTTCGCTGCCGCGTCGGCGATCGTTCTTTCCGAGCTGCTTCCTTCCAAACGTGACGCAATCTTCACCCAGGCGCGCACGTTTGCCGAAAATCGCATTCTTTTGGGCGTGCACTATCCCAGCGACGTCGCCTCGGGATGGACCGCCGGTACGCTAGCCGCTTACGCGATGATGCACGATGCGGCGTTCGTTAGCGATTATTATAAAGCTCGAACGGAGCTTCGCCGCGTCTACCGCTAGTGTGGCGCATGGAACACTACACTAGCCTGCGGTTAACCGTCGAGTACGACGGCACGGAGTATTGCGGCTTTCAGTGGCAGCCTGCCGTGCGCACCGTCGCCGGCGTCTTGCAAGACGCACTCGAACGTTTGCTGCGCGAACCGGTAAAGATTACCGGCGCCGGCCGGACGGACAGCGGCGTGCATGCGACCGGCCAGGTCGTGTCGTTTGCGACGTCGCGCGCCTTCCCGGTCGAGCGACTTCCGGTCGCGCTCAATGCGCTGTTGCCTCGCGACTGCAGCGTGCGCGACGCAACCCAAGTCGACGAGGGTTTCTCGGCCCGCTTTTCGGCTCGCGAGAGAGTCTACGTTTATGCCATTCTCAATGATCCGGCGCGAAGCGCCCTGACGGACCGCTTTGCTTGGCACCTGCCTCGGCCTATTGACGTCGAGGTGATGGCCGCAGCCGGGGCTTGCTTGCTCGGCGAGCATGACTTCCGGGCCTTCTCGGTGCCGGCGGCCGAGCCGGCCGTCCGCAACGTCCGCATGCTTCGCGTCGACCGGATCGGGCGGACTGGTCCGGGTCGAGATCGCCGCGGACGGCTTCCTGCACCACATGGTCCGGGTGATCGTGGGGACGCTGGCCGAGTGCGGCGGGGGCCGCCGCCCTCCGGCGCAGCCGGCCGCCCTCCTAGCTTCGGGCGACCGCTCCGCCGCCGGAATAACCGCGCCGCCCCAAGGCCTTTACCTCGCCGGGGTGCGCTACCTCGACGGCTACGACTCCTACGCGGAGCCCCCCGTCTTTGGCGAGCGGTCCGGGCGGGCGGGCGCGCTTGACTGGGCGCAGGCTTTCCCGTAGGATACCTTGGTTGTGCGCACCTACCAGCAGAAAACGGCCGAGACGCAGCATCGATGGTACGTCGTCGATGCGGCCGGCGAACGTCTTGGCACCTTAGCGGTGCGAATCGCCCGAGCCCTCTCCGGCAAGCACAAGCCGACTTGGACGCCGCACATCGACGACGGCGATCACGTGATCGTGGTCAATGCCGAGAAGGTCGAGCTCGGCGGTAATAAGTGGAAGCAGAAGCTCTATTATCGCCACAGCAACTATCCCGGCGGACTCAAGGTCGAGACCGCGCGCGAGATGGCCGACAAGCACCCCGAGCGTTTGATCGAGAAAGCGGTGCGCGGCATGCTCGCCGTCAACCGCATGCGCGACGCACAGCTGCGCCGGCTGAGCGTATACGCCGGTGAGTCGCACCCGCACGCCGGGCAAAACCCGCAACCACTTTCGGAACTAGCGTAGGAGCTCTTTTGGAAGAAGCGATCGAGGTCATTCAAGCGACGGGGCGCCGTAAGCGCGCCGTCGCACGCGTTAAGCTCACCCTCGGTCAAGGCGTGATCACCGTCAACGGCAAGGCCGTCGACGAGTACTTCCCGCGCCCGCAGCTCCTGCAGATCGTGCGCCAGCCGCTCGAAGCAACGCAGAGTGCGTCGCGCTTCGACGTTTCCGTCAAGGCCGAAGGCGGCGGAGTCACCGGACAGGCCGGTGCGGTCCGCCACGGCATCGCGCGAGCGCTGCTGGCAATCGACGAATCGCTCAAAGAGACGCTGCGCCGCAACGGCTTCTTGACGCGCGACCCGCGTGAAAAGGAATCGAAGAAGTACGGCCGTAAGCGCGCTCGCAAGCGATTCCAATACAGCAAACGCTAAAGACCGCCCTCAAACTGCTCGCGGTCGCGCTTGGCGCGATCGTTGCGCTGCTTCTCCCCTCTCCCGATTGGATCGAACACGCCTACGTCAACGGCGGCTATCCGCGTTGGGAGAGTCTTGCTTTTACCATCACTCATCCGCTACCGTGGTCGCTGGGCGACGTTGCAGCGCTGGCCGGCATCGCTGCAATCGTCTCGCTGATCGTGCGTTTCGTTCGCCGGCGCGCGCGACCCAAGACGCGCGATTTTGCGCTCCTGCTGCTCGACTGCGCCGCCGTGGCCGGCATCTACTCGGTGTGGTTCGAGGTGAGCTGGGGTTGGAACTACGCTCGCGCGCCGATCGAAGCACGGGTTAACTTCGACCCTTCGCGCGTCACGCCGCAAGCCGCGACGGCGCTGCGCGACCGCGCGATGGCACAGCTGAACGCCTTGGCCGCGCGTGCGCATGCGCGTTCGGCAGATCCAATGGACTTGCCGGCGTTGCGCGAGTCGTGGTTGCCGGTGGTGCAGCGTGCGGGGGACAACTGGACCCCGCAGGTCGGTCCCGCGAAGCCCACGATCGCCAATCCGTTCATGCTTGCGACCGGGACGAGCGGCTTCATCAACCCGCTGACGCTCAACGTGGCGATGGCCTCGGATCTGCTCTGGTTCGAGCGCCCCTTCGACATGGCGCACGAGTGGAGCCACGACGCCGCTTACGCGCGTGAAGACGAGGCGAACTATCTTGCGATCCTCACGTGCCTGCGCTCGCCCGACGCGGCGGTGCAGTACTCGGGATGGTTCGAGCTCTTTCTCTATTTGCCGCAGAAGCGCCACTACGCGAAGCGCGACTTCGCTCCGTTGGTCTGGGCCGACTTCAAAGCGCTGCGCGAACGCAACGCGCGACACATCAACGCCATTCTCGCGCACTGGACCTGGCGAACGTACAACGCCTACTTAAAGAGCAATCGCATCGCGTCGGGGATCGCCAACTACGACGAAGTCACGCGCTTGATGCTGGGCGTCTCGCTCGACGCATCGGGACTACCCGTTCTGCGATAAAATGAAAGGGACCCGGTAGCGGGTCCCTTTTGGCTTTTTGGTTACAGTCGAGGTGGCTTGCCGCCGCCACCGCCTCCGCCTTGTTTGTTTCCGCCGCTGGTATTCTGCGGATGGCCGCTGCCGCTGGGCGGATGGCTGCTGCCGCTAGGTGGATGGCCGCTGCCGCTGGACGGATGACTGCTGCCGCTTTGCGGGTGGCTGGCGTTGGACGGATGCTGACCGGAGTTTTGCGGATGTTGGTTGTAGCTCTGTGGTGGCACATTGCACCGAGCCGTTGTGCTTGGGCGGGTTGCCCGAGTTCTGGTTGTTCTTCGGGGGATTACCTTGGTTCTGATTATGCTTGGGCGGGTTGCCCTGCATTTGATTGTTGTGCCCCTGATTGCCCTGCTGGTTCTTGTTACCCTGATTGCCTTGCTGGTTCTTGTTGCCCTGATTGCTTTGCTGATTCTTGTGCTGGCTCTGCATCTGGTTGTTCTGCGAACCGCCGGCCTTATTGTTGTTATTGTTGGCCTTCATCTGGTTCTGCGCCGTTTTCTTGTCGGCGGCAGTAACCGGGGCAAAGTCCTTCGGCTTATTCTTGTCGTTAAACGGCTTGTCGGAGGCCGTGACCGGGGGTTTGCCTTTATTAACGCTGGCGAGCTGGTTGCGATCCTGTCCGGCGATGCGCGCTTGATTGCGTTGATCCGGTCGTTGCAGTGCGGCCGTGCCGGCGAGCATCGATCTGCGCCTGCGTCGGCTTGGCGGAGATGCCGCCGTGGCCGCCGTTATAGCTAACGTTCTTGCAGTTGTTGCAGACGTTCTTATTGATGACCGTCTTGTTGTAGGTGTTGTGGATGACGGTCTTGTTTACGTTGGCGTAAGCCGTGTTGTAGCCGAAGCTGCCGCCGTTCCACGCGCCACCGTAGAAACCGGTGCCGGGATAGCCGTAACCGTAGTTGATGCCGCCATAGAAGCCGACGGTGGCTCCCCAGTAGCCTTGATTATAGCCGTAGTAGCCGTTGTTATAGCCCCAATAGCCGGGCGTCCAGTAAACGCCCACGGCCGGCGGAGCGACCCAGGTTCCGGGCACCCAGTAGTAACCGGCCTCTCCCCAGCCCCAATAGCCCGGAGTCCACTGATAGTTCGGGTAGGGGGCCGGCGGCTGGGCGTAGTAGGGCATCGGCGGCGGTGGCTGGCCGATCGTAAATCCAACCCCGACGGTGAACTGCGCCATTGAGGGCACAGGCAGGGCTGTTATGAGTATTGCCGCGATGAGTGCGGGGAACGATCTTGCGATTTTCACGAATCCTCCTCTTGTGGATCTATTATAGGGCATTTATAGCCACGCCCAGGCCGCAATAAGACACGGCGGCGACGGTCTCACGGGATTCTTACCCCGAAATGAGCGCCTGCTAACTCGATCTTCACCCAGCCTTCAGAACATAACCCGGTAAACCAGGGTACGCCCGGCGGCTACATGCAGTTGGTACTCTCGATGCATGTTTGACGTAGGCGATACTCTGCGCGACGGACTCGACGAAGCGCGAAGCAAGTTGCGCGACGCACAACGAGCCCTAGCGCGAGCCAACTCGGGCGATGCCACGGGGCGTGCCGCCGACGGTGCGATGGCGCAGACGGCGCAGGCCGCGCTCTTCACCGAAGCGCTCTTGAGCGCCGAGCATGCGCGTTTAGCCGAGATCAAGACGGTAGTGAAGTGAATCTCGAGCTCCTCGATGCGGCGGCCAGCGGGATGGACGCGCAACGCGCCGCACTCGACGTCGCGGCGCGAAACGTCGCCGCAGCCGAGGCGGCCGGTCCGAACGCAGAGTACGCAAGGCTCATTCCGGAGTTTCGCGTGCTCGACTCCGATGACGGCGAGGCCCGCGTCGAGTTTACCGGAACGCGTGGCGATCGCGGAACCAACGTTGACATCCTGACCGAGATGATCGCGGTGATGAACGCCGCACGCGCGTATGACTCGGATGCGTCGATCTTCGACGTCGGCAAGCGCCTCGCCGAAAAGACCATCGAGCTGGAACGCCTGTGAGAGTCGAGCTGTTGTCACCCGACGTCGCTCCTGCTCCGAGCGCAAGCGGCAATGCGGGAGAGTTTGCGCGCGCGCTCGACCTGATCGGCGATCTGCTTTCGGGCGCCAATCGCGCCGAGGACGCGTTTGCCCGCGGCTCGGGTGACCTGCAGAACGCCGTCTACGAACGAGCGCGAGCCGACGTCGCCCTGTCTGTCGCCGCCGCGACCGCGCAGCGCGTCGCTCAGACCGTGCAATCGTTGCTCAACATGCAAATCTAAGCTCGATGCACGTAATCGCCCAACTAACGGCTCGATGGAACGCGCTGCCGCAGCTATCCGATTTACCGCCGCGGCGGCTGCCTTTGCCTCGATCGTGCTGGCAGTCGCGGCCGCGATCGCAACCCATCCGCCGCGATTGCCGCTCTTCTGCTTCGCCGCTTCATCCCGAGCAGGTTGCCGAGGTCGAGGAACGCCTCGCGGAATGGAACGCGTCCTTCACGCCGGCGGCGGATAACGTCGTGGTTGACACGCGCCGCCGCAACGATCTCTTGCTGCGGCTCTCTCTCGCCGGAGTTCCGCATTCGCATCTGCCGACGACCAGCGAGGCGTTGGCAAACGTCGGCGTACTGGCACCGCAGGCGGTCGTTGACGCGCAGGCGAGAGCGGGTTTGGCCGGCGAGATCGAGGCCGGTTTACGCGGCATAGACGGAGTCGACGACGCGCGCGTCATCGTCGCGCCGGCCGCGCCGGCCGAGTTCGCCGACCAAACGGCGAACAATTCCAGCGCGAGCGTTCGACTGCGAGTTCGTGGCAACGGTTTGTCGCGAGAAGCCATAGCCGGCATTCGCGCCTTTGTCGCGGCCAGCGTGCCGAAACTGGATCCGTCGCGCGTAACGATCTTGGACGATCGTGGGGATAGCCCTGCGCGACGCGGGTCCGGGCGGCGACGACGCCGCAGCGCGTCAGCTGGCGCTGCAATCGGCGCTCGATTCGGCGTTTGGGAGCGGGGCTACGATCGTTCGCGTTCGCGCCGAGTACGACGCTCGGAGGACGACCGAGCGCGAGGTGCGACGCGCGCCGATGGGGGTGCGGCCGATCGCGCGAACTCAGCGCAGCGAAAGCTACGACGGCAACGGACGACATTACCGGCAAATAGACGATTCGCAGGATGGCGGCAGCGACACGCACGAGCAGATCGCGCAAGCGGATGCCGGGAGGTTGGCGCGGCTCTCGACGGCGGTATTCGTCGATCAAAGCCGCGGGCTGGAAGTCTTCAAGGTGCGTGATTTTGCTGCTGCGGCCGTCGGATACGACGCGCGGCGCGGCGACGCTCTGGTCGTCGACGAGGTAGATTTTCGACAGACGCCGGTTCCGCGCAAGGACGTTTGGTGGCTGCTCTACGGAACGGTCGTGCCGCTCGCACCGGCGCTGATCGTGGCGCTCGGCCTGTTCGCCTGCGCGAGAGTGGCTCTGCCGCAACTAACGTCTCTGGCCCGTTCGGCACTGGAACGCGCGGCAACCGAACGCACCTCGAAAGCCGCAGCCGGTTTCCCGCCGGCGCGGGTTCGCAGCATGCTCGAACGCGAGCCGCCCCACGCCGCGGCGGTAATCATCAGCGCGTTGCCGGCAGCCACCGCCACGGCGGTACTCCAACTCTACCCTCCGCACGAACGCGAGGCGATCGTAGCGCGAATGCAGCGGCATCACTCTCCGCTTTTAGGGGATGCCGAAGAGTTGCTTCGCCGCCATGTCTCGAGCGATTCGTTCCGTTGGCAGCCTTTCTGCGCCCGGAAACGCCGCCGCTCGAGGTGCCGACGGATATCGCTTACGAGGCGGTGCATCCCGACATCGAAGACGCGGTCGGCGCAGCGCGAAGATTTCGCGCGGGTCTAGCCGACGCACTCGACGCCGCGGTGGTTTGCTTGCTGCGCGAGATCTCGACGAACGTCTTGGGGCGCGAGTTGAAAATCGCGCAGGCCGACGTCGCGGCCGTGGTTGCCGCCGCGCTGGTGCGTTTTGATGAGGAACGAGTACTCGTGATTCGAGCGCATCGGGAAGATCTCGAGCAGCTCGCGGCTTTCGGGATCGAATGCGTGGCCGACACCAGGCTTCGCCGGGGCGAGCTGTCTCTTCGAAGTAAGAAGCGGCACCATCGATCTGCGCTTCGCTGCCCGGCTCGAAGCGGCGGTTGCGGCATGCGCGCCGTAGCCCTCGATCTTGGCACCTGCGCCTTCGGACGGGCGATCGATTCGGCAGGGTTCACCGCTCGACGGCGGTCAGCCGCTGCGCGGACGGCGCGTTTCGTTAGAGGCGAGATCGCCGCGCCCCAACCAGCGCGGGCCGATCGCGTCACCTATTTGGACGGGAGTGCGAACGCTCGACGCGCTCTTAACGATCGGTCGAGGTGCTCGCATCGGAATCTTCGGTCCGCCCGGCACGGGCAAGAGTTCGCTGATCGAATCGATCGTGGCGGGATGCCGCTGCGACGCGGTCGTCGTTGCTTTGGCCGGCGAGCGCGGCCGCGAGGCTCAGCGCTGGATCGCAAGTCGCACGCCACGGATGACGGTCATTTGCGCGACCAGTGACCGGCCCGCTCGCGAGCGAATCGCCGCCGCCAGCGTTGCCATCGCCCAGGCATCCGCATTGCGCGAACGCGGGCTTCACGTGCTGCTGGTTCTCGACAGTCTCGCGCGCGTCGCTGCGGCGCTGCGTGAAGCCGGGGTCGCGGCCGGACAGAGCACCGGCCGCGGAGGTTATCCCCCGAGCGTATTCGCCGACCTGGCGCGATTGGTGGAAGTTGCCGGGGCTGTTGCTGAGGGTTCGATCACGCTGGTCGCGACCGTGCTCAGCGACGGCGACGATCGCGATCCCGTCAGTGAAGCCGCGCGATCGCTGCTCGACGGCCACATCGCGCTCTCGCTGCGTTCGTAGCGGAAAGCGGCCGCTTTCCGGCGATCGACGTTCCGGCGAGCACGAGCCGAACGATGGATTTGGTTGCCGAGGAGCCGCATCTGCGCGCGGCAGCGCGCCTGCGCGAAGCGCTCGCGCTCTTGCAGCGTCTCGACGACGCGCGCGGCGCTCGGGATCGAGCCGTCCGATCGCATCGGCCGAGCCGCCGTCGCGGCCGAATCGCAGATCGAGCACTTCTTGCGTCAAGGGCGCGAAACGGCGAATCCCGAGGAATCGATCGCGCGAGCTGATCGCGATCGCCGCTCGTTGGACGGAGCCGATGCGCGTCGTTGACGATATGCGGAGCGTGGTGGCGCGCATGGAACGGCTCGACGGCGATTCGGCTGACGCCGAACGATTCGACCGCTTGGTCCGCGGCACGGTGCGCCAAGGCAATGTGGACGCGCTGATCGGAGCGAACGCGGCAACGTTTTCCATCGACCCGGCGCTCGTGCGCTCGATCGTCGAGACGGAGTCGGGATTCAATCCGCGCGCGACCTCACCGGCGGGCGCTCGCGGATTGATGCAGTTGATGCCGGAGACGGCGCAAAGCCTGGGCGTCGTAGACGCGTACGATCCGGCCGAAAACCTGCGCGGCGGGACGCGCTATCTCCGCGGTTTGCTCGATCGTTTCGGCGACGTCCGTCTGGCCGTCGCGGCATATAACGCCGGGCCGGCCGCCGTCGAGCGATTCGTCGGCGTGCCTCCCTTTTCCGAAACGCAGGCGTACGTGCGTCGCGTTCTCACTCGCTATCGCGAACTGAGCGAAGAAGGCGGCGGTGCCGTTCTCAAGCCGGCAAAGTTGCGATGACCGTCGCGTCACCCAACGCTGCGAAGATCGAGCCTATGATGACCCAACAGCTTCACGTCAGCATTCTTGCCGCACCGCTGGCGGCAATCGATCCCCGAGCGCTCTCGCAAGCGTGGTATTCAGCCCTGCGATTCGCACACGATGCTCCCCGATCTCGAACGCCCCCGGGCGATGCGTGACCGCTTCGCGCCCGTGCGTGACCGCTTCGCGCCCGTGCGCGACTATCTCGACGGAACCGCAGCGAGGAATCGGCGGGAAGCCGGCTGTCGTCGCAGCGCGTGGCGCGCGATGCACGCTCGGCGAGGTGCGAGGTGGCTGCCGGCGAACAAATAAAGCGTCGCGCCGCACGCGATCCTCTAGCGCGGCGTATCGAACGTGCTTTCGCGGCCTCCACGTCTCCCCAGCGAGCAACGTTCTCGCTCGGACACGGCGCGGCGCGAGTGCACGTCATTCTTCAAACGAGCGGCGACAGGAGCGCGCTCGTCGCGCTCTGCCTCCCCGAACTAGAAGCGGTTGTTTCGCGTGCGCTGGCTCAGGCCGGTCAGGCCCTTGCAGCACGCGGCATCATCATCGAAATGCGGGCGCGAGGTGTTGCGCGTTGTTCTTGAACTCCGCCCTAACCGCGGCCCTCGATAGCATCGCCGAACGCGCTGCAGACGTGCGTCGCGCCTTTACTCCCGGCGCGCTCCCCCAGCACGACGACGTGGCGACGCCGGCGCCTAAGTCGGACTTTACGCTCGATCCGCTTGCCGTAACGGCCCCGGACGGCGCCTATTTCGTAGTTCGCGACGACCGGGGAGAGTATCGCTACACGCGCGACGGCGGCTTCGAAATACGCGATGGCCGTCTCACCGATCGCTCCGGCGCGACGGTCTGCGGCCTCCGTGCTCCGGGCGGTGAGGTCACCACGATGCGCGTCGACGCCGTGGATGCGGCGCTCGGTAGAGTATCGGCGGCGCGCGTCGAGCCCGACGGTACGCTGACCTATCAGCGCCAAGCGATCGATCCGCGCAACGGTGTTCGTGAGTCGCAGCGCATCGTCGCCGGCCGAATTCTTTTGGCTGGATTTCCCGGTGCGACGCGTTTAGTGCGCGACGGTGAGCATCTCCGTCCTCCCGCAGGCGTCGAACCGCAACGAGGCCTCCCGGGAGAGGGGCCGTTCGGCACGTTGCAGCCGATGCATCGCGAACGCAGCCGAATAGACGTCGACCAAGGCTTGGCTCGCCTCAAAGAAGCGTACATGCGCTTCGAGGCGCTCGCTGCAGCGGAGAACGTCAAGGGGCGCTTGGGGAAGACGGCCATGGATCTTTTGAAGTGAGATGTTTGACCTTTCGGGCCGCCACGTCAACGAGAGCCGTGGCCCACCGCGGCAAACGCATACGTAGCGCGTTCTTCGAGGAGCGCTCTTCGTTGCCGACGAGCGCTGCGTGCGTCGTCGCCAACGGCGTCCGTGAAACACTCACATCGCTGATCGGCGCTCCGATCGCCATGCGGCTCTTCGAACCGGCGATACCGTCGCCGCGAGCCTGGGGCACGATCGTCTGCGACGCCGCGCTCTATCGCGTGCGCGGAAAGGTGGCCGATGCGGCAGTCGTGCTTCGCGCTTCCCAGGCTTGCGCGCTCGCCGCTGCCATTTTCGGAGAATCGTCGTCGGAACAACCGGCGCGGCGCGAGTTGTCTCCGCTCGAGAACGAGGTCCTCGAGCGCGTCGTTAAAGCAATTGCGGCAAATTTGGGCGTCGTGTGTGGTGCTCGCGACGCGCTCACGGTCGAGCGCGTGTCGGAGATATCGAGCTTCGTAACCTATTTCGAACTGCTCGTCGAAACGCCGGTCGCCGCGCGCATCGGCATCGCGCTCTCGCGCGAGCCGTCGGCGGAGCCGCGCGGCGGGTTGGAACTCGCGCACGTCAAAAGCGTGCGCGTCGCCGCGCCCCTCGTACTCGATCTGGGCGAGATCGCGGCCGTAGCGTTCGCCCGTCTGCGTCCCGGATCGTTCGTACCGATCGCCCCGGCCGACATGCAGCGCTGCACGCTCGCTCTGGCCGGACGAGGCTTCGCTCGCGGAAGCGCCGGCATCAGTAACGGACGATTCGCGCTACTCGTCGAGGCGGTCGGAGAGAGCCGGTGAGCGATCCCAAGCGTTCCGGCGATGACGAGCCCGGCGGCTTGCTCATGCACGTACCGTTGCGCGTCTCGATCGAACTAGGAAGCTGTACGATGTCGATCTCCGAGATTCTCAAGCTCGGTAGCGGATCGATCGTGGAGGTGAGCCGCAACGCCAATCAACCCGTCGATCTGCTGGTGAACGATCGGCCGATCGCTCGCGGTGAAATCGTTGCAGTCGACGATAACTTCGGTCTGCGAATCACCGAGCTGCTCCCGCTATAAGCGCCGAGCACGAACCTGCCGATGGACGCGCTGACGGCACACTCCGGCCGGCGCCACGATGCCGCTCGACGTTCTGCTGAGCCTGACGGCGCTCTCCCTAATACCGCTGTTCCTCGTTATGTGCACCTCGTTCGTGCGCATCATCGTCGTGCTGTCGCTCGTGCGATCGGCCATCGGCGCCTCCGCGCTGCCGCCCAATGCCGTGCTCACCGGACTGGCGCTCGTTCTGACGGCCGCCGTCATGGCGCCGACCGCGCAGCGAATTGCCGCCGATGCCGTTCTGCCGTATTCGCGCGGAGCAATCTCTCCGTCTCAGGCGCTGCGGCGCTCGATCGTTCCTTTGCGTGCGTTCATGCTTCGGCAGACTCGGAGCGCCGACGTCGTTCTTTTCGAGCGAATCGCGCATCGCCGGCCGGAGCCGGCAACTCGCGTTCCGATCGCCGTGCTCGTGCCCGCCTTCGTCGTCGGCGAGCTGCGCAGCGGGTTTGCCATTGGGTTCGCATTGTATCTGCCGTTCGTAGCGATAGACTTGGCCGTCGCAGCAATGCTGATGGGGCTCGGCATGATGATGCTGAGTCCGCCGGTAGTGTCGTTGCCGGTGAAGCTCCTGCTCTTCGTGAGCGTCGACGGCTGGGCGCTACTCTGCGAAGGCATTACTTCCAGCTTTCGATAAACCAGCCGTTCACATGCGAATAGCCGAGGCGCTTGCAACCCAGCGTCCCTTTTTCTCCTTCGAGTTCTTTCCGCCCAAAGACGACGCCGGATCGCGAGCGCTCCTTGAAGCGATCGAAACGTTGCGTCCACTGCGGCCGGCCTTCGTATCCATTACCTACGGCGCGGGCGGTTCGACGCGCGCGAGAACGGTGGCGCTGGCAAAGCGAATTGCTCGGTGAGATCGGCCTTACCGTCGTCGCGCACGTCACCTGCGTCGGTGCGAGTCGAGCCGAACTAAGAGAGCTCTTCGACGATCTGGCGCGAGCGGGGATTGAAAACGTGCTCGCGCTGCGCGGCGACCCGCCGCCCGGACAAGCCTTTGAAGTCCACGCCGGCGGCTTCGCGCACGCTTCGGACTTGATCGCGATGCTGCGCCGGAACTACGACTTCTGCGTCGGTGCGGCGTGCTATCCCGAAAAACATCCCGAGGCGGCGAGCGCAGAAGAAGATCTGCGCAACCTCAAGCTCAAGGTGGACGCCGGCGCGGAGTTTCTCGTCTCGCAGCTCTTTTTCGACAATGGATACTTCTTCGATTTCGAGCGGCGCGCGCGCGCGGCCGGCATCGACGTGCCGATTCTCCCCGGACTCATGCCGATCACCGATTTCCGCCAGATCGAGCGATTCGTCGCGCTCTGCGGCGCAACCATCCCGCCCGAACTGCGTGTCGAGATGGAAACGCGAAAGGGCGACGCCAAAGCGGTGGAAGATCTTGGCGTTGCCTACGCTTCGATGCAGGCGCTCGAGTTGCTCCACGCGAGCGTCCCCGGCGTGCATTTCTATACGCTCAACCGTTCGCCGGCGACGCGCGCCATCGTCTCGTCGCTCGTAGCCGCCAGTGCGTGGCGTCCCGCCTTCGCCCGGCCCAGCGTCATAACAACGCGGTAAGCTCGACGTAACGTCGCGCTTGTAGCGTTGAGGGAATGGAGGCCCTCGACGGACTCGTTCGCGACGCGCTGGTAACGACTGCGCTCATCTCGCTGCCGATGCTGCTTCTGGCCGCTTTGGTCGGAACCGTCGTCGCCGTAGTGCAAGCGGCGACCCAGGTGCAGGAGCAAACGTTGACGTTGCTGCCCAAAATCGTGGTGGTTGGCCTCACCGTCGCGCTCTTTGGCAGAGCTGCGATGCATGCGCTCGCCGCACTCTTCGAGCGCGCGCTGGCGGCGATCCCCTTACTAGACGGCCGATGGTGATCGCAACGCTCGTCTTCGCACGTTGCGCCGGCTTCGTCTTTCGCGCGCCCGGCTTCTCGCATCCCAGCGTGCCGGCAGCGTTGCGCGCCGGGTTTGCGTTGGTGCTTGCGGGCGCAATAGTTCCCGGCCTTTCCCAACGAGCGCCGCGGATTGACGGGGCGGCCTTTGCGCTCGCCGTAGTCGCCGAGTTCCTTATCGGCAGCGTCGCCGGGATGACCGCGTCGCTGATCTACGATGCCGCCTATGCCGGCGGCCGAATTGTCGACGATTATGTCGGCGTCAAGGCGATTGCACCAAGCCTACAGCTCGTCGCACCGAGCGGTTACGGCCGCGTCTGGTCGCTGGCGTTTACCGGTGCGTTCTTTCTCTCGGGAGCCTACCGCCTCGCGTTGCTGGCCTTGGCGCGGAGCTTCCAGCGATTCCCTTTGGGTGCGATGCCGCTCCATGAGAATTGGCACGCTTATGCTCCGGCATTTGCGACGACGTTCGTAACGGTTGCGCTGCGCGTCGCCGCACCCGCGATCGGCATGGCTTTCGTGGTTCAGATCGCCCTGGGCGCACTTTCGCGCGTCGTGCCGCGCTTCGGCAGTTTTACGCTAGCCTTTCCCTTGGCGTTTGCCGCCGCGCTCGTTGCCGCGGCGATCGCCGTTCCTCCGGCGATGCGTGAAGCCCCGGCACCCATCGTTGATCTGCCCTCGCGCATCCCGGCGCGCATCCCGTGAGCGATGCATCGGAGAAGCCGTTTGAAGCGACGCCTCACCGGCTCATGCGCGCCGGCGTGAAGGTAACGTGGCGCGTTCCGGCGAGCTCGGAGCGAATCTCTCCTTTGCTGCCGCATGGCTGACGCTCGCGGGAGTTGTGCCGGCGATTTCCGCCGCCGCACGCACGGCGCTGCTCGCGGAGCTAGCGCAATCCAAAGGCTCGGCGCTCGATGCATTGCCGCTTGCGATCGCGCTGCTGCCGGTCGTTGCCTCGGCGGGCGCCGCCATCGTGGCTAAGATCGCGCAAAGCGGATTTGTTGCCGCGCCCGTTGCTTGGCGCGGCGAACGTCTCAACCCGATTGCCGGCTTGGGCCGCATTCTTTCGGCAGAAACTCTGACGCATTCGCTGCGCGCCAGCCTCGCCTTCGCTTGTGCGGCAGCCGCTATGCTGCCCGTGATGCTCGTGCGACTGCCGGCGATGTTTGAAGCCGCCCGCGCAGAGTCCGTAGCGGCGGCCGTGTGGAGTTGCACGGGGGAGCTTGCCTTTACTGCGGTCGCCGTCGGATCGCTCTTCTCGATCGCCGAGTACGCCGCTGCGCGACGCAGCTGGCTCCGGAAGTTGCGAATGAGCTTCGAAGAACGTAAGCGCGAGGCGAGGGAAGAGGAAGGCGATTCGACGGCGCGCGGCCGCCGGCGCGCGCTGCACCGCGCGATGGTGCGCGGCGGGCTCGGGCGCGTGCGTGAGGCTGCCTTCGTGGTGGCCAATCCCGAACACGTCGCCGTTGCGCTGGAGTACCGCCCGCCGGCGGTGGCCGTGCCGCGCGTGCTCGTGCGCGCGCTCGACGCTGCCGCACTCGAGGTGCGAACGCTGGCGCATGCGTACGGGGTCCCGGTCGTCGAGAACGTCGTGCTGGCGCGTGCGCTCTACCGCGACGGCCGGCCCGGCGAGCCGATACCATACGCGCACTACGTCGCGGTCGCCGAGGTCGTCGCAACGCTGCTGCGCGCCGGCGAGATAAACGCAGTGAGCGCGTCGCGCCGCCCAGTCTACGCCTTTGCCGGCTTGCTGCTGTCCGTCGTCGCCATTCTTATCGTGCCGCTTCCGCCGTGGCTGCTCGACCTGCTGCTTGGCGTCAACGTGTTCGGTTCGGCGCTCGTCCTGCTGCTCTCGGTGACGGTCGACGATCCGCTCGAGTTCTCGGCCTTCGCTCCGGCGTTGCTCGTCGCGACGCTGTTCCGTCTCTCGCTCGACGTCTCGGCAACGCGCCTTATCTTAACCGCCGGCGCGACGTCCGGAGCGGTGGGAAGCATCATTCCAGCGTTCGGCGCCTTCGTCGTCGGCGGCAATCTCGTCGTTGGTCTCATCGTCTTTGCGATACTGGTGACTATCCAGTTCGTGGTGATCGCCAGCGGCTCGCAGCGCGTTGCCGAGGTCGCGGCTCGCTTTACGCTCGATGCGATGCCGGGAAAGCAAATGGCGATCGACGCCGACGTTCACGCCGGCGTGCTCGACAGCGAAGGCGCGCGCCGCAAGCGAGAGGCGGTTCAGCGCGAAGCCGACTTCTACGGCGCGATGGACGGCGCCGGGAAGTTCGTCAAGGGCGACGCGATAGCGGCCCTGGTGATCGTCGCGCTCAACCTCGCCGGGGGCATCGTCGTCGGCGTCGCGTATCACGGGCTCCCGCCGCTCGACGCCGTCAACACATTCGCGCTGCTCTCGATCGGCAACGCGCTGGTGACCACGCTGCCCGCCTTTCTGATCTCGACGGCGATGGGCATGATGGTAACGCGCGTGGCATCGGAGGACGCGCTCGGTGCCGACCTCGCCGCGCAACTGCTTGCGCGTCCCGACGTTTTGCGAGGCGCCGGAGCGTTGCTCGTGGTTCTCGCGTTCGTACCGTCGCTGCCGGGCCGCTCTTCTTCGTACTGGGCGGCAGCGCGTTCGCGTAGCAACGGCTGCCGAACGGCAGAAAAGCGCCGCGAGCAGCGAGGCGCTGGAAATGCGCGAACGCGCCAAGCGTAACGCGATGCGTCGTCCCGAGCTCGCGTTGGGATTGGTCGGAGTAGACGCCATCGCCGTCGAGATCGGAGCCGATCTTGCGTTGCTTTTGGCGCCGCCGCTCTCCGACATGCTCTTAGATCGAATCGGCGAAGTGCGCCGCGCGCTCGCCGCCGACATCGGCGTCGTCTTGCCCGGCGTGCGTTTGCGCGACGATCTGACCCGCGATCCGCGCAGTTACGGCATTCGGGTTAGGGATCGCCTCGCCGGCGCCGGCCGTCTCGACCTCAATCGCCTGCTCGCAGTCGCGGACGAATCCGTTCTGCTTCGCTTTGGCGCGCTCGTCGAGTCGCGAACCGGTCTACGGACTGCCCTCGGTGTGGATCGGCGCCGAGGCGCGCGACGCGGCGCTCAACGCCGGCGCGTTAGTATTCGATCCGATATCCGTAATCGGATCGCATTTGGCCGAGATCGCGCGCGTCAATGCGGCCGAGCTCGTCGGACGACAAGAGCTGCAAACGCTGCTCGAACACCTGCGAGCGACGGTGCCGGCGGTCGTCAAAGAAGTTGGAAGCGAGGGATTGCCGTTCGGTTCGCTGCATCGCGCCTTCACTCTCCTCCTGCGCGAGGGGGCATGGCCGCGCGATACCGTCAGCGTGCTAGAAGCCATGCTCGAAGCCGGCACGGCCGATCCGCGCGAACTCGCCGAAGCGGCGCGTCGAGCGATCGTGCCCGATCTGATCCGCCGCCGTGCCGTCGCACAACTCGAACCTGCCATCTTCGATCCGGAGTTCGAGCGGCTGCTGGCAGCGTCGTGGACTCAATACGGAGCCGCAACGGCCGCGCCCGTCACGGCGCTTGGCTTGCGCGATCGAATCGCTCGCTACGCCGGCCGAACGCCGCGCGATCGCGCCGCGGTCGTATGCACGGCAGTGCTGCGGCCTCTCTTGGCGGATTTCTTGTTGCGTTCCGGACTGCGGCTGCCCGTCTACGCGTTTGGAGAGCTGCCCAACGAAATCGCGCTCGTGCCGGCCGAGGTCATCGCTGCGGAGGAGCCGAACGCGCTGGCTCAATGCACTTAACGACGCTGGATTGGATCATCGTCGTTCTGTCGTTGGGCGTGAGCTTCGTGCCGGCGGTCGTTTTGGCACGCCGCGCTGGCCGCAACATCACCGAGTTCTTTGCCGCGGGGCGGCAAGCGCCGTGGTGGCTCATCGGCATATCGCTGGTCGCTACGACCTTTTCCACCGACACGCCCAACCTCGTCACCAATCTGGTGCGCGACGGCGGCGTTGCCGAGAACTGGCTTTGGTGGTCGTTTCTCCTCACCGGCATGGCGACGGTCTTTTTCTACGCACGGTTATGGCGACGTTCGGGCGTGCTCACCGATCTCGAGTTTTACGAGCTGCGCTACGCCGGGCGCGCCGCGTCGTTCGTGCGCGGCTTTCGCGCCCTCTATCTCGGACTTTTCTTCAACTGCTGGATCATCGCGACGGTCAATCTGGCGCTGGTAAAGATCGCCGGCATTCTCTTCGGCTGGCCCCGTTTCGAGACGTTGGCGATCAGCGTCGTCGTTCCGATCGTTTTCGCGGCAACCGCGGGCCTGTGGGGCGTGATGGTCACCGACATGATCCAGTTCTTCATCACCATGACCTCGGCGTTTGCCGCCGCGTACTTTGCGATCCATGCGCCCGGCGTCGGTGGCCTCCGCGGGCTCATCGCGCACGTATCCGCGTCGCACGGCGCGACGCTTTCGCTTCTTCCGAACTTTGCCGATTGGCCGACGGCGCTCGCGATCTTCATCATTCCGCTGACCGTGCAATGGTGGTCGGTCTGGTATCCCGGCGCCGAACCCGGCGGCGGCAGCTACGTCGCGCAGCGGATGCTCGCGGCGCGCACCGAGTCCGACGCGCTCTTCGGCACATTTGCCTTTCAAGTCGATGCACTACGCCTTGCGGCCGTGGCCGTGGATCGTCGTCGCGCTCGCCTCGACGATCGTCTTTCCGTCGCTGCACGACATCCAGCAGCGATTCCCGGGCGTTGCGCCGAGTCTGATCGGCAACGACATCGCCTATCCGGCGATGCTGGTATTCTTGCCGGCCGGTTTCGCGGGCTTCATGGTGGCCGGCATCTTCGCCGCGTATCGCTCGACGATCGAGACGCATCTCAACTGGGGAACGTCGTATCTCGTCCACGATTTCTACCAGCGCTTCATCGCACCGGGCAGCAGTCAGCGCCAGCTCGTCGCGGTGGGACGCCTGGTAACCGCGCTGCTCATGGTCGTCGGCGTTTGCTTCACGCTGGGACTGGACAATGCCAAGAGCGCCTTCGATTTGCTGCTCTCGATCGGCGCCGGAACGGGCCTCATTTATTTGCTGCGCTGGTTCTGGTGGCGGATCAACGCGTGGAGCGAAGTGAGCGCGATGATCGCCTCGTTCCTCGTTGCGCTCGGGTTCTTCATCGCCGGCCGCACCGGGCACGCCGTTCCGACGACGACGTCCTTGCTGATCACCGTCGCCGCGACGACGATCGTCTGGATAGTCGTCACCTTTCTAACGCCGCCCGTGGACGACGCCACGCTCGCGGCCTTCTACGCCAAGGTTCGCCCGGCCGGACCGGGCTGGTCGCGCATCCGGCAGCGCGGCGGCCTGCCGCCCTCGCCCGACTCGCTTCCCATGGCGTTCGTGGGTTGGATCCTTGGCCTGGCTGCCGTCTACGGCGCGCTCTTCTCGGCGGGCGGCTTCGTCTACGGCCGGCCGGTTCAGGGCACGGTTTGGGGCCGTGGTCGCGGTGGGAGCGACGGTCGGATTGCTTGCCATTGGGCGGCGGCTCTGGACGGCCTCGGCAGGCCCGGCCCCGGCAAAAGGCTAAGCTCCACCGGCTCCAATGAACTGGAAGAATTTGAAGGCGCCGTTCAAGGCGCTCGTAATCATCGCTGTTTGCGCCGTCTCAATTTGGGCCGTTTGGCCTATTAGCGCGAAGATTCACCTCGGCTTGGATCTTCAGGGCGGTGCGCGTCTCTTGTTGCAACTCTATCCGACCGCGGAAGTTCCCACGATCACGACGCAGGTGCAGGCGCAGACGCGCGAAGTCATCGACCGGCGCATCAACGGCCTCGGCGTTGCCGAGCCGTCGATCAGCAACGTCGGCAGCAATCGCATCTTGGTCGAGCTTCCCGCCGTTAAGGATCCCGATCAAGCTGAGAAGGTCCTCAAGCAGGTCGCGGTCCTCGAATATAAGATTGTCCCCTTCGACGTGATGCAGAAGGCCGATGCCGCCGTGCAAGCGCTGCTGCAGCCGAATATCAATGCTAAAGACAAG
The DNA here is from genome assembly GCA_963735845.1 of Vulcanimicrobiota bacterium. GTDB lineage: Bacteria > Vulcanimicrobiota > Vulcanimicrobiia > Vulcanimicrobiales > Vulcanimicrobiaceae > Cybelea. The sequence goes on along the minus strand of CAVTMN010000009.1, from coordinate 93,167 downwards.
GCTGCCGCACAGCTGTACGTCAACCAGACGGCGTACCAGAAGAGCGGCCCGGTCGTGTATTCGGGCAAGGATCTCAAGGGCGCCCAGGCCAGTTACGATCAGGCCGGCCGTCCCGACATCACCTTTCAAACGAAGGACCCGGCGCGATTCGGAAAGCTGACCTCTTCCAACTCTGCAGAAGCCGCTAGGCATCTTTCCTCGATCACCACTATCTCTCGGCGCCGATCATTCAGAGCCCCATTTACGACAGCGGTCAGATCACCGGCAGCTTCAGCCAAGAGGACACCATTACGACTGGCCAACGAGCTCAACGCCGGTGCGCTCCCCGTTACGCGTGAAGATCATCGAGAAAGAGACGATCGGCCCGACGCTCGGTAAGATCGACCTCGTTCAGTCGATGCGCGCCGCGGCGCTTGGTTTGGGCTTGGTGCTGATCTTCATGATCCTGGTCTACCGCCTTCCCGGTGTCCTGGCCGACTTGGCGCTGGCGATTTACGTGCTGGTGATGATGGCGATTCTCGCCCTCTCGCACGCGACGCTGACGCTGCCCGGCATCGCCGGCTTCGTGCTGTCGATCGGTATGGCCGTGGACGCCAACGTTCTGATCTTCGAGCGCATCAAGGAAGAGCTGTGGAACGGCAAAACGATGCGTGCCGCCGTTCGCGTCGGCTTCCAGCGCGCCTTCTCGGCCGTCTTCGACAGCCATTTCACGACCATCGTCGGCGCCGGCGTGCTCTACATGCTGGGTACGGGCACCGTCAAAGGCTTTGCCTTCACGCTCTTCTGGGGCACCGTCGTGTCGCTCGTGACCGCCGTATTCATCACCCGCTTCTTCGTCGACGTGCTTGTCGACAACCAGATCCTGACCGCGCCCGAGCTCTACGGCGTCAAGCGTTCCGAGGTCGGCATTTTCGCCAAGGCCGGGGCGGGAGCCTAAGCGATGCTGTTTCGCAGACTAAACTGGAACATCGTCGGCTGGTTCCGCATCGTCTCGACGATCTCGTATCTCGTCATCGCGCTGGGTATCGGCGCGATGATCTACCACGGCTTTGCCGGCGGCGACGGTTTCCACGCCAATCGCATGCTACGACTCGGTCTCTCGTTTACGGGCGGCACCGACATCACGGTCAAGTTCACGCAGCCGACGACCGCCGATAAGGTAAAGGCCGCACTCGCGGGCCTCGGCATGAGTGAGGAGTCCGTAACGACGGCCGGCTCCGACGGAAAGGGCTTCATCATTCAAACCCAGACGGCGTACGCGAACGACAGCGCACCCGTTTGGAACGCGCTCAACACCGTCGCTCCAGTGGATCGCGCCGCGTCGCAGATAACCTCGGTCGGTCCTTCGCTGGGACGCGAGTATCTGATGAACGCGCTGTTGGCGCTGGTAATTGCGCTCGGCATCCAGTTCCTCTACATCGCCTTCCGTTTCGGCTGGAACTACATCTTCGGTTTGGTCACCGTCATCGCGCTGGTTCGCGACGCGGCCATGATGATCGGCATCTACGCGCTGGCCGACCGGCGTGCCGACGACGCCTTCCTCGCCGCGGTACTGACGGTGATCGGCTACTCGGTCATGGATACTATCGTAATTCTCGATCGAATTCGTGAGAATACCAAGCTGATGGCGGGCGCCCCGTACGAGACGATCGTCAACGAGTCGATCAAGCAGACGATGACGCGTTCGTTCAACACGCTGGCGACGGTCGTGATTACGCTGGTCGCGTTACTGGCGCTGGGCGGCGCGAGCCTCAAGAACTTTGCCTTCGCGCTGCTCGTCGGCATCTGCTCGGGCGGCTACCACTCGATCTTTTATTCGGCTCCGTTGGTGCTGGTCTTCCGCAAGCGCCAGCTCGAAGCGGCCGCCAAGCGGCGTCGCGCCGGGCTCTCGCAAGACCGCACCGTTACCGCTCGCTCGCGCACGGAATCGACGGCACTGCAGAGCCGAGGCGGCGTCGCCCGCGAAGACATCGTCGCGGCGCGTCGCGAGCGACGGCAGAAGGCCAAGACTTCGCGCACCGTCCGGGTACGCCTCAACGCTACCGCCGTAAACGCGACGATACCGGTGCGATTGCGGTCGAGGAGCCGTACGCCGGCGAGGAGACTTACACGACCGACGAGCAGGTAGAGATGGACCCGCTGGACGCGCAGAACGCCGGCCTGCACGACCAGGCGATGGCACAGGGTCACGAAGCTATCGAGCTGCACTTCGACGAAACCGAAGAGCATCACGAACAGCAACAAGAAGAGCACCAAGAGGAAGGCGCCGACAAAGCCTAGGGCGGCGGAGCGTAAGAGCAAGGCGCTCCCGCCCCCGACGCCCTCCGAAGCCGCCTTCGAGCGGGCGCTGGCCGCGCTCGACGGTTCGTTTGAAGCGCCGCTCGTCGCGCCCGCTGCGACCGATTCGCCCGACGCCTTTATCGAGCGTCTGTACGCGCACGGCGGCGGAATATCTCACCGATCCCTACTCGACCATCGGCGACGCGCCGCGTTTCCACACGAAGATCGCCGGCGTGTCGTTCGAGGGGCGTCAGGATATCATCGCCGGACTCCGTGCCGACGCGGCTCTGGAGTTGCGGCGCGAGCCGGACAATCCGCACGATCCCAACGCCATCGCGGTGCACTACGGAAATCTACGGCTCGGCTTCTTCAATAAGAAGCTCGCGGCGCATTTGGCGCCGCTCATGGATGCCGGCGCGCGTTACCGCGCCCACGTCGCGTCGCTGACCGGGAGGGCCGGCAGTGGCTTTCGGTGCGCCGGCAAAGCATCGCGGCGTCAACGTCTTCGTCGAGCGCGACGCCGTCGCGCGTATCGCACCCGGCGCTGGGGCTGCGCCGGAAAAACCGCCGGGGCCGGCGATGGCAAGCGAAGAGCTTGCCGATGCCGTACGGGCCGCGTTGATCGGAAACGCCCAGCCGCACGAGGCGCAGCGCGCCGTCTTGGAGCGAATCGACGCCGGCAAGAACACGCTGGCGGTGCTGGGCACGGGACGCGGCAAATCGTTCTGCTTCCAGTATGCCGCAGCGCTGCGCGCGTTTTCCGGCGGTGGCAAAGACGCTGGTGGTATATCCGCTGCGCGCGCTGGCCAACGATCAGTTCGAAGCGCTGCGGCGTAACCTGGATCCGCTCGGCCTGCGCTGCTATCGTGCCAACGGCTCGATCGACAACGACGAACGCGCCGATCTCTTCGCTGCCTTGCGCGACGGCGAGTGGGACGTCGTGCTGGCCACGCCGGAGTTTCTCGAGTTCCATCGCGAGGCGCTGCGCGGACGAAGCGTGCCGTCGCTGGTCGTTGTTGACGAAGCCCACCACCTTGCCGAGTCGCGCCATCGCCCCGCTTACGCGCGTCTCGCGGCGACGATCGCATCGTTGGATAATCCGCAAGTCTTGGCGCTCACCGCGACCGCCGGCGACGAGAGTTTCAAGCGCATCGTCGAGGACCTGCGCATCGAAGCCTGGGTCGTCGATCCCACAATTCGCGAAAACCTCAACGTCGTCGATGCGCGCGGGACTAAGGAAAAATTCCGATATCTGATCGAGCTCTTCGGTGATGCCGGCCGTGCCGGTCCGCGCAAGAAGGGCATCGTCTATTGCAACTCGCGTTCGGAAGTTACCAAGGTTGCGCAAGCGCTGCGCAAGGAGTTCGGCAACGAGGTCGCCTTTTATCACGGCCGCATGCCGAACGGCGAGCGGCTCGAGGTAGAGCGTCTCTTCCGCGAGGGATTCCTACGCGTGGTGATCGCGACCTCGGCCTTCGGCGAGGGCATCGACCTTCCCGACGTTGCCAACGTGGTGCTCTACCATCTCAACTTTGATTTCGGCGAGTTCAACCAGCAGGCCGGGCGCGCCGGACGGGACGGCGAGCAGGCACAAATCCATCTGCTTTACGGCGACCGCGACCGCTCGATCAACGAGTACCTAATCGACATCGATGCCCCGCCGCTGGCACGGCTGCGGGAGATCTACCGCGGACTTGAAGTCAATGTCGCGCCACGGTGCCGTGCACGGCGACGACCGCTCCATCGCCGACCGCCTGCAAATCGATCACGTCGTCGACCGCACGGTATCGGCCGCGCTGCGGATCTTTTCCGATTCTTCGCTGATCGAGACCGGCGAAGACGATGAAGGGCGCTACGTCCGCCTTATGACGGTCAATGGGAAGGTCGAGCTCGAGCGCAACGAGCGTTACGCTGAAGGCGAAGCAACGCGCGAGGCTTTCGCACGATTTTGCGAACTTGCACTGAAGGCGCCCGCGTCAACGCTCGAACGCATCATCAACCGGCCGATCTATCCTTCGAACGTTAACCTGCGACGCTAGAAATCGTTCGCCGATAAAACGAGAGTGGGAACCCGTTTGGGTTCCCACTGATGTTTGGTGTCTTTTGAGGAGTTAGCCGTGAGGCGGTCTGCCGCCGCCACCGCCGCGAGGTCCACCGCCTCCCGCCGGGTGTGCGCCGCCGGGCATGCCGCCATGCGGGCCGGCACCGCTCGGATGTCCACCCCCACCGCCCGGATGTCCACCGTACATGCTGCCGTGCGAGTAGCCGCCGTGGGGAGTGCTGCCACCCGAATGACCACCGGACGTTCTGCCCGACCCATGTCCGTAGGCCATAGCGTTGCTGCTATGCGTCGTGAGCCTAGGCGCGTGCGCCGCGCTAACCGGCGCATTGTGACGCGATGAGGCTACCGGTGCGCCGTGATGCGACGACGCTACCGATGCATTGTGGTGCGATGACGCTACCGACGCATTGTGGTGCGATGCAGTAACCGGTGCGCCGTGATGCGACGAGGCGACCGAGGCGTTGTGATGGCTGGCGGTTGCCGCGTTGTGATTCGTAGCCGCGCTCAGTCTGCCGTGCCCGCCATTCGAGGCCAGAACGCGCGGGTGGCCGTGGTTGGCGGACGCGAGCTGTCCGCGACTATGGGCCGCCGCAAGCTGGTGAGCGCGCTGAGTTCGCGTTCCGGAGATGCCGTGCCGGCGCGCAGCGAGCTGCGCATGCGTAGGTGTTGCATGGATCCCGCCATGACCGCCGTTGAAGCTGACGCGCGAACCGCGATTGACGACGTTTCTATTGACGACCGTCTTGTTGTACGTGTTGTGAATGACGGTCCGGTTCACGTTCGTCACGGCCGTGTTGTAGTTAAAAGCACCACCTGACCAGTAGCCGCCGACGAAACCGGTACCATAATAGCCGTAGCCATAATTAATTCCGCCGTAGAAACCGACGGTCGGTCCCCAGTAACCGGGATCCCAAACGTACGCACCGCCGGAGTAGCCCCAGTAGCCGGGCGTCCAGTAGTATCCAACGACCGGGGGCGGCGTCCAATAGCCGGGTACCCAATAGTAGCCGTAGCCCTCCGTAACCCCAATAGCCCGGGATCCATTGGTAGTTGGGATACGGCGCCGCAGGTTGCGCGTACACCGGCAAGACGGGCGGAGCGTACGAAGCTGCGCGTAACGCCGACACCCCAGCCCGGGCCGCCGAAGCCGACGCCGATGCCCCAGGCTACCTGCGCCGACGCGCTCAACGGTACGGCGGCGATGAGAAGGGGGACGATTAGGGCTGTGAACGATCGTTTGATTCGCATGTTGCTTCCTTTGGTGTTAGTGCGCGCCTCGACGCAGTTTGCAAAAGCTTTACCCCGGAGGGGCCTCCGCTAACAGGCTCTTAACCGGTTCTAATCTGCACCGGACGCTCGCTCGAGTGCACTACGCCAAAGCGCGCGTCATCTCGCTTTGGTCAACGTTATGGTAAAACGCGTTGTTGGTTTCGACGACGCCGTGCGATGCCCACGGGTCGATTTGTCGCCGGCTCGTGGGAAGGTGAACGGTCGGCCCGACGGCATCGGAGTAGTCGGCACCGCCGAAGGGCGCAAAGTCGTCGCTTTCGCGATGCGCCAGTACGAGATCGCGCACTGCGTCCTCCGCACGCGCTGCATCGCCGCGCAAGCGCGCGTCGAGGCGCCCGTCGGTCGCGAGCGTATTATAAAAAGCGATAGCCGGGCGATCGGCGCGCCACGGCATGTCTCGGTTCGGCTTGCGGAAAGCGCACCATCCCCTCGATCGCCCGTGCGTCCTCGCGTACGACGCTTCGCACGCCCGGGCATCCGGCCTCGGTGCCGACGTCGTCGTTCAGACGTTTGATCGAACGCTCCACGGCATCGAGTTTCGACGCGTTGAGATCGAGAACGTCAAACGCCGCCGCGGGCCCGAAACGCCCCAAGCCGCCCGCGTCGTACTTCGTGCGCATGACGTCGTTGACGACGGCCTTTGCCATCGCGTTCGGATTGCGTTCGTTCGAGGCGATTGAATGAGCGACGTCGCTCGGGACGCCAGGCGCGAGCATCGTCTCCGGACTGGCGGCGAGATATCGCACGCCGGCGTGCGACAGCGCGTCGGCGAAGCCTAGCGTGTCCATCAAGCATTGGTTTGCGACGACACCGTCGACGGAACGGCCGGCGTCCTCCGGGTGAGCGGCGGCGTGCATCGCGACCCCGTCGGCGATTGCGCGCGCGATGTCGGGCATCGACATGACGCTGCCGTCGGCGGTCTCCAAGCCGCCGCCGTCGCCACCCCCGTGGTCGACCAACTCCACCCACGTCTGTTTCGCGCCGTTCACCTGCGCGTTATCGAGCGTCCGAGCGACGAACTGCGCCAAATTCTTTTCGTCGCTCATGTCTTGCGGGGCGCCGACGCGAGCTTGGCCGACGCCGCCGTCGGCGATGACGTAGCGCTCGGTGCGCAAGTCGCCCGATTCGATCGCGTCCCCGTCGGAACGAAGCCGCGTCGTGTCTTCCACGGTAAACTCGACGTGCGAGTCGGCCTCGCTCGTTCGCAAGGCTTGCGCCAGCGTCGATTCCTGTATCGCGTCGAGATTGTTATCTCCGTCGCGATAGATGCCGAACTCCAGCGAGCGGCGCGACGGCGTAATGGAAAGGGTCTGCAGCATGAGGCCTCCTGACGGGTTGAGTCAGGACCTCTACTGCGACGAGGCGGGCGAGTGACTAGGCCGGAGGCGCTTGGACTCCGGCCGTCGCGTAGAGCGCGCGGGTGTCGTACATCACGCCGCCCTTGATCGTCGTCGTTACGTTGCGCAGCTGCGAAACGTTCTGCATCGGGTTGCCGCGCACCAAAATCATGTCCGCCAGCTTTCCCGTCTCGATCGAGCCCAGGGTGTCGTCCATCTTCATGACTCGTGCCGGAACGATGGTCGCCGTTTGCAGCACCGCTTCCACCGGAAGGCCGGCCTGCGCGTAAAGCTCCAGTTCGTGAATCAAGTCGAAGCCCGGCAAGACGTCGTCGGTGCCGGCGACGATACGGATGCCGTTTTGGTGAAGCAGCGCTACCATCTCGAGATAGGCCTTGGCCGAAGCACGATACTTGGCGTCGAGTCCCGGCCCTGTCGGCAATCCGCCGGTCGTCAAAGTGCGCCGCACCTGCGCCGGCAGCCAGCCCGCGATCTCGGCGAAGCCGGTCGATTCGACGTCGCCGGTGCGCGTCATCGTATCGGTGTAGAAGATTCCGACCGTTGGATCGCTGACGATGTCTTTACTCTTGAGCAGCGCGATGAAATCTTTGACCGCCTGGCTCTGCAGATCGATCGTGCCCGCACGCTGCGCCGTTGCCGTCAAGCGTACCGGCGTCTGCGTCTCGTCCTTCACGTCCGGCATGAAGTTCAAGAAGAGAAAGTTGACGTGTTGGATCTCGTCAAAGCCTTCGTTGACCGCGTCCTGCGCCAGCATTCCCGGACGGGATGTGGCCGCTGACGCGCATGCCCTGCGCGTGCGCTTCCTTCACGATCGCCGGCACGAGCTGGGGACTCATCGAGCTGTAGATCTTGATCTGCACCGCCCCGGTCTTTTTCCACGAACGCACCTGCTCGACGGCCTCGCTCGCCGTGCCGGTCGTCGTTCCGATCGGCGCGGTGTACTTGCCGGTGCCGTCGATCAATCCGGCGATAATGACGCGCGGACCGATCAGCTCGCCGTTGGCGAACTGCGCCTGCGTTTTGGCGATATACTCCGGCGCGTTGCCGGGATCGCGAATCGTGGTGACGCCTTCGGCCAAAAGGCGCGGCCCGAAGCTGGCGTCGAGATGCATGTGCGAGTTCCATAGCCCCGGCAGCAGCGATCTGGCCGCTGCCGTCGATACGGCGCGCATCGCCGGGGATGCTCGTCTCAGGGCCGCCGACGGCGACGATCTTCTCGCCGGAAATGACGACCGTCGAGTTCGGCACGACCCCGCCGGCCGGCGAGTCGAAGAGCGTTACGCCGGTTATCGCAATCGCCGTGGCCGAGCGTTGCGGCAGCGTGCGCGCGATCTTCCGCCCGAGCTCGGCCGTGCGCTCGTTCTGCGCGTCGAACAGTTCGGGAAGCGCACCTTTCCAGCCGGTGCGGATGACCGCGCCCCACATGCTTCCCGACATGAAGAGCTCGCCGTTGTCGTCGAGCCAGAGCGGTAACGGCGAGAAATCCAGACCCGTCGCTTCGTACATCGTGACGCGTTCGCTCGTTCCGCCGCCCGAAACGGTGAGCGTCTTGACCTTCGAAACCTGCGTCGAACCACTGGGCCAGAGCGGCAGCGTTGCGTTGGAAGCACGCATTGCTGCGCGGACCATAACCGCGCCTTCCTCGGGCGTGCCGTCCATGCTGGGGTAGAAGCGTGGCGGCGTGTTGGAGTGCGTCTCGCGTTCGGCCGCATTGGTCCACGTTGCCTTGCCGTCGCGCACGGCGAATCGCTCGTTGACCGTTACCTTCAGATAATTGTAGCCGGTGGTGTGGAGGTCGGAAATCAGTCCCGTGCCGTCCACGGCGATAGTGCTGCGGACCTTGGGCCCGCGCCCGCGGTCGGTGAACTCGAAACGTACCTGACGCGAACCGTCGGGCATCCGCACGGTCGTCTGCGATGCCTTTGACCACTCCCGAGGACACGTAGTCGTACTGCAGCGTCTCACCGGTAAGTTTGGCCGCGACCCATCCCGGTGACGCCCAGGCGAGCGCGATGCCGGAGCCGACGCCGGCCAGCCAGCTGCGGCGGCGAATCGGCTGCGCGCCGGCCATGCAGCGATGGACGCCGCTCTCGAGCGGAAGCCCGAAGAGCATTTCGTGGCGTTGAATTCGGCAGGTGCACATAAATCGGCAGTTCGCCGCCCGCGGCGCCATTCGATTCCTACGAAACGCATATCGGTGGTCAAGCCGGCTCGGTATGCTCGAACGGTCGACATGAGCCATTTGCCGCCCGGCTCGCACCTTCGAACAACCGTTCGAAATGTAGCGCCGGCCTTTCGGGAAACTACCGCCTCGTGATTGCAGATCACGATATCCTCATTATGGGCGCGGGCCTAGCCGGCATGCGGGCCGCGCTGGAAGCGGCACGCGCCGGCGCCGACGTCGCCATCGTTACCAAAGTCCATCCCATCCGCAGCCACTCGAGCGCCGCACAGGGCGGCATCAACGCCGCCATCTCCGAGGACGACACGTGGGAGTCGCACGCCTTCGACACCGTCAAAGGCAGCGATTATCTCGCCGATCAGGACGCCGTCGAGGTTATGTGCCGCGAGGCCCCGGCCGACATCATCGAGTTCGAGCACATGGGCGTCATCTTTTATCGCAACGAGGAGGGTAAGCTCGGCCGCCGCGCCTTCGGCGGGGCGTCCCTGGCGCGTACCTACTTCGTCGGCGATATTACCGGCCAGGCGCTGCTGGTAACGCTCTACGACCAGATTCTCAAGGCGGGCGTCAAAGTTTACGAAGAGTGGTTCGCCACTGCGCTCCACATGGAAGACGGGGCCTGCCGCGGGCTCATCGCGCTGGAGATGGTTACCGGCGAGCTGCATCTGCTGCGCTCAAAAGCGGTCATCGTGGCCAGCGGCGGACTGGGGCGTCTCTACGAGCCCAGCACCAACGCGCTGATCTGCACCGGCGACGGTTACTCGCTGGCCTATCGAGCCGGCGCGCCGCTCATGGATATGGCGATGGTGCAGTACCATCCGACGACACTTGCCGGCAGCGGTTTTCTCATGACCGAAGCGGCGCGCGGCGAAGGCGCCTATTTACTCAACTCCGAGGGCGACCGCTTCATGAAGAAGTATGCGCCCAACAAAATGGAACTGGCCGCGCGCGACGTTACATCGCGTGCCGAAGCGACCGAGATCGCCGAAGGGCGCGGAATTGACGGCAACGTTCTGCTCGACCTGCGCCACCTCGGACGCGACGTTATCCTCAAGAAACTCCCGCAGATTCACGAGATGGCCCTCGACTATCTCGATATCGACATGATCGAACAGCCCGTTCCGGTCCGTCCGGGCATGCATTATCAGATGGGCGGTATCCAGACCAATGTCGACGGCGCTACCAAAGTTCCGGGAATTTATGCGGCCGGCGAAGTGGCCTGCGTCAGCGTGCACGGCGGCAATCGTCTCGGCGCCAACTCGCTGCTCGACACGATCGTCTTCGGACGCCGTTCCGGCAAGGCGTCGGCCGAGTACGCCAAGAGCGTGCCGCAAAGCGGCGGCGGCGAAGACTTGCTGCGCCGCGAACAAGCCCGTCTTACCGATCTGCTCTCGCGTCCGTACACCGGCGAGACCTGTGCCGGGCTGCGGCTCGAACTGGCGACGATGATGGACGCCAAAGTCGGGCTCTACCGCACCGATGCCGGTCTCAAAGAGGCGCTCCAAGCGCTGCACGGCTTCCGCAAGCGCTACGAGAACGTTGCCGTCGGCGACAAGGGGCGCATCTTCAATCAAGCGTTGACCTTCGTTCTCGAGCTGGGTTACATGCTCGATTGCGGCGAGACGATCATTCGCGACGCGCTGCATCGCACCGAGAGCCGCGGCGCGCACACGCGCGTAGATCACCCCGAGCGTAACGACCAGGAGTGGCTCAAGCATTCGTTACTGACCTTCCGCGAATCGGGCGAGCCGGCGCTGTCTCACGTGCCGGTCACGCTCACGCGCTGGAAACCCGAGGTACGCAGCTACTGATGCAGTTCACCATCGAGGTCGGTCGCTACAACTCCGAAGGCATCTACGCCGACACCGCGGTTCCCGGGACAGTCGTTTCCGCCGCCGTGGGACAAATCGCCGGAGCGTCGCTACCAAACCTATACCGTCGAGCTTCCGGAGCACGCCGTCGTTCTCGACGCGTTGATCGCCATTCGCGAGTATCAGGATCCGTCGCTGGCGGTGCGCTGCGCCTGCCGCAGCGCGATCTGCGGATCGTGTGCGATGTGGATCAACGGACACGCCAATCTCGCCTGCAAGAGCAAGCTCGCGGCGTTTACCAAAGACGGCAAGACGCGCGTCGAATCGCCGCCCTCGATGCCGATCATTCGCGATCTCGTCTGCGACATGACGCCGTTCTGGGAGAAGCATTTGGCGGTCAGGCCGTGGCTGGAGAACAAAGAGCCGATTCCGCCGGCCAACCAAGAGTATCGCGTTCCAAACGCCTCAATGGAGGAGCTCATTCAAGAGGTCAGCTGCATTAGCTGCAGCGCCTGCTTGATGGATTGCGAGTCGTTTGCCGTCAACCCCGACTTTCTCGGTCCGCAAGCGCTGGCGCAGGCCTACCGCTACGTGGGCGATCCGCGCGACGACAAAACCAAAGAGCGGCTCGGCGAGTTGAGCAAGCCCGGGGGCATATGGGACTGCACGCACTGCTATGAGTGCGTGACGCAGTGCCCCAAAGGCGTGGAACCGCTCGAGCAGATTCTCAAACTGCGCAAGCTCGCCGTGGACGCCGGCTTCACCAACAATGCGGGAACGCGGCACGCCGACGCCTTCGCTTCGTCGGTTAAGCACAGCGGACGGCTCAACGAGCTCACGCTGATGCCGCTTTCAACCGGCATTTTCAACATTATCGGACAGCTCAAGACGCTGCCCAGCGCGTTCAACATGGCGCGTGCCGGCAAGCTGCCGCCGATCATTCACAAGGCGATTCCCGGCGTCGAGCGGATTCGGAAGATTTTCCAGCGCGTCGGAGGACGATTTAAGTGAAGGTAGCTTTCTTTCCAGGCTGCGTCTCCAAGGGCGCATGTCCCGAGCTCTACGTCTCGGCCGAATCTGATCGCCGAACCGCTCGGCCTGGAACTGCACGAGCTGACGCAAGCGCCGTGCACCGGTGCCGGCGTTCTGAGCGAGCAGAATCCCGAACTGGCCGACGCGCTCAACGGCCTCACGCTGGCGATGGCCGAAGCCGAGGGTGCAGACCTAATGACGATCTGCAGCACCTGCCAGGGCGTGCTTTCGAATCACAACTATCAATTCGCCCACGACGAAGCGCGTTTGGAGCGCGCCAACGCGACGATCGCCGATCAAGGCTTCCGTTACGGCGGAACGACCAAAGTCAAGCATCTGCTTTGGATGCTGTTCGAAGACATCGGCGAGGATCGGATTCGCGCGGCCATCAAGCGCAAGCTGACCGGTCTGAAGATTGCGCCGTTCTATGGCTGCTATATCCTGCGTCCGGTCGAATCGCTCGGTCTCAAAGAGCGACCGGAGCGCAAGGGCTATCTCGAACGTCTCATCACGATGCTCGGCGCGGAAGCGGTCGAATATAAAGGCGCGACCAAGTGCTGCGGCTTCCCGATGCTCACCTTCAATCGCGACAAGGCGCTGGCGATGGGCGGCAACCACATCATCGAGGCCAAGGAAAAAGGCGCCGATCTGCTCGTCACGCCATGTCCGCTCTGCCATCTCAATCTCGATGGACAGCAACCCGACGCGGCGCGCGTCCTCAAGAAAGACATCGGCGTCCCGATCTTCCATCTGCCGCAGTTGTTGGGACTCGCCTTCGGGTTCGAACCCGACCAGCTGCGCCTCAACCATCATGTGGTTTCGACGAAAGGCGCTCTCGAAAAAGTCGAACTGAAGGTCTGATTCCCGTTATCCTGAGCGAGCGCAGCGAGTCGAAGGGCTCAGGATGACAGCGGAATTGCAGGCCAATCCCGTGCGAAACTCAAACCCGGCTGGCGTGGAGATCGAAGAGCTAATTCGAGCGATTCCGGACTTTCCGATTCCGGGAATTCTGTTTCGCGATATTACGCCGCTTCTTAGAGATAAGGACGGCTTCCGGCGCGCCATCGACTTGTTCGTCGAGCGTTTTAAGGACCGGAGAATCGACCACGTCGTCGCCATTGAGGCGCGCGGTTATATTCTCGGCGCGCCGATTGCTTACGCGATCGGTGCCGGTTTCATCCCCGTTCGTAAACCAGGCAAGCTGCCTCACGATCGACTGACCGAGGAGTATGCGCTCGAGTACGGCACAAACTCGCTCGAGATTCACTCCGATGCGTTGGAGAAGGGCGAGCGCGTTTTGGTGGTCGACGATTTGCTCGCGACGGGCGGCACCGCGGCGGCTACGGCGCGGTTGCTCGAACGACTCGGCGCCCACGTCGAAGCCTTCGCATTTTTGGTGGAGCTCAAGGATCTCGATGGGCGCGCGGCGCTTGGCGACACCGACGTGGTTGCGTTCATCGAGTATTAGGCCGGCATGATGAAGCTCGCTAGAGCGCTGCTGTTGCTCGCGGCGTTAGTCGTCGCAGTACCCGCATTGAGTTCGGCGCGTCCGCATCCGACGCCGACGCCGGAGCCGACTCCGGTGGCCATCGCCGATCCGGCGGTGACCAAGCTCGTGCGCCAGCAGTTCGTGCTGTGGCAGGCCGGCCAGATCAACAAGAGTCTTTACGACCAGCAAGTCCTCGACAAACTCACCGACGATAAGCTCGCGCAAACCTCGAAAGCGCTGGCCGAGTTAGGTCCGCTCACCGACGCGGTCTACATGGGGCCGTGGCTCTCCGCCGACTTCCCGCCGGGCGCGAAGGGCTATCTTTACCACATGCTCTGCAGCGAGGGGGCGATCTATTTCTGGATCGCGCTCGATCCCCAGGGGAAGATCGCGACCGTTCTCTTCAAGAACCGGCTCGACATCGAAACCGTCACGCCCTCGCCGGCCACGCCGCCGCCCAGTCCCCCCTAAAAAGCGGCGACTTCGGCGCCCCGGCGCGCGTTGAGTTATAATAGCCGGATACCGATGACGATCTCAGAGCTTATCGAGCGGGTACGTCGCTACGACCCCGCGCTGGACGCGGGGTGGCTGACGCGCGTCTACGAGCTCGCCGACGCGGCCCACGAGGGCCAACGGCGTGCCTCGGGTGAGTCGTACATCGAGCACCCATTGGCGGTCGCCGGGATCCTGGCCGAGCTCGAGATGGACCACCAAACGATCGCTGCCGCGTTGCTGCACGACGTTGTCGAAGACACCTCGATAACCAGCGAACAGGTCAGCGAGCAGTTCGGCGAAGAGGTCGCGCGCCTCGTCGAGGGCGTGACCAAACTGACGCGCATTCCCTATCAATCGAAAGAGGACGCGCAGGTCGAAAACCTGCGCAAGATGTTCTTGGCGATGGCCAAAGACATCCGCGTCATCATCATCAAACTGGCCGACCGGCTGCACAACATGCGCACGCTGGCGAGCCTGCCGGCGGCCAAGCAGCAAGCCATCGCGCGCGAGACGCTCGACATCTACGCGCCGATCGCACACCGGCTCGGAATCTGGAAGATCAAGTGGGAGATCGAGGACGAGTGCCTGCGCTATCTCGACCCCGGGTCGTATCACGACATCGTCGAGCGCGTCGCCAAGACGCGCCGCGAACGCGAAGCCGACGTCGAGATGGGCATCGCGCGCCTGCGCGACGAGTTCAAAGAGCTCAAGATCAACGCCGAGATTCAGGGCCGGCCGAAGCATTTCTACTCGATCTATTCCAAGATCAAGAGTGGCCGCGACTTCTCGACCATCTACGATCTGACCGCCATCCGGATCATCGTCGACAGCGTCAAGGATTGCTACGCGGCGCTCGGCGCGGTGCACGCGATGTGGACGCCGCTGCCGGGGCGCTTCAAAGATTACATCGCGATGCCCAAGCCCAACATGTATCAGTCGCTGCACACGACGGTCGTCGGGCCCAGCGGCGATCCGCTCGAGATTCAGATTCGCACCTGGGAAATGCACCGCACCGGCGAGTACGGCATCGCCGCACACTGGCGGTATAAAGAAGGCGGCAAGGCCGATCAGTTCGAGAACAAGCTCTCCTGGCTGCGCGCGCTGCTGGAATGGCAGAAAGACATGCGCGACTCGCGCGTCTTCATGGAGAACCTCAAGCTCGATCTCTTCGACTCGCAGGTCTTCGTCTTTTCGCCTCGCGGCGACGTCTACTCGATTCCCGCCGGTGGGACGCCGCTCGATTTCGCCTACCAGGTGCACACCGACGTCGGCAACCATTGCGTCGGCGCGAAGACCAACGGGCGCATCGTGCCGCTGGACTATCAGATGCAGAACGGCGACATCTGCGAGATTCTCGTAAATAAATCGAGCGGACATCCGTCGCTGGACTGGCTCTCGATCGTCAAGACCTCCAGCGCCAAGCACAAGATTAAACAGTGGTTCCGCAAGGAGCGCCGCGAGGAGAACGTTCTAGCCGGCCAGGAAGCGCTCGAGCAGGAGCTGGCGCGCGCGGGTCTGCGCACCGACGTTGCCCGCGGCGAGCTGCTCGAACGTATCGCCGCGCGTCTGAACTACGCCACGCCGACCGATCTGTTTGCGGCGATCGGCTTCGGGGATGCATCGGCGCAAGCCGTCGCCAATCGCGTTCGCGACGAAGTCAAGCACGACAACGTTGTCGACCTCACCAAGATCGGGCGCAAACCGGCGCTTCGCAAGAGCATTCGGCGCTCGACCGGGGTGCGCATCGCCGGCGTCGACGACGTGCTGGTGCGCCTCTCGAAGTGCTGCTCGCCGGTTCCCGGCGATCCGATCATCGGTTACGTCACCATCGGCCGCGGGGTGAGCGTGCATCGTGCCGACTGCCCGAACGTAGCCTTTATGAACGCCACGCCGGAGCGGATCCTGCAGTCCCAGTGGATCGCGGCTGAGGGACTCACCCACGGCGTCGACGTCGAGGTCGAAGCCGAAGACCGTTCGCAACTGCTTCAGGACATCATGGCCGTCTTCGCCGAGCTCAAGACGCAGGTCAGCTCGGTCAACGCCCGCGTTCGTAAGGACGGCGTTGCCGTGACCAGCTTGACGGTGCAGATTCGCGATCTCGACCACTTGCACAAGCTGCTCACCAAGCTCGAAACGCTCAAAAACGTGCGGCGCGTCTATCGCGTCACCAAGCGCGAGCGAACGGCCCTTTAGCTCTAACGTGCTCGGCGCGCAGCTCGTCGTGCCGGCTGCCGCCGCATTTGCAGCCGGAGTCATGAATAGCGTTGCCGGCGGCGGGAGCTTCCTCTCCTTTCCGGCGCTGGTCTTTGCCGGCGTGCCGCCCATCTCGGCAAACGCGACAAATAACGCCGCGATGTGGGTCGGAACGATCGGCAGCGCGCGCGGCTACCGCGAGGAGGTTGCCGAACACCGCCGCCTGCTCTTGCCGGTGATATCGGTCAGCGTCGTCGGCTCGCTGATCGGCGCCACGCTGCTTTTGGTTACGCCGCAGTCGCTCTTCGTGCGGCTCATCCCGTGGCTGCTGCTCTTTGCGACGATCGTTTTTGCCCTCAGTCCGCTGTTGGTTCGTAACAAAGGCGCCGCACCGCGTCACGCGCCGTGGCAGATCGTGGTGCAGTTCGGCGTTGCAATTTATGGCGGCTACTTCGGCGCGGGAATGGGGATTTTGATGCTCGCGGTGCTTGCTTTCTCGGGGCTCCCCAACTTCAACGCACAGAATGCGAATCAAGAACGTGCTCTCGGTTGCGATCAACGGCGTTGCATTAATTCCATTTTTAATCGCCCGCATCGTCGATTGGCACTTTGCTTTGCCCATGGCCCTGGTTGCATTGCTAGGCGGGTACGTTGGGGCACGCGTCTTTCGACGCGTCCCGCAGGCGGTCGCGCGCGCGCTCGTAGTTGCAATTGGAGTCGTAATGACTATAGTTTTCTTTGTAAGAACTTTCTCTTAAAAGGTGACGGCGGTCGCTCGCTCGGGAAGGGCGTACAAAAAGGCGATTCGAAAGGCTGCACTCACTACAAGTCACTGCGTTTACCAGCGAGGTTCACCATGTTTTCGAAGGAACGTGCCGCGTCGCTCATGCTCGGAGCATTACTCTTAACCGCGGGTTGCGGCGGCAACGGCACACTGCCCGGCTCGGCCGGCACCGGCGGCGCGTCGCAGCTTTCGCTCACCCAGGGCGGAGTCGACTCACCGGCCGATACCACCTCGATACTCAAGAAGCTCACTAAAGACGTCGTCATCGGAACGACGGTGGATCCGAAGAACGGCGATAAGGGTCCGCATTCATTGCAGATCGTTGGAGCAAACTACGGACTGAAGAAAGGTCAACTGGTCACCTGTAACTTCGCCGATTCGTCCGGCGGCGCCGGAAACGGCACGACGATCGAAGTGCTCGATCCGACGCCCGGGTCGGCACCCAGCACTTTCGCAACCAACACGAAGATCAAAGGCTGCGACGGTAACGCGATCACTTCGGGCAATAGCGTCTACGCTTGTGGATTGACCTCGGGCGTCTGCCTCTCTTTCAACCATGTAGGTAAGCCCGGCAAGACGTACGGCTCGCCCATCGTCAAGCCGTTTGCCGACGGCGATATCTTCAACCCCCAGGCGTACGCCGCCGAATACATCATGGTCGGTGACGCCAAGACCGGTGGCGTGGTCAGCTTTGCGGTCGGACCCTACGGAAACCCCAAGGAAACGCAAGTGATCAGCGGCTTCGGCACGAGCGGATCGGGTTGGGGTGCGTTCGGGCCTTCCGGGTTCCAATACGATAAGAAGAAAGACGTGATGTACATCGTCGACGGCAACACCAACACGGTCATTTCCGTCACGCATCCCGGCAACTTGCTGGTAAAGAACGAGATCGTCGTTCAGTCCGGCGGCAAGACCTTCAAGTGCGCGCATCCGAAGGACTCGTGTGCCACGCTGGTGCTTGCCGGCAGCCCGCTTAACGGCCCGGTAGCACTGGCGTTACTGCCTAACGGCAATCTCATCGCGGCCAATACTAAGGACAACAAGCTAGTCGAGTTCACGCCGACCGGTCAGGTGTTGGCAACCAAGGTCGCCGACAAAGGCAACAGTCCAGCCATCTTCGGTTTGGCTGCTGCCGGAAAGACCGACACGAATACCACGCTCTTTTATACCGACATCAACGACAACAACGTCCACCAGCTCCAGCAGTAAAATAAGGATACTCTGATGCTACTTCTCAACGTTCGTCCGGCGCTGCTGGCGATGACCGCAGCGCTCGCGACGTCAGCGTGCGGCGGCAATGGGGCCGCCGTTACGCCAAACGCGCCCGGGGGCGTCCCGCAGTCCGGTGCGCCGGCCGTCGCGTTTCGGCCGGCCGATAACACGTCGATTCTCAAGAAGCTCACCAAGCATGCCGTCATCGGTTCGACCGTTGACCCGAAGAACGGCGACACGGGGCCGCGCGCGCTCTCCGTTGCCAAGAGCAAATTCGGGTTCAAGGAGGGGCAGCTGCTCGTCTGCAACTACGCCGATTCGTCCGGAAAGCCCGGCAACGGCACGACGATGGAAGTGTTCGATCCCAAGCCCAACTCCAAGCCGGTACAGTGGGTGCAGAGCAGCGACATTGCCGGCTGCGTGGGCGACGCAATGACGACGATGGGCAATCAGGTTTTCGGCGCGGGCCAAACGACCGGTGAGCTCGCGGCGTTCGATCAAAACGGGAAATTCAAAAAGACGTACGGTTCGCCGCTCGTCATGCCGCTCGGCAACGCCGACGCGTTCTTTACGAACTTCTACCAACCGGAGTTCATCTATACCAGCGACGCCAAGACCGGGGCGATCGTCAGCTTGAGCACCGGAAACTACGGTACCGGGAAACTGCTGGAAGTAGCCAAGGGCTTCGAGGTCAACAAGGGCAGCGGGCTGGGGCATCCTCGGTCCGTCCGGTATGGCGTACGATAAGAACGTCGACACGCTTTACATCGTCGACGGCGCCAACAATACGCTCGTGGCGTTTGATCACGCCAGCAACTTGCTCGAAAAAGATGAGATCATCGTCAACCCCGGCGGCAAGACGTTCAAGTGCGCGCATCCTAAGACCACGTGCGCGATGCTGGTCCACAGCGGCAAGCCGTTTGACGCTCCCTTCGCGGCGACGCTGCTGCCCAACGGCAATCTCATCATTGCCAACACGAAGGGCGGTAATACGCTCGTCGAAATGACCCCGGGCGGTAAGGTGCTGGCGACCAAGGTCGTCGATCAAAGCAAGACGGCCGGCGTTTACGCGCTGCTTGCAACCGGAACGACCGACAGCAACACGGCGCTCTTCTTTACCGACACTAATAAGAACGATCTCGAAGAGCTCGCGCAATAACGAGACTCTACGCACCGACGTAAAGAGACCTCCGAAGCATCGGAGGTCTCTTTATTTAGTGCCTCGGTTCCGGATTATTCGGTATCGACCGGTTCGTTCGAGGGCGGCTCGTGGAGGAAGTGCTCCTTATTATATTTCGATCCGAACGGTACGAACTGCCGCGGGCTTTGGCTGAAGTCGAAGGCGTCGTGCAGATCGTTGGCGCGCTGATCGCTGTAGCCTTGCGAGCCCGATCCGATCGAACCGAGACCATAGACCTCTTCGATAAACTTCAGCACGCTGGCGAACTCGAGCTGCGTATGACTCACGTAGCCCTGCTTGGCGTAGGGAGAGATGATGAGGAACGGGACGCGCATGCCCAGCCCTCGATAGTCGGGCTGCGGCGGCGGTGCGTTGTCGTAAAATCCGCCCCAGTCGTCCCAGATAACGACGATCGCCGACGTGTTCCAATACGAGCTTTCGCCGACGGCATTGACCACGGAGGCGACCCACGACGGCCCCGTATCTTTATGATACGTAGGATGGTCGGAGTCGTCGTGGCTAGGTGAAACCCAGTTGACGGAGGCGAGATTTCCGTTGGCTGCGTCGGTTAGGAACTGCGTTTGGGGAGCGATGATGTTGTTCCAGTCCGGACCATAGCGCACGTAGGAGATCGCCTCGAACGGTTCCCAGAAGCCGGCATTGAGTTGTTTCGACGCGTAGTACTTCCACGAAACCCCCGCGCTGTCCAGGGGATTCGCGATCGTGTTCCACTGCGTGAAGCAGGGGAAGGGCCCTTTAAAGCGGTGCACCTTACGTTTGGGATCGAGATACGAGCTCTTGGTGCCCGCCGGTGAGTCGCAGTCGTCGTATATGCCGTTGGGGAAGTCCACCTCGGCCTTGCTCGGATTGAGATCGTCGGTGCCGGCGACCAGCGTCAGATGCCCGGTGAAGCTGCCGCCGAACTCGGTCGGAAACATCGCATCCGACAGCACGTACTGGTTGGCCATGTCCCAGTACGGCTGGATTTCGCTGTGCTCGATGTATTGATAGGCTAAATACTGTCCGTTCTTTTTCCCGTACGCGCCGAAGCCATCCATGTTTCCCTTGTTCCATTCGGTAATCGACGAGTCCCAATCGTGGCGAATGTCGGCGTTCTTCGCGAAGGTCGTCTGACTGAGGGAAACCGTGGTGTCGCCGGCGGGGCAGCCGGTACCCGATCTGAACCGCTTGGCCGGTAACTCTAGAAGCTTTCCATGGACGTTGGGATTGACGCACCCGGACGTCGGCGCGTTAGCGTTGGGATAGCCGGCGAAGAAGTTTTCGAAGCTACGGTTCTCTTGAATTATGACGATAACGTGGGAGATGTATCCGCTCGGGCCCGTCCCCCGTTTCGTCTGCGGTAGAAGTCCGTGAAGGCGGTCGGCCGGGGTCGAGATGCCGCCCGTTCCAGGGCCTCCGCCGAGCCCGGTCGCGCCCGGGGAACACCCGGCCGAAACGAGCAGCGCCAGCGAAACGACGGCGATCCGTGGCTTGCTAACCATGGTTCCTCTCCTGAAGTAGCGAGCAGGTCCACTTAAATAAAAAAGGGATGCGAGCCGTCGTTCCAAGGGCGGCGTTCCGACTCCTAGCGCCGCCGGGCACGGGAATTCTCAGGGTGGCGCTCAAATAGGCCCCTTTCCCCTTACCAACGGAGAACCGATGACCGACTACGAGGTAACTTATATTTTGCGGCCGTCGCTCGAAGAGAGCGAGGTAGAGACGCGGGCGAATGCGATCGGTGAGATCGTCACAGGCCAGGGCGGAGAAGTCGTGGGCATTGAACGCTTAGGCAAGAAGCGGCTCGCTTACGAAATCGCCGATTCGCGCGAAGGCAACTACGTCGTCATGCAGTTCAAGAGCGACGCCGCGGCCTCGAAGGAGCTCGAGCGGCAGCTTAAGCTACATGAAGACGTGCTGCGAGCGCTCGTAGTGCGGCTCGATGCCAAGATGCAGACGCACATGGCGGCCATGGCGGCCGGTACGATACCCCCGCCGCAGCCGCAGCCCTAAATCGAAGGCAGCGTTCCGGTAACATCTGTGCCACACTGCTGACACTCTGGGGCGCTAAAAATCGTACCAAATCGTTTTGAGTCAGCGAAAGAGAGTAAGGTATGGCAGCGTCGTTCAACAAGGTCATTTTGGTGGGAAACCTCACCCGCGATCCGGAGATACGTTATGTGAGCTCCGGTTCGGCGGCCGTGACGAAGTTTCGCATCGCGGTCAATCCCAATAAGCGCGACGCTAAGCCGGAAGACACGATGTACGTAGACATCGTCGCTTGGGAGCGCCTAGCAGAGACCTGCAATACGTTCCTTAAGAAGGGCAGCCCCGTGCTGGTCGAGGGACGGCTCTCGATTCGTTCCTACGACGATGCCAAGCTGCGCGACGAGAACGGCCAGCCGATTCGGCGTCAAGCCACCGAAGTCGTGATCTCGGGCATGCAGATGCTGTCCTCGCGTCGCGACGATGCCGAAGGCGATCACGCCGGCGGCTTTAACGGCGGCCGCGGGTCGCAAGCGTCGGCGCCGGCAGCGTCCGGCGGCGGCGATGCCCACGCCGACGAGCTCGAAGACGAAATTCCGTTCTAAACTTTCACCGGCGCAATGGAAAGCCCGACCTGATTTAGGCCGGGCTTTTACGTTCTCGCAGAGCAATGTTACGGGGCAGTTTGGACGTGGAAGAGATATTGGCCGGTGACGGCCTTGCATGCGTCGAGTTGAGGCGAGTAGGTTGACGCCATTGCCGCCGTGACGGTGGCACGATCGATTGCGTCGCTGCCGCTGGACTTCACGACTTTCGCGCTGGTAGGATGCCCGTTGGCAGCAACGATGACGAGAGCATTTGCCGACACGTTCGGGCGGTAATCCGCTTTCGATATATTCGGTGGAGCCGCGTCGAGCGGTTTGACGCTGGAATAGCATTTGGAAGGCGATCCGCTCGTAGCGACCGCGGTGCCCGTCGAAGCCAAGCCGGCGGCGGTCTGCAGCAGCAGAGCGAGCGTCCCGAGAGCCAAGATGCTCGCGCTCAGTACAAAATAATTAATTCTCAAGTCAAAGCCCTTTCCGCTAAGCAGGCGCGCGATTCGGCCGACGACCAATGGGCGCGAGCCGATTGCGCTCGGAGTAAGTAAAGGTACTCGTGCAGTGTCGCGACTCTGGGCGAGGCGGGCCAGGCAGGACGCGACGCCGTCCGGCTTTCCGGTCGCATGCGCGGCCCAATCGTCACAAGCAAACTCGCGCTCTTTGACGAGCTGATGGCCGATGACGTAGACCCAGGGATTGAAGAAGAGGAAGGCTTGGATTAGCCGTGCCACGATGTTGCCGGCGACGTCCATTCGGCGAACGTGCGCGCGCTCGTGTTCGACGATGCTGGCGATATCGCGTGGGTCGAGACTCGGCACGATGCGCGCCGGCAGCAAGATAACGGGGGAGAGAATCCCTGCGGCGAGGGGGATGGAGATATCGTTAGACAGTCTTACCTCGGGTCCGATGTTCGGCGCCGGCGTTGCGTTGCGAACGATTCGCGCGATGCGAACGAAACCGAAGGCGATCCGCGCGAGCGCGACCGAGACGCCGATAAGCCAGAAAAGCACCAGCCACGTACCGCCGGCAATGGCAGCCTTGCCCGCCGCGCTAGACGTCGCAGCCGTGCCGGTCAGGATTGGGGGCGGCAGAGTTACCAGCACGCGTTCCGGGTGCCAAACGCTGATAATCGGCACCGTCGCCAGCGCGATTAGGGCCGTAAACCAAATCGCGTAACGCGTCGTCGCTTCGCGCGGCGATAAAGAAGCCGTGGCGACGGCGGCAAGCGCCGTGACTAGCGCGCCTTGCCAGAGCCCATTGATAAGGATCGTATCGATCATCGCTGCCTCCGCCGGGCACGAGCGAGCATTCGTTGGATCTTGGCGACGTCGTCGTCGTTGAGCCGCGTGTCGTCCAGCAGCGCGACGGCGAGATCGCCGGGCGAGCTTGAAAAGAAACGGTCGAGAAGATGGTACACCGCGGATTTTGCCGCCTGATCGCGGGCGATCAACGGCCGGTATAGGTAGGCCCGCCCCGCCTCTTGGTGTGCGATATAACCCTTCTGCTCGAGAGTGCGTAGCGTCGTGAGAACCGTGCTGTATGCCAGCGGCGGCGGCGCGAGCGCGCTCACCACGTCGGCGACGGTCGCGTCACCTTGCTGCCACAGAACCTCCATGAGACGCAGCTCGTGGTCGGTAAGCACGACCGACTTCTTTCTCGACACCGGCCCTCCCAACTATTACAAATCTAATACCACTCTAGCCGTCGCGGGCGGATTTGTCAACTAGATTCGTAATAGTTAAGGCTCGCTACTGCGGGGCGTCGGCCTCTATGTTGACTGAAATGTCGATGCTGCTGCCGACGATCATCGGACCGTAGCTCATTCCCCACTGGGTTCGATCGATCGTCGCGGTTGCCGCGTAGGCGACGATCGATCGGCCGCGCGGCGATTTGCCCGCGCCGACGACTTGGGCGGCAAGCGTAACCGGATGCGTCTGTCCGTGCATCGTGAGGTCGCCGGTGAGGGTGAAATGTTTGGCGTCGCCCTCGATCTTCGTACTAACGAATTGCATATTCGGATATGTCGCCACGTCGAAGTAGTGCGGCGAGCGTAAGTCGCCGTCGCGCATGTCGTTGTGCGTGTCGACCTTCGATGGGTCGAACTCGGCCGTCACCGAGATAGGAAGCTGCTCGCCGGGATTCAGTTTGACCGACGCGCTGCGTATCGGAATCGTGCCGATCACCGGGACGATGCCAAAGTGGCGCGCCGTAAACTGTGCCGTGGAGTGAACCGGATCCACGCTCCACGTTTCGGGTTGCGCGGCTAGTGCTGGGCCGGCCGCGCCGAGCGTCACCAGTGCGAAGGTTAAAACGGTCGCTAATCTCATCACAACCGACTCTTTCGCAGCGGGCCCAAGGTTCCCTGAGCGCTCGTCGAGCGGCCACGGAAAAGCGAGCGAGCGCGGGGAAGGTGCGAAGAATGGAGCCCGAGCCGCAGCGACGCCCGCTGGCGACGCGCCGAAAGGGATGGGCGCACGCGATGGCTCGCGCGCTGAGCCGCTTCGGTGTATTGCCCGACGCCATCTCGACCGCCGGACTGATATTCGCGATCGCCGCCGGCTTTCTGATTTGGCGCAGCGGTGCCGATAGCGGTATCGCGCGCGTCCTCGAACTTCTTGCGGCCGCCGCCCTCATTCAGTTGCGGCTGCTCTGCAATCTGCTCGACGGAATGGTCGCGGTCGAAGGCGGCCGCCGCACCGCTCACGGCGAGCTCTTCAACGACGTGCCCGACCGGTTCGCCGACCTCGCGATCTTCGTCGGCACGGGATACGCACTGTCGAGCTATTCGTGGGGACCAGCGTTGGGATGGCTCGCCGGCGTGCTGTCCGTGCTTACGGCGTACGTTCGGCTCTTGGGTGCCTCGATGACCGGGCATCACCACTTCGAAGGCCCGATGGCCAAGCAACATCGCATGGCCGTCATGACCGTCGCCTGCGTGCTCTCCACGCTCGAGCCGCTCTTCCGACTGTACGGTCAAATCCTACTGCACGGTCAAATCCTCGCGATCGCGCTGGCGTTGATCGTCGTCGGCGCAACCGTGACGTTGGTGCGGCGTCTCGCCTTGATATACGGCGACTTGGAACGGCGATGAGCCTGCGTCCGCTTGCGAGCCTCATCGCCGGTATCGCGCGCACCGTCAGCGGCGTGCAGGTAACGTGGCGCGACGGCGTTCCCAGCGAGAGGCAGAGCATTTTCTTTGCCAATCACACCAGTCATCTCGACTTCGTCGTGCTCTGGTCGTCGTTGCCGCGCGAATTTCGCACGTTCACCCGGCCGGTTGCAGCGGAAGATTACTGGGACCACGGGCTGCGCCGCACCGTCGCCGTGGGCGTCTTTAACGCGCTCCTCATTCCGCGGCGCCACGGAAACGGCGGCGTCGAAGCCCAAGCGCGTGAAACCATCGATCGCATCGCCGCCGGAATGGGGGATCGTTACTCGCTCATCATCTTTCCCGAAGGCACGCGCGGAACGGGTGAAGCGGTGGCGCCGTTTAAAAGCGGTCTCTACTATCTCTGCCGGCAGAAGCCCGGCGTGCAATTGGTTCCGGCGTACATGGAGAACCTGAATCGCATTCTGCCTAAAGGAGAGTTTTTGCCGGTGCCCTTTATCAGCCGGTTGACCTTCGGCTCGCCGCTCGCCTTCGATCCGGCAGAGCCGAAGAACGACTTTCTCAATCGCGCGCGCAACGCGGTCTGCGCGCTCGAGACGCAATGACGCTTCTCTGGCAGCGAATCGATCCGCCGCTGATGTGGGCCGGCGCCGGGATTCTCGGGCTCCTGGTCGTCGCCACGCATCGTTGGGCTGGCGCTGCAAGCTGCGATTCGGGCGCCGTCGGCGCGCGGCACCATCGACAACCTCAACCAGCGCATTCGCGCTTGGTGGGGACTCTGCATTATCTTTGGTTTGACGTTAATCGTCGGACCGACCGGCTCGCTGGTGCTCTTCGGACTGCTTTCGTTCCTCGCGTTGCGCGAGTATCTCACGCTCGTCGAAACGCGCCGCGCCGACCATCACACGCTCTTCTGGACGTTTTTCATCTTTACGCCGCTGCAGTACTATCTGCTCAGTCTGCGCTGGTCGGGATTCGTTATCGTGATACCGGTCTACGCGTTTCTCTTTCTGCCGGCGATCATGGCGATCGCCGGCGACACGCGCGGGTTTCTCGAACGCGCGGCCAAGATTCAATGGGGCTTGATGATTTGCGTCTACTGTCTGAGCTACGCACCGGCGCTGCTGATGCTCGACATCCCCGGATACGGGCCCAACGCCAAGCTGCTGCTCTTTCTTGCGACCGTCGATCAGCTCAGCGACGTGCTGCAGTACGTCTGGGGGAAGCTGGCCGGACGCCATCCAATCGCACCCTCGGTTAGCCCGAACAAAACGTGGGAAGGCTTCGTCGGAGGCGTCTTAAGCGCGACGGCGATCGGGACGGCCCTCTGGTGGCTGACGCCGTTTAGCCCGTGGGCCGCGGCGGCGATCTCGCTGATGATCGCGCTGCTCGGCTTCGCGGGCGGACTGGTGATGTCGGCCATCAAACGCGATCGCGGCGTGAAGGATTATGGTTCGATCATCAAAGGACATGGCGGCATCCTCGACCGAGTGGACTCGATGATCTTTGCCGCCCCCGTTTTCTTTCACGTCGTTCGTTTCTTCTACGCATTGCACTAACCGCAGGAGATCTACATGAGCCAGCGATGGACCGTCCCCGGAAGCCAACGCGTGTTGCCCGCGAGCTCGCGCGTGCTGGGTGACGCCGATCCGAACGCCGAGAGCTTGGTCACGCTCATCGTCCGCTCCAGGCGCTCGCAAACGCCGCCGCCCGGCGCGATGTCGCGCGAAGCCTTTGCACGCGAGTACGGCGCCGACGACGCCGACCTGCAGAAGGTAGAGGAGTTCGCGCGCGCCCACGGTTTGAACGTGGTCGAGCGCAGCGTGGGACGGCGCAGCGTCGTGCTGCGCGGCACGGTCGCGCAGATGAGTGCCGCTTTCGGCGTGCATCTCAAACGCTGCGAGACGGGCGGCGTTACCTTCCGCGGGCGTGAGGGTTCGCTCAGCGTCCCGGCCGACCTAGAAGGCATCGTCGTAGCCGTCTTGGGTCTGGACGACCGGCCGCAGGCCGAACCGCGCGTGCGAATCGCCGCACAGCCGCAAACGTCGTTCACGCCGGTCCAAGTCGCGTCGCTCTACGACTTTCCGGCCGGCGTTACCGGAACCGGGCAGTGCATCGCCATCCTCGAACTCGGCGGCGGCTTCACGCAAGCCGATTACGATACGTATCTTTCGTCGCTGAGCGTCAAGTCGCAGACCGTGGCGATCGTTTCGGTCGACGGCGGGCGCAACGCGCCGGGGGAGGACAGCGATGCCGACGTCGAGGTGATGATGGACGCCGAGATCGCCGGCGCCGTCGCTCCCGGCGCGAGTCTCGTCATCTACTTCGCGCCAAACACCGATCAGGGATTCGTCGACGCGGTGACGACCGCGGTGCACGACTCGACGCATAAGCCGTCGATCATCTCTATCAGCTGGGGCGCCCCCGAACCCAACTGGACGCAGCAGGCCCGCGAAGCGCTCAACAACGCCATCGCAGCTGCCGCCGCGGTCGGCGTGACCGTCTGCGTTGCGTCGGGCGACGGCGGATCCAGCGACGGACTAAACGACGGCCAGTCGCACGCCGACTTTCCCTGTTCGAGTCCCTATGCGCTGGGTTGCGGTGGCACGACCTTAACCGCGTCCGGTTCGCACATCTCGGCCGAAAGCGCCTGGAGCGATTCGGGGGGCGGCGTGAGCGCTTATTTCGTGCGGCCGGACTGGCAGTCGAAGGCGGGTGTGCCGGTGCCGCCGGCCGGCTCGAGCGGCGGACGCGGCGTCCCCGACGTCTCGGCCGACGCCGATCCCAACTCCGGCTATCGCCTGCGGGTAGACGGCTCGGAGATGGTTGCCGCGGGAACCAGTGCGGCCGCGCCGCTCTGGGCGGCGCTCATCGCGCTGATGAATCAGCAACTCGGGCACAATCTCGGCTTCGTCAACGCTAGCCTTTACGCAGTTCCGGGTTATCCCAACTCGCCGGGACCGCTGCACGACATTACCAGCGGCAGCAACGGCGCATACAAGGCGGGTCCCGGCTGGGACCCGTGCACCGGGCTGGGAAGTCCCGATGGCGGGCGATTGTCGCAAGCGCTGGGCGCCAAGGCGTAGGTTCGCCCCCGACGCAAATCGTTTTACCGATTGTCCAAAGGCGGGCGCGACCGATTGTGCAAGCGTCGAGCTAAATAGCACGCGCCACGTCAAGGAGACCCACGACGATGAATTCGACGACGATGCCCTCCGGCGCCGATTTGCGCGATTTCCTGATGCTTCCGTACTCCGAGCTCGAGGAACTCAACCTGCGCGCCAAGCGACAGCGCCAAGAACGCGTGCCGATGCGCGCGTTGCAGGAGGAGCGGCTCCGCTATCTCGCCGACGAGCCGCGCATCAAGGCGCTGACCGTGCTCTTCAGCGATCTCGAAGGCCGCTTGCACATGCTCGACTACGACAAGAAGTTTTTGCTGCGGGCATACGACAATCTCACCTTCGACGGATCGTCGATCCGCGGTTTCACGCCGCAGCGCGAGAGCGATTTGCGTTTGTCGCTTGATTGGAGCGCTTTTTACTGGGGGCCCGCCGACGTCTTTGGTCCCGGCAAAGTCCTGGTCTTCGGCGACGTCTACGATCGCGAAGGCAAACCGTTTGGCGGCGACGTCCGCGGGGCGCTCAAGAAGTTTGCCAACGACTGCTACACCAAGGAAGGCTACACGCTCAACGCTGCCAACGAGATCGAAGGCTTCCTGTTCCAAGGACTCGATGCCGAGCGGCACTTTCACGAAACCGGCAAGTTCGAGTACGTCAATACCGGCGGTTACTATCACTCGCTTCCCGGCGATCCGCTGCGCGATTTCATCGACACGGTTGCCGAGGTGCAGCGCTCGATGGGCTTCCAAAACGAAAAGGACCACCCGGAAGTCGCGCCCTCGCAGTTCGAGATCAACTATAACTACGGGGAAGTCGTGGCGGCTGCCGACCAGATCCAGCTCTACAAGTTGATCTGCCGTCAGGTGGCGACCAAGCTGGGCATGACCGCGAGCTTCTTGCCCAAGCCGGTCGTCGGCGTCAACGGCAGCGGCATGCACACTAACGTCTCGGTCAGCAAGAACGGGCGTAATCTCTTTTGGGATGCAAAGGGCCAAGAGCAGCTCAGCGCGTTCGGATGGAAGTTTATCGACCGCATCCTTACGCACGGTAACGATATCTGCTTGATGCTCAACTCGAGCGTCAACTCGTATCGCCGGCTCGACCCGCACTTCGAAGCGCCCAATCAGATCAAAGCCTCGGCCGTAGATCGCGGATCGATGGTTCGCGTTCCAATCGGCAACGAACGCAGCATGCGCACCGAGGTTCGGTCGGTTGCGCCCGATGCCAATCCTTACATGGTGATGCTGGCCGTCTTCAAGACCGGCCTCGACGGAAGCACCAGCAACATGAAGAACCTGCGTCAGGCCGATCGTTACCTACCCGATAATATCTACGACGCGCTCGCAGCGTTCCGCACCTCAGAATGGACGTCTAAGCTGCTGGGCGAGGACGTGAAGAACCGCTACGCGGACCTCAAACAGGCGAGCGCCGATCGCTGCCCGCGTTTACTCGGCTCGTTCGTAAAGGCGCAAGAAGTGCAGTACCACCACGAAGTCTACAACCAGTATCTCTGGAATCTGTTCTAACAGTCTTCTGGAGGCTCAACAGGCACGACGGGCGTCCGAGATCCATCCCTCGGACGCCCGTGCGTCTAATCGCGCTCTGAGGCCCACCAGAGGTACTTTGCGGCTTCCGTTACTACGCGAGGAGTTTCGTCAAAATCGGGCGGCTGCGTAAAGTACGGAGCCGTAATTGTTTTACTCCAGGTCGCTCGCGCCTGAGTATGCATTCCAGCGGACCACTGAAAGACGCCGATCAAGAAGCGCGCTTCTCCGAACTGGGGTAGAACGTTCAATATTCGTTTTAGGCCGGCAATGGCGGTGAGAAACTTTCCTTGAGCGGCCGCATCCACCGCAGCATCGTATGGTTCCATTTGATCGTAGTCACGCACTAATGGATTAATTGGCGTCCATCCGCGATCCGAGCACAGAAACAGTTGGTAATAGGCCCGTGCCGCGGCCTTATATTGGTGATCTTGTACTCGCTCGTACGCCGCTCGCCATAAGTCAATCCCGGTAGGCAGTACTATCTTTGGATCGCAGGGACTTGCAGATCGGGCCGTTTCCTGCATCGCGAGCCGTACCGGAGTAGCATCGAGAAGAACCAGTGTCAGCAGCACGTGCGCGATCACAGGCCGATTTCCATCCCGTCGTACGCAACGGCGGCGCCACTCGTGCGAAGCATCGCGAACTCCTCGGAGTTCGGATCGAGCACTGGGTTGGAGTTGTTGACGTGCGTGAAGACGACGCGGGTGTTGAGTCCGCCGAGTAGCGCGAGCGTGCCGTCGGGCCCACCAAGCGGCAGGTGTCCCAGATGACGAGCGCGTTTGTCCATCAGCCCCGCCGCGATCATCTCGTCGTCGTAGTAGAACGTGCCGTCGAGGAACGCGACGTCGGCGGCGGCGATTGCTTCGCGCAATTCGTTGTTGAGGTCCGCGAAAACGGGTGCGAAGAGCAGACGACCGTTGCCGGCGCGGTCGCGGATTTCGTAGGCGACGACGGCGCCCGGTAGCTCGCGGCGCCCGTCGTAGCCGGGCGTCGTTCCGGCGACGGGAAAGGCGCGAACGCTAAGCGCATCGCCGACCACGTCGTTCGCCTCCGCCGTAGGCGGGCAGAAACCATGAAGCGGTACTTCCAGCCAGCTATGTGGAGAAAGCGCAAACGGCGCGAAGGCAGGCTGTGCTTTCGCAATGGCGCGCACGAGCGAGCTCGAACGCAGGACGAAAGAATGGGGTCCGCGCTGGCGCAGCACCGCCAATCCCCCGATGTGGTCGACGTTGGCATCGGTGAAGAGCATGCCGCCGATCGGTGTGCCGCGCGGCGGACGCGGGTGCAGCGGTACGAAGGCTTCGATTTGCTCGGCGATGTCGGGCGAGCAGTTGAGCAGCAGCCAGTGTTCGCCGTCGGCGCTTACCGCCAAACCCGATTGCGTGCGGCGCGGTGCGCGGCCGGCGCGCGCCTCGCCGCAGTTAAAACACGCGCAGTTCCACTGCGGTACGCCGCCGCCGGCGGCCGAGCCCAAGACTCGAACGATCACGCGCGGCGCGCGACGAGCGCGACCTCTTGGGAAGGACCGTCGCGCAGCGCCACGACCGAATCATGCGCGGGGCTCAGCGAGCAGGCGGGATCGGTCAGCGCCGGCATCGCCTGCCAGCAGATAGGCTTGGCAGCGGCAACCGCCCCAATCGGCCTCGCGGCGCTCGCACGAGCGGCACGGTTCCGGCATCCACTGCGTGCCGCGATACCGAGTAAACGAATCCGATTCGCCCCAAATCTCCGCTAGCGGGCGGTCGCGCACGTTCTCGAACTTCAGCGTTTCGATCGCCGCTGCAGCGGGACACGGCAGCACCTGGCCGTTGGGCGTCACGGTCATGAACTCGCGGCCCCACCCGTTCATGCACGGCTTGGGAAAATCGTCGAAGTAATCGGGGCGCACGTAGACGATCTCCATTCGCCCGGCCAAACGCTCGCGCGCGGCATTCACCACCGCTTCGGCCCGGCGCACCTGCTCGCGCGTCGGCATCAGCGCCGTGCGGTTGCGATAAGCCCAGCCATAAAACTGTACGTTGGCCAACTCCAGGCGCCGAATCTCGAGCCGCTCGGCCAAGGCGATCACCTCGTCGAGGGAGTCGTGGTTATAGCGATGCAGCACGCAGTTGAGCGTCAGCGCGACGTCGCGCTCGCGTACGCGTTCCAACGCCTCCAGCTTCTTTTCGTGTACGACCGTGCCGGCGATGCGGTCGGCATTCTCGGCCTCCGGCGCTTGAATTGAAATCTGCACGTGGTCGAGTCCGGCCGCCAGCAGCCGGTCGAGCAGCGCGTCGTCCAGGAACGTTCCCTGAGTGATGAGATTGGTGTAGAGCTCCAAGCGCGAGGCCGCCGACACGAGGTCGGGAAGATCGCGGCGCAGCGTCGGCTCGCCGCCGGAAAAATGCACCTGGACGACGCCGGCGCCGGCCGCCTGCGCCAGTACGCTCTCCCATTGTTGCGTCGAGAGTTCGTCGGCGTAGTCGCGCAAGCGTAGCGGATTGTAGCAATACGGGCACTGAAGGTTGCAGCGATACGTCAGCTCGCAGAGCAGTGAGAGCGGCCGCGGCGTCATCGCAGAAAACCGCGCTCGGCCAGTCGTGCAAAAAGCTCGTCGAGCTCCGCACGCGCCGTGTCCGCCGTCACGTCGAAACGCTCCACGACGGCGGCGACGATGTCGTCGAAGGTATGCTGCCCGTCCACCAGCTCCAGCGCGGCCGCGGCGCTTGCGTTAAGCATCAGCGCTCCTTCGGGCACGAGCAGCATGACGCCGCCATCGCGGTCGTGGCGCAGCTTGACGCCCTTCCCCAGCGAGAGCGGCGTCTGGCGGTTCACGGCACGGCGCCGCACGACAGCGCGGTAGCATCCAAAATGCACCACAACACGTCGCACTTAAAGCGCAGCGCGTCGACGCAGCGCTGCTCGATCTCGGGCGTCGTCGCTTCGGCTAGAACCCACGAGAGCGCGCAATCGGCATCTTTGCGTGCCAGCGGAATGCGCTGGCGGAAGTAGGCCAAGCCCTCCGGATCGATCCACGGATAATTTGCGACGATCGCTTCGACGCGGCGCTCCATCACCGGCGGCCCGAAGAGCTCGGTGAGCGACGACGCGACTGCGTCGATCCATGGTCGCACGCGCGCGAACGTAACGTAGGCGTCGGCGGCAAAGCGCGTGCCTGGCGCGACTCCGCGTTCCGAAAGCACGTCGTCTTCGCTCAGGCCGACGGCGCGCCCCAAATCGAGCCACAGCGCCGTGCCGCCGCGGTTGGCCGCACCGTCGCCGTCGTGATCGACGATGCGCGAGATCCACGCGCGGCGATGCTCGGCCGATGGAAGATTGGCCAAGATGACGGCGTCTTTTACCGGGATTTGTTTTTGGTAGTAGTAGCGGTTGGCTACCCAGGCGCGTACTTGGCCGGGCGTCAGCTCACCGGCAACGAGGCGCCGGTGAAAGGGGTGCTTGTCGTGGTACCGCTCCGCGCCAACGGCACGCAGCCGGGCCAGCAAAGCCGGCTCGGCGCTGGTTTCCGCGCTCGGGGACCTAGAGCTTCGGGTCGCGGATGGGGGCGCTGAGATAAGCCGTTACCTCGGCTCCCAGCGGATGCTCTTGAAAGTCCGGGCGCTCCCAACGCGCGCGTGGCTGATTCATGCGTTCCTCCATCGGCTCGACTGTGGAAGTATACTACCCCGTTCCGGTCTTTAAATCCGCCCGGGTTGAAATCGGCGGAATACTCGCGTACGCGAGTTTGCGGCGCATCACCTCGGTAGGCAGCCTCACCCGGTCGGCGAGGCGCAGGAAGCTCAGCAGCCGCACGTGCCACCAGGTCATGTCTATCTCGAACCAGCTCAGGCCGTGACGCGCTGAGAACGGGAAGGCATGATGGTTGTTGTGCCAGCCCTCGCCGAAGGAGAGCAGCGCCACCCACCAGCAGTTGGTCGAGCGATCGACGGTGCGGTAGGTGCGATAGCCCAGCATGTGCGCCGCGCTGTTGACGAACCAAGTCGAGTGGTAGCTGAAGGCGAGGCGCGCGAAGCCGCCCCAAATCACCCACGCCCAACCGCCGAAATAGAACAGCAGTCCAGCGACCACGAGCTGAAGCGGCAGATTGATATACGACAGCAACCGGTAGAACGGATCGGCATAGAGGTCGGCGGCGTAGCGGGCGATCTCGGCCTCATTCGGATACGCGACGTTGTGCTTGTAAAGCCAGTCAACGTGCGCCCAGCGAAAACCGGGCTCGATGCTATGCGGATCGCCTTCCCGGTCGGCGTAGGCGTGATGCTTGCGATGCACTGCGACCCAGCGGATGGGATCGCCTTGCAGCGCCAGCGTCCCGAAAAACGCCAAGAGATACTCGAGCGGTTTTACCAAACGCACGCTGCGGTGCGTAAGCACGCGATGGTAGCACAGCGTAATGCCTAAAACGCCGGTGCAATACGCGAAGATCGCGAAGACGACGAGATCGGAAATGTGAAAGAGCGCCGGTATAAACACGCCGAGCGCTGCAATGTGGATAAGCGCAAGACCGGCGCCGGTGGCGTACCTCGAGACTAGATTCATTCGCTGCGGGCTATTCCTGTGAAGGCGAAAAAGAGCCTGCCCATAGGCAGGCTCTTCGCACTGGTCGTGGCGATTGCCGGTCGACCTTTGTTTAACGGTATGAGTGACGCGTCGTGAAGCAGTCGCGGCAGTAAACGGGCTTGTCACCGCGCGGTTGGAACGGCACTTCGGCCACGCCTCCGCACTGACTGCACGTTGCCGTGAACATCTCACGTCCGCCGGCGCGGGCACCGCCGCCGCCACCGCCACCGCCGCCTGAGCGGCCGGCTTTGCGGGCGGCACGGCAGTCCGTGCAACGGCTAGGCTTGTTGGTAAAGCCCTTCATCGCGAAAAACTCTTGTTCACCCGAGGTGAATGGGAACGGACGTCCGCAATCAACGCAGGTAAGGGTTTCGTCTGTATACATGTAGCGAGCGAATCTCCTGACAGTATGGGTTATTATGTTCTCCGGATCCGACTCGCTGGGTACTCTAACGAACCTGCGTACTTCGAAGCCTGGGTAACTAGGACACTATACACCATCGGGGGCCCGCCGTCACGGGCTTGGCCGCCAGGCCCCGGCAGCCGCAGGCGCGAACCTGCGAGGCGAAATCCGGGCGCTCCGGCAGAGCGGCCGGTGGTGTGGCGACTGCCGCTTCACCTGGCTAGGGTCTTGCCGGCCGTATTCGGCCGGGCCAGGCCGCCAACCACCTAGTCGAAAGGACCACCATGCCAGCCAAGGTCAGAGTTAAGCGCGCCGTCAAGGAGCGACGCACCAAGCGTAAGCCGTGCGGTTTCTGCACGGATCGCGCCATCGCGGTCAGCTACCGCGACGTCGGCCGCCTCAAGAAATACGTCTCGGAGCGCGGCAAAATCGTCCCGCGCCGGATCTCCGGCAACTGCGCCAAGCACCAGCGAATGCTCACCACCGCGGTCAAGCGCGCCCGCCTCATTGCCTTCCTCCCCTTCGGTTCGGAGTAGCCGGGGTGCGTCTTATCCTTCTCCAGGACGTCAAGTCGCTGGGTAAACGCGGCGACATCGTCGACGTCGCCGACGGCTATGCTCGCAACTTCTTGCTTCCGCGCAAGCTGGCCGGCGAAGCCGACAGAGGCGCGCTGGCGCGCTTGGACGCCCAGCAGAAAGCCGTCGAGCGGCGCGAGTCGCTGGAGTTGGCCGAGGCGCGCGAACTTGCGGCGCGGCTGGAGTCGGCCAAACTCGCCGTCAAGGCAAAGGCCGGCGGCAACGGCAAGCTCTTCGGCGCCGTCACCAACGCCGACGTCGCGTCAGCGATCGCGAGCGTGCTCTCGGTCGAGATCGACCGGCACAAGATCGAGATGACCAATCAGATCAAGGCGCTCGGTTCTTATCCCGTCGAGATTCGACTGCACAAAAACGTTGTCGCCAAGACCGTCGTGGACGTGGTGGCCGCCTAGGCAAAAGCCTAACGTGCAACACACCTACGCAACGCGTTTTCGGCGCAAGTTCGGCGTCGAAGACGAGCTCAGCCGCTACGTCAGCGCGCTCTACGAGATGCTCTCCTCGGTTCTCGGGCAGGACAAGCTCGTGCTGCGCGCCGGCAAGGTTAGCGCGCTGAAGCTGATGCGTTCGCAAAACCTGCCCGACCGGCTCTGCGGCCTGCAGCGTTTGGTCTTCGAGGATCCGACGCGCGAGCGCGTTACGACGCGCCCGCAGCAACGCAAGGTGCTGGCCGAGATCGAAGAGGCGATGGCCGACGTCATCGCCCAGCGCCACGCCGAAGAAGCGATCGACCGGCGCGTCAACGAGAAGATGGCCGAGCGTCATCAAGAGTACGTCAAGGATCTCAAGCTCGAAGCGCTGCGCGAAACCGGCGGTCCCGAGACGCCGTCGTCGCAAGCCAAGCTCGAGGAGCTGCAGACGCTCTCGGGGCGCACGCTGGCGGCATCGGCGCTGGCGCAGCTTCGTCCCCAGACGCTGCAAGAAGTCGTCGGCCAAGAGGCCGCAATCCGCGCGCTCCTCGCCAAGATCAGCTCGCCCTATCCGCAGCACGCGATTCTTTATGGACCGCCGGGCGTGGGGAAGACGACGGTCGCGCGCCTGGCGCTCGAAGTGGCCAAGGCCCGGCCGCACGCGCCGTTTGCAAAAGACGCGCCGTTTGTCGAGGCCAGCGGCACGACGCTGCGCTGGGACCCGCGGGAGACGACCAATCCGCTGCTGGGCAGCGTTCACGATCCGATCTATCAAGGCAGCCGGCGCGAGTTCGCCGAGGCCGGCGTTCCCGAGCCAAAGCTGGGCCTGGTTTCCCGCGCGCACGGCGGCGTGCTTTTCATCGACGAGATCGGCGAGATGGATCCATCGCTGCAATCGCGGCTGCTTAAAGTCTTGGAAGATAGGCGGGTAACGTTCGAGTCTTCGTATTACGACGAGAGCGCGCCCAACGTGCCCGAGTACGTGAAGCGGCTCTTCCGCGAGGGCGCACCGGCCGACTTCATTCTCATCGGGGCGACGACGCGCGAGCCCGAGGAGATCGATCCGGCGATCCGTTCGCGCTGCGCCGAGATCTTCTTCGCGCCCCTAACCGAGCACCAGATACTCTCGATCGTGCAGCGAGCGGTCAAGCGTCTTGGCGCGCGCATCACGCTGCGCGTCGCGCAGCTGATCGCTTCGTACACCATCGAAGGGCGCAAGGCGGTGCAAATTGTTGCCGACGCCTACGGCCAGGCACTCTTTCGTCTCCATCCCGGGAAGCACGTCGAGCGCCTCAAGCGTCCCTCGATCCTCGAAGACGACGTGCGCCACGTCGTGCAGACGAGCCGCCTAGTTCGCCACACGCTGGTCAGAGGACGGGCCAGAAACGAGATCGGCAAGAGCTTCGCACTCGGCGTGCTGCACCACATGGGCAGCATCATCGAGATCGAAGCGCGCGCCTTCCCCGCCTCTCAAAAGGGCAAGGGCACGATTCGCTTTAACCAGACGGCCGGTTCGATGGCCAAAGATTCCGTCTTCAACGCCGCGAGCGTGCTGCGTTCGGTGACGGGAAAAGACGTTGCCGATTACGATCTGCACATCAACGTCGTCGGCGGCGGAAACATCGACGGACCATCGGCAGGGCTGGGCATCTTTCTCGCCCTCTACTCCGCGGTGACCAAGACGCCGCTGCCGCAAGACGTTGCCGTAACCGGCGAACTTTCGATCGCCGGCAAAGTTCGTGCCGTCGGCGGCATCGTCGAGAAACTTTTTGCCGCACGTCAGTCCGGCATGCGCTGCGCGATCGTCCCCAAAGAGAACGTACGCGAGGCCGAAGCCGCTCCGGCAGGCCTCGACGTCGTCGCCGTTTCGCGAGTAGAGCAAGTACTCGACAATCTTCCGCGGCGCCGCCGTCGCTAGCGCTGCCGTCTAGGCAGAGTGCCACCACGTGTGGCACACTTCATCCGCAGAATTTCGTCGCTATGCACAAGCGACCCACAAGGCCTTCACCGGCGACCCGACGCACAGCGGCTCGAACCTCATGAGCGTTCAGCCGCTACCCTCGTCGATCGACCGCATTCCGCCCAACAATCTCGAGGCGGAGATGGCGGTTATCGGCTCCGTGCTCGTCGACCGCGAGATGATGGCCGCCGTCGGCGAAATCGTTCGCCCGGGCGACTTCTACGCGCACGTCCACGAGACGATCTTCACTGTGCTGGTCGATCTCTTCGAGCGCGGCGAGCCGCTCGACAAAATCGCGGTCTCCGAAGAGCTGCGCCGTCGCAACGTGCTCGAACGCGTCGGCGGGCTCTCCTACATCAGCGCCTTGATGGACACGGTGCAGAGCGCGGGTTCGGCGCGCTACTACGCAACGATCGTCCACGAGAAGGCCGTCTTACGCTCGCTCATCCACGCCGGCAGCGAGATCACTCACCTCGGCTACGACGGCGAGCAGGACGTGCTCGGCGCCCTCGACCGGTCCGAGCAGCTGGTCTATACGATCGGCGAGCGCCGCGGCGTAACCGAGTTTATGCCGGTCAGCCGTTTAATGAAAGACGCCTTCGATCACATCGACCGGCTCTTTCACATGCGCGGCGACCGCACCGGTCTGACTGCGGGCTTCCACGACATCGATGCGATGACGACCGGATTCCAGCCCGGTAACTTCATCATCATCGCGGCGCGCCCGGGCATGGGCAAAACCTCATTCGCGCTCAATATGGCTGTAGCGGCAGCCCGCGAGCAATGCGGGCCTATCGCGTTCTTCTCGCTGGAAATGTCGAACAACGAGCTCATCCAGCGGCTTATCTGCGCCGAAGCGCGCATCTCGATGAATCACATGCGCCGCGGAAACATCCAGCCGCACCAGTGGGAAGATATCTCGCGAGCGATGGGGACGCTCAACGATCTGCCCATCTATCTCGACGACGTCGGTGCGTTGACGATCAGCGACGTGCGCAGCCGCTGCCGCCGGCTCAAATCTACGGTCGGCCTGGCCGCGATCTTCATCGACTACCTCCAACTCGTGCGGCCCGGTGTGCTTTCGCGCGGTGCCAATCGCAATGAAGAGCTTTCCGACATCTGCCGCACGCTGAAGATGACGGCCAAAGACCTCGGCGTTCCAATCGTCGCTTGCGCCCAGCTCAATCGCGGCGTCGAGCTCCGCAGCGAGAAGCGTCCAATGCTAGCCGACTTGCGCGACAGCGGAAGCTTGGAGCAGGAAGCCGACGTCGTAGCCTTCCTCTATCGCGACGGCTACTACAATCCGGAGTGCCCCGAGCCCGACCTCACCGAGTTCATAATCGCCAAACACCGCAACGGCCCGACGGGCACCGTCAAACTCCGCTTCCAGCGCGAGTTCACCCTCTACCTACCCTACGGCGACGAAACCCACTTCCCACCACCGTAAAGGCCCAGATTTAGCCGAACTCTGCATCGCCTCGGCCCTCATTTACCATAGTAAACTTCGGGCCTCGGCTCCTTGATTTCGACTAAATCTGAGCCTTTCTAGTAGCGTCCCTTTTAGAGGCGCGTTAGTGTTGCGTTTCATTCCCAAAAGGTAAACTGCTTTCGGGGCGCGATAAGTGTTAACCATGGTTTGCATTACCCATGGCTAACAAAGCCGAGCTGCTCGCCGTCGGGGGCGACCGCTCGCCGACGCGAGCGCGCGAAGATTACGTCAAAGCGATCTACCAAATGGGCGGCGGTGAGCCGGTTCGCGCCGCGGCCGTGGCGCGTTATCTCGCGGTCAGCCGCGTCTCGGTCAGCAAGGCAAAACGGCTGCTCGAGAACGACGGACTGCTCGAACACGGCGGCGCAGCGGAACCCCTGCGCCTCTCACGTCGCGGACGAAAGCTTGCCGTCGCGATGATTCGGCGCCATCGCCTTCTCGAAACGTTCCTGCACGTGACGCTGCACGTACCGCTGGAGCGCGTGCACGCCGAGGCCGAGCGCATCGAGCACGCCATTTCCGACGACGTCGCGTGGCGCATCGCTACGCTGCTGCATCGGCCAGCCTGCGATCCGCACGGTCACCCGATTCCTTACGGCGACACGCTCCCCAAGAATAAGCCGCAAGCTACGCTGGCGAGCCTGCCCGCCGGAGCGAGCGCGCGCGTCGAGAGCCTCGACGATCGCGACGACCACGCGATCGCGCTCTTTGCCGGGTCGGGCGTTCTGCCGGGCTCGCTGCTGCGCGTCGAAGATGCCGACGCCACGCGCGTGATCGTGCGTTGCGGAAAGCGGCGCGTTACTCTGCGCCGCAAGCACGCGGCGATGGTGCGCATTGCAACGTAGTTTTGGAGTCGGCGCCGGCAGCCCCGGCGTCGTCGCCGCCGCGCACGAGGCGCTCGCCGGGAAACGCCGTGGAATCGCGGCGCTGCTGCCCTTCGCGGGCCCCGCATTCGTTGCGTCGGTCGCCTACATGGACCCGGGAAACTTCGCAACGAACATCGCCGGGGGGGCGCGCTTTGGCTATCGCCTTCTGTGGGTGGTCGTGCTTGCCAATCTAACGGCGATGCTCTTTCAAGGCCTCTCCGCAAAACTCGGTATCGCTACCGGAAAGAATCTCGCCGAGCTCTCGCGAGAGAACACGTCAAAACCGGTCACTTTCGCCATGTGGATCGTCGCCGAACTCGGTGCTATGGCCACCGACTTGGCCGAGTTTCTCGGTGCCATCATCGCGCTTTACCTGCTCTTCCACATTCCGATGCTTGTCGGAGCGGTGATCACCGCCGTCGTTACCTACGCGATCCTAGCGCTCCATCGTTACGGATTCCGGACGATGGAAGTGCTGATCGGCTCTTTGGTCGGCGTGATCGCCGTTTGCTACGTCGTCGAAACGCTAATCTCGCGACCGCAGTGGAATCAAATACTCTATCACTCCGTCGTGCCGTGGCTCGGCGGCTCCTCGAGCCTGTTGCTGGCCGTGGGAATTGTCGGCGCAACGGTAATGCCGCACGCGATCTACCTGCATTCCGCCCTCACGCAAGACCGCATCGTTCCCGAACGCAGCGAGTACCGCGGGCGGCTCGTGCGATTTGCGTACGCGGACGTCGTCGTCGCGCTCGCCATTGCCGGCGTCGTCA
Organism: Vulcanimicrobiota bacterium; assembly: GCA_963735845.1. Lineage (GTDB taxonomy): Bacteria > Vulcanimicrobiota > Vulcanimicrobiia > Vulcanimicrobiales > Vulcanimicrobiaceae > Cybelea. The sequence continues at coordinate 52,391 of CAVTMN010000009.1, read as the reverse complement.
ACCTTGCGATGATGTATATGTCGGCCGCCGTCTTTCACTCGACGGGTCACGCCGGCGTCGCCGATATTACGACGGCCTATCGCACGCTCACGCCTTTGCTCGGCAACCTCGCAGCAGTCATTTTTTTGATCGCTCTCCTGGCTTCGGGAATTTCCAGCTCGGTCGTCGGCACGATGGCCGGCCAAGTCATCATGCAAAGTTTCGTCGGTTTTTCTGTGCCGCTGTGGGTGCGGCGCCTCGTCACGATGCTGCCGGCGGTGATCGTCGTCGCAATCGGCGCCAACGTTACGCAGACGCTTGTGCTTAGCCAGGTCGTGCTCAGCTTCGTTCTGCCGGTGCCGGTGATCGCGCTGGTTTGGCTTGGTTCGCGCCGCGCGACGATGGGGTCGCTGGTAAACGGACCTTGGACGACCGCGCTCGCGGCGACCGCGGCGGCCGCTATTCTAGCGTTAAACGCCGTGCTGCTTTACGCGACGATCCGCGGTACCTAGATCGTAACTTCGTGGTCCTCCGGCGTGCCGATGCTTTGCGCGAGATAGAAGCGCGAGAGCTTGACGTACTCGTCGGCCGCAACCTCGATCCACGTTGCCGCCTGACCTTCGAGCGCTTTCTTCACCGTCGCAGGCGCACCCGCGGCGACGACTCGCGCCGGAATGGCGGCCTTTTCGGCGACGACGCTGCCGGCCGCAATCAATGCGCCTTCGCCCACGCTGCATCCGTTGAGCAGCGTTGCGTTGCTTCCGATCAGAGCGTGCCGTTCTATGCGGCAGTCTTCCATGACGGCAGAGTGGCCGACGGTCACGTCATCGCCGACGATGGTTTGCCCGCCCTCGCTGACGTGAACGACGGCGTTATCTTGAATCGACGTCCGCACGCCGATGCGAATCGGACCGTTGTCGCCGCGCAGTACCGTGCCGAACCAAATGCTCGACTCCTCGCCGACTTCAACGTCGCCGATCAGCACGGCGGTCGGCGCGATGAAGGCTGTCGAAGCGACCTTCGGGCGCTTGCCTCGATACTCGATGATCATGAGCGATGCTTCGCAAGCCGACGCGTCGAACCTCGCCGCCATGCATAGGCATCAGACGCCGTTGCGCGGCGTCAAGGCGACGCCCCGCCCAAAGCCCGGCGATCCTAACTACACCGAGGTCAACTACGCGTACGCCGGCAGGACCGGCCACGTGCACGAGGTCGTCGAAATCAACGGGCGGTCACTGGCGAAGGTCGGCTTCGACGACCGAAAGATCGTCTATTACTTCCTCGACGATCTTGAGCTCGATGCGAGCGCGAAGCGCGGGACCTTCCACGATAACGAACCGGGCTAAGGCTGTACTAGCGGATTCTTGTCGGCGAAAGCTCCGTTGGGGTTGGGTTTCACCCAAACGATAAGATCCCACACCGCCGGGAAGTGAAAGACCGTTACAACGTTTCCGGCGTCGTCGACTTTCTTCATCGCAACCAGCGTCGCCGCACCGGGATGCTCCGGGTTGCCGCCTGCAGCGACGAATGCCTTATCCCACGCCCACTGATCGTACGTGAGCACGCCCGTCGCGGGGTCTTTGGTAACCCAATGCATGTGACCGTCGAACTCGACCCAACGTCCGGGGTTTACGCCCCAGAGTTGCGGACGCGACGGACTGCGGCTGACCAAAATTGAGTAATCGGCGCCGAGCAGCTGACCCTTCTTGTCGTACCAGAGCTGGCTGGGATGGCGAATGTCTACCGACTGCCATTGCAGGTTGGCGTAACTAATGGCGCCGGTTTCATCCTCGGTCGTGTAGCGGGTATATCCGGCCTTCGCAGCGTCGGCTGCGGTCGGGTAGCGCGACGTGAGATCTTTGGTGATGTCACTGACGAAGGCGTTCTCCGACGTGCTGGTCGGCCCGTGGAACGTGGCGGCCTTATCGGCGCGAGCCGTCCCGAGAGCGGCTAATGCGAGGAAAAGGGCGAGCGGCACAAGGCGTTTCATGGTAACGTTAATCATGGCGCTCCGGCAGCCCGCACGCCATCAAAGGCGGCTCAAAAACGGCCTTGGCTGGTTGCCCCAGGGGAAGGGCCGGCACCGGGCCCGTGGAAAGAGCGGCGGCCCGGAGTCAATAGCTTGCGCCGACGTAGCTCAACGGTAGAGCAATCGCTTCGTAAGCGATAGGTTATCGGTTCAAATCCGATCGTCGGCTATTGCCCCGGCGTCAGCCTCAGCTCCATGAACGTCGGAAACCGGTAGTCGACCTCGGCATACGCCGCGCACTCTTCGAATCCAAAAGAACGATACAGGTCGTATGCCTGACGCAGGCGCTCCTTCTCCGTGTCCAGTACGACGCGCCGGTATCCGTTTTCCTCAAGAAATGTCAAAGCCGTCTCGACCAGCAATCGCGCCGCGCCAACGCCGCGGTGATCCGGCGCTACGAAGAGGCGTCTTAGCACCGCCGTTTCGTCGTCGAGTTCGTTCACGGCGACGCATCCGATCGGCTCGCCGTCGCGAACTGCGAGAAACGCGCCGCTCCGCCCGGCGGACGATGCACGCAGCGATTCTAACGCAGGAACGCTGCCATGCCGCAGATCGGGCGGCAAATCTGACTCGTATGCAACGAGAAGCTCCAAGAGACGCTCGAAGCCGTCATCGCTCGCCACACGCAACGTTTTCAGGGCCATTTACGCAGTATTCGTGAGGCGGGTGAGAGGGGCCGCTCACAATGAGAGCCGGGACTGCTCGCCGAAAAACCACCGTTGCCGCCCGCTTCGAAAAGGAGGTCTTCGGCTTTGCAGTTAGGCTGCCGTGCGCTCGCCATTCTTACCGCTGCCGTGCTGCTCTCCGGCTGCACGATGCCTGCTGCCTCGCTCTCGCCGCACCAATCGCTCTCCTCCGCCGCGGGGGGCGGCCCGATCTCTCCGGACGCAGGGAAGGGCAATCTCCTTTACGTCGGCGGCGACCAAAAAACGTATATTTTCACATATCCCGGCGGCAAACTGCTGGGGACTATCGCGATGGGTTCGTTCGGGATGTGCTCCGACGCAAGCGGCGACGTTTTCGTGACGCGCGTGAACGCCATCTTCGAGTTTTCGCACGGCGGAACGAGCCCGGTGGCGAGATATAAGGTGCCCGGTACGGCGTATTCTTGCGCCGTCGATCCGACGACGCAAAACATCGCCGTGGTGGTGTTTTGCCTCTCCGGCTGCGGCGATTCGATCGCCGTTTACCGCCAGAACTTCGGGGGACCGCCGCAAACCTATCATGACTCGAAGCTGCACTCGATGTTGTATTGCGGCTACGATGCCGCCGGGAATTTGTACGTAGACGGCTACGACAACAACAACAAGTTCATGATCGCCGAGCTGCCCGCCGGGGCGCAAAAATTTACCAACATCGCCTTTCGCGACAACATCGGGGCCGTTGCGCAGATTCAGTGGGACGGTACGTACATGACGGTCGAGACTCGCTTCCAGCCGAAGATTTATCAGCTGAAGCTTTCCCACTCTCGCGGCAAAATCGTGAGCACCACGCAACTCACCGGCGTCGGCACTCGCGCCGCGCAGTCATGGATTCAAGGAAAGGCCCTCATCGTGCCGACTGGGCCGCGAAGTAAACGTCCCAAGGTCATCGGCGTCTGGAAGTATCCGCAGGGCGGGAAGGAGATGAGGCTCATCAGCGGCTTCATTCCGCCCGAGCGCCAGATCGACGGGGTGACCGTCAGCGTCAAGCCCGGACGCTAGCGGAGTCTACGGTAAGAGCGTTTCGCGCGACTCGGCAGTTCGCTGCACCGCGCCGTCGCCGAACGGCAGCGGCCACAGCCGGCCCGAGATCCACGCCGCGGCTTGATCGGTGTAGTGTCCGGATCCAGGTTCGCCCGACTCGCCTTGCGGCAGCGTGATGCCGCCGGAATCCCAATCACCGACGTCCCACACCGCGCGGAAACTCTGCGCGTAGCCGGGCGTCTGCACGTGCAGCGTAAACGCATCGCCATTACCCGGGAGCGTGACGCCGTCGAGAAAGTTTACGCCGAGCTTCGCAAGCGAGTTCGGCACCGGCACCGCACCGGCGACTTGCCACGGCACCGCCGCGGCCGGCGTCGCCTGCGCCCACGGATTGCCGAGGGAGCGGGCCGTTTCCAAAAGCGTCGGCATGCGTCCGTTGTGATGGCCGGTTAAGCGCAAGCGCGCTGCTTCCACGATCGTTGCGGTCGTTGAACCGCCGTCCATCTGGCCGTTCCAGGCGGTCAGCAATTGCGCGAGCGGGGCGTCGCTACGACGCACCGACGGCGCGAGCGAGCGTGCCAGCTCGCGCTCGGGCAGCGAGAGAACGTCCATTTGCATTCGGGCAAAAGTATCGACATCGTAGGCATGTCCCGAGCGCAACAGCTGCGCGATGCGGTACGCGCGGTACGGCGGTGCGAACTGCGGGCTCAGGCGCAGCGGGTAGTGCGAGTCGTACATCTTGTTGTTGGCCGTCCAGACGATCGCGTTGCGCGATGGCCGGACCTTCGGCAGGGCGCCGAACGGAATTGCCGGATAATCGCGAGCCAAGTCGGCGGCCGGATGAAACCAGCGGGCGCGAACGGGATCGTCGGGAATCGTTCCGGTCAATACGTAAGCGGCGCGTCCGGTGGTATCGGTGAGCGCAAAGTTGAGCGACGGCTGCGGCAGTTTGGCGAGGGCGCGGATCGCCGCGTCGATCGATGCGGCACGATCGAGCTCGAGGAAGGTCGGCGCCGGCGAGTCGGGATGGTCGTATGCAGCCCATCGCACCAGCGCGAACTTTCCGTCCTTCGTGGTGACGCCGAACTCGCGCTTCGTTCGGTAGTAGCGCTTGGTTACGGAGCGTCCAAACCGCACGCCGATCTGTTCGTTCTCCCAGCTGCGTTGGTCCAGGTGCACGGGCGGCTCGAAAACCGAGAGTGAAGTCACCGTGCCGGCCGTAGCGCCCCATGCAACGCGTTCGTTGTGCCCCAAGACGACCGACGGCAGTCCGGGCAGCGTCACGCCGGCGACGTGATATCCCGGCGAACGTAAGTCGACCAAATACCAAACGCCGGGGATACCGAGGCCCAAATGCGGATCGTTGGCAAGAAGCGAGCGCTTACGTGCGGTCAGGTTCGCGCCAACCGCCCACTCGTTGCTGCCGATCGGTGCGCGCGCGTCGGACAGCTCGCTCACCAGCGTGCTTAATCGGCGACGGTTACAGCGGTCGCCCGCGGCCATCCCGGCTAAACCGGCGGTAACGGGCGCGTCGTAGCATGGATCGGTGAGCGGGAAGCGTTCGCGCAGCAGCGGTAAGCCGCCACGGCGGTAGACGGCGTTGCGAGGTGCGATGGCGTCCCAATCGTCGATGAGATCCAGCACTTCGGCCATCCCGACCGCAAGCGAATCCTCCGGCGTCCAGGGTTGCGGTTTGTAGCCGAGGAGGCGAAACTCAACCGGCAGGGGCTCGCGCCGCATCGCTGCGTTGACGCCGTCGCTGAACGCGCCCAAGATGCGGCGGGTCGGGAGATCGAGCCGCGCCCACTGTACCGCGACGATGGCGCGAATCGGAATGGCGCGTTCCTCTTCGTCGGTGCGCAGCGCTGCGCCGCCAAAGACTTCGGCGAGCTCGCCGCGGATGAAACGTCGCAGCAGGTCCATTTGGAAGAGCCGGTCTGACCCTTCCACGTAACCCTGAGCGAAGAAGAGATCGCGATCGTCGGCGGCGAGGATGTGCGGCACCCCGCGATCGTCGCGCAGTATCGAAACCGGGCCGTGCAGCCGCAGGCCCGAGATCGTTCCCGTGTAACGCGCGTGAGCGCGCATTCCGAGAGCTGCGTTGATCGCGTAACCGAGTACGACGATTGCCAGAACTGCGGCCACGATCGCGGCGACCCGCAGGAGAACTTTCATTTACGGGCCGTCATGCATCGACGTAGATGTCGTCGCCCTCGACTTCCGCTTCGAAGGTCATCACCGGGACGACTGCCGGCAGCGTGAGCGCGTCGCCGGTACGAACGTCGAACGTCGCGCCGTGCCGCGGACAGACGATGCACTCTCCTTCGAGGTCGCCCTGGTCGAGTGGTCCGCCGTCGTGCGTGCACACGTCCTCGATCGCATAGATTTTGCCGTTGACGTTACAGAGAAGTATTCCCGTAGAGTCAACGACGACGCGCCGGGTCGTGCCCGGCGCTACCTCGGAAATTTTCGCAGCGAGATGCCTAGCCATCTCCGTTGCCTTCTCCGCTTCCGGCAATGTTACTTGTATAGCGTTCGGCGAGAAGCTGCCACTGCGCCCAGAATGCTGCATCGGGGCGTCTGACGTCGCAGGCGAGATCGAAGAGCAGGGCATAGACGTCGCGGGCTAATCGTCCGGCGGGCGTCGAGACCTCGATGTCCTCGATCGAAAACACCGTGTGGCGAAGCTTCTCGTCGAGAAACTCGTTGGCGAAGCGATCAATTTCAAATGCGAGTTCCACTTCGTGAGGCGTGACGGCCAGGCCGTGGGCGATGCGCTCGAGCTCGCGTCGCGGTTCCATCATGAAGCGGTCGTAATCGACAACGATCGTGGGCTTGGAGGCCGTGCGGTCGAAGAACGGGATGCTGTATGCGAGCCAGAGTTGCAGCGCCGCCTCCAACGGCATCTGCTGGCGAGCGAAGAGCGACTTGGCGACACTCATGGGATTACGAATCACGAGAAGATAGGCGTCGTCGACGGCGCTCGCGGTGAAGACATCGAGCCAGAACGGAAGCACGCGAATCGTTCGCGGATCTTTAAAGCCCCACAGCGCATGGCGGCCGAACGCACGGCGCAGATATGCGGCGGCACTGCGTCGGAGTCTGCGCATCGTATTTGACTCGAGCAACGCGGCGTCGACAGGTGCGACGGCGTCCCACGTTAGGCCAAGCGTTTTGAGGACGCGCTCGTTGAGATCGACGATGCCCTTGTCTTCCCAATAGCCGGTTGGATTTTCCGGCTGAGCGTCGAGGAAGTCGCTACCGAGGAAGACGCCGAGCGCCGCAACGCCGCGCGTTATCGCGCTCGTGCCGCTGCGGTGCATGCCAAGGATGGCGATAACGCGCGAACGCGCGCCGTTACCGACGGGCCGCCAAAGCCTTTGGAGCCACGAACCGATCGACATTGCCGTAGTCGCCGGTTCTGCCGCTCTCGAACATGACCTGGCGGCGGCGCCGAACATTCTAACTCAACGTCTTCGCTGCGTTGACGCCTCAACGCGTCGAGTCGTGTCATAATGGCCGACGTGAACGGCATCGTCCGGCGAACCGTCGGCCCTTTAACGCTAGGGCCGGCATTAGCGTGGACGCTGGGCGCCTGCGGAGGCCCGCCATCCTCCTCACCAATCCCCTCACGGCTGACGCAGGCGCCTACCTTCACCTCCGCAGTTCGTGCGACTACGAACTGCCGCACGCTCGACGACCCGCATTATTCCGGCCAAGACGAGTTGATTGCGATCGACTCTCATGGTTTAGCGCTGGGCTACGATAACGGGTCTTATCAAGCGTGGCCTCCTTATCGTCCGAAAGACTATAGCTATATTGCGGGATACAGCGGGGCTCAAAGCTCGATGGTTACCGGCTTCATCGGCAAGCACGTCATGGTCGGATATGTCACAAATCCTCCCCAACTCAAAGGCACCTGGGCGTTTTTCTGGATTGATGGCCTCTGGACTATTTTCAGGAGCCGCAAAGGCGGCGCTAACGACTCGGTAACCGAGATTCTGGGCGTAAACCGCAGCGAGGTCGCGGTCGGCTTTCACCTGAACCGCGATGGCGTTGCCGTTCCATTCCGCTTAGGTGCAGCCTCGGAGGGATTTACTGACCTTCACCCGCCCGGTGCGATTAGCGCCGAAGCCACTGCGATCGATGATCCGGGCGCGATCGCCGGCTTCTTGACGATATCCGACGGGTCGACACGAGGCTGGCTTTACCAGCGACACTCTTACACCGAGCTATCTTATCCGGGTTCCGTCAATACGTGGTTCTCAGGAATCGCATCCGGCGATCGAATCGTCGGCTCCTACACGGATTCTTCGGGCGCCACGCATGGCTTGTTGGTGACGCAGCCGGCAGGTACTCCACAATGGCATCCCCTCGACTTCCCCAACGCGGCCGCAACCGTGGCGCGCGGCATCAACGACAAGGGCGAGATCGTCGGCGACTATGCGGATCCCTCGGGCAACACTCACGGCTTTCTCTGTACGTAAGCTACGTTCCGTAACGGCGCTGGCGCGCGGCGAAGTCGTCGAGGGCCGCGTGAAAATGGCTTTCGTCGAAATCCGGCCAGTACGTCGGCGTCGCCCAAAACTCGGCGTAGGCCGACTGAAACAGAAGAAAGTTCGAGAGTCGAAGTTCGCCGCCGGCGCGCACGATGAGGTCGGGGTCGGGAAGGCCCGCCGTGTAGAGCCGGCTTGCGAGCGCGCGTTCGTCAATCGACGCCGCCTCGCGCCGTCCGGCGCGAACCTCTTCGATCAGAGCGCGAACCGCGTCGCCGATCTCGCGTCGTCCCCCGTAGTCGATCGCGAGATTGAGTACGACGCCGTCGTTGCTCGCGGTTTGCTCCACGAGGCTTTGCAGCGCGCGTAGCGTTGCGGCTGGGAGCCGTTCGGTTCGGCCGCAGAGTCGCACGCGAAAGCCTTCCTTTGCGAGGCGGCGCAGTTCGTGTCGCGCGGCATGCGCGCAGAGCCGCATCAGGATGCCGATCTCACCATTGGGACGGTTCCAGTTCTCCTCCGAAAAAGCGTAGGCCGTCACCACGCGCACGCCGGCGGCGCGAGCGGCGAGCAGCGTACGGCGCAGCGCGGTAACGCCGCGGCGATATCCGCAGGCCACGGGCAGACCGCGTTCGGTGGCCCAGCGGCGGTTGCCGTCCATGATGATCGCGATATGTTGCGGGATCACGTCGTCGCCAGCCTCGCTGCGGCCGCCGCTTCGCGCGAACGCTCATGAACGTCGCGCACGACGCTTTCGAGCTCGTCGATGTAGGCGAGAAAGCGCTGCCGGCCGCGTTTGGTGATCCGGTACACCGTCTGCGGCCGTCCCGAGCCGCGCAGTTTCTCGGTCGTTACGATGCCAAGTTCGGCCAGCGCGTGGACGTGCCGGTTGAGATTGCCGTCGGAGAGATCGCAAGCGCCCTGGAGCTCGGTAAAGCTCAGGCCCTTTGGATGCGCGATCAGACAGGTGCAGATTGCGAGCCGGCCGCGCTCGTGAAAGATGCGCTCTAAGCCGGGATAGGAGAAGGGCGCTTCGCGTGCGTCGCTCATGCTCCGCGCTCCCGCCAAACGAGCCAGCCGATCGCGATCTGACCGGCGCCGAAGCCGAGCGGCATCACCCACCAGTCTAGCGCTACGTTCTGCAGCGGCGAAATCAAAAAGATTGCGGCGAGAACTGCAAAGGCAAGAGTAACCGTCATAGCGGAATCCGGGATCGCACCGCGCGAGGCGAAGAGGCCGATCGAATAGAGCGCGAACCACGCGCCGGGCAGCAGCGCGTACATCGAGTGTGTGATCAACGCCGCCGTGAGAAGGCCGCCGAGCACGACGCTGGGCGCGATCGATCGCGCTGCCGAGCGAAAACGGCTTACCGCACCGGGGCGGCGATTTTGCAGCGCCCAAATCGCAACCGCTCCGTAGTTTAGCGCGAGGCCGACGGCAAGACAGGTCATCCAAATCTCGACATAGTGATGGAAACCATCGCTTGCTTTGGGAAACGGTTCGACCTGCAATTGTATGAAGCCGGCGGCGATCGCGGCAAGTCCGCTGGCAACGGCCGCGGGCGCGGAATACCCTTCGAAGCGTTGAACCGCGGCTAGGCGATCTCGTACCTCTTCAAGGTCGGAGATGGCGCGTTCCAGCCCCATGCTCCCATGTCTCATGTCGTTCTTTCCGCCGCTCCAAGGGCTTTGCAAGACAAAGTGTATTTGCTTTGTATCACAAAGTACCATGAATTGCAATCCTCCTCAAGGTCGGTCCATTGCGGCAATGGAACGGAAGGCTGCATGAAGCGCGTGCATTTTACCGGCTACGGACTTTGCCTCATGTTTGCGGCTGCCGCATTGGCGGGATGCAGCGGTGCCGCACCGAGCGGAGGATCGGGTCTCTTGCCCCAGCGTGTCAGTGCCTCGATTCCCGCACCGGCGGGCAGTGCACTCCTTTACGTTACCGATACGGTGACAAGTAACGTCTACGTCTTCTCGTATCCCAAGGGCAAGTTAAAACAGACGCTGACGGGTCTTACCGATCCCGCGGGCGAGTGCGCCGACTCGCAAGGCAACGTGTTCATCAGCAATACCGGCGGAAGCAATATCATCGAATACGCGCACGGCGGAAGCACGCCGATTGCTACGCTCAAGGATAAGGGCTTTTTCCCGATCGGCTGTTCGGTCGATCCGGTGACCGGCGATCTCGCCGTGACCAACTTTTCGACCAACAGCAGCGAGCAAGGGAACGTCGTTATCTATCGCCACGCCAAGGGACGGGCGCGTGGTAACTACACCGACTCGCACATGAGTCAGATGCTGCTTTGCGGTTACGACGCGCAGGGCAACCTCTTTGTCTCCGGTCAAACCGCGGGGAGCACGTCGGCGTTTGCGGAGCTTCCTAAGGGCGGCAGCAAACTCGTCGACGTCACGCTCGACCAGGCGATCCAGAGCGCCGGTGCGGTGCAGTGGGACGGAAAGTATGTCGCGATCGGCGATCAGGCGACGAATACCATCTATCAGTTCAGCTTCACCGGGACGCAGGGGACGAAGATGGGCTCGACGTCATTGGGCGGCGCGACGGAAGTCTTCCAGTTCTGGATCGATGGTTCCAAGGTGGTGGGTCCCGACACTTATGGGTCTGATGTCGGCGTGTGGAGCTATCCCGCGGGCGGATCGCCGCTGAAGCAGATCGGCGGCTTGTACGTGCCGTTGGGCACGGTCGTCAGTCGCGCGAAGTAACCAGGGAACTACCCTACGAGTTATAGTGCGTCTCTTACCCGTCGCTGCGCTGGCACTACTCGTCGCTGCTGCTTGCACGCACAGCGACTTCGATCCTAATGTGATCGTGCTCAGTCCGAGCGGCACGGGCTCGAGTCCCGCCGCTCAGCCGATCACTAAGTCGTTCACGCTCTTTGCGGTCGAAGACGGCTATACCGGGCAGTTCACCGCCGACACGATCAAAGGCGATTGCTGGGTCGTGCAGACTCCGGTCAGTACGGGCGGAGCTTGGACGGTCGTTCCTCAGGGAACGGCTTGCGACAAGCTCGATACCGAGCAGATCCAGGTCAAGGATCAAAAAGGGAACTCGGCCATTACCTTCATCCGTTCGGTAAAAGGTAAAGGCAGCGGCTCTTAGAGTCCCCGGGCTTCGATTCCGGGTGTAATCGATTGCTATACGGCATGCTCTTCGGCATAGCGCCGTAGAGTTACCGACAATGCTCTCGACCGTCGTAAATGGCAGTACGAATCGCTGACCGCTCGCCATCATCGAGATCCGCATCGTTATAGAGGTCGTTTGTCACCATGTGAAAGACGTAAGCCTCTTGCACGGTGGGCTCTTCGTGGCAAGGCATTTCCCAATAGCGGACGTAATAGCGCACGCGCCACTTTACCTTACGTGCGCTAAATGACGCGATAGTGCCGTCGGCTCGCTGACACGCAACGAGCTCGTCGAACGCAGATCCAAAGACGCTGCACCGTCCTGATACCTGGGTGCGTACGACGTTGCTCGTGCCGCGAAGCGGCGATTCGGCGGAGATCGAATGAGCGGCTACGCCGTACCCGCCACAACCTGCCAGCCACGCCGCCAGAGCGCCCCGGGTCAGTTGGCAAAGACTAGCACGGAGCATCACCATCATGATCCCGCTAATGCCTTTGCATCGTAAGATACATCTGCACAGTTGAGGGACACAGTACTAGCGCCCATGAAGACGCCATACAATCACGCGAAGAGACCTGGCTACAAGGGTGACGCCCTCGGGCTCGCACGCTATTGTGTAGGTTAACTGTAGAGGTCGTGTCTTACGCCTAGCCCTCCTGGAGGCGATGATGCTTGAGTAGGACGGAGTCCGTTAACGCCTCCTACACCGAATGGATCAACCTTGGCTAGAGGCAGGCGCGTTTCGAAGCGGGGGTTTAGCTCGAACCGCGCCTGCAATTCTGTACAGGCGTCGCCGCGGCGTCACTGAATATTGGAGTAGCAAGCGGGCGTCATTTTGGAACCTGGTGAGGTGGGAATTGCGCAACGCAACGTTTTTGGCTATCGCGACGGCAGCGATTACAGTCTCGTGCAGCGGTCTCTCACGGACGAGCGCCTTAACCGGACCTTACGTGGGCGTTCAGTCGGCGAGATTCTCGTCCTTGAACTTCAAGTTTCAAACAATTGACGGTCCGGATGGAAGCCAGGCCACCGTTACGGGAATAAACGCTCGTCGCGAAACGGCGGGATACTGGATCGACGCACGATCCGGAGGGCCCGAATACAGCGGCTTCGTATCGCGCTTTCCATACCATAAGTTCAAGTCAATAAACTACCCCGGGGCCGACGGCACCGTTCCCGCGGCGGTCACTGGCGAGAGATTGGCGGCGGGCTATGTCATCGAACCCCCTCGACTAAATGGGGTGTGGGGGTTCGTTTTGGAAAATGGCAGCTGGACGCTGTTAAAAGATGGCAGCGAAGGCAAGGGTAAGCACGCCGTCACGGAGATCTGGGGCATCAATGACTCGGCGCTTGCCGTGGGATTCTACGAAAACGCCGGGGGCACGAAGATTCCGTTCGAGCTCGACGTCCCCAATGGTGATTTCACGGATCTGCATCCGCCGGGCGCAACCGGCGATGCCGCGGCGACGGGGATTAACGGCAAGGGCGATATCACGGGATGGGAGACCACCTCCACCGGCGTCAAGGGCTTCTTCCTTCAGGCCGGCACGTACTATCCGTTCAATTACCCCGGCGCAATTGCGACGTACGCGCTGAGCATCAACTGGCCGGATCAGATCGTCGGCTTTTACGTGGATGCCAGCAATGTTCGGCACGGATTCCTCTTGATCGGTCCGTCGAAGGGTGGGGGCCAGCAAGTCTGGCAGATGATCGACGCACCCGGCGGCGCCGGCGGAACGGTCGTCACCGGGATCAACAACCATGACGATATTTGCGGCTACTACGTCGACGCGTACGGGGTCCAGCACGGTTTCGTCGCCCAGCCGAAATGACGGCGGCTATCTGATTTCCGCGACCGGGAATGTCCGGCTGACCGTCGCAGCTCGTGCCAGCGCTTCCTGCGGCGACCACGCGGCGCCCTCTGCGTAGAGCTGGATCAAATCGAATTCGTTAACGTCCTCCCGTAAGGTCGCGAGGAGTCCCTCGATAATCGTTTTATCGGGAGGCACCGGAGACCAGCCGGCTTTATGCAACTGCGCTTGCGCGAAGCCCCCAAACCGAGCGGCTTCCATTGGCTGGATTTTGACAACCATGGCGGCAACGTAAACAAGAAGCATCGGCGTTCCGATGGGATGGAGGTGATCCGTAGCGGCGGCAATTGCCTCGCGAATTATCGGTCCAGCGCGCGACTGCATATTGAGCGCTAAGTAGCACGCGGCGATGTCGATTGCGAGATGGACGGCAAGATCGGGCCCGGCGATAGGCTTCGCTTGCAACAGCGGGGTGAGCGCGCGCTCGTATTCACCATTTTCCGTCTCCCACGTTCCCCAGCGCGCGAGAGCTCTGGCGGTCTCGTCGTTTCGGCCGAGCGCCGAGAAAATCTTTACCGACTCAGCGTGGTAAGAACGAACCGTATCGGCGCCATCGCTGGACAAAAGGTTTGCGCATCGCTGGAGCGTCGTTGCCAAGAGACGCTGATCGCCATATCGCCGCGCGATGGCAGCTGCCTCGAGGCCTGCGCGCTGCGCTTCGGCGAAATTTCCCGTACGAAACCAATGCTGAGCCGCTTGCGAAAGGGCCGAAGCGACGCCCCAGTCGTCGTAGCAGCTTCGCGGAAGAGCGTGCTCGCAATCAGCGCTTGAGGCAGCACCGCCTCTGTGTCGCCGAGATTGTTATGTAGCATTGACAGCCCGTAGCGAATTCGCGTTTCGAACGAGTTTGGGAAGCGCGATTTCCTCTTGCAGGGCGTGCTCGCACCACTCGACTCCTTCGGATAAGAGCGAGAGCCGGACGAAGATGATGGTGGAAGCGGCAACTATTCGAGCTCCAAGGTGCGGATCGTTTCGTTGGCGCACCGTCCAGTCGAGCGCGGCGCGGAGGTTCGATAGTTCCGGTTCGGCTCGAAGAAGCCATCCGGCGGATGGGTCGGCTTGCCACTCCGAATAGATGGTCTCGGCAAGCGACGCTGCGGCAAGGCGTGGCACCGTTTCGCTGCGGCTGCTTCGCCCGCTAACGCCAACTTCTCTAACGCGTATTGCCGGACGGGCTCCAAGAGCCTATAGCGCTGGTCAATGAGTCGCGTCCCCACGATGACGAGAGACTTATCGACGAGCGCGGACACCGTCTCCAGCAGGGTGGATTGCGCCTGATCCGGGCAGCAGACGGCTTCGGCGAACGGCAAAGTAAAGCCGCCCAAGAAGACGCCGCATGCTCGTAACACGCGTTGTTCGGTCGCGGTCAGCAGATCGTAACTCCAATCCAGGAGCGCGCTCATCGTCTGCTGGCGAGCGGGGCGGTCCCGGCCGCCTGAGTCACGTCTAGAGCTTCTCGACTCGTTATAAGCACGCGCAGTTCGGGACATTGGCGAAGCAGCAATGTCACGACATGAGCGGTGGCGGACACGAGATGCTCGCAGCCGTCGAGGACGAGGAGCAGCTGCTGATCGCGAAGCCGATTCAGTAACCCGTCGAGTGAGAGGTCACAGGGGGATCCGGGCATGCTTAGGGTCGACGCGATTGCACTGACCACGAGTGAAGCGTCATTGATTGACGCAAGATCGACAAAGCACACCCCGTCGCGCATGTTGGGTAACCGACGCAACGCGGTCTTCACCGCGAGACGCGTCTTTCCGATGCCGCCCGCTCCCACGATCGTTACGAGAGAATGCGTTCGCAGCAGGGCATCCGTTTGTGTAACGTCGCTGCTACGGCCAACAAAACTCGTCGTCTCGAGCGGGAGGTTGTTGGGGCCTACGATCGGCTCAACGGTTGTGCGTCGTGGGCCGCGGCGCCGATCGGCTAGGTGCTCCATGAGATCGTGGACCGATTCGGGCACGCCGAGCGCGCTCGCAAGCAGGGAGACGGTTTCACGATAGGGCGCCCGCCGCTCGCCGCGCTCGTAGGCCCCAACAGCCTGAACGCTGACCGTTGCGCGCTCAGCCAGCTCCTCTTGCGAGAGGCCAGCCTCAATTCGGAGTCGCTTTAATAGCACGCCGAAGGCGGTCGGCTCGGGACCCTTCGTCAGGTTCCCGGTTGTGCCGTCCGGCTTCACGTCTGCGGACCCGAGATACGCAGCGCTGACGGCGTCAGAGCCGGCGCTACGCGGCTCATCATAAGAGGCACCTCCGAGGGCTTGGTTGCTCTCGTTTATTCTACAGCGCAGCCGGCGACGCGTCCTGTGTTGCGGCCATCGTGTAGGTTCTCTGTAGGGATCGCGCCTGTAACGAGACGCTCCGATGGTGCGAAAATGATCAAGTCACTATTCCGAAACGGGAGGTACCGGTGCCCGTCGTTCGCGGGTCGGCAAGTGTGGAGATAGGTTGTGGACTTGTGTGTTACGCCTGTCCCACTCCTATGGCACGATGACGACAACAAAGTGCCTGAATAAAGCGGTGGAGGTGGAGTGTCGTCATCCCCTGCATCTGCCAGCACGACGGGACGGAGAGACTCCGCCTGGACCAAACCGAGGCCGAGCGTAAGCCCGGCACCGTGCCTGCCTTATCTTTGCAATTCGCAATTGCCCGGCTATCCGTCTATATCGAAGGAGGTTATATGGAATCGCGACCCTGGCCGTCTAACGCACCTCGCATCCTTCTCCTGGCTTGCGCCGTCGGCACACTGGCTAGCTGCTCGAACGCAGCACCGATTTCGCCAGTGCCCGATCGGGCTGGCAGTCGTCTGGCGTTAGATGCTCAAATCCCCGCCCTTAAGGTGGACTCACCCACGTCGCATCCTATGGGCTCTCCGATGTCTGGAGAGGTTCTCACCGGAAGCAGCGTTCACCTGACGTGCCACAAGGGAGACGGCAAAAACCTGATTGCAAGAGGTAAGTTCACCGCGAGCGGAACAGCGAGCGGCCCATACCCTGGCACATTTACAGCACGTGGGAGATGGGCCGTAACAGGTGGATATTTTGAGGGCTTTGGGCTCCGCGAGTCATTTACGGTCAGCTCAGGCACATCTACATTTAGCGGTAGGATGTGGGTGTTTAATGACTACACTTTTTTGGGGCACCCCTGCAAACCGGTATTTAGAGACCTCACCTATCTACTCAATAGTAGCGGTTGGACTGGGAGCGCTACCGCCGAGATTTCCAAAAAATCCCTTAGCGAAACATTCCAGTAGCCGATCGATTAACGTGAGGTTCATAGAGCGCGGAAATCCTCAGAATCCAGAAAGCCACGATCTCCGAGCTTCCTGGGGGAGAGGAGGGTGAACGCTCATCGCGTTCAGCGATTTTCAAGTGCGGTAGACTTCGTGACATCCAATGCAGTCGGGTATCACGGAGTCTTGTTTCCTCTGGGTTATGGTAGCAAATCGCGTTGCAAGCCAACGCCCAGTGACAAGGTCGCCTTGTGCCAGCCGTAAACCACGCGATGCTCTAGACGCCCCCTGTGTCCTCGCCGCTGGACGTAAAGCTCGGCCCTGAGAGATGGATCCCAACGCATACGAAGGAGCATCGAAAATGAGAAATCCGGTGAGATCGTTGGTAGCTGCCTTGCTGCTAAGTTCGGCGGTTGCGTTGACGGCTTGCGGCGGCGCCGCACTCACGTCGGCGAGGCCGCAAGTCTTTCCGCAGGGCCTGGCATCCCGCGGCACGGCCGCGCCATTGGGATCGACGTATCAGGCGGCCGTGATGGCAACCAACCCGCTGGCCTACTTTCCGCTGAATAACCCGCACGGGGGCAGCGTCGGCGGGAAGTACTACGGCTACCTCTGGTCGGGCGCGCGCATCGTTAACGGCGGCGTGATCCAGGCCGATCCGAAGAACAAATGTCTCCGCTTACGCGGCGAAGCGTGTGCGACCACGTCGTTATCGGGCGGCATTCCCGGAACCGGAAGCGTTCGTATCACCCCAAGCCAATCATAGGGTGTACGCCCATTGGGGACGCCTAAAGAGTACGCCCCAGGGTTAGCCTACGGCGCCTTCCATCTCCATCTTGACGAGGCGATTGAGCTCGACGGCATACTCCATCGGCAGCTCCTTGACGAAGAAGTCGAAGAAGCCGTTGACGATCATCGCCACCGCATCCGCTTCGGACAAGCCGCGCGACATCGCGTAAAAGAGCTGCTCTTCACCGATCTTGCTGACGCTGGCTTCGTGCTCGACGGTCGAGCGCTGCTCGTGGATCTTCATCGTCGGCTTGGTGTCGCTCGACGACTCCTCATCCATGATGAGTGCGTCGCAACGTACGCGCGTCTTGGCGCCAACGGCACCTGCGTGCACTTCGACCAGGCCGCGATAGGTCGTCTTACCGCCGTGGGCGCTGACGCTCTTATTCGTTACCACCGACGTCGTGCGCGGCGCAACGTGAATGACCTTAGCGCCGGCGTCTTGATGCTGTCCCTCGCCGGCAAAAGCCATCGAGAGAATCTCGCCGCGCGCGCCCTCACCCATGAGATAGATGGAGGGATACTTCATCGTTAGACGCGAGCCGATGTTGCCGTCGACCCACTCGACCGTCGCGTTGGCGTGCGCGATCGCGCGCTTGGTGACGAGATTGAAGATGTTGCGATACCAGTTCTGGATCGTGGTATATCGAATGCGTGCCCCATCGAGCGCGATCAGTTCAACGACCGCCGAGTGCAGCGACGACGTCGAGAACTTCGGGGCGGTGCAGCCCTCAATGTAATGTACCTTGGCGCCCTTGTCGGCAATGATGAGCGTGCGCTCGAACTGGCCCATGTTTTCGGCGTTGATGCGGAAGTAGGCTTGCAGCGGCATCGCCACTTCGACGCCCGGCGGAACGTAGATAAACGACCCGCCCGACCAAACGGCCGAGTTGAGCGCGGAAAACTTATTGTCACCTGGCGGAATAACTGTCGCGAAATACTTCTGGACGATCTCCGGATACTTCTTGACCGCGGTGTCCATGTCGCAGAAGAGAACGCCCTGCTCGTCGAGCGCTTTGCTCGTGCTGTGATAGACGACCTCGGATTCGTACTGCGCCGAAACGCCGGAGAGAAACTTGCGCTCGGCTTCCGGAATGCCCAGGCGGTCGAACGTCCGCTTAATATCCTCGGGCACGTCGTCCCACGACCGTTCCGTTTGGTCGGTCGACTTCACGAAGTAGTGGATGTCGCCGAAGTCGATCTCGCTCAACCGCGCCGTGTCGCCCCACGTGGGCATCGGCTTGGACAAGAAGAGCTCGTACGCTTTGATCCTGAAGTCGTGCATCCAGGCCGGCTCCTCCTTCATCGCGCTAATCCGCTCGACGATGTCGCGAGTTAAGCCCTTATCCGACTTAAAGACGTAGTTTTCGGGGTCGTGAAAGCCGTGCCGATACTCCTCGATCAAGTCGGAAGGCGAGACGGCGGCTTGGACGTTTACTGCCATTACGTAACTGAGCGTACCCCCGGGGGCGGATATAGTCAAGATAGTAAAGTGTGAGCTTGCTTTTCCCTAAAAGAGGGCGTTCCCGCCAAGCTCTTTACAGCAGGGGGTCCAGGGGGTATGATACCCCCCGGTCTCTCTTTGAGGGGGACCACGGTTCTAGGGAGGGCGCGCCCTTACGCGCCATCGCGGCGAGTCGCCCGCGCACCGCTAAAAGCGCCGGCACGAGCTCGCCGATAGGTCGGGGGAGGGGCTGCACCGCAGCCGCCAGCCGACGCAGTCCGGAGGTGGGATTCCTCAAGGGTCAAGGAGACCTAGAAAAAATTGAAGGCACTGGGCAGGCACATCGTGTGCGAGCTCTCGGGTTGTCGCCCCTCGTCCCTTTCCGATATTAACGGCATAGCGGCCATGATGATCGCCGCCGCGAAGGCCGCTCGCGCGACCATTATGGAGAGCGCTTTCCATCGATTTGAGCCGCAAGGTGTCTCCGGCACGGTTATCTTGGCCGAGTCGCACCTCTCGATCCACACCTGGCCCGAGAAGGGCTATGCTGCGATGGACTTTTACACGTGCGGCGACCATACGGACCCTTGGCTTGCTTGCGAATACGCCGCTCAGACCTTGGGTGCGACCAGCGTACTAGCGACCGAGCTCAAGCGCGGTATCGAGAAGAGCGACGGCGAGTTTACGCACGTACTGACGGGTAACCACGACGTGCGCGTGCTTACTGCGTAGCCGGCGAACGTTTCCTTAACCGCCATCATCAGCAATTATCATCTTTGCGGATGCGCAATTTCGGCAGGCGCGATGCGCTCGTCGTCCAATTCTGTCTGTGTAATTTTCTAAGCTCTCTCGATCGAGGTAAACGACTTTCATGCGCCTATCCACTCTTCGAACCGGGTTGCTCGTAACGATTGCGGTTGCGTTGGCATCCTGCTCGAACAACGGCATGACGCCGTCGTATTCCCCACCAGTCTCCCAACCTGACGCCGCGCCGGTTTCGCAAGCCATGCCCGACGCGCAACCCGCCGGAAAAGCCGGCGCGCAAAACGATGCGCAGGACGAGGCGCAAACTCCGGCCAGCCCCGATGCCGGCGGTTCGATGTCGCCCGACCTCACGACGTGCGCGACGAGCCCGCCGCAATACAATTGGATCTTCGAGGGCGCGTGCGGCAACTTCATTCTGAAGCCCACCGGCGGCAGCTTCACGATAGGAACCTACAACAGCATCTCGGTCAAGGGTTCGCTGGGCTGGAACACGGTGAAGACTCAGGCCAAGGTCTACGTTTCCGATGCGATCGGCAACGGCGACATTACGAAATCTAAGGGCAAGAGTTTTCCCAAATACAACGGCAAAGGCAAAGTCATTCTCTACGCCGCCGCCAACAATCAGACGTCGCAAGTTATCAAGCCCAAGACGCACGCCGGCGTCCCGATCTTCAAATACGTGATCACCGACTCTAAGGGACTTCCAGGCAAGAGCTGCAACGCCGCGATCTACGGCAGCGGCAAGTGGACGCCGCTTCCGGGTCAAGGTTTTCCGGTCAAAGGGAACACCGTTACGATCCAGCAGTATAACGCGCCGAACGGCTTCGTGTTGCCGCCCAAGGGGAATGCGCTCTACTTTGCGGTGAACTGCTACTAAAACTCACCGTCGCTACTACGAGAACCCCGCCTCTGGCGGGGTTCTTCATTTCCGCCGCCAATCTACGCTCGGCATGCCCAAGACCGAGCGCTGGCAATGGTACGTCGAAGAGTTCGCACCGGCCGAACAGCATCATCACGCCATCGAGCAGGTCTTCTATTCGGGGCACTCCGACTTTCAGCAGATCGCGGTGATCGGCTCGCCGGTTTTCGGAAAGATGCTGGTGCTCGACGGCGACACGCAGAGCGCCCAGACCGACGAGCGAATCTACCACGAGGCGCTGGTTCATCCGGCACTCGCCGGCGCGGAGGACCGGCGCGAAGTCCTCATTCTCGGCGGGGGCGAGGGCGCGACTCTGCGCGAGGTGCTGCGCTGTACGAGCGTCGCACGCGCCACCATGGTCGACATCGACGCGGCGGTCATCGAGCTTTCCAAGAAGTACTTGCCGGAATGGTCCGGCGGCGCGTTTGAAGACGCACGCGCCAACGTCGTCGTCGGCGACGCGCTGGCTTATATGCGAAACAACGAAAGTCGCTACGGCACGATCATCTCCGATCTCACCGAACCGCTGGAGGACTCGCCGAGCAATCCGCTCTTCAATGCCGAAGTCTTTGGCCTCATCAAATCCCGCTTAAATGACGGCGGCGTCTACGTGCTGCAAGCCAGCACCGCCGCCGTGCACAACGCGAGCCTGCACTGCAAGATGGCGCGCACGCTGCGCCGGCACTATGCGCACGTCGCGTCGTTCTATACCCACGTTCCGGCGTTCGACACCGACTGGGCCTTTCTGGCGTGCAGCGATCGCGTCGATCTCGCCCGCCTCGAGCCGGCCGTCATCGAAGAGTATTGCGCGGGCCTACGGGGCGAGAACTTTTTTTACGATGCCGAAACGCACCGGCGCCTCTTCTCGCTGCCTCTCTATCTTCGCCGCTCGCTGGCGGCCGGCGGGGATACGTTTTGACCGGACGGAAAGGGCGACTGATATGAGCATTGATTTTTCGCACGCGCCCCACGCCTGGGAGAAGGAGAAGAGCAACTTCGTCGCGCTCCTCGATCTCAAGCTGGAAAGCGTCGAGCACGGCAAAGCCGTGATGCGCATGCCGTACCGCGCCGAGATCACCAATGGCACCGGTGCGGTGCACGGCGGCGCGATCGTGAGCCTCTGCGATACGGTCTTCTACGTGGCGCTCGCCTCGATTTACGGGCGCGATCAGGATACCACCACGATCGCTCTGCAGTGTAACTTTCTAGCGCCTGCGGGTCCGCCACACGATCTCGTCGCCGAAGCCCGCGTGCTGCGCGGCGGCCGGCGAATCGTTTACGGCGAGGTCTACGTTCGCAGCGGCACCGAAATCGTCGCGCACGCCACACTCGATTTCCTCAACAGCTATCCTACGGAGAAGCCGAAGAAGTCGGCGGGAACGGGTTCGCCGGCTTGACGTCTTCGACCAAGCGCACCGCACTGCACGACGAGCACGCTCGCGCCGGCGCGCGCATGGTGCCGTTTGGCGGTTTCGAGATGCCCGTTCAATACTCGAGCATTCTCAAGGAGCACGACGCCGTTCGGCACCGTGCCGGGCTCTTCGATCTCTCGCATATGGGGCAGTTCTGGCTGACCGGCGAGATGGTGGCGCCGTGGGCCGATACGCTAACGATCAACGCGGTAGGCACGATGAAGCCGATGCAAGCCCGTTACAATATCTTCTGTAACGACGCCGGCGGTACGCACGACGACACGATTTTCTATCGCATGGAGCAAGGCTGGCTGCTGGTCGTCAACGCTTCGAACGCCGATAAGATGTGGGCGCATCTTCAATCTCATCTTCCGGACGCCGGCGTGGCAATCGAAAATCGGCACGAGCGCTACGCGCTCATCGCGATTCAAGGACCCAAGTCGGTCGAGATGCTGCAGCCGCACGTCGATATCGATCTCGGTTCGATGCGCTACTATTTCTGTGCCGAGGCGCGCGTGAACGGCGTTGCCGCAATCGTCGCTCGTACCGGCTACACCGGCGAAGACGGGTTCGAAATCTTCGTTGACGGCGCGCAAGCGCCGGCGATTTGGAGCGCCCTGCTCGACGCGCACGGCGACGAAGGCTTGGAACCTTGCGGCCTGGGTGCGCGCGACGTGCTGCGTCTCGAAGCCGGCATGCCGCTGTACGGTCACGAGCTGACCGAAGCGATCACGCCCGTTCAGGCGGGATTGAACTGGGCGATCAAGTTGAACAAGCCCGAGTTCGTCGGAAAAGAGGCGCTCGAACGGCAACTTGCCGGCGATAACTACCAGCGCATTGTCGGACTCGTCATGTCGGGACGCGCGCCGGCGCGCGAGGATTATCCGGTGTGGTTCGGCGACCGAATCGCCGGAACGGTCCGCAGCGGGTCGATCGGACCATCGGTTGGGAACAAGAACATCGCCACGGCGCTCGTTTCGAAAGAAGCGGCGGCCGAAGGCACGCGTCTCGAGGTCGAGATTCGCGGCGCGCGGCACGAAGCGATCGTGGTGCCGCTGCCGTTCTACAAACGCCAGAAATAATCGAAAGGAGAAGAGGTGGCGCAGCCGCCAGGATCTGCTCTACAGTAAAGAACACGAGTGGGTGAAGATCGAAGCCGATACGGCGACGATCGGCATCACCGATTACGCTCAGAATGCGCTCGGCGATATCGTTTACGTCGAGCTTCCGAAGGTCGGCTCGACGATAAAACAGTTCGGCAACGTCGGCGTGATCGAATCGGTGAAAGCGGTTTCCGATCTCTACACGCCAATCTCCGGCGAGGTCGTGGAAGTCAATGCGGCGCTCGATGCCGACCCGGCTGCCGTGAACCGCGAACCCTACGGCGCCGGCTGGCTGCTGAAAATCCGCCCATCCGATCCGGCGGAGACCGGCGACCTCCTCTCGCCTGCCGATTACGAGAAGATCGCCACCGAGTAATGTACGCTCCGCACACCCAAGCCGATATCGAGGCGATGCTTGCGGCCGTCGGCGTCGGGTCGCTCGACGAATTGCTGCGCGTCCCCGAAGCGGTCGCGCTCAAGGGCAAGCTCGACGTGGTTCCTGCGCTTCCCGAATACCAGATTCAGCGCCGCTTTGCCGGCTTCGCCGGAGGCAAATTCGGCGACGAACTGCCGTTCTTTCCTGGGCGCGGGGGCCTACCGGCACTACGCGCCGCCGGCGATCGCCGCATTGGTCATGCGCGGCGAGTTTTTGACCGCATATACGCCATATCAAGCCGAGGTTTCTCAGGGTTACCTGCAGGCGATCTACGAGTGGCAGACTTACATCTGCCTGCTTACCGGGATGGAGATCGCCAACGCGTCGGTTTACGACGGCGCTACCGCGCTCGCCGAAGCGGCGATCATGGCGCTAGGCGCGACGGGACGCCACAAGGTTCTCGTCTCGCGTGCCGTCCATCCCAACTATCGCGCGGTACTGCGCACCTATTGCGACGGTCTCGACGTCGTGGTTGACGAGCTTGCGTTCACCGAAGACGGCGTGACCGATCTCGACGCGCTGGCAAGGACGGTCGCCGGCGGCGAGTACGCGGCCGTCGCGCTGCAGTCGCCGAACTTCTTCGGTAACATCGATACGCCGGCGACAGGCGCGAAGGAAGCCATCAAAGCGAGCGGCACGATTCCGATTGCCGTCGTTGCCGAAGCGCTCTCTCTTGCCGCACTGGCGCCGCCCTCGTCGTGGGGCGCGCAGATCGTTACCGGCGAAGCGCAAAGCTTCGGCGTTCCCGTCGCCTACGGCGGTCCGTACGCCGGATTTATCGCCTCGACGCAGGAGCACATGCGGCGCATTCCCGGACGGCTCGTCGGCAAGACCGTTGACAACGCCGGACGCACGGCCTACGTGCTGACGCTGCAGGCGCGCGAGCAGCACATCCGGAGAGAGCGCGCGACGTCAAATATCTGCACCAACCAGGCGCACTGCGCGCTCATCGCAACGATCTATCTCGCGCTGATGGGTGAAACCGGCTTGCGTGACGCCGCTGCGCTGAACTTGGCGCGCTCGCGCGAGCTGGCCAGCGCCGTCGCCAACGTGCGCGGCGTGACGATCAAGTACGCGACGCCGTTCTTCAACGAGTTCGTTGCCGACGTCGGCCGCCCGGCCGGTACCGTGCTGACCGCCTTGCAAGAACGAGGAATCTTAGGCGGCGTGGATCTCGGACGATTCTATCCCGAGCTCGGCCACTGCATTCTGATGACCGCGACGGAGCTGACGACCACCGGCGATATCAACGCGCTTGCCGCCGCCCTCGAGGAGGTGCTCAATGTCCTCGCCGCCGTCTGAGCGCTCCAAAGGGAAGGCCGGCGTGCCGCTGATCTTCGAGACCGGCCAGAAAGGCCGCGCCAATCGTTACCTCGAGTCCGGCCAGCCCCTGGAGAGCTACCTTCCGAAGTCAGTGCTGCGCGACGAGCTGCCGTTGCCCGACAACAGCGAGATGGACGTCGTTCGGCACTACACTCGCCTCTCGCATCGGACTTTCGGGATCGACCTCGGCTTCTATCCGCTCGGCTCGTGCACGATGAAGTACAATCCGCGCGTCAACGACGCCATCGTCGCGCGCCGCGAGTTCGCCGAACTCCATCCCTTCGCTCCCGACGAGTTGGCGCAGGGCGCGCTGCAGGTAATGTACGAGCTCGAACGCTCGCTGAGCTCGCTCTTCGGCATGGCCGCCTTTTCGCTCAATCCGTCGGCCGGCGCGCACGCCGAGCTGGGCGCGCTGCTCATTGCCAAGAAGTACTTCAAGGAACGCGGCGAGACGCAGCGCGATAAAGTCATCGTTCCCGACACCGCGCACGGTACCAATCCCGCCTCCGCGGCGATGTGCGGCTTCAAAGTAATTTCCTTACCGAGCAACCCGCGCGGGCGCGTCAGCGTGGACGAGGTTCACAAGGTGCTCGGTGCGGACACGGCGGTCTGCATGATGACCAATCCCAACACGCTCGGGCTCTTTGAGGAAGACATTGCCGAAATCGCGGCCGCCGTGCACCAAGCCGGCGGCCTGATGTACTATGACGGCGCCAACGCCAACGCGATCATGGGGTACGCGCGCCCGGGCGATATGGGCTTCGATCTCATGCACCTCAACACGCATAAGACGTTTACGATTCCGCACGGCGGCGGCGGCGCCGGACACGGTCCGCTCGGCGTGGCGCCGCACCTCGTCGACTATTTGCCGACGCCGGTGGTCGTCCGCGAGGGAGATGCGTTCCGCCTCGATTTCGACCGGCCGAAGTCGATCGGCCCGATGCGATCTTTCTGGTCGAACTTCGCGCATGCCGCGCGCGCGCTCGCCTACCTCTACGCCAACGGCGCCGAGGGGCTCAAACGCGTTTCGCAGCTGGCCGTGCTCAACGCCAACTATCTGCGCGTTAAAGTTGCCGAGTTTTTGGAGACCCCGTATCCGGAGCTCTGCAGGCACGAGTTCGTCGCATCGGCGCAAAAGCTGAAGAAGGAGCACGGCGTACGCGCGCTCGACGTCGCGAAAGCGCTGCTGGATTACGGCTACATGGCGCCGACGATCTACTTTCCGTTGATCGTCCCGGAGTGTTTGATGATCGAGCCCACCGAAACCGAATCGAAGGAAACGCTCGACGATTTCGTCGAGGCACTGCGGGCGATTGTGCAACAGGCGCAGCGCGATCCGCAGCCGCTCTTCGACGCGCCGGTGACGACCGTCGTCGGCCGCGTTGACGAAACGCGTGCGGCGCGCCAGCCGGATCTGCGTTGGAAGCCAAGTGCTGCGGCGGCTGATTGACGATCTCCGCCGTCGCGCGCCGCTCGAGCGCACGACTGCTGAGATGGCCGCGCTGTTGACCTCGGGATTTTCGGACTGGTCGCCGGGCCAAGCGCTGATCGCGCGTCCCGGGAGCTATACGCGCACGCTGGCCTACGGCGACGAAAACTTCGAAGTTGTTTTGGTCAACTGGAGTGCCGGCGTTCCGTCGCCGATCCACGATCACGGCGACCAGCATTGCTGGATGCTCGTGCTCGACGGCACGCTTTGGATCGAGGATTTCGCGAGGCTCGATGCGGGCGACGTTGCCGGCTACGCGCGCGTCGAGGCGCGAGGCTCGAACCTGCTGGAGCCCGGCGGGCTCGATCTGCGCTCGGGCCGCTTCTCGCTCCATCGCGTTGCCGCGACTCCGGCCGCGCGAGCCGTTTCGCTGCACGTCTATGCCGGGCGGCTGCGCGAGTATCTCGCCTACGACGACGTCGCCCAGCGATGCCGGCCCGTCGCCAGCGAGTACGACGACATAATCTAGGCCCAACCCCGGAGGAGAAGAGTGCCCACTAGCCGTAAAGGTGACGCCGGTCATCTTTTCTGCGGCTGCTCCCTACTGGGAGGGAAGGGCTATTCCGTGGGGAAGATGACCGCAAAATTAACTATAGTCATCTTATTGAGGTTGTCGATTGTTTCACGCATTGGTGGACGGCCTTCGTAGCGCCCGCGCTTTCGAGGGCGGTGGCGAGATCGTGAACGGCCTGCTGGAGGGTGCCGCAACCCTCTGGCCGGCCGCTCGCCGCCGTCTGCCGGCGCGGCCGAGTGCTTACACAAGGACGTGCGTCTATCGGGATGCCCAGTTTGAGGTGCTCCTCCTCAACTGGGCTCCCGGCTCCATCTCCGCGATCCACGACCACGGCGGTCAGCAATGCTGGATGACCGTTTTGGAAGGCTGCTTGGAAGTCGAGGATTTCGTCCGGCTCGATCCGGGTGAGGTTCCAGGCTACGCTCACGTCGAGCCTCGCGAATCGCGGAAGCTGCAACGCAGCGAAATTGACTCACGCTCGGGGCGCTTCGATCTGCATCGCGTGGGAGCGAGCTTGGGAGCACCTGCCATCTCCCTTCATGTATACTGTGGGCCTCTCCAGCGCTTTTTGGTCTACGACGAGCTATCACGGCGCTGCGAGACCGCCATCGGTATCTACGACGACGTACTCTCCTTGGACGCGGTGGCCTCATAGCCATGACCTACGTCGACGTCGCGGTAACCGGCGGCGGGTTCAGCGGCTGCGCCGTCGCTTCGCAGCGAAGTACGCCCAATAAAAAAGGGTAGTCCTGCTCGCAGGCTACTCTTGGCCTTGGAGCTTATAATTGGGAGTAATCAGGGGGCTCAGTGTGGCCCCCTTCCCTATCCCAAAGGCGGAGCTTCAATGCGGATCAAGTACGAGGTGTCGGCGGGCGGACTGCTGCTGCGTCGCCGTGACTCAGGCTACGATGCCCTATTGATCGGTCGGGGCGAACCGCCGCGCATTTGGACGCTCCCCAAAGGTCACGTGGAGGCAAGAGAATCGACCGAGCAGGCAGCGCTTCGTGAAGTGCACGAGGAGACCGGTTGTTGGGCCGAGATCATCACGCGCCTCACCGAGATCTCGTATTGGTTTTACGTGGGCAAGGCCAAGCACAAGAAGTCGGTGACCTTCTTCCTGATGCGCTATCTCTCGGGCGACCCGGCCAACCACGATCACGAAGTCGACGACGCACGCTGGTTCGACGTGGCGCAGGCGCGCAAGACGCTAAAGTACGTCAACGAGAAGCGCCTCGTCGATCACGCGCTCGAGTACATCGCCGTGCATCCCGATGCGCTCGGCGAGCCGGACGAGCTCGTGGCCGCGCAGCCGCTTTCGTCCTGAGCACGTTCAACGTACGGACCGAGGCCTTCGACGGTCCGCTGGACCTGTTGCTGAGCCTCATCAGAGAACAGCAGCTGGATATCGCGACCGTACCGCTCGCAACGGTCGCGGAACAATATCTCGACTACGTACGCGCGATGGAGGCGATCGACGTGGAGATCGCCGCCGAGTATCTCCTCATCGCGGCGACGCTGATCTTCTTGAAATCGAAGTCGCTGCTGCCGCCGATTCCCCAAGAGCTGCTCGACGAATCCGAGGAGACGCCCGAAGAAGTCGAAGAGCGGCTGCGCCGCCGCTTGATCGCCTACTCGCAGTACCGCGAGCTCGGTCAGCAGCTGCGCGAGCGCCAGGGTGAGGCCGCGGCTTTTCTTTTTCGTGAATCCGGCGATCCGGCCGGCGAGATGGTCCAGCGCTTCGACATCGACCCCCAGAAACTCAAACGCGCCTTCATCGAGATGTTGCGGCAGGCGCGCCCGGAGAAGCGCTCGATTGCGGGCGAACGAATCTCGCTGATGGCTTCGATGGACTACATTATGCGCCGCATCAAAGAGCGTGGCGAGGGAAGATTTTCGGAGCTTTGCGCCGAGCTTGGCATGACCCGCGACGTCATTATCGTAACCTTTCTCGCCGTGCTCGAGCTGATAAAGCGCCGGCGGGTCACCTTCGAACAGGACGAGCCGTTCGACGACATCCGCCTCTTTGTCAAGGCAGCTGCGTGAATCTGCGCCAGGAAGAACTCCCCGCAGAAGAGTCGGCGCGTCTCGAGGAGGCGGTGCTGGAGCTGCAGCGTCCGGTCGAAGCGCTGCTCTTTGTCGCCGGTGAAGCGCTCTCGATCTCGCAGCTAGCTAAGTTGCTGCGCGCGCAAGAGCGGGAGATCGCGGCGGTGCTGCAGCGCGTCGAAGCCGACTACGCCGACCGCGGAATCGTCCTCCGCGAGGTTGCCGGCGGCTATCGCTTCGCGACCTCGCCGGCGGCGCGCGAAGTAGTCGAAACTTACCTCTTGCCGCCCAAGACGACGCTCTCGACGCCGGCGCTCGAGGCGCTGGCTATCGTGGCCAACCTTCAGCCGGTAACCCGCGGCGAGATAGAATCGATCCGCGGCGTCAACTCCGACAGCGTCGTCAGCACGCTGCTCGATCGCGGGCTGATCGCCGAGGCAGGCCGCAAAGACGTCGTCGGACGCCCGATGCAATATAAGACCACGCCGTTTTTCTTGGAGTCGTTCGGACTGCGCTCGCTCGACGATCTGCCGCAGATGGAGCTCGATCCGGGCGAGCCTATTCCGTTCGATCTCGGGGGCGACAAGGTTTCGTCGTGACCCGGTGAGGATCGGTCTTCACGTGCACGTCGCGAGCGGCTACGCCAAGGCCGTCGCGCACGCCAAACGCTGCGGAGCTTCGGCGATTCAAGTCTTCTCGACCAATCCGCGCAGCTATCGAACGACTGCCATCGACGAAGGCGCGCTGGACAACTTCGCGCAGATGCGCCGCGAGGCCGGTCTCGATCCGTGCGTCATCCATACGCCGTATCTCATCAATCTCGCCAGTGGCGATCCGAAAATCGCCGCCGGCTCGCAGCACTTGTTGAAAAACGATCTCGCCGTCGCGGCGCGCGGCGGCATGCGTTTCGTCAATACCCATCTCGGCTCGTACGGGGATCGCGATCGCGACGAAGCCCTCGCGGCGATCCGCCAAGCGCTGGAGAGCGCGCTCGATGGCATCGCGCCCGGTGTTTTCCTGGTGCTCGAAAACTCGGCGGGCGCGGGGAACCTGGCGGGTGGGACGCTGGAGGAGCTCGGCTCGCTGGTTCGCAGCATCGACCATCCGCAGCTGGGCGTTTGTCTCGACACGGCGCACGCTTGGGCATCAGGCTACGCGATCGATTCCAAAGAAAGCGTAGATAAATTTATAGAGCGCGCCGAGGCCGAAATCGGCCTGGCGCGCATTTTGATGTTTCACTTCAACGATACCCAGGTGGAGTTGGGAGCCGGCCGCGACCGGCACTGGCACATCGGCGAGGGGCGGATCGGGTTCGCCGGCTTTCGCGCGTTACTCGCTCACCAGGAGCTGCGCGACAAGACCGCCATTCTCGAGACCCCGGGCAGCGACGCCGATGACGAGCGTAATATGCTTACGATTCTCGCCATCGAGCGCGGCGCTACGACACCCGCAGGTGCGGCAGGCGGAGATTAGACTCCAGGAAAAGGGCCGAGTCGGCCCGGTTAACCCTCAACTTGAGATCGACATCGTTGATGTCGGAAACGAGGGGAGCGGTACGAACGGGATCGCGGAACATTTGTGACAACCTCTTGACGTATGTGGTAACCTTCAATCATTATATAGCGGTGACAGTAACTTGTCAACTCATTTTGCCGGTGAAGGTTAATCCCGCATGACGGCCGCCCTGGAGAACGCGCCTGGGGCTCTCGACCTCATTCGCGTCTTCGAAAACACCCTCAATTTGCCCGACGGTCCCGACGAGCTGGACTCGGTCGGCCACGGCGCCGCCTGGTGCCTCAGTCACGGGCTTCCCCCGGTCGCCGGCGACCGCGAGCTCGATCGCCTGCGCGGCTTCCGCGAGGCCTTGCGCGAGGTGCTCTTTGCCAATAACGGCGCCGGCGAGGCGCGGACGGCCTGGGAGCGCCTACGGCCGTTCGTCAGTGCCGCGCAGCTGCGCCTGACCGTCGACTCGAATCGCGGCTTGGATTTGCTCCCTGCGGCGCCCGAAGCCGACGGCGCGATCGCGGCACTGCTGGCCATCGTCTACGAAGCGCTGCTCGATAACACGTGGCCGCGAATGCGAGCCTGTCGCAAGCTCAGCTGTCGCTACGCGTACTACGACCGCACCAAGAACGCGTCGCGTGCGTGGTGCAGCATGGCGACGTGCGGCAATCAGGAGAAAGCGGCGCGCCGGCGGGTGCGTGAGCGCATCGCGCGCTGACTTCATAGCGCACTTCGACGTCGACGCTTTTTATGCAAGCGTCGCGGTTCGCGACGAGCCGCGCCTGCGCGGCAAGCCCGTCGCCGTTGCCGGGCGCAGCCGCCGCGCCGTGGTCTTAACCGCCTCCTACGAAGCGCGTCCGTACGGCGTTCGCTCGGCCATGCCGCTCTACCGCGCGCTGGCGGCCTGTCCCGATCTCATCGTCGTGCCGCCCGAGATGCAGAAGTATCGCACGATCTCGCGCGAGATCTTCGAGATTTTTCGCAGCGACGGCAAACCCGTAGAGGGGCTCTCGCTCGACGAAGCATTCGTCGGGCTGGGAACGACGACGCTCGACGAAGCTGAGGCGTTTGCCGCGCGCGTGCGCCGCGACGTTGCCTCGACGACCGGTCTGACGATCAGCGCCGGCGTTGCGACCGGAAAGATGGTGGCAAAGATCGCCTCGGACACCTGCAAGCCCGATGGCCTGCTGACG
The DNA here is from genome assembly GCA_963735845.1 of Vulcanimicrobiota bacterium. Lineage (GTDB taxonomy): Bacteria > Vulcanimicrobiota > Vulcanimicrobiia > Vulcanimicrobiales > Vulcanimicrobiaceae > Cybelea. The sequence continues at coordinate 21,023 of CAVTMN010000009.1, read as the reverse complement.
GTCGCGCCGGGAGAAGAGGTTGCCTTTCTCGCGCCGCTGCCGGTCGGCCGATTGTGGGGCATCGGCCCCAAAACGCAATCCCGGCTGCAGCTCTTCGGCATCTCGACGATCGGCGAACTGGCGCAGCTCGAAGAACCGGCGCTGCGCGAGCTGTTTGGTTCGTGGTGGCTCTCGATGCGCGACCTGGCGCGCGGCGTCGATCCGCGCCGCGTCGAGCCCGAGCGCGAAACCAAATCGATCTCGACCGAGGAAACCTTCGAATATGACGTTAGCGACGAAACGCGACTCGTCGCCGTCTTACGCGAGCAGGCGCGCGAACTCGCCGAAACGCTCGAGCGCGAGCGCACCGTCGCCCAAACCATCGGCGTAAAAATCAAGCGCGCCGACTTCACGACTCTCGGAAGGCAGACGCATTTGGCGGAACCAACGCGCGATGCGCGCCGCATTTTCCGCGCCGCAGTCTACTGCTTGCGGCGCGCCGGACTCGACGGCGCGCCCGTTCGCCTGCTGGGAACCCGCGTCGCGTCCCTGACAGAAGGCGACCCGTTGCAAACTAGTCTGTTTTAGCTTGTCAGAATGACAAGGGCGCTACATGGCGCGTTTGCAGGTGCCCTTGAAGTTGGCCGTCGTGGACGTCGTCGTCGGGTATCCCATAAAGTGGAAAGCGTTTTCGCTATCGCGCACGGTGGTATTGCGAGTGAGTTTGCCCGAGTTCGCGTGGTCGATCCACTCTTCGGTGCTGCCGGTCCACGGCTTGGCGTAAGAGACACTCCAGGAGCCTTCGTTATCGGTTTGTGCCGAGACGTAGTGTCCGTTCTTGGCATCCCAGCTATACGCGATGCTCAAACCGTACGGCGTTTTCATCTTGCCTTGGGCCGGCACGAGCACCCACTGTCGCAGTACGCCGTCGTTCAACGTGTACTCGACGGTGGCGCTCGACGGCTTCTGATCCGTCGATCCGGCCATGCACGTCCAGCTGCCGACGTAATACTTCATGGCGTCCATCCCACCGCCGGCGGCCCCGGCCGGTGCGGTTAGCGCCGCGGCGAGAAGAAGCAATAAGGAGAGTCTTTTCATCGGTACCTGCCTTTCGCAGGCGAGCGTTCGCTTTATCGCAGCGGCGGCCTTTTGAGCCGGATTTCGCGGCACTCAAACGTGGTCCGTCGCCCACCCGATTTCGAGCTTTTCCGACGTGATTCGATCGATCAGCGCGGCACCGCGCGGCTGCAGCGGAGCCATCATCAGCACCGCTCCGTCGCGCCGGCGTACCGAAAGTCGCGGAAGCAGATCGCGCGCACCGGCCGGTGGAAGCCATCCCGCGATACGCCGCAGGTCTCCGGCCGCGGCGCGGAGCAGCGCGGGAATCGTTGCCGCGGCCGCTTCGCTGCCGAAGCCGTACTCGTCCACGACGTAAGTGTCACGCTGCGGCACGCGTACGCCGAGAATGTAGGCGCCGACGACCTTGCCGCGGCGCACAACGAGATTCATCGTGTCGCCGGTGCGGTGCTCGGAGCCGTGCGCGATGCGCAGCCGCGTCCAGCCCCACAGCGTCGCGCTGCGGCCGAATCCTATGCCCCCGCGACGCAAGCCAAACTCGTAGCAACGCCCAACCGCCCGCCAATCTTCGTCGGAATCGAGCCGCGCAGGTGCAAGGCGACCGCAGGGCAGCGCGTCGGCGCGCAACGAGAACGCGCGCGAGGGCAGCGCGCGAAAGCCCAACTCGGCGTAGAACTGCGGGCGAATATCGGAGAATAAAAAGGCGACGTCGTAACCTTCGGCGCGTGCCGCGTCGAGCGCCGATGCGAGCAGTATGCTCGCATAACCGCGTCCACGGTACTGCGGCGGCGTAAAAACGGCTCCGAAACCAAAGGCGCGCAGCTTTTGCGCGCGATCCTGCAGCGTCCGTTCGTAACGCTTGAAAGACGCGACGAGCGTGCCGCCGTCGTAGAGACCGACGGTCCGGTAGAAACGCCGTCCGTAGGAGCTGGTCGCCAGCGCAAGCGTCTGATCGACGTAGGCCTCGAAGCTCCGGCGTCCGGCCCACAACGCTGCCGTCTGCGGTAACACCTCGCGAGCGTAGGCTTCCACCGAGAGTTCCCGTAGCCGCATCGAGAGATTACCTTAACGCAGCTCTTCGAGAAACTCGGGGGCGGTGATGCCGCGCGTCGACGGCCCTGCCGCGGTCACCAGCACGTTCTTGCGGGCGCGGCTGAGCGCGTACTCGAAGGCACGCCGCTCGCGATCGTTGTAGCCCTGAGCGCTCTTCATACGAAACGTATAAAACGTATATTTGGCCGTTCGGGATGCGCGCGCGTCGCCGGAGTTTTCCTTGGGAATCATGCCGTAACGCGGACTAAAGAGAAATGCATCGGGAGCATACCAACGCGGGAAGGCGCCCGGCCGCACGCTGGCAACGACGACCCGGCCGAACTCGCGGCCTTGTGCGGCTTCGACGCTGAGCATCTGAACGAAGCCTTCGCACTGCGCGCCCGGCGGCACCGAGGCTTCCAAGTCGTTAGTCATGCGCTCCTGCGCGTACTCGAGCACGTCGCCCAACGTCGCGTCGGGACGATCGGCGACGAAATCGGTTAAGCGCTCCAGCAACCGTTTGAGGACCGACTGCTGCGCCCGCCCTCGCGCCGAACCCGGATCGCCTTCGCGGGCCAGCCCTTCGCGCCAAACCTTACGCACGAACTCGTCGAACGGCAGCGTTTGCATCGCCTCGATCCAACCTTCGCGCAGTTGACGGAAGCGACGAACTCGCGTTGCCGCTTCATCGCTCAAGGCCGCGTCGAGCTCGCCGCGCACGACGTTCCAACCGAGCCGCAGGTCGCGTTTGGGATCCCAGCGTCCGGTGCGAGCCGTCGGTGCCGGCTCCTCGTCGAATGCGAAGAGCGCCCGTTGCGGATCGGGCGGCTCGCTGCAGAGCAGTGCCAGCGACGCGTCGGAGAGTGCCAGCGACTTGCCGGCCAGCGTGCGCAGCAGCCATTCGTGACGGAACGGGTCGTAGACGTTCCACAGCAGAGCGAGCGCGTCGAGTGCGCGCCGGTCGGCAAAGAGATTGACGTCGCCCCCCACCACGACCGGGATGCCTCGTTCGAGCAGCGCGTTCTCGTAGAGCGCGACGTGTCGCACCGAACGAAAGAGCACGGCGATGTGCTGCGGCGCGACGCCTTCGTGCAACCATGCTTCGATGCGTTCGCAGATGCGTTCGGCTTCGTCGCGCGGCGTGACGTCGCGATGCACTTCCACGACCGGCGAACGATGGCGGCGAGCCAGCTCGATACGGACGGCGGCGCGCGCGAAAGCGGCGTCACCGGCGGTCATCCTCACGCTCGAAACGGCCGATGCCGGATCGCCGCAGAGCGTAACGCCGGCGAGCGATTCGCCGAAGACCGCTTCGAGCAGCCGAACCTCGATTGCGGTGAGGTTTTGCGCGTCGTCAACGAAGGCCAAGCGATGGCGTTCGCGTAGCCGCAAGGCGAGTTGCGGATCTGACTCGATGTGGCGGCGCGCGGCAATGGCGGCATCGCGTGCGGTCATTCGACCGCCGCTAGCAACGAGCTCGACATAGCGTTCGTAAAGCTTAGCCAGAATCTTCGCCAGATCGACCTCGCGCCGATACTGGCGCGCCAGCTCGTCGGCGTGCACGTCCAGCGAGTCGTGGAACGTATTTTTCGTTCCCGCCAGTAGTCGCGGGTCGGCGAAGTTTGGTGGATTGGCGTAAAACTCGGTCGCCGCCGTCAGCGCACGTTGCAGAAACGAAGCCGGCTCCACGCCGGCGTCGCGCAGGCGGCGGATCAAACGGAATGCCGACTCGAAAAACCGCACCGGAGTCCGCAAACCGGGAACCTCCGGGTCGATCTGATTCTCGGCGAAGTCGCTCCAAGCCATCTCGAAGAGGGGAATGCAGGCTTCGCGAAAGAGCAGTTCGGCTTCGGCGTCGTCGACAAGACAAACGTCGGCGCCGCTTTCGCGCAGCACTGCGAGCGCAAAATCCTCGAGCGGACGATCTGCTCCGACGGTCAGGGGGTGGGCTTGCGGAAAAAGCTCGCGCGCTCTCGAGGCTCGCTGCGCCAATGCCGTGCTCTTGCCGGTCGCCGGAGCTCCGAGCAGAGCGACGCAAACGTCGAAAGGCGCATCGACCGCGTCGCGCTGCTCGTTTGTTAACTCGAGCGCGATCAACTTCCGAAACGATCCGATTCGGCCGGCGGCCGCCGCAGGCAGGCCGACGCGTAGTTGCAGTACGTGCAGGCGGCGGGATCGGTGGTGGGCTCGAAATCGGCGATGCGGCCGGCGCCAAGCAGATCGCTGAGTTCGATCATGCGCGCTCGCGAGCGTTCGAGCTCTGCGACGGTGATGTTGCCGCCGACGGTTAGGACGACCGGTCGAACGTCGTGCATGGCATCTTTGAGCGGGATCAACACGAGTTTGGTTACGCGATCGCCGGCGTCCGTTCGCGCCCAGTAGTAGAAGGGCAGCTGAAAGTCGCGGAAGCGGCGGACCTTGTCGCCGTACTCGGCCGGGGTTGCCGCAATGCTTCCGGTTTTATAGTCCACGACCGAAACGCCGCCCGATCGGTCGTCGCGGTCGAGCCGGTCGATGTAGCCGACGAAGGGGCGTCCCTCTAGCTCCAAGCTCGCGGCGACCTCGCGGCCGAGCACCTCGAACGGCGCTTCACGCTCCATCGTCAGCAGCCAATCGACGTAGCGCTGTGCCGTTCGTTGTGCGCGCCGTACTTGCAACTCGAACTCGACGGCGGTTTCGAAGCCGCTGCGATTGCGTTCGAAGGCCCAGGTGATATGCTCGCGGATACGCGCGCGCATCGCCGCCGTATCGCGCGCTTTTGGACGGGGAAACTCGCCGTGAAAATCCTCGAGCGCGCTATGAAAGGCGGTGCCGTACGCCGATGCGGCCGAACCGGGGTCTTCGACGGCGGCGCAGACATACTTGTAGAACCATTTGCGCGGGCACTCGGCGTACGTGTTGAGCGCCGACGCGCTAAAGTGGCGCTGCCATCCGGCAACGTTGGCCGGCGACTGCGGTGCGGCGGCCGACGTCAATTCGATATCGCCGCGTTGTGCGCGTCCCGCCGCGCTGCGATCGTTGCGATCCGGCGCCTCCGGCGGAAACTCGAAGACGGCGACGATCGCACCGTGGAGCGCGCGGTCGTCCAGATCGGGCGGCAGCGCGCGTATGCGGCGAACGCGCTGTGCAAAGACCAGCGCGCTTTCGCGGTCGGCCGGCGGTAAAGCGGGACGGCTTGCATCTATTGCATCGAGCAGCGCGCCGGTACGCCTCGCATGCGTCGCATACGCGGCGCCAACATCGTGCGCCACGCCGCTCAACGGCGAGCGGATCAACCGCAGCAGCGCGGCCTGGTCTCCGCTGCGATACCAGCGCGCGGCATCGGCGACAAAGGAACGAACCTGTGCGGCAGCGGGCACCACTTCCAATGAAGTTACAGTTCCCACCAGGCGCCCCTGCACGCCGCGTATAACCGCCTTCCGATGCGACGCATCATCATCGGCATCAGCGGGGCCAGCGGCAGCCTCTACGGTTATATGGTGTTGCAGGCATTGCGTGCGATCGGCGGCATAGAAACGCACCTGGTCCTAACGTCGGCCGCACGCCGTACGATGGAACTCGAGACCGAGATGACCGCCGACGACTTCGAAGGGCTCGCCGATGTCGCGCATCGCGACGACGACCTCGCCGCGGCCATCTCGAGCGGCTCCTTTATTACCGACGGCATGCTCGTTATTCCGTGTTCGATGAAGAGCGCCAGCGGAATCGCCTACTCGATGAACTCGAACCTGTTGGTTCGCGCCGCCGACGTCTGTTTGAAAGAGAAACGGCGGCTCGTCTTGGTGATTCGCGAAACGCCGCTGCATCTCGGACACTTGCGAACGCTCGCCCAGCTGGCCGAAGTCGGCGCGGTGATTCTCCCGCCTATCCCGGCGATGTACGCCAACCCCCAGAGCGTCGACGATATCATCGCGCATACCGTCGGCAAGGCACTCGATCAGTTCGGAATCGCCAACGAACTCTTCAAGCGCTGGCGCTCGCCCTAAGAGGAGCGCGCTCTCCCCTGCGCCAGTAGGCGCTCGGCCAGGGCAACGTCGCCGGCCCGGTCGACGTTGACGCCTGTTTCGGCATACGGCGAAACGAGCGCCCGCACGGGTGCACCGAGGATCTTGGAAGCGCGCGCTTCGGCTTGTGCGATCGAGAGCCGTCCGAGGGCAAATCGCAGCATCATGTCCACACCAAAAAAACGTGCGAGCTTGATCGGGTGCTTTCGCGCCGCGCCCAGTCCTTCGAGGAACCGATCGAGAAGGGGCTGAGCTCGCGGCTTCATCGCAAAGATGCCTCCGCCGCAGAACGTCCCGTCGCGCATTCGCGCCCATGTGTGAGGAACGTCGGGGAACGATTGCAGGTGAACGCTTTTCTCGACGCAGCCGTAGATCACGTCGGCCGCGAGCATTTCGACGCGGGCGATGAAATCCTCAGTCGCCCGCGCCGTGAGCACCGGCAAATCCGACGCGGCGATCAAGAGGTCGTCGTCCGGCGCGAAACCGGCCAAACCGTTGCGGACACTCTCGGTGATGCGCACGCCGTCCGGGCGCAGTTCGTCGGCGCCGGCTAGATCGCGATGGCCGCGCATCTCCGGCGGCGCGACGACGACGATGCGCTCGACCTGCGGCGTCGCGCGCAACGCCGTGAGGACGCGGCCCACGAGTGTAACGCCGGCGATCTCGACGAAGGCTTTGTTCGGCACCCCGGGCTGCAGGAGCGCCACGTCGTCTTGCGGTCCCCCCGCCAGAACGATCGCGTTCACTTAACCCAGTCCGGCGTGGCATCGAAAGCGCAGACAAACCGTTCGTAGTTCGCCGGGAGCGCGAGGCGCTCGCCGATCCTCTCGAGACGACCGCGATCCGGCGTCAGCGTGAAGACGCAGGAGCCCGAACCGGCGAGCATGGCGTTGCTCGCGCCGGCGGCACGCAACGCGTCGAGCGCCGCGCCGATCTCCGGCGCGGCGGCGCTCACGACCGGCTCGAAATCGTTCTGCATCAACGACTCCACCGTGGTGAAATCTTCGGCTTGGAGCGCTTCGAGCAACGCGATCGAGACGCTGGCGTTTCGCGGGCGCGTCTCACGGTCGAGGGCGTCGATGGCGCGATAGGCGTCGGCCGTCGAGACGGAGACCGGCGGCTTGACGACGAGGGCGTGCCACTTCGGCAACGCGCCGGCGGGAGTGACGCGCTCGCCGGTTCCTTCGACTAGCGCGGCAGTGCGCGCGAGGAAGAAAGGAACGTCGGACCCAAGCGCGCGCGCGATAGCCATCCAATCGCGCTCGCCCGGCGCGCCGAACGTGCCGCGCATCGCCGCGCGTAAGACGGCCGCCGCATCGCTCGACCCGCCGCCCAGTCCGGCTTGCACCGGAATCCGCTTGCGCAGCTCCATCCGCACGGGTGGAAGGTCGCCGAGCGCGCGCAAGGCCGCGACGGCTAGGTTACTCTCCTCTTCAAGCTCACTGCGGCTGCAGGCGAAAGTAAAGCGGTCGCTCGGCTCGATAGTGAGTTCGTCGGCCATGTCGAGCGGCACCATCACGCTGCGAATGCCATGATAGCCGTCGCTCCGGCGTGCGAGCACCTCGAGCGTCAAATTGATCTTCGCCGGGGCCCGAAGCGTCAGCACGAGACCTATCGGTTTGCCGCGGCGCGAGGAGGCGCCTCTGCGCTCTATGCCGCAGTAGGGCATACGGCATGGGTTCGAGTTACGATGCGCAACGGAACGAGTTCTGCGCCTACGTCCTGCACGAATCGGAGACCCCCTACGGCCTGTTGCTCGGCAACCTCAAGTCGTACGCTCAATCGACGGCGAAGGGAGGCGTTCGCGGCCTCTGGGATGCCGATACCGATCAGATCATCTTCGGAACGCATCACGTCGCCTATCGCTTGGGCGACACGACGTTCTTTCCGCACCAGATCGAGCGCGAGCTTACCTTTCTGCCGTACGCGCAGATCTCCGAGTTTACGCTCGACCATCGCGTGCACGTCACGGAAGCTTTCTACGTTCCGTATGGCCCGGGCTTCGCCCGCGCCGTCTCGTTCGTCGTCGACGTAACCCTCTACAATCCCGGAGCGGCCGACGTCGAGGTCGCGCTCTTCCCGTGGGCGATGTTGGTCGGGCAGCGTTTCTACGGCGAGCCCGAGCACGAAGTGCGCGCGTGGGACGACGGGAGGTTCATCTGTTCGAAAAACCTGGAGACCGGCGGCGAACGCTGGTGGGGCGGCTCGCGGACGCCGGTGGCGGTCGAGCTGTCCTTGCGCGAGCAGGTGTTGTTGGAGTCTATGCGGCGCGGAACGCTAGCCAAAGCACCACCCGCGCAGACCTCCGACGACGTTACGCCGCAGGAAGCGCAACTCGTCAGCCGGCGCATCTTCGGGGCTTTCGAATATCGCGTTGCGGTCGCGGCCGGAGCGCGCGAATCGCTACGCCTGGCGGTGGTCTATCACAAGGACGGCAACGAGCGCAGCCGCCCGGTCTTGGAGGCGCTGCTCGGCCAGCAGCGCGCCCTGCACGATACGCAGGGTTACTTCACGCAGCGTTTGGCCGACGCGCGCTTCCTGACGCCGTCTCCCGAGATCAGCCGTGGCGCCGCCTGGGCTAAGGCCAATATGCTGCGCATCGTCAAGGAGTATCCGCAGGGCTGGGGAGCAACGAACTCGCCGCCCTCCGACATCCTCGTGTCCCGAGATACATCGTGGCTCGTGCACGGTTTCGACTACTTCTGGCCCGAGTTCAGCCGCAACGCGCTCGAGGTCTTCAACTTGGCGGTCGAAGAGAGCGGCTTAATGGTCGAGTATATCCGCGGCGTCAGCGGCTACAAGACCGATTACGACCTCAATATCAACGACGACACGCCGCTCCATCTTATCGGGATGCTCCACCACTACAACGCCACGCTCGACGACGATTGGGTTCGCGAGCGGTACGGACTGATCGTTAAACTCACCGATTATCTGCTGACGCAGCGCGACGCTAACGGCCTGGTGCTCTGCCGCGCCAAGGGCGTAGACATGTACGGTATCTCCTCGTGGCGGAATATCATCCCGTACTACACGCTCGACGGTGCCGTCACCGAGATTAATGCAGAGTCGGTCTACGCTCTGGAAGCCGCGGCGATGCTAAGCGCCGTGGTGGGCGATCACGAGCACTGGGAGCGCTACCAGGGCGAGGCCCAGCGGATGCGCCAGGCGATGATGGATTATCTCTTCAACGACGATACCGGTGCGTTCGTATTGAACTACGACCAGGACGGCAACTACCAGGATAACTTTACGGCCGACGAGATCTTCCCAGTGCTCTTCAATATTGCCGATTACGAACAGCGGCGCGCGATTCTAACACGGCTGCAGGAAGCCGACTTTGTGACGCCCGTCGGCATTCGCACGATCTCTACCGCCGACGCGTGGTACTTTCCGTCGTACGGTTTCGGTTTGCTGGGCGGGATCTGGCCCGACCTCACGCTGTGGTACACGGTTGCGTTGGCGCGCAACGGAATGGTTGACGAGGCCGTGCATTTTCTGAGCATCTCTTATCAGGCGATGGAAGGCGGCAGCCCGCGTAACACCGTTCCCGGCGAGTTCGCCGAATGGTTCGACGGCGGTTCGCTGAGCAATCGCGGAATGTACCTCTCGCCCTGGACCGGCGCAAAGTATCTTTGGGCGGTAGCCGAGACCGTGGGCGGCCTCAACGGCTATCGCACCAGCGGGCGCCCGCACCTCGCTCCGCTGCGTCCCAAGGGTTGGCAATGGATCGCCGCCGCGCGCGTGCACTGGGGCGGCCATCGCTGCACCTACGTCGTCGATCTTCGCAACGATACGATCTACGGCAATATGCCCGAGCTCTCAGCCGAGGAACCGTTCAAGTGCATCTACGCCGGGCGCGACGTCAGCGACGAGGTAACGACCTCGCCCGTCGAGGTGGGCGCCATCGCCTTCGAGGATGAAGCTGGGGCGGTGCGCATCTTCCTAGGAAACCACTTGGATCTGGCACGCAACGTGCTTCTCGAGTTCCGAGGCCATACGGCGCGCGTCGACATGGCACCCGGCGATCTGCGCGAGGTGCATTTGATCGGCAAGCCTAGCGACCGGCGCGCGAAGGCCGCAAAGCTCGACGTCGTCCGGCCGCTCGCCAAGGTATAGGTACTCGGGATGAATTCCTCGACGCGTGTCCCGACGATCGTTCTCGCCCTTGGCGCGGTCGTATTGCTCGCAGCCGTCGCGATTGGCGAGCGGATGGGCAATCGCGTCATCGGGCAAGCGACCGAACAGCAGCTGCAGTCGGTGGTGCCGGCGGCCGTCTCGCCATCGCCGAACTCGTCGCCCCAGGCTTACGGACCGGATTGGAAGCGCTCGCAGGCGCTCTCCGCCGCCGGCGATCCGCGCTTCCCCGACCCGCGCGTGCCGCCCAAGCCGCTTCCAACGCTAGCGCCGACGCCGAAGCCCCGGCCAACCCCCGTTCCGACGCCGACGCCGAATCCGGACATCCCAATCTGGCGCCAGAAACCGCTGCCCACTTTCGCGCCGTCCGAGCAGCCCTCGGGCGAGCCGGCGGCCGTGCCAACCGAGAACGGCGAGGGCCCTTCCGGGTCGACCCCAACGCCACCCCCAGGCCCTCGGCTGAGGTCCTACTAAATTAGACGTATGGAAACAACCGGAACCGTAACCGTTAAGCGCGGTCTCGCGCAGATGCTCAAGGGCGGCGTCATCATGGACGTCGTCACCGCCGAGCACGCCGCCATCGCTCAGGAAGCCGGCGCCGTTGCCGTCATGGCGCTAGAACGAATACCCGCAGACATTCGAGCCGCCGGCGGCGTAGCGCGCATGAGCGCCATCGAGCTGATTCGCAGCATCATGGACGCAGTCACCGTTCCGGTGATGGCCAAGGTGCGGATCGGGCACTTTGCCGAGGCGCAAGTTCTGCAGCAGCTCGGCGTGGACTACATCGACGAATCGGAAGTGCTGACTCCCGCCGACGACAAGTATCACGTCGACAAGCACGCGTTCACAACGCCGTTCGTCTGCGGTGCGCGCGATCTCGGCGAAGCGCTGCGACGGATCGCCGAAGGGGCGGCGATGATTCGCAGCAAGGGCGAAGCCGGCAGCGGCAACATCGTCGAGGCAGTGCGGCATATGCGCGCCATCGGCGATGCAATCGCGGAGTTGAAGGTCACGCGCAAAGAAGAGCTCGTCGCGCGGGCGCGCGATCTCGGCGCGCCGCTCGAGCTCGTCACGCAGATAGCCAACGATGGACGGCTTCCGGTCGTACTCTTCTGCGCCGGCGGCGTTGCCACGCCGGCCGATGCCGCCCTTATGATGCAGCTCGGAGCCGAGGGCATCTTCGTCGGCAGCGGCATCTTCAAATCGAAGGATCCCAAACGTTTCGCTCGGGCGATCGTCGATGCGACGACGCATTTCAACGATCCGAGCGTAGTGCTGGAGGCTTGCAGGTCGCTGGGTATCTCCGAAGCGATGGCCGGTTTGGACATCCGCCGTCTCGATGAGTCGGAGCTGCTCGCACCCCGTGGCAATTAGCGTAGGCGTTCTCGCCCTTCAGGGTGACGTCGGCGAACATATCGCGGCGCTCGAGCGCTGCGGGGTTCCCGCTATCGCCGTTAAGACACCGGACGATTTCGCGCGCGTCGACGCACTGGTCGTACCCGGCGGCGAGTCGACTACGGTGATGAAGCTGCTCGCGCGCGCCGAACTCGATTGCCCCATCGTCGAGCGAGTGCATGGCGGCATGCCGCTCTGGGGAACCTGCATGGGGATGATCGTCGCGGCTCGCGAGGTCGCCGATCTCGACCAACCGACGCTCGGACTGATCGACATCGCCGTTCGCCGCAACGCGTTCGGGCGTCAGAACGACTCCGCCGAAGTCGATTTGGTAATTCCGGTGCTGGGCAACCGGCCTTTTCCGGCAATCTTTATCCGCGCGCCGTGGATCGAGCGTCTCGGTCCGGGCGTCGAGCTGCTCGCCGAGCGCGGGGGGCGCGGCGTGATGGTACGCGAGAAGAACGTGCTGGCGACCTCCTTCCATCCGGAACTGACCGGCGATCTGCGCGTACACCGCTATTTTCTCGAGATGCTGGGCCAGCAAGGGAAGGTCTCGACCGCGGCGTAACTTTCGAGGCGAGATGTCTACGCGCGCCGCCTCTTCGGAGACTGAAGGAGCGGGGTTTGTGGGGCAGATTCCGCCCGTCGAACCCCTACTGAGCGAAGTCATCGCGACGCTTGCGCTCGCGGCTCACGCATATCTCACCGACGAACAGGGCCACGAACCCGATCATGCGTCGGCAGAAGTCGCTATCGACGTTGCGAGCTCCGCATTCGAACGCGTCAAAGAACGATTGAGGCCCGAAGAACGGTTAGCCATCACACAAATGCTAACCGAAACGCGATTAATGTTCGTTCGAAAACGAGGCACCTAGGATGCCTCGTTTTGATAGCCGGGAGAACGCTTCGTGAGCGACGTGCTGGTGCTGAATTTTACTTACGAAGCGTTGAACGTCACCAGTTTTCAGCGCGCGGTAAAGCTCATCTTCGCCGGCAAGGCGGAGATGCTGCACGGCCGCGAGAGGATGCTGGCCTCGCCGACCTACGAGATGCGCATGCCGTCGATCATTCGCATGCTCTACTACATTCGGCGGCCGATGCAGAAGGTGGCGCTGACCAAGAAGAACGTCTTGATTCGCGACGATCATACATGCCAGTACTGCGGCACTCACGGCGAGCGTTTGATGACCGTCGACCACGTCACGCCCAAGAGCCGCGGTGGCGACTCCACCTGGGAGAATCTCGTCTGCGCCTGCATGCGCTGCAACAACCGCAAGAACAACCGTCTGCCGCAAGAAGCGAATATGAAGATGCTGCGTAAGCCTCGCCAGCCGAAGTACATTCCGTGGATTCAAATTAAGCGCAACACGCTGCCCGACGAATGGGGCAAGTTCCTCTTCCTCTATAACGTTTCGATCGACGAGCGAATCGAGTCTTAACGCTGCAAAACCGGGTAACCCCGTTCGGCGACGTCGTCGCCCTGCCGGGGCGCGGCACGCTAATGGGGAATCGCGGCGTTTTGCACGACGATAACCGCCGCATCGTCAAGCCCTGGCAGGTTCGGCGCTGGATTGCGTGCGTTTTGGAGTTCCGCGGCCGCAAGCGCGAAGTTATGACCCCGCATCGTTACACCGAGCTCTTCTTTCTCGACGAAGCCGCCGCGTTTAGCGCCGGGCACCGGCCGTGCGCCGAATGCCGCCGGGCCGACTACGAGCGATTCCGCGACCTCTGGGCGGCCCGCTTCGGCGGACCGGCCGGCGCCGACGACATGGATGCTCGCATTCACGGCGATCGTCTCGCCGGCAAAGCGAAGCGAACCTATCGCGGCGAGGTCGCGTCTTTACCCGATGGCAGCTACGTCGCACTCGACGGGAAGGCGATGCTCGTTTGGGGCTCGTGGCTCTACCCATGGTCGGATGGCGGTTACGGGGCGCGCGTCGCGCGAGCGGTGCGCGGCGAGGTGGAGGTGCTGACGCCGCGCTCTATCGTCGAGATTCTAGCGGGAGGTTTTCGTCCCGGCGTTCATCCGAGCGCCGGCGACTAGCTACTTCGCGAAGTCGCGCATGTGGTTGTTCTCGATGATGAACGCCCACGCGTCGGTCGAAATGTGCATCGCCCCCGAGTAGGGCGTGCTGAGCTCTAGCGCGAGGCCTAAAAAGAGGCCGATCGAGCCTGCGACCAAGCCCGTGATCGCCATCTGGCGCGAGAAGCTGCGCATTCCGAAGAAGAAGACGAAGCTGATAACCATCAGGCCGCCGAGCACCAGCGCTTCGAGCATACCGTTCGGCAAGCGGCTCTGCGCCTGCACGATCCGCAGCCGGCGAGCGTCGCCGATATCGCGCAGGCTCGATAGCAGCTGGCTCTGGATGCTCGCCTCCATGAGGAGTTTGCCGGAGTTCTTGCGCGTCGCGTCCGGTGCGATTGCGGTCGTGTATGTGATTGCTTCGGAGAGGATGCGGTTGGCGACGGGATCCTCGACGCCTTGGCGCGCGTACGACCACTCCTCGTCGCGCACCTCGACGGCGTAGCGCGCCACCAGCCGCTGCAGTATCCTGCGTTCTCGCGCCGGGAGACGGGCGGCATAGTTAAACGCATCCGCAACCGCGCCGGCTTCCGTGTCCGCCGTCTGCTGCGCGGCGGAGAAGCCCGTCCAGACGGTGCCGACCAAAAAACCGAGCACTACCGAATAGAGCACGCCGACGACGGCGACGAGATATCCGGCGACGTCGTGGTCGTCGAGCTTTTCAGGCGGCACGCGGCGCCGAAACCACGCGTGCACGGCGATCGCAGCCGCCGCGGGCACGATGGCGAAGAGCGGCAGCGCGACGAGCGCCGGAATGTCCGTCAGCCAGCCCATGTCCGTCCATTCGCGGGAATGCGAAGGAAGCTCTTTACCGAGAGCGCATTCTGCGGGTTGCATTGGACCAGAATAGGACGCCGTACTTTCAAGCGCTGCTCGAATACGTCGATGCGGGCGTGGTCCCGTTTCATACCCCCGGTCACATTCAAGGGCACGGGATGGATCTCGCCTTCCGCGAGTTCGTCGGCGACAACATCTGCGCGATCGATCTCACGCCGATGCCCGGCATCGACGACTTGCTTCAGCCCACCGAGTCGATCAAAGAGGCGCAGCTTCTCGCGGCCGAAGCGTGGGGGGCGGATAACAGCTTCTTCCTGATCAACGGGTCGACCAGCGGCAATCAGTGCATGATGATGACCGCCGTGAATCCCGGCGATAGGATTGCCGTGCCGCGCAACTCTCATAAGTCGATGCTCGGCGGCTTGGTGATGAGCGGTGCGGAGCCCATCTACATGCTTCCGGAGGTAGACCGGGAGCTGCGCATGGACCATTGCGTCACGCCGGAGACGGTAGCCCGCACGCTCCAGCAGAATCCCGACGTTGCCGCCGTCTACCTCGTCTCACCGACGTACTACGGCGTCGCCGCCGACCTCGCGACGATCGAACGCATCGTTCACGCCGCCGGCAAACCGCTGCTGGTCGACGAAGCGTGGGGCCCCCACTTTCACTTCCATCCGGAACTGCCGCTCTCGGCGACGGCAGCCGGCGCCGATCTCTGCATCAACTCGACCCACAAGATGCTTTCGGCCTTTTCCCAGTGTGCGATGCTCCATCAAAAGGGCGAACGCGTACGCCTCGACCGGCTCAAGGCCGTGCTGAAGATGTTCCTCTCGACCTCGCCCAACTTGCCGATGGTCGCGTCGCTCGACGTCGCGCGCAAACAGATGGCGACCGAAGGCGAAGCGTTGCTCACGCGCACCATCGAGTTGGCCTCCGAGATGCGCCGGCGGCTCAACGCCATCGAGGGGATCTACTGCTTCGGCGAAGAGATGCGCGGACGGCCGGGTATCTTCGACGTCGATCTCACCAAAATCACCGTAACGGTACGCGGCCTGGGTTATACCGGCTATGAAGCGTCGGAGATACTCCGCCGCCGCTACAACATTCAAGTCGAGCTGGCCGATCTCTTCAACGTCGTGGCGCTGGTCACGATCGGAACGCGACCCGAGGCCGCGCAGCGCTTCGTGGATGCCTTCGAAGAGATGGCGCACGTCGACCGTAAGCTCGACATGTTCGCGCCCTCCGGCATTTTGGAACAGCGTTTAAAGCGCGGCAATTTCGCGATTCCGCCGGTACCCCCGATGCGGATGCGTCCACGCGAAGCGTTCCTCGCCGATACGGAGTTGGTGAAGTTTCGCGAATCGGCCGGGCGTATCTGTGCCGAGACGCTTACGCCGTATCCGCCCGGCATTCCCGTCATCGCGCCGGGCGAAGAGATTACGCGGGAGAGCATCGATTACTTGCGCCTAGAGTTGAAGGCCGGCGTGCGCATTCAAGGTCCCTACGACGACGAGTTACGCGTCATTCGCGTGGTGAAGGAGTGACCCCGCGGACCGGATAACGGTAGATCGATGCCTCCCTCGGGACCGGCACTGGAAGTGAGGATCAGTATTGGCCGTTAGAGTTCACTCTATCTCCCCAACTTGGGAACTCTCACAGCTCCTCGACATCTTCCCACTCGCGATACGGCAAGCGCTTGTCCGGCTCAACAACATCGAAGATATCATTGAGGTCGTGCTCGATCTCGGGCGTGCGCCCGAGGCCCGTTTCGAGCACGATTTTATTTATCTCGCCGAGGCCCCGGTAAGCCACGAAGATATCGCGCACGTTTGCTCGCGCATCTCGCCGTTCGGCGCCGACAATCGCGCCGGCATCGAGCAGACGCTCCACCGCATCAGTGCGATACGCAATCGCACCGGGAAGATCGTCGGTTTGACCTGCCGCGTGGGACGCGCGGTGTACGGCACGATCGATATTTTGCTCGACGTCTTGCGCGGCGGCAAATCTATGTGCTTGCTCGGACGTCCCGGCGTCGGCAAGACCACGATGCTGCGCGAGTGCGCGCGCGTGCTGTCGGAGGAACGCAAGCGCGTGGTGATCGTCGACACGTCGAACGAAATCGCCGGCGACAGCGACATTCCACACCCCGGAATCGGTCTAGCGCGCCGCATGCAAGTCGCCGATCCGGGCCTGCAGCACGCCGTGATGATCGAAGCCGTCGAAAATCACATGCCCGAAGTGATCGTCATCGACGAGATCGGCACCGAGGCCGAGGCCGGAGCCGCGCGCACGATCGCCGAGCGCGGCGTGACGCTCATCGGCACGGCCCACGGACAGACGCTGGAAAATCTGCTGATGAACCCCACGCTCTCCGACTTGGTCGGCGGGGTGAGCGCGGTCACGCTCTCCGACGAAGAGGCGCGCCGACGCGGAACGCGCAAGACCGTCCTCGAGCGCAAAGCGCCTCCGACCTTCGACGTGGTCATCGAGATCCACGATCGCGACCGGCTGGCGATCCACAAGAACGTCGCCGAGGTCATCGACGCTTTACTGCGCGGCTATCAACCGCAGCCCGAGATCCGCCAGCGCGAAGCCAGCGGCGCGGTGCGCGTCGTTCAAGAAGCGGATACGGAGTCCATGCCGCGCCTCGCCGACCGCTACGATCACGAGCGCGAGCCCGACGAGCGCGAACGGCCGCTGCTCCTCTTCCCCTACGGCGTTTCGCGCAACAAGATCGAGCGCGCCATTTCCAACCTGCGCGTAAACGCCTCCATCGCCCGCAACTGGGATGACGCCGACGTCGTGCTGACGCTCAAAACGCTGGAACGCAAGGAACAGCCAAAACTCAAACAGATCGCCTCGGACAACGTTCCGATCTACTCGATCAAGACGAACACGACGACGCAAATCCAGGCGGCCTTGCGCGACGTCTTCAATCTCGGCTCGATCGACAACGAGGAGATCGCGGTGCGCGAGGCCGAGGAAGCGATCTACCAGGTGTTGCTGACGAGCCAGGCGATCGAGCTTTCGCCGCAGACCTCGTACGTGCGCCGCATGCAGCATCAGCTGGCCGAGCGCTACCGCCTGCAGTCGCGCAGCACCGGGCTCGAACCGAACCGCCGCGTTCGCATCTACAAAACCGCCGACGTCTGATGTTCGACTGATGCTCGTTGCCGTCGAAGGCATCGAGGGCAGCGGTAAGAGCACCCTGGTCGCCGCCCTTGGCAGCCGCTTGCGCGAACGGGGGTTCGACGTGCTGCTGACGCGCGAGCCCGGCGGCACCCCCGCGGGAAACGCGATACGCCGCATCTTTCTCGACCGCACCGTTTCGATCGAACCGCTTGCCGAAGCTTTCTTGGTCAACGCCGCGCGCGCGCAGCACGTTGCCGAAGTTCTGCGGCCCGCGCTCGATGCGGGGCGCATCGTGATCTGCGATCGCTTCACCGACTCGACGCTGGCCTACCAGGGTTACGGCCGCGGCCTCGATCTCGCGCAGCTGCAAGCCGTCTGCGCGACGGCGACGGGCGGATTGTCGGCCGACCTCATTCTGCTGCTCGATCTTCCGGTCGACATCGCTCGGGCGCGCCTGCGCGAACGCGCCGAACGGACGGATCGAATCGAAGCCGAGGGCGACGATTTTCACCGGCGCGTGCGCCGCGGCTTTTTGGAGATTGCCGCCTCGCCGCGCCATCGCGTGCTGGACGGCGCGTTGCCGCCCGACACGCTCGCCGAACTTGCGCTGGCCGAGCGTCGAGGAGTGCATGCGAGCGGCGCTGCCGTGACCGCGCTCGCATTCGACGTCGTCGGAGCCAAAGGGCCTTCGCGCTACTTTGAATCGCTCACGCGCGAGCGTCTCGCGCACGCCTATCTATTCACCGGACCGCAAGGTGTCGGGAAGAAAACCTTCGCGCGGCGGCTAGCGCAGTCGCTCCTTTGTCTCGCTCCGAAGGCCGGCGTCGTCGGTTACGATGGAACGTGCGCATCGTGCGTGCTGTTCAAGGGCGAGAGCGCACACCATCCCGACTTCTTGGAGCATGAAGGAACGCTCAAGATCGGCGACGCCGACGCGCCGGCGGCTTTCGGCGAAGGCGAACGGCTCGCCGCACGCGATATCGTGCGCCAGCTCTCGATGCAGTCCTACAGCGGCGGAATGCGCGTGCTGCTGCTGGGCGACGTGACGTTTGCTACCGCGGAAGCGGCCAACGCAATGCTCAAGTTCTTGGAAGAGCCGCCTAATGGCGTGCTCATTCTGCTGACGACCGCCGCGCCGGGCCGTCTGCTTCCGACGATCCGCTCTCGCACCATTGAAATCAACTTCCCGCTCCTTTCCGCCGCCGAGGTGCGCCAGATCCTCGAGCGTAGGGACGTTCGTGGAAAGGAAGCGGAGGTCGCAGCTTCGCTGGCCGGCGGAAGCATGACGCGCGCGCTGGCCGCATTGGAAGGCGAAGAAGAGTCGCTGCGCGCCGCGGTGGCGCGCTGGTTCTTCGAAAGCGTTGCCGGCGATTCGCCGCAAACCTCGTGGGCGACGCGCGAAACGCTTGACGAAGGGCTGGAAACCATCAAAACGCTAGTGCGCGACTGGATCGTCGCGACCGGTCACGACGGCGTTGCGCTCGTTTCGGTGGATCGGACCGAGCAGCTGCGCGGTCTGCGTCCGTTGGGCGGGCGCGCGGCCGCCGCACTGCTTCGCAAGCTCGACGACGCGCAGCGCTTGGCCCGCACCAACGTGCGGCCCGAGCTCGTCAGCGAGCTCGTGCGGATGGCCCTTACAAGTAGCCCCTAAAGGCGACGTCGTCGTACTGCTTGGCGAACGGGAAAGCGAGATAGGCTAACGCGACCGCGCGCACGCCGGCCGTGATAAAGTTGCCGACGTTCGCCGAAACGTGAATCAAACCGTACGGCAGTGCGATGGGCACCGCGACGTACCAGATGGCGAAGAAAACCACGGCGAGCACGATCGACCCAATAGGCTGCGCGCGCACGCCGCGAATGGAGGCCGAGATGGCCATGCTTCCCGGAATGCCGCCGATCGCGGCCGACGGTATCGTGTAGATCAAGAAAAATGCGGCGATCGCGGCCAGCGCCAAGCCTGCTGCGCCAAGGTACGAGCCGATAAAACTCGCCGCCCACACCACGAATTGGAAGCCGATGGCGGCCAGTGCGATAGCGCCGAACTTCGCGCGACCTTCCTCCCACGCTTCGTCGAACGAGCCGCGGCCGGTGCGCCAAATATTGTTGGCTTGAACGATCGCGATGCCGAAGGCCCAGAGATAGACCAGCTGGATCAGCATTGCGAAGAGCCCGGCGCCCTGGCCTCCCAGCGGGTCGGTAAAAAGATAGGAGAGCTGCGTCAGCAGCAGTTCCGACACCGCGGCGAGCAGCGGGATGACGAAGATCGAGGGCCGGCGCAGCAGCAGCGGTACTGCGCGCACGTACATGCCGAGATCGACGCGAAGCTTGCCCATCTGCTAGATTTGCGGGGCCCTAGAAGCGCGCGCCCTCGAGGGCGTGGCGGCACGAGCAGTCTGCATCGGCCGGGATCTGCTCGACGATCTTGCCGATCGCGTTCTTCACGCGTTCGTTGTTGCGGTTGAAAACCTCGATGACTGCGTGGTGCGAAACCGGCTCCATCCCTTCGAGTCCGACGTCGTAATCGGTGATCAGCGAGATGTTGGCGTAGCACATCTCCAGCTCGCGCGCCAAATAAACCTCGGGGTATTGCGTCATATTGATGACCTCCCAGCCCTGGCTCTGAAACCACTTGGACTCGGAGCGCGTGGAGAAGCGCGGCCCTTGAATCACGACGACGGTGCCGCCGTCGTGCGTCTCGACGTCGAGCGAACGAAGCACGTCGACCGCAATCGGCCGCAGCGTCGGACAGTAAGGGTCGGCGAAGCTCACGTGCGTCGTGATCGGCCCATCGTAAAAGGTGTCTTTGCGCCCGCTGGTTCTATCGACCAGCTGATCGCAGACCGCCATCGATCCCGGCTTGAAATGCGTCGCCAGCGAACCAGCCGCCGTCGGCCCGATAATCCACTTTACGCCCAGCGATTTCATGGCATACAAATTGGCGCGATAGTTAATGGCCTGCGGCGGAAAGCGATGATCCTTTCCATGCCGCGGCAAAAACGCGACGCGCCGTCCGGCAATTTCACCCAACGCGACGCGATCGCTGGGCGCGCCGTATGGCGTCTCGATCCAAGCTTCACGCGCCCCTTCGATGAGCGAGTAAAAACCCGACCCTCCAAACACCCCAATTTCTGCCTGCAACTCGTCACCCATAGGCATAAGCCAGTAGCCTAAATCCCTTCAAGAATCCTTGCGGAAGCAAAGTTCGGAGTTAGCGATTAAAGTCGGAGGGCTTCAAGTCGTCCAGGAACTTTTTGAAGCGCGCCATTTCCGTGTCGTTGATCGGCTTCTTGTCGGCGGTGGCTTCCTCGAGCACGATCTTGTCGGAGACGAAGATCGGCGCGGGGACGCGGAGCGCGAGCGCGATTCCGTCGGACGGGCGCGCGTCGATCTCTTGGAGTTCTCCGTTC
>CAVTMN010000008.1:0-76047 GCA_963735845.1 Vulcanimicrobiota bacterium | reverse complement strand
CCACTTCTTTCAAAGTGGCCGCTTCATGTGTCGTGATTTGTTGAACACATGAAAGTCTTCTCTATACAGTTTTCAAGGAACTCGCCGGCGATCTCTTTGCATTAAAGCGCGGAGAACGACGACGCTCTGAGAGAGTTCATTCCCTCAAAGCTGAACAGTGCAACGTCGCAATATATTTCGAGCCTCCGGCCATACGATCGAGATGATCGATAGACTCCTTGGCTCGAGTAGCTCTTCTCATCCGAAAACGGACTCGAAGAAGTCTGTGGTCGACTTAGAATGTACGCCGGCGCGATCGCATGACGCGATCCGTCGACACGTACTCCTTAGAAAGGAGGTGATCCAGCCGCACCTTCCGATACGGCTACCTTGTTACGACTTCGTCCCCCTTACCTAGCACACCTTGACGCCTTGCTCCTTGCGGTTGCTCAAGCGGCTTCGGGTACACTAAACTCACGTGACGTGACGGGCGGTGTGTACAAGACCCGGGAACGTATTCACCGCAGCGTAGCTGATCTACGGTTACTAGCGATTCCGGCTTCATGAAGGCGAGTTGCAGCCTTCAATCCGAACTGAGAGCGGGTTTGTGAGATTAGCTTCCCCTCGCGGTTTCGCGACTCTTTGTACCTCCCATTGTAGCACGTGTGTAGCCCAGGACGTAAGGGCCATGCTGACTTGACGTCATCCCCACCTTCCTCCGGCTTGTCACCGGCAGTCTCTTGTGAGAGATCTTGCGACCAACACACGGCAGAGGGTTGCGCTCGTTGCGGGACTTAACCCAACACCTCACGGCACGAGCTGACGACAGCCATGCAGCACCTGTCTCGCGTCCGTTGCCGGAAACCTAGTCTCCTAGGATAGCGCAGCATGTCAAGCCCTGGTAAGGTTCTTCGCGTTGCGTCGAATTAAACCACATGCTCCACCGCTTGTGCGGGTCCCCGTCAATTCCTTTGAGTTTTAACCTTGCGGCCGTACTCCCCAGGCGGGATACTTAATGTGTTAGCTGCGGCACAGATGGGGTCGATACCACCTACACCTAGTATCCATCGTTTACGGCGTGGACTACCGGGGTATCTAATCCCGTTCGCTCCCCACGCTTTCGCTCCTCAGTGTCAGGTTTGTCCCAGATGATCGCCTTCGCCACTGGTGTTCCTCCCGATATCTACGCATTTCACCGCTACACCGGGAATTCCATCTTCCTCTGCCTACCTCAAGGTTTGCAGTATCCACACGGTTCCCGAGTTGAGCCCGGGTCTTTCACTTGCAGACTTGCAAATCCACCTACGAGCGCTTTACGCCCAATAAATCCGGATAACGCTTGCCCCCTACGTATTACCGCGGCTGCTGGCACGTAGTTAGCCGGGGCTTATTCCAGGGGTACCGTCATTATCGTCCCCTTCGACAGTGGTTTACGACCCGAAGGCCTTCATCCCACACGCGGCGTCGCTCCGTCAGGCTTTCGCCCATTGCGGAAAATTCCTCACTGCTGCCTCCCGTAGGAGTCTGGACCGTGTCTCAGTTCCAGTGTGGCTGGTCGCTCTCTCAGGCCAGCTACCCATCGGAGCCTTGGTAGGCCGTTACCCCACCAACTAGCTAATGGGACGCAGGCCCCTCTTCGCGCGGATTGCTCCTTTCATCGTCTCGAGATGCCCCGAAACGATCGATGCGGTATTAGCTAACCTTTCGGCTAGTTATCCCCCACTCGAAGGCAGGTTGACCACGTGTTACTCACCCGTCTGCCACTAGGTATTGCTACCTCGTTCGACTTGCATGTGTTAGGCACGCCGCCAGCGTTCGTCCTGAGCCAGGATCAAACTCTCCATAAAAAACTTTATGGAGCCTTGATCGGCTCTATGGAAGTTCTGCGCTTCGCCGATCTCAGTGAGCTCGACGAAAGTCAGCGCTTCCTCAATTTGTAATTGTACGAGTTCTCGCGACTCAAAAGACATTGCCAAAATGACGTTGTCTTGAGACATCGGAGACCCACAGACTTATATTGCTGTATATTGCTGTTGCACTGTTCAGTTTTCAAGGAGCGAACCCGTAAAAATGCCGACGGCCTCCTGGGGTCGAGCGACCCTGGCGGGCGCCGAGCGGCTTTCTACGCTTCGGGGTGGCCCGCGCGACTCCCGTCGCCTTCGGGCACGACCGCTATCATATCGCCGCCCCCTGCGCGTGTCAAGGAAAGCGGCACAGCTTTCTTCGCGGCTTAATTTGCCGGCTCGGGGAGCCGTCCAAGCGTTTCGCCAATGCGTCGCGCATGACCGCCACGTTATTCGACCACGTAGACCTCCGCGTCGGCGATCTGCGCAAGGTGCGAGGACTCTATGACGCCCTGCTTACCGCCATGGGGTACGGCCGAGTCTCCGAAGACGCCGAGTCCATCTGCTACTACACCCCCGGCGGCGAGCGTTCCACCCCGTTCTTCGGAATCGACCTCGACCCGGGCCACCGGGTGAACGGCAGCCGCATCGCGCTGCGGGCCGAAAGCCGCAGCCGAAGTCGACCGCTTAGCGGCGGTTGCCCGCGACGCCGGCGCTACCGCCTTCGAAGCGCCGCACGTCTGCGAGGAGTACACGCCCTTCTACTATGCTACGTTTTTCGAGGATGCCGAAGGCAACAAGCTCGAGATCTGCTTCCGGGAAGCGCCGCCATAGAACTCACTAAGACGCGCTCACACTTTGCGCGACATCGACTTACCCTGCATGAAAAGCAGCAGGTAATCGGGGCCGCCGGCCTTGCTATCGGTTCCCGACATGTTGAACCCGCCGAACGGGTGGACGCCTACCATCGCGCCGGTGCTCTTGCGGTTGAAGTAGAGGTTACCGACGAAAAAGTCCTCACGGGCCCGCCGGATCTTTTCCTCGTCGCTCGTGTAGAGCGAGCCGGTCAGCCCGAACTCGGTGTTGTTCGCGATGGCCATCGCGTCGTCGAAGTCCTTGGCCTTGATGACGGCCAGCACCGGACCGAAGATCTCTTCTTGGGCGATGGTCGCGTCGGGGGCGACGTCGGCGATGACCGTCGGCTCCAGGAAGTAGCCGGTCTCCGCCGACCCGCTTTCCGCCGGCGATCAGACGTCCTTCGCTCTGGCCCTTCTCGATGTAGCGCATGATCGAACGCAGTGCCCCTTCGTTCACCACCGGCCCCATATAATTGGAAGGATCGGTCGGGTCACCCACCGCGATCTGCTCGACCCGGCGGCGGAGCTTCTCGACAAACTCGTCGTAGATGCGCTCGTCGACGATCGCCCGCGAGCACGCCGAGCACTTCTGCCCTTGGAACCCAAAGGCCGAGACGGCCACCCCCTCGACCGCGGCGTCGACGTCGGCATCGGCCGCCACCACGATCGAATCCTTACCGCCCATCTCGGCAACGACGCGCTTGATCCACTTTTGGCCGGGCTGCGGCTTGGCCGCCAGCTCGTTGATGCGCAGACCGACCTCCTTCGAGCCGGTAAACGAAATAAAGCGGATGGCCGGATGCGAGACGATCAGGTCGCCGATCTCGCTGCCCGAACCGGGAATAAAGTTCACCACGCCCTTGGGAACGCCGATCTCCTCAAGCAGGTCGACGAACCACGCGGCGATCACCGCCGCATCGCTGGAAGGTTTGAGCACGACGGTGTTGCCGCAGACGATTGAGGCTGCGGTCATGCCGATCATGATCGCGCCGGCGAAGTTCCACGGCGGAATCACCGCGCCGACGCCGAGCGGAATATAGACCAGCTCGTTTCGCTCGCCTTCGATCGGCACGACCGGTTGAGGCTGCGCGAACCGCAGCGCCTCGCGCGCGTAGAACTCCAAGAAGTCGATGGCTTCGGCAATATCGCCGTCGGCCTCGGGCCAGCTCTTTCCGACTTCGTACACCAGCAGCGCGTCGTACTGGAAGCGGCGTTCGCGCAGTAAGCGCGCAGCTTTGAAAACGTACTCGGCGCGCTGCTCGAGCGTTAGCCGGCGCCACGACTCGAAGGCGCGTGCCGCCGCCTCGATCGCTTCGTTGGCCTGTTCTTTCGAAGCGGCGCTCGTCAGACCGATAACCTCGTCGGGGTTGGCCGGATTGAGCGACCGGATCTTCTTCTCGGTCTCGATCTTGCGGCCGTCGATTACGAGCGGATAGTGCCGGCCGAACTGCCTTTTCACTTCGGCCAGCGCGGCCTTCATGGCCGCAGCGTCGGCAGGATCGCGAAAGTCTTTGACCGTCTCGTTGGTGAACGGCGCGATCTTGCCTGAGGCGTATTCTGCGGTAGTTGTCATGCGGATATACTACCAGCATCGCGCGGCGGGCCCCGCTTTCCGGGCGGAGAAACATCCCGCCATGACGCAGCTCCGTGCGGTAGCTATCGCGGCGCTTTTTCTGGGCGTCGGAATGGCCGGCTCGCCGCTGGAGCCGCTCCACGTGCTGCTGGCCGCCGCGCTCTTGCTGCTCTTCGCCGTGGCTCTCGAGCAGAAGCCGACCACCCTTTTGGTCTTCCTTTTCGGTTTCGCGGGCGTTCTGCTGGCCTGCTACGTCCAGCATTCCGAAGTCTATCCCGGCACCGGCGTGGTCGGCGTCGGATTAGGCGGCCTGGCTGCCGCCTCGTACGGGCGCCCGCACGCCCCGCCTGCCGTCGCCGTTTTGGGGACGGTTATCGGGACGACGCTCTTCTTTCTTTTATAAGTCGCTACTTTGACGGCCGGAGCGCGCGTCGCCGCGCCGCGCAGCGCCGCCACCAGCGTGCCGCGTTCGTCGCACTGCATCAACGCCTCGCCGATGAGGAATCCGCGCGCTCCCGCGGCGCGCAGCCGCGCGACGTCGCCGGCATCGCGCATTCCGCTCTCGCTAATGGCGAACGTACCCGGCGGCACTTTCGGCAACAAATGTTCGCTGACCGCAAGATCGGTCTCGAGCGTGCGCAGATTGCGATTGTTGATGCCCAGCAGCGTCGCGCCGGCAGCGATTGCGCGGCCGAGTTCCGGTTCGTCGTGAACTTCGACCAGGACGTCGAGATCGTAGGCGTCTGCCTCGTCCATGCACTCACGCAGCGTCTCGTCGTTCCAATCCGGCGACGATCAGCAGCGCGCAATCCGCACCGTACGCCGCCGACTGTGCGATCTGGTATCGCGTCCACATGAAATCTTTGCGCAGCAGTGGGCGCGACGTCGCGGCGCGCACGGCGTCGAGATACTCCAGTTCACCGAGGAAATGGTCGCGTTCGGTCAAGATACTGATCGCGTCGCTTCCGGCAGCATCGTAGGTGCGCGCGATTTCTACCGGGTCAAAGCTGCGCGCGATCAAACCTGCCGACGGCGATGCGCGCTTGATCTCAGCGATAATGGCGCCGCCATCGGCCCGTTGCAACGCGCTCAAGAACGGACGCCGTTTCGCCCGGCGCGCAAATGCCCGCGCGCGCACTTGCTCGTAGGGTTCGGCCCGGCGTTCTTGGTCGAGCACCGCCGCCTTGGCGGCATAAATCTTTTGAAGGATATCGCTCATTGAAGCGCGGCGGCTAGTTGGGAGTCGGCGTCGGGGTCGGCCCCGGCGAACCCGACGGCGTTGCCGTCGGAACGATCGCCGGACCGACGGTAACCGTCGAGCCCGTTGCGTCCTTGAGGATCGTTACGTTCTTCCCTGTCGTTCCCGATCCGAAGGTCACTTTTCTCGCGTACTGACCGTTTCTGTTGGCTTGTTGCTGCCGCGGGTTCCAGGTATCGTCGAGCGCGTTGACCGTTTCGTAGCGGCGCTTGATATAGATCTCCGTGACCAGCGCGCCGATGAAATCGTTGCCGCCGGTCGAGTTTAACGCACCGCCGCCGAAGTCGATCGCACCGCGTAACGTCGTCGCGATAACCGGGTTGAGCACGTCGGCGAACGCATAACGGCTGCGGGCGAACGTTTCTCCCTCCGCCACTCACGTCGATGCTGCCGTCGGTTGCAATATCGACGACCTTGGCCGCGACGGTGCTATCGCTCTGACCGTGTATTAGCGTAATTGACGGTGGGGTCGCGTAGGGCGATGCCGTCGCTATCGGCACGGATATGCCGCCGACCGCGAAATCGTTGCCGCGAATCGTACACGACGAACAGGTTAACGACCCCCCGGCCACGAGCACGCCGCTGACCGCGCGCAGAGCGGTTGCTATTCCGGCGCCTAGGCTAGAAGTCGTCACATTGAGCGCGCCGAAGGTGTCGACCGATACGTAGCCCGACTTCGAGCCCGGCAAATGGATCGACGAGGCCCCGACATAAACGTCGCTCAGACTCACGCTCACCGTCGGGGCGATCTCCAGCGTGGTGTACGCAGTCTTGGGCGGCGCGTGCACGATGCTTTCGAACAGCGTGTCCTCGCCGACGCCGTTGATGAACGTACCGCTGCGCAGGTCGCGTCCGTAGTTGCTGCCGGTGATCGCCACGTCGCGCGGAATCACGATGGGAAAGACTTCGCCGTTGCGCGTGCCGTAGTTGCCGGTCGCAAGAAAGATCGTGACGCCGTTGGGCGCGATCGATTTTGCCGCTGCCAGCACCGCGACCGCCTTGGTCAGCGTCTTATACGGCTTGTTCAGGCTGCCGTTGCCCGAGCTATCGCTGCCGGTGTGCGAATCGACGTAGAGCTGCGAGATCGGCGCGAGCGTCGGAGTGATCGGCCCGGGTTGTCCCCAGCGGGTGCATGCGGTGCCGCTCGCGATTCCGGCGACCGCCACAACGGCAACGACCGCGAAGAAGAGCCGCGATACCCAGAGACTGCGCATCTCGCGGCCCCTTTGCCGTAACGTACGCCGGGACCTCGGGGAGTCGTCGGCAATGCTCCGGAAGAGAGATGAAACCATGGTTAAGACGCCGGCTCGTTCCATCGTCGTCGCTATCGCCGATGCCGCGGCTCGTTGGAGCGAAGCGGCCTTCCTGCCACGCCTTCGCGCACGCGATGCAGTCAGCGCGCGAACCGGATATGCCCCCGCCGCCGTCGACTATGCCTTCGACCGCCTCTTTGGTTCCCTCGCGCGTGACGCCATCGAAGCGGTCATTACCGGCGAACTCGGCTCGCTTGACGTTCTCGACGGTTTTGTCGCGGGGCGCGGACGTCCGCCGTTCCGTGCGCTGCCGATCGGCCGCGTCTGTGTCATCTCCAGCCGCACCACCGTCGGCATAGCGATCGTTCCGGCACTCTTCGCGCTTTGCGCAAAGTGCGCGGTCCTCGTTAAGGATCGCGAAGACTCTCTTGCATCTGCTTTTTTCGCGACCGTCGTCGAGCATCTCGAAGCTCTTCGCGGCACGATTGAGGCACGAGTTTGGGACGGCGCAGAGCGTGCGGATGCACTGCGCGACTTCGACGCGGTTGTCGCATTCGGGAGCGACGCGACGCTTGCAGAAATCGGCGCACGGCTCAAGCCCGAAGTGCGTCTTATCGCGTACGGGTCTAAGGCAAGTGCCGGGTACGTTACGCTCGACGCGCTGCGCGAAGAGTCGACGGCCCAAGCGGCCGCGCGCGGCGCAGCTTTGGATCTGATCCTTTATGAAAGCGAGGGTTGCCTCTCGCTCCACGCACTTTTCGTCGAGCGGGGCGGCGCCGTGACTCCGCAACGCTTCGGCGAGCTTCTCGGTGAAGCAATCGCCGAGCTTTCGCCGCGCTTTCCGCCGGCCGCGCGCGACGAAGGCATCGCCGCGAAAGTTGCCGGCGCGCGCGACCTTGCCGTCTTTCGCCGCAGCGCCGGCGCGATGGCGCTCGCCGATCCGCACGGCGGCTTTCTGGTAGCGATCGACCCACCGGCGAACGAACCTCCGCTCTTTCTGCCGCGCGTTATCGGCATCCGTTCCGTCGGCGGACCGCATCAGGCCTTGGAGTATCTCCAACGGCACGCCCTGACTTTGGAAGGCGTCGCGGTAACCGAGCGTCGCGACGACCTTGTCGAATTCGCGCGAGCCGCCAGTGCATCGCGCATTACGACCTTCGGAGCGCTGCAAGCGCCGCCCCTCGGCATCTTCCACGGAGGCCGTCCGCGAATCGCCGAGTTCGTACGATGGATGAGTGACGAGACGTGAGCGAAACCTTCGAGCAGATCGTCACCAGCGTTCCGGGCAAGCGCAGCCGCGAGCTTGCGCAAGCGCTCGCCCTTCGCGAGTCGCGCAACGTTACGTACCTGGCCGACGATTTTCCGATCTTTTGGGAATCGGCGCACGGCGCCCTCGTCACCGACGTCGACGGTAATCGTTACATTGACTGCACGGCGGCCTTCGGCGTCGCCAACACCGGACACGCCAATCCGCGCGTGACGCGAGCCGTGGCCGAGCAGGCCCAACGCTTGGTGCACGGCATGGGCGACGTCCACCCGACGGAGGCTCGCGTGCGCCTCTTCGAGCGGCTGGCGGAAATTCTACCGCGCGAGCTAGCGCGCGTATTCCTAGCCACAACCGGATCCGAGGCGGTAGAAGCAGCGTTGAAAACGGCGATGCTTGCAACCGGAAGGTCGCGCTTTGCCTCGTTTCATGGCGCCTATCACGGTCTCTCCCTCGGGGCGCTGGCCGTCGGCGGCATCGATCGCTTTCGCCGGCCCTTTGCCGCTGCGATGGCCGAGCCGCTGCTGCTGGAGTTCCCGCGCGACGCCGCGGGCATCTCGCTCGAGCACGCCGTGCAGCAAACGCATGCTGCGCTCGAGCATGCGGGAGATATCGCCGCGCTGATTATCGAGCCGGTGCAGGGACGTGCTGGATGCATCCGTCCCGTCGCGGGTTACTTAACGGCGCTGCGGCGCATCTGCGACGAGCTCGGAATTCTGCTGGTGATGGACGAGATTTACACCGGTTTCGGTCGCACCGGGCGTTGGTTTGCGTTCGAGCGCGAAGGTGTCGTTCCCGACGTTCTCTGCATCGGCAAGGCCTTTGGCTCGGGCTTTCCTATCAGCGCCGCCGTCGGCCGGCGCGCCATCATGGATGCATGGCCGCGATCGACCGGAGAGGCCTTGCACACGTCGACCTATCTCGGAAACCCGATCGGCTGCGCCGCCGCACTGGCGACGATCGCCGAGATGCAGCGTCTCGAGTTGCCGCAGCGCGCCGCGCGGCTGGGCAACGAACTCGCAACGCGACTACAAGATCTGCGTAAGCACCCACGCGTCGCCGAGGTCCGCGGCTGCGGACTCTTTTGGGCCGTGCAAGTACGGGGCGCGTCGGTGGCCGGCGCCGCGGTGAAAGGCGCGCTCACGCGCGGAGCCATCTTTCTGCAGTCGGGGGTTGCGGGTGACTCCATCACGATCGCGCCTCCGTTAACGATCGGCCACGAAGCAGTTGCTGCGCGCCGTCGACATTCTGGAGGAGAGCATTTAATGAAGCCGTATCGCGTAGGAATCGTCGGCTCCGGCTTCGGCGCCGTCGCGCATCTGCCGGCGCTAACTCACCATCCCGACTTTACCGTCGTGGCGATCGCTTCGCCGACGAACGCGGCGAGGATTGCCCGCGAAAAGCACATCGCTAACGCCTATGACTCCCTAACGGCGATGCTTGCGGAATGCGACCTCGACGTCGTCACCGTAGCCTCACCGCCCTTCTCACATCGTGCCGACGTTCTCGCCGCGCTAGCTGCCGGCAAACACGTGATGTGCGAAAAGCCTTTCGCCCTCTCCGTGAAGGACGCGCAGGAAATGCTCGACGCATCGCGCGCGGCCGGCACCGCCTGCGGCGTGGCGCACGAGTTCCGCTTCGTACCGCAAATTCAAGCCATCAAAGAGCTGCTCGTTAATAAGCATCTCGACCCGCCGCGCGACTTCGAGTTGACACTCCTTCGCAGTATTCTCCGTCGCTCGGAACGCCGTCCGCGAAGCTGGTGGTTCGAACGCGAGCGCGGCGGCGGTCTCGCCGGTGCGGTACTCTCGCATCTCATCGATCAGTCAAATTGGCTGGCCGCGCGGCCTGCGCAGCGCGTTGCCGGATTTCTGCGCACGGCGAATCCTGAACGCAACGACGAAGGCGGTCCCTTCACTTCCACGGTCGACGACGGCGCCTTCGCCCTCATCGACTACGGCGACGGTTTGGTGGCGCGAATCACCGTCGACGGGACCACCGCCGTCGAGAGCTTCACCTGCGCGGCGCACGGCGAACCGCGAACTGCGGTCGCGAGCGGCCCAACGATCACCGATCTCACGCTCTACACCATCGATCAAACGTCGACCGACGAACTCACCTGCAAACCCTCACCCTTCGCGCAGCACGAGCCGCTCCACAGCCACGTTCCGTACCTGATGGACCTCTACGAAGAACTCGCCAAAGCAATCGACGGCAAGCCAAATGAACTACCCACCTTCGACGACGCTCTAGCCACCCAAAAAATCCTAGCGTCAATTGGCTACGGCTAACATCGCTCCCACATGGGCGAGAGCCCGGCCACGCGGCGGCACGGGGACGCACGCATTTTCGCCTCGTGCGAAAATGCTACTCGTTTCGTCGGCGCTCCCGGCATCCGTGCCTCCGCGCCTCCTCGACGCCCCTTAGCCACCGCGTGGCCGGGCTCTCGCCCACGCGTCACGCGCGTCTTAAGAACCGCCGCGCAAGTGGCGCCAGAGAATGTTGAGCGCCATGGTCGTGGCACGGCTGACGATGGCGTCTCGGTCGCCGCGAAACTGAAACTTCGAAGTTCGCACCACGTCCGCCGTCGGCTAAGCCGAACCATACGAGACCGACGGGCTTCTCGGCGCTTCCGCCGCTCGGGCCGGCGATGCCGGTCGTCGAGAGCGCGACGTCGGCACCGAGGCGTTCTCGTGCACCGCGTGCCATTTCTCGCGCCGTTTCCTCGCTTACCGCACCGAAACGCTCGATGATCGCCGCGTCGACGCCGAGTTGTGCGACCTTGACCGCGTTGTCGTATGCGACGATGCCGCCGGCGAAGCTTTTCGAGGCGCCCGGGACGCTCGTCAATGCAGCGGCAATTCGCCCGCCGGTGCACGACTCGGCGACCGCGAGCGTTTGCCCTTGCGCTCTGTAGCAGATCGTGAACTACGCTTTGCGGCGTGTCCGCGTCCGTACCGAAGACGTAGCTCGAGAGCCGGCGCTCGATTTCCGCTTGCAGCGGACCGATCATTCGCTTCGGCTTCCCTTACGGATGCCGCTTTCGCCATGATCTTGACGTCGGCGCGAAAGTCGTGCGCCGAGCACGGCAATCTTTGGATTCTCTCCTTCGCGAAAGAGATCGTCGATGCGCTGGTCGAGATCCGACTCGCCGAGTCCGATCGTGTGAATGACTCGCGTCACGATCGTCGCGTCGGCACCGAACCTCTCGCGCAGAAACGGCACGACTCGATCGACGAGCATCGGTTTCATCTCGCGAGGCACGCCGGGCATCGAGGCGACGAACTTCCCATCGGCTGTCAAAGGCGATGAAGCCGGGCGCCGTGCCGTTGGGATTATCCAGCGGTATGCTCCCCGTCGGAAGCTCGGCCTGTTTGCGGTTGTTCTCTGGCATCGGGCGCCCCATTGCCGCAAACATGCTCTCCATTTGCCTCAGCGCCGGCTCGTAGAGCTCGACGCCGAACCCGAATGCAAGACAGACGGCATCTTTCGTGAGATCGTCGATCGTCGGCCCCAACCCGCCCGTCGTCAGCACGCCGTCAGCGCGCTGTAAAGTGTCGCGAATCACCGCGGCGATGCGTTCGCTGGTTGTCTCCTACCGCCTGCGCGTGCCGCACGTCGATCCCCGCCTCGGCGAGCCGCTGGGCGATGAACGCCGTATTGGTATCGACGAGCTGCCCTAACAGCAGCTCGGTGCCGATGGCCACGATCTCAAGGCTCGGCATCGTCGAACCACTCCGGATACTCGAACGTTACATCGGCGCGGAAACCGCGCGCCGCCTCGATCATTGCTTCACGGCGAACGGGAGATTCTTCCGGAGCGGGATGCTCCGCCTGCGTGCGCTCGCGCATCTCGGCCAGCCGCGCGATGAATCGCGTGAAGCGCGCATCCATCGCCCGCGTCAGCGCGTTCTTCAAGAACCTTGCCCACGCGCGGAGCGAGCTCCGGTCGTCGAGATGGCGATGCGCACCGGGCCCGCCTTGGCAATCGCCGTCATTGCCACGAATCCGAAGCGAGGCTGATCGATGCAGCAGAGTAAGAAGCGATGCCGGTCTGGCCAGCTCGCGTAGGCGCGCCGAAAGCGCAGCATCTTGCGGAGTCGAAATCACGAAGAACGCATCGGTGACATCGTCGTCTCGCAGGCCGTTCGACATCGAAGATCCGCCGCACGACGGCGCCCGGATTCCTCGAGCATCGCACTCTTCTCGACTGCCTCGCGATCGTCGGCCGCACCGATCACCACGCACAGCCGCCCATCGAGGTTAAGGCTTACCGGGAAGAACGGCTTACGCATACCGCGAGCGCTGCTTGCCACTAGTAGTCCACGGGTCGTAAGATAGAACTCATTGATGGCCGTGTTCGACAGCATCGCGGTCGTCGGAAGGTGGCGTTTCCAGTGCGTCGCATCGACGCGACGGCGAACCAACGCGACCTCGCCCGGTTCGAATCCGCGCTCGACGATCGCCGCGTCGGTGTATCCGAGCAGCAGCTGCGCGAGAATCGCGTCGGCACGCGCGTAGCTGATGCCCGAGATCGGCCTCGTCGGTCTGATCGGCCTCGAGATCCGCGTAGGCGCCTTTTCGATAAGCGCGCTTCGGCACGCCGAGGTAGCGCGCCAGCTCCCAAACCTGGCTTTTGAAGAGATCGCCCAGCGGATTGACCGGCGGCGTGTCGTCCGCGTGCCAGGTGAAATATCCCAGCAAACGCTCCGTCTTATTTCCCGTGCCGATCGGAAGCGCGTCGAGCTTGGCCGACTGGTCGAAGAGTACCAGCATGCGCGTGCGCGCCATCACGTTGCCGCGACGGCGTGCGTCGGCGTCAGGTTCGTACTGTAAGTATCCGTCGACCGCAGCGGTGATCTCGATCGTGCGCACGTGAATTCCGAGCGCGTCGACGACCAGCTGCGCATCGGCGAGGCTCGACGCGTTCGAGGTCGCATAGGGCAGCCGGAACGCATAGACGTTTTTCGGCCCTAGCGCTCGCGCGCAAAGATACGTCGTTACCGCCGAATCCACGCCGCCCGACAGACCCACGACCGCGCGCGGAATCCCCCGGCGCACGCGGAGCTCGTCGCGTAAGAACGCAACGAGCCACTCGGCCGTGACCGAGGGATCGATCTGCGGCGGTTGCGTCGATGGACGCGGCGCTTCAATGACCGGCAGCATTGGGCGGCTCGCGTGGCACGGGAAGTTCGGGATCGAGCAACAGATCGGGAAGCACGGCTCGCAAGTCGCCGAGCAGCGGCAAGCTCGCGCGCGCCAGATCGATTTCGCGCAAATCGAGATCGGCGCGTACGATGCAGGCTTCCAGCGCCGGGGCCTGGACGAGAATATTGCCACGGGGATCGATGACGCACGACGAGCCCGTCATCCCCTTGCCGCCCTCGAAGCCCGTGAGTCCGGCATAAATCACGAAGAGTCCGTGCTCGATCGCGATCGAGCGCAGACATCTCGCGCCACTGCGCGACACTTTCGAGCTCGCCTTCGCCTTCGATTCCACGCCCCGGCGAAGCGCTGGGCATGATCAGAAGGCGAGCTCCTTTGACCGCGGCAAACGTCGGCACGATGGCATGCCACGCATCCTCGCAGATCAACATGGCGGCGCGTCCCGAACTCCGTTTCGAAAACGCCGATTCCTCGTCCGCGCGAGAGAAAGCGCTCTTCATCGAACACGCCGTACGTTGGAAGAAAGAGTTTACGATGCAGGTGTACGATCCGCTCTTCTTGCGGGTCGACGTGCAGGTACATCGCGCTGTTGTAATACGTCCCGCCGTCATTTTCGTAGAAACCGGCGACGAGATCGACGGGCCGGTCGCACGCGTCGCGCCATTGCTCCGCCAAATCGCTGGCCAGATCGCCGGCGCGCAGAGCGAGCTCGTAGACCGCGCCCTCCAAAAAATATCCGGTCAGCCCGGCTTCCGGGAGCACCACCAAGTCGGGTGGATCGTCGGCTAGCTGCGCAAACGCCGTTCCGGCTGCATCGAGGTTATGACGGTACTCTCCCTTCGCCGGTTTGGTCTGCAGAATCGCAACGCGCGCGTGAACGCGGACTTCACTCACTCGCGACGCTCGTTGCCAGCTCGAGCTGCTCGTCGCCCGGCGCCTTCGTTCCGAGCTGCGCCGCGCAGATCTCCGCCGGATAAGTCCAGATCTCGGCCAGCGTCGGATGTAAGTGCGGAATCCGCATAAACTCATCGGCCGTTGCATTGAAACGCATCGCGACGATCATCTCGTGAATCAGCTCCGAGCCCTGCGGCCCGATGACCGTCGCGCCGAGAATGCGGCCGGTCGTCGCGTCGGCCATGATCTTCACGAAGCCTTTCGTCTTCCCCAGACATTGCGCCTTACCGTGTTCGGCAAAGTCGTAACGTCCGACGACGTAGCCGATTCCACGTTCGCGCAGCTCTTTCTCGCTCATCCCGACGATGGCGACCTGGGGATCGGTGAAGATCGTGTGGGCGCCAACGAGCCCATATTCGGCAACTTCGGAAGCGTCTTGGCAGGCGTTCCGCGAGGCGACCTCGCCTTGGTAGATCGCAACGTGCACGAGCATGTAATCTCCGGTCACGTCTCCCACCGCGAAGATATTCGGGTTGCTCGTACGCAGCGTTGCGTCAACGGCGATTCCGTCGACCGGATCGTAGGCGACGCCGGCATTCTCCAACGAGAGACCCGCCACGTTGGGCACGCGTCCCAGGGCGTAGAAGATCTCCGCGCCGGCCGCTTCGTACTCGGCGCCGTCACGCCGGTGGCGAACGATCTTCCCGCCCCCTTCGCGCCGTGCGTCCAGGAGCGTCGTGTTGGTAACGACGTTTATTCCTTCGCCGCGAAAGTACTCGGTCAGCGCGTCGCCGACGTCGTCGTCGGTGTACGTCAGCAGATGATTGCTGCGAATCAGGATCGTCGTCTGCGCGCCCATTCGGGCGAGAAACTGACCGAGTTCGCATGCCGTATAGCCGCCCCCCAGGACGACGACCGACTTCGGAATACTCTCGAGCTCGAGGACTCCGTCGCTATCCACGTAGCCCGTTTCGGACATCCCGGGAATCTGCGGCGAGGCGGAATCACGCTGCCGGTGGCGATGATAAACTTCGGCGCCTCGAGCACGACGTCGTCGCCGACCGCCAGCTGCGTAGGAGAAAGAAAGCGCGCCGCCCCCGAGTAGAGCGGAAACTTACCGATTCCCTCGATGCGGTAATCGGCAAACTCTTTGACCAGCGCCCGCTTTCGCGCCGCGATGAACGGCACGTCGGCGCTAACGCCTTCGACGCCAATTCCCAACACGTGCGCCTCGCGCACGTCGGCAAGCGCATCGCTCGATGCCAAGAAGGCTTTGCTCGGCATGCAGCCGCGCAGGATGCAGAGGCCGCCCAGCGGTCCGGGATCGACCAGCGCCACGTCGCATCCGAAATCGCGGCCCGTGCGCGCGGCCGCGTAACCGCCCGACCCCGCACCGACGACGACGAGATCGTGCCGCTGCGCAGCGCCCGACATTAGCGCCCTGGGCGCGCGACGAGCCGATGCGTCGAGTCGATAAAGCGCACCGTTCCGCTGGAGTGCACTAAAATCGAGTGCGTACGCGCTTGATTGCCGAAGAAACGTACTCCGCGTACGAGGTCGCCGTCGGTAATACCGGTCGCGCAGAAGATCACGTCGTCGCTTTTCACCAGGTCGTCGAGATCCAAGACGCGATTGAGGTCGCCGAAGCCCATCGCGCGTGCGCGTTCGGCTTCGTCGTCGTTGCGCGGCTGCAGCCGGCCCATCAAGTTGCCGCCGAGACATTTGAGCGCCGCCGCGGCGAGCACGCCTTCCGGAGCGCCGCCCGTTCCCATAGCAACGTGAATGCCCGTGGAATCTATGGCCGTCGCGATGCACGCGTCGACGTCTCCGTCGGAAATCAGGCGGATGCGCGCGCCCGCGGCGCGCACCTCGCGAATCAAATCGGCGTGGCGCGGACGATCGAGGATGATCACGCAGACGTCGTTGATCGGTTTTTCGAGCGCGTTGGCGACGGCTTCCAAATTGTCGCGCACCGGCGCGTCGATGTGCACGTAAGGAGCCGATTTCGGTCCCGACGGCGAGTTTCTTCATATACGTGTCGGGTGCGTGAAGCAAGCCGCCGCGCTCGGCGATGGCCATGACGGCGATCGAGTTCGGCAGTCCGTTGGCGACGAGATTCGTACCCTCGACCGGATCCACCGCAATGTCCACCGCTTTGCCGCCGCTGCCGACCTCCTCGCCGATGTAAAGCATCGGCGCTTCATCGCGCTCGCCCTCGCCGATGACGATGCGCCCGGCGATCTCCATCTCGCCCAGCGATTCCCGCATCTTCTCGACGGCAGCCTCGTCGGCGGCGTCGCGTTCCCCGCGGCCCATCCAGCGCGAGGCCGCCAGCGCCGCGCTCTCGGTAACCTTCACGAAATCCAGCGAGTGCACCGGATGGTTGAGGAGTGCGCGCATGACGGAACGTGGCATCGCTTCAACCCTACAAAGGGAAGAGGCTCATTTCCTGTTAAAGAGGTGACGGCGTGTCGGCCGGTACCGAACTCTCACAACCATTGCGCGCGCGACTCTTTCGCGGCACCGATCTCCTGACTGCGGGCTGGGCGGCGCTGACGGCGGTCGCGCTGTCCGGCCTCACGCTCGGCTTCTTCGGCTGGTATGCCGTAATCGTTCCCAATCATCACGGCGCCCTCGGCGAGGCCGGGCTATTGGCCGGAATGCTGGGGGGTATCGCGCTCGCCGTGGCAGCCTGGCTGGCGTACTCCGCGTACTTTGCACGGCGCGCCCAAATCACGCCGGTTCGCGCGCTGCAGTACGACGCCATTACCTGGACGCCTTTTCTCTTACTTTGGCTAACCTTCGTGCTCGCGCCGCAGTTAACGCACGGCGCGCGTCTCTTCGTCCTTGCGGCGTCGCTCTTCTGCATCGGCAAAGTGCTCATTGCCGCACGCTTCAACCAGACCGTCCGCGAGGTGCTCATCGACTTCGCGGCGACGCGGCTCGCAATCATCATCATCGCCGAGCTGGCAGCGGTGATCATCGGACAACGTGCCGGCACGCACGTCCAGGAGTCGTCGCTACGCCCTGCTGGCAGTTTGGGGGCGCTGGGACGCCGTACACTATCTGGACATCGCGACCCAGGGCTACCAGGGCACCAACATGGCCTTCTTCCCGCTCTACCCCTTGCTCATCCGCATCCTCGGATCGCTGGCGGGAAACCATCTCATCGCGGGACTCCTAATCTCCAACGCATCGTTTTTCTTTGGGCTGCTCTTCCTCTATAAGCTGCTGGAGCGCGAGTACGACCGCGCCGTTGCGCGCCGCGCGATTTTCTACGTATCCATTTTTCCGACGGCCGTTTACTTTACCGCGGTCTACAGCGAATCGCTCTTCTTCATGCTTACCGTCGCCTCGTTCTACTACATGCGATCGCGCGCGTGGTGGCTTGCCGGGTTTTCGGATTCCTCGCCGCCCTGACGCGCGTCGAGGGCGTGCTGCTGATCGTTCCCTTCCTGATCGAATGGTTCTCGCAGGAGCGCCCGCTCGACCGGCGGTCGATCGCCGGCCTTTTCGCCGGCGCGTTGATTCCGCTCGGGCTAGCGATCTACATGGCCTACCTTTGGGTGCTGCGCGCCGACCCGCTCTACTTTTCGCACGTCCAGATTCATTGGAACCGCCACCTCGCGCCGCCCTGGGTGAGCCTTGTGAACGCTTTTGAAAAGGTCGTGCATGCGGCGACACCGCAGATCGTCGCCAATCAATCGCTCGAGATTGGCTTTACGCTGCTGATGCTTGCCGTCTTGCTGGCCGGCTGGCACGCCTTGCGTCCGTCGTATATTGCGTACATGGCGCTCTCTATTTTGGTGCCGATGTCGACCTCGAACTTGATGTCGATGCCCCGCTTCGCGCTGGTGCTCTTTCCGATGTTCGCCATTTTGGCGCGCTGGGGAGAACGGCCGTGGGTCAATAACGTCATCTTGGCCTTCTCGCTGCCGCTGCTCGGCCTCTTTACCGTTCTCTTCGCAGATTGGTACTGGGTTGCGTAGCGAGACGGCGACGACGTTCGTGCGCGACTTGAGCCGCCGCCGCGGCGTGCGGCAGTTTCTGAAGTTCGGACTCGTCGGCGCGTCGGGCACGGTCGTCAACTTCGTGGCCGCCCATACGCTCGAAAAGACGACGTCGCTTAGCTGGTTCGCGGACTTCGCCATCGGCTTCATGCTCGGCGGCATATCGAACTATATCCTCAATCGAATCTGGACCTTCGGCTCGCGCCGCAACCCGTTGGTCGAGGGCCTTCAGTTTCTCGCCGTTTCGGCCGGCGCGCTGCTTTTAGGCAAGCTCGTTTTCGAGCTGGCCGCGCGTACCGGTTTTCATCATTTCACGATTACCTGGTTCGTCGCCACGCTCTCCGGCACGTTCGTCAACTTTTTCCTCAATAAGTATTGGACGTTCCGCCACCTCAATTGACGAAGCGGCTCTGGCTCTTGGGCCTGCTCGCGATCGTCGTGCTCGCCGCGGCGCTGCGGCTCCACGGCATCCGCGATCCCATCGTCGACCATCCGGGCTGGCGCCAGGGCGATACCGCGGGGATCGCGCGCAACTTCGCTCGTCTGCAGTTCGATCCGATGTATCCCCAGACGATGTACAACGGGCCGCCGCCGAACTACGTCGAGCTGGAGCTGCAGATCGTTCCGTTCCTAGCCGCCGCGCTCTATAAAGTCTTCGGCGTCCACGTCATCTTCGGACGTCTGATCGTGCTGGCGTTTAGCTTAGGGACGATCGTTACGCTCGCATATTTCGCGCGCTGGCTTTTCGGCGGAGCGCCGGCCGGTTTGATCGCGTCCTTCTTCTACGCGGTCTTTCCCGGGCAGCATTTACTACGGGCGCACCTTCATGCCCGATACGGCGATGGTCTTTTTTCTCACCGCGGCGCTCTTTGTGACGGCTCGATATCTTGCCGGCGGCGAGCGGCTCTCACTCCGAGGGCTCGCCTATGCTACCGGACTGCTGACGCTGGCCTACTTAGCGAAGCCGGTCGCCGTACTGGCGCTCGTCCCGGTCGCCGCGTTAATCGTTGCGCGCTATCTCGCGCGCCGGCCGACGCCGGTTTGGCAAATATCGCACGCTCCTTGCGCTTCCGCTGCTCGTTCTGTGGCTCTACGACCGCCGCGTCGCTTCGTACGCGGAGTGGCACTGGGCCAGCGGAATCACGCAACTGCACGTGTTGCCGGCGTTGCGCGCCGCTTTCATCGGCGCGGCCGCGTTTCTCGCTAAGCTCGGGCAGTTGCGCATCGTCTTCGGCATGCTGCGCGCGACGATGCTCGGGCCGCTCGGATTTCTTCTCTCCATTGCGGCGTTTATCGCGTTGCCGTGGGCCGGCGCGCGCAGTAAGGCGCTGCTGTGGGGATGGCTGGCGGGCGCGCTGGCATACGCTTACGTCGTCGTTACGGTAGAGCGCGTCGACTACTACCTCTATCCGTTTCTTCCGCTTTGCGCGTTGGCGATCGCCGGTGCGCTCGGCCGCGCGGCTGCCTCGGTGTGGGCAGCCGACGTCGCGCCGGCGGCGCGGTTCGCACTGCTCGCGTTGATTCCCGCCCTCGCCGCGGCCGTACTCGTCCAAAGCCCTGCGGCCGTCGCCGCCTATTATGCCTACAGTCCGAAGGCGTACCAAAACGCCGTTACGCTCGACCGTGCGCTGCCGCAAGGCGCGCTCGTCGTCATCGGGCATTACGGTCCCGACATTCAATACTATATCGACCGTTTCGGCTGGGAAGAGGATCCCTATCTCTGGACGCCGTTCGACGAAGAGAGCGCCATTGCCAAAGGCGCCCGCTACTTTATCTCCATCGAAGACGGCCGCTTGCGCCGCAATCTCGAGCTATGCGCGTGGCTCGCGCGCTTCCCGGTCGTCGCCGGACCCGACCGCTGGCCCGTCTACCAAACGGACCCGTCGCTCATCGTGCCCAACGCCGAATCCTTTTGGCGCGCCTTTCGCCGGGCCGAACGCGCCGGAGCGGGACGCGCCTTCCTCGACTCGCGCGGCGTCTGCGTGACGCCCGCTAACGCGACATCGAACGCTACAACGCGTTAAGGCTATCGAGGAGGCTGCGAAACGCCTCGGGCTGCACGGCGATGCTGCCCCGGTACGGATAGTCGAGTGCGACGACCAGAAAGAGCACCAGGCCGATGACCAAGGCGAGGCCGCCGATCATCAACTGCTGCATCACGGTGCGATCGAAGCCGAACAGATAAGTGAAGGCGACGGTGACATAGGCTCCAAGTATCAGAACGACCCACATCACCTCGTTGATGCCGATGAAGTCGATCGTCAGGCGCGTTTCCCGGTCCCGCAACGCGGTATCCATTGCCGCGAGCATCTGCGAGTGAATGTCTTGCAAGCTTGGTGTGGACGCGTGCAGCGATCTTACGTCGGCATGCGCGGTCTCGAGCAATACGTCGGCA
This sequence comes from Vulcanimicrobiota bacterium, assembly GCA_963735845.1. Lineage (GTDB taxonomy): Bacteria > Vulcanimicrobiota > Vulcanimicrobiia > Vulcanimicrobiales > Vulcanimicrobiaceae > Cybelea. Next base: position 55,554 of record CAVTMN010000008.1, on the reverse strand, counting down.
TACTTCGACTTCTCGCCACGGCGCATTTGCGGCCACTCGTCGTCGATGACCGAGCGGGCGTAGGCTCGGAGTACGGTGCGCAGACGCTCCGACTGACCGAACGATAATGAGTCGCGATAGACCGTCGCCAGCGCTCCGGCCTCGTCGTACGTTCGCACCTCAGCCTCTTGGAAACGCTCCCAAACTCCGATAGCGACGAAGGCCAGCAGCACCGCGTAAACGACGCCGATCACGGCGAGGATGAAGCCGGCACGGTCGGTGTTCGCGGCTCGCACATCTTTCGAGGTGAACTTGTGCACGAATAACCCGAGTAGCATCGTCGAGACTACAAAGCCGCCGACGACTACCAGCCCCGCGTCGAAGGTCGGGAGCGATTCGAGCCAAGCGATCACGGCAGCGGCAACAGCGACGCGGCGCCGAAGGTGGTGGCCTGTTCGGGCGCGCCGGCGCTCCCGACGTCACGATTTGCCGGTAAACGATCAGCCGGTTCGTATTCTTGGCAAGATCGAGCTGGAGTTCGTAGCTCCGCTTGATCGCCGCCGTCAGATCCTCGGAATCGAACGTATATCCAAAGCGTCGCAGACTGCGCAGCAGCAGCGCGTTGACCGCGTTGAGCTGTTGATAGGCTCGCTGGAGCTCGAGTCCCGTGGCTCGGTAGGTCGGGTAGTTCGTCAACACGATCTCGCGCTGCAGCTTGGCCTGCTCGATGCGAGCCTTCAGCGCCGCCAGCACGGCGCTTTGCGGGTCGACCGCCAGACCGCGATCGACTGTCTACAGCGCATCTTCGAAACCGCCCTTGGTATACTCGGAGCGCGCCAACTCTGAGGCCGACTGCACGTAGCCCGAGCGGGCCGCAGGGTCCTGCGGATTCACCCGCAGCGCTAAACGATAGGCCAGTTCGGCATCGCGCGCGTTGCCGTGCGCCAGCGCTGCGTCGCCTTGGTGAACTCGCGTATTGACGATCCAGCGCTCGATCGGCCCGGCACAGCCGGCGAGCGTCAGCGCCGCAAGCGCCGCGAGAATCGATCTAGATATGTACGTGAGACGCAAATCGTGCAACGACCTCGATGATGACGGCGGCCGGATAGAGCACCGCTTGGGAAAGCAGCGAGCCTATGATGGCCGTAACCGATAAGTAGAACACCATCGAGCGAACCTCCTCGACGCTGCGCTTGCCGTGGATGGCCTGATCGGTGATGATGGCCGACGTGGGATCGACGAAGAGCGTGAAGGCAATCGTGCCAATTCCGTTGATCACGCCGGAGAGGCCGATCGACGTTCGCGCGACCGCGACGTCGAGAACCGACGCTAGGTACGACGCCTGAACCCCGATGGCATAGACGCACATCACGACCATATTGAAGATCAGCAGCCGCTTGGGCAGCACCCGCCAGTCGAACCGGCGCAGCTCGGCCATGCTCGGCAGCCGCTGCGCTCGCAAGCACTTCGGTGATAACTCTGGGCGAGAGCAGCCGAACCAGCGAGTGCGGAACCGACCCGCGTGCTTCGAACGAGTGAACGCCGCGCCGGAACAAATACGTGAACATCGGCAAGAAGAGCGCGAAGACGACCATGCCGATCGTGCCTGCCAATACGATCAGCCGCAGCTGCATCTCGAAGACGTGCTGCCATGCCGCCGTGGCCACCGGGTCGCCGGCCAGCTTACGCAACCGCGTTTCCGGCTTGATCCGAGAGCGGGCCCAAAAAGAAAATGACAAAGAGATTGGCCAAACGCCCCGCCGTGACGAACAGGTTGAACAGCGAGATCGAGGTAGCGATGCGCTTTGTCTGCACCCCGGCCAATCGCGCCGCATACGCGCCGATCGTCACGCCCTGCACGATGAAGGTAATCGCCATCGCGCCGACGAGCTTTCCCGACCACAGGTGCGGCGCCAACGCTGCGGCGTTCACCGCAGTTTCATCGAGTTGGGGTACAGTAGGCGACGATGCACGACGACGAACGGCCGGTAGCAAGTAAGGTCCCCGAGGTAACGCTCGGCTTTTGGGTCATCAAGATCGCCGCGACCACGCTCGGTGAAACCGGCGGCGACACGGTGACGATGACGCTCAACTGGGGATATCTCGCCGGTACGAGCCTCTTCTTGACGCTGCTCGTCGTGCTGGTCGCCGCGCAGATCGTTGCGAAAAAGTTCCATCCCCTGCTCTACTGGGCGACGATCGTCGCGTCGACGACCTTCGGAACGACGTTGGCCGATTTCGCCGACCGTTCGCTGGGCATCGGTTATACCGGCGGTTCGCTCTTGCTGGCGGCCTGCTTGCTCATCGTGCTCGGACTTTGGTATTGGTCCGAGGGAACCATCTCGGTCAATACGGTGAGTACGCCGCGAGTCGAGGCCTTTTACTGGGCCGCCATCACCTTCTCGCAGACGCTGGGCACGGCGCTGGGCGACTGGGTCGCCGACACCCGTGGGTTCGGATATGAAGGCGGTGCCCTTCTCTTTGCCGGCGGCACTTGCCGTCGTGGCGGCGCTCTATTTGTGGACGCGCGCTTCGCGCGTCACTCTTTTCTGGGCGGCATTTATCCTGACGCGGCCGCTCGGCGCCACGGTCGGCGACTTTCTCGATAAGCCGGTCGCGCACGGCGGTCTCGCTCTGAGCCGTCCGCTTGCATCGGCGGTCATTGCGGCGTTCATCATCATCGCGGTGCTCGTGCTGCCGCAGCGCCCGGGCCTTCATCCGAAAACCGTTCGTAACTGACGCCGCGCCGGTCTATGCCGCGCTGCGGCTCCAGGCAATTCGCGATTCGTCGACGGGTCCGATGATGCAGAGACCGAGATGCTCGTCGGCGAGCAAGTCGCGTGCAAGCAGCTGCACGTCTTGCGGCGTTACCGCGTCGACGCGTTGTTCGATCTCTTCCGGAGTGACGTTTCGGCCCAAGGCAAGCTCGTTGCGCCCGAGGCGGATCATGCGGCTGGACGTCGACTCCAGCGAGAGCGTCAGGTTTCCTTTGATGTGCTCCTTGGCCAAAGCCAACTCCTGAGCGCCGATCGGCTCGTCGCGCACGCGTCCGAACTGCTCGACGATCACGTCGATGCAGGCCTGAACGTTCTCCGGCGACGTGCCGGCGTAGACGCCGAAGAGGCCGGCGGCGCGGTACGCGGCTTGGAAAGAATAAACGCTATAAACCAGGCCCCGTTCCTCGCGGATCTCTTGAAAGAGCCGGCTCGACATCCCGCCGCCCAAGACCGTGTCGAGCAGCGAGAGCGCGTAACGGCGTTCGTCGCGCACGTCGATGCCGCGGCTTCCGACGATGACGTAAGCCTGTTCGCTCTCTTTGTGACGGACGTTCGTGGACGGCGTCGTCGCCGGACGCGGCTGCGGCGTCGAGGATGCAGCTGCCCTCAAAGCCGGCGAACTGCTCCGCGACCAGTTCGACGAATCGCTCGTGATCCACGTTACCGGCCGCCGCCACCACGACGCAGTTCGGCGCGTAATGAGCGAGCATATGCGCGCGCAAATCGTCGGGCGTCAGGCGCACCACCGTGTCGGCGAATCCGATCGTCGGCTCGCCCAAGCTCGCGCCGCTCCACATCGTCTGCAAAAAGACGTCGTGGATCAGCTCGTCGGGCGAGTCCTCGTACATCTTGATCTCTTCGAGCACGACCTTCTGCTCTTTAGCCAGCTCCTGCGGGTCGAAGTTGGAGTGCAGAAACATATCCGACAAGCACGTCGAGGGCCAGCGGCACGTGCCGGTCGATCACCTTCGCGTAGTAACAGGTCGTTTCTTTATCGGTGAAGGCGTTGAGGTTTCCGCCGACGCCGTCCATCGTTTCGGCAATGGCGCGAGCCGTTCGCCGCGGCGTTCCCTTGAAGAGCATGTGCTCGACGAGATGCGAGATGCCGCGCCGTTCGGCAACTTCGACCGACGAGCCCACGTCGGCCCAGATGCCGACCGTGGCGGAGCGGACGCTCGGCATCGTCTCGGTCAAAACCCGCAAGCCGCCGGGCAGCGTCGTCTTGGCGTACACTACATCGCCTCTTTGAAAGCGGAACGAACCCATTCCTGGTCCCAAAAAACGCCCTCGCCGGAGTTGGCTCTAGCCCGCAGCTTTGCGTCGGGCTCGTCTCGCCGTACGGTGAGGCTAAAAACCAGGCGAGACGTCGGCTTGGCCAAATCGCCGCTGACGACGACGTCCCTGCCGACGACGATCGGCACGCTCGTCCAGACGTCGATCTCTTCGGCCGAGGGCGCGGCGGCGAAGGTCTTGCCGATCAGTCCGACGACTTCGTCGACGAACTCGTCGCGCGTCAGCGGTTTGTGGAACTTCACGCCCCAGATGCGGATGCCGACGATGAGGTGACTGCCCAGCTCGTTGGCCGAGATATGGCTGACTTCGGCCGGCCACTCCGTCGCAAAGACCGACTCGCCGATGTGCTCGGCGAGGTCGCGCCGGTTTCCCGAGGCCCGCGCGGTCGCGTCCAAGTCGGCGATGCTCGGCGTGTACGCCTGCGAAACGGCGCCGGCAATGCCTAGCATCAACGCCACCGCGGCGACCACGGCGCCGACGCGAAAGCTAATACGACTGCGCAAAATAGGCCCGTACTTTCGCCGGCTCTCCGCAAGCCGTGCAGACACCGCCGGGAGACTCGAGCTCTCTTACGATGCGCGTCGTCGCGCCGGTCGCGGCCTTGATCGCCGCCTCGCATTCGGGACGCTCGCACCAGGCGATGTCGACCATTCCGGCGCGGCCGCGCAGAAGCTCGAAGAACTCCTCGCGCTTCTGGGTCGCGAACGTGTGGGACTCGAGAAACGCTTTCGCTTGCTCGTAGAGCGAGCGTTGCACATCGTCGAGGCGGTCGCGCAGGACCGTCTCGATTCGGTCCAAAGGTACGCTCTCGCGCTGATCGGGATCGCCCTTGGCGCGATCGCGCCGCGCCAGGACGGCGGTTCCGGCATCGACGTCGCGCGGACCCATCTCGATGCGAATCGGAACGCCGCGCATGTCCCACTCGCTGTATTTCCAGCCGGGCTGCTCGTCGCGCGTGTCGACGCGCGCGCGAAAGCCGGCCGCTTTCAACGAAGCCGCAAGCTGCTCGCAGCGCTCGACGGCACGGCGGTCGTTGGAGCGCACGATCGGCACGAGAATTGCTTCGATCGGCGCCATCTTCGGGGGAATGCGCAGGCCGCGATCGTCGCCGTGAACCATGATCATGCCGCCGAGCATTCGCCACGACACGCCCCACGAGGTCGTGTACGCGTGCTTGATGGCGCGATCCGAATCGACGAACTTAATATCGTAGGCTTTGGCGAAGTTTTGCCCGAGGTCGTGCGACGTGCCCGATTGTAGCGCTTTGCCGTCGGGCATCAGCGCCTCGATGGAGAACGTTTCGACCGCGCCGGGAAAGCGCTCGCTGGCGCTCTTGCGTCCGTGATAGACCGGTATCGCGGCGACGTTTTCGGCGAAGTCCCGATAGACCTCGAGCATGCGCAGCGTCTCCTCACGTGCCTTCAGCAGCGGTGGCGTGCGCGGTGTGACCCTCTTGCCAAAGAAACTCCATGGTGCGCAGAAAAGGGCGCGTGGCCTTCTCCCAGCGCACGACGTTGGCCCATTGGTTGATGAGGATGGGCAGGTCGCGATACGACTCGACCCATTGCGCGTACATCGTGCCGACCATCGCTTCGGACGTGGGCCGTATGGCGAGCCGCTCGGTCAGCTTTTCACTCCCGCCTTGGGTTACCCACGCGACTTCGGGAGCGAAGCCTTCGACGTGCTCGGCCTCGCGGATCAGCAGACTCTCGGGAATAAGGAGCGGGAAATAGGCGTTCTCGTGTCCGGTAGCCTTGAATCGCTCGTCGAGCTGACGCTGCAAATTCTCCCACATGCCGAACCCGTAGGGGCGCAAAACCACGCATCCGCGAACCGGCGAATACGAAACCAGCTCGGCCCGCAAGCAGACCGCGGTGTACCACGCGGATAGGTCGGCCGCCTTGGGAGGGATCTCCTTGAGCGCGCTCCCGGCGAACGTTTCGGACATGACCGGCCCCGCTTCGCGCGCCGTCACGCAAGCGCCTGTCCCCGCGCCTTGCCGGGATTGAACGGGTGTGCCGCGCATAGGAAGAGCGATGCCTAAGCATACGCGCATCTACACCCGCACGGGCGATACCGGGACGACGGGACTGGTCGGCGGCGCACGGATCAGTAAGAACGCTCGACGGATTGAAGCGTACGGGACCGTTGACGAACTCTCGAGCGCCATCGGAGTGGCCCGGGCGGCGCTGCGTCCTTCGCTTCCCAGCCTAGAGCGCGCGGCCCGGTTAGACGCATGGCTGGCGTGGACGCAGGACGCGCTCTTCAATCTGGGCAGCGATCTCGCAACGCCGCTGGATGGACGCGCCGACAAACGCACCGCGCGTCGGCGACGCCGATGCGCAAGCGCTCGAAAGTGCGATCGATGCTGCCGAAAACGACCTTCCGGCGCTGGCAAACTTCATTCACCCCGGAGGATCGTTTCCCGGCGCCCAGCTCCACGTGGCTCGCACCATCTGCCGGCGTGCCGAACGTCTCGTCGTTGGCCTGGCGGAAGACGGCGAGGCCGAGGCGCCGGCGACGCTGCGCTATCTCAATCGCCTCTCCGACGCGCTCTTCGTGTGGGCTCGCTGGATCAACGACGCGCTCGGCGTCCCCGAGCATCTCTGGGATCCGTCGAGGCGGCCGCCGGCCTAGCGTCTGCGGGGAACCCGCATTTGCGCTCCGAAGCGGGAGCGTAATGTCGTTCTTTTCGGCGCTCTTTGCGACGACCGACGTTGAAAAGCTGCGCGAACTTGGCTCGCGCAAAATTCTGCGCCGCGCGCTGACGGCAAAAGACCTCGTCGCCATCGGCTTGGGGACGATGATCGGCGGCGGAATCTTCACGACGATCGGCACGGGCGTCAAGGGCGCCGGACCGGCCGTCATCATCTCGTATCTGCTGGCCGGATTGACGTCGTTCTTCGCCGCCCTCTGCTATGCCGAGTTGGGCGCGATGGTCCCGGTCGCTGGAAGCGCCTACACCTACGCCTACGCCACGATGGGCAAGCTCTTCGCCTGGATTATCGGATTCGCGCTGATCTTCGAATACGGAATCAGCGCCGCGCCGGTCGCCCAACAGTTTTCGGCCGCGATCCAGGACGTCGCAAAAGATGCGGGCCTCGTCTTGCCGGCCTGGGCACAGCAGTCCAACTTGGTGATGCACGGTGCCTGGTGGCAGCCCGCCAGTTGGGACGTCGTCCATTCACAGTTCGATTTCGTCGCGGCCGCCTTCGTGATCGGGCTCAGCGTATTGCTTTCAGTCGGCATTCGCGAAACGGCGACCGTCAACAATATCTTTGTGGTGCTAAAGATCTCCGCACTGGCGGTATTTATTGTTGCCGGTGCTTTCCTGGTGCACGCGGCAAACCTTCACGATTTCAATCCCGTCGGATGGGGAACGCTGCACCCCTTCGGGGGAATGGCCGATTACTCGTCGTCGGCGCAGCCCTACGGCATCATCGCCATCGGCGCCTACGTCTTCTTCAGCTACATCGGCTTCGACACGGCGACGACGACCGCCGAAGAGTGCAAGCGGCCCCAGTTCGACGTGCCGGTCGGCGTGATCGGCGCGCTGGCCATCGGCACGCTGATCTATTGCGCGACCGCCATCGTTCTCGTCGGTGCGGTTCCGTGGAGTCAGGTCCCGATCAAGAATCCGCTGGTCTATGCGCTCGCGCCGCTGCATATGCCCGTGCTCAACTGGGTCATCACGATCGGCGTGCTGGCCGGCACGACGAGCGTCGCGCTCGCCTCGCTGCTCGGACAGTCGCGCATCTTCTACGTCATGGCGCGCGATGGAATGCTTCCCCCCGTCGTCGCAAAAGTCAATCCGCGCTTCAAGACGCCGCTCGTCACAACCATGGTCACCGGCCTCGCCGTGGCCGTTCTCGCCCTCATCGTACCGCTAAACAATTTGCTCAACCTGGTGAACATCGGGACGCTGATTGCCTTCTCGGTCGTTTGCGCCGGCGTGCTCTACCTGCGCAAGAAACGCCCGGACTTGCCGCGCAGCTTCCGCGTGCCGTTCGTTCCGCTCTTCCCGATCTTGGGAATCTGCTGCTCGCTCTTTTTGGCCGTCTTCGGCCTGTCGCGCGCGACCTGGACGTGGTTCCTCATCGCGCTCGTCGTCGGACTGATCTTCTTCTTCTCCTATGGCTTCCGCAAATCAAATCCGGCCGACGTCGTCCCCGTCGAAGAACCCGAAGGCCTCAGCGAATACGCCTAGATCATTTCACGCCAGTGCTGAAAGCCTGACTGCTCTCCGCGAAAGGTCGCTTGGGGAGCGGCATTGGGATGCCGTGGTCGCACTAGTCGCTACATCGGCATACGGCAGTGATTCAGCTGACCCGAGTTGTGGTCATTCTGCTGCAGCCGCTAGCCATTCGTGAATCGCTGAGATCAGAGTTTGATCGGAGCTGTCGAGAGTAATCGCTGCTCCGCTCGGCGTTTCGAAGTAACGTACCGACATACGAGAAGAGCCCCGCTGCTAGTTGAACGAGGCGGGCATAGCCTTCCCGTGGATATACGCGGGGTCGGAGTAGTCACCCCGCACAAACTTCGCTGCTTCTTGCAGCAAGTGCGCCCGAACGAGCGCGATCTGCAGTTGGATTCATGTCGTGAACTACGATTTCCACGACACCTCCAGTTGCGCTCGGCAAGAACATGTGCGTCGCTCCGGCTCTGGTCGAACGGCATAACCTGCTTGCCGTGTTCCATGACCATGTTCTGGTGTGCGTCATCTGCTCGAACCGCAAATGGGAATGGCCGCGAGCACCAAACGCCAAGATGCACGTATACACGTTACGCTTCATTAAGTACCTCGGATAGAAGAGCGAGTGAATCGAGCAAGGCGTCGCGCTTGTGCGCGGGCACTGCGTCAAAGATCTTAGCGAATCTCGCCCGCCGCGAAGCAGAAAGACGGTGCACCGCCTTCGATCTAGCGTGTATCGTCGATCCGCCGAGGTCCTGGGCCGACACGCTGCCGTTCGCGCCGGCCGGGAAGACCAGCACCGGCCCGTAGGTACCGTTGTCGACGTAGATCTTTCCGCTCGGGGCGATGGCAAGGCAAGGTTGGCGAATACATACAGCAGTTGGTGATCGTTACGACCGGCTTGGCGTTGCCTGTTGAGCCCAGCTTGAACCCCAAAATCTTTGATCGATACGTTGGAGACGTAACGTAGATTATTTTGGTCACATCGGGCATCGCTCGCACCGCGGGCCCGTAGGCTGCGAGACTTCGCGGCTCTGCGGCACAGCACCGGGCGTCGCGATCGGCGACTGTGATCCGCCACAACCAGCAAGTAATGACCTGTGGCAACGCTCGCGCTAAGCGCACCGATGAGACACTCGTATTCATGAATGCCGCCTCCGAATAAGTTTGGGTCCTCCCTAGACGAGCGTTAGGCTGTTGCCTTCTGCCCGATTTCGTGTAGGTACGCCGGGTACTTTTCGGCGATGACTTTTTCGATTTCGAGCCGCAGCATGCCGAGGAGTTCGTCCTCCGGATACGTGCCGACGAGCTCGCCGGCGCGATAGATCGCGCCTTTGCCTTTTCCGCCGGCCACGCCGACGTCGGCCATCTTCGATTCGCCCGGACCGTTGACGACGCAACCCATCACCGCAACCTTCACCGGCGCTTCGTAAGACTTCGCGATCGCCTCGACAGCGCGTCCAAGCTCGAGCACCGAAATTTCGGCGCGGCCGCACGAAGGACACGCGGTAATCTCAAAGCCTTTTTCACGCAGACCGAGCGATTTGAGGATGCCCCAGCACACCGGGAACTTCCTCGATCGGATCGGCCGCCAGCGAAACGCGAATCGTATCGCCGATGCCTTCCCACAACAAGATGCCTAAGCCGATCGACGATTTGATCGTGCCGTCGCGCAGCATGCCGGCTTCGGTGATGCCGAGGTGCAGCGCGTAGGGCGTGCCGCGTTCGCGCAGCTTTTGGTCCGCGAGGCGATACGCCGCCACCGTCGTCGCAACGTCGTGCGCTTTGAGCGAGATCGCGATATCGGTATGGTTATGTTCTTCGAGCAGCTCGACGTGGCGCAGTGCCGAAAGCACCATCGCCTCGGCCGTATGCCCGAACGCTTTCTCCAAGTCCGGCGCGAGCGAGCCCAGGTTGACGCCGACGCGAATCGGAATTTCTCGCGCCTTGGCCGCGGTCACGACTTCGGCGACTTTCTTCGGGTCACGAATGTTGCCGGGGTTCAAACGGAGCTTGGCGACTCCGGCCTCGATCGCCGCCAGCGCCATCTTGTGATCGAAGTGAATGTCGGCAACGATGGGTACCGGCGAGCGATGAACGATTGCCGGTAAGCCGGCAGCGTCCGGTGGATCCTTAACGGTAACGCGCACGACCTCGCAGCCTTCCATCGCCAGGCCGTAGATCTGCTCCAGCGTTGCATCGGCGTCGGCCGTATCGGTCGTCGTCATCGACTGCACCACGACGGGGTGCTCGCCGCCGATCCAGACGCTCTTCGCATCGGCTTTTCCGGTCTTGTTTTGAAGGAAGATCGGTTTGCTGGCGCGGCGGATCCGCAGCATTACATCACTCCTTGTCCGCTGACGATGCGCGCGATGTCGTGGAAAGCGACGAGCATGATCAGCGCCATCAACGCGGCAAAGCCGGCGATGTGCACCATCGCCTCTTTCTCCGGATCGACCGGCCGTCCGCGGATCAGCTCGGCGATGATGAAGGCGGCGCGTCCGCCGTCGAGCGCCGGAATCGGCAGAAGATTAAACAAGCCCAGCGCAAACGAGATGGTCGCCGCCAGCGAAAAGTACGGCCCCCATCCCCAATCCTGGACGGTCGCTGCAACTTGCCCCATGCCGATCGGCCCGGCAATTTGCGGTGCGTACTTGGTGAACTGCGTGACCAGCAGTCCGATGCCGTCGAACGTCTGTCGCGCGATGGCGACGAACTCGCTCCCGCTTTCGCTAAAGGCCCGCAGGACGCCGACGCGTTCGAACGCCGGAACCGGCGAGAAACCGATGCAGCCGCTGTTGCGTCCGACCGGCGGCGGGCACGGGCGCGGCGAGACGTACACTTCGTTATGCACGCCGTTGCGCTGGTAGACCAAGTCGAGGCGCTTGCCGAGCGCGGCGTGAATGCGATCGACGAGACTCTTGCCGTTGGTGATCGGCACGTTGTCGATGGCAATGATGCGATCGCCCGGACGAATGCCGGCGACGAAGGCGGGTGACCCCGGCAAGACCTCGCCGACAACGGGCTGGTTCGACTTGTCGCTGGCAACGCCGAACGCTAGCGCCGCGACGAGCAGGATCAGGTAACACAGAACGAAGTTCGCAATCGGCCCCGCCAAGATGATCGCGAGACGGCTCCACGGCGACTTCGCCTGAAAGTTGCAGTCGGCGCGTTGGCTCCCCGCGCGAAACTCGCGCTGCGCCTCAGCCTCCGATACCTTGTTGTCCTCGCCCTCCATTGCGCAGAAGCCGCCGATGGGCAGCGCGCGCAGTGAGTACTGCGTACCGCTCGCTGGGCTCGTCCAACTGGCGATCTTCGGACCGAAGCCGACGGCGAACTCGTTGACGCGAACGCCGTTACGCCGAGCCAGCACGAAGTGGCCCAGCTCGTGAAGAACGATCAGCACCGAGAGCATTACGAGGAACGTAACGACTTTCCCGATCCCGACGAGAGTGACGACGGCTAACACGTTAGTTACTCGATGACCTTTCGATAGTGGCGACGATCTCTCCGGCGGCCTCGCGAGCCTCCCGGTCGGCTACTCTTACCCCCTCGAGGCTGGGCTCGCCGCGCGGGGTCCGGTTCATCGTTTCGGCGATGACCTCGGAAATTTTGCCGAAACCTATTCTACCTTGTACGAACGCATTTACGGCAATTTCGTTTGCGGCCGAGAGGACCGCCGGCATGGTCCCCGCCGCAGCGAGCGCCTCATAGGCCAGGGTGATGCAAGGGAAGCGTACGGGATCGGGGGTCTCAAAGTCGTACCGCAGGGCCGCGTCGCCGTTCCGGGCACCCAAGATCCAAAGCGGCTCGCGATCGGGCCTGGCGCTCTTCGCGCCGTCACTATACGACTCCAAGCGCCTGGGGTAACTCAGCGCGTAGCCGATGGGCAGGCGCATGTCCGGGTAGGCGAGCTGCGACTTCACGTTGCCATCGGTGAAAATGACGAAGCCGTGCGCGATGGATTGCGGGTGCACGACGATGCGAATCCGCTCTCCCTCGATGCCGAAGAGACGGCTGGCTTCGATAACCTCGAGTCCTTTGTTCATCATTGTAGCCGAGTCGATTGTGTTCTTCGTTCCCATATTCCACGTCGGATGCGCCAAGCGCCGCGGCGACGCCGGCTCGTTCCATCTCCTCGCGCGAGGCGTTGCGGAACGGCCCGCCCGACGCGGTCAACACAATCGTCGCGACGCTTTCGGGCGCTTCACCGACCAGGCATTGAAAGATCGCGCTATGCTCGCTGTCGACCGGCAGCACGCGCGAGCCGCTGCGGCGCGCCGCCTCCATCAGCAAATCTCCGGCCGCGACGATCAGCTCCTTGTTGGCCACCGCGACGTCGATGCCGCGCGAGACCGCCGCGAATACCGCTTCGAACGCTACCGAGCCGTCGGTCGCAGCCAGCACGATCTCGGCGTCGCTCTCGACGGCCACCCGCAGCAAGCCCTTCGGGGCCGTCGGCGGCGCTGCTCACGACCGGCGTCCCGAACTCTTGCGCTTGGCGCTCGAGCAACTCGACATTGCGGCCCGCCGCTAACCCGACGACCGCGAACTCCTGCGGATGTTGGCCGATTACGTCGAGCGCCTGCGTTCCGATCGATCCGGTCGAGCCTAAAATCGCGACGCGTTTGCGCTGGCTCATTAAACCTGCAGTACTCCCAGCACGTGCAGCGCTGCAAAGAACGCAACGCCGCCTAAGAGATACGAGTCGAAACGATCCAGCACGCCGCCGTGCCCCTGGATCATTGCTCCGGCGTCCTTGACGCCGGCATCGCGCTTGAACGCCGACTCGACGAGGTCGCCGACTTGCGCACCGAACGCTCGTCGCGAGTCCCAGCACCCCGCCTTGCCACCACACCAAGTGTAACGGAGTGAACCACGTCGCACCAATTGCAAACGCGGTCGCGATCAACAGGGCCCCGATCGAGCCTTCAACGGTTTTGTTCGGCGAAATCTTCGTTAGGCTATGCCGCCCGAAGCTCGTTCCGACCAGCATTCCGAAAGTGTCGGTGAGCACGATGATCACGATGACGTAGAACGTCATCCACATGCCGTTGCCGGCGATCTCGCGAATAAAGACGAAATACGTGAGCAGCTTGCCGATATATAGAACGGCAAGCAGCGTGTAGGCCGTTCGCGCGAAGTATCCCTTTTGCTCGCCGTACATGCCGATCCAGAACGCCACGATGACGATCCCGGCGAGGAGCACACCCTCCCACTTGTGCAGCAGACCGAAGACCGCCATCGCGATATAGGCGACGACGCCCAGCACCGCAACCGGATACTCCAGCGGCTGCCCCTTTTGGGCGCAGAGATAGTTGAACTCGTAGATGCTGGCTAGCCCGATCACCAGCAGCAGCGTGTAAAACGCCCAGGGGTAGACCACGCAAAAAAGGCCGATCGCCGCAACGATCAGGCCCATAACGACGCGTCGCTCGGTCAAGTCCCGCCGAACCGGCGTTCCCGCTGTTGAAAAACGATCAGCGCTCGTATCAAGTCTTCCTTTGAGAACTCGGGCCAGTAGACGTCCACCATCACCAGCTCGGCGTACGCCGCCTGATATAGGAGAAAGTTCGAGAGCCGGTGCTCGCCGCCTGGCCGAATCAAGAGATCGAGTTCCGGCATCTTGGCCGTATATAAATACTCGGAGATAAGGGCTTCGTCGATCGACTCCGGAGCGAGTTTACCGCCGGCAACGTCGGACGCGATCGCCCGCACGGCCCGCTCCAGCTCGGCGTGCGAGCTGTAGTTTACCGCCAAGTTGAGGACCAACCCGGTGTTTCCCGCCGTCTCCGACTGAAGGTCGGCCAGCGCGCCGCGCGGCGCGGGCGGCAGCGACTCCCACTCGCCGATCACGCGCACGCGCACGTTGTTGCGGCGCAGCTCGATCAGCTCGTTTCGCGCGAAGTAGACGCAAAGTTCGAAAAGGAGCGAGATTTCGCGCGCGTCGCGATTCCAGTTCTCGGTCGAGAAGCCGTAGACGGTCAGTGCTTCGATGCCCAGGTCGCTCGCCGCGCGCGTGACGTGCCGCAGCGCCACCATCCCGCGACGGTGGCCTTCGATGGCCGGCATTCCGTGCTCTTTGGCCCAGCGCCGGTTGCCGTCCATGATGATCGCGACGTGGCGCGGCACCGTTGCCGTGTCCAGCGCAACGCGAGAAGCGAGCGAAATGCTCACGCGCCGGCCACCGGCTGGTACGATTCGTACCCAACGGTAAGGTCGCACGAACGATCCTCGTTCATCTTGAGCCGCAGAACGCGCAGCGTGCCGCAGCCGATCCAAGAACCGAGGGGGGCGAGGACGTGCAGCTGCAGCGGCTGATTTCTCGAACGCCAGCCGCGCGCGCACTTCCGGCACGAGTATCAGGTCCTCGTTCACACTTCCATGATCTCTTTTTCTTTGGACACGACCAGCGCATCGATCTCCTTGACGAACTTATCGGTAAGCTTCTGCAACGACTCTTGCATGCGCTTGTTGTCGTCTTCGGTGATGTCGTGCGTCTTGAGCTGCGCGCGCAGCTCGTCGTGCGCGCGGTGGCGCACGTTGCGCACGGCAACGCGTCCGTCTTCGGCCTTCTTCTTAACGATCTTGGCGAGATCTTTACGCCGCTCTTCGTTCAACGGCGGGATGACGAGCCGGATCGAGCTGCCGTCTACGTTGGGCGTCAAACCAAGATCGCTTTTCTCGATCGCCTTGCGAATCTGCGGGACGACGCCTTTATCCCATGCGGCAATCACCAGCGTCCGCGAGTCGGGCGTGGAGACGCCGGCGACTTGTTTGAGCGGAACCGGCTGTCCGTACGCTTCGACCACGATCCGGTCGAGCAAGGCCGGCGAGGCCCGCCCCGTACGAATCGAAGCGAACTCGTTGCGCGTCGCCTCGACGCATTTGTACATGCGCTCTTCGATTTCTTTGAAATATGCGTCAGCCAACTTACCTGCTCCCTACCGGCGATGCGTCGCGCCGCCCGACGTACGTACCGATCGGCTCGCCCCAAATCACGCGGCGAATATTTCCCGGAACCGCCATGTCGAAGACGATGACCGGAAGCCCGTTATCCATGCAGAGCGCCATCGACGTAGAATCCATTACTTCGAGTCCGCGCTGCAGCACGTCCATGTACTCGAGACGGTCGAAGCGCGTGGCCGTTCGGATCTTTCTTCGGATCGGCCGAGTAGATGCCGTCGACCTTCGTCGCCTTGAGAATCGCTTCGGCGTTGACTTCGACGGCGCGCAGCGCGGCCGTCGTATCGGTCGTGAAGTACGGATTGCCGGTTCCGGCCGCAAAGATCACGACCCGGCCCTTCTCTAAATGCCGGATGGCGCGGCGCCGAATGTACGGCTCGGCGATCTGGTGCATCGCGATCGCCGTCTGCACTCTCGAGGCCACGCCCATGCGTTCCAGCGCGTCCTGCAGAGCGAGCGCGTTAATGACCGTCGCGAGCATGCCCATGTAGTCGGCGGTCGCACGATCCATCCCGGCCTCTTCGTGAACCTTGCCGCGCCAAATGTTGCCGCCGCCCACGACGATCGCCACCGAAACGCCGGCCCGGCTGACTTCGGCGATCTGATCGGCCATCACCCGGGTCGTGTTGACGTCGAGCGCCGCCGCCATCGGCCGGCGAAGGCCTCCCCCGAGATCTTGAGGAGGACGCGCGAAAATCGCGGTCCCGCGACCTCACTCACCGAGGGCGTATCGGGTGAAGCGCCGCACGCGAATCTTTTCGCCGAGCGCTCCGATCGAGCGATTGACCAAATCTCCAACGCTCATCGAGTCGTCCTTGACGAAGGCTTGGTCGAGCAGACAGTTCTCCTCGTACCACTTGTTCAGCTTCCCTTGCACGATCTTGTCGGCAACCTCCGGCGGCTTGCCGGCCGGAACCGTAGCGCGAAACTCTTCGTTGAGGCGTTCGACCTCTTCCGCCGGCACGCTCGCCCGGTCGAGATAGCGCGGCGACATGGCGGCGACGTGCATCGCGATGTCGCGCGACAACTCGGCAAACTTGGGGTTGCGGGCCACGAAGTCGGTCTCGCTGTTGACCTCCACCAGCACTCCGATCTTGCCGCCGGCGTGGATGTAGCTGGTGACCAGACCTTCGTCGGCGGTCCGCTGGGCCTTCTTCTCGGCCTGAGCCGCGCCGCGCTCGAGCAGCAGCGTCTTGGCGCGCTCCACGTCGCCGGCCGCATCGACCAGCGCCTTACGGCAATCCATCATCGGGGCGCTGGTCTCTTCGCGCAGCGCCTTGATCTCTTCGGGTTTGGGTGAGTAGGAAATCAAAGCCCCGCCTCCGCCATGGTTACCGGTCCTTCTTCAACGAACTCCTCGGCGGCGCCGGGGTAGGTGCCTTCGTCGTACGCGCTCTCGCTCTCGGTCCTGCCCTCGATGATAGCGTCGGCGATCTTACCCACCATCAGCTTCACCGCGCGGATCGCGTCGTCGTTGCCCGGAATCGGATAGTCGATTTCGTCGGGATCGCAGTTGGTATCGATCACGGCGATGATCGGAATCTTCAGCTTGCGCGCTTCGAGGACCGCGATACGCTCTTTCTTCGGATCGACGATGAAAAGAGCATCGGGAAGGCGATGCATGTCTTTGATGCCGCCCAAGAAGCGCTCTAGCCGATTCATCTCGTCGGCCAGCTTGGCCACTTCTTTCTTGGGAAGGCGTTCGAAATCGCCCTGGAGCTTCATATTCTCGAGCTCGCGAAGGCGGGCAATGCGCTTCTGGATCGTCGCGAAGTTCGTGAGCGTGCCGCCCAGCCAGCGCTGGTTTACGAAAAATGTGCCGGCGCGCTCGGCCTCCTCGCGGACGACGTCTTGCGCTTGCTTCTTCGTGCCGACGAAGAGGATCACGCGCCCCTCCCGAGCCAGCTGCTTGACGACCTCGTAGGTCTCCCGCAGCCGCTGGACGGTGAGCGCCAAATCGATAATGTAGATGCCGTTGCGCTCTTGGAAGATGAATGGCTTCATCTTGGGGTTCCATCGGCGCGTCTGATGGCCGAAGTGGACGCCCGCCTCTAAGAGCTCACGCATGGTTACGACGGACATGGTCAAACCTTTCTGGCTCCCGGCCGCCGTCCATCCCTGGATTGCAGCCGCGTCGAAGAGCCATCGCCTCCCCGCTTCCGTGCGGGTCGAAGTGATAGACAGCCGCGCGATTATACCACGGGGTCAAGCACTGCCCCAAGCGCAAAGCCATGCCCGGCTTCGGGCCCGGGCCGCGGGCGGCCGGTTGGCCGCTTATAGCCTATGGTTTTTCAGCAGTGTGCCGAAAACGGCGCGGCATGCGCTGGCTGGTGACGGGCGGTTTAGGCTTCATCGGCTCGCATTTCGTTCGCATCGCGTTGCGCGAACGGCCGCACCTCGAGATCGTCAACCTGGACGCAATCACCTATGCCGGCAATCCCGCCAACCTGCGCGACGTGGAAGGCGAGCCGCGCTACCATTTCTTCAAGGGCGACATCTGCGATCCGCAAGCCGTGCGCGCCGCAATCGGCGACGGCGTGGATGCCGTCGTCAATTTTGCGGCCGAGACGCACGTCGATCGCTCCATCCGCGACCCCGAGCGCTTCTTGCGAACCGACGCGTTAGGAACGCACGTGCTGCTCGAAGCCGTTCGCGAGCAGCAGATCCCACGCTATCTCCAGGTTTCGACCGATGAAGTCTACGGCGACGTCGCGCACGGCGAGTCGAAAGAGAGCGATGCTTTGCGTCCGCGCAGTCCGTATGCGGCAAGCAAGGCAGCTGCCGATCTGATGACGTTGGCGTACCGCGAAACGTTCGGCACGCCGGTGCTGATCACGCGCGGCTGCAACACCTACGGCCCGCATCAATATCCCGAGAAGATCGTGCCGCTCTTTGTCACCAATCTGATCGACGATCTCCCCGTTCCCGTTTACGGCGACGGCCTGCAGATTCGCGACTGGCTCTACGTCGACGACCACGCGCGCGCCGTGCTGCACGTGCTCGAGCGCGGCGAGATCGGCGCCGTCTACAACGTTGCCGGCGGAACGCCGCACACCAACCTCGAACTCACCGCGATGCTCTTGGAGCGCTGCGGCCGCGCCCGGCAGACGCACGTCCGCCACGTCGAAGACCGGCCCGGCCACGACCGGCGTTACGCGATCGACGCCGCGCAAGCTGCACGCCCTCGGCTGGCGACCCGCAAATCAACTTCGACGACGGCATCTCCCGCACGGTCGAATGGTACCGCGACAACGAATCCTGGTGGCGCCCGCTCAAGACGCAGGGAGCGACGGCGTGAAAGGCGTGATTCTCGCGGGCGGCCTGGGGTCGCGTCTGCGTCCGCTCACCAAAGTCACCAACAAGCATCTGCTGCCGGTCTACGACAAGCCGATGATCTACTATCCGCTCGAGACGCTATGCGCGGCCGGCATCCGCGAGATCATGATCGTTACCGGCGGCAGCTCCGCCGGCGATTTTCTGCGTCTGCTCGGCAACGGCGCCGACTTTGGACTGCGCGATATTTACTACACGTACCAGGACGGCGAGGGCGGCATCGCCGACGCCCTGCGTCTCTGCGAGAACTTCGCCGAAGGCGCAGCGCATCGTCGTCATCCTCGGCGACAACATCATGCAAAGCGACATCTCGCCCTATCTCGAGCGCTTCGAAAAGCAGCGCTTCGGGCGCGCGCATTCTGCTCAAGGAGGTCGACGATCCGCAGCGCTTCGGCGTGCCGGTCTTCGACGGCGAGCGGATCGTCGCGATCGAAGAGAAACCGGCCGACCCAAAGAGCCGCTATGCCGTCACCGGCATTTACATGTTCGACCACAAGGTCTTCGACTATATCCGAACGCTGGTGCCCTCAGGCCGCGGCGAACTCGAAATCGCCGACGTGCATAACCGCTACATCAGCGAAAACGAGCTCGAGTACGATATCCTCGACGGCTGGTGGACCGATGCCGGCACTTTCCCCAGCCTCTTTCGGGCGACCGAACTGGTCGCCCGCGAGCGAGGACGCGGCTAGGCGCTAGCCCTTGGCGTGCAGGATCGGCAGCAACGCCAGCGCCACGATGACGAGTACGCCTGCCAGTGCCCCGCGGAACATCCGCTCCGGAAGCTTGGTGACGAAGTGCGTGCCGACGAAGACGCCGGGAATCGAGCCAATCAACAGCGAGGCCGCGATGACGGGGTTGACGTCGCCGATCTTCCAGTGACCGATCAGCGACGGCACCAGAACGACGACCGCGAACGCCAGATCCGTCCCGACCAGGCGCCGGAGGGCAACGCTCGACGCAAAGACGAGCAGCAGCGGAAGCGTCAACGAGCCCGCGCCGATCGACGTGATGCTCACGCAAATCCCGACGAAAAAGCCCAGCGTCGCCAACTGCCACGTGTTGTCGGCTTTGTTGTCGCTCGGCACGTCGCCGGCGAGCTTGCGATTGAAAACGATTCCCGTTGCGGAGATCAAGAGGGCTACTGCAACCGCGATCCGCAGCACGTGTTCGAGCTGCTTGACGTCTAAGTGGCGATGCAGGTAGGCGCTGATCGAAACTCCGATGATCGCTCCGGGAAGTCCGCCTGCCGAGAGGCGCCAGAGCACCGACCACTGGATCGTCCGCTTTTGCATGTGCGTCAGCACGGCGACGATCTTCGTGCCCAGCGCGAAGAGCAGATCCGACCCGATCGCAGTGTTCGTTCCCACGCCTAAGAAGATCAGGAGCGGTGTAGTGATGGCGCCGGCACCGACGCCGCTGTACGACATGCACATGCCCACGATGAATCCAACGAGCACGTAGCTCCAGGTAATGGTCATCGTTGGGCTGGCGCTTTCGCCCCGGCGAGGGCGAAGGGAGAGAAGCTAGCGCACATTACGGTAAACTCCGTTGTTTGGTAGCGCCCGAGCGTGGCCCGCCGGCCCACGATTCGGAGGCGTTCTCTTCAGAAGAGAACCTAGGTCATCAGAATTAGGGAACTTCGGTCAACATTCAACGGTTCGAGGTATCCCCCTCCCCGGGGGTCAGCCCTTCGCGTGCGGCATGACCGGCAGCATAAATAGGGCGACGAGCACGAGCAGGATTGCCAGGGCGCTGCGGAACCACCTCTCGGGCAAGCGCGTCACGAAATGGGAGCCGACGAAGACACCGGGAATCGAGCCCAAGAGCAACGACGCAGCGATACCGATCTTGACGTCCCCGATCTCCCAGTGCCCGAGCAATGACGGCACGAGGACGACAACGGCAAAAGCGAGGTCCGTACCGACCAGCCGCCGCAGCGCAACGACCGGCGCGACCAGCAGGAGCAGCGGCAACGTGAGCGACCCGGCGCCAATCGAGGTGACGCTTACCGTAAGCCCGACGAAGAACCCGATCGATGCCAGCTTGACCGACGGTAGCGTGGCGTTCTCTCCGATCGCATCGCCGGCGAGCTTGCGATTGAAAACGATGCCCGCCGCCGAAACTAGCAGTGCGATCGCCACCGCGATTCGCAGCACGTGCTCCAACTGTGCGATATCGAGGTGATCGTGCAGATAAGCACTTAGCCACACGCCGATGATCGCGCCGGGCAAGCCGCCCACCGATAAGCGCCACAGAACAGACCACTGCACCGTGCGTTTTTGGATGTGCGCGAACATCGCCACGACCCGCGTCCCGAGCGCAAAAAGCAGATCCGAGCCTATGGCGTTGCTTACCGGAACCCCGAGAAAGATCAGCAGCGGCGTGGTGATCGCGCCGGCACCGACGCCGCTATAGGCGGTACACGCGCCGACCGTGAAGCCGACGAGCACGTAGCTCCAATTAACGCTCACGCCAGGGCCCTAGCTTGCAGCTCCGCCCGTGTCTTTGAGTCAACATTCAGAGGGGGAGGCCCCGGCGCCAGATGGCCGGGCTCCTGTGAATGCTCGCATCAACGGGCAGTATCGGCCTCGGCCGAATTTTTTCCTACCGCGCCGTGGATATCCGCATAGACTTCAAAGCGGTGCACCGGCACGTCTTTAGGTGCCTCGATGCCGAGCTTGACTTGATCGCGATCGACTCCAACGACGAGTATTCGAATGTTGCTGCCGATCATAATCGACTGATTGGCCTTTCGACTGAGTACGAGCATCGACGCCCTCCTTGGCCGGTGTTGAGTTCGCGCGTTTTTCGTGCGGGAGGCTTCGCCGGCCTCCGCACGCAAATGGCCGCACAAATGGAGGATCGCTTGATGGTTAAAGAGATCGCATTTTTCGCTTACTCCGTGCGTGACGTGCCGCGAGCTCGGGCCTTTTACACAGAGACGCTCGGCCTCACACCCGGCGATGAGTTCGGCGATCATTGGGTCGAGTTCGACGTCGGTAACGCAACCTTCGGAATCGGCAACGGCGAGTCGCTCGGCTTTCAACCAGGCTCCTCTACCGGCGCCGCCTTCGAGGTCGACGACTTGCCGGCAATGCGCGAAAAACTTCTGGCAAGCGGCGTCGAGGTGAGCGACGTGTTCGAGTTCCCCGCCTGCATAACGTGCTTTGCCGAGCGATCCCGAAGGCAATCGCTTCGCGCTCCACCAGCGAAGGACGCCGCCCAACGGAACGGCCGCATAGCGCCGCAGCGTAAATAATAGAAGGCTTGACTCGCGTCAAGCCTTCGTTCTTTTTTTGCGGTTTCTCCGCTTAGGCGGAAGCCTTTTCCCGCGATGCCTCGATGAGGATCTGTGCCACTTCGGGGCGCGAGAACTCCGGCGGCGGGAGTTGCCCCGCACGCAGCATCTCGCGAACCTGCGTGCCGCTCAGCGTTACGTGGTTCTCGGGATCGTGGTTGCAGGTCTTCTGCGAGGCCATCGCCAGGCAGCGCCGGCAGTAGAAGCTGTTCTCGAACTTCAGCGGAGTAATGCCGAGCTCTTCCGCGGTAAACTCATCGAAGAGCTTCTGCGCGTCGTAGGTTCCGTAATAGCTTCCTACGCCGGCGTGATCGCGGCCTACGATGAAGTGCGTGCAGCCGTAGTTCTTGCGAATCATCGCGTGGAAGATCGCTTCGCGCGGTCCGGCGTAGCGCATCGCCGCCGGCAGCGTGCTCAGCAGCACGCGATCGGCCGGATAGTAATTATCGAGCAGCGCGCGGTAACAGCGCATGCGCACGTCGGCTGGGATGTCGTCGCTCTTCGTCTCTCCGACCAGCGGGTGGAGCAGAAGTCCGTCGACGATCTCGAGCGCACACTTCTGAATGTACTCGTGCGCGCGGTGCACCGGGTTGCGCGTTTGGAAGCCGACGATCGTCTTCCAGCCGCGGCGTTCGAACTCAGCGCGGGTCTCGGCCGGCGTTAGGCTTTCCGGGTTGCTCTCCCGCGGCAGCACCCAAACCGGTCCGCCGATGAGTACGTCCTTGCGTTCGTACAACGCTGCGACGCCGGGATGTTTCTGATCTTCGGTGCGATACACGTTGCGTGCTTCGTGCGCCTTGTCGTACTCGAAGACGTCTTCGACTTCGATGACGCCGCGCAGTTCGCCGTCGCCATCGTAGAGCGCCGCCTTGCTGCCGACCACCGGGGCTTCGTCGCGATCCACCGCCAGGACCACCGGGATGCTCCACGGCAGGCCGTTGGCCAGGCGCATCGTGGGCACGACCGACTCATAGTCCTTGCGCGTCATGAAGCCCGTGAGCGGACTGCACGCGCCGATGGCGATGAGCGCGAGGTCGTTGAGCTCGCGCCCGGTGAGCGTTAGCCGGCGAAGCTCCTTTGCCGACTCGCGCAGTTCGCGCTCGGCTTCCGGGGAATCGACGGTTCGATTGATCAGTTCTCCGCCGTGTGGTGCGATCATAGCGCCGCCTTGGCGTCTACGGGAAGAAAACCGCGCTTGGAGAGCTCGCCGAGAATTTTCGAGACGCTTTCCTCGACCGTCTGCGTCTCGCTGTCAACGATGACGTCGGGATTCTCCGGTGCTTCGTACGGATCGGAGACGCCGGTGAAGTGCTGAAGCTCGCCGGAAATCGCCTTTTTGTAGAGTCCCTTGACGTCGCGGCGTACCAGCTCGTCGAGCGAGCAGCGAACGAAGACTTCTACGAACTGCGTTTTGCCGATGCGGCCGCGAGCCTCGCTGCGCGCCTGCGCGTACGGCGAGATAGCTGCGGTGATCACGGCGGCGCCGTGACGTACGAGCAGCGATGCGACGAACGAAATGCGTCCGATGTTGATATCGCGGTCTTCGCGACTAAAACCGAGCCCTTTCGAAAGATGGGTGCGGACCTCGTCGCCGTCGAGCACTTCGACGCTGCAGCCGCGGGCGCTGAGCTCGGGCGCGAGCCTTTCGGCAATCGTGCTCTTTCCGGCGCCGGATAAGCCCGTGAGCCACACGGTGAATCCCTGGTTCAAGTGAAGTTCCTTTCCTGGAGGCCTTTTGGGAGGCAAATCGCGGGGCACCCATCTCTCAAAAGCGCAACCTCGAGGCCGGATGTCCCCAAACGGTCCCGCTTCTTCGCCTTCAGATTGTTGATTCCCGGCAACTTTTTGAACGCTTTTCGTCCGCTACGGGGTTTTGAGCGAGAACTGCGCCGCATGCAGGCGGGCATAAGCGCCGCCCTTGGCCAGCAGTTCGTCGTGGCTGCCGACTTCGACTACCTGGCCGGCCTCAATGAAAAGCACTTTGTGGGCCCGCCGCACGGTTGAGAGGCGGTGCGCGATGATCAGGGTCGTGCGGCCCGGCAAGAGCCGGTCGAGAGCCTCCTCGATCATTGCCTCAGAGTGGCTGTCGAGCGCGCTCGTCGCCTCGTCCAAGATGAGGATCCGCGGATCGCGCAGCACGGCGCGAGCGATCGCGATGCGCTGGCGCTCACCGCCGGACAGGCGTATCCCCCGCTCCCCGACCTCGGTTGCGTAGCCATCGGGAAAGGCGCTGACGTAATCGTCCACGTTGGCGTCGCGCGCGGCCGCGCGCACTTCGTCGTCGCTGGCCTCCAGCCGTCCGTAACGGATGTTCTCAATGATCGAGCCGCGGAAGAGTTGCACGTCTTGCGGCACGATGGCGATCGCCCGGCGCAAGTCCGCCAGCCGTACGCGCGCGACGTCGATTCCGTCCACCAGCAACGCGCCTTCCTGGGGCTCGTAAAAGCGCGGAACCAGGTTCACCAGCGTCGTCTTGCCGGCACCCGACGGGCCGACCAGCGCTACGATCTCGCCTGCTTCGATCGTCGCCGTAACATTGCGCAGTGCCGGCGGCTGTTCGGGCTTATAACGGAGCGTGACGTTGCGGTACTCGATGCGTCCTTGTACCAGCGGCAACGCAACGGCGCCGGGTGGATCGGCTACTTCGATCGGAAGGTCGAGGATTTCGAAGACGCGGCCGGCGCCGACGATCGCTTTGCTGATGTCTCCGAAAAAGGCCGCAACCCGGTTCATCGGATTCATCAGGTTGACCAGCAGTCCCCAATACATGAAGACTTTGCCGGTATCCAGTCTCCCGACCAGAACCTCGCGAACCGACAGCCACATGATCGCCACGACGGCCGCGACCATGATCGACGAAATAACCAGCGGCTGCGTCTGAATGAACTGCGTCAGCTTCATGTAGGCGCCGAAGAAGTCGTCGTTGCGCCGGCGGAAGCGACCGACTTCGAACTGCTCCCGGCCGAACGACTTCACCACTCGCTGGCTCTGGAGGATCTCCGACAGGTTCGCGGTGAGGTCGGCGATGCGTTGCTGGGCTCGATGGGTGCCGGTGCTAATGAGCCGCTGGAAGTTGGAGACGGCCACCGAGACGATCGGCGCGACCAACAGCAGCGATATGGTCAGCAGCCAGTCGAGATAGATCATCGTGGCGAACGACGAGACGAACGTCGCCAGCGCCACCACCAGTTGCGGAACCGAGACGCTGACCGCGTCGATCATGATCTGCAGGTCGGTCGAAAAACGCGCGATCAGCTCGCCGGGGCGCCACTTGTCGAACTCGCCCAGCGGCAGGTTCAGCAGGCGTTCGAAGAGGCGCACGCGCAAGCGCGCCACCAGGTGCTGTCCGCTCCACGCCGTTAGGTAGGTCTGTCCGTAGATTGCGGCGTTGGCGAGCACCAGCGCGACCGACGTCAGGATCAGCGACAGGTAGAGCGCGCGCAGGTCGGGCGCCCGTCCTCCCTGCGGAACGAGCACTTGATTGATGATGATGCGAAAGGCCAGCGGCGGTACGATCGAAAGCACGCCGGCCAGGACGCCCATGCCCATGGCAACCGCAAGGCGCGGATAGTACGGACGCGCTTCGCGCGCAAGGCGCTGGAGAATCGAGCGTCGGCTCATCCGCGACTTGCACTTGCGGCCGCCCGGCAATGAAACCTCCCCGGGTGCGTCAGGGTACGTGTGGGTGCATAAGGAAAAGGATGGCGTAAACTCTATGGACTGCTATTTCCACTCGAACGTCCCGTCGGTCGCCCCGTGCGTCGAATGCGGCAAATCGATCTGCGCGACGTGCCGCGACGAACGCGGCGGTTGCCCGAGTTGCCGCCTTGCGGCAAAAGTCGAGGCTGCCACCGCCACGCGCCAGCAGATTCCCGGCGCAGTGCCCCCGCGGCCGGCGCCCGCCAGTGTGCGCGGCAAGGCAACGGTGGCGACCATGCCCGACCCGGTCGAGTCTCGAGCGCTCGTTGCGCTCGGCTACCCGCTCTGGCCGCTGGCGCTGATTTCGCTGCTCGATCGCAAGCAGTCTCGCGCTCTGCGCCGTCAAGCGCTACAGGCGCTGGGCTTTAACGTCGGCTTCTTCGGCTTCTGGGGTCTTCTCTCGCTGCTTGCGCAGATTCCATTCCTCGGATTTTCCGCGCTCGTGCTCGTCCCGTTCCTCGCACCGCTCTTCCTCGTTGCCAGCGTTTACTACGGCATCAAGACGTGGAACGGCGACGACGTGCGCATTCCGATCATCAGCAGCTGGCTCGACGACCGCTTTCCTCAGGGCGAAACGAACTCGCGATAGCGCCGTAGAAAGGCGCGCGCCGCCGGGGCGTGATCCACCACCGGCTTGGGATAACTATCGGCCGCGAAGAGTCCCAGACGCAGTTGCGACTGCTCGGCCTCGCGGCCGTACCACGTTTCGAGCGGAAGGTCGCGAAGCTCGCCGACCCAGCGGCGCACGTAGGCGCCGTCGGGATCGAAGCGGCGGCGTTGTCGCTCCGGATTGTAGATACGAGGGTACTGCGCCATATCGGCGCCGACGCCGGCGATCCACTGCCAGTTCCCGGTCGCCAGCGCCATGTCGTCTTCGATTAGCTTGCAATCCCACTCGTCGCGTCCGACACGCCAGTCGACCCCCAAGTCGAAGCAGAGCAGCGACGCGGCGACCGCGCGCACGTGCGGATGCATCCATCCCGTCGCGTGCAGCTGGCGAATCCCCGCATCCACGAGGGGAAAACCGGTCTTTCCCTCGCGCCACGCATCCAACGCCGGATGCGAACGCTCCCACGCAAAGCCGTGCATCTTCTCTTGCAGCGGCTCGTCGTGCGTCCACGGATAAAACCACGAGAGCTGCAAGAAGAAATCGCGATGCGCCAGCGCGCGCAAGAATAGCCGCAACGAATGGCGTTCCTCGCCGAGCGCAAACGGATCGGCGAGCCGCTCGCGAACGCGGCGCGCTACGGTTCGCGCGGCGATGGTTCCGAAACTGAGATGCGCCGAAAGATGCGACGTCCGGCCGTCTGCCGGCGCGGTGGCAGCCAGGGCGTACGTCAGCGCACCCTCTCGCAAGAACGTTTCGAGAAGCTCCCGCGCCGCGGGTCGCGCCGGCGGCAACGCCGGTTGGGCCTGCGCCGAACTCCCCGGGCTGCGGCAGATCCTCGACCGCACCGTCGGCAGCCGTAAAGCGTAATAACAGCGGCTGCTCGTGCGATGCGATCGGCAGCTTCCACCAAGCGTCGAAATACGGCGCGAACGCACGGTATGCCGGGCCGCCGCCGCTGCGCGCTTCTGCCGTCTCTTCCGGACCGATCGCCGGCGCGTCGTGCACGATGACCGCGGCCAAACCCCGCTCTTCGAGTTCCGACTGCAGCTGGCGATCGCGCTGAATTCCGGCGCGGTCGTACGACGCGCCCCAGGCGACGCCGGCGGCGCCGTTCGCTCGCGCGAGCGCTCGTATCGCATCGGCGGCTTCGGCGCGCGCGACTACGAGGCGCGTTCCGCGCTCGCGCAGCTCGGCGTCGAGTGCCGCAACCGCCGCACAAAAAAATGCCGCTCGCCGCGGCGAAGCCTCCAAACGCGCGCGTAAGGCCGCATCGATCGCGAGCATCGGAAGCACCGTGCCGCGCGAAGCCGCGGCGGCTAATCCCGCGTGATCGTCGAGGCGCAGGTCTTTCGCGAAACGATAAATGAAGGGCCCGTCCGCCATGACAGGCCCGATTCCGGTTGGCTCGCGGGCTTCCCCCGCGCGTCGCTATCGGTTCGGCGTTCGCGTTTGCATTGCGGCGCGGCAAACGGCGTCGTCGAGGCTGCGGAATCCCGACGTTCGCACGATGCGGCACGATGTGGGTTTCCCGCTCCGGTCGGTGCTCAGGGCGAAGAGCGCCGGCCGGCGAGCCGAGGACGCTTTCGAAAACCAGCGACTCGGCCTGCTGTTCGCGGCGCGGCGCGGTCTGCGTCGTAAGCGCGGCGATCGCCTCGGAGCCGTTCGCGGCGCGATGCGAGACGGCGGGATGCGGCTGCGGATTGAACATCGCGAAGGCAAACACCGCGGCGGTCGCGGCCACGGCGCCCCAGCGCAAGCATGCCCGCGGATTGCAAACGGCGCAGCGTCACGGCCCGCAGCGCCGGCTCCCAGCGCTCCTCGTCGCGTGCGCGGACGGCTACGGCCATCACGCGCTCGATCTCGCGCTCGCCGCCGTTTGCGGCCAGACAACTCGGGCATGCCGCGACGTGCGCGCGATACTCTTTGCGCTCCGTCTCGTTCGCTTCGCCTAGCGCGATCGCACCGGCCAGCGTCTCCGCTCGTCCGCAGTGCACTCCAAAGTTCATTGCTCGTGCTCCTCGTTCATGATGCCGCGCAAAACCCGCATCGCTCGGCAAACTCGCTGACGGACGGCGTCGGGCGTCGTTCCCAACATCGCTGCGGCCTCCGCCGAGGAGTACCCGGCGTAGCTGGTCAGCAGCAGCGCGGCCGACTGATCCGGACGCAGTTTGGCCAAGGCGCTCTGCAGATCGAGCGAGGCGTTGCTCCGCTCGTCTACGCGCCAGGCCGCGGTGTCGAGCTCCCGGTCGAGCGGCAGCATCCGCAACAGCTTGCGGCGCCGCAGCTGCGAGATCGCCGCATTGGTAGCTGCGCGGTAGAGCCATCCCGCCGTGAGTTCGCGGTCCGGATCGCTGCGCAGCATACGGTATGCCGAGAGAAAGACGTCCTGCGTCACGTCGAGTGCGGCTTCGGCATCGTTGAGCATGCGCCGCAGATAGCGCGCGAGCTTGGTCTGATATTCGCGCACCATCGTATCGACTCGCGCCTGGGCTCGCGTTGCCGCGTCCAGGGAAAAGGACTCCGCCTGCAGGCTCACCAGCCAAAGCCTTTCATTACTGAGGGAACGCGCGGCGCCGCACGCCCGTGACCCCTAACCGCCGATCTCGGAGAAGGCCCGCATGCGCGAGGCCGTCTCCCCGAGCCGCAGGTGGTGCCGTTCCGGCTTGATCAGCATCGCCGAGCTCAGCAGGCCGGCCAGTCTTCTCGCGGTCCGCACCGGCTCGCAGCGGCGTTCGCAGGTCGAGGTCGTGGTCGCCGAAGAGACAGAGGCGCAGGCGGCCGTCCGCGGTCAGGCGCACGCGGTTGCAGCGCTCGCAATAGTCGTGGGAGAGCGGGCTGATGACGCCGACCGCACCGGCGGCGTTGGGAAAGGCGAAGTAGCGGGCCGGTCCGTTTCCGCCCGGACCGACGACCGGGTGCAGCTCGCCTCCGGCGCCGATGCGCTCGAGTATCTCGTCCGCGCTGACGTACTCGTCGCGCTGCATCCCGAGGTTTTCGTGAACCGGCATCACTTCGATGAAGCGTACGTAGATGGCGCGGTCGCGCGTCAGCTCGGCAAAATCGTGCAGCTCGTCGTCGTTGCGGCCGCGCATGACGACGCAGTTGAGCTTGAGCGGCACGAGGCCGGCGCGCAGCGCGGCGTCCATGCCGCGCAGCACGGCATCCAAGCCAGGACGCCGCGCAATCGCTTCGAAACGGTCGGCGCGCAGCGTATCGAGCGAGAGATTGATCCGCCGCAGACCGGCTGCAACCAGGTCGTCGAGCTGTTCTTCGAGCAGCAGCCCATTGGTCGAGAGCGCGATATCCTCGATTCCCGGCACGGCGGCAATCGCTCGGACGAGGCGCGCGAGATCGCGGCGAACCAGCGGCTCGCCGCCGGTCAATCGAATGCTGCGCACGCCGACCGATGCCGCGGCAGCGACGATTTCGGCGATCTCTTCGTAGCTCAGGATCTCCTCGCGCCGCAGCCATGGAAGCCCGGTCTCGGGCATGCAGTAGACGCAGCGCAGATTGCATTTATCGGTCACCGAGACGCGCAAGTACGTGATCGGCCGGTTGAAACCGTCGATCAGCGAAAGGTTCACTGCGAGAAGATCCCGTCCGGCAGCTGCGCGTTGATCTTATAATCGTCGACGGTCGAGGTAATGTCCCCGGTATAGCCAGGTTCTTCGACGTGTCCGGTCTGCGACGCGACCACCTGATTGCCGTCGATGCTTTGGTAGCGATTGTGAACGTCCGCGTACGCGCCCTTCGCATAGTTCCAGCGCATTGACGTTACGGTGGCGGTTTTGTCGTCAACCACGGCCTCGATGCTCTCGACATTGCCCTGCTGCTTCGGTACGAGCCGAAAGTGCGTCGCGGTTCCATCGTCGGAGGTAACGGTCACCGCGTTGCGCTGCTTCCACTGTGACGGCGGTTCGAGCCGAACGTAGAGCTTGTCGAACTGCTGGGCGATCACGGGGAGTCCGCCGGTGAAGACCACCTTATATTTATCGGGCTGGCGATAGTACCACTTGCCGTTGACGTCGGCCGACAGGTACGGGAACGACTTCATGACGACGTGGGCCTGCAGCGTGGCCGTGAAGGTGTGAAGATTGGGATTGACGGCCGCCGCGCGGGCGAGCAGATCGTCGGCCGGTGCCGCTCCGGCCAAAAGCAAGGCGGCAAGCATTGGTGCGTATCTCATACTTCTCGCTCCCCTCCTACCCAATCGAAAGGCTCCAGAGCCGCTTCGATCTCCGACCGCACGGTGCCGTCCTGCTCGAGCGACCGCCGGCGGCGCAGCTCGGCCAGCGCCTTGGGCGAGCCGATTCGCCCCAGCGCCCAGGCCGCGTGACCGCGCACCATCGGATGCGGATCGCTTGCGAGCGACTGCGCCAGGGCCCCAACTGCCGAGCGGTCGAGGGCATTGCCCAACGCGACGGCGGCGTTGCGGCGCAGCACGGCAGCGCCACGCCAACCCATCGCCGTGCTCTCGTATTTCCGTTTGAACTCTCCCGAGCGTAAGGCAAGGAGCTCGACCAAGGCCGGACGCGCCATACCTCGCGAGGCCGGGCTCCACTGCGAAGAGCCGGTCGTCCCTGCGGCAACCGTCGGCGGGCAGACCAGTTGGCACAAGTCGCATCCCCAGACCCACTCGCCGATCAGCGGCCGCATCGCCGGCGGAATTCCGTCGGTGCGTTGGGTGAGGTCGGAGATGCAGCGCGTGGCGTCGATCGTATAGTCGCCGCGCAGCGCTTGCGTCGGACACGCATCGACGCAGCGGCGGCACTCGCCGCAGCTTTTACGCAGCGGCGCGTCGGGCGGCAGTTCCAACGTCGTGACGACCTCGCCCAAGAAAACGAACGAGCCCAGGGACGGCGAGATCAGGTTGGTGTGTTTCCCGATCCACCCGAGTCCGGCTGCGGCCGCGAGCGCCCGTTCGGCGAGCGGACGGGTGTCGCAGGCAATCGCCGTCACCGGTTCTCCGGCAGCGGCGTCAATCTCGCCCGCAACGCGCCGCAGCAACTCGCGAACGCGGCGATGATAATCGGCAGACCAGGCGTAGTTGGAAACGCGTCCGCGCAGCGGCGCGCTCTCCCGGGTCTCCGGCGATGCATACGGCACCGCGATGCAGATCACGCTGCGCGCCTCGGACAACAGCGTTTGCGGATCGGTTGCGCGCTGCGCGTAGCTCGCGTCGTAGCCCCACGTGGTGAAATCGCCGCGCTCGAAGGCCGCCGCCATGCGGCGACGCGAGACGACGTCGGTGCGCGCCGCCGTGACGCGAACTGCTCCCGCGCCGTGCGAAAAAGCGGTTCGCACCGCGAGAGCTTTGATTTCTTGGGGAGCGAGCGTCGTTTGATTCATAACGTGGCCAGCGGTCCGAGACGTCCTCGGGGAAAGACGGCGTCGATTGCCGCGAGATCGCCGGCGTCGAGGTCGAGGGCACCGGCAGCAGCGTTCTCTTCGACGTGCTCTAGTCGCGCCGCCTTGGGAATGGCAAAGAGCTCGGGCTCGGCGGTGAGAAACGCCAGCACGACTTGCCTCGGCGTAGCGCCGTGCTTTTGCGGCCACGGCATCGAGCGTTTCGCGGCGGGCGGCGGCGCCGCGCAAGAAACTGCCTCGGCCAAACGGCGTATAGGCGACGACGGCGATGCCGGCGCGCCGCGCCGCCGGAACGACCTCGTGTTCGATTCCGCGTTCGTCGAGATGGTAGAGCACCTGGTTGCAAGCCAGCGGAACGTCGCCCAGGTGGCCGGCCGCTTCGAGCATCTCGCCGGCTTCGAAGTTGCTCACGCCGACGAATCGCGTCTTCCCTTGCTCGACTAAAGCGCGCAGCGCGCGCATCGTCTCTTCGAGCGGATGCGAGCCCGGCCAGTGAAGCAAATAGAGATCGAGGTAGTCGCAGCGCAGGCGCCGCAAGCTGCGCTCTGCAGCCCGCAGCGTTCCGGCGTAAGTTGCGTTGCTCGGCAGAACCTTGGTCGTGATGAAGAGCCGCTCGCGTTCGATGCCCGCGATCGCGTCGCCGACCAGCTCCTCGACGCGTCCGGTACCGTACATCTCGGCCGAATCGATATGCGTCATCCCCAGCTCGATGCCGCGGCGCAGCGCGCGTTGCGCCTCGCGCAAGCCGGCGCCGCTCTCGGGCATGTTCCAAGTTCCCTGTCCGATAACGCACAGATCCACGCCGGTCTTTCCGAACGGTTTGAAGCGCATGCGAGTTAGAAGAACTCGAACTCGGCGTGCCGCGCGGCGTAGGCCAGTAAACCGCCGTGCAAGTGCACTAGTCTGGTAAAGCCGGCGTCGCGCAAGCGCTGCGCCGCCCAGAGCGACTTTGATCCGACGCGGCAGGCAACGACGTACTTCTTCGCGCTATCGAGCTCGTGAAGCCGCGACTCCAGCTGCGACGCCGGCATCGAGACGGCACCCTCGATCGACCCGAGGACGGCTTCGTGCGGCTCGCGCACGTCCAACAGCACCGCCTCGCGAAGCTCGTCCTCGAGCGCGTCCGCTTCGATTTCCACCAGATCGCGCGGTGCGGCCGCGGCGACGCCGTCGTAAGCGCCCAGATCCAGCGCGTCGATGTCCGCTCCCGTACCGCAGAGGCGGCACGCCGGATCTCGATCGAAACGCACTTCGCGAACGCGCGCCGCCAACGTATCGATCAGCATCAAGCGGCCGGCGAGCACTTCGCCGATCCCCAAGATTACCTTGAGCGCCTCGCAGGCTTGCCAAGAACCGACGATTCCCGCAAGCACGCCCAGCACGCCCCCTTCGGCGCAGGTTGGCGCGGCTTCCGGCGGCGGCGCTTCGGGATAGAGGCAACGATAGCACGGTCCGAGCTCGCGCGCGAATACGCTAACTTGTCCGTCGAAGCGGAAGATCGATCCGTAGATGTCGGGACGATTTTCGAGAAAGCACGCATCGTTGATCAAATAACGCGTCGGAAAGCGATCGGTGCAATCCAGCACCGCATCGTAGGTGCGCACGAGATCGCGTGCGTTGGCGGCATCGAAGCGCACCGGCAGCGCGTCCACGGCAACCAACGGATTGAGCGCGCGCAGGCGCTCTGCGGCTACCACCGCTTTGTTCCGTCCAACGTCCGCCGTCGCGAAGATCGTCTGACGCTGCAGATTGGTCTCGTCCACCACGTCGTCGTCCGCCACGCCGATGCGGCCAACGCCTGCTGCCGCGAGATACTGCAGCGCCGGCGAGCCCAAGCCGCCGGCACCGACGACGAGCACGCGCGCGGCGCCGAGCCGTTCCTGCCCCGCAAGCCCGACTTCGGGTATCAACAAGTGACGGCTATAACGCCGCAGGCGTCCCGCGTTCACGCCGGATGGCGTTCCGACAGCCAGCTCAACACCGCAGCGCGCGACCGCTCGCCGGCATAGGTATGATCGCTGTCGATGGTCACCAGCGACTTGGGTTCGGGCGCACGCTCGTAGAGCGCCTTAACGCTGCTCGGGCTGACCATCGCGTCGCGGCTTGCAGCGATGTAGAGCGCCGGACGCCCAGCCAGTCGCGGAAGCAGCTCGTCGTAGCGCTTCTCGATGCCCGCAACCAGTTCGGGCAACGGAACTCCAACGACGTACGAGGCGCGAAAATCGGTGACGCCGACGCGCTG
This sequence comes from Vulcanimicrobiota bacterium, assembly GCA_963735845.1. GTDB lineage: Bacteria > Vulcanimicrobiota > Vulcanimicrobiia > Vulcanimicrobiales > Vulcanimicrobiaceae > Cybelea. The sequence goes on along the minus strand of CAVTMN010000008.1, from coordinate 21,798 downwards.
CAGGGCTTCCAGCGACGTCGGCCGGCCGTAGCCGGTCGTAATCGCGATGGTTCCAGCGACGCTTTCGTCCAGCGCCGCGCAGAAGATAGCCGTCATTCCTCCCATGCTGTGACCCATCGTATAGTGCGTTCCGTTGCCGACCGCCCGCGAAAACGCCAGCACTCGCGACATCGCCTCGATGCAGTCGTCCACGCCGCGCAGCTCGCCGCCGCTGGCGCCGAGCTTATGTCCGGGAAAGTCGAGGCTGTAAACGCCAAAGCCGTGACTGGCTAGAAACGAGCAGAGAAAATCGAGGTTCTGTTTGCTTGACGAGTACCCGTGCCCGGCGACGAGCGTCACGCCGCGTGGCCGCCGCGGCTCGTAATAGAGCACCGCTAGCGGATTATGCGTCCCTTCCAGATGGATAAGCTCGACGTTAACCACGCGCCGCGTTCGCCTTCCAATGCTCTTGCCCGTCGGCGTAGCGCTCTTTCTTCCAAATAGGCGCGCGGCGTTTCAATTCGTCAATGCAGTAGCGGCAGGCCGCAAAGGCCGCGTCCCGGTGCGGCGCCGCCGCGACCACGGCCACCGCGACGTCGCCGACGCTCAACTCGCCGATGCGATGAACGATCGTAATGCGCAGATCGCCGAATCGATCTCGCGCTTCGGCTGCGATGCGTTCGAACTCGCCGATCGCCATCGGCTCGAAGGCCTCGTAGGATAGCCCTACGACGGACCGGCCGTCGTCGGATTTGTCGCGCACCACGCCCACGAACGTCACGACGCCCCCGTCACCGCTTGCCAGGTTCTCCAATGCTGCCGGATCGATTGCATCGCGGGTAATTGCCAACACGCGTTAACCTCCGCCGACCGGCGGCAGCAGTGCGAGCTCGTCGCCGTCGCGCAACGGCTCTCCCGCCGAGACGAACGCGCCGTTGCGAGCGAAGCGCGTCGAAGCGGCTGCCGCGGCGAGTGCCGGAAGCCGCTGCGCGAGCAGCGCCCAAGCGTCGCCGGCCGTCGCATTCGCAGGCAGCTCGACGGCGAGCTCGCCTTGCCCGAGCAGCTCGCGCAAGTGAGCGAAGGCCAGCACTCGAATCTGCATGAGGTCCCCTTTCAACGGGTACGGTGCCGATTCGTACCGAAGCGCGCGCAGGGATTTAATCGATGACACGAATGCCGGCGACGCTCGTCGCCTTGGCGGCCTTGGCCGCCCCGCTCGTCTCCAGCGCCGCCACGCCGTGCACGCAAGAGACGCTCACCGTCAGAGGCACGCCGGTAACGATCGGCTATTGCATTGCCGGACAGCCCGGCCCACCGGTTCCGAAGAGCTGATCGTGCCGGTCGCCGCGACCTACACGGCGCGCGGCGGCGGGTCGTTTGCGCGCAGCGAGGAGCTGCACTTTCTCGCGGGAGAGGGCGTCTCGCGCGTCATCGAGCACCTCGACCTCACCAAACTGGGGCTGAGCGGGACGCTGCACTTGACGCTAGCCTATGCCCACGGCGTGGTGCGACATCGAGGGGGCCCTGCTGACCCCCGGCGCCATCACCGTCAAATGAGCCGGCCGCTCAGGTCGCTCCAAAGCGCAACCCAATTGGGGTCCGTGGGACTTTAGGGGAGCGTATGCGCCGGCGCTACATCGCTTTCAGCAACTCCAAGATCCCCGACGGCTGTCGATAGAGGAGACGGTTCTTTCCCTATGCCCTGTACGGCGACCATTCCAAATCTCACGGCTCGCGAGCAAGCGCACCAACTTTACGAAACGATACCGCCCGGTCTGTTCCGGGTCGCCGATGAAAGCGAGCGTATCGCCTGGCGCGTCAGCCCCGAGCCGTTTGCATTGTCGCCGCAGCAGGTCGCTGAGATCGAGCGGCTGGGGCTCGACCTCTATCGCTTCTATCGCGCGCTGAACAATCTGTACAATCGCAGCGTCCGCGGAACCGCACCGTCCTTCATCGCCGACTATCTCGATCGCGGCAAGCCCGAGCAAGTCGTCAAACTGGCGCGGCAGAACCGCTTCAAGCAAGAGCTGCCCGGCGTCATCCGCCCCGACCTGATCATCACCGACGACGGCTTTGCCGCGACCGAGCTCGACAGCATTCCCGGACGGCATGGGATTCGTCGGTGCGACCACCGAGGCGTATTGCCGCTTGGGAATCGAAAGCGTCGGCGGCGCCGACGGAATACCGCGTGGATTTGCGGCGATGCTGCGCACACGCTACCGGCGTCGAACTTCCAACCGTGGCGATCGTCGTCTCGGACGAGTCGGCCGACTATCGCGCCGAGATGGACTGGCTCGCCGGAACGCTGCGGCGTCTGAACCTAGCCGACGCGTGGCTGCGCGCGTCCGCAAGAAGTCATCTTTACCGAAGAAGGCCTCTTCATTCGCCACGAGGACGGCCGCGAGGCGCGATCTGGACGCGCTCTACCGTAACTTCGAGCTCTTCGATCTCTTCAACGTTCCCAAGCAAGAGCTCATGCTCTACTCGGCGCGGCACAATCGCGTGAAGATAACGCCGCCGCCGAAGGCGACGCTCGAAGAGAAGCTCTCGTTCGCGCTCTTCCATCACCATGCGCTGGCGCCGCTCTGGCGTTCCGAACTCGGCAACGAGACGTTCGAACGGCTGCAGCGTCTCTTCCCCAAAACGTGGGTGATCGATCCGCGGCCGCTGCCGCCGCAGGCGGCCATCGTCGGGCTGCAAGCCGGCGGCGCACCGATCACCGATTTTCGCCAGCTGACCGCGCTTCCCAAAAGCGAGCGCGCCTACGTCGTCAAGCCGTCGGGATTCTCGGCGCTGGCCTGGGGCTCGCGCGGCGTAAAGATCGGCGACGACCTTACGCGCGAAGAGTGGACCGCGACCATCGACACCGCACTGGCCGACTTCGACCGGACGCCCTGGATCCTCCAAGAGTTTCATAAAGGCAAGCGCGTACGTCAAAGCTACCTCGATCGCGAACGCGACGAGATTCGTCAGTACGACGGCCGCGTGAGACTCTGTCCCTACTACTTCGTTACCGGCGAGGAGAGCGTCACGCTGGGCGGCATTCTCGCCACGATCGCGCCGGCCGATAAGCGCCTGATTCACGGCATGACCGACGCGGTGATGACCTCGTCGATTCTACGCGAAACGCCGGCGTAGCACCGTAACGTACGCCAACCGCCCTTAAGCGACGCGGGTCGCGCCGCGATGGAGCCGTCGGAGTTTAGGATCGTTCGCGGGTAAGAACCGCGTTCTGCGACGGCGCGACGATCTGATCGGGCACCATCGTTGACGGGTCGTACCAAATCGTTACCGGGATTCTTCCCGTGGATGACGCCCCGACCATTGAAATCGCAACGTCGTTGGGAGGCACGCCGTCCGGCGGCGAGCTCGGCGCGTCCTGCGTCGCCAGCGAGGCCGCTTCGGCGCTGATCGGCGTCACCCAGGTGACCGAATCCTCGCGCCACGCGGCGAGCTGCGCCGGCAGAACGAAGAGCCCCGCCGCGAGTCCGGGATCGATGATCACGAGATGCCGCGTGTTGGGAACGAGCCCGAGATTTTTGGCCGGCGGCGCTTGCGAGCTGGTAACGGTAGCGCCGTTTGACGTCGCAGCGACGCTGACGATCGGGTTCAGCCCGGCGGCGCGATAGTTTCCGTTATATTTCACCGGCGAGAAGTCCGGGCCGAGCACGAGCGCTGCTTTGGCCGACATCTGCACGCCCATGAAGATCGCGACGGAGTCTTCGTCGATCTCGGTCCCGTCCGAGCCCGCTTTGACGTTGAGCGTCCAGTGGCCGGCCGGCTGACCGTTGAGCGTTGCGGAGTAGCGATACGTTCCGGCAGCGGGGAACGATGCCGTCGCGGTCGCTGCCGCAAGCATCAGTGAAGCGAGCATTGGAGCCTTTCCAAGAGCCTGTCGATCTCTTCCTCGGTATTGTAACCGTGTGGCGAGACGCGCACTCCGGTGCTGCGATACGTGGTGACGATCCCCTCCTTCTGCAGCGCTTCGCCGAGCGCGACGCTGTCGTGCGGCGGCAGGCGGAAGGTCACGATGCCCGAGGACGTGCTCTCGCCGCGCAGGCTCGCAATCTCGGCCCCTAAGCGGTCCAAGCCTGCGCAGAGCCGGTCGGTCAGCGCCAAGACGTGGCGGCGATTTCGCCGGGACCGCTGCGCTCGAAGAGATCGATCGCCGACACCATCGAGATGCGTCCCGATCAGGTTGGGCGTGCCGCCTTCAAACTTCAGCGCTTGCGTCGAGAGCGGCTGCTCGTAGTTGTGAAAATCCCACATGTTCTGCACCGAACGCCAGCCCGGCATCGCTAACTGCAAACGTTCTAAAAGGCCGCGGCCGCACGTACAGAAAGCCGACGCCGTGCAGTCCGAGCATCCATTTTGCAGCTCCCGCGTAGACCGCGTCCACGTCTGCCTCGCGCACGTCGAGCGGAAAGGCGCCGAACCCCTGCATCGCATCCACGCAAAGCAACACGCCGCGCTCGTGCGCGACGTCGGCGAGCTTGGCGAGGTCGTGGCGATAGCCGTCGGCATACGAAATCCACGAAAGCGCGACCAGTCGCGTGCGCGGCGAAAGTTCGCGACGCAATACGTCGGCGTCAGGCGCTGGCCTTGCGTCGGCAGCATGCGCACCTCCACGCCGCGGCGACGCAACGCAAGCCACGGCACGGCGTTGGCGGGGAACTCGTTGTCGCAGAGCAGCACTTCGTCGCCCGCATTCCAGTCGAGTCCCAGAGCGATGACGTTGGCGCCGGCTCCCGTGTTGACCACGATCGCAATCTCCGATCCCGACGCGCCGATGAAGTTCCCGATGCGTTCGCGATACTCGGGCATGCGCAAGTCGTGCGGAAACGTACCGAGCACCGCCGCCTCGCACTGCGCGCGCACGAACTCGGCGATTCGATCCTCGGACGACCGCGGTAACGGGCCGGCCGAAGCGTTATTGAGATAAACGTACCGCTGCGCTACCGCGAACTCCGAGCGCGGCAGCGGCGTCGTCGTCACTCGGCGCCGATCATATCCTTCGTATGCCAGGCGATGTTGCCGGCACGATCGCCGACGCGCTCGATCGACGCCAGCACGAAAAGATAGCGCGTTCCGGGCCGGACGATATCCGGATCGGCGCGCATCTCTTCTTGCAGCAGCTTGATGCTGCGCTTGTAGAGCTTGTCGACTTCGTCGTCGCGCTCGATAACTTCGCTGGCGAGATTCGCGTCGCGCTCGGTATAAGCGCGCATCGCATCGAGCAGCATCGCGTGCGCTACGCTTGCGATGCGATCGATCTCGACGCGCTGCGGGCGCATCATTTGATCGGAAAGTTTGATGGCGTTCTTCGAGATGTCGACGGCGTAGTCGCCGACGCGTTCGAGGTCGGTGGCGATTTCCAGCATGGCGGCGATCTCGCGCAGCTCGCCGGCGACCGGCTGCTGCCGCCAGATCAACTCGATGCAGTGCGCCTCGATGCGCCGGCGCAGATCGTCGACGACGTCGTCGCCGGCGACGACGCGCGCGCCGGCCGATGCGTCGCGGCTGTTGAGCGCGTCGACCGCAACGCGAATTGCATCGCCGACCAACGCCCCGAGGCGAACGACGTCGAGTCTCGTCGCCTCCAATGCTTCATGATACGCTGTCCGAACCGCCACTAATTCCCTCCTAGACGAAAACCGCTCATAGTATAGAACACGAGGCGTTTCCGTGCAACGCAACGCAGGAACCTGCGCCTTCACCAAACCATAAGGTTCCCACAATGCAATTTGAAGATATCCTGGTCGACATCGAAGAGCCGATCGGCGTTATCACGCTCAATCGTCCGGCCGTCCTCAACGCATTGCGAAGCGGGCTTTTAGACGAGCTTGGCGCGGCTCTCGCCGAGATCGAGCAGGACCCGCGCGTTCGTGCCGTCGTCCTTACAGGCGCGGGCGAAAAGGCCTTCGCCGCGGGCGCCGACATCGGCGAACTCAACGCTCTCGCGACGGCCGGTTCGGGTACCGAGCAAGCGCGTCGAGGCCAGGCCTTGACGCGCCAAATCGAGCGCATGCGTAAGCCCGTCGTGGTGGCGATCAACGGCTTCGCGCTCGGCGGCGGCTGCGAGCTGGCGATGGCCGGCGACATTCTTATCGCAAGCGAGAACGCCAAATTCGGTCAACCGGAAGTCAACCTCGGCCTCATCCCCGGCTACGGCGGCTCGCAGCGCACGACGCGCCTAATCGGAAAAGGCATGGCGGCGTATCTCTGTCTCACCGGCGAAATCATCGACGCGAAGGAAGCGCTGCGCATCGGTCTGGTGCAGCGCGTCGTCCCCGCGGCAGAGCTGATGAACGAGGCCAAGCGCGTCGCTTCGGTCATCGCCTCGAAAGCGCCGCTCGCCATCGCCGCGTGCAAGCGCGCCATCAACAACGGCGCGCATCTTTCCATTGACGACGGCCTCGAACTCGAAGCACTAGAGTTCGGATCGCTCGTCAACACCGAAGACATCAAAGAAGGCACCGGCGCCTTCCTCGAAAAGCGCAAACCCGTCTGGAAAGGCCGCTAACTCGTTGTCATCCTGAGCGAAGTGAGCGCAGCGAACGGAGTCGAAGGACGCTACGGTGGTAAGACCTTCAGCTGAGAACCTTCACTGAGATAACAACAATCCTTACAAACTCTTTTCTGCGTTACTCATCGCGAGCGCAATCGCGGGATTCAAACCGTCCCACTTCGCACGAACGTTGCCCGCGCGATCGATAACGACCACCGTGGGAAAGCCGGCGACTCCGAAGAGCGCGCGCGACGAGGCCTGCGGGTCGAGCGCGACATTGGCGAGACCGTACCGCCGGGCAAAAGCCGACGCAACGCTCGATGACTCCGCGACGTCCACCGGAACGACGATTGCCTCGGGGTGACCGCGCGCCCACGATCTTACCAGCGGCAACTCGACCTTGCACGGCACGCACCAGCTCGCGTAAAAGTCGAGGAAGACGAGATGCCCGCGCTGATCGGCGACCCGGAACTGCCCGCCGTCGATGCGTTCGAATACCGCGTGTGGGGCGCGGTGCGCGCCGGGCGCCATGAAGGCGCGCGGTGCGATGAAGATCTTCCAAACCGCAAACGCGATCGCGGCGGCGGCAAGAACGTCCCAGATTCGCGACGTCGTGAAGAACGATTTTCGCGATGCGCTACTCTGCACTGAAGACGGCAGCGATGCCTTGACCTCCGCCGATGCAGGCCGACGCAACGCCGTATCCGCCGCCGCGTTCGCGCAGTTCGTGAAGCGTCGTTATGGCTAGACGCGCGCCCGACGCGCCGAGCGGATGCCCTAGCGCGATCGCACCGCCGTGCGGATTGAGGGCAATGCCGTCGCCGGGCTTTCCCGACGCGCCCATCTCACGAAGACAGGCGATGACTTGCGGCGCAAACGCTTCGTTGATCTCGACGCACCGCAAGATCTTCGAGCTTCATATCGGCGCGCTGCAGCGCCTTCGGAATCGAAAACGCCGGGCCGATGCCCATAATCGACGGATCGACGCCGACGACGCTCGACGCAATCGAGACGCCCAATCCACTGACGGCCGTCCTCGCGGGCGCGCTTCACCGTGGTGAGCACGACGGCAGCCGCGCCGTCGGTGATGCCGCTCGCGTTCCCCGGCGTGACCACGCCGTCTTTAGTAAAACGCGCCGCCAGTTTCCCGAGCTTCTCCATCGTCAGGCCTTGGCGCGGCCCCTCATCGCGATCCACCGTTATCGTAGTTCCCTTTGGGCCGGGAATCTGGACGGGCGTAATCTCTTCGGCAAAATAACCGTTGCCTTGCGCCGCGAGCGCGCGCTCCTGGCTCGCAAGCGCGAACTCGTCGCATTCCTCGCGCGTAACGCCGTACTTCTTCGCCAAATTCTCCGCAGTGATCGCCATCGGCGTATCGCCGTACGAATCGATTAGCGCGGTCCATAAGGAATCTTCGAACGCCACGTTCTGGCCGAGATGAAATCCCTTGCGCGCGCCGCGCACGACGTGCGGCGCCTGGCTCATGTTCTCCGACCCGCCGGCCAATGCGTACGACGCGCTGCCCAGCGCCAGCGATTGCGCGGCCGAGAGAATCGCTTGCAGCCCCGAGCCGCAGAGCCGGTTGACCGTGAGTGCCGGAACGCCGATCGGCAGTCCGGCTCGCAAGCCGACGTGGCGGGCCAGGTAGATGGCATCGGCGCTGGTCTGCATGACGTTGCCGAAAACGACCTCGTCGATCGCATCTTTCGGTACGCCGCTGCGCTCGATCGCCGCCGACGCCGCCTCGACGGCCAAGTCGGTCGCGGTGAGCCCCGGAAAGCGCTCCGCCGAGATTTCCAAATGGGGTGCGTGCTCCGGCGAGCACCACGATATCGCTGTCTTTAACTGGAATGCTCATGTCGGTGCGCTGTATTCCGCGGGCATGGCGACGCGTCCCGGCAGGCGCCGCCGCCGGAGGTCACTAAGACCGGCCGTGCATATGCCGATCAATCGTCCTGCCGCGGTTACGCTCGACGCGCGGTCGCTGGCGCCCGCGACCAAGACCGAGCAAATTCTCGAAAGCTTCGACCGCCTCCCGATCGGCTCGGCGCTGGAGATCAACGAGGAGACCGACCCGCGCGCGCTCCGCAACGAAATGGCCCAGCTAAGGCCGGGACGCTTCTCATGGGATGCGCGCAACCTCGGCGGCAACCGCTGGACGATCCGCCTCGAGCGCATCGACGAGAACGCCGACGGCCAAACCTTCCTCTCGCACGTCTCCGCCTTCACCTCGGCCAAAGCCGCCACCATGAAAGAGCTGGCCGCGCAGATGAGCGAGCGGACCTATCGCTCGAGCGATACCATCTTCGACGAGGGCGAAGTCTGGCCGTATCTCGGCATCGTCAAGAGCGGCAAGGTCATTTACACGTTGCTCTCGCCCGACGGCAAGACGCATACCATCGGCGAGCGTTTGACGCACGACACGCTCAACGAAAGCGGAACCTTCGACGGCGGCGGTGCGACGACGCGCGCCGAAGCGCTCACCGACGCAACGATCGTCACGCTGCCGAGCGAAGCGGTCCTTCACGCCGTGCGCAACGACGCCGAACTCGCGCTCGGTTTTCTCATTGCGTCGTCACAAGCACGGCGCCGCTCGATCGACACGATAGCCGACCTAGCCTTCGCGCACGTATTGCAACGCGTCGCAAAGTTTTTGCTCGGCTACGCGCGCACGTCGGTCGGCATGGCCCGCGGCCTCCCCGGCGTCGAAAACCTATCGCAAGCGCAGATCGCTGCCGCTGCCGGTACCGTACGCGACATGGCGGCCCGCGCGCTTCTGCGGCTGCGCACCGCCGGCGCGCTGGAGCTCGATCGCGGCCGCGTCAAAGCGATCGATCGCGCCCGCCTCGAAAACTTCGCGCACAACGTGCAAGCCCCACCGGTATAAGTTCGCGCGCTACCTTCGATAGACGTCGGCGGTAGCGTTCGGATCGACGAGCGCGGGATGCACGCGCGGACCGCTGCACATAATCGAGTCGTGACCGATCGCGATCTTCATTCGCGAGACCTCGCCGCCGATGACGTCATCGACCGCGCAGCCTTCGACCTTGCCCGGAAACTGCGCCATGATGACGTAGCGTCCCGGATTGAGCGTGACGTCGCTGAAGAATCCGCGACGGTTCGTCTCCAGCTTCATGATGTGATTCGGGTGGTTCTCGAGGTACGGCGCGCGATAATAATAGAGCGTGACGTTCGGCATCGTCTGACCGGACTTGGCATCGACGACCGTTCCCGAGATTCCGCCGAGGTCGTCGGCCAAAGCGGGCGCGGCCATCGCCAGCCCGGCGAGCGCGAGCATAGTTGCTAATATTCTCATCTGGTCTAATTACCCAAGGAGGCGGGTCTTAGACCGATTCGAGTTCGGCGGTCTCCTCGGCGGCGGCTTGCAGATCGAAGGCGGCTCGCTTGCTCTTGGCAGCGGCGTCTGCCAGCGGTTGCTCGGGAGCCGGGGGAGGACGGCGTTCGAGCATCTCCTTCCCCTTGCGCACGGCGCCTAGCGCGTTGGCCAAGCGGGCCTCCATCTCGGCCAGCGTCTCGGCGGCATAGCGGTCGGCGCCTTCGCGAATCTTACCTGCGCGCTCCTCGGCTTCGCGCAGAACGGTGTCGGCGGTCGTGCGGGCGCGCTGGACGATCTCGTTCTGATCGACCAGCTCCTCGTGCTTGCTCGCGGCCTCGTCGACGATCGCCTGGGCCTTTTCCTGAGCCGCGCGCATGACGCGGTCCTGATCCTTGGCGATAACCTTGGCGCGGCCGACCTCTTCGGGTAACGAGGCCCGGACTTTCTCGAGCAGCTCCAGCAACCGCTCCTCCGACAGAATTCGATAGCCGGCGGGCAACCAGGTGCCATCATGCACGTAGGCTTCGAGCTTATCCAAGACGCGATAGACCGACATCATTACCTCCGTTGTAGTGTGGTTCGCTTCTCCGTCATTACTTGGAGCACCGGCTCGGGAACCAGCGCCGCGACTTCGCCCCCGAGAAAGAAAACCTCTTTGACCAAACTTGAGCTTACGAACGAGTATCGTTGATCGGACATGAGAAAGAGCGTGTCCACGTCGCTCAGCGACCGGTTCATCATCGCCGCCGACATCTCACTCTCGAAGTCGGAAACGACTCGCAGACCCTTCACGATTACGTCGGCGCGTTCCGCCTTGACGTAGTCGGCCAGCAGGCCGCGGAAGTGCTCGACCCGCACGTTGGGGATCGTGGCCACGCTGCTTCTCGAGCATCGCCTCGCGCTCTTCGAGCGAGAACATCGGCGAGCGCTTCTGCGGGTTCACCACGATGGCAACGATAAGCTCGCCGAAGCATCGTGCCGCGCGCTCGATTACGTCCAGATGCCCGTTCGTCGGCGGATCGAAGGATCCGGGATAAACGGCGCGCGTCACGCGCATCGACTTACCGTCGTTCAACCGTCCGGCGCGAGGAAGGCGAGGGCGACATCGCCATAGACTTCTTCGCGTTCGGAGCGATATCCGGGTATGTCGGGCAGCATTCGCTTGGCCGCGTGCTCGTACACGACCACCGCGTCGGGGGCCAACAGGTTTCGCTCGCGCAGCAAGCGGAACACCTGCAGCGGCACCGGGTCGGCGTACGGCGGGTCGAGATAGACGATATCGAACGGCCCCTCCAAACGGTAGAGAGCGCGCTCGGCCGGAGCCTGAAAGACGGTGACGACGCCGTCAACGCCGAGATTCTTGGCCGCCTCTTCGATCGCGCCGGCGATTTCGCGGCTCGCCTCCACCGAAACGACACGCGCCGCGCCGCGCGACGCCGCCTCGAACCCGATCGCACCGGTACCGGCGAACAGGTCGAGCATGCGCGCACCCTCGAGACGCTGCATCAGAATAGAAAAGAGCGACTCCTTGACGCGCCCCGGCGTTGGACGCACCTGCGTGCCCTTCGGCGACTTCAACTTCCGGCTCCCCAACGAACCGCCCGTAATCTTCGGCACACGCGCGTCCTCAAAAGCTCCGCGGGAGCATCGGCGTTAGCGTGGGCTCTAACCACGACGCGTCGCCGAGCCACTCGTAGCGAATCGTCGAGTACGGCACGGTGCCATAAGAGAGAAGGCGATCGTGGAAGGCGCGCAGCGAAAAGCCGGATCCATCCCGGTCGCTCACCGGTCCGATCAACATCTCGATTTGGATCTTGCCGATCAGATAGTCGATGGCTTGCCCGGGATCCATGGCAAAGCGCGTTGCCTCGCCGCGCGCCGTGTCGTAGTCGATTCCCGCGTTCTTTTGAAAGTACGCGATGGCTTGCGGCAGCGTCATCTCGCCCGTCGCCAGGCCGACGTCTACGCCGACGCGCGTGGCACGATGGCGCATGAGGTGAATCACTTGCTTGCGCGCACCGGGATTATCGTCGTAGAGCCCTTCGCGCATCAGCATCTCCTCGCCGTAAAAAGCCCAGCCTTCGGCGAAGACGCCGTCGTCGTGCACGTGCCGGATATAGTCGGCGTTGTGATAGGCGTAGGTAAACTGCATGAAGTGTCCCGGAATGCCTTCGTGTCCGAGCAGCGGCAACACCGACTGCCGCGCCTGCTCGACGAAGAAGCTGGTATTGCTGGGGCTGAAATCCGGAACGAAATAAAAGCCCTGCGGATCGGTCGAGAACATCGGCGGCGGATTCATGAAGCCGCCGGGATAGGTCGCCGCCAGCGCCTTGGGCACCTCGACGATGTGAAATGGCCCGATGTACGACGGAATCGTAACGATCTGATGCGAGTTGATGAAGCTGACGATCTTCTGCAAACTCGCTTCGTAGTACGCTAAGAACTCCGCCTTGGTCGCAAACGTCGGCGCGGGCGACGGTGCCGGCTCGTTCGCGTCGCGGCCGTTCTCCCAGATTTCCAACGCCCGGTCGCGCGCCAGCTCGGTGCGGCCGATCGCCGCAACTTGGTGTGAATCGAACGGCAGCATCAGCACTCGCCGCAAGAAATAATCGTACTGCGTGCGCCCGACGGCAAATCCGCCGGCCTTAAAGCTCGACATATGCGCGTCGAGCCACCCGCGATAGGCGTGCAGCGCCGACAGCGCCTGCGATTGCGCCGACTTCAACTCGGCGCGGGTCGCCGGCGAAACGTCGCGCGCAATCTCGTCGAGCGTCGTCGTGTAGAGTGCGTCGCCGTCGCGGATGTCTTCCGACGCAATCTGCGCGAACTCGCGGACGGTCTGCGTCAAGTTCGCTTTGCCTTGCGATAGCACGCGCGGGCAGGCACGCAGACGCGCGATTGCCGAGCGAATCCGCGTCTCGTCCGGGCGCGTACTGCCGCTTGACGATCGAAAAGATCCCGTTGCTGCACTCACCCTCGTAGATGCTTGGGTTGCGCTGGAGGCCGCGCAGCACGGTGCGACCCCACCAATCGCCTTCAATGTCCGAGCGAATCAGCAAGTAATCGACGCGCGCGTGGGCGTCGGTGCCGACCGGCGGCAGCAGCCCGGCAAGCTCGTTGCGAAATGCGCGCAGCCGCGTCATTTCGGCGCTCTGAGTGGTGGCCGAATAATCGGAGAGCAGTTGATCGTACGTATGGATACCGGCATCGGTCGCCGAGGCCGGACTCTCTTCGAACGACCACGCCGTGTAACGCTTCTGCAGGTCGACGAGCTTCTGCTCGTAACTTAGCGGCGCCGGGTTGGCCGGCGTCGTGCTCGCAATCATTGCCAGCGTTAGAACGAAAGCAAAACGGCGAATCATCGCGCGTACACCGGAGCGGGGACGAGTTCGAGCAGCTCGTCGAACGTGCTAATCGTATGTCGAGGCGGCGCCAACCCCTGCAGGATACTCCTTACGCTCCCAGTTGATCCAGATCGCGCTCATTCCGGCATCCTGCGCTCCGGCGACGTCAACGCGCGGATCGTCTCCGACGTACCAGGTTTCGCCGGCCGGTGTTCCGAGCCGCGCCGCCAGCAATTCGAAGGCTCCGGCCTGCGGCTTGCGCTCGCCGATCTCGCTGCTCACCAGCACCGGGCCGTCGAAACCCGCTTGGACGGCTTTGCGCGCTTGCAGCGGATTCCATCCATTGCTCAGAACGGCAACGGCAATGCCGCGCCGCCGCAACGTATCGAGCATGCGCTTCACGCCGGGCAACGGCACGACGAACTCTTCGACCATCTCGACGGCGTTTGCGCGGAACGTTTCGACGAACGACCGATCCGGCTCGAGGCCGTGTTCGCTCACGAAGCGCCGCACTGCTTCGTCCACCGAAAACTCGCCGCTGTGCTGACCCGCCAGCAACGCGTCGATGCTCTCGATCTCGTCGGCCATCGTGCCGACCGTGCGGCCACCGCGTGCCAACACGAACTCGAGCAGGCGCAACAGCGCCACGCGTTCGAGACGGTTGTCAATTGCGAGCGTGTGATCGATGTCGAAACCGATCCCGCGGACGGCGGTCATCTTCGGCGCGTTCGGTCTATCGCGGGCCCGGTCCCGTCACGACGCGCACGAACGCGTTGGGACGGACGTATTTCGCCAAAGCCTGCTGAATGCTCGCCGCGCTGGCATCGAGCTCGTTTTGGGCGTCGATGACGTTTTGATCGAGCGGCAGCCCGAGATCGGAGAAATCCAGCAGCTGCTGCGTGACGCCCCCGTAGCTCGAAACGCTGATCGGAATGCGGCCCATCAATAGGGCCTTCGAGCTCAACACGCGCGCCGGATCGATCGGCTCGCGCGACAGCTGGCCGAGGATGGCTTCGATTTGCTCTTCGGCCGGCACGATCTTCTGCGGATCGCACGCGTAGTCGATGCCGAAGGAGCCGCGTACGCGCTCCGCGCTCACCGAACTCTCGACCGAATAGACGTAGCCGTGGACTTCGCGCAGATCGTGGTAGAGCAGCGACGAGTAAAAGCCGCCCGTCAGTACGGCGTTGGCGACTTGCAGCGGCGCCCAGGCCGGATCCGAACGCACGATGGGCAGCGTCTCCACCAGACGCACCGACGATTGCACGCGTCCCGTCGCCGGCACTTCGGCGCGGCTCGGAGCATTGGGCGGAACGGCCGGAAGCTCGACGTTGGGCTTGGGTCCGCTCGCCGTCCATCCGCCGAAGTATTTTTCGAAGAGGGCGCGCGCCGCTTGCGGCGTCGTGTCGCCGATGACCACGATCGTCGTAAGATCGGGGCGGTAGGCTGCCGCGAACCAACGCTTGGCGTCGTCGAGCGTTAACGCGGCGATGCTCTTTGGTGTCGCGAACCGCTGCGACGGATCGCCGGCCGGATAAAGCGCTTTGGCGAGCGCCACCGCGGCGAGGTGGTCGGGCGCGGTCATCTCGCCCTCGAGCTCGCCGGCGATCTGCTGCTGCACGACCGAGAAGTCCGCCGCCTTAAAGGCTGGATGCAGCTGTTCGTCGGCGAGCAACTGCACGCCGCGATCGAAGTCCGCCGAAAGCACGTCCAGACCGAAGCTCGTTCCCGTCTCCGTTGATGCCGCGATCGCATCGAGTTCGCGCTGCAAGCCGACGCGATCGTACGTCGTGGTTCCGTAGGGCAGCAGCGCATCGGTGACGTCGGCGACGCCTTCCTGTCCGGCCGGCTCCTGCAGTTGCGGAATGTTTTTGATATCGCCGTCGACCACGACGGTGCGCGAAATATGTTCCTCTTGAACGATCAGGCGAATGCCGTTCGAGAGCGTCATGTCGACCGGCGCGAGCGTTTGTTCGGGCACGCGCAGATTCTGCAGCAGGCTCTGAGCCCACGCCGGAAGCGGCTCGTGCTTGCTGGGCGGAATGAGGTTATTCTCTTTGGCCATCTGCCCGCCGCCGGCGTTAACCGCACCGCTATTCTTCGGCACCGCATAAGCAACCACGGCGTGCTTGCCGTCGAGGTAGGTGCGCAGAACGCGATTTACGTCGGCCACGGTGACGCGATCGAAGCGCCCGGTCATATCGTCGGGCGAGTTGAGGCCCTGGACGGCCACGGCCTGACTCCATTGGAAGGCTTGTCCCTCGATCGAGTTCGCGTTGAACTCGAACGATGAGATCTCGCGCAGCTTTGCGGCTTGCAACGAGATCGGCCGGCACGCCGTCCTGCTGATACTTCTTGATGATGGCGCGCAAAAGTGCGTCGATCTTTTCCGGCGGCGTTGAAACGGGCACCGCGCCGAAGGCAATGCCGATGCCGGCCTTCGGATAGGTCTGCGTAACGAACTGCGTCCCCAGCGCTTTTCCGGTGTAAGCCAATCCGCCGAAGTCGCTGCGCTGGCTGCTGAGCACGTCGCTCAGGATCTCGCCCGCGGCGTAATCCGGGCTGTCGTAGCCGGGAAAGCGATAGCCCAAGCAGCACGGCCGTATACGCCTGATCGGAGCTATCGTGGTAGAGTGCCGGCCGCAGCGGGCGCAGCGTAACCGGTTCGCGCGCCGGCAGCGCGACCGCCGGAAGATCGCCGAAGAGCTCCCGCACTTTGGCGATCGTTGCTTGCGGATCGACGTTGCCGGCGATCACGTAGACGGCGTTGTTCGGGTGGTACCACTCTTGGTAGAACTTGCGCAGTTGCGTGCTGTTGACCGCGGTGTCGAACGCGGCAACGGTGCCCAGCGTGTTCTTAGCGTATGGCGTGCCGCCGATCAGCCGGTTCTGCATCTTCGTGAAGAGACGGTAGAAGGCGTTGCTATCGTCCTGTTTGACCTCCTGGATGATCGCGCCGCGTTCTTGGCCCCACAGTTCGGGCGTCAGCAGCAGACCCTCGGCGCGCGAGCGCTCCGCGCGCAACGCGATGTCGAGATACGCCGACGGAACCGTGAAGTAATATTGCGTGACGTTGCTCTCCGTCTCCGCATCGAACGCACCGCCCGTAATCCCGATCGAGTCCATCAGCTGCGCCGACGAGAGCGTCGTGCTGCCGCGGAACATCATATGCTCCGTTGCGTGGGCCAATCCCGGGATCCACTGCTCGTCGGAGCCCGCCTCGTAGTTGAGCATCGCAGTAGCCACCGGGGCGAGCGTATTGCGCACGACGACGACGCGCAGACCGTTGGAAAGGGTCGCTCGCGCGACCTCTTGCGTCGCGGCTCGGCCGACGCCGGCGTGATGGAGAGCGCCGCCGTCAAGACGGCCGCGAGCACGAAGCTGCGGTTGGACATGCCCGCCGCTATTCGCGCCGCTGCCGCCTAACCCTCACGACGAGAGCAGCAGGGCGCGCGTGCTCGGCGTAGCTTCAAGTGCCGCGCGCAGCCCGGCGTGTTCCGGCCGCGCCAGCGCCGGGTCGGCGGCCACGATGGCCTCGGCGGCGCGCTTGGCGGCGCGATACACGTCAATGTCGCGGAAGAGATCCCCGAGCTTGAGGTCCGCGGCGCCGGATTGCACGGTGCCGGCGAGCTGGCCCGGGCCGCGCAGGCGCAGATCCTCGTCGGCGATCTTGAAGCCGTCGGTGGAGCGAGTCAGGATCTCGAGCCGCTCGCGCTCGCCGGCATCGTCGGGATAGACGAGGATGCAATACGATTTCGCCGCCCCACGTCCAACGCGTCCGCGAAGCTGGTGCAGCTGCGCCAATCCGTAGTGGTGCGCGTCGAGCACGACCATCGTGGTTGCGTTGGCGACGTCCACGCCAACCTCGATGACCGTCGTCGAGACCAGCACGTCGAGCTCGCCGCGCACGAACCGGCCCATCGTCGCCTCTTTATCGCGCGACGAGAGGCGCCCGTGCAGCAGACCGACGCGCAGATCGGTAAACACCTTACGCTGCAGCCGCTCGGCTTCGGCCACGGCGCTGGTGAGCCCGTTCTCGCCCTCGTCAATCGCCGGCGCGACGATGTAGGCCTGATTGCCGAGAGCGACGATCTTGCGCACGAACTCATACGCGCGTTCTAACCTGCTCGATCGAATGGCAAAGGTCTCGATCGGCGTTCGCCCGGGTGGGAGCTCGTCGAGTTGCGAGTTGTCCAGGTCGGCGTAGACCGACTGCGCCAGGGTCCGCGGTATCGGGGTCGCCGTCATGTGCAGCGTGTGCGGCGACGCGCCTTTGGCGCGTAGCAGCGCGCGCTGCTCGACGCCGAAGCGATGTTGCTCGTCAATGATGGCTAGCCCCAAGCGATCGAAGTCGACGCCTTGCGTCAGCAGCGCGTGCGTTCCGACGGCAACGGCAGCCGCACCGCCGGCAAGCTTCTCGACCGCCGCGCTTCGCGAGCGCGCGCTTTGACTGCCGAAAACCGCCTCGAGGCCGATGCCGAAGGGAAGCAGCAGCGGCGCCAGTTTTCCGGCGTGCTGCCATGCCAGCAGTTCGGTCGGCGCCATCAGCGCCGACTGCATGCCGTTGGCGGCCGCCAGCAGAATCGCGGCTGCGGCGACCAGCGTCTTTCCGCTGCCGACGTCGCCTTGCAGCAATCGGTTCATCGGAACGTCGCGCCGCATGTCGTCCCAAATCTCGCCGATCACGCGACGCTGCGCGCCGGTCAAGGCAAAGGGCAGCGACTCTTCGAGGCGCTCCAGTAAATCGGGCGGCACCTGCAGCGCGCGGGCGTCGTGATCGCGCTCGCGCTCGGCACGCCGTAGTTGTGCGGCCGTCGCCAGCGCCAGAAACTCGGCGAAAACGAAACGCTCGCGGGCAAGTTCGGCCTCCTGCGGATCCTGCGGTGCGTGCACGGCGCGATACGCATCGCGCAACGGTACGTAGCCGCGTTCGCGCGCGAGGGCCGGCGGAAGCGGATCGGGCGGAGCCAACTCCAGCAGACGCGGCAGGTTCTTCTTCACCACCATCGCGATCTTCCGGGTCGCCAGCTCCTTGCTGGCGCGATAGACGGGTACGAGCTCGCCGCGGTATTGCTCGTTCTCGCCGAGCTGCGCGTAGTGCCCGACGTTGACGATCGGACCGGTCAAGTTGCGTTCGACGCGACCGCGCACGAAGAGTTTCATGCCTTCGCGGAAGCGTCCGTAGGCGTAGCGGTTACGCCCGATCCACTTCGCCGTGAACGGCGTCCCGGCGTCGTCGCGCAGTGCAACTTCGACGATCTCCAGACCGCGAACGCGCCGTTCTTTGACGCCGGTCACCCATCCGACCGCGTTGTCCTCCCCCTCACCTTGGCCGAGACGAGCGGCCGGCGTCGGAAAACGCAGATCGTCGTAACGAAAGGGCAGGTAATCGAGCAACGCCTGTGCGGTCTCGATGCCTAACGATTGAAAGAGCGGCGCGGTCTTCGGCCCGACGCCGCTTAAACCGGCGATTTCCACGTCGCGCTCAATCGCTGCAGTTCGCCGTACGCTTCGCGCACTAAGGGAGTCGCGACGCCATAGCGCTCGCCCAGCTCGCAGACCGCACCTAAAATCGGGTCGAGCTCGAGCGCTCGTTGCAGCTCGACGTCCTGCAGCATTGACGTTCGCACGTTATCGAGCCGCGCGGCGTAGGCAATGCGCGCGTCGACGTCTACCTCGCCGACGACGCCCATCGCTTGACCGACGGCGAGCGCTTCGTGCATCAGACCGGCGACGTGTCGTCGCGCCGCGGGATCTTCGAGCATTGGTTTCATCTTGAGGCCGCGCAGCGCGCTGACTGCATTGAGGCCGGTATTGTTGACCAGCTTGAGCCACACCGTCTGACGGACGTTCGTATCGGTCTCGCGCGGCGAGACCGGCAGAACGTAGCGCGCCCACGAGCTCGTCGACCGAAGCGCCGGCGCCGCCGCCGGGATCGCCGCAGACGTAGCGCAGTCCGCCGCTCTGGCGCACGTAGCCCGGTTCGAGGATCTCGCCGGACACGTGTACGACCGATCCGATCGTTTGCTCGTCGCGAAAGAGCCGCCCGATCGCGCCCTGTGGATCGACGCTGCGCAGCGGCGGCTCGCGCACGTACCAAAAAGGAAGACCGTTCTGCATCGTGACGACCCGAGTGGCCGTGCTCCGCGAACGGCGCGAGCTGCGCGATGAAGCCCGGCCACTGATGCGCTTTAAAGGTAAGCAGCAAGAAGTCGAAGTCGCCGAGTTCGCGCAGGTCGTCGCTTGCGTCGACCCGCACCGTAAAGCCGCCCAGATCGCCGGCAATCCGCAGGCCGTGGCGTACGATCGCCCGCAGATGCGCCCCGCGGGCGACGACCGCAACGGGGAAACCGGCCCGAGCAAGAGCCGCGGCAACAAATCCGCCGATGGCACCCGCGCCGACTACCGCGACTCGCATTGGGAGAAACTTCAGGCGACGGGCAGATTCGAACTGCCGAATGGGGCTTTTGCAGAGCCCTGCCTTACCACTTGGCTACGTCGCCTCACGTGTGACCGCTTCTTACCGAGCGGGTAGTGGGAATCGAACCCACGCATCAACCTTGGGAAGGTCGCAGGCTACCATTACATCATACCCGCGCCAGGCGACCCTTCCGGTTCGAGCAGCCCCATACCGGCCCCTACAACCCGCGCCGGGGCGAAATCGCCGCACCGCTCAAGCAAGAAGACTAACCGAGCGCGCCAGCACGATGGCGATGGTGATCAGCGAGATCAGGGCCTCGAGGCCCATCAGCGTCTTGGCCCAACGGCTGAGCGGAAAGACGTCGGCCGGACTAAACGCCAACGCATTTGTTAGCGAGAGATAGAGGTAGTCGAGAAACTGCGACTTCCAGAGCGGATCGATGCATTTGGCCGCCGGGCTATTCGTGTACATCAGCTCCATCTGCGGAAAGAGGAAGTCGGCGTTGCGAATTTCGGTCGCCTTCGTCGCGTGAGCGCGTGCATCGGGTCCGTCTCCATCCAACTCCCAAAACCACAGCGCAAAGACCAAAACGTTCGTAAGCCAAATCTGCGCCCCGATGCGCAACAGATCTGCGGCCGAATGAACGAGTGCCTTCTCCGGATGGAAGAAGTGCGCGATCAAGAGCAGCACCGACGCCAGGTTGAAGACGTTGACGAGCGCTATGATCATGATGCTCCAGAATCGCGTTCGCCGGGTCTCTCGCCGCCGCCGCGGCTGCAGTATCGATAGGGGAATAAGGACCAGCAACACGAGCACCGGCGCCGCCCAAACCGGGCCAATAGTCAAGCGCGGCGGTAGCGTCACGTAAAGCACCACCGCCGCCAATACCGCAAGCGACGCGTGCCATCGCGGCTCGTGGCGCACGACCATTCCTTCAGCCTGCACGACTACGCACCGTTCGCTTGGCTCGACCGCGCAACCCGCCGCATTTGGTATGCCTTATGAGGAGCATGCCTACCGATTTTAGAGACGGAAAGACTTTTCCACGCCGTGGCCGCGAGGTGATCGGCGAAGCGCTGTGGCTGCTTCGCGTCTCCGACAAAGGCCGGGCCGCGGCCGCCGGCACCATCTACGACTACATCTATCCATGCCCGATGGACAAGGGCATGTTGGAGCGTTGGGGCGTCACGCCCGCCGAGTTCGACGAGGCGCTGCGTGAAAACGCCACCGACCAATCGCTTTTCGCCTGGTTCTCCGAGCGGGTCGCGCCCGAAGACGTGCAGCGCGCGAACGCATGGCTGGTGATCGAACGGCGCGAGAACCTCGATCGCCAGGACGCCGAGGAGACCGTTCCGGTCACGCACGGCTAATGGGTAAGATGGTCGACTTCATTCGGCCCGACGGCGCCACTGCGCCGGGATATCTCGCCGAAGCCCCCGACCTCGACCTTCAGCGCCCACCGGGCGTCGTCATGTTCGAGGAGTGGTGGGGCGTTGACGAGCGCATCAAGGAAACGGCGGATCGCCTCGCATCTTACGGCTTTAACGTGCTCGTCCCCGATTTATTTCGCGGGCGCAGCGCCGCCACGGGCGACGAAGCGAACCACCTCATCGAAGGCCTCGATTTTGTCGATGCGGCGTCGCAAGACGGCGTCGGTGCGGCTCGCTATCTACGCGAGCTCGGCGCGGAGCACGTCGGCGTGATGGGATTTTGCATGGGCGGTGCGTTGGCATTGCTGGATGTCATGCACACCACCGAGTTCGACGCGGCCAGCCTTTGGTACGGCTACCCGCCGCCGGAGGCCGGCGATCCGAGCAAGATCTCCGTTCCGGTGCAGGGACACTGGGCGACCGACGACGGCCACTTTACGATTGCCGGCGTCGATGCGCTCGAGAAAAAACTGCGCGACGCGGGCGTGCAATACGAGTTTCATCGTTACAACGCCAAGCACGGTTTCTACAATACCGGCAAGCCCGGTCAAGGCGGTCTAGGACACTACCATCCCGAGCACGCCGAAACGGCGTGGCGGCGCACGGTAGAGTTTTTCGAGCGCACGCTGCGCCAACCAGGTTAGCCTTCGGCCGCGGAGAACGCGGCACACCTGGGAGGATCGGCGGAATGATGATTTCACGCTCGTATCGCTTTTCTTCGGCCGTCATCGTGGCGGCGGTCGCTCTGTCGGGCTGCACCGGCTCGACCCTTCCCTCGA
>CAVTMN010000007.1:0-287735 GCA_963735845.1 Vulcanimicrobiota bacterium | reverse complement strand
TTATCGTGGGCCAGGAGTTGGCCACTCGCTGAGCGGGAACCACTGACCGCGACTGCTGCTCGCCGACATGGGACATGAGAACCGGTGGAGCTTCGTCGGCGGACGACCGCACGACGTGCACGGCAAGGGGCTGTCGTTACGCTCAAAGACTGCGAAGATGACCACGCCGTGGTCGTCTTCAACGCCCTGGGAGAGCATCCGAATGCCTTTATTGCTCATCGTACTGGCTCCGGAAAAACGGCCTCACTGGCAGCCGATTCTTCGCTCCGATTCTTTGGCATGATCGGGGCGCCGGCACGGCGCATCGGCGCTCAAGTCGGTCGGCAGAGTGGTGTTGTTCGTGGCGACGTAGCTTTGCAACCCGCCCCAAGGGGTTCTTTCCGGCTGTCCGTCAAAACTTTGCGGTAATTAGGGTAGCGGAATGCTGCTCCCAGCGTTCGACCCCAACAGGCGGACCAACTGACTGAGGAGGACGCATAATGAATCAGCTCGCCCATTCGCGACCGGGAACCGCAATGGCGCTTTTCGCGGCGATGGTCGTTGCATTGCTCTTCATCGCGGTTCTCGATATTGGACCGTTAATCGGTATAGGATCAAATGCCAACGCGATCCTCACGCTGCTGGCGGGGTTCGTCTTCGTTGTCGCGCACGGCTACGTCGCCCTCGGGTGGCGCAACATCATTGCGTTCATCCTCATCACGGTCATCATTAGTTTTGCATCAGAAGCCATCGGCGTTGCCACAGGGCTCATCTTCGGCCCCTATCACTACACCGACTTGCTCGGACCCAAACTGCTCGGCGTGCCGCCGATGATTCAGATCGGCTATCTGGCAACCGGCTACGCCTCGGTCATGATGGCGCGCATCATTTTATCATTGTTGCGGCCCGTGACCGGCTGGGCCATCCTTGCCGCGTCAGTCGCGGGAGCCTTCATTATGGTCAGCTGGGACGTCGCGATGGATCCGTACCAATCGACCGTAACGGGTGACTGGATTTGGCACCACGGCGGCCCGTACTTCGGTGTTCCGCTGCACAATTACGCCGGCTGGTTTGGCACCGTCTTCGTGTTCATATTCGTCTACTTCCTATTCGCGAGCCGCTACGCGGAGCAACCTCGGGAGGATTTGATGAGGAATCGAAGCGTGTTTTGGAGCCTGCCGGTTTTCTACTACGCTTTCATCGCAATCGGCATCATTATCACGCCGCTCGTCGGCGGCATTTCACTTCCGTACGCATCGCCCGCGAACTACACGGGTGTCCCTCAAACGCTGGAGGCTAGTCTGTCGTTGATTGCGATCTTCGTTATGGGTGCGCCGATCGTATTCGCATTCTGCCGTCTCTTAATTAATAGAACCCAAGCAATTTCGTAAGCGCTGCTCTCAGTTTCCTCTAGAAAGGTAACGAGATGGACCGATTGCAGACGGACTACTGCGTGGTGGGAGCAGGCTTTGCGGGTATAGCGGCGGCGCGGCGTCTCCAGGATCGCGGTCAGGCGACCGTCGTGCTCGAGGCTCGCGATCGCGTTGGCGGGCGGGCCTGGAATCGGCCGGCTGCCGACGGAACGATCGTCTCGGTGGGCGGCACGTGGTTGGGGAAGCGTCAGGACAGGATGTTCGAACTCTGCCGCGAGGTCGGGCTTGAACCGTATCCGCAATACGAGCAGGGCGACACGGTCATACATATCGATGGGGCGAACCGGCGGTATCGCGGTGCGCCATCGATCGGTCTTTTTGGGCTACTGAGCCTCGGGCTTGCATTCTGGCGGCTCGATCGCATCGCCGCGAGCCTGCCGATCGATGCACCGTGGACGGCAAGCGGCGCAAGGGAGTTGGATGCGCAAACGCTCGGTGCGTGGATTACTTCTCAATGGAACATCCCGTCGACCGCGGCACAAAAACTCATGAACGCAACCATGACGACGTTATTTTGTGTCGATCCCGACGAAGTTTCGCTGCTCGGTGCGTGCGTACTCGCCCGCGGTGGCGGTGGCGGTGGCTTTGAATATTACCTCGATTCTACGATAACCGAGACGCATCTCGTCGATGGCGGAGCTCCGGAGCTGGCCGTCCGCTTGGCCGCGAAACTCGGCGATTCGCTACACCTTTCGTCTCCCGTGCGGCAGATTAGGCAGACGGATGCCGGAGTGGAAGTTCAATCCGATCGCCTTACCGTTGAGGCTCGGGGTGTGATCGTAGCGGTTCCCCCGTTTCTGGCTAGCCAAATCGAATACGACCCGATGTTGCCGCCCGCTCACGCGCAACTGCACCGTCGAATGCTGTCCGGTGCGGCTATACGCGGTATCACAATCTATGACGAACCGTTTTGGCGCGACGACGGGCTGTCGGGTATGAGCGTCGCTCCAGAACTGCCGGTTCCGGTAGCGCTCGATCAATCGCCTCGATCGGGAACACCCGGCATCCTTAGCAGTTATATGTTTGGACCGCAAGCCGTCAAGGCCGCACCGCTCGATCCTTCGGAACGCCGCGATATCTGGCTACGCGCGCTGGCCGCGCGGTACGGGCCAAAAGCGTTATCGCCACGGGCGCACCTCGAAACGGATTGGGCAGCTGAAGAATGGTCGCTCGGTGGTATGATCTCTGGCACCTCGCACAAGTGTGTGAAGGAGGCAGCCGCAGGCCTGAAAGGTTCGGCGTTCGATCGTCGCCGCTTTTGGACGGCGGCTTTTGGGGCTCTAGTCGCGATCCCAATCAACAGGTCGGCACAACTGTGGGGCATTGCAACCAAAATACCACTGGAGGACCGATATGACGCAAGTGCAAGAATTAACGGAAAGTGGAACGACCACCATTCGCGCGTTTCCTAAACTGAACGTTCCGGATGAAGAACTCGCCGAACTGCGTCGGCGCATAAGAGCTACGAAATGGCCTGAACGAGAAACGGTTACCGATGCATCCCAAGGGGTGCAGCTCGCGACGATGCAGGCGCTCGCGCGCTATTGGGAGACAGAGTATGACTGGCGCAAGATCGAGGCAAAGATGAATACCTTGCCCCAGTTCATCACACAGATCGACGCGCTGGACATCCACTTCATTCACATCCGTTCAAAACATGAAAATGCGTTGCCGCTGATTGTCACGCACGGATGGCCAGGCTCGATTATCGAACAGATGAAGATCATCGATCCGCTGACCGATCCCACGGCGCATGGCGGCAGTGCATCCGATGCGTTCGATCTGGTGATTCCGTCGATGCCGGGTTACGGGTACTCAGGCAAACCGACCACCCCCGGGTGGGATGTAGCTCACATCGCGCGTGCATGGGTCGTGCTGATGAAGCGCCTCGGGTATACGAAATTCGTGGCGCAGGGCGGCGATTGGGGCGCAGTCATCACCGAACAAATGGGCGTGCAGGCGCCTCCGGAGTTGCTCGGCATTCACACCAACATGCCCGGCATCTTTCCAGTCGACATTGACAAGGCGGCTTTTTCTGGAGCGCCGGCGCCATCGGGTCTCTCAGCCGATGAGAAGGTCGCTTACGAGCGTTTGCAGTTCGTATATCAAAAAGGAATCGCCTACGGGTTCCAGATGGGGCTGCGACCCCAGACATTATACGGTATCGAGGACTCACCCGTCGGCTTGGCAGCTTATTTCCTCGATCACGACGCGCGCAGCTACGAGCTGATCTCACGCGTCTTTCAGGGAAAATCCGAAGGCCTCACGCGCGATGACATCCTCGACAACATCACGATCACGTGGTTGACGAACACGGCTCTTTCTGGTGCGCGTCTCTATTGGGAGAATTGGGGCAAGCTAGGATACTTTAATGCCAAGGGTGTCTCCATCCCGGTTGCCGTGAGTGTCTTCCCTGATGAACTCTATCCAGCCCCGCGGAGCTGGGCAGAGCAGGCGTATCCCAAACTGATTCATTACAACAAGCTCGACAAAGGTGGACACTTTGCTGCGTGGGAACAACCGCAACTGCTTTCAGAAGAGGTGCGCGCGGGGTTCCGATCACTGCGCTAGTTAGGGTGGACTGGCGGCGCGCAAGACGTGCGCGCCGCCTTTTCTTAATAGCACGCTGCAACAACTGTATTTCAGAACAAGTACGGTTCTAGCGCCCGGAGCAGCACGTTTCGGATGAAGAGGGCACTTCTATGTCTCACAGCGATTTCGGTACTGGCGTAAACTTGGTATCCTTCCGGCTCGATGGCCCTGGCAGAGTGAAGACGGCGCCCTAATGGACGCCGCCGATGATACGAACCTGTTTTAGTTGAGGCTCGGGCCCTACGCCGTCGCGGTTTCCTGAGGAACGGATTTCCAGAGCCCAAGAACGGCGCCGGTTGGATCCTGGATGATGCTGAGGTAGCCAAAGTTCCCGACGGGCGTTACGTCCTTGACGATGGTCGCGCCCAGTGACTTTGCCTTTTCGGTTGCGGCGTTGATGTCGTCGACCGACACGTAGGCGAGCCAGCCGGATGGCATGTTTGGCATTGGCGATTTCATCATCCCCCCGCCAACGCCGTATTCGTGCTCGCCCACGCCGATCATCGTGTAATCGTCCATCCGAGAATCGTCGAGTTCCCAGTCGAACAGCTTCGCGTAGAAGTCCTTAGCCTTGGCCAGATCGGTCGTCGCCAACTCAACGTGAACGAACGGGTTATTTGCCACGTACGGCTCCTTTTTCGAAATGTGAGGTCCCGGCCGATTTCCTGTGGTCGCCCTCAATCCTGCCGAACATTAAGGTGTCAGTAACAACCTCGCAAGCGGCTATGACCGCTAAAACGTTTGCGTTACGGGCAATACCGGTTGGCAATCTCGAGAAACGCGTATCCCACCCTTTTGCCCAGTGCATTTTTGCCCGTAAACTCTAGGATGGCGCCCCCGCAGAGCGCACCCGGCGTGATCAGCCACTGAGTCTGACTACCGCCAGCGCGCTCGGCATTGTAACAATTATGGCCGCTGTAGCACGACTTGATTCTACCAAGTGCGGAGTTGACGACCCCCGGCCCGCTCACAGTCACGACGATACCTGACTTACTAGTTGAGCTTGATCGGGCATGGCATGACCTTCACGCCGTGCACTCCTCCGCAGCCCTTATCGGGCGTTATCGACGATGGAGAGCTCACTCTTTGCGCAGATGGCACGACAGCCGAGCCCGCCTGGTAAAAGGACTGGCCTGACGCACAAGCAGCCAGTACCGAAAGACCTCCAAGTACCGCGAGCGTCCGGACTTGTTGAAACATATCGGAACCTCCTAAGGTGACCGTGATGATTCCACGCGCCGCTGGTGGTCCCTAGAAGCGACCAGCGGCCGTTGGCTCGACGGACGACGAGGACTCACAAACGAAGAGCACCGGCTTATTAAAGTATGCCGTTGCCTCGTGGCTCTCGGGCTCCCTTCAGACTTTTTTCAGAAATTGAGCTTGGTTTTTATTATGAAAAGGATAGCGTTGCGCGTTATTGGCGTTTGCTTTGGCAGCCTCGCCATCGTCCTATTTGCCGCCGCTTGCGCCGGCGGAATTGGCGCTCCAACTGAGAGCGGAATCACGACAACCGTCGAGTCCCAAAACTTGACGGGGCCAGCGCTTGCATCTCCCCAACTCTACATCTCCAACCTCCACGGGAGCGTACTCGTTTACTCGATCGGCTCCGACCCGACGCTTGTGCAGACGATCACGAATGGCGTCGCGCAACCGGGCGGAATCTGGGTCGACAAACGCGGTACCCTATACGCCGGTTAATTTCCCGCAGGGGTCGTATCAGACGAGCCTCGCCGAGTACAAACCGGCCGCGGGTTCTCCGTTCCGCACGATCACCGACGGTATCGTTAACTGCGCGAACGTTGCAGTAGATAAGCATGGGAACGTGTACGTCACCGGCGTTGACACGTCGAACAAATCAATCTTCCTCGAGGTATATCCAAAGGGTCAGCTTAGGCCTGCAAACACTCTAACTATACCGTACAGCGGGGCCGTGCGCGTGACGGGTCTCGCATTCGATTCGAGCGGTGCGCTCCTTATCGGCGAAAGCGTCTACTTAAAGCCTGGCGTAGTCTACCGCCTCGCACCGGGCTCGCAGAACTTCACCAACCTCAACTTGCAGAACGCGCCCGGCGGCACGATCGCAGTTGACAAGGCGGGGAACTTGTACGCTGGATCGGGGACCTCGGCCGGAAAACAAGCGATCGCAGTTTACTCCCCGAATTCGACGAGCCCGTCACGCGTGATCCAGTTACAGAACATTTTGGACGCGCTCACGGTCGAGCCCAACGGTGCACTTTATGCGGCCACCAGCGGCAACGGGCGCGCCCACATTTCAGTATACGCGCCGGGCAGCAACAATCCGATACAAACGTTCGAAGTCGCGGCCAGCGTCGACGGCCTCGCGCTCAGCCCGTAAGTCAGCAGCCCCATTCCCACCGTCCTCGGAATGTCTAAGCAAGCCTGCCGCACTCAGTTGTCTCAGTGTCCATCACGAGTTGATCGATCTTAGCTTGGAGCCGGCGAATCTCCGCGCGATTTTCGGCATCTCGCCCTTTGCGACTGACCTGGAGCGCATCCACCCCAAAGCGCATAAAATCGTCAGCCGTGATACGTTGTGCTGAGGGATTGTCTGCAGAAGACCGCTGAGCTAAGAGGAGAGTGCGGGTGGGCTCTCCTCAGTTCTTTCGCCCGCGCGAGCTACGAACAGTTAGTGAATGCAAAGGTTATGGTCTCTTAACGAAGGGGCTGCTGCGCTCATCTATGAAGGGCTATGCAAGCGGGACTCGGGTGACCCGTACCGTTCAGGCTACGGAGCAGGTTGGAATGCTCATCCGATTCGCCTCGCGACTCGCCGTCGCTGGAGCTTTTGTTTGCTCCGTCGCTGGCTGCGCGGCGCAAGTATCATCGCCGACCACGTGGACGCTGTGGTACGTCCCTAATGGCCCCCGACAGGGCGTTACTCTCGCCAAAATCTGTCACACGTTTGTCTTTTCCAATCCACCTGAAGCGAAGACGTTCCGTGTCGTTACAGTCAAAGGCTTGAGCGGCAGCGGCAAAATCCAGGAGAGCAACGCTTACATCAACACAGGCGATGTATTCGATGGGCCACTCGAACTTGGTCAGGGAACCATTCACGATGACAACGCAGGCTATGATTTGAGAGTAGACGTGGTATACAAAATCGATTCATACGTCATGGCCAAAACGCGAGCCGATGCAGATTGCCCACCTTCCGCACATGTCGCATCGGGCATGCGGAACGCAAACGTACGGACTACACCTCAGCCGGAAGCGACGAAAGGGTGAGCATGGAGATGCTAGCCGGCGGTCAGACCAAGTACCGCAAGTGGGTCGAGGGCGTTTATTCTGCCGTTCACGACCGCATAGGCCCGGCAGCGGGAGAACATCAAGGTGGAGGCCACTACGAGAACGTCCGATTCGGACACGGCATGGCCTACGGCAAAGCCGGGGACGAAGGCTACGTCCAGTTCGTCGTCGCGCTGACCGGCAGAAGTCTGTGGTGTGGAGCACATCGGGAAACGACGTATCGCTGGAAAGAGGAGTTGGATGTTACCAAGGTCGGTCGAGAACTGGTTGACCTCTACGCGGACCTAAGCCGATACAAATACGCGAGGGCGATATTCTAAGTACGGTTTCGGTTTTACACTTGCCGCAAAAAGTAGTAAGATTTGATTCTCCTGAGCGGCGGGGCGGGTGTCCCGCAAGCCCAGGGCATAGGGACTAAGGGACTGCGCTAAGGCCGGTCCCTTTTCTTGAACCATCAAGCATTGTGGGACTAGTGGAACGTGACCGCCAGTCGGACCATCTCTGTGCTGGGATGGACTTCTAGATTCACGCCAAGTTGTTGCATCTTTTCGTAAGAGAACGGATGCCAAACAAATCCCGGCGTACTTGTATCAATATTGTGATATGCAAACGTAGGTCGTGCCACGGTTTTACCCCACTCATCTAGCTCGCGAAGCCCCGCCTTAACCGTCGTCCAGCCGACGTTAAAACCTAGCGTAATCGCCTCAAAGCGTTCAGGGTGTCCGTCCACCCCTGGACCAAGTAATACGCGAGTTCGAAGCCGCGCCATAAAACGCGGGGCTCGGCAAACTTTAGATACGTCTCCGTGTGGTCGATGCAGTGCTGGGGCCCCTTCAATGCCCTTGCAACCATTGGCCCATAGCCGACTGGAACCATAATCGCATCGGCTCTGATTAATGCTTCCAAGGAGCACCTGCCAGCTATTCTGTACTGACGCCTATGGCGATCAACGCAATTATGCCGACGCCGCCCTTCACGCAATCCTGTAATGCCGCCCTTTGGTCATTCCCGGCCATGTGCGCGCGTTTAGGGTGTCGAGCGAACGGAACCCCCTATCGGCGAGACTTCTCCGAACGCTCCTGGGTCGCTTTTCGGCTCTTTAGCACCTTGGCGACTAGAGCGTCGTCCACTTACGACCTGCACCGCCGCTTTGCACTCTACAGGCCTCAGAAGTTTCCCTCCGCGACAATCTTCAGGCTTCGATGTTCAGAGCTTGGTCAGCGACGATCTTCTTGAGGCGCTGATTTTCATCTTCGAGTTGCCTGAGCCGCATCAGATCACTCACCTCTAGCCCCGCATATCTCGAGCGCCGAGTTATACAACGTTGCTTCGCTGATCCCGTACTTGCGGCAAGCCGTGCGGCTTTGGCGCCGGCTTTGAGCTCTTTGAGGATCCCGACAATCTGACTCGCTGAATCGAGCGGTCGAACGTAGAGACGACCTTCGCATTGATTAAGCCTGAGTTTGGCGGTTACGTTCGGTCAAAGACACCGCGTTCGTTGCCTTTGGTTCTCAGCTTCACTCAAGATATTGATCCAGATGCTCCGAGCGCGGGAGTGAAGCATCCTTCCCAGATGTGACCACAAAGTTCAAGTCCGCCGTGCATGCGATTTCATCGTCAACCATTGCGACACCGGACATCCAAAAGACGTTGCGGCGATGGCCTCGCATTCGCACGTCCATCATGAGGCGGTCACCAGGAACGACAGGGCGCAGAAACGTGCTCCATCAATCCCGGTGAAGTACGGCGGATTCTTCCAGAACTGACCGGGTTCCCAGCACGATGCATCCCGCCAGTTGGGCTAGCGCCTCGATGATGTATACCGCGGGGAATACCGGATTTTCTGGGAAATGCCCACGGAGCATCGGTTCATTAAAGCTGACATTCTTGTAGCCAAGAATGCGTTTGAGCGGATGCAACTCCACTATGCGATCGATCAGCAGGAACGGGAAGCGATGCGGCAAGATCTCTGTGATCTGCTGCGTGCGCAGATCGTACATAATATCGCGTGCTTGCGATGCCTCCTGACAGCGGTACGCTAACGCGTGGATGATTCCGTCTCTCCGTGGAACTCCCGTTTCCGTCGGCACTGATCACTGATTCTCTTGTGGTGCAATAACGGCTTTGCTTCCAATCGCAAGACAGATGCTTCGAAGGACACGTCTTGCCGTCGACGCTGCGACGAAATGAGCGAGCGGATCCCCCATCGAGCGGCATTGCGTGGTGCTTTGACCCGCGATGCTGAGGAGTGCTTCTTTTGGCGAGATCTCCGCGAGTCGCAACGTGCCGTCGAACCATGGATGATCGTCGCGGCAGGGCTCCAAGTGGAGAACCCATTGACACTCGCCGCCACCCGAGTGCGCCTGAGATCCAAAGCGGACGAGCAACATTTTGCTGATATATGTAGTTTCGCAGTGAACGAAAAGCCACATGAGGCCCGGCCACGGACTCTTGGCGATGTGCTCTTCGATCAGATGGCGAGCGTGATTGAACGGTATCTTGAGTGGTAAGGAGGCGCTCAAGACTGCGCCTGCGACGGTGCGGCAGCCAACCTGACTGTGAGCGATGTCAGACATCGATCCTGCGATGGAGTTGCTCGCGAAGATCAACGTAGGCTTTCGCCTCATCGTCTCCGACCCCGGTCGCGACGATCTCGTTGGAGTCCGCGTCACGTGCTTCGAGAATGACGACCGGCTTGCCAACGTACTCGTCGCCCTGGACGCCCTCCAATTGCCGGCATCCTGCCGGAGCACGTAATAGGTAGGGTCTCGAAGTAGCATCGCGTCTGGCGTGGTTTGCATGGACAGCTTCCTCCGCTAAGCGCTGGTCGCTCGCCTGAGAGCGCGCCAGCCGCTGGAGTAGGTATGGTTGAATGTTATATTACGGTATGCTAATATACTACTCGCGATGGTGCGACATTTCAAGGCCGAACTGTTCAAGTCGCTCTCCCACCCGATGCGCATCCGGATTCTGGACTCACTTCGCGACGGAGAGCTGACCGTCGGCGAACTGCAGCAACATCTCTCCGCCGAGCAATCTACCGTGTCTCAGCACTTGGCCGCCCTCCGAAGCAAGGAGTTGGTCTACGGCCGCCGCGAGGGCACGTCGGTCAAATACGCGGTCTCGGACCCGGCGATCTGGGAAATGCTCGACATCGCACGAGACATATACGAGCGGCAGCTCCGAAGCCATCAAATGATGCTGGAGGCATCGCGTTAAGGGGCGCGCGGCCCGGCTCTTGATCGCTGGGCGCCCTGAGAATGGCCGGCACACCCGCTGTAAAATAATAGTGAGTGAAAACTTGAGCAATGGGGCGTCGCCGACGCTTCGGTTCGGCGGCGTCACGACAGAGTTCGTTGGGTTGCTTACAGTGGCTGGGGCTGGTTTTTCCGGCCTTAACGATGTCGCCCGCAAGGGCGTGCGCGATTCAAAGCTCGCGTGACCCTTCGCTTATTTGGCGCCAGCGCGACATGGGCGGTCTCGTTGACCGCAGCGTACCTCGCGTTCGTTGCCGTCGCGCATGGGCCGGCAACGCTCGCGAGCATTCCCACCTCGTTGCCGGCGTTGGCCTTCGACATCGGCTTAACGCCCCTGGCTGCGCCGTTTCTTGCACTCCTCGCGATCCTCGGCGTCGCGGTCGGGGCCTGGTGCCTGCGCGGCGACCGCCCCGTCGATGCGGCGCTCATTTCCGGCTTCGTCGCGGCGATGCTGTTCGTGCTCGTGGCTCGCAGCGTCGCGGCATTCGTGTTGGCGTGGGAGTTGATGTCGCTGGTCTCCGCGTTCCTGGTCGTCGCGGATCACGGCCGCAGAAGTGTGCGGCGTGCGACGTTCGTGTATCTCGTCGTCGGGCAGAGCGGAGCGCTTTGCGTCTTGGTCGCATTGCTATTACTCGCGAGCCAGGCCGCTGGGCCGGCGTTTTCCGATATCGCGAGATCCGCCGCCACGCTCCCGGTTGGGATCCGAATGGTGGCTTTGGTTCTCGCGCTGATCGGGTTTGGGTCGAAGGCCGGTCTTATTCCGCTGCATTTTTGGCTGCCGCGTGCACATCCAGTTGCGCCGCCCGGCGCTTCAGCACTTCTTTCCGGCGCGATGCTGAAGGTCGCGCTTTATGGCCTGTGCATCGTTGCGTTCGAACTCGCGGCACCTGCGCCAACTGCATGGAGCATCGCCCTTGTGCTAATTGGGACGGTCAGCTCGATTGGTGGCGTGCTTTACGCACTCGTCGACCACGACCTCAAGCGGCTGCTCGCGTATCACTCCGTCGAGAATATTGGGATCATTACGGTCGGCATCGGCGTTGCGCTGCTCGCGCGTTCGTCAGGCGCGATCGCCCTCGCAACACTCGCGCTCATCGCGGCGCTCTTTCACGCCGTCAATCACGGGCTGTTCAAAGCGCTACTTTTCATGGGAGCCGGCATCGTGGCGAAAACGCAGGGGACGGTCGATCTGGAGAAGCTGGGCGGGCTCTGGGGCCGCCTAACATGGACGGCACCGCTGTTTCTCGTTGGCTGTGCTGCGATTGTCGCGTTGCCGCCGTTCAATGGTTTCGCGTCTGAGTGGCTGACGTTCCAAAGTCTCATCGGCGGGTTTAGGCTTGCCGACCCGGCCACGCGCATCGTGCTGCTCGGCGCGACGGCTGGCCTCGCGCTAACAGGCGGGCTTGCAGCCGCGTGTTTCGTGAAAGTCTTCGGAGTCGCGTTCCTTGGCCGCCCGCGGCGACCAAAGCAGTCGCACGCCAGCGAGCCGGAGCAAGAGCGCTTTGACAGCGCGACGTTCGCGCAGGTTCTGCTTGCCAGTGCTTGCGCACTGCTCGGCTTGATTCCGGCGCTTGCCGTGGTTCCACTCGTCCGCATCTCGGCGGCAACGCTCGGGACGCCACTCTCCCTTGGAACTACGGTCGCGCCGCTCGCGGTACTTCCAATCTTGCCCGTCGCATTAGTCATCTTACCTGCGGCTGGCATGTTGGTGTGCCTCGCACTCGTCGCCCGCCGCGGTCTGCGCCGTGTCCAGACGTGGACGTGCGGGTCGCCAGTAACGCCCACCGCGCAATACACGGCGACCGCTTTCTCCAAGCCGCTACGCTTGATCTTCGCGTTCGTGCTACGGCCGGAACACCGCCGTCTGCTCGAGACTGGCTCCTCGTCCTGGTTTCCCGCGCGCATTGTCTATCAAATCGAAAGCCGCGACGTAATCGACGAAGTTGCACGACGGGTCGGCGCGCTTGCATTCTACGCCGCGCGGCGCTCACGTGCCCTGCAGAGCGGCAGTTTGCGGTTGTATCTCGCGTACGCCGTTGCGGCGGTCGGGGTTGTCGTCATGCTGGCCCGCCGATGATCGCGCTTTCGTTGCTGCAACTGCTCGCTATCGCCGCACTTGCGCCCCTGGTACAAGGTACGATGAAACTGATGCGCGCGCGCTTGCAAGGCCGGCCCGGACCGTCTGCGCTGCAACCGTACCGTGACCTTGCCAAACTCTGGCGCAAGGAGTCGATACTACCGGATGGCATCAGCCCTATTGCGATCGCTGCGCCGGGGATCGCGCTCGGCGTCGCGCTGACACTAGCCACGGCGCTCCCACTTGCGGTGCCGGGCATTCCGCCGCTCGGCGAAATCGTCGCGCTGATCTTCTTGCTCGCGCTCTCGCGCTTCGCACTCGGGCTCGCGGCACTCGACTCGCGCAGTGCGTTCGCCGGAATGGCGGCCAGCCGCGAGCAGACCATCGCGGCACTCGTTGAGCCGACACTGCTGGTCGCGCTGCTCGGAGCCGCTGCGCTGGGAGGAGGAACGCAACTGTCCGCGCTCCTGCACCTGCCCTTTGGACTCGCCGGGCTGCTCGCCATTGGAGCGTTCTTTCTCGTTCTCCTCGCCGAAACGGCCCGCGTGCCGATCGACAATCAGGAAACGCACTACGAACTGACCATGATCCACGAAGGACTGTTACTCGAGTTCTCCGGTTGGCAACTGGCGCTCGTGCAAGCGGCGTCCTACGTGAGGCAGCTCAGTTTTTTGTTGCTTGCCGGGCTGCTGCTTCCGGGCGGCACAACATGGACACTCGTGGCATGGGTGGTAGTGCTCGCCGCGTTGGTCACGGTGGTTGAAACACTATTCGCAAAAGTGCGGCTGTTTGAGGTTCCGCAACTGCTTGCGAGCGCTTTCGTCTTGGCGGCTGCTAGCATCGCTTTGCGCCTTCTTGGAGCGACGTTCTAGTGGTCGATGCGACGTTGATAATTGCAGGTGCCGTCCTCCTGCTAAGCACCCGTACGACCCAGATGCTTATCGGTTACACCGTTTTGGCGGTAACCGTCGCCGTCTTCATCGTCCCGGCAGCCTTGGGTTCTCCGCTTTCGCTTGCACTGTTTGTCGTGTCGGCACTTCTGAAGGTCGTCGTTGCCCCGCTCGGCATCCTCGCATTCGTGCGTGCGAATCCGAGCGCCGGCAATTTGCGTCCCTCCCTAGCGGCACCGGTGCGACTTCTGGTCGTCGTTGCCTTTGCGCTAGTGGCTCATGGAGCGGTAATTCCAGGACTGGGCAACGGCACGCTGCAGAGCGTTACCGTTTACATCGTGCTGTGCGGCGTCGGAATCCTAATCGTGCATCGCAACCTCCTCTCGCACGTGGTCGGATTGTTGGTGCTCAGTACGGGCGTGACGCTGGCAGGTGCACTTCTCGCTCCAACGCTCCCGGAGTCGATCGAGCTTGGCGCGACATTCGACGCGCTCGTGGCGACATTCATCGGGCTTGCGCTCGTTCGCGCGTTCTTTGCACACAACGCCGTCCTCGACGTTGACGCGTTGAGGAGTTTACGCGGATGATTGCCATCTGCATCGCTGCGCCGTTGGCGTTTGCGCTGATTGTCCGATTCGTGCCGCAACGCACGACTCGGCGGGCCGCTCGTCTTATCCTCGCCTTCGTCGCCGCACTACTACCGTTCGCTGCCGCCCGCTCACTCGACGGGCTGTCGCTTGTCTTCGTGACGCTCGTATCGCTCTTGGGCTTGCTGGCGACGCTTTTTTCGGCGGGGATTCTCGCCGACGATTGGACGAGCGGTTACGCGATTTGGTCGAGCAAGCCAGTGTACTTCATTCTGCTCGGCGCGTTCTGGAGCGCGATGCTCCTCGTCGTCTTGGCCGGCAATTTCGCGATACTCTGGCTCGGTATCTCGCTCACGACGCTCGCGACGGCGTTTCTCGTCGGCTACAGCGGTGAGCCAGCCGCACTCGAGGCGGCGTGGAAATATCTCGTGCTTTGCAGCGTGGGCATTGCCTTTGCCTTACTCGGCATTGTCGTACTGGCACACGTCTCGATCGCTGACGGCGTCGCTGCAACGGCCGCACTGTCGTGGTCCGCGATCGCTGCGCATGGGCAAGCCGGTTCGACACTGCTTGCGCGCCTGGCCGTGGCGTTGATGATCGTCGGTTTCGGGACAAAAGCCGGGCTTGCGCCGATGCATGCATGGCTGCCCGATGCGCATTCGAAGGCGCCGGCGCCCATCAGCGCGCTTCTGTCCGGTGTGCTCGTGTCGTGCGCGCTGTATGCGATCATGCGCGTCCTCGGCGTCGCATGGGCTTTAGGCGTCGGCGCCTTTGCCTCAGACCTGCTCGTGTGGTTCGGCGCCCTCTCTATCGTTGTGGCAGGCGTTCTGATGTTGACGCAGACAGATCTCAAGAGGCTGCTTGCGTACTCGACGGTCGAACATGCGGGCATCGTTGCGATTGCGCTCGGTTTCGGCGGGCCTCTCGGCTGGTTTGCAGCCTTGTTCCACGTGGTCGTCCACGCGTTCGCAAAGTCGTCAGCGTTCTTCTGCGCCGGTATCGTGCAGCGCGAGCGCGGGGCGACGGAGATGCGACAGCTGCGCGGGCTGTGGAGCAGCGCGTCGGGTCGGATTCTGTTGGGATCGCTGGCTGCGTTGTCGGGAATGCCGCCGTTTGGGCTGTTCGTGAGCGAGTTGCTCGTTGTCGGTGCGGGCGTCGCAGCGCACAAGTGGGCTCCGCTCGCAATCGGTATCGTCGGGCTCGTGCTGGCCTTTGCCGCGATTGCGCGCGCGGCAATCGAGATCGAGGCGGGCGTTGCACCAAGCCGTTCCATTCACGCGCCCGCGGGTTTTACGCGGCCCAACGCTCGGCTCGCTGCCGTGACCGCTGCCTTTGCGCTGACCTGCTCGCTCGTGCTTGCGGCGCTTCCATGGTCCGCCGCCGGTGCTGTTTTGCAGGCCGCTGCGGCGACGATTGAAGGTGCGCGATGACGACGAGCATCCAGGTGGCGGCAGCGGAGAGCTTCAGGGAGCGAGTCATTGCAGAGGCGGCCGGATCGGACGTTCCGCTAGGAGCCTACGCCGACGCTGACTCCCTCCACTACCTGTTCTTGCGCGAAGAGGGCGGACCGTTTATGCTCACGCATCGCCTCGGTGAGTCGCGCGCGGCGTTGGCCGTCTCGGGAATTTGGCCGGTTTTCTCGTGGGATGAACGCGAGATGGCGCAAGACCGCGGCGTTTCCTTTGAGGGACTCCCCGACAACAGGCCACTCTGGGCGCAACGCGGCGTCATGCCAGAGGCCATGGTGGCATACGGTGAAGGTCTGATGCACTTCGTTGTGGGTCCGGTTCACGCGGGAGTCATCGAACCCGGACGTTTCACGTTTAGTTCGGGCGGGGAAACCGTCGTGCACCTCGACGCGCAGCTAGGCTATGCCCACCGTGGCGTCGAGCGTGCGCTCGAGGAACGGCGGGCACTCGCCAGCGCGCCGTTCGTTGCGCGCATCTGCGGGAGTTGTAGCGCCGCTCGATCGTTTGCGTACGCTCGGGCGGTCGAAATCTTATCGGGCGTCGAAGTGAGCGAACCGATTGATCTCGCAAGGCTTGTCTTCGCCGAGCTGGAGCGGATCTACAACCACCTCGGCGATCTTGCCGCGAGTTCTTCGGGTGCAGGTTGGGCGGTTGGCTTCGCGCGCGGCATGGCGCTCAAAGAGGAAGCCATGCGCCTGAATCAGATCGCCAGCGGGCATCGGCTGCTGTTTGACGCGATCGTCCCAGGCGGAGTGAGTCGTGCAACGCTTACGGCGCGACTGGCGATTCGCGCTGGCTTAGCGGCGCTGGAAGAGCGAACCAAAAGATACCTCTGCGACGTGTTCGGCAACGCGTCGCTGGTCTCGCGATGGCACGACGCGGGAGTCGTCTCGCACGACACCTCGCGTGCATTCGGCGCCACGGGTCCAGCGGGTCGCGCGTCGCATGGCACCGTCGACGTTCGCACGTTTGCTCCCTACGGCGCGTATTGCAGTCTGCCTGTTCGCGTACCGCGTGCCTCGAGCGGTGACGCGTTTGCACGGTGTCTGGTTAAGAGTGCCGAGCTGGCGGAATCATTTCGCTTGGTCCGCGAAGCGTTGGCCGCTCTCGGCGACGTGGCTTTGCCGATCGTACACCCCGTGTCGCCTGCCGCAGGCTCGGTCGTGACGGTTGTCGAGGGGCCGCGCGGCACTGAGCTCGTTGCATTACGCCTCGGGCACGACGGAACCGTCGAGCGTCTGCACATCATCTCGGCGTCGTATCGGAACTGGCCGGTTGTGGTCCGCGCGATGGAAGGAAATATCGTCCCGGACTTCCCCTTGGTCAATAAGAGCTTTAACCTCTGCTACGCTTGCGCAGATCGCTGATGAGCTTCCGAAAATCGCTAGGCATTCGTCACCTCGTTTGCGGGAGCTGTAACGGATGTGAGCATGAAGTGAATGCCCTGAGTAATGCGTACTACGACATTACCCAGGAGGGCTGGGACATCGTCGCATCGCCTCGCCACGCTGACGTCATTACGGTTACTGGTCCGATGACACAAGCAATGCGCGAGGCAGCAGAAGCGACATTGGACGCCGTGCCGCAGCCGAGGATTGTCATCGGAATCGGCGATTGCGCCGCCGGAGAGGGCCCATGGAGCAGTTCAACTTGCGTCGGCAGCGGTGCCGGGATCGACCTTAGCGCCGAGGTGATCGTTCGCGGTTGTCCCCCGGCTGCGAGTGAGATCAGGGCTGGCCTGGAGCGAGCCGCCGCTTGCTGCAGTCTTCGAAGCAATCGACTACGCCAAGGATAAGTCCTGTAGCTAAATCTCGTACGAACCGCTGAGCCGCTTGCCCGCGCGACTTTCTCTTCGGCTTTCTCGTCGCACTACGCCACCGCGGAGGATCTCCAGCCTTCGTACGCCTGACGCGCTCGGCTTCAGGATGTACTCGCGGCTGCCGTTCCGGCGACCTCTTCTCGGCCTGCTTCTGCAGTGTTGCAGAGCGCACTAGCCCTTTTCGCACCTGGCCGCAGGACGGCGTATTGACCATGCGGCCTTTGCTCGATCGGGATTCTCTTAACTCTTACTCATTTTGAAGTCTTCAGCCCTCATGCGTCCATCCCCAATCGACGGCTGACTTGAACAACTCCATTCGGAAAGCAATTGGGACATTCAAGTGCGTTCTACGTGGTGACTATGCTTTATCGCGATGTCTTACGGGTCGCGCCCAGAGGGCTACGCCGTCACCGTCGCGCCAGGCTGCGATTCCGTAAGCGATCAAGGCTTGTGGGCCCGATGTCCACACGCCGTGCCAAAACGCCGCCGCGATGTGACCGCCCAAGTGCCAGGAGGGAGCCGTCAGAGCCGATCGATGAAGATGGCGCGGCTCAAACCCAACGGCTCGCACGGATCGGGGCCCACAACGGTCTTGTTCTTGCTTCCCAAACTGAACGACAGGACAAGCGCCGTCGAGCACGATCGACCCGGTTTCCGTCCCGCCGCTTCCACTAATCGTAAACTGGTAAAAGACGTCCTTGCTCGCATTTCCGACTTCGACGTACTTCCCATCCCATTGCACCCGCTGGCCACGTTGATGCTTTGATTTTAATGAAATATGCGTGAACGCAAGAACGGTCGCCAATACGGGAGTGCCAGCATCGTGCAGGAGTATCGTGCCGAGTGCGGCTCCTAGGGGCATCGCCAAAGACATTCCGCTCGCCGCGAGCATCAAGGCGGCGTGCCTTGTCGGATGATCGCCCGGACGAAGGGTAAGATCAAGGAAAGCACGATCAGCGCGGTCATCCGCTGCTTCCGTTCCGCCGATACTGCGTTATCCAGAAGAAGCACGATGCCTCGCTCATGCTCGAAGAGTTTCATTCACGGTGCGGGCGCTACAGGGGTCGCTTCCTGGAGGCAGACTATGGAGTATCTTAAGCCTCAAGATCCAAAATTTCCTAGATGCTCTCACTTGCGAGGTGGTCAAGTACACGCCGAAGGCGAGCATTGACTTCGTCCGCTATCTCGAGTAATTCGGGGTTCCCGACAACTGAAAGCAACGCGCGAACGTCGATCGCCGAAACGGTCGTAGCCCCCGCAAACTCTTGTATGACGACGTTGCAGGGAAGGAGTAGACCGAGTTGAGGTTCCCTTTCCAATGCTTTGTGCGCGAGCACAGGATTGCAGGCTCCAAGGATTCGGTACGGACGGAACTCAATATCGAGCTTTTCGTGCAGAGTTTTCGAGACGTCAATATCGCAGAGCACGCCGAAGCCTTCCTCGCTAAGGAGCGTCTTTACGCGCTCGATTGCTTCATCGTACCGGAGCGCCGTGGTAACGATTTTCGAATAGCTCATGCGTTGCCTTTCTCTTGCACCCCTCCGCCGGTCCTTGGAAGCTCACGTCTAAACGTCCAGCACGAACACTACGCGAACTAGCCTCTTGGACCGACGATGCCGCGTGCGATCAGGTACATCCGTGCGTTGACGACGATGAAACGCCAGATCTGGTAGGGCAAGAAGCGTTCCATAAAATGCGATTGCATGATCCTTTTCCTATTCCGGAATGAGCTGCCAGCCGGGGCGGGCTTGCAGCTTCCACATGAAGGCGTCGTGTAACAATCGCTTTGTCCAAGCGCCGGCAAGCCCGACGTCGAGCTCACTCAATTTCAGATCGCGTCCGAACTCCGGATACCGCTCGTAGTCGCGCGCGACGGGAACCATGATGATCGATGCCGCCGAGCCGGTAATCAGCGACTGGCCCATCGACGCGATGCACGCCGCCGGCATTGCCGTCATCGGCTCGCGATGGCTCGGCTCGTTGCCGCGCGCTTGATCGAGCACGTTGAGCGCGACCGTGCGCCCGATGATGCCCGAGGCCATGCCGGTGCGAGGAGCCGTGGCCGTGATCGGCGCACCGCTCGCACTCTTGACCGACTTAGAGAGCGGATGCGGGGGCGCGAAGGCGATACCGGCAGCGTACACGCGATCGTCGTAGGGAGAGCGATAGATCGCCGGCCAGTCCCGTCCGCGGTAATCCGAGTAGGTCTTTGGCGGTGTAATCGGCGTCGACGCTCATCAGACCGTTGCCCTGCGTCATTTTTGCCGTCACGTCCTCACCGTCGGCGCCGAGATACTTCAGTGGAATACCTCGGAACTGCGGAATGAGCATGGCAAAATCGAACTCGAGCCACGTCGGCTCCTCGGTTGGGCGTTTCGTAGAGCAGTCGTCCCGATTCGACCTGCCTGACGCTGGCGGGCAGTATCGTGCGAATCTTCTTGCTCGAAGAAGAGGCCGCCGATGACGTCGGCACCGCGAATGATGCGATCGCCTTTGCGTGCCTCAATCCCGTCGACGCCAAAATCCCCGGGCTGCGATTCGTTCGATAGCCAGATAAGTTCGGCGCGCTCGCGAACGCCGTGACGGCGCAAGTCGTGGTCGACGTTCATGATGTACTCGAACGCCGCTCCCTCGCACGTCGCGAGCGGATGTCCCGTTGCCGACGACGATCCGCGCTCGCTCGCCTTTTTGCAGTTTCTTGACGACCTCGCGGTACGCGTTTCCGGTACGCGTAGCGTGCTCGACCGAGCAGACGCTCTCGGAGTTCCCGGCAGCCGGTCCGAGACCGGGCGTCCCCTCGAAGTTGAGATACGGTCCGGTCGCGTTGATCAGAAAATCGTACTCGAGCGACGAGCTCTCGCCCGAATCGAGCGTAACCGCGACGTGCCGCCCTGAGAGATCGATTTCTTGAGCCCGGCCCGCGACGTAGCCAATGCCGAGCCGGGCGTAGACGTCGCTCAGAGGCGAAATGGCATCGCTCCGGCGACATCGTACCGACCCCGACCCAGATGAGACTCGGAAACCACGTAAAGCGATCGCGTGGCGAAACGACCGTAACGTCTACCTCGTCGAGATGCTTGGAAAGGTGCAGGGCGGCGGTATGTCCGGCAAAGCCGGCTCCAAGAATGAGAACGCGCGATTTCATGATAGTACTCCTCCTTTCATCGATTCCAGCGACGAAGCGCAAGTGCGCGTCGGCGATGCGCAGATCGGCCTGCGCGCGAATGAGTTGTTGACGTGCCGAGGCGCTGCGAGCTTGTGCGTCGCGAAGCTCGAGCTGCGTTCCGACCTGTCCGCGATAGCGAATCTCTGCGAGGCGTTGGTCTTCGCCGGCAGAAGCGGCGAGATCGCGAGTCGCAGCGACGCGTTCATCGGCGGTCTGTAATTGAACGTAGGCCTCGCGTACGTCGAGCTCGGCTTGAGACAGTTGTCGATCGTACTCCGCCTGCGCTTGCGCGAGCGAATCGCGCGCTGCCGCGATACGCGCCGCCGTCGCGCCGCCATCGTATAGACGCCACACGCCCTGCAGCGCCACCACGAACTGCGCGGTGTAACCCGGCTGGACCGACGGCTGCACGTTCCCCTCGCTTACGGACACGCCCACCGATCGGCGCGTTCTGCGCCTTGGGCTTCA
Organism: Vulcanimicrobiota bacterium; assembly: GCA_963735845.1. GTDB lineage: Bacteria > Vulcanimicrobiota > Vulcanimicrobiia > Vulcanimicrobiales > Vulcanimicrobiaceae > Cybelea. The sequence goes on along the minus strand of CAVTMN010000007.1, from coordinate 266,731 downwards.
CGAACGCTGGCCGCGGCCGCGTCGAGCGCGGCACGCGCGGCCTGCAACTCGCCTCGCTGCGAAATCGCCGATGCGACGAGCCGCTCGACATCCGGCACCGTGCCCGGCGCGTCCAAGCGTCCGCCATGTAAAGATGGACGTCGTCGCGGGAAGGCCGAGCATCGTCGCCAGGCGCTCGTGCGCGATCGTCACCGCGCCGCGCGCATCGATCGCACGCACCCGAAGGTCGGCGAGTTCGGTCCGCGCTTCGAGCAGATCGAACCGCGGCACCGTACCGACCGCGAACCTGGCGCGCGTATCGTCGTAAAGGCGTTGTCCGTCGAGCGACTTCGGCATCGGCGGCGTCCGCTGCCGCTCGAGCCGCCACATCGTCGACGTACGCTTGCGTTACGCTCGCGATCAGCCCGGCACGCGCCTCTCGCTCGCCGGCCGCCGCCGCCGCGTATTGCGCGTCGGCTCGGCCGACGCGTGCCGCGCCGGCGCCCGAGTCGAAGAGCGTGTACTGCGCGGTTAACAGCGGAAGGTTCGTCGCGTTCGGGCCGAACGGCAGCGGACCAAACGGTGTCGACAGCTGCGCGACTGGATTTGAAGACGTATACGTGTCGCTGACGTTCAGCGTCGGCGCGCGATCGCCGCGAGCCGCGCGAACGTCGTCGGCGCGCACCCGGACGGAAGCGATCGCCGCGCGATAACCGGGGTTGTGCGCGAGCGCCGTCTCGATGGCCTGATCGAGCGTGAGTCTTAGCGGTCTCCCGTGCAAACGCCGGCGACGAAGGGACGAGCAGCAGCGAAGCGATGAAGAACGGCGCGATCTCTACGCACGTCCGAACTCTCCCAATACCGGTGAACCCGCCGCGCGCCGGATCGTCGCGATATCGGGAACCGAGGCAAATCGCGCGTAAAGCAATGGAATTGCGAGCACCGAAAGCACGGCCGACGAACTCATGCCGAAGACCAAGGCCCAAGCGAGCCCGCTCCAGACCGGATCGGAAGCGATCACGACCGACGAGAGCACGCCCGCGGCGGCAGTCATGAAGATCGGTCGCGTTCGCGTCGTGGCCGCGGCGACCAGCGCGTCGCGACGGCTTAAACCCTCGCCAAGTTTATCTTCGATGAATTCGATCAGGATGATCGAGTTGCGCACGACGATCCCAACCAGTGCGATCAGGCCGATCATCGCGGTGGCCGAAAAGTAAATGCCGAACGGCGCGAGCAGCGCGAATCCCGGCATGATTCCGATCATCGCCAGCGGTACCGCCGCCAACACGATCAGCGGCGTACGGAACGAACGGAAAGCGGGCGACGAAGAGCAAGTAGATCAGCAGAAAGGCCAAGCGCCATGGCACGCCCGAGATCGGCAAAGACGGTGAGCGTCATGTCCCACTCTCCGTCCCAAGTGACGGCGTACCCCGCGGGCACGTGCAGTCGTGCGAGCGCCATCATAGCTTCGATAACGGCGTACGTCGAACTGCGGCCGGCGAGCTCCGCGCCCACGTAGGTCGCGTCGCGATAGTCGTCGCGCTGCAGCGGCTGCGATTGTTGCACGAGGCCACGCGTGCGATCGCTCCGAGTGGAACGCTACCGCCGGTGCTCGTCGGGATGCGAATCTGAGCGAGGGAGGCCGGGATCGCGGCGAAACTCCGGCGCGAACCGGACGACGACGTCGATCGGGCGTACGTCGACTGGCGCGTGAAGCTCGGATACGGTCGACCCGGCAAGCGCGATCGCCAGCGTTTGCACGACGTCGGCGACGTTGACTCCTGAGAGTGCGGCTTTGACTGGGTCGACGTCGACGTGCACCGAAGCCGGCAACGGCTTATCGCTCGGGTCGATGTCGACGACGCCGCGCTCGCGCGCGAGAATCGATTCGATCCACGATGCAATCGTGCGCCGAACTTCTGGATCGGGTCCGAAGACTTTGGCGAAGATCGTGTTGCGCACCGGTGGCCCGGGCGCCGTCTGTACGATCCGCAGCGCCGCCCCGTACCTCGCGGCGACGGCTTGCAGGCGCGGTCGCAGCCGTCGTACGAGGATTGAAGACTGCACGTCGCGGCGGTTCTTGGGCACGAGGTTCACGCGGATGTCGGCGAGATTGGCCGCGTTCCGAAAGAGCGTCCCTTGAAAGAGGCTCGAGAGATCTGGAACGGAATTCGTGCCTACCAGAATCTCGTAGTCGCGGACTTCCGGCGTTGCGGCCAGTTGCGCACCTACCGCTTCCGCAATGCGGGTCGTCGCGGCGATGCTCGTCGACGGCAGCGCGTCGATCGTGATGAGAAACGTCGTCTCGTTGGCGCGCGGTAACATTCTAAACTGCACGAGCTGAAGCATCGGCAACGCCAGTGCGATGGCAAACGCCAAGGCGAGCGCGATTAAGAAGAGCGATCCGGATCGGTGATTGTCTAAGAGCCGCGACAACGTATCCCGAAAATATGCAACCCACCGAGGTGTGGCGTGGGTGGACGAAAGGCGGCGTTTGCGCAGCAGATGATAGGTCGCCCATGGCGTCACGGCCACGGCAATGAACAGCGACGTGAGCATCGCGACCGGAACGTTGATCGGAATCGGCCGCATGTACGGACCCATCATCCCCGTCACGAAGAGCATCGGAAGAAAGGAAAGCACGACCGTGATGGTTGCGAGCGCGGTCGGGCTCGCAATCTCGCCGACGGCGCGGATCGTGATGGCATTTCGCGGTGCGTCCGGCTCGTTGACGTAGTGGCGGTGGATGTTTTCAACCATGACGATGGCGTCGTCGACGAGCAACCCGAGCGCAAGGATCAGCGCAAAGAGTGTGATGCGATTGATCGTCTGATGAGCCAGCATCCCGACGCCGAGCGTTACGAAGAGCGTAAGTGGGATCGCAAAAGCGACGACGAGCGCCTGGCGCCATCCTAGCACGAGAAGCAGCAACGCGACGATTCCGATCGCTTCGACCAAGCGTTCGATCAACTCGTTGACAGCGAGGTTGGCCTTTTCGCCATAGTCGCGCGTCACGCTAACGCTCACTCCTGGGGGAAGGTCGGCGGAGCGCGCGACGGCGATGATGCGCCCCGCGATCTCGACCGCATTGGTACCCGGCTTTTTCGCGATGGCTATGCTCACGGCCGGCTCGGTGGTGCCGCCTGTCAGCGCACCGCCGTAGAAGCGAGACTGCGTCTCGCGCGGCGCGATGGCTGCGCGAACGTTTGCGACGTCACGGAGCGCGACCGGCAATCCGTCGTGGACCCCGACGATGGTGGCACCGACTTCGCGAGCGTCGACGAACGGCGCTCCGATCCGCACGCTCAATTCGCGCTCGGGAGTGCGCAGCGGGCCGGCGGGCGCGACCACGTCGGTCGCGCCGAGCGCGCGGGCAACCACGAGCGGCGAAAGACCGTAGGCGTCGAGCCGCACCGGATCGAGATCGACCGCGACCTGCCGCGGGCGGTCGCCGTAGACGGCTACGCTGGAAACGCCGGGCAACGCCTCGAGCGATGCGATCAGTCGCTGAGCAGCATCCCCCAACTGGCCGCGGTCGTATCGAGCACCGTGAAGCGTCAAGACCACGATCGGAATATCGTCGGTGCTCATCGGCACGATGACCGGCTGCGTGGCTCCGGGCGGCAGATCGCCGAGGTGCGCAAACACGCGATCGTAGAGATCGATGAACGCTTTGGTCGGGTCGTCGCCGACGTGGAAGAGGACCGTCAGGTACGAGACGTCTTGCGTCGACGTCGCGTAGACGTGCTCTATGCCGGGAACCTCGCGAAGTACGCGTTCGCCCCGCTCGGTCACCGAGCGCTGCACTTCCTGCGCATCCGCGCCGGGGTAGCGCGTGATGATGATTGCAGCCGGACGGACGATTTGGGGATTCTCTTCGCGCGGCGTTACCAGAATCGCGAACAGTCCCAGCGCGACGATGGCGACCACCAGCGTCGGAGTAAGTTTTGAAGTAAGAAAGTAACAGGCGATCCTCGCCGCCCAGTTCAGCCGTTCCATGTCAGCGGTCGACCACGACTCGAGCACCGTCGGTCAACCGTTCCAGGTTCGTGGTTGCGACGTGCCGGTCGCCCGGACGAAGGCCGGTGACTTCGACGTCATGCATGTCGGCCGAACCGGTGCGCACCGGTGCGAAGATCGCCTTATCGCCGTCAATGACGAACACGCCGGTTTGCCCACCGCGCGCTACGAGCGCTTCGAGTGGAACCGCCCGTCCGCGATCCGGTTCGGTGGGCAGTTCGACGCGCACGAACGTGCCCGGCACCAGGCTGGGCGCGGTGGGCAAAGCGATGCGCGCCAGCACCGAGCGCAACGCCGGGTCGGTGGGCGCGAGACCCTCGACCGTGCCGCTCAGCGCCGGACCCGATTCGCTCGAGCGAACCTTGACGCGCGGTTCCTACGTGCAGATTACCGAGGTTCGCCTGCGGCACGGCGACGTCGACTTCGAGTGCTCGGCCATCCTGCACGGTAACTACCGGCGTTCCCGGCCCGACCGCCGTTCCGGCGTCGGCAAGACGCTCGGTAACGACGCCGTCGAACGGGGCACGGATCACGCTGTCCGACACGGCGATGGATGCGGCAGCAACGCCGGCTTCGGCTTGCGCGGCTGTATCTGCCGCGGCCGCACGTTGCGCTTCGGCTTGCGCCGTAACGGCCGAAGCGGCGCGATAGTCCGCTTGAGCCTGATCGAATTGCTGCCGAGAGATTGCCCCTTGAGCGTACAGTTGGGCCATTCGTCGCTGGGTGACGCGGGCCAGGTCGGAGCGTGCATCCGTTTGGGCCACGTTGGCTGCGGCTGCAACGCTCGTTTTGCTCGCGCTCGCGGCGCCGGCAGACGCCTGTTCGAGCTGCGCGCGATAGGACGCATCGTCTATCGTCGCAATCGGCTCACCTGCCGTTACGCGATCTCCAACGTTTACTCGCAATTCGCGGATACGTCCGGCAACGACCGCGCCGACGCGTGCGCTCCTCGCGGCGACGACGCTGCCCGAAAGCTCCAGCGTCGTTCCAATAGAACGCACCCCGACGGTTGCTGTGTGAACCGGGATCGGCGCCGGCTCTTCAGGCTTGCGCGCACACCCTGCTAAACCAACGATCGCACATACGCCGAGCGCGCCCGCGAGCCCGACCGAGGAAATGGTCACGACGCTTTGCGCGCGGCGGCCAAGCCGATGAGATTCGACATGAGGCACCAGCCAGTCAGCGACGATTGAAGGAGATTGGCGCCGACGAATGCCGTGAGCCATAACCAACGCAGATCTCGCAGTGCTAGCAAAAGGCCGACCAGAACTAAGGCTCCGGCAATCCCACGAACCACCGCTTCGACCCGCCATCCGCGCTCGCGGGCCGGCCGCCCGAGCTCTCTCAATAAGGTCATTCTCCGCGATACCCTCCTCTGAATGTATATACCATACCCCCTAGGGTATTGCAAGAACCGGCCTCTTACCCTTATAGTGGGCGCATGGCTAAGAAACGCACGCCGGTAAAAGCCTACGCTACCAATCGCCACCTCGATATCGACGAGGAGATCGCCGGCGACATCATCGTGCGTCTTCGACGCGTTGAAGGCCAGGTTCGCGCGATCGAGCAGATGATCGAAGAACGCCGCGACTGCCACACCATCGCTCAGTTGATGGGAGCCGCAAAGTCGGCTCTAGAGCGGGCGACGATCCAACTGATGACTGCAAGTATGGCGGGCTGCCTATCGGCCGGACGCAACGGCTCTTACGATCAGCGCGAACTGGCGAAACTTACAGATACCTTTGTAAAAATACTTGGTTAGTCCGTTGGATTAGACGTCGGCTCGAAGGCGTGGGCAAAAGACGGACGCGACCTTCAGATGAGGCTCCCAATACCGCGAGCGCCTTTACGCTCCTATACGAGCTTCGCAAATCGCTTCTCGAAATTCAAGCAAGCCTGATGTCGTTTTGTATACTACCGGACCGCTGCGTACTAACAAACTGAAGGACTCGGCCAAACGAGGCTTGGGTAGAACCTTACGACGATCGTACGACAAGTGAGACGGCAACGGGCGGAAAACGCGAACGCGAGCGAAGCGGTCTTGCCTCCAAAAGGCCACGATTTTACACGGAAAAACCGCCTATTTCTTGGGTTTCTTGCGTCGACTGGGATTTGCTGGATTTTTGCTTCGCATGTAAAGAGCGAGCAGGGGCTTCCGCAATTACAGCTTCGAATCATCAATTATCTTTTTCAACTGGCACCGTCACCACCAAAGAAATCGACATCTACAGTTTCGCGCCCGAATCCAGCAGAGCTCACATTTTGAGCATATTGCCAAAAGTGGTACCCTTGCCAAGGCGCTGGAACGTCAGGCCTAGGAACACAGTCTTTGGCAATCCATAGCGGGTGATTTCCATATTTCGTCGCGCTTCCGATGTGCCTCCAAAATGACGGTCCCGTATAAGTGATCGGGCGCCGTTTGAAGCGCGCTTCAATCATCTCAATCCAATCATCCATGGACTTCAAATAGAGTTCCGGTGTTCTAATATGTCCGTCAGTGTCAGCTTCCACGTCGAGGACCGGAGGAAGGTCCGTATCTTTTAGAGCGGTAGCTGACATGAAGTCGTCTATGAACGCCGAAGCATATGTTTTCCCGACATTGGCCGTCGATATTCGCTGATAAGAGCCGCACGGTATCGAGCGGGCAGCGTCATTCCATATGCTCTTAAACGGGATACTAGGCTTCAGCTCGCTCGCGCACTCAATGAACCCGAAGTTAAAAGTGTCCAGCAGATTCTATCATTTTCCAATCGATTTCGTGCACGTATATCGATGCGTCGAACCCGAAGAGCCCGTCAGGATCGTTGCGCGGAACCGTCCCAAAACTCATCTAAGTTTTCCTTTTTCGTGAGTGGTGTTCGCTGCAACCGCGGCCTGCTGTCTTTTTGGGCGGATGTTCGATGTCACAAAATACGAGCGGGATCTCAGACCGGGAGGGGTCGCAGGCGCCGCTCTCTGCGCACTTCTGCCGTGAGCTATCGAGATATCGTCGCGGCGGCAAAACCCGATTCCTTTTGTCACCGCTGGGGAGCGTTGTTGTAGGGCAGCAGCCTTCAAGATCACCACTAGGGGCGAGGAGACTGTACTCCACACGTTCGGTGGACAGGATGATGGCGTTCAGCCTGATGCCAAGCTGATCTATTCCGGCGACATGCTGTACGGTACGACTTCTTGGGGGCGGAGCGCATCAATTGGGCACGGTTTATGCGATAACCGCGTCCGGAGACGAACGCGTTATCCATAGCTTCGCGGGCGGTCGCGACGGCGAAAACCCCGTTTCACCGATCATCAGCGTCGACGGTGCGCTGTACGGCACAACCTCCTTCCGGCGGCACGACCGGCTACGGCACGATCTTCAAGATTGACGGTTCCAGGCATGAGAGCGTCCTCTACACCTTCGAGGGCGGCACCGATGGCCAGACGCCCGACGCGGGGCTCTTCGAATTAAACGGCTCGTTGTATGGTACGACGCGAGGGGGTGGAAACATGTCAGACTGCCTCACCTTTGGAGTAGGTTGCGGAACGCTCTTTAGAATGCCGCTCTGACAACAGAATTAGGGCATGGAGCACAAGAGTAGCGGAGTAACAGCCGCATTTAAGGCATCCCTCGAGGAACCGCCACGATCTGGAGTCAGCGCGAGTTGTTAGAAATCGCCTGTGAGACCCTCGTGAGAAACACGTTATCGTCTCACCAATTTTCTCACCAAATAAGACGTAACGCGACTCGGTTAGGTATGAGAAGCTGGCGAATCGTGCTTAAATGAAACTTGCGGAGACTTATCGAGGTTAGCTGTAAGCATTTCAAGACCGCGTGAGCCTAGGTGCGCCGCGTTGTGACCTCCGACCAGCAACGGCGGCACGAACAGAAAAGACTCGCCGCGGGCCTGGCATGGCCCCGGTTTCAACCTGCCGCCGAGCCAGCTCTACAGCTACGGGCTGACGACGGCTCCTACCGGCGCAACGAGGCCCGTGTAGTTGTAACCAGATGGCCCCCCAGCCGGAAACTTATGAACGCCGACGGTACCCGCACACGACTCGGGGTTGATGACTTCGTGTTGTTGTGGCCCGATATTCACGAGAAAGAACTGCAGAATAGTGTTGCAAGTTCCGGTCAGAACGGTCGGCGAGTTCGGTGCGTTTAGTACCGAGTAACCGTTCGTCTTGATGTGGTAGATCGTGGATCCGGCAGCATCGCCGACGGCAAGGTATGCGACGGCCCATGGCGGGCGCGCAACGCCCCCCGGAGCGACCGGCGCCCCACCCGGCCCGGTTATGGGGATCGGCGTGATCGTTCCGGTATTGTTCATGCTGCCGAACGCAAACACGCTGCTCGTATCTAGACCGTCGAGATACAGCGTTCCGGCGCGGTATGCTAAGTAGTTGATCGTCAAGAACGCGGTCGGATTCGAGGCGATAAAGTTGGGCGTCGTCGCGGCACCGATGTAAACGGAAATACTTCCAGGGGGTCCGCTCGTCGTGGCGATATTGGCCACCGCGACTCTGTTGTTTTTCCACGCGCAGGCGACGGGAAGTTCGCCGGAATCGCTTAGCGTAGCCACCGGAACCGGATTCCCGTGCGCAAACTTGACGATCGTGTTCGCGCCGGTATCGGTGACGTAAACGTTGCTGGCCGCGTCGACGCACTCGCCGGCGGGCGTCACGAAGCCGGTCAGCGTCTGAAAGAGCGAGCCCGCAGGGTAGTTGAATACCTGGACTTGGCCCGTCCCCGGGTCCGAGATGTAGAGCAAAGGCCCAACCGGCGCGTGCTTGGCCTTGGCCGTGACCGCCGACGTCGATTGAGAGGGAACGCTCGGAGCGCCGGTCTGTGAGCCGCTGCAGCCGGCCAGGAGCGCGACGGTTGCCGCGCCGACGAGATGTGCAGAAAAAAGTGTGAGCTTCACGGTGGAACGCTCGCTTTCTCGTGAACTAGGTTCACGGTTAACAGAGTTCCCATACAAGCGCCCGCCTCCTTAATCCTGTACGTTCCGCTCAAGGCGTCGATCAGGCAGCCGCCTTTCGGTCTGCGTCCTCCTCAGTCTTGGAGTTATGGGTTGTCGCTGCTAAAGATTCCAAAAGACGCGCCATTCTCGATTTCCGTGACCACCTTTGAAATTTGGTTTGCTAGCCTCAATAGGTCTCAAGAAACGCGGAGAGGTGGCCTAAGTACGCGCTGGACGGCAGCGTCGTGGCTCACCGCAATCGATCTCTCTTCACCGGCTCACTTCTTACCTTCGCTGACCGCCGAGCCAAACGGATCGTTGAATCCGCCGATCGCTTTTGTCGGCATACCGCCGGCGGAATATTTCCAGAACAGGACGTTCTCGTTGCCGAGGTTGGGCCCGATGAAGGTGTCGCCGTGGATGAAGAACTGAAAGATGCCCGTCGTCCCGGTGAGCGGAGTCTCGCCGACCACCGTGCCGGCGGAGTGCGCGACTTTGACGTGATAGATCACCGGGGCGCTCGTCCCTACGATGCCGCCTCCGTCTCCAACGGCTAAGTACTTGCGGTCCCACTGAATGTTGGTGGGTTGGACGATGCTCTGATTGAACGCGATTGGGATGAGCGTTCCGGCATTCTTGCGAAGCTCAGCCAGCCGGTACGCAAGCGACGAGTCGACTCCATCGGCGTAGAGGTTGCCTCCGTCGTCGTACGTCACGAACAGAACGAACTTCATCTGGCTGTCGGTGTAGAGCGTCGGCGTGCCCTGAGCGTGTGCGTATACGCCGACACTTCCGGCGCCGCCGCTCAAGGTTTGGGCGTTGGCAACGGCGAGGTTTCCCGTCGTCGGATCCACCGAGCAGCCTTCCGGGGCGTTGTTGGTTTCGGTCAAGGTAGCGATCGGGATGGTGCCGCCGTGCGCGTACTCGACGATGTCGTTGGTCCCCTCTTCAACGATCCAGACGTCGCCCGCTTTGTCAACGCATTCACCCGCCGGGACGTTCAAGCCGGTCAGCGTCCCCTGGAGCTTGGCATCGGGAAACGAATACACGTACACGTTGCCGTCGCCGTCGTCTGAAAGGTAGAGCAGATCGCGCTTCGCCAGGCCCGCAGCCATCCACGACGCGCCTCGTCTAAGCAACTGCGCGTTCGCGGTGGGCTGTGTTTGCGATCCGCCGCTGCACCCAGCAACGGCGACTGCGGCTGCCAATACGCCGGCAACCCAAGGGATCGCGGGAAGCTCTCTCATCGGTTGCGTTTTGCTTACCGCCCGCGCCGAAGCCTGCTCGCTGGCCCCGCACATCACACACGATACGGTGCCTCTAAGTTTTCCCATACTTAAGGATCTCCGACGTCACTTCGACCGTATCCGCCGCATTAGAATGTGTGTGGACGTGTGCAAGGGTGTAATCCGGAACGGGCGGCGACGAACACCAGTAGCGTCTTTAGCGCGCTCTTCACACGTGAGCCCAAGACAAGATGAACCGAACACGCCGCCCATGGGCAAGCAGTTTAACGTGCCGGGTGTGAACGTACTCGCTTGAGCCGACTCAATGGCTCCTTCGTCCAGCATCGCATTCCCACTCGACTCCGCTAGGCTAACGCCGGACACATCGCCCGTAGCGTTCACGTAGACCATAACGATAACGCGTCGGGGGTTTTCGGGTATGCGGTCTCGGTAATGTGGAAAGGCCGATCGTTTGATATTCACGGCGCCGCCGAGCACGCTCGGAGCCGTTCCGACTCCCGACCAGGTCGCGTGAACACGCATCGCCACGCGGGCCTCCAGGCCCGGAATCTTACGACAATCAAAAGTCCGACAATCGAGAAGGTCCGCCGCGAGGCTTCATGAATTTCGCTGGAGGTGCACTTGAAGACGCTTCCTCGGACAATATTTGTCCCGCTTTTGGTGGCCGTCGCATACATTGCTGCAGCGAAGTTTGGCTTCACGATGGCGTTCACGACGAAGCAAGTGACGGCGGTGTGGCCGCCGACCGGCATTGCGCTCGCCGCTATCTTGATCTGGGGGTATCGCGTCTGGCCGGGGATTTGGCTCGGAGCGTTTGTGAGTAATGCACTCAGCTTCGAGCCAGTTTTGACAGCCGCGGCGATCGCGACGGGGAATACGCTCGCGCCGTTGTTCGGCAACTTCCTCCTGCGACGGTTCGGTTTCGATAATGCGCTACAGCGCGTGCGCGACGTTCTTCTCCTCGTGCTGTTCGGTTCGGCGATTGCAATGACGGTATCCGCGACGAATGGCGTCGCCCAACTCGCACTTGCTCGAATTATCCCGTGGAGTGCTTTCCTATCGGTTTGGTGGGTATGGTGGGCGGGCGACGCGATGGGCGTGCTCTTCGTTACGCCGTTGTTGCTCTCGTGGATCGGCGCGAGGCAGAAGGAATCTCCAAATGGCAGCACGCTCGAGCTTGCCGCTCTCGGCGCCACGTTGCTTGCGTCAAGCTCAATTTCGTTTCTAAGCAATATCCCGCTACGCTTTTCGGTCTACCCGTTCATAATTTGGACGGCTCTGCGTTTTCGACAGCGCGAAATGACTGCAGCAATTGCAGTTGTTGGCGGTCTGGCCATCTGGGCGACATCGCATGGTTTGGGTCCCTGGGCCTCGGGTTCTCTCGATTCACGACTCGTCCAACTTGATAGTTGGATGTCGGTTCTGGCGATAACGGGACTGGTGCTTGGCGCGATCACCGCCGAAAGGCGGACCGCTCGTCTCGCTCTCCAAGCACTGTTGACGGAGACGCAGCGATCGGCGGTAATGCTGCAAGCCGCGTTCCTTCCCGAGCATCTCCCGCAGCGCCGTGGCGTTCGCTCCGATGCCCTTTACATCGCGGCCGAGCGCGAAGCGCTGATCGGTGGAGACTGGTACGATGGCTTCGAGCTGCCCGACGGACGCATTGCTTTTTCGATTGGCGACGTGACCGGTCATGGACTCGACGCGGCCGTAACGGCTGCGCGCCTTCGGCGCAGCATTTTCACCGCAGCCTTCGACGCCCCGGATCCCGCCGCGATCCTTGCCAAGGTCGACCAGGCGCTAGGATCTAGCCAGGAGGCTCCGGTCACCGCGTTGGTCGCCATTTTGAGCCAGGATCTCTCTACGCTCAGTTACGCCGGCGCGGGACATCCGCCGCCGATCGTTGCGAGCCCGCGTACCGCAGCACGATCGCTTCCACACGGAGGCTTCCCGTTCGGCATCGGCATTCCGATCGCGGCGGAAACGCACACCATAGCTTTGGAGCCCGATGCGGCGATTCTCTTCTACACCGATGGGCTCACTGAGTTCAAGCGAGATATCGAACGCACCGAACGAGCGGTATTACAGGCAGTTAAGCATCTAGTTGACGACCCGCACGTGGATCGTCCCGCGCTTCTCATCCAACGCAGCATCATGGGTGACCAAAGACCCACCGACGATACGGTACTCCTGGTGCTTCAACTCAGCGTCCGGTTTCAAAAATCCTGGAGTTACGATTCAAGAAATCCGCTCGGTGCGCATGCATTACGCCGCGAGATCACGCACTTCATACGATCGTTCGCGTCGAATGAAGACGAGCTGTTTCGTGCCGAGCTCATCATCGGTGAGGCACTCGCAAACACGGTCGAGCATGCGCCGGGCTCGGTCAGCGTTGACGTCGATTGGACGGATGCGTATCCGGTCGTTATCGTTTCTGACGCCGGGCCCGGACTGCCGCGATTCGAGGCAGCGTTGCCCGCGGACGCACTGAACGAAAACGGACGCGGTCTTTTTCTGATTGCGTCCCTGGCGCGTGACGTCCAAATCGAAGCTGAGCCCGGAATGGGCACGAGAATGCGTATCGTTCTTCCGACGAAACGCACGACGGCGGCCTGACTTGAGGTTACTTGAACCCAATTTGCTAATATGAACAGTATATAAACACCAAAAAGAGCTCGCAGGGTTAGACCTATCGGTTCTACGCGCGATTGAAGCGGAATGCCGGCGAAAAGGCCTGTCGCACGCCCTTGGCGGGCAGGGGGAAGCCTGCCTTGCCGAAAACTTCCAAGCTATCGGAGTTGCACCACTGCAGCTTCAGGGGCTGCGCTGCTGCAGCTTCATAAGGGAGAGAGCATGAGAATCCATCGATTTGCAGGTTGGGCGCTGACCGCGGCTCTGGCGTTTTCGGCAACGCCTGCAATCTGCTCGGCATCGCCCTCGAGCGATGCGATTAACACCGTCAAGCTTGCCATAGACGCGATGAACAAAAACAACATGAGCAAGTTCGTGGCGTTGTGCGATTCCCCGGCCTTTATGATCGACACTTTCGATCCGTACCTTGACGGTGGAGCGACGGGTTGCACCGATTATTGGAACGCGCGAGACGCCTACGACAAGACGGCTCAAATCACCGACGCAACCGCCGGCATCGGCATGCCGTGGCACGTGTTCGTGACCGGGAATAACGCGTACATCAGTACTCCATTCGACTACCACTACAATCAAAAGGGTGCGACCGTAAGGGAGCAGGGTTCAGCCCTCGTCGTGACGCTTAAGAAGACGGCGAATGGCTGGCGCATAACGTCCTGGGCGCACGTAAAGCACCTCTAGACCACATCACGCTGCAGGCGTAAGCGCGACCGAGTTGTCGAGCTTCCGCCTGCGAGCACCTCATGCGAACGTTTGTTTTTGTCGCTCTAGTGCTGGCGTCCGTCGCACCTGCCGGCGCGGAGATCCTTGGCGCCGACGATGCCGTAGCGTCTCGGCATCGTTCAGGACCGCCTCAAGGCCAGCGACATCAACGTCAAAATGGTGGCTGAAAAGCCCTACGCCATCGCGTTCTGGAATGCCGGCGGGAACTACACCGCCGGCGAGGCGCTGACGAAAAAAGGCAAGACCGGATGGACGATCGTCAAGGTGACGAGCGGAAAGTTTACGGACTCCGCGCTTCAAAATCTTGGAGTCCCGGCGCCCGCTTCGAAAGCGCTCGTTGCCGATCTCAAACGTGCCGGACAATAAGCGCCTGCCGCGCCACCACTGCTATACGGCACCATCTTCTCGCAGACTCTGTAAAGGGCGGAGGCAACCTTGTCGCTCGAAGTCCTTAACACCGTTGCCAGCTTGTCAACCGTGGCCATCGTCGCGGCCACCGCCCTCGCCGCACTCGTTCAATTGAGGCATTTGCGCGTGAGCAATCAAATAAACGCCATGCTCGAGATCGGCAAGCAGTTTGACAGTTCGGCGTATATCGAAGCGTGCGGGCTAGTGGGTCGCAAACTTAATGCCATCCTTAGCGATCCCTCGTTCCGCCGATATGAAATCGCTCACGCTCGGGGCCTACCGTTACCCGATGTCGATTCAGAGCAGCTCGACGTTCGTCGTGCCGCTATTTCGGTTGGGAATACGTTCGACCAGATGGGGCTGCTGCTCAAGAACGGATGCATTGACCGCGATCTGTTCGTATATCAATACGAACAGCTAATCATTCAAGAATGGACTCGCCTAACACCCTACATTGCATTTTTCCGCAAGGCACAAGGCAGCAACACGATGTGGGAAATGTTTGAATATCTCGTGGTGGTCACGCTGGACCTTACACGAGACAGGCCGGGTACGTATCCTCCCGAGATGCGGCGCTTAGAGATCGACAATCCTTGGCCAATCGCCGAAGAATGATCGCGTGGCAACGGTTCGGCCGCACCGATATCGTTCTCGTTCTCTTCACGATCGCGACGTTGACCGCGACTGCCTGCGGCCGGCCGACGACACCCGCGGTCGTGTCGCCGGCGACCGCGCATCTTCCGACCGAGCCGGCTCGAGGCTGCCACCCGATCTTCTATGCGCCGCGCGGCGCGCCGCGACCCGAGCGGGCCAAGCTGAACGGTCCGGGACTCGTGCTCGGCGGAGGCGGGACCGACGTGGACGCGGAGTTCGTCTGGATCCACGACACGATCGTCGGCAGTTCCGCTAAACGCGGCGCCGATCTCGTCGTGTTGCGCGCCACCGGCAATAACGATTACGACCGCTACATCTACCGTCTCGCCCCTTACAACTCGGTGCGGACGTTACTGATTCCGACGTGCTCAAATACTAGTACGCTGAAAGCTGCCGCGCGCATCATCGAACGCTCGGGTGCCGTTTTCTTCGCCGGCGGAAATCAGGCGGATTACGTGATTTGGAAGGATACGCCGATTCAAAGCGCGGTGTTGGACGTCTACGGGCGCGGAGGCGTGATCGGCGGTACCAGCGCGGGCGAGGCGATCTTGGGTAAGTACGTTTTCGATGCGGTTGCCGAAGGCGACCGCGACACGACGACCGACAACGCCGTCCAGCATCCGTGGGAGCGGATCATCAGCTTTACGTATGACTTTTTGAAGTTCCCGGCGCTCGCCGACGCCATTACCGACCAGCACTTCGTCACGCGCAATCGCTTCGGCCGTACGGCCGTGTTCATGGCTCGGCAGATCGCCGAGGGAAAAGTTCAGCACCGAAAGCAACTGGTGCTGGGCGTCGCCGTGGACGAGGCCAGCGGCATCGTCGTCGATAAACGCGGCATCGGAACGCTGCTTCTGCAAGGTAGCGGCGGCTCGGCGTTCTTGATTCGCGGAGGCGCGGCAAGGCAGATCGTGCGAGGCCGGCCATTCGTCTCGGGAAAACTCACCGTAACGAAGCTAAGCGCGCAAGGGGATACGTTCGATTTCAGGACGTGGTGCGGGCGCGAATCCACTTACTACGTGCGCGTCGACGGCACTGCGCCGAACCGCTTGATGTACGAACCAAAGAATCCATACCGGCCACCGGCGAGCAGCCGGATACCGAAATGCTAAGAGCTCAGGCATTTTAGGTCGTATCTACCAGCGTAGCATCTTTGGGGACACTAAAGGCCTGCACTTCTATGAAGACCTCCTTCACCATGGGAAACTTGTCGCGAATAGCCCCTTCGACGCCCTGAATCGCCTCGGGCATATCCTTGATGACAATGCTGCGTTCGAGACGAAGGTCGAGATTCAGAAGTAGATTTCCGGGCGACATCTGCGCGGAGAGGATGCGGTGAACGGATGCGCACTCGCGGATCCGCCGCCAGCAAGGCTCGGATTCCATTTAGAACTTCTTCGTCACCGCTTTCGCCGACGAGCAGGCTTCGCGTTCTGTTCATTAGGAACAGGGCAGTTGCAATGAGCAGAAGTCCAATCAGCAGCGACGCAATCGCGTCTAGGTGCATGGCAGGGAAAAACGAGGCGCACACGGTCCCGACGACAAGCGCAATCAGCAGACCTATAATCGCGGCCGTGTCTTCGAACAGCACCACGAAAAGGCTTGGGTCTTTGCTTCGTCCGGCTGCGGCAAAGGGCCACATTCCAGGGTGCTCCTTAGATATTCCGCGATACGCGACAAGCCACGAGACCCCCTCAAAAACGAGGGCGATGCCGAGAACGACGTAGTTCACTAGAACGTTTTGCAATTGGTGCGGCTCATAAAACCGGCTAACGCCTTCCGCTATCGCGGCAACCCCTCCGGCTCCAAAGATAACGACGGCTACCACCAGCGACCAAAAATAGATCTCGCGACCGTAGCCGAAGGGATGACGCTCGTCGGCGGGCTTGGTCGATCGGTGCAACCCCACGAGCAATAGCGCTGAGTTGCCTGCATCGACGCTGGAGTGAATCGCCTCGGCTGTCATCGCCGCGCTTCCCGTCAAAGCGCTGGCGACATACTTAGCAACGGCGATGCCCACGTTTACCAGGACGGCGACTATTACGGTTCGTGGCGACTCGGACATTTTAGACCGTCTTTTACTTGCCGAGAATCTAATCCCTCGGGCTGGGCGCTGCGCGCTATTAGTTCGTATCCACCGGCATATTGGAAGGCTTCTCGTGCAGGAAGTACGACTTCGAGTACTGCGCCTCGATCTGCTTGAATCTTCGAGCCGGCTTCTTGAAGTTGAAAACGTCGCCGATGCTCGTCGCGCGGCTATCACTCGTGCCCAAGCTTCCCAAGCTGAACGTGTCCTCGACGAACTTCAAAATGCTGCCGAACTCGTACTGTGTATGCGAAACGTAGCCCGGCCTTAGCGTACGGCGATACCACGATCATCGGGACGCGGAAGCCCAGACCGGTGTAGTCCAGCTGCGGAGGCGCAACGTGGTCGTAGAATCCGCCCCAGTCGTCCCACACGATGACGATCGCGGTCGAATTCCAATATGAGCTCTCGCCGACCGCGTTCACGACTTGCGCCACCCATGACGGTCCCGTGTCTTTTTTGATTCCCCAGTTCTGCTGGGCCGGATGATCGGAGTTTTGACCGTCGGGAACAATCCATGAAACCGCCGGCAGCGTTCCGGACGAGATATCGGTAAAAATGTTCGTCTCGGGCCACGTTACGTTGGTGCCCCATTCCGATCCGTTGCGAACCTGCTGGATCGCATCGAAGGCGTTCCAGATATCGCCGCCGTGCGTTTTAATGTTCGGCGTGTAGTACTTCCACGAGACGCTTTTTGCGTCCAAGAGATCGCGCATCGTCGGGAACGTAAAGCACGGGAAGGGACCTTCCTCGTAAAGATACTGCTGCGTGTCGGTCAGAAGCGAGGTCGTGATACCCGGCGCCGCGTCGCAACCCCACGGCCCGTGTTGCGGGAAATCGATCAAACTCTCGTACGAGTTGATCTTGGTATCGCCGCGAATCAAATCAAGGTGGGCCGTAAAGCTGCCGCTCGCCTGGGTCGGAAACATGTGGTCGGCGAGCACGTATTGTTTGGCCATCGACCAGTACGGCTTAATCTGCGACGGCTTAACGTACTGATAGGCGCAGAGTGCACTGGTGTTCGTCTACCCACACCAAATCGAATCCGTCCATCTTTCCCTTGTCGTAGTCGGTGACGAAAGCAGGCCAGCTGTTGTTGAGAACCATTTTGCTCTCGAGCTTGCGGGCCTTGAGCTGTATCGTCGTGCCGTTATGGAGCTTGCCGGTGGTCGTACCTTCGGCTCCTGGAAACGTCGCAAAGAGATTGTCGAAGCTTCGATTCTCCTGAATGACGATGATGACGTGCGAAATTGGCGCACTCGACGACGATCGCGAGACGGCCGCGTTCGAGTTCGCCGATCTCGCAGCCGGCAGCGCGTTGCCCGACTGAGAAGTCCCTTGAGTGCAGGCGCCGAGGCCTAAGACGACGCAGGCACTGTAAGCCAGGCAAATCCAGCGCATCATTACGATATCCCCTTGTTTGGGTGCAATCGTTACGACTACAGAGTCGGGGCGGACCGCCCCTCGGATGGTGCGGGCGATGGAGGAAAATTCGAGCCTAAAGGCTCATGGGACCGAGCCTATAGCACTTCTTTGGGGTTCGGACCGTAGCGATTGGTGCCGCGTTCGCCTTCTTGGATCGTGAACGCCAAAATGACAAGGGATAGCAAGAATGCGGGTATGGCAAAGACCAACGCATAGTTCGGGAGTACGTTGGCAAACGCCATGAGCGCGCCGGCTGAAAATCGAAGCGAAAACCCACCAGGCGCTTCTACCGGTATCGTGCAGCCTTCTTACGAGAACGGCCAACGAAGGCAGCAGCGCTGCAAGGTAATAAATAAGGATTGGCCATTGCGCCGTCTTCGAAGCCGCCGCGATTACCGCTAGCGCGATCGTCACGATCCCGTTAAATAAAACAAAGAACCAATACTCGCTCCGAGTGGCGCGCCCGGAGAATACGGCGTATTTCTTAAAGGCTTCGGTGTAGTATTTCAGAGGTTTAGCCGAACTGAACGCCGAGCATCGAGATCGATCCGCCATCGATGCCTTCGACGGGATACGCCACTTCCTCACCCTCGTAGCGCGCGCCGAGCGCATAGAGGAATGGTAAGTAGTGCTCGGGCGTTGGAATCGACAGCAGCGCGTCGCCCCCCAATTTTGCATACTCCACGAGCGGCGCATCGTCGCCCGAATCGAGAAGCCTGCGCGCTTCCGCTTCAAAACGCAGCGCCCACGAATACGGCTCGGTCTCGTGGCGTCCCCATGCATATGCCTCGAGATTGTGAATGAGATTGCCGCTGGCGAGCAGCAGAACGCCCTCGTCGCGCAGTGGGCGCAGCCGCTTGCCTAACTCGTAGTGAAACAACGCCGGCTGCGTTTCGTCGATGCTGAGCTGGACGACGGGAACGTCGGCCTTTGGATACATGTGCACCAATATCGACCACGCCCCGTGATCGAGTCCCCAAGTCTCGTCGCGACCGACTTCAATCGGCGCCAACGCTGCGGCAACACGATTGGCAAACGCCGGATCTCCCGGCGCCGGATACTCCACCTCGAAGAGCGCCTGCGGAAAACCGCCAAAGTCGTGGATGGTGCGGGGCCGCGACATCGCCGTCACGGCCGTTTGCGGGGCGCACCAATGCGCCGAAACGCAGAGAATAACGCGCGGACGGCGGATCGACTCGCCGAGCGATGCCCACGCGCGCGAGTATTCGTTCTCTCGCAGCGCGTTAAGCGGGTTGCCGTGACCGATGAAGAGTGCCGGCAGTGCCGCCTTAGCCACGCGCCCGCCCCACGTCGAACTTAGTCTGCGCGCGCTTGACCTCGTCGATGTGATCGTGCGCCCACTGCGTGAGCGAACCGAGCGGGGCGCAGAGCGTGCGGCCCAATAGTGTGAGCTCGTACTCGACGCGCGGCGGAACTTCCGGATAGATGGTCCGCTTCACCAGCCCGTCGCGCTCGAGATCGCGCAGCGTTTGGGTCAGCATCTTCTGCGAGATCCCGCCGATCATGCGGCGCAATTCGTTGAAACGGCGGCGCTCGGACTGCGCGAGAATGCCGATGATCAGCGCGGTCCACTTATCGGCTATCCGCTCTAGGATGAGCCGCGAAGGGCAGTCTCGTTGATTGTAGACCTCGGCGTCCGAGGGCACGTAGGGCAGTTTAGTGGTTACCATTAGGTTCCTAGGCTACTTTAGAGTGCGTACTTGATTCGTGATTGTTAGTATGTAAAAGTTACTAACACAACGCTATCACACTTTTTCCCCACAAGCAACCATTCAAGGAGCCTAGTCAACCCTCATGACGACCACCGCCACACAACAGCAAACGAGCGTCTATTCGCTCGACCGGGCGCACACAACCATCGAGTTCGTGGTGCGCCATCTCATGATTACCAAGGTCCGCGGCCGCTTTACCAACTTCGACGGCCGGATCGAGGTCGCGCCGGGCAGCGATCTTCCTCAAGCGATCGCGGCGCGAATCGAGGCGGCTTCACTAGATACGCGCGAAGAGCAACGCGACGCGCATCTGCGGTCGGCCGATTTTTTCGACGTCGAGAACTATCCCGAGCTGACGTTCGAGAGCACCCGCATCCAAGGAACTCCGGACGAGTTTACGATCCACGGAAACCTCACTATCCACGGCGTCACACGCGAGGTCGCGTTGACGGCAACCTTCGAAGGGCGCACCAGCGATCCGTGGGGCGGAACGCGCGTTGGTTATGCCGCGCACACCACGGTCAATCGCAAAGACTTCGGGCTGACTTGGAACGCCGCACTCGAAACCGGCGGTGTCGTCGTTGGAGACGAGGTTCGCATCGAGCTCAACGTTGAGGCGATCTTACAACCGTAAGGTCCTCGCGCGCGGGCTGAGCCGGCAAGGGATCGCACGGCTCGGCCCGCGCAAACAATTTCAAGGGCGCCGCACTGCCGGCTTCTAATCAATATGGCGATGCATATTTGCCGCCGCCTCTTAATGACTTGCGCGCTCGTTTGCGTCGCCGCCTGCCAGCCGGCATCGTTTGCGCAATCGGCGTTGTTGCCCAACGCCGCCACTCGCGAAACCGCCGCTCAAGGCTGTGGAGCGCGTTCGAACGACACGTTGAACGAGGTGGAGGCCTGCATCCAGCGCGACTCACTTTGGCAGCATCTCGCGCACTTTCAAAAGATCGCCGACGACAACCCCGGGCCGAAGGGCCATGGGAATCGCGATACGGGCACGCCCGGTTATGCCGCATCCGTGGCGTTCGTTGCCAAGCTCATGCGCGACGCCGGCTACGCCGTTACGATCCAGCAGTACAACTATAAGAAGTCCGCGGTGCTCGGGACGCCCTCCTTTGGCAGCGCCGCGCATCACTACTCCCTCGAGGACGATTGGTTCGTTGCACGCCAATCCGGCGGCGGTGCGCTGACCGCCGCTATCGCGCCACCGCGCGGTTCGAGTTCCGGCTGTGCGGCGAGCGATTTTGCCGGCTTCAACCGCGGCGACGTCGCCCTCCTCGAGGAGAACGCGGCGTGCGACTTCGACGACCAAGTGCGCAACGCACGGGCCGCCGGGTCCGCCGCCGTCGTGCTGTACGCAGCGACGTCCGAGGAACCGGCCTACGAGGCGCGGCTGATGGACCTCGCCGACATTCCGGTGATCGGCGTTACGAGGCGCGACGTCGGCGCCGAGTTGCTCCAGCGATACCACTCGGGGGAATCGCCAACCGTGCGCATCGCCGTCCGCACGCAGCACCGCAGCGACGTTGACTATAACGTGATTGCCGACTCGCCGCACGGCGATCCGCAGCACGTCGTCGTCGTTGACGCCCATCTCGACGCAATCTACGGGGCCGGCATGCTCGACAACGCCTCGGGCTCGACGACGATTCTCGAAACGGCGCTCGACATGGCTAAGACCCATACTCGGAACCGGCTGCGCTATATTTGGTTCGGCGGCGAGGAGATCGCGTTGCTCGGATCGCGCTATTATACGAAACACCTGTCGCACGCCGACCTGCACCGCATTGCCTTCGACGTCGACGCGGACGTCACGGCAACGCCGAACTTCGATATTTTGGTTGCCGATCCGAAGTTCGCAAAGAGAGCAAAGCACTTCCCGCCTAACGTTATTCCGCAGTCGAAGGTCGGCAACGAATATTTCGCCGATTTCTTCAAAAAAGGGGGCGTGGTGTCGCGCAACGCGCGCTTCGGAAACGATGGAACGGACTCGTTATCCTTTGCGCTGGCGGGCGTTCCGGATACCGGCATTCTTACCGGACAGGACTGCTGCAAGCGGCCTTGGGAGACAAAGCTTTGGGGCGGGTACCGAGGGAACTACGAAGGTAAGATTCCGAGCTTCAACGGCGGCTGCGTCGACCATCCGCATCGCTGGTGCGACAACCTCTCGAACAACGACCCCTTCGTGCTGGAGCTGACCACCAAGGCGGTTGCCTACGTGGTATTCCAGCTTGCCAACCGGCGATTTCCGTAGCCAGTCAGTTTTTATTCGGCGACATGAACATCCGCCCGTGCGGATAGTCGAAGACATAATCGAAGTGCTTGAGAAAATCGAACCCTAAGAGCATGTAGTTCGCGGCAAAACCAGCGTCGCACGCCTGTTCGTTCGCATAGGTGATCGGGCCGATGGCAAGGCTGCTCAGGACGCCGCACTCGGGAATCTTCAACCCGCGCTTCTTACGCAGATCCGGACCGAAGTAAATGATGCCGGGATTGCCGGTATCGAGCATCGCGTTAACGTCGATGCTCTTGTTGAGAACCATCGGTATGGTCGGAACCCCGTCTGAGACGTCGACGAGGATCGGCAAGCCCTTTTCCCAGAAAGATCCGCCAACGGATCTAAAATCGTTATCTTGGAGCCATAGACGTCGAGCTTGACGATCGCCGCGGCGAAGAGATCGAAGCCCATCAAGCCGTCGTATCCCTCGCGGTCGAGCCCGCGCGCGTCACCGTGGCGGAAGTCTTGCGAAAAGACCAGTGCGTTGGCTAGCGTGGAGCCGCCGACGGTAATCGTCGAAGTCTTGCGCACGCGCGTCGGTACGTCGCCGTACATCGTGAAGGCTTCGGTTCCACCCTTGAGCGCCGTCGCGTTGACTTTGTCGGCGAACCGGTCGTCGAGAACGATGGAGTCCGACCCCGTATCTAAGATAAATCGCCCCTTGACGCCGTTAACCGCAACGTCAATAAGCATGCGGTCGTGCGTCATCGTGATCGGATACGGGCTGCCGTCTCCGAAGGTCCAGGTCGCAGTTGGGCCCGGCGGATGCAGGTCTCCGTCGCTGACCGGAATGTTCGGCTCGAACGACGTGTACGTATGAACGTCTTTATCTTCGTCCATGCGGAAGGACGAGACCAGCTTCTTGCCGGGCAATACGTCCTGATACGAGAGAAAGTGATACGTCGTTTCGTAGGCACCGTCGGGGTCGACCGTCGCCGCCACGTAGGCGCCCGTATCCGGATCGATCGCGAGGTCGATGGGATCGCCTTTGGTCAGCGAGACGCGCACAATTGCCACCGCTTTCCCATCGATCGTTTTGTTCTCGACGAATGATCCCGTCAGCCCGGACGTACCCTCGCGCATGAGCAGCGTCCAGGACGCAAGGAACTTGGCCTCGTCGCCGTAGACGGGTGTCGTGAACCCGTTAATGTTGGACTGCCAAAAGAGATTGCCGGTATAGCCGGTGTGCTCCGTCACGTCTCCGCGATCGAGCAGCGTACTGGTGGTGTGATAAACCAAACCGTCCCACAACGTGACCATCTTTGCAGTCTGCACGCCTTTCGAGTTGGTAATGTTGCCGGTAACTCGCATCGTGCGGAACGTGTCGTCACCGAACTGCCAGCCGACGTAGGCGCGGTGCTTGGCCAAAAGGGCGGCCGCCTTATCGTCCTTCGATATGGTTGCGGCGCCCGCACCGGATAGGGGCGCAAAGACGAGTGCGAGGGCGACAAGCGCATTCACCGTGATATGACGCATACAGCCTCCTCTGTACGACTAAGCCCTCGCTTGTTTTGGCCTGCCGGGCGAACCCTCCTTTCGCCACTGCGTCGGCGGCATGCCGACGATCTTTTTGAACGCCCGGCTGAAGGCGACTTCCGATTCGTAGCCGGCCGCATCGGCAACCGCAGCGACGGTTTCGGAGCCGTCCCGCAAGCGGTTGGCGGCGAGATGCATGCGCCAATGAAGTAGATACTGCATCGGTGACTCTCCCATGAGTTGCGTGAAACGCTCCGCCAGCCGCGAGCGCGAGACGCCGACCTCCTGCGCCAGCAGATTCAAGCTCCATTCGCGCGACGGATCACCGTGCAGGGCGGTCAGCGCGGCGCCTACGACCGGGTCGCGCAGACCCGAGAGCCAGTTCGTCTCTTCGGGCGGCAGCGTCTCCAAATAACGGCGCACGACCTGCACGAACATCAGCTCGCTGAAGGCGCCCGAGCACCGTCTCGCCGCCGATCCGGTCGTGCTTTGCCTCTTCTCGCGCCAGCGCAAAGGCCGCCGCCAGCGCGCCGCCGTCGCGATCGCCGATGTGAATCACGCGCGGCAGCGAGTCGAGCAGCGGATTGAACGGGAGGCGATCGCAGCCGAGATAACCGCAGACCATGTGCGCGCTGGACTCGCCCGACGCTCTGCCCATGCGCAGGTGAAACGGCAACGGACGGTCGCGAGGCGCGCGAAAGCGGTCCAAGTCGGGCACGGTTTGCATGCCGGGTTCGCTGGCGACGACGTGAGCGTCGCCGTGCGGAAAGACCACGATGTCGCCGGCCGAGAGTTGAATCGGCGGACCGCCGCTGGGCCAGACCCAGCACTTCCCGTAGGTCAGCACGTGATAGGGAATCAAGTGTCCCGAACCCGGCATAACCGCATCCACAATCGAGCCGCCGGGCGGCGTTTCGGCGGCCCACGGATCCGCCGCGTCGATCTCAAAGAAGACCGCACCGGTAAGGCGCACGGCGCGCAGCATGCTCGAGAGCGGATCCACTAGACCGCCAGGCCTCCTAGGACGATTAGCATAGTACTCGGGACGACCGGTCATTTACGCGCGGGCCCGCCCGGCGTAGACTAACCATATTCACCTTCCGTCTCGTCGTCACGATAGGAGTTTTTGGTGCCACTTTACATGGACGTCCACGATCACGTCGAGGGTTTGACCGCCGACGGCGTGGCCCACGCACACGAAGCCGACCTCAAGGTTCAAGAGAAGCACGGCGTCGAGTACATGCGCTACTGGTTTGACGAGGGAACGGGCAAGGTCTTTTGCCTCGTCAAAGCGCCGTCGAGAGAAGCCGCCAACGCGGTACACCGCGAAGCGCACGGGCTGGTCGCCGACCACCTGATCGAGGTGCAGGAAGGCACGTAACGACAAGGCGTCCGGGCCGAGGCACGGCTACGGAAAATCCTTGAACGACTGCTTGACCCGGTACTCGCTCTCCGGATAGCGCGAACGCAGGTTCGCCCACTGATTCAGCAACTCGTCGCTGTCGGGATCGCGGCGATACCGGGTCACGCCGAGATAGTATTGCGCCTCGGGCGCCGCATACGTGGTCGAGAAACGTTTGAGAACGTCGACGTATACGGCTTCGGCCTGTTCGAATCGTTTGAGCCGCAGGTACGCCAGCGCGAACCCGCAGAGCGTGCGTGCGATAAACTCGGACGGCGGTAGAAATCCATCCCAACGATAGAGCTCGTACCCGTCGTGATTCAGAATTCGAACGTCCGGCGTCCAGATGTGATGGATGCCGTGCAGGAAGAGATTGTTCTCTTTCTTCGAGTTGTCGAACTGAACCGGAATGCTATGGGCGAGGATCGTCTCGGCAACTTCGGTTTGAGGATACGTCACGGTATCCAGCGCTTGGCATCCCCCTCAACCAGGGTTGAAGACGTCCAGAAAGACGAACTTCCGCTCCTTTGCGGCGCGCTCGAGCGCCGCCTTATACTCGGTCTCCCACGGAATGCCTGACATTACGTCCTCCTGCTTCGCGTCATGGTCGCGATATTCTATCGAGGAGCGGTGAATTCCATCGAGAACGGCTTTACCATGAAAAGGAATGCCGTTTGGCTTTTCGCCATTGCCGCCGTGGCGATCGGCGCGGCCGCGCCGGCGACGGCTCAACTTTCGACGTCTTCACCCAAGCCGACGGCCACCCCGTCGGCGACACCGAATCCGTATCGCCTGCTGCATTTCGGCACGCCGACGCTGGGTGGTACGCCGCCCGGCGGCATCGCCGTTTTCAACGGCTGGGCGGCCGTGATGCGCGACGGACGCGGCGCTCATGCCTGCATCTCGTTCAAGAACGAAGGCTCGCTAACGGCGACTCGCGTGCTATTTGAGTTCCTGCTGATGAACCACGCCGGAGAGCAGGTCGCCACGCTGACCCTCGATCGCCGCGGCACCTTCTCTCCGAGCGTCGAGATCCATGGATGGAAAGACCTGTCGACCTGGCAGAGCAGCACGAATCGCGGTTACGACGAGAACTGCACGGGGTTGAAACAGAGCGTCGCGGCCTTCCCGCTCCTCTCAGCGCGTATGGCGACCTATCGTGTCACGCGCATCGAGTACTCGAACGGAACGGATTGGACGCCGGCTTCACCCTAAGCGGTCGTGCCTGAGTAAACGGCGGCGATGCCCGCCTGGCCGAGGCTGATGCCGCCGTCGTTGGCGGGAACCTTTTGGTTGATCCAAAGCCGGTCGCCGAAACGCTGGGCGAGCAGTTCGACCAGCAGTGCGTTCTGGAAGACGCCGCCCGACGCAACGATCTGCTTTGGTTCGAGCATCTCGACGGCGCTCGCGATCGCGTCCGCAAGCGCGCGATGAAAGGCGCCCGCGATCTCGCGCACGTCGCGGCCGCGCCGGCGATCGGCGACCACGGCCGCCAGCAGCGGGCGAAAGTCCAGCCGCGCAGCGACGACGGGGAAAGGATAGCTATCTTCGCTCGCGTCCGACCAGGCGAGGTGCTCGACCCACATCGCCGCCTGCCCTTCGAACGTGATCGGACGCGTGAAGCCCAGCAGCGCGGCCACCGTGTCGAAGAGCCGGCCGACCGACGTCGTGGTAAACGTACGGATGCCGCTCTCGGTTAACCGCTTCGCTTTGGTGTAACGTTCCGGGAAGTCGAAAGGCGCGGCGGTAAGATCGGGCAAATCGTCGAGCTCGCTCAAAAAGCCGGCCGCCGCTTGCACCGGATAGCGCGCGGCGGCGTCGCCGCCGGGTAGCTTGGCTTCACGCAGCCAAACGGCACGCGTTAGGCCCTCGCGCAAGCTGCCGGTGAAGATCTCTCCACCCCAAATCGTTCCGTCGTCGCCGTAACCAGTTCCGTCGAAAGCGATCCCGGCGACGCGCGTATCGAACGCCTCGCGTTCGACCAGCACGCTGGCGACGTGCGCGCGATGATGCTGTACGGCTCGATGTTCGCCCGGAAGCGTGCGAGCGTACTGGGTCGATGCATATTCCGGATGCGCGTCGTGGACGACCAGAAGCTCGCCCATCGGCACGTCGTACATCGTGCAGAGATCGGCGATCGTTTCTTTGAACGCCGCGAACGATCCGTAGTGATCGAGATCGCCGATATGCTGGCTCGTAAATGCTTGCCCGTCGACGACCAGCGTAACCGCGTTCTTCAAATCGGCGCCCGTGCAAAGCGTCGGACGGCGCGTCGGTAGCCGGGCGATCGCAGCCGGCGCGCCTCCGCGCGCGTGACGGAGCACGACCGGGCCGTACGGACCGACCGCTGCCACCGAGTCGTCGACGCGGCGCGCGATCTCGCGCTCGCCGGTCAAAAACGCGTCGGCGATTCCGGAGAGCCGCTCGAACGCGTCGTCATCGGCGTACGCGATCGGTTCGCTGGAGCGGTTCGCGCTCGTCATCACCAGCACGCTGGGCGCGCCGTGCCGGAAGAGCAAATGATGCAGCGGCGTGTACGGCAGCATGACGCCGTAGTCGCGATTCTCCGGCGCGACGCCCTCTAACTCAACCTTTGCCGGAGCCAGCACGATCGGCCGCTGCATGGATTGCAGCAGGCGTTCGTGTTCCGGCGAGAGGTCCACCAATGCTGCGGCCGATTCTAAATCGCGCGTCATCACCGCAAAGGGCCGCTCTTTTCGATACTTTCGTTCGCGCAGCGCGCGCGACCGCCTCGGGCTGCGTTGCGTCGCAAGCCAAGTGGTAGCCGCCCAGACCTTTGATCGCGACGATCGCACCCTCGCGCAGCAGCGCTGCGGCGCGAGAAACCGCCGCGTCCCCGCGCTCCGTGACGCCGTCGACCGTCAAATAGTACGATGGCCCGCAGTCGGGACACGCGACGGGCTGCGCGTGAAAGCGGCGGTCGAGCGGATCGTGATATTCGGCGGCACAGCGCTCGCACATCGGCCAGTCGCGCATCGTCGTCTGCGGACGGTCGTACGGCAAACCTAGAATGATGCTGTAGCGCGGCCCGCAGTTGGTGCAGTTTATGTACGGGTAACCGAAGCGGCGGTCGTTCGGGTCGCCCATTTCGCGCAAGCAATCCTCGCAGACCGGCAAATCCGGCGAGACGCGCACCGTCGGGCGGCTCGTTCGCACGCTCTCGCGAATGGTGAAGTCGTCGAATCCCGACACCAGCGTCGGAACGATGTCGAACGAGGCGATGCGCGACGCGGCGGGCGCCTGTGATTCGATTGCACCGAGAAAACCTGGCAGCGCTGATGGTGCCCCTTCGACGTGTATCTCGACGCCGGTCTCGGCGTTGAGCACCCAGCCGTGCAGGCCGTGCGCGCGGGCGAGCCGGTAGACGAACGGGCGGAAGCCGACGCCCTGCACGATCCCGGTGATGCGTACGTGCCGGGCCTCGATCACGTCCGTGCGGCGGCTACGTAACAGCCTTGACCGTTCCAGCCGACCTGTATGACCTGCCCGTCTTCGACGAGCACCGGCACGCTGACCGAGCCGCTGACGAGCGCGAAGAGACGCCGGAGCGCGCCGGCGTCGGCTTCGACGTCGTACTCGACGAACGGCTTGCCGTCCCACTGCAGTTCGGAGCGCAGTTCGGCGGTATAGGGACACGAACGCGTCCCATAAAGCTCAAGCGGCATCGCGGCCGAGCCTATCGAGCGCCTCGCGCATGACGTGATAGATGCTTCCCTGCACTTCTTGAATCCGCGGGATGTAATCGCTGTGAACGACGATCGGAATGTCGGCCAGCCCGCGGCGAACGATCTCGCCGCCGTCGTATCCGAGCAGCGCGATGGTGAGCATCTCGCGTTTGCGCGCCTCTTCGAGTGCCGCGACGACGTTCTTCGATCCGCCGCTGGTCGAGAGCGCGATGGCCACGTCGTGCGGACGCGCTTGCGCGACGAGCTGGCGCAGGAAGATGACCTCGGTGCCGACGTCGTTGGCAACGGCCGTAAGGATGGCCGGTTCGAGCGCCAGCGAAACGGCCGGAATCGGACGAACGTCTCCTTCGGGAATCACGCAGTCCAGCGCCCAATCCGTCGCGTCGGTTGCCGAGCCCCCGTTACCGAAGAGGATGAGCTTGCCGCCCGACTGGAGCTCGCGGGCGATTGCCGTTACGGCCCGCGCCATCGCGGGGGCCTGGCTCGCGACGACCTCGCCGCGCAAACGACGCGCATCTTGTGCCTTCATGAGGATTGAGGCGGCGACTTCGTCCACCAGCGAATCCTGCGATCCGCCGCGTTCGCCCAAAAACGGATAGAGAAAGCTCGACGCGCCGACGTCGTGTCCCATCTCGTCGTGCTCGAAAAAAACGTGCACGGTTTCGTATAGCGTGTGACAGAGAATCTCGATCATCTCTTGATGCACGTGCGGATCGGTACTGGGAGCCGCTACGGCATAATCGGCCTTCTCTCCGGGTAGCGCAAAGGTGAGCGCGCCGCGGTCGTGCGCTCGCTCGAGCACGCGCATAACCTCGGGGTCGCCTTCGGGCGGACCGAAGCCCATCACGATATCATTCGGATCGAGAATCGCGTCGATCCACGGCGCGAAAGCCAAGCTCAAATCCATCGCCGGCAGCGCGCGCTTTCCGACGATGACGGGGTGAACGAACTCCACCGAGACGTGCTGCGCGTCGGTCGCGTAGGCGCCTCTTCCAAATGCCAGCAAACGGCCGCCGCGGCGAAACCGCTCGAACGTCTGCCGGCAGGCCAGAGCCAGCGGCCGCGCTTGCTGCGGGAAGAACGTCTCGGAGACGGCATCGCGTTCCTCGAAGCGCTGTGCGCATCCATCGCTCGAGTTTCCGCAGCGACGGTTCGTGCGTCAGCATATGCGTGGAAGAGGGTCACCGACGAGCATGTCGATGATGCGGCTTCCACCGTAGCTCGTCACCGCCAGCACCGCGCGCGCCGGTTTCGACCTCACTTCACCGATGCAGACGGCACCTTCGCCGCCCGGTACGGCCTGCATCGCTGCCAGCGCCGCATCGGCGTGGTCGGGCGCGACAACGGCAAGAAGCTGTCCTTCGTTGGCGATGTGCAACGGATCGAGGCCGAGAATCTCGCAGGCTCCGCGCACTTCGTCGCGCAGCGGAATCGTTTCTTCGAAGAGCGTTATACCGAATTCGGTCGCATGCACCAGCTCGTTGAGTGCCGTGGCGACGCCGCCGCGCGTCGGATCGCGCATCCAGTGCAGCGCATCCCCGGCCGAATCGAGCAGCGCGTCGACGAATGGCGCGACCGAGCGCGTGTCCGATGCCAAGTCGGCTTCGAGATCGAGCTCGCCGCGCGCGAGCAGAATGGTGATGCCGTGATCGCCGATGGGGCCCGAGAGCAGCACCCGATCGCCCTCGCGAACTCGCGCCGGCCCGAGATGTGCGCGCGCATCGACTTCGCCGAACCCGAAGGTCGTGACGTACATTCCATCGGCCATTCCGTGCTCGACGACCTTGGTGTCACCGCCGACGATCGCAACCTCGGCACGCGCCGCCGCCGCCGCCATCGCTTCGACCTCGGCTCGCAGCGTGTCGCCGGTCAGGCCGGCCTCGAGAATGAACGCCGCCATGAGGCCGAGCGGCTTGGCACCGGAGACGGCCAAGTCGTTGACCGTTCCGTTCACGGCTAGCTCACCGATCGACCCACCGGGGAAACGCAGCGGCTTGACGACGTAGGCGTCGGCGGTCGTCGCAATCCGCGAGCCGTTGAAATGTGAGATGGCGGCGTCGGAGAGCGTCTCCAGAATTGGGTTGGAGAGCAATGGAACGAAAAGGCCTTCGACCAAACGCCGCGAGGCTTTGCCGCCGGCACCGTGCGCCATTTCGATTTGACTGTCGGCGAAACGCACCCGCGGCACGGCGCGTTCGATGGTATCCATGCCTGCGGACCTCTACGCCGTCACCGACTCGTTGAGGTGCACGTAACGATAGTAGGCCGCGCAGGCACCCTCGCTCGAGACCATCAGCGCGCCGATGGGATGCTCGGGATTGCACTCTTTTCCAAAGAGCTTGCACTGCGGCGGCTTGAGCACGCCTTTGAGCACCTCGCCGCACTGCGCCGCCTTCGGATCGGTGACGCGCACGCCGGGCACCTCGAACTGCACCTCCGAATCCCACTGCGCGTAGGCCTTGGAGACTTTCAGCGCCGACTGCGAGATGAATCCTAAGCCGCGCCACTCGAAATACGGCCGCAGCTCGAAGGTTTCGCCGATTGCCGCCAGCGCCGGCAAGTTGCCTTCCCAGGGAACGATGCGGCGATACTGATTCTCGACGCGCGACTCCTTATCGCGCAGCTGCCGCAAGATCATCAGGATCGACTCGAGGATGTCGAGCGGCTCGAAGCCCGAGATGACGACGGGCTTGCCGTAGTCGCGCGCGATGAACTCGTACGGCCGGCATCCGGTTACCGTCGAAACGTGTCCCGGGCCGACGAACGCATCGAGACGCATATCGGGCGAATCCAAAATCGCGCGAATCGCCGGAACGATCGTGACGTGATTGGAGAACACGGAAAAGTTGCGAATCCCCAGCGCCTTCGCGCGTGCCAGCGTCAACGCCGTCGACGGTGCCGTCGTTTCGAAGCCGATGGCGAAGAAAAAGACGTGTTTATCGGGTGTGTTTTGAGCGATGCGCAGCGCGTCCAGCGGCGAATACACCATCCGGATATCCACGCCGCGCGCCTTGAGCTCGAGCGGCGTTCCCCGCGTTCCGGGAACGCGCATCATATCGCCGAACGCGGTCATGATTACGTCGCGCTGTTCGGCGATCGCCAGACCGTCGTCGATGCGCCCCATCGGCAAGACGCAGACCGGACATCCCGGTCCGTGAATCAGTTCGACGTTGGGCGGCAGCAGATTCTTGAGGCCGTGCCGGTAAATAGCGTGGGTATGCCCGCCGCAGACCTCCATGATGCGGTAGTGGCGATCGGAATCGGCCAGCCGGCCGATTTCGCGCGAAACATTGCGAATGAGCTGCGGGTCGCGAAACTCGTCGACGAACTTCATCTCACGATTCCCGTGGTGCCCGCGCGATCGCAACGCCAAAATGAACGAGTACGACGTCGCCGGTCGTAGCGTCGGGAACAAAATCCAGCTCTACGACACTCCGGCCACCATCCGCGCCGGCGCAAACCGCGCGGTTGCCGTCGCGTTCGAGGACCCGCAGTGCCAACGCAGTGTCGCCGCAGGTCGTGCAGCCTTCACTCGCGTTCGGCAAACGTATAACCCCGTATCTCGTCCATTGCCATCTCGTCTTCACCCAGCGCCGCGAGCATGCGCAGCTGATCGCGCGCCTGCGATTCCTCGATCTTACTCATGGCAAATCCGACGTGGATCAAGACCCAGTCCCCGGATTGCACGCCCTCGTCCACGAGGAGGCTGATGTTGACGTTGCGCCGCACGCCGGCCACGTCGACCTTCGCCAGCGCCGACTGCTCGGGCGAAATTTCGATGATGCGGCCGGGAATGGCCAAACACATAGCGGCCTCTACCCTTTCTTACGCGCGACCATGCGCAGGCGCACGCGCACCAGCGGTTCGACGCTGAGCACGAGCAGGTTCATCGACTTCAATCCAAAGTCGCGCACGTCAACGTTGATCTCGCCGGCGATTCGCACTAAATCGCCATCGCGGGAAGGCAACAGCTCGCCTTCGTAGCGGCGCGCCAAGCCGGCCAGCGTGATATTGCCCGCGGCAGTGTAGCGCCCTGGTAGCGCAGCCGCGCTCAGCTCGCGCAGCTCTCCGACGATCTTGGGAAACCGCTTGCTATCGACGAGCTTCCACATCTCGCGGTCCTGCAGCTCGTTGCCGGTGCGCAGGCTCTCGACCTTGAGCTCGACGTACATCCGCGGCGGCGGATCGACGGCCAGCGTGCCGTTCTCGTGCCAAGCCGCCTCGACGTAGCCGGTCATCTCGGTCGCTTTTCCGTACACCGGAAAGAGGGTCGAAGTCGCAAAGAACGTCAGCGACGAGTCGGTGCTCGCAACATCGAAGCGTTCGTAGTTCGGCTTTTCTGCCATGACTTTCAATTGAACACGCCCGTCGCATCGCTCTTCGATAACCGTCACGCGCCCTTCCTCGCAACTAGCCGCAAGATCACGCGTAAGACGGGATCGACCTTGAGTATCAGCAAGCTCGGCGGTTTGAGGCCAAAGTCGCGGATATCGAGGCTGAACTCGCCTTCGACGGTAACGATCCCCCCGTCGTTTGTCATCGTAAACTCGCCGGCGTAGGTGCGCGTGCGGCCCACCAGGGTGATCTCGCCGCTGGCCCGGTAACGACCCGGTGGTGCAATCAAGTCAACGCTGCGAAGATCGCCGCTTGCTTTGGGGAATCTTCCCGCGTCGACCAGACGACGCATCTCGCGATCCTGCATCGGGTTGCCGGACCGAACCTGGTCGAGGGGAAACTCGACGTGTACGATCGGGGCCGGGGCAGCGGCCACGCTGCCGTCGGAGTTCCAGCCCGCAACGACGTATCCGGTGAGCCCCGAGGCCGCCGCTCGCACGGCGTGCAGCGTCGATCGGGCGTCAATCGTCAGCGAAGAGTCTGCCGAATCGACGTCGTAGCGGGTGACCGTTTCCGCCTGCGCGGCCATTCGATTCACATGCCTCGCATCTTTGCGTAGCGTACGGCGTCGTTGGTGAGAGAGTCGATCAGCGAGGAAACGGCGCTCTTGTCCACCGACCCGGAGAACAGCGATCCAACCGTCGAGAGCAGCTCTTTGGGAAGCGGCTCCTCACCCGACATCTTGCGCATTGCGTCGTACCGATCGAGATCCGGCTGCATGCCGGCAATGACGCGTTCGGCTGCGAATGCAACTGCGAAGGCAATCGCGCCTACGATTATGCCTCTGACCATACCTTGCTCTCTTTTCCGCCGCCATTGGTCGCGGCTAAGGTTTCGCTCAGGAGTCTGCGCACGAGGTCGGCCGCCGGCACGACCACTTCGCGAACCGGTTGCGAGAGCCCGATCTCTTCGTCGATCTGCGACGGCTCGCACCCGATGAGGGTAATCGGCGGCGGCTTGCCGCCGAGCAGGTCGAGAAACGCAAAGACATTTTCGAGATCCATTCGGTGCGCGTCGGGCATCGTTGCCGAACGCGGCGAATCCGGCTCGATCAAATAAAGCGTGCCGGGCCGTCCGCCTCGGGGAACCGCATCGATGAGGAACGCGCGGTCGTAGCCCGAGAGCAGCTCGTAGGCGAGATGGAGCCCGCGGATGCCGAAGTCTTCGATCTTGACGCCGGGGAACTCGTCGCTAGCCAGTGCGCGTGCGACCTCCGGTCCGAATCCGTCGTCGCCGAAAAAGATGTTGCCGATACCGGCCACCAGCAGCTTCACCCCGAGCTCTCCGCAACCATCGACGCCGGTTCGACTTCGTCGGGATAAAAGAAGAGCGAGCGCCCGTACCAGTCGTGCAGTTCGCTGGCGGGGTCGTCGTCGACGGTCACCGCGACGTACATTTGATTGTCGACGTCTTGATGGATGGCGCGCACCGTAGCCAGTTTGCCGTCGAGAAAGAGATCCCAGACGTCGGCGCGGCGCTTGGGATGGAGCCGAACCACCGAGCCCTTCGCGATCTTCGTTCCTTGCACGAATACGCAATCCATCGACGGGATGTCGAGCACGCCGTGCAGCTCGGTCAGCTCCTCGGCGCCGAATCGCTCCGCGCGCTCGACGATCGCGCGGGCGCGCGGATCGGTCGCTCGCGCTTCGTCGCGCTCCTCGTCGGAGAGGCTGCGCACGCTCAGCATCATCAGCTCGTCGATCTCGGTAGCGTCGAAGGTATCGCCTTCGCTCTGCGCCGCGACCGCCGGAAAGTCGTACAGAATGATCGGCGAGGAGAGCACGAGCGGCGAGCGCTGCGCGTCGGCTTCGCCGTCGCCGACCAGAACCGGCCAGGTGTGCCGATTGACCAGCGCGGCGGTTTCCGTTTCGGCCTCGTGCGGCGGGTCGAGCACCGAGAGAAAACGGCCGCGCTCGGCATTGAGCAGCGTGTGCGTCGAAACGAACGCCGTCCGCAGCGCCGAGCTTCGCTCGCCCTCGACGACGGCCGACGCATTCGCGATGCGAACGCGCAGTTTGCGCAGCGACGGCTTCGCGACCACCGGCTCGCAATCGACCGTCACCGAGCCGTGCAGCGCCCAGCGCCGGCGAAGAATTCGACCGCGAAGCGTTGCCCGCGGCATCGTGCAGCGGTTCGATCCGTTCCTCCGCGCCGAATGCGATCGGAACGGCGATCGACGGCATCGCCGGATCGACGCAGAGCGCGACTTCGCGTTCGACGCCTTCGTCGAACGTGACCATGCGACGCCCATCGATCTCGAGCGCATCGACCGTAACGAAGTCGCCGTCTTCGAGCCGTTGAACCCAGCGCGGCTCGACTTGGAGAAAGCGGACCAATACCGTTACGCGCGTCGACTCTTCGCAGCTCGACGAAGATTTCGGTCTGCGCCTCGGCCGGCTCGCCCGTTCCGCCGTCGGCGTACGCCTGCGGCACGATCACGCCGAACTGCCAGCGGATGCGATTCTTCTTTGCCGACGCGGTGTACGGAAAGAGAATATAGCCTTCGTACAGCACCGCGTTGGCGACGGCGAGGGCCGGCGCCATTGAGTTCACGACTTCACCCGTGCCAGCTCGCAGAGGCGTTCGAGCGCGGCGTCCCACGTCGGAAGCCGGTCGCCGTCTTGAAGCGCCGCAGTTCGTCGAAGAGGTCGCGATTGACGCGGATCCATGCGGAGTTGGGGAAGAAAGCCTCCATCGCTTCGCGCCACAGCGTCACCGGGAGCGCGTAGCGCGCCTCGCAACTCCACGGGACGAACTCCGGCGTAACGGCGTCCGGCCCGTCTACGAAGACCGCGCCGCTGAAGAGCAGGTTGATGGGTATCGCGCCTTCCTGCAGCGACGCCAGATACTTATTCGACGCTACTTCGAAATCGTAGCTGCAGGGCACCGGCAAATCGAACTCGCCTTCGCCTTGGAATGCCAGCACCGTCTGCGCGACGTGTGTCCAGAGCATCGGTTTGAGCGTTTGCGCGTAACGCGACGGCTCGCCGAAGAGTTCGGCGAGCAGCGCGCTCTCTTCAGGGAGGTAGCGCCGGCGCGCGACCTCGAGCTGAATCTGCGCCCGCAGCGCGATCGCGCCCACGCGTGCACCGGTTCGCTCCTGCACGCGCAACTCGCAGCAGGATGCACGGCGACGCTGCATAGCGATCGACGCGAGCGCCGGTAATGCTAAACGAGAGATCGATCATGTCACGTGCGCGCGTCACGCTGCCGCGCGCCCGTTCCTCGACCTTGTCGAAGAACTCGCCGATGCGGCGGTGCGCCTCCTCGCCGCCGTCGAAGCCCTTCCACGTGCTCCGGATCGTGCCGACCAGCTCGTAGGCGGCGTCGATCGGCACGATGAAGCAGCGCGGCCGCTCTCGCGGAGCGTTGTATCAGGATCGCTTCGACGTCGGGACTCAACGTCGACAGAACGGGGTTGGCCGCCGCGATCTCGCCCCACGTATCGAGCGGCAGCAACGATTCGGTCGCGCCGACCGGACTGGGATAAAAGGCGACCATCTTCTTTTCCAGCGAGTTGTAAAAGAGGAAAGCTAGACCGATCGGAATGGCGAGCGCGTCCCATGTCGCATCTTCGAGCGCGAAATCCGCGAGCTCGAGGTAACGCTCGGGAATCGGACGGTATCGCCCGACTGCGGCGCCTTCCGGTTCGAAGACGATGTAGCAGGGCCGGCAGGAGCAGAGAATCCGCCGCGCGGCAAGCTCGATGAGATGGCTGTGCTCCGGCGCAAGCGGCGCCGAGCAGAAGTCACAGCGCTCGCCGGGCGGCGGGCGCTTGCGCAGCATGCGCTGCAGCAGCGCCTGATTGTCTCCACCGTTATTCACATCACTCACACCCGTGCGACGACCCGGAGCGAGGTTTCCGGCAAGCCGCTCGGCGCGAGCAGGCTTTCCTCGGCGCGCACTTCCCGAATCTCCGGCGCGCGTTCCAGAATGGCGCGTTCGACGGCCTGCTTGAGCGTCGAGGCCGAGGCGGCGCAGCCGTCGCAGCTGCCCTCGAGGCGCAAGATAGACGACGTCGCCGTCGATCCGCGAGAGCTCCATGTTTCCGTGGTGCGACCGGATGTACGGCAACACCGATTGCATCGCGTGCCTCGATGCGGTCCTCGAGCGAGACGGGATGCAATCCGTGCAGGCAGAGGAGCCCCTCGACGAGCCTGTCTTCGCAGATCCGTCCGAAGAGCTCGTCGGAACGCTCGCCAAGCTCGGCGTGCACGATCGTGAGCAGACGTTCGAGTCCCTCACCGTACAGCGTAACGATCGTCCGAACGAGCTCCTCCGCCCGCTCGCGGGCTTCGCCGTGCTCCCCAGGCGTGCCGAAACCAGCGAGCAGCTCTTCGATCCGCCTTCCAACGGCAGCGACGTCGGAGCTCATCCCTTGACGTTTATCCGAACGGCGCGAGCGGTGAATGGACCGTCTCGATGCTCTTCCCTTCGCCCAGATACATGTGAACGCCGCACGGCAGACAGGGATCGAAGCTGCGCACCGCGCGCATGATGTCGATGCCCTTGAAAGAGTCCGGTCCGTTCTCCTCGTGAATCGGCGTGTTCTGCACCGCGTCTTCGTACGGTCCCGGAGTTCCGTAGATGTCGCGCGGGTTCCCGTTCCACGGCGTCGGCGGCCACGGATGATAGTTGGCGATCTTGCCGTCGCGGATGACCATGTGATGCGAGAGAACGCCCGCGCACTGCCTCGGTAAAACCGCAGCCGATCGCCTCCTTCGGCACCGTGAACGGCTCCCACGAACGCGTTCTGCCGGCGTTGAGTTCCTCGAAGGCTTTATCGAGGAAGAACAGCGCGCTGCGGCGCTGTACGCTTGGAAGTACGTGCGCGCGCGATTGCGCTCCAGCGTGTTCGACCACTTCGGCACCTTCCACTCGAAGGAAACCGGCCCGCTGAACGCGCTCTTGGGCAAATTGATCTTGCACGCTGTTGCCGGTCGCCTTGACGTAGCCGCCCATGTCCACCAAACCGGAGAGCGCGGTCGACCAGAGGCGCGCGATGGCGCCGCCGCCGGTATCGAGCGCAAGATAATCCTTGCCGTCGAACCAGCGCGGCGACATCACCCAGCTGTACTTGTTGGCGAAGTCGCGTTTCTTGGGCGTCGGCAGCGTGTGCATGTTCCACGGATGACGCCGGTCGACCGGATTGCCGAGCGGATCTTGAGGAACGAAGATCTCCTCGTTCTCCCAATCGTCGTAGTACGAATGGCCGAGCAGAATGCGAATCGCCGAGATTGATCTGCGACGAGATCGTTGGTCACCAGCTTCCCGTCGACGACGACGCCCGGCGTCACGAACATCTGGCGCCCCCAGTTGCGTCATGTTCTTATACTGGAAGTCGCAATGGTCGGGATCTTGGAACGCGCCCCAGCAGCCCAGCAAGATGCGCCGCTCGCCGTTATGCTCGTATCCGGGCAGCGCCTGGTACCAGAAGTCGAAGAGATCGTCGTGCAGCGGCACGCAGACCTTCATGTATTCGATGTAGCGCATGAGCCGCGAGTAGTAGTCGGTGAAGAGCTGCTGCGTCGCGACCGTTCCCGTTCCGCCGGCATAGAGCGTCGACGGATGCACGTGGCGCCCTTCCATCAGGCAGAACATCTCGCGCGTGTAGCGGCTGATCTGCAGTGCTTGCCGGTAGAAGTCTCCGGTAAACGGGTTGAGCGACGTCATGATGTCGGCGATCGTTTTGTAGCCGTGAATTCTCGGCGTTCGGCGCTTCGGTCTTCTTCGCTTTCTCCCAAACGCTCGGATTGGTCTCGCGAACCATCTTCTCGCAGTAGTCGACGCCGACGAGATTCTCCTGAAAGATGTTGTGATCGAACATGTACTCGGCGGCTTCGCCGAGATTCATGATCCACTCGCCCATCGCCGGCGGCCGCACGCCGAACGCCATGTTCTGCGCGTAGACCGAGCAGACGCAGTGGTTGTCGCCGCAGATTCCGCAGATGCGCGACGTGATGAAGTGCGCGTCGCGCGGATCTTTGCCGTTCATGAAGATGCTGTAGCCGCGGAAGATCGACGAGGTCGCGTGGCATTCGGCGACGATCTTCTTCTGGAAGTCGATCTTCGTGTAGATTCCGAGGCTTCCGACGATCCGCGTAATCGGATCCCACGACATCTCGACCAGCCGCGAAGGCTGAGTTCCGGTGACGGTGCCGGGAAGATCTTTAATAGCCATCGTTCTCGTACGCTCCGTCGTCAGCCTTTAATGTAGCCCGTCGTGAGCTGCTTGCCCTTATGGCGCCAACTCGGCTCCTTGTCGAGCGTTGCCGTCGTGAAGTTGCGCAATGCCTTGATCGACCGTGCCGGTCGCGGTGCGTGACCGTCGACGAGATCTTGCCGCCCGGCGGCTCGTCCATGAACGGCATGAACTTGTCGGGGAAGCCCGGCATCGTGCAGCCGATGCAGATTCCGCCGACGTTGGGACAGCCTCCGACGCCGCCCATCCAGCCGCGCTTGGGAACGTTGCACTTAACGACCGGTCCCCAGCAGCCGAGCTTGACCAAGCACGTGGGCGAATCGTATTCCGTGGCGAACTCGCCCTGCTCGTAGTAACCGGCCCGATCGCAACCTTCGTGCACGGTGTTGCCGAAGAGCCAGGTCGGCCGGCCCGCGTCGTCGAGTGGGAATCATCGGAGCTCGTCCTGCAGCCTGCCAAAGCAGATAGAGAATCGTTTCCGAGAGATTGTCCGGCTGGATCGGACATCCGGGTACGCAAACGATGGGAACGCCCGCGCTCGATTTCCAGTCGCAGCCGAGATAATCGAGAATGCCCATCGCTCCGGTCGGATTGCCGGCCATCGCATGGATGCCGCCGTACGTCGCGCACGTTCCAGCGGCCAAAATGGCCCACGCTCTTGGGCGATAAGCGATCGATCCAACCGCTGAACGTAATCGGCTGATCGGTTCCCGGCGCGTTGCCAAAGCCCGTGAAGTAGCCTTCTTTTTTGATCTCTTCGTTGGCGATCGAGCCTTCGATCACTAAAACGAACGGGTCGAGCTCGCCGCGTTCGGCCTTGAAAAAGGCCTCGAGAAACTCCGAGCCGCCCAAACTAAACTCGATCAGCGGCCAGTGGAACTTGACGGGGGGCAGTCCGGGAAGGGCGCCGAGGGCGATCTCCTCGATGCTAGGCTGCGATCGCGCCCGTTAGCGCTACCGAATCGCCGTCGCAGCTAAGTCCGGCCGGGATCCAGAGGACGTTTACGACTGTTTCCGCCATGCAATTATCCTCACACGTAATGCGCCGCAAAACCGAACCTCGCGCAGCGGCGCGCAGGACACCGTACTAATCAGGCTAGTGAAAACAATTGCGAATTACAAGGGTGTGCGGCTGCTGTTTTATCGGGGAAATGCGCACAAATCGGTTACCGAATTGTTACTGCACCCGCCGGCTTTTGAGATTCGCTGAGGCTCTGCGCGAACGGCCGCTCCCGAGCGAACGCGCGCCCTAAATTCCGTAGGCAACCGGCAGGCGAAAGGGCGTTACCGAACGGTTACGAGTGAGCGAGCACCCGGCGGGTCACCGGCGCTGAACCCGCTTTTCAAATCCCCCGCCAACGGTTATGGTTAATGCTCGACCGATCTGTCGCAAGGAAGGCGAACGTTTGCACGAGATCTCGGTAGCGCTCAGTCTCTTAGAGGGCGTCGAAACGACCGCCCGCGAGCAGGGGATCGACCGCGTCAATGCGGTCCACGTCCGCATCGGAGCGCTGAGCGGCATCGTCCGCGACGCCTTGCTCTTCTCCTGGGATGCCGTCACGGCCGAGACGATCTGCGAAGGCAGTCAACTGCGCCTCGAAGAGATTCCGCTGGTCGTCTACTGCGAGCGGTGTCTCGGCGAACGCGCACCGCGGCCCGGCTCGGGATTACTCTGCCCTGACTGTGAAACCGTCTCGCCTCGCGTCGTTCGGGGACGTGAAATGGAACTCGTCGCAATGGAGGTTCCGGCATGAACCAGATGCGCGTCATCGCTATCGCGCGTAATCTCATGGTAAAGAACGACGCGATCGCAAACCGACTTCGGGAACGCTTTGCTGCGAGCGGAACGCTCGTC
This sequence comes from Vulcanimicrobiota bacterium, assembly GCA_963735845.1. Taxonomy (GTDB): domain Bacteria; phylum Vulcanimicrobiota; class Vulcanimicrobiia; order Vulcanimicrobiales; family Vulcanimicrobiaceae; genus Cybelea. The sequence goes on along the minus strand of CAVTMN010000007.1, from coordinate 225,549 downwards.
GTCAACGTGCTGTCGAGCCCCGGCTCCGGTAAAACGACGCTGCTCGAACGCACGCTGGAACGGCTTGGACCTCGCTATAAAGTCGGCGTGCTCGTCGGCGATCAAGCCACCGACAACGACGCGATACGTTTGAGCCGCGACGGCGCCGCCGTGCGTCAAATCACCACCGGTGCCGAATGCCGCCTCGACGCCGACATGATTGCCGAAGGCACTCGACGATTGGATCGACGCGCCGCTTCGACGTGCTCTTTATCGAGAACGTCGGCAACCTGATCTGTCCGGCCGAATACGATCTCGGTGAAGACCTGCGCGTCGTGCTTTTTTCCGTGACCGAAGGCGAGGACAAGCCGCTCAAATATCCGCTGGCGTTCAATACTTCGCAGGTCGCGACGATCACTAAGATCGACATCGCCGAGGCCGTGGGCTACGATCGCGCGGCAGCGATCGCACAGCATCCGCCAAGTCAATCCAGAGGCGCGGATTCTCGAGCTTTCGGCGCGAACCGGAGCAGGGATGGACGAGTGGTTCTCGCTACTCGAGGAGATGATCCGCACGAAATCGCTCGCTCCGGCTGGATGATTCTCGCCCGCCGGCGCTTGCTGGCCCGCCTCGGTGCAGCCGAACCGCGCCTCGTACTTCTTTGCGCCCCGCCGGGTTACGGCAAGACGGATTTCGCCGAGCTTTTCGCTCGCCGATTCGATCGTCACGCGATTTGCAACTGCGCCGAGCTTGCCGGAACCGTCGACTTCGCCGGACGTCTGATGGCGGCGCTCGCCGGCGAATCGCCCGGCGGAGAGGCCATCGCGCGCACCCGATTGGCGCTGCACGCGACCGAAGCCGGCGAAGCCGCCTGGAGTCGGGCGCTGCTCGAGTTCTGGAAGCTCCGTCAAGAGCGCGCGCTGTTGATTCTCGAAAGCGCCGATACTATCGCCGGGCAGCCCAGCGTGCTTGCGCTCATCGGAGATCTCCTGGCTGCGCGTCCGGCCGAGCGCGTGCTGCTAGTAAGTTCGCGACGGCCCCTGCCGCTCGACGTCGCGCGTTACTTGGAGCCGCATCAAGTGCTCACGCTGTCGCGCGAAGAGTTGCAGCTCGACGCCGAAGAAGCGGCGGCCATCTTCCAGGGCACCGATCTCGCAGAACCGACGATCGATCGCATCGTCCGTTTGGCCGAAGGGTGGCCGATCGCACTGCTGTTGCTGGCACGCATCGCGCATTACGAAGCCGACCTCGGCGGACTGCTCGACCGGCTCGGCACCATACCGACCGATCTGCACGAGTATCTCGTCAACGAGGTGCTCTCGGCGCTAACCGCGGAGATGACGTCGACGATGCTGGCCGCGGCGGCCATCCCGCACGCAACGCTCGAAGACATCTCCGTTGCGAGCGGCATCGCACACGCCTCGCCGGTTATCGAAGGTTTATTGCGCCTCCCCGGCTTCATCACGTACGAATCCGGAACGTATACGTTACATCCGTTGCTGCACCCGGCACTGCGCGCCCGGCACGGTAGCGACTTTGCCGATTACGTACTGCGAGCGGCGCGCGGAAACGAGCGCGTGGGTGACTTCTTGCGAGCCGCGGAGCTTTACAACGTCGCCGGCGAACGCGAGGCCGCAGCCGGCATTCTCGATCGCCTGCCTCTCGAAACCTTGCAGCAGCCGTCCTCGCGATTAGTCGACGCCCTCGCCAAGATTCCGGTTTCGTCGCTGGCGACGCGTCCCAACTTGTGGATTGCGGCGCTCAAATACCGGCAGCGTAGTGCCGACGCCGCGCGTCTCTACCAAGAAGCCGCAGCGCTGCAACAGGCGATCTCGCCCGACGCCTCTCCGGCGCTCTACCGGCGTCTCGGCGTGCGGCGGGCGATGCTTGCGTGCGAGCTCGACCGGCTCGCGGAGGCGCGCGCAACGCTCGCCGACCTGGCCGCGCTGGCATCACCCGGCGAAACGCCCGAAGAACAGCGCCTCGCTTTGATGACTGCAGCCGTGGTCGCCGCCAAGCAGGGTCGCTTCATCGATGCCGACCGTTTCGTCGAAGAGGCGGCCGGGATCTACGAAGCGCGACATCTACGCTTTGACGAGGAGCGCGCTCAGATCGCTGCGGCAAAAGCGACGACGCACGGCAACTGGGACGATCTCCTCAAACTCGCCGAAGAGCGCCTGGCATCGGCCCTGCGCACCGGGCCTAGCGAGCGCATCGTCGAGGCGGCGCGGGCAGTGGCGCAGGCGGCATGGTTCCGCGACGATGACGATCGCGTCGCGGCGGCACGCCAGATCCTCGTCGTCAGCGGTGCGCGGGACGGAGACGCAATAGAGTCTGCGGCATTCGCCGACCTTCAAGAGGCGCTAACCTCTTACGACGGAGATCGGGCCGTCGCGTTGATGGATCGCGCAATCGAGCGTATCGACGGGAGCGAGAACGACTTTCTGCGGGTCGTCATCCGCGTATGCGCGGCGCTGCTCGCTCCGCCGCAACGCCGCCGGCTGCTCGAGGCGCGCACGATTGCCGCTTCGATCGAATCGCCGCCGCTTCAAACGTCGATCGAGCTGCTCGTAGATTCGCCGGAACTGGAAGATTACGGAATTTTTAAAGGTCTCGCCGCGCGCGTCGCGCGATCGCCGCTGCGAGCGCGCCACGACCGGCTCTTCGTCGACGTCATCCACGGTCACGTCCGGCGCGGCTCGGAGATCCTTCACGTCTCCGATCGCGGCCTCGAACTGCTTGCCGCGCTCTCCCTCTTCGAGAGCGGCACGGTCAACGAAGAGCTGGCCGCCGCCCTTTGGCCGGCGCTCGACCGAAAAGGCGCCGTCAACGCCTTGAAGATGTGCGTCTCGCGGACGCGCGCGCAACTCGGAGATCGCGAGTCAATTCAAAACGCGAGAAACGGATACGCGCTTGGGGAGCACGTCGGCAGCGACGTTCGCGAGACCGAGAACGTCCTGCACTCGGTACGCGGCGCGGGGATATTGGGCGAGTCGCAACGGCAGCGCGTGGAACGGCTGCTGGCAAGCTGGAGCGATCGCACGCCGGCGCACGTGGCCGGCTGGAGCTGGTTCGCACCGTACGCCTCATATCTCGCCGAAGTTCGGCGAGAGCTGGCGCAAACGTTGGCACAAGACGCGATGCGGCGCGATCGTACCGGTTTCGCACAAACCGCTCCCTCGTGAATTTGTCTACAGAAACGCGGCGGTTCGGGTCTTCGTAGCGTAGAACGCGATCGCGTGGCCGAATCCACGCGCGCGAAGATTGTAATCACGTACGCGCTCCTGCTTGGAGCCAACGTGCTCGTCTGGGTCGCCGCCTTTCGTTTCTTCGCTCCGCCGCACGCGCTGTTGTTAGGCACGGCGCTGCTCGCCTACACGTTCGGATTGCGCCACGCCGTGGATGCCGATCACATCTGCGCGATCGACAACGTCACGCGCAAGCTGATGCAAGAGGGACAACGGCCGGTCGGCGTCGGCCTGTTCTTCTCGCTCGGGCATTCGACCATCGTGGTACTGCTGACGCTCGCCATCGTACTCGGCGCGGGAAGCATTCGCTCGCACCTCCCGAGCTTGGAAAACTTTGGGGGGCTGGCCGGCACCGGCATTTCGGCGGCCTTCCTGTTCGTTATCGCCGCCATCAACGCGTTCGTGCTGGTCGACATCGTGCAAGCGCTGCTGCGGCTGCGACAAGAACGGAACGTTCTGCGAGGAGAGCCTCGGCGAATCGCTCGATCGACGCGGGTTGCTGGGGCGTTTCTTCAAGCCTCTGCTGCGCTTGGTCACGCGAAGCCGCCACATGTATCTTATCGGCGTGCTTTTCGGTCTCGGCTTCGACACCGCCACCGAGGTCGGTCTCCTCGGCATCGCGGCGATCGAAGCCGGTAAAGGCTTACCGGTCTGGGCGATCCTGATCTTCCCGGCGTTGTTTACCGCCGGGATGTCGCTCGTCGATACGACCGACGGAGTCCTAATGCTCGGCGCGTACGGTTGGGCCTTTCTCAAGCCCGAACGCAAGCTCTACTACAATCTCGGCATCACGACGGCATCGGTACTGATTGCCGTCGTCGTTGGCGGCGTCGAGTTGGCGAGCATCGCGGGCGCGAACGTCTCGGTGGGCTGGCTTGGATTCGCGATCGTCGGTGCGTTCGCGCTAGCATGGGCAGGCTCGATGGGACTCCACGCCCTGCAGCGTTATCGCGTAGCGGCAATTCCTGCTTCGGTCGAGGTTTCCGTATCGAATGGAAGCGTTCCGTCGGCAAAGAGCCACGCCTCGAGATGGTTGACGTACGCGCTCCCGAACGAGTCGGCCAGCGCGCGAACGTACGAATCGTAGTGAATCCGGTCGCCGGCCCGAACCAGCTCGCCGAGCGCGCGGTGCTGCCGAATCATATAACCGGGCTGCAGGCGTAAGCCGCCGTGTACGGCCTCTAAGAGAATGTCGCTCGCAGGGCGAGCCCCATCGTCGCGCAGCCGTTGCTCGAACCAACCATCGAGTTCGAGCGGCAACCGCAGCGATCTCACCGGACCAAGTTTTCCCGATCCCTTAGCTCGAGGCATCGCGCGCAGCCTCTTCGTGCTCGTGCTGGTGATCGGCATCCGAGCCGTCGTGGCTGTGCTCGTGCGTGTGGACGGTTCCGTCGTAATGCTCGTGAGGGTGCAAATGATCGTGCGTGTGGCCCGGTTTGTCGCCTTCGTGCGTATGCACCGTCCCGTTGGAGTGCTCGTGCGGCATCTTATCCATCGTCCTAACCTCCGGATGAGCTAGATTATGTGCTCTTGCGCGATCCCTTCTTCTTACGTGACGACCCGCCCGCCACCGTTTTGCGCTTGCGCGTCGCCACCGCTTTGCGGGCGGCCGCCTTGCGGTCGCGCTGCGGGTGGACGCCGAGGTCGTGCCATGAAGCTCTCAGAGAGATCGACGTCGTAGTACTCGGCCGCTTTCTTGATGTTGGCGAAGGCGAGGGCCCGCTCGCGATCCGAGACGCCGGTCACTTGATCGAAGCGCGCCACGGCGTTGCGGACGTGCCGGGCGTCCGTGAGCGGCTCCTTGCGCTCTGAGGGGAACGCGTACACGCTATCGGGCAGATCGCTCTGTTTGGTAAGGCGCCCGTGCTTTTCGTGCGGTTTCCAGGTTGCTCTCATGCGTCGCTTATACCCGGGTCCGACACCGGTAATCCGCCGCAGAGCCACGAGTAAACGCGCCGGTTATTGCGTCGGCAACGATCGCAGCGACGCGCTGAGAATCACGAGATAAATAATCGCCATTGCTGCGTCGCCGGCGATAATCGCAACGAGTAGCGGGCGGCGCGGCAGCGCGACCCCGAAGATTGCGGCGACGCCAAGCTTCTCGATCGCCGCGGCGAGCATCACCGGCACGCGCACCTCCGGGTGATAGCCGGCGTATACGAGCAGCGCCCCGAAGAGCGCGACGAGCAGGCCCCAGTGCCTCGCTACCGCGCGAGCGACGCGGTCGGGCGCGGTGCTGCCGAACACGGCGCGCAAAACTGCCGGCCGGCGCCACGACTGCAGCTGCGGCAAGCAGGGTTAAGGCGCCGGTGAATATCAGAATCGTGCCGGTCTGGCTCTCGAGCATCGTTAGGTCGTACAATACCATTATGCAAGGCACCATTGAAAGGCGTCTCCTCCTTGTCGCGCTCGTGATCCTCGTTTCGGCGTTTGCGGGTCCCGCCGGCGCAACTGGAACGGTCGTCATCCAACAGCGCGACGGAACCACGAAAACCTACGCCGGCGTCCGGATTGCCATTCGCGACGAGAGCATGGCGATCACGTCGAGCGACGGTCAAGGAACATTCGTCCTCGGCAAAGCGGCCTGCACGAAGGTCGGCGAGCTCCTGCGCTGCATCCCTTACGATGCGACGCTCTATCAGTACGGCGCCAAACGGCACGTTCCACTGGCCTCGGGAACCGTCTACATCAATCCGAGCCAAACCACGCAACCTCTGACGCACTCGTCGGCACAGCTTCCGCCGCGAGGCGTCCTTTTGTCGATCAAAACCAAGGCCGGAACGTACGTTTCGCTCACCGGCCGCGTCGACGAGGTGATCAGATGAACGCTAACCGCATTTTCTCGCTCTCGCTCGCACTCGTCTTCGCGCTCATGCCGGCGGCCGGTCAAGCCGGACGCGGCGGCGGCGCGGCCGTCCGGGGGATTCGACATGCACGGCGACGGTGGCACCTACCATCCGCCGCAGACGGCCACTCACTCCAGCACCGGGCCGGCCGGTACGAGCCGCACGACTACCGCAACGAACACCGGCAATGGGTATAACCGCACGACGACGGCGACCAACGGTGGCTATAACCGGACCACGACCGGCGGCGCGTCGAGCAACGGCAACTACTATCACAGCAGCAGCGGTTCCAACGGCTACGGCAGCCACAGCAGCAGCACGAACGGTAATTATAACTCCGGAAACTACAATCACAGCGGCAGTGGGAGTAATCCGTACGGTTCGTACAACACGAGTGGCTCGGGTAACACGTACAACCACACGTACTCCGGTTCCGGGACCGCCACCAACGCCTGGGGTCAGACGTATCACTCGAGCACGTACGCAAATAACGGCTACGTCTACCACGGTGCGACGGTAGCCAATCCCGTCTATCACGGTGTGTGGGGCTGGAACGGCGGCTATGCCTGGTACCCGGCGCCGTACTACTACGGCGGCGGTTTCTGGGGCGCATTTGCAATCGGTGCCACGAGCGCGGCGGTCTACGGATCGATCGTCGCCGCTAATAGCGTTACCTATACGTCGTACCAAGCGCAGCCGGAGAGCCCCGGCGCCAAACTACTTTCGAGCTACCATCTCACGCAAACGTCTTGCGGACCGCCCAATCTCGTGGTGATCTACGGCCCGAACAACAGCGTGATCTGCGCCTATCCCAACAATCTCGTGTCGGCTGGGAACTACAGCGTCGACCAACAGACGCTGACGATCGTATCGGAGAAAACCTAAGCGTTTTGCGCTTAGCACTTGCGCGTGAGGCTGTATCCTCCACCGCGCAGGTGCTTGCCGTCCGACGAGAGCGTCATCGAGTGCTCTCCGTAGTAGGTGAGAACGGCGGTGTTGCCTTTGAGAATCCAGTTGCCCGAGACGCCGTCGCTGTCGGTGAGTTCGCCGTTCAGCTCCATCTTGTACGTAAACCCGGGCTTGTCGTCGGACATCCACGTGCCGACCAAACTATTGGTGGCGCATCCCGTCGGAATCGGAGAGGGCGTTGGCATGGGTGCTAGCGACGTGATCGCGCCGCCGTAGAATTTATGTGCGATGTTGAGGCATAGGGCGTCGGGCGTGTACGGACTTGCCGGCGACTGGATGACGCACGTAAACGTTACGACGTAGCCTTTGGGCAACGCGTAGCAGCGCAGCGCTGCGGCTGCCGCCGGCGTCCCGTCCGGACCGTTGCTGGAGTAGGCCAACCAATCGCCGCTGCCCGGCGCCGACTCCGAAGCGTTTTGAAGGAAGGCATTGAGCGACGCTCGCGCTTTACTGCCGCAATCCTGCAGCGTCCCGTCGTCGCTGACGTGACGAATGCCCACCGAAAGGTCGACGGCAGCCGGCACCGGCGCGATGCTGGCGAGGAGTCCGCCGCAGAAGGCGACCGCAAAGAGGACGACGCGATAACTCCGCTTCATCGCTGCGCCGTTGCCTTAGCGTCGAATGCGCTGGCGAGCTTCGTGCAGAGCCCATTGGCTGAATCCTGATAGGGCGGCGCCTGCACCGCGCACGTGAACGTGACGACGTATCCGGTGTCGGCCGGATAGCAGTGCACCGCCGCGGCCGCCAATGAGTTGCCCAACGAATCGGGAGCGGCGGAGGCCCGCCATTCGCCGGTATCGCCGCCGACTTCCAGCGCGTTCTCGAGCACGGCGTTGAGTGCGGCTTTCGCTTTGTCGTTGCAACTAGAAAGCGGCTCGCCTTTTACGAGTTTTTTCGCACCGATGGCTAGATCGAGTCCGGCAGATGCCGGCGTCGCGAGCACTCCAAAGGCAAGCGCGAATGCGGCTCCGAACAGCGCGACGCGCGTGCACCACGTTCTCATCACGAGCGACCTCCTGGCTTGGGGCCTTAGACAGGCGCCACTCAAGGCCTCCCGCGGGAGGGACCTTCGCAAAGCCCCTAAATCTATCGCGCCGTGAGAGTCACAACCGTCTTAGCCGCCCTTCTTGCACTCCTCGCCGCCGCGACGTTCGCGCGCGCGCAGACGCCGGCCACGATGCCCGTCGCGACGAGCGATCAGTTTATCTGGCTCGAGGAGCTCAACGGCGCGCGCGCAATGGCGTGGGTAAAAGAGCAAAACGCTAAGACTCTGGCGGTTCTGCAGAACGACCCAAACTTTTCGACGCTCTACGCGGACGCCTTGAAGATCGCGCAAGCCAAGGATCGGATTCCCGTTCCTTCCTTCATCGGCGGTCGAGTCTACAACTTTTGGCAAGACACCGATCACGTGCGCGGGATCTGGCGCCGCACGTCGCCCGCGGATTATGCCGGCGCGACGCCAACCTGGACGACCGTCTTGGATTTGGACGCGCTGGCGCGTTCCGAGAACGCGAACTGGGTTTGGAAAGGCGCCGATTGCGTTTGGCCGGCCGAGAATCGCTGCATGATCAGCCTGTCCGACGGCGGCGAAGACGCCATCACCGTGCGTGAGTTCGACCTTTCGAGCGCCGCGTTCGTCGACGGCGGCCTCGCCCTACCGCGCGGCAAGCAGCGGTTCGCGTGGGAGAGCGGCGATACGCTTTTGGTGTCACGGGAGTGGTCGCCGGGCGAACTGACGGCATCGGGCTACCCCTACGTCGTCAAGCGCGTCGTTCGCGGCAAACCGCTTTCCGAAGCGGTCGAAGTCTTCCGCGGCAGCAAGTCCGACGGCGGCTACGGCGTCACGCCGGTGGAACTGCACGACGGCGCCGGACACTCCGTCGTGCTGATCGACCGCCCGCTCTCGACCTTCACGTCGCAGACGTTCATCATGACTTCGGCCGGACCGCGCAGGCTCGACGTTCCGCTCAAGTCCCAGCCGCAGGGAATGGTCGATGGACGGTTGCTCTTCACCATCCAGCAACGCTGGACGATCAACGGAACGTCGTTCCCCGCCGGCTCGCTGATATCGCTCGACCTGGACGCGGCGCGAAGCGAACCAAATCGTCTGCGTCCGGCGCTCGTGTACACGGCGGGTCCGCGCGCGACGCTCGACGGGGTCGCGCAGACCAGATCGCGCCTTCTATTGACGACGTACGAAAACGTGCGCGGCCGCGAGTGGGTGTACGCACCGGTTCCGGGAGGCTGGTCGAAGCAGCGGCTGGATCTGCCCGATAACTCCTCGATCGTCGTTAACTCCGCCGATCAGGACGGTGAAACGGCCTATATAACCGTTACGAGCTTCCTTACGCCGCCGACGCTCTGGCAACTCGACGCCGCTACCGGCGCGCTGCGCGACATCAAAGCTTCCCCGGCACGGTTCGACGCGTCGCAGGACGTCGCCGAACAGCGCGAGGCGGCGTCGAAAGACGGGACCCAGATTCCTTACTTCATCGTGCATCCCAAAACGATGAAGCTCGACGGCAGCAACCCGACGCTGCTCTACGCATACGGCGGATTCGACGTCTCGTTGACTCCGAACTATAACGGCATCGTCGGAAAACTCTGGCTGGAGCGCGGCGGCGTCTACGCCGTGGCAAATATTCGCGGCGGCGGCGAGTTCGGAGAGGCGTGGCATGAGGCCGGGCTTACGACGCACCGCCAGCGCGTCTTCGACGATTTCGCTGCGGTCGGCCGCGATCTGATCGCCACCAAAGTGACCAGCCCGCGCCGCTTGGGAATCCAAGGCGGCTCCAACGGCGGGTTGCTCATGGGCGTCGAGTTTACCCAGCACCCACAGCTCTGGAACGCGGTCGACATTCAAGTTCCACTACTCGACATGTTGCGCTTCGAGCAGATTCAAGCCGGAGCTTCGTGGACGGGTGAGTACGGCAGCGTTGCAAATCCTGCCCAGCGCGCCTTCCTTGCCTCGATCTCGCCCTACAACAATCTACGGCCCGGCGTGAAGTACCCCGAGCCGTTCATCTGGACGACGACCAAAGACGATCGCGTCGGCCCGCAGCACGCACGCAAGTTCGCCGCAAAAATGGAAGCGATGCACTTACCTTATCTCTTTTATGAGGTCGTCGAGGGCGGCCACGGCGCCGGAGCTAACCTGCAGGAACGCGCCTTCACCAGCGCTTTGGAGATGATATATTTCATCCGCAAGCTGATGACCTAGCACGAAGCGCGCGGTTTGGCCGCCGCACGCCAATAGCAACACGGCTAACAGGAGCGACCATCGGCGCAAATTCAGTCTCTAATAACCAGATCGGTCGGAGAATCCAGCTTCGTCTTGCTGCCGGCAATCACGGCCAGCGGTGCGACGTTGCCTTTGGCGCCCGCGCTCAAAGACCAGCACGCTGTCTTTACCGGATCCCTCGCTGCAGTGCTGGCACACCGTAACGTAAAGCTGGTTCTTGGAATCGAGTCCGAGTCCGGTCGCCGCGCCCAGATGAGTCTTGCCGCCTTTGATCGTGCGAATCGGCTTAGCCGATCCCGACGCGCTCGGCGCGAAGACGCGAATATCGTGTGCGCGCAGGTTGCCGGCGTAGATATTTCCGTCGCCGTCGATGGCGATCGATCGAATGCCGACGCCGTTCTTGCCTGATTGCTCTTCAATAGTCTTGATGGGGTTGTTCCCTTGCGACGCCGAGGAGAACTCCGAGATGCGGCTCTCGCCCGAAGTAACGTAGACGTTGTCGTTGGCGTCAACGGCGAGCTCGATCGTGCAGTTGTTCAACGGACTGAAGGTACGAACGGGTGAAACGTTGCCGTTCGCGCCTGGCGCGTAGACCTTCACGTCGCCGTAACCGCAATCGGCAACGTAGAGATAGCCTTGCGAGTCGAGCGCGACGCCGATCGGAAAGAAGAGCTCGGTATTCGAACCCTCGATCTTACGAATCCGCCGAACGTTGCCGTTTCCGTTGGCCGGAAAGGCGCCGATGGTTTTTCCATCGATCGATACATAGATTCGATCCGAGGGGTCCAGGGCAACGTTATCGGCATGTCCCAGGCCCGTTTTGGTGCCTTCGATGTCTATCGAGGGGGCGACGTTGCCCTTCGCGCTCAGCGGGAAACCGAGAATCGAGTCACCGCTGTAGTTGCCGACCAGAATCATCGAGGGCAGCGACTTGGATCGAGCCTCGCGCTGGGGCGAGGCCGCCTGGGGCGCGAGTGACGGCGTGACGGCGGCGCGGCATCCGGTCAGGGCGATGGCGGAAAGTACCGAACCGGCAATAAGAAAAGCTGCAGAACGCACGATATAACGGCCTCCTTTCAGATCCGCCTGAAGACTTCAAAAGGGCGGTCGAAAGTACCTATTCGCTAGCGATTTCGCTGCTTTGAGAGCTCGCCGGCGACGTTGCGATAGAGCGCTCGCGTTGCTTGCCCGAGCAGGTCGGCGATGCGGAATAAACCATCGCCGGAGATCGTGACGCCTTGCCACGCGACGGCTTCGTGGCGGTGCACCAGCGCGTACGTATCGCTACCGACGTCGAAGATCGCGAACTCGCTCGACTCTGCAACCAGAGGGCACTTCTCTAACGAGTCGCGATCGAAACGCTCGACTAACTTCATCTTATGCTCTCCCGCGATTGCGCTTTCGACGACCGGCAAGCGCTTCCCGCGATTTCGCATGAGCTTGCCCGGTTACGGGAAAGTATCCGTTATGAGCCGTTCCACGGTCCGCCGGATCTTCGCCGCTGGTGCGGCGGCCGTGCTCGTAGTAACCGCAGTCGTTATTTGGCAGTTTCCAGCGCTCGCTCGCATTGTCGCCGGCGTTGTTGCGAGCAATGCTCTGCACGCAAACGTAACGTTTGCACGCGTTTCGCTGACGACGCAAAGCGTCGAGCTCGAAGATGCTCGCGTGCTCTCGACTCGCGACGAGCCGCTCGCGACGATCGATCGAGTATCCATAGCGTACGGTTTGCGCGACCTCTTACCCGGTTCGAAGCGGCTCTTCGGATTAAGAAGCGTGGAGATCTACGCTCCGCGCCTGACAATCGTTCGTCATCGCGACGGAACGTACAACGTTCCGATCCCGCAACTTCCCGCTCCGTCGGGCCGGCAGGGCACGCCGCTGGTCGCTCGGGTGCGCGTCGTCGACGGCTCGATCTCGGTCGTTGACGAGCGGCGCCCCGCCGCGTCGAACTCGCGGCTCTACGCGCGCAACGTCGAGCGTGGACGCCGACGTTTCCACCGCCGCCCGCTCGACCTACAACGCCGCTTTCGATTACGGCGAGGGCGCCGGCCGGCTCTATCCAGTGCGAGGGCGCGGCAAAATCGACGCGCAGGCCGGCTCCATGGATCAGCACTGGACGGCGCTCGGCCTTGCCTATCTCCGGGGCGGTCGACTTTATCCTCGATTCTCCCACGTTAAGCTTGCGTGCCGGAACGCTGCATCAAATCGACGCTCGCTACTTTGCGCTGCCCGCCGAGAGCGCGTCTGCGCCTCACCTTGCGGTCTCCGCAATGCTCGAGGGCGCGCGCATCGCAATTCAAGGCCTCTCGCAGCCCGTCGAAGGCGTTCGCGGTCCGATCGATGCTTATGAAGACGGCCTCCTAACGCCGCAACTCGACGCTACGCTAGCGGGCGTCCCGGTGCGCGTGAGCGGAGGAATCTACGATCTGCGCCATCCGCGCATCCGCATGGCCGTGCGGGGTAGCGGCGATCTGGCGCGCTTGCGCACCGCGTTTAGCGCGGCGCAGCGCCTGCCGGTGAGCGGACCGCTCGACTTCGCAGTACTCGTCGCGGGAGACGCGACGCAGCCGATGACGTGGATAGACCTCAAGTCGCCGCGCGTCGTGTACGCGTCGACTCCCGTCGAGCGCGTTAAGGCGCTGGTCGGCTTCGACGGAAAAGAAGCCGATGTGGTGAGCTTCGATGCAGCCTATCATGGCGCGGAGCTCAGTGCTCGCGGTCGCGCGGCGTTGCGCAAGACTCCCGGTGCCGTCGACGTGATGCTGGCGCTACGCGCGCCCCCCGGTTCGGTCCCTTACACGGGCGATTTGCTGCCGAACTTGCCGTTGCGTGGCTTTGCGACGGCCACCGCCGACGATCCAAAAGCCATCGCTGCGCGCGGAGTGTTGTGGGGAGCGAACTCGGCGCAACGCGCCGCCGCGCTCTTCGACGTCGACGCACGCGGCGTCGGTACGGTGGGCCCGTTGCGGATAAGCGGATCTCGCGGGACGCTGTATGCGCGTGTCGCGCTCGACCGTCCGCACGATCTAGCGCTCGGGCTCGTCCGCGCCCGCGCGCCTATCGATACCGCGAGCGCGAGCCGTTGCCGATGCCGACTTCTTCGGCGGACGTACGGCCGGGGGAATTGCGGCCGATGGCGCAGCGCGCATCGCGAGTGCTTGGGGAGGTGCAACGGCGGCGGGTGCGATCGGACTGCAGAACGGTGCACTCGACGGCGCGATTACCGGCACCGCCGGCGCCGCGGCGAGCTTCGGCGCGATTCTAGCCGGTACGCCTTCATCTCCGCGAGTTTCGGGAACGGTGGCGGTTGCCAATGGCCGCTATCGCGATTTCGACGTCAGCGGCACGGCCGGCGTCGCTTATGCCGACGGCACCTTGCGCGTGCACGACGCCGCGGTGATGCTCGGGCCGGCATTCGTCGGCGTAGCCGGAGCCGTTCACGGCCTCTCGATTGGGGGCGCTCCGGTTCCACGGTACGATTTAAGCGCGCAGGTGCAAACATCCGACGCCGGCACGCTGCTCGCCGCGGTGCAGCCGCGTACCGCCGGGCTCGTTGCGGGAAGCGTCGACGCCGACTTGAGGATTGGAGGCCAGGCGGCGACCCCGGCGATTGACGGAACCTTCGACGCGCCGGAAGGCTCGGTCAACGGCCTCGCCTTTCGCGATCTCAAAGGCAACGGTGCGCGGCAACCTCACGGCGATCGCCGTTACCAACGCCGGCGTGCGCGTCGGCACCACGGCGCTGAGTTTCGACGCAAACGTCGCCGGCAAAACAACGCGCGTTGCGGTCAAGGGCCCGCAAACCGATCTTGCCGACTTCAACGATTTCTTCGATACCGGCGACACGCTGCGCGGCACCGGAGCGATGCAGCTGCAGGCGACGCTGCAAGGCGAGCAGGTCACGGCAACGTCGGGCACGGCCGAGTTTGCCCGGGCACGTTATCTGCGGCTCGATCTCGGGACGGTCGCCGCGCAGTGGCAGAATAAAGGCGACGTCGTCCATGCCTCGATGCATGCCGGGGGCAAGTCGGGAAACATCGGAGTGACGGGTACGGTCGCAACATCGAGCCGTACCGTCAACCTCAACGGAACGGCCGGCGCTCTCGACCTGGCAATGTGGCTGCCGATGCTCGATATTCCCGCACCGGTTACCGGAAAGCTCGACGCTCGCGCGCACGTCGCCGGCCGCTATCCCGACCTTGCAATGAACGTGCACGCCGCAGTCTTCAACGGCACGCTCGCGCGACTGCCGGTGGAGCGGTTTGAAATCACCGCTTCGGCCGCCCACGGACGCGGAACGATATCGTCGGCGGTGATCTCCGTGCCCTCGCTCACGACCGAAGTCTCCGGCGGGTTCGGCCTGCGCGCGAGCGATCCGCTCTCGCTCGTCGCACACGCGACGAGTCCGGACGTCGGCGCATTTATCGTCGCCGCGACCGGAAGAAACCTTCAAGTCTCGGGAGCGCTCGATTCTACGCTGCGCATAAGCGGCACGCGGAACGATCCTCGATTGAGCGATACCGTCACGCTGCAATCGGCGCGTTATCAGTCACTGGCGATTCCGCGAATCGCCGGGACCGTGGACCTGAACCGTCGAGTCGCGACCGTGAGTTACGGCGAAATCGATCTAGAAAAAGGCAAGGCAACGTTCTCGGCAGTCGTTCCGATCGAGGTAACGTCGTCCTCGATACGCCCGGGAAGCGGACCGATTACGGCGGCGCTCGCCGCCGACGACGTCGAACTGTCGAACTTCAACTCGCTCTTGCCGAAAGGCGCGCAGATCGGCGGCCGCATCGACGGGCGGCTTGCGGGGAGCGGAACGGTGAGCGTTCCGCAGTTGAGCGGCTCGCTGCGCTTGAGCGCCGGAAGTGTTCGCGTACCCGAACAGAAGTCGCCGCTGACCGGAATCGGCGCCGATCTCACATTCTCCGGCAACCACGCTCGCTTACAGTCGTCCACGGCGCTGGGCGGAGGCACGCTGAGCCTCGACGGCACGGCCTCGTTAGCAAGCCTGCGCCGTCCCGCCGAAACGACCGCGAACCTGGTCGTCTCGGCGCAGAACGCGCGCTTGGACCTGTCGCCGTATTTCCGCGGTAACGTCAATGGAAACGTTACGTTGACACGCTCGCCGTTAACCGGGGCGGTTGCCGGCGGCGACGTGACGCTCTCGCAATCGCGCATCTCGATGGGCGCATTTCTCGGCGGCAAGAGCGGCGGGAACGAGTCGTCATTTTTGCCGGCCCTATCGTTCTCGGGACTGCACGTTGCCGCCGCTCGCGACGTCCGCGTTCAAGACGCCAACGTCGACGTCGGCGCGACTGGATCCGTTACCATCAACGGCACGCTTGCGGCACCAAAACTGACCGGCACGTTTACCTCGAGCGGTGGCACGTTGAGCTTCTACCGCACGTTCAACATCGAGCGGGCGGAGGTCGCGTTCTCACCCGGCAGCGGATTCATTCCCGACGTCAACGCAAAGGCGACGACGTTCGTCACCAACCCCAGCACCGCCATCGGCCTGCAGGTCACGG
The DNA here is from genome assembly GCA_963735845.1 of Vulcanimicrobiota bacterium. GTDB lineage: Bacteria > Vulcanimicrobiota > Vulcanimicrobiia > Vulcanimicrobiales > Vulcanimicrobiaceae > Cybelea. The sequence continues at coordinate 209,735 of CAVTMN010000007.1, read as the reverse complement.
GTCCGGCGACGAGCATGCAGTTGACGCTGACGTCGCAACCGGAGTACAGCCGCCAGCAAATCCTCGGATTGCTGGTCGGTGCCCAACAGTTCGGCGCCGTGCAAGGCGTGCAGTCAACGGGAGGCACGTTTTCTCTCTCGTCGGCGGCAGCGAACGTCGCGCTGGGTCAGCTCGACACGCTCTTTACCCGCAACCTGCTGCAGCCGCTCTCGAGCTCGATGGCCGAAGCGCTCGGCTTTACCAACGTTACGCTGACTGCCGGCCTGCAGAGCGGCCTTGGCGTAAGTGCGGTCAAGGCGTTTGGAAAAAACGTCAACGCGATTTTCGCCCAAACGTTCGGCTACCCGCGCGTCCAAAGCATTACCCTTGACGCCCATCCGAGCGACGCAACGGGCTTACGGCTGACCGCGTTCACCGCCGTCGGGCCGACGCTTCTCTCGCTGCAGCAGCCGCTGCCGGTAACCGCCGGCACCCTCAACATCAATCCGCTCACGTCGCTTCCGCCGATCACCGGAAACAACGGCATCACTTTCGCCTTTCAGAGAAAGTTCCCATGGTGAAACGCTTGTCGCTCGTCGTTCTATTCTCGATGCTATCCGCGAGCTGGATCGGCGCGACCCCGCCGCAGCGAACCGCCTATGCAAACCTCGCGGCGCTGCTGGTGGCGCACCCGTTGCACGGTGTGCTCGCCCACTACGATCGCGAGATCGTCGCGCTAAAGCAGACCTTGACGCCGGATCTCTCGGCTTCGATCGCGCAGCAGATAGATCGAGGAACCGCCGCCGCACAGCGAGACGCCGGCGCGGCCCGCACGCAAGTGCGGCTCGTCGCTTCCGAAACCGGATCGTCGGACCGGACCGACGAGAACGCCGCATTGTCGGCGGTTTTGACGGCGCGTCGTTCCGCGGCCGAATCAATGAGCCTGTATGCTCGACGCCTCCAGCGCGAAAGCGCCGCGGCCTCAGCGGCGTACGCTCGGGCGAGCCGCACGCGAGTCGAGCGGGCCGCGGCGGCGCGGGAGCAGCAACTGCGCGAGAAAGAGCTGGACGTTGCCTACGACCTAGCGCGAAAGAATGCCCCGGCGCGCTTAACGCTTCGGATTCACCTCAACGAGCTGTCATCTCGATCGTCCGGCGCGCGCTCGCCTCGAGGCAGAGCTGGCGGCACTGAGCCGGCAAGAACTCGCCACGCTCTCGCGCATGCAAGCTGCCGACGCCGTGACGTTGTCGCAATATAGGAATGGCCTCGAGCGCCAAGCGGCGGCCGACACGGCCCGAATGAACGAACAACTGCGCGCCAAGGCCGCGGCCAATCTGGCGTTGCGCGGCCGCGTAGCGCAGGCCGCCTCACGTAGCTCAACGGCAGATCTTTCAACGCGGATCGCGGCGTTTCGTGCCACCTATCCTTCGGGCGACAACGCCGCGGCGATTGAATCGGCATTTACCGATTCGCAGACCGATATCGCAAATCGCTTCGCTCGAATCGGAGAGAGCGCGCGCCGCTCGCGTGCCGACGCCGCGATGCAGGTCGCGAACATCGCTCGCGAACGCGCGGCGCTGCGCCAAGCGATGGTATCGCAAATCGAGGAGATCGTACGGCGGTTCGCCGAGCAACGTCATCTCGCGGTCGGAGATCTCACCGCGGCGCGGCCGCGCGGCAGCGTCGATCTGACCGCCGCCGTCCGCGCCGAACTAGCGCGCTAGTGCATCAGCGGCGTCGATGAAATACCTGAGGCCTTGCGAATCGCCTCGACGTCGTTGACGAGTGCGGTGCCCAAGTCGTCGCTTGGGCGGACAATCGAGATCTGGTGACTGCCATCCCTGCCACGTAACGTGCGTCGTGGTTCCGAACGAAACGCTCTTCATGCACGGGACGCTCGCGACGTTCGCCTTGCGCGCCGCCGCCAGATCGGCGAAGAACTTGGTTATCGTTGCGCTGGGGACGGTGAACGGCTTAGCCGCACTTGGAGCCGCGCCTCTGGCCTGCATCGCGACCGTCGCGTTACCGTCCGGCGTTACCTTAATGGTGTATCCGTAGGCGTTGGTCGAGCCCGAGTTGGTGATGACGGCGCTATCGCCAGGTCCGGCGGCCATAAACGTTGCAATCGCCATCGCGGCGACCAGGGTTGCAGCGAACCGCTTAGTCATGGACCCTCCTTATTTGTCGGTAGCTCCTAGAATGCGCCGATTCCCTTAGGAGTTCCCCAACCCGTGGGACCGTCGAAGCCGAAGCGCGCCGTGCAGATGTACTTCACGCTCGAGGCGCAGGTCACGCCGAGCTTCGCATCGAGATTGTTGCCGCTCGTGACGTCGAAGAGATTGCCCGTGTGGTGCTGCCAAATGCCTTTGGCGCCGGTCTGACCGCCGGCGTTGCCGGCCAAGGCAAAAACGGCAGCGATGATTTGCGCCGACGCGCTGGTTCCTCCAAAAGCAAGCCAGCCCGAACCGCCTTCTTCCGAGTTATAGACCGCGACGGGCGCACGCAGCGAGGCGGTCGCCGCGACGTCGGCCGCCGACCGCATATGACAGTCGGCATCGGTCTGCCACGCAGGCTTGGAGATCTTGCGGCTGCAGCCGCTTCCGGTGGCGCCGCACGGCGAGGTGCCGCTGTTGCCGCACTGATCGTAGGTCCAGTCGTTCCAAACGGTCTCGCTCCAACCGCGCATGTTGCCCGCACGCGTCAGGTGCGAGCCGCCGACGCAGACCACGTACGCATACGTGCACGGTCGAATCGGACCGCCGCCGTACGCGCCGCCGCCGCCGTTATCGCCGGCCGCGGCCGCGATGACCACGCCGGGATGGCGGAAGATTGAGTTGCCCGAGTCTTCGGCAGCGCCCCACGATGCGCCGATGTACTTGGCGCCGACCGTATACGCGGTCTTGACGCCGGCGTAGAGATTACTGGTCTCGTTGTTATTGGTTTGAACTAGGACGATCTTACAGTTCGGACAGATCGCCGAGACCATGTCGAGATCCAACGACTGCTCGCCCTTCCAGTCGTCGCTCGGCGGCGGCTCGGGCGGCAGCGGCGACGAATGGCCTTCTTGATTGACGATTCGCAGGCACTTGGTCGCCGTCGTGCAGGCCTTCAATCCCATCGTCTTGCGATAGACGGCGAGATCGCCGGCCGCATGATGGTAGCCGTACGCATCGACGACCGCAACGGTCTTGAGTTTACCCGCCGTAAGCGACGGCAGTTTATACGCATCTTGCAGATCGTTGGGACAGTACGCTTCACCTTCGAAGGGACAGGTCTCGCCGTCGCCTCCGAGCATCGGCGTCATCTGCATCGCCGGCTGGAAGTCGGTGCGCATATACGCGAGGCACGCCATGCGCGTGCCGGTCGGCGGAGCGCAGAGCCGGCGAATGGGGTTGGCGCCGACGAAGGGAACGTCACCGTAACCGGTCTGTTGTGCCGGCGACGCGCCTTGCGGCAGCATCGACCGGCCTCCAAACGAACAAGCCGTTAGGGCCACGATGGCAATAACATTGAGCGCCCGAATGATTCCGCGGTACAAGATATCCTCCAGCCCTATAACGTAAGCAGGGACTTTCATGTTGCGCCCGGAGCCACCTATGCAATGCCGTCTGGCGACGCCCTTTCGTCGCGATTTGTTGATTGAAGGCAACGGTTTGGCGATTACCGGCAGCCGCTTCGTCCCTTTTAGCCGGGCGCCGCACGGCAAGCCGAGCGACGCGCTGCTCGCCGAAGCTGCCGCACAGGTGCGCGCCGTATTTCGCTCGCCGGTTGCTCCGTTTCGATCTGCCGCTCGCACTCGAGGGAACGCCCTTTCGCGTGGCGGTCTGGCGAGCCGTTCGCGGCGCTCGAGTTCGGTCAGTTCGTTTCGTATGCCGACGTCGCTCGCGCCATCGGCCGCCCGCTGGCGCATCGCGGCGTGGCCGCGGCGATGTCGGCGGCGCCGCTCGATCTTTTCGTGCCCGCGCACCGAGTGATCGGCGCCGACGGTCGCATCAAGGGCGCATCGGCCATCTCGTTGCGCGTGCGGCTCGCCGCCTTCGAACGCTCCCGGCGTGACTAGGAAGACTTCACCGCGTAATCGGCGTTCGCAATCGTCTCTTCCAGAAACCGCGCTTGGTAGGCGACGATATCGCCGACGAACGGAAACTGCGGGTGGCGGCGGACGGCGCCGAGGCGATAGCGCCCGTCGCCGCATTCGAGAATCTTCCATCGCGTCATTAGCGGCAGCGCGCGCCGTACCATGGCGGACGGGATTGCGCCGTAGCTCGGGATCGACGAAGAGCTGCGGCGGGAGCGCTAAGAGCTGCGCTTGGACTGCTGCGACCGCCTCGCCGGCCGTAAACTCGCCATCGCGGCCGTCGAGCCACTTGCCGAGCAGCTGGCTCGTCACCACCGGACGAATGGCAGCCAGCGTTTTGCTCAGCGTCGTGAGCTTCTTGTCGTCGCGCTGCGGATCCAATGGACCGTAACGCACCATGTGATAGAGCATCGAAAAGCGCCGCGCGACGAACGGATCGTAGCTAACGCCGGCTACGTAGATCGTGGCGAGCGGTGCGAGCCGCTCGGCGGCACCGCGCATCAGCAGCATCCGTCCGTCGGTGGAGTAGTGTCCCTCCGGAGTCAGATAGAACGTGCCGCCGCGCCGCACGACGTCCTCCATGCGAGTAAGATCGAGCTCCACCTGGGCGCGCGTCTCGTCGAGGATTTCGCGGCGATAAGGTTCGCGCACGGTCGAGACTTTGACGACGCGGTGCGCCTCGGCGAAGAACCTGCGCCGTCCCAAGTCGGAACTCGTCGCTCCCGCCGGAAAACGCGATGACACCCGTTCGTCGAAGATCTCGGTGAGCGGCAGCGGACCGTGACGGCGGGCGACGGCCCACGCAAACGCCGCGAACTCGCGCGAGCTTAGCTCGTTCTCGATCGGCAACATTCCAAGCGAAACAAAGAGCGGACCCGCGTTGACGCGCCGCAGAAAGACGCTCAGCCAGGAAAGGCGAGTCGCCAAGAATCCCGGCTCGTACATGCGGCGAGAACTTGCGGTGAATACGGGGTGGCGCCACGATCCGCTCTCGACGGTCGCCGTCGTAACGATCGCCGGCGATTCGAAGTCGTGCTGGTGATTGGCGATGATCAGCGTCGGGCCGCGCCGGCGCGGGAGTTTGCCCCAGCGACGCACGCGATAGGCGAGATGATCCCAGGCGTAGTTCGCGATTACCGAAGTCGTGCGCAGCGGGACGGCCCACAGCGAGCTGAGCGGCCGGTGTCCGACGCGCAGAACCGTCAACGACGCCAGCGCGAATGCGAACGCCGCGAGTCCGAAGGCCGCTTGATAGCCGGCGAGATCGCCGTGGAAGAGGCCGATTAGCCAGCCGCCGACGAGCGGCGCGATCACGCTTGGGATGGTCGTCGCAACGCCCCACAATCCAAGGTCGCGGCCGACGTTGTGCAGCTTGGGGACGGCGTCCATAGCCAACGCCCAACCGCTGGAGATAACTCCGCCGAATCCAATGCCGAAGAGCACTGCGCAGGGCAGTATCCAACGCAGCTCCGGTGCTACCGCAAAACCGATCGTCGCCAGAGCCAAGCACGCGCAGGCCAGCGCCGTAATTATCTTGCGCGGCGCGCGATCCGACAGAATACCCAAAACGACGCTGGAAGCCACCGCGCCGATCACCGTCGCGAATGCGTAGAGCGCGGTACCGGCCGACGGATTGCCCAACCGTAAGACGTCTCTGAAAAAGTAGAGAACGAACGTCTGCAGCAGCGTTAAACCAAAGAATACTAGCGCCCGACCGACGAAGACCACCATGAAATCGTGCCAATCGCGCACGTGGGCGTGCTCTTCTTCGGCGCCGTACTCGCCCTCGCGCACGCCGAGGAGCGAGATCGCACCGACACCCATGACGCCGGCCGCAGCCAAGTAGGTTATCTCGGGGCGCGGCGCGAGACCGGCAATCGCAAAACCGATGACCGTTCCCGCCAGCGTTGCAACGCCGCGAATTCCCGAGACGACGCCCCAATGTTTTCTCGGTACGGCCTCGGGGAGCATCGCCTGGTAGGCGCTCAGAGCTACGTTTGAGCCGAGCGTCGCGATGACGAGCAGAATCGCGAAGGCCGGCAGCGTGTTCGCATAGGCGAGTCCGACGAGCGCGGCAACGTCGATGGCCAATCCGGCGATCACGAAGGAGCTGCGCGAACCGCCGCGGCGGCGGCGCGCATCTGAGAGCCATCCGCTCACCGGCGGAACCAGCATCGTCGCCAGCGCCGTCATGCTGGCCAGAATCGAGAGAACGAAGACGTGGTTCGCAGGAGCCAACCGCGCCGTCGTTGCCGGCACGGCAATCGTTAAGAGCGCCGTATCCTGAAAGGTGATCGGCAGCCAAAGGAAGTTTATCATGACCCAGGCGCCGATTTGGCGCACTTGGGACGAGCCGGTAGACACTAGAGGACGCGGTTAGTTCTTGACGGCGTCGATAACCACGATGCCCCGGCCGCCAAAGTCACGCAATTGGTCGAGCGCGGCAATCGCCGCCCCGATGGGCGTGTCGGGATTCGTCGCTTCTGAGATGGAGAATCCGGTCTGCTTGCGAGCCTGAGCGTCGAGCGGATCGCGAAACGCCTTCGGCATGTGCTTGAGGTTTCCAATAAGGCGCAGCATCGGTCCGGCCTTTTCATCGAGCGTTTGCGGATCGACGGCCATGATGACGACGCCGTGGCGTTTGCCGTTTTCGGTGCTCTGTAGGGCAACGAAGTCAACGCCGAGCACGCGCGTATGCGTGCGCACCGCTTCCACCGTGTTGCCGCTAACGGCGATCGAGTAGCCCGGCGGAGGATGCGCCGTCAGATCGCCGAGCCACGCTTCCAGCGCCGGCATCATCGCTTGCGTACCGGCGACCACGTCGTGTCCGTCGTACGTTCCGCCGCCCTGTCCGAAAACGGTACGCTCGACGCTGCTCGCTTGCGCCGGAATCTTATCGTGCCACGCGCGCGCCGAAAGCACGCTGGCGCCTTCGAAAAGGGGGATATCGACCGGGTTCGTCGGCGTCGGAGAGGGGCTACCTCCCCCAGAGTGGCTCGCATTCGAACATGCCGCAAGCAAGATGGCTGCCAGCACTCCCGCGGGGCGCAAGTAATTCACACGCAGCCGATTCGAGGAGAAGCTCAGCGGCCCCCGTAAGCCTTCGTAAAGTGCCGCTTTCTTACGGATCCTATCTCAAAATCGACGAGCTGCTCGATCTTCAGCAGCCGCTGTCGCGGCCGCCGCATCACGACGAGATGCTCTTCATCATCATCCATCAGGTGTACGAGCTGTGGTTCAAGCAGCTCTTACACGAAGTTGACGCAACAATGGCCGCGTTGGACCGCGACGATTTGCTGCGCGTCGCCAAACACTTTCGCCGCATTCACACAATTCAACGGCTGCTCGAACAGCAGGTCGACATTCTCGAGACGATGACGCCGCAAGAGTTCAATCAGTTCCGCGACAACCTCAACCCGGCCAGCGGCTTTCAATCGGTGCAGTTTCGCGAGCTGGAGTTTACCTGCGGCCTGCGGCAGACCAATCTGCTGAAGTGGATCGAGCTCGACGAGGCTCGCCGCGCGCGCCTCGAGCAGCGGGCGCAATCGCCGTCGCTCTACGACCGCGTCAAATCGCTGCTGCGGCGTCGCGGCTTTGCCGTCGATACCAGCGAGGAGCTCATCGAGAGTTACCGCCGCATCTATTCCGACGAAGCCGCCAACTACGATCTCTACCTGCTGCTCGAGGACCTCATCGAATTCGACGAACGCTTTTTGCTCTGGCGCGGACGCCACGTGCGCATGGTCGAGCGCATGATCGGACAGAAGATGGGCACCGGAGGTTCCGCCGGCGCGCGGTATCTCGAGAGCACGCTCTCACACCGCTTCTTTCCCGAGCTCTGGGACGTGCGCACTTATCTTGGGGCGGGGACCTACGCATGAAAGAAACGATCGACGCCGAGCCCGGCGCAGCGGCGCGCCGACTTTCCGATTCTCGCCGACTCGACGTATCTCGTCAGCCATTCGATGGGAGCCGCCCCGCTAGGCGCGCGCCGCGCGCTGGATCGCTACTGGAACGAATGGGCCAAGGACGGTCCCGAGGCGTGGGAGCGTTGGCTGCCGGCCATCGCCGAGATCGCCGACGGCATCGGCGCCATCATCGGCGCGCCGGCCGGCACCTGCTTCTTGGGTCCGAACGTTTCGGTGATGCAGGCCGCGATCGCGACCTGCTTCGATTTTCGTACGCTCTCGCAACGAGGTCGTCTACGAAGCCTTGCAGTTTCCGTCGTTGACCTACGTTTGGCGCGAATGGGAGCGTTTCGGCGCGGCCGTGCGGGTCGTTCCCTCCGACGACGGGCGCACCGTTCCGACGGAGCGCATCGTCGCCGCCATTACCGAGAAGACGGCGATCGCGGTGATCTCGCACGCGTACTATGTTTCGGGTGCGTTAGCCGACGTTCGCGCCATCCAGGGGCACTGCCGCAGCGTCGGCGCGCTGCTCTGCGTGGACGCCTATCAAACAACCGGCATTTATCCGTACGACGTTCTCGACTTGGATCTCGACATGGCGACCGGCGGATCGCACAAGTGGCTCTGCGGCGGTCCGGGATGCGGGTGGATCTACGTGCGCGCCGGGCTTCGCGAATCGCTCCGTCCGGCAATCACCGGGTGGATGGCGCACGCGCGTCCTTTCGAGTTCGAACCGGCGCCGACCGTTCACGCACCGTCGATGTATCGCTTCGGCCACGGCACGCCGACGATTCCGGGCTACGTGGTCGCCCAGCCGGGACACCGCATCATCGCCGAGCTGGGCGTGCCGGCGATTCGTCGCCACAACGTGCGGCTGACCGATCGCATCGCGGCGATGGCGCTGGAGCGCGGCTTGCGCGTAAACACGCCGCTCGAAGCGGAGCGCCGCACCGGTTGGATTGCGATAGATTTCGACGGAGCCGATCGGGCCTGCCGGGCGCTGGTTGCGGAGCGGGTTTTCGTGGATTACCGGCCCGCGTGCGGAATTCGCGTCGGCCCGCACTTCTACACGACCGAAGAGGAGATCGACGCCTTCTTCCGCGTTCTCGATAAGCTTCGTTAAGTAACCTTTTTCAGCCGCGGGCTGTCCTGCCTTGAATATGGACGCGACAAGCATGATCGTCGACCATAGCCGAATAGGCGCCGCATTCCGGCGCCTTTCGATTCCCGTTGCCATTCAGATCCTCGGCGATCAGCTGCTCGGAACGGTCGACACGATTGCCATCGGCAGCCTCGGCTTCGTCGCACTAGCCGGCGCGACGGCGGCCAACACCATCTTTGTCGCGATCGTCTTCGTCGCGTCGGGTTTTCTGAGCGGTACGTCGCTCGTCGCGGCGCAACGCATCGGCGCCGGCGACGTGGACGGCTTCGCGCGAACCGTTCGCGCCGGCGTTGCGCTGCCGATGCTCGTAGGCATCATCTGCTTCGCGGCGAGCCTCTTCGGCGCGGGTCCGTCGATTCACGCGCTGGTCGGCTCGCTGCCCAGCGCCCACCCGAGCTGCGATCTATTTAATCCTGCGCTGCGCCTCGATTCTGCCGATCGTGATCTCGGGGTCGCTGATCGTCGGCTTGGGCGCGGCCGGAAATCGACAGCTCGGCATCTTGGTGCTGGTCGTCGTCAACGTGATTCACATTCCGCTGCTGCTGATGCTTGGTCTGGGCTGGTGGACGCATCATCCGTTCGGTATCGTCGGCGCCGGCGTTTCGTCGCTGCTTTCGGAGACGATCGCCGCGGGCTACGCGCTCTTTTACACGGCGCGCCGTCCGGAGTATCGCATCTTCGCCAGCCTCGATTTTTCACCGCGACTGGCACAGCGCACCGCCTTGCTCGGTCTCCCCGAAGCGATCTTTCTACTCGGTGTAACGGTACCCGACATCGTAATCGTCGCGCTGCTCGCGCCGCTCGGCGCGATTGCGGTTGCTGCGTTTCGCGCGCTCAACGTCGTCTCCGACCTGACCTTCGTCGTGCCCAGCCCACTGCAGAGCGCGACGCAGATCGTCATCGGACAGCGCTTGGGAGCGCGCGATCCGGCGGGGGCGCGCTCGTTCTTCGAGCGCTCGCTGCGCTTCTCGCTGATCGTTACGACGCTCACCGGTGCCGTCGTCGCCGCATTGGCGTGGCCGCTGGCGTACCTCTTCACGCTCGATGCCGCCGTCGCCAGCATTGCGGCGCTGCCGCTTGCGCTGCACATGTTGACGCTCCCACTCAAAGGATGGGCGATGGTATCGCTGGCGCCGATTCGGGCCTCGGGCGACACGCGCTTTTCGATGACCGTCGGCATAATATGCAGCGCGCTGGTGATACCGCTGGCGTGGCTGGGAATCGAGCGCCTGAACTTGGGTCTCTATAGCGTAGCTTTGGGCTGGATCGTCGCGTGGACGGCGCGCGCTCTGCTGACGCAGTGGAAGCTCCGCGACGGCGCATGGATGCGGCGCGAGCCGCTCGCCGCGTAAGGGAACGACACTAAGGGGCGGGTTTTCGCCCGGGCTTGCCTAAGGGCCGACGTATGGCCTTCACCGAGGGATTCATCTCGGAGCTCGTCGGACGGCAGGCGACGCTCGACGACCTGCCCATCGGCAAGGTCGCCGATTTTGTCGTCGGTAAACCGGACGCGGTCTTCCCGCAAATCGACGGCTTGGTCATAAAAACGGCGCGCGGAATGCGCTTCGCGCCGATCGAGACGGTTCTCGACGTCGACCGCGACGGCACCGTCGCACTGAACGTCGCGCCGGCCGAACCGGCGCCGCCGGAACAAGAGGAGCTCTACCTCGTCGCGGATCTGCTCGACAAGCAGATCGTCGACGTGGACGGCCGCAAGGTCGTGCGCATCAACGACATCGAGGTCGCCAACGCGGGCGGCCGGCTGCGCGTCGTCGCCGCCGACGTCGGATTCGCCGGGCTGCTGCGCCGGCTCGGCTTACGCTCTTTCGGAAAGCGCTGGCTCTCGCGCATCGGCAACGTGCCGCGTTCGATGATTGCGTGGGATTCGGTCGCGCCAATTCGCGAGGTCAATCCGTCGCACGTAAAACTCTCGGTCAAGGAGAGCCGTCTCGCGCGGCTGCATCCGTCGGAGCTCGCCGAGATCATCGGCGACCTCTCCGCGCGCGAAGCGGCCGCCGTCGTCGGACAGCTCGACGACGAAACCGCGGCCGATGCCTTCGAGCATCTCGATACCGAAACGCGCAAGAATCTCATCGAGGACATCGGCACCGAGCGCGCCGCCGACATCATCGAAGAGATGGACTCCGACGACGCGGCCGATTTACTCTCCGAGCTTCCCGAAGAGCAGCAGTCGGAGCTGCTCGCCGAGATGAACGCCTACACCGCCGGCGAGCTGCGCGAGCTGGTGAAGTACCCCGAGGATACGGCCGGCGGCATGATGACGACCGACTACGTCTGGATCTATCCGCACCGCACGACCGAAGCGACGATTCGTAAGATCCGAGAGATCGCGCCGACCTCGGAGTTCATTTACTACCTGTACGTGCTCGACAAGGACGACCAGCTGCTCGGAACGCTCTCGCTGCGCACGCTGCTGCTCGAGCTGCCGACGGCATTCATCGAGCGGATCATGGAGACCGACATAGTAACCGTCGCTCCCGATACGCCGGCCGTCGACGTCGCCGTCGACGATTGCGAAGTACGACTTGCTCGCCGTACCGGTGCTCGACGAGCGTGGCAAGATGCTCGGCATCGTCACCGTCGACGACGCCATCGACGCGATCATGCCCGACGAAGTCGCGCGCAAGCTTCCGCACATTCGTCCTCGTCATCGGCCGCGCCCCGCGCTAACGTGAGGCCGGAAGAGATCGTCGAATTCGCCGAAGCGCTGGCGAAGATCGCCGCCTCGGGCGGCGGAGCCAAAGCGCTCGCGACGCATCTCGCGCAAACCTGCGGCGCCGGCGTTCTTCTCGAAGACGCGAATTGGCGACATCTCGCGGCGGCCGGCACCGGTAACGTTCCAGCGACGGCCCGCAACGTCGTCGAAGCGGGAGCGCCGGGACGAGCCGCGCGCGTCAGCGCCGGAAACCATCACATCGGGTGGCTCACGCTCTTCGGCACCGACTCCGATCCCGACGCCGAACTTCTTCTGCGATTAGCGGCAGCGGCTCTCGGGACGGAGCTCGGGCGCGAAGCGTCGTACCGCGGGCGCAAAGCGAGCTTCTGGGAGTCGGCACTCGCGGGCGAGTTTCCACGACGCTGCGAGCGCGCGCGAAGAGGCCGCTTCGCACGGCATCACCGTCGCGCCGAACTACGTCGACCATCGCGTTGGAAGCCGAAACGGAAGCCGATGCGGCGCGACCCGACGTCAGCGCGCTGCGCGCACTCGCAACGGATGGCTTTCGCGGTGCCGAAGCGGAAATCGGATTCGTCGAGCGTAGCGCGACGCTCTTCGTTCTGGTGCCGGCGATGCGAGCGGTAGACGCGAGCAACGCCAAGACGGCGGCGACGCTGCTTCCGCGCAACGCCGCGCGGCGCAAACCGCCGCTGCGCGTTTCGGGCGGCGCGAGCGGGCTCGAGCCGCTGGCCGCACTGCAGCGCGGCGCAGCGGCGGCAGAGACGGCTTTGGCGATCGGACGGCGACTCTTCGGCGCCGGGCACGTCGCGCTCTACGACGAGCTCGGCGCCTATCGCTTCCTTTATGAAGGCGCCGACGTCGAGCGGCTTCGAGCCTTCGCTTTACATACGCTCGCCCCGCTGCGAGCCTACGACGAAAAACATCAGACGGAGTTGGAGCGCACGCTCAAGCTCTACTTCAAGGTCGGCCAGAACGTCAAGACCGCTGCCGAGCAGCTCAACGTGCACCGGCATACGGTCTTCTATCGGCTGCGGCAGATAGCGGAGATCACCGGGCGTTCGCTCGAAAGTCCACACGACCAGCTCACCTTACGTTTGGCGGTTGCAATCGATGAACTTCACGACAAGAACTGAAGGACGCCGTCCTCACGGCAAGCGCGACGTCGTCAAACTGACGCGCGACAGCGGCGTACGCTTCGTGCGGCTGGTCTTTGCCGACATCTTCGGAGTCAGCAAGAACGTCTCGATTCCGGCCGACGAGGTCGAGGCTGCGCTCGACGGACGCGTCACCTTCGACGGCGGATCGATCGACGGTTTCGTGCGCGGCGAAGAGCTCGACATGCTGCTGCGCCCCGATCCCTCGACCTTTGCGATCTATCCGTGGCGTGCCGCGCCCGACGGCTTCGAGGCACGATTGATTTGCGACATCGCCATGCCCGACGGCGCGCCCTTCGAAGGCTGTCCGCGAACGACGCTGCGGCGCGCGATCGAAAGCGCGACGCAATTGAGCGGTCACAGCATCGGCCTCGAGGTAGAGTTCTATCTCTTCGAAGGACGCGACGGCGAGTCGCCGTCGACGTCAACGTCGGACGTCGGCTCGTACTTCGATTTTTCGGCGAACGATCGCGGTGAGGAAGCGCGCAACGCCATCGTCGCCGCACTGCGCGCGATGGGCGTGCCGGTCACCTCGGCGCACCACGAACACGGCGCCGGACAACACGAAATCGACGTCGCGCACGACGACCCGCTCTCCGCCGCCGATCACGCGCTGACGCTGCGCACGATCGCCAAGCACGTCGCGGCCGATTTCGGCTTGGAAGCGACGTTCATGCCGAAGCCGCTCGAATCGTGCGCCGGCAGCGGGCTGCACGTCGATTTCCGCTTGAGCGACTCGAGCGATGAAGAAACGGCGCTCTACGTCGCCGGAGGACTGCTGGCACACGCTCCGGCCACCACCGCCATCTGCAATCCAACGGTGAACTCGTACAAGCGCCTCGTGGCGGCGTGGGACGCGCCGATCTACACGGTGTGGTCGGAACGCAGCGCCAACGCGCTCGTGCGCGTACCACCCGGACATAAGCCGGCACGCATCGAGATGCGCAGCCCCGATCCGGCGTGCAATCCCTATCTCGCGCTCGCCGTGCTCATCGGCGCCGCGGCCGACGGCGTTACGCGAGCGACGCTCCCCGGGCCGCCGCTGGTGGGATCGACCTACGATCTGACCGGCCACGAGCGGCGCGAGCGCGGCATCGGAACGCTGCCGAAATCGCTGCGCCAGGCGATCTCCGAGCTCGACGGCGACGCCGTCGTTCGCGCGTCGCTCGGCGATCATCTCTACCACGCGTTCCGTGATGCAAAACTCGAAGAGTACGAACGCTACCGCCGCGCCGTGCATCCGTGGGAGCGCGAGCAATACCTGCGGTTATACTGACGTGACCGCCCCGCAAACCGAACGCATAGCATCGCGATGGGGCGCCGTCCTCATCGTAGCTCTGCATCGCGGTGTTGATCGCGTTGCTGCCGCGTCGATACCATCTCGTGCCGACGTCGTTTGCCTATACCGGAGCGGCTCTGATGGTGATTCCAATGATCTTCGGACCGCTGACGCGGAGGCATACGCGTTTTTCGCGTCGCTTCGAACGCGCCGTCGAGTTCTTTGCCGTTGGCACGGCGCTGTTTTTTAACTCGTGCAACCTGTTCGTCGCCGCCTACAATCTCATCGAGAATCCCGGCGCGCTCGAGCCGGTGACGCTCTTTTACACTTCCGTCGGAATTTGGTTCGGCAACATTCTGATCTTCACGCTGATCTATTGGCTCGTCGACGACGGCGGCCCCGACGCGCGACTGAACCGGGCGGCGCACTATCCCGACTTTGACTTTCCCGCTATGGAGGAGGGGGCGCCGGTGCGTCCCGGCTGGCGACCGGGAATCGTCGACTATCTCTTTCTCGCCTTCACGACCAACACCGCGTTCAGCCCGACCGAGGCGATGCCGATGACGTCTCGCGCAAAGGTGCTCGTCATGCTCCAGAGCAGCATTTCGCTCATAACGATCGCCATTGTAGCCGCTCGAACGATCAATATCTTAAAATAGCGGCCTCTAACGGCCCCTTCATGAGGATTTCCAGCAACCTGCCGATAAATTGAATAGAGGCCGGTCTGTTCGGCCGGGCCCTAGCAAAAAAGGGGGAATCGCCTTATGCTACTTCTTCGAAGTGCGCTCAAGAGAGCGACCGGCGTTCTTGGCATCGTAGCGTGCTTTGCCTTGACGGCGGCTCCCGCCGCGGCGACCGGCACGTTGACGATCCAACGCCATAACAGCACGGCCACCACGTATAAGGAAGTCGAGATCAAGGTGCTCTACGGCGGGCTGTTCGTGACTTCCCAAGACGGAAAAGGAACGCTAGTCATTCCGAAAGCGGCGTGCTCGTATCAAGGACAGATCTTCGTATGTTACGCGACCGGCGCAACGCTGGTTCAAGAAGGCGAAGCCACAGCGCTCGATATCAAGAGCGGAACGATCTACTTCAACTCGACCGACGTGCCGCAGCAGCTCTCGGCGTCGACGACAAAAATACAGCCGCACAGCATCATGCTGTCGCTCACGACCGGCAAAGGAACGTACATTGGCTTGACCGGCCGGATGGATCAGGTGGTGAAATCATGAGATATCTAGCAATGCTTATGGCGCTCGTTATCGCACTCGCGCCGGTAATGTCTTTTGAGCGCGGCGGCGGCGGACGCGGCGGCGGCGGCGGCGGACGCGGCGGTGGTGGCGGCGGCGCGCGGCGGCGGCGGCATGAGCCGCGGCGGCGGCGGCGGCGGCATGAGCCGCGGGGCGGCGGCAGCCGCGGCGGCAGCAGCATGAATCGCGGCGGCGGCGGCGGAAGCCGCGGCGGTTTTGGCGGGCTAGGCGGCGATTCGGTCGGCGGCCGGGGCGGCGCCGGCGGGCGCGGTGGACCTGGAGCCCGCGGCCCGGGACGTCCGGGCGGAGCCGGTAGTGTCGGCGGCGTCGGCGGAGTCGGCGGCGTCGGTGGAGCTGGGCGGCCAGGCGGCGTCGGCGGTGTCGGCGGAGCGGCGCCGGTGGCGTTGGCGGCGTCGGCGGCCTGGCGGTCCCGGTGGTCCCGGCGGTGCCGGGGGCGTTGGCGGCGTCGGTGGCGTCGGCGGCGTCGGCGGTGTCGGTGGAGCGGGAAAGCCGGGGCCGGAGCCCGGTGGCGCCGGCGGTGCGGGTAACGGCAACCGCGGCAATAACGGCAACGGGAACCGCAACAACAACGGCAACAGCAACCGCAACACGAATATCAACAGCGGAAACACGGTCGTCAACAATCCCGTCTACGGCGGCGGCGGAGCTTACGGGTGGAACGGCGGCGCGGCGTGGTATCCGGCAGCCGGTTACTGGGGCGGCGGATTCTGGGGCGCGATGGCGATCGGCGTAACCTCCGCGGCGGTGTACGGCAGCATCGTGAACACGAGCGACAACGTGACGTACAACTCGTACGAGGTTCAGGCCGAACACCCCGGGCGCGACGTTCCTTTCGAACTATCAGCTCACCCAGGTGCAGTGCGGTCCTGCTGGTCTAGTCGTGGTCTACGGTCCTCAGGACAGCGTCATCTGCGCCAATCCCAACAACATGGTTGCGGCCGGCAACTATCAACTCAACACCGAGACGTTGTCCCTGACCCCGATGTAATTACAAAGGGTCGCGCCCGGCACTCGCCGGCGCGACCCTTTGCCTTCTCGGCGAACTGTTTAGGCTTTCGCCTTTTCGCTCTTCCAGCGCTTCAATGCCGTTTCGGCCACGTTGGTAAGATCGGCGCCGATCTCCGAATAGGCGTCGTCGGTGAGATTTGCCAAAGAGACGCGCACCGACCAATCCGGTGCGCCGAATCCGCTTCCGTTGAGCAGCACGATCGAGTGGAACGTCGCCAAGGCAAATACGATCTGCAGCGGATGATAGTTCTGCGACGAGATACTTCATGAAGTCCTCGCCGTAGGTGAGCTCCGCCCATTTCATCAGATCCAACGTTGCGTAGTATCCGGCGCGCGTGGGATCGTCCACGAGCGGCAGGTTGAGACCCTTCCAAAGCTCCGCCAACCGCGTATTTACGATCCGGCGCGTGAGCTTTTTATATGCCTGCTTCGTGTCGGTCAGATCGAAGAGCGCAAAGAAGGTCATCATCACTTGCTGCGGCATCGAGAGACCGGCCGTGTGATTGAGCGCGACTTGCCGGCTGTCGGCCACGAGACGGTCGATGAACTTGATTTTGTCCGGGCGTGAGCGTGAGAGGACTGTAGCGCTTACGTAACCGTGCTCGCTCGCCCTCGGGTAACGCTGCGATCATCCCTTCGAAGACGTTGTCCTCGTGAATGGCGATCGCTCCCAGGCGCCATCCGGTGCAGCCGAAATACTTCGAGAACGAGTAGACCGTGATCGTGTTGCGCGGCGCGTATTTCATCAGCGATTCGAACCCGTCTACGAACGTGCCGTAGACGTCGTCGGTAATGATGATGAGGTCTTTGCGCTTGCCGCTAACGATCGAAGCAGATCCGTTCCAGCGTCGAGCGAGCGATCGCATAAGACGGCGGGTTGCTGGGATTGACGACGAAGAACGCCTTGATCGTCGGGTCGTTGAGTTTGTCGATCTCGCTGTCGGGATACTGCCACGAGTGCGCGCCCGATTCGTACGTGCCGCCGCTGGCGTCGATCTCCACGATTTCCAACTGCATAGCGGTCCAGGTGCGCGATCTCGAGATACGGCGTGAAGGTCGGCACCGCCAAGGCGATGCGGTCGCCGCGCTTGAGCAAACCGTTGACCATGAGCGTATCGAAGATGTAACACATTGCGGCGGTTCCGCCTTCGACCGCGAAAACGTCGTACTTGCCCGGCGGCGGGGAGCCGCCGCACATCTCGCGCACGAGATAGGCGCGAACCGCTTGCTCCATATGCCGGCCCATGCGCATCGGAACGGGATACATATCGCCGACCATCGCGTCGGTGAGCTCGAATAGCCAGGCGTCCTTATCGAATCCGAGCTCCTTCACGCCGTATTCGATGTAGGCTTTCAGCGCGGCGGCCCCAGGCTCGGCGGAATACTTCGCGATGAACGCGTCGAATCGCGCACCGTTTCCCCCACGCGCGGGCATTCCACCGAGATCGGGCTCGTCCCAGACCCGCTTCGATTCTTCGATGCCGAACCGCCCAAAAAGGTAGTAGGCCTCGCGGGGCGTCGTCGCGATCCAGTTCGGATTACCGCGCCCCGCGTCCAAGAACACGTGTACGCTGGCCGGGTCCTTTGCAAGTTTGATCAGATCGTCTTTGAGTTCGAACGGGCTTAACGATTCGTATTTGCGAAAGCGCTCCAGCGGGTCCGAACCAGTATCGATAGCCATGGACTAACTCCTTATTGTGCGGTTTTACTAGCAGAAAATTGTGACGATGACGGTGCCCAGATGGTTAGGACGATGTTGCCGAGGGCGTAGGTGACCGTGTAACCGAGCGTAACGAGATTGCTCTTGGCGACGTCCTGCACGGCGCCCGAAGAGGCGGTTGAGGTATCCGCAGTCGCTATAATCGCACGGTGGCGTTCGCCTCGAACTTGTATTTCCAGAGCGCGTTGTGGCCAAGTCCCCAGCTGTCGGTGACGGAGAGCGCGACGTCGTTGATGCTGCCGAAGAGCGTACCCCCCAACGCGTCCTTGACGATGCCGCCGCTGTCGAACAGAACGCGATAGTTGTAAAACGCCGACAGCTTCATTCCGGGGACTTCCGGAACGAGGATGTAGTCGGGCAGTTGGAGCCTGCCCTCGTAGTAGCTCGTATACGATGCGCCGGGCGGCTGAATGATTGTTTGATCGTACTCATTCGTGTAGCTGATCGCCCAGCCCGGTTGCTTCCATTTGGTCGTGTAGAAGGCTTTGAACTGCGTATCGAGGCTGTCGACGTTGTTCACGGCCGTCGGAAGCGCGATTCTGACTTCGAGGCTATGATCGAACGGCTTCGCTCTTGACGTTGTACGAATAGCCGAGCTCGATATTGCTCAAGCCCGAATAGGTGTTTCCGACGATCGGGTAACGCGTTACGAACGGGATACGGATGCGCAGCTGCGCGCAGTCGTTCCACAAGTTTCTGCCGTAACGGAGCTCCTTCTTTACCTTGGCACTGCCGTCGCGGTTGCCCTGAAAGTAGTAGAAGAGCGTTCCGTCGCGGTCGATCGTGTAGATGTCGTCGCCCATCTGATAGAGCGGCTGCCCGATTTCTTCTTCAGACTTCACGTCGGCGACTTTCGCACTTTGCGTCGGCCGCGGGAGCGCCCGACGGAGCGGCAGATGGCGACGGCGACGGTTTGGCGTACCGCACGGGGCTGCGGCACGGACTTGCGCTGGCGACGCGGCCGCCAAAAACGCGATCGCGATGGCGAGTGTCGCGAGCAAGAAACGAGTCGGAGCTTTCACGTTTGGCTCCCCTTCATCCGAGCATCCTCGGCGAAATGTTAATCTCTTTCTACGCCGAAGCGTCTAAGAAACCTAGCCCTAGCCTTCGCATACTGTGAATAAGGGGGGACGTATGAGAGGCCGCGCCTCGAGGGAAGCACGTTGAAACGCGCCGCCGGCGTCTTGCTTCTTGCAGCATGCCTCCTTCCTGGGGGATGTGGCCACGGCAACACCGAGAACGAAGCCAACGTCGCGCCGCCGTCGCCGCAAGTCGTCGTCGCAGCGGTGCGCCGCGAAACGGTTCCGATTTCAGACGACTACGAAGGTACGCTGGGCTCGATCGACAGCGTCGAGGTCCGCGCACGTGTCGTCGGTACGCTCGACAGCGCACCTTTTAAGGAAGGCGACCTCGTCCAAAAGGGCGAGCTGATCTTTCGGATCCAGCAAAACGAATACATTGCAGCTCTTCAAGTGGCCCAAGCTCAGCTTGCACAAGCTCGCGGCAATCTGTTCGCGCGGCAGGCGGCGCTGACGAGAGCAAACATCACGGTAGCCCGAAACCGGCCTCTTGCGGCCGATAAGGCCATCCCGCAAAAAGAACTCGACAATGCGATCCAAAATGCCGAAATCGCAAAGGGCGACGTTCTGGTAGCGCGGGCACAGATCGCATCGGCCCAAGCGGCCGTCGATAATGCAAATATCAACCTCGGCTACACCGTAATCCGCGCCCCGCTCACGGGGTTGATCGGATTTCGCACGTTAGACGTCGGCAACGTCGTCGGCGGTCCCGGAAATCAGGTGCTCGATACGATCGACGCCATCGACCCGATCAAGGCGACGTTCGCTCTGGACGAGCCGACATATCTGGCGCTCGCTCGAAACCGAGGAAGCGCCGGCGCGCAGTCGCTGCGCGATCAAGATCTGCGTATTATCCTAGCCAACGATCATAACTATCCCTACTCCGGACGCATCTACACGGTAAACCCGACGGTCGACCCCAAGACCGGCACCATCAAGGTCGAGGCGCGGTTCCCCAACCCCGAAGGTCTGCTGCGCCCGGGCGGTTTCGTGCGCGTGCGCGTCACCATCGAGCAGCGCCCGAACGCGCTGCTCGTCCCGCAGACCGCCATCGTCAAATCGCAGGGCGTCGACACCGTTTACGTCGTGAACTCGAAAAATGAAGTCGCGTTGCGAAGCGTAACGCTCGGACCGCAATACGGGCAGGCCTTCGTCGTGCAATCCGGACTCAATGCCGGAGAGCGCGTAATCGTGGAAGGGACGCAAAAGGTCCAACCCGGGGTGAAAGTCGTCATAAAGAAGTAGGAAGTGGCACACTTCTTCATCACCCGCCCGATCTTCGCGATGGTGCTCTCCATCGTCATCGTCTTATTGGGCGTGGTGGCGATTTTCGTGCTCCCGGTAGCGCAGTTTCCGCCCATCTCGCCGCCGCTCATTCAGGTGCAGACGACCTACATCGGTGCCAGCGCCTCGGTGGTGGAGCAATCGGTCGCCGGCGAGATCGAAAACGAGGTCGTCGGCGTCGACAACCTCATCTACATGCAATCAACGAGCACCTCGAGCGGCCAATACACTCTGAACTGCACCTTCAAGGTGGGCGCCGACATTCAGAAGGCCCTCATCGACGTTCAGAACCGGGTGTCGCAGGCTACGGGGAAGCTGCCGGAATCGGTCAACCGCTTCGGCATTACCGTGCAGAAGAAGTCGCCGCAAATTCTGATGGTGGTCGCGCTCTACTCTCCGACCGACTCTTACGACCGGCTCTTCCTGAGCAACTACACCACGCTCAATCTGATCAATCCGCTGCTCTCCGTTCCCGGCATCGGCGGCCAGAACATGATCGGCCAGCAAGATTACGCGATGCGGGCTTGGGTGCGGCCGGACCGATTGGCCAAGCTCGGCCTTCAGGCCAGCGATCTCGCCGATGCGGTCACGCGTCAGAACGTGCTGATTCCGACGGGCGCAGTCGGCGCATTGCCCGCACCGAAGAACAACCAGTTCCAGCTTTCGGTTAACGCTCATGGGAGGTTGACCGATCCGAAACAGTTCGGCGACATCTCGGTACGCTCGAACTCTGACGGCTCGTTCCTGCGGCTGCGGGACGTTTCGCGCGTCGAGTTGGGCGCGCAGCTCTACCAGACGCTGGGATCGATCAACAAGAAGCCGGCCACTCTGGTCATTCTCTATCAAACGCCCGACGCCAACGCCTTAAGCACCGCAAAAGCGGTGCGCCAGCGCATGGAAGAGCTTTCGAAAACGTTTCCGCCGGGGTTGACCTACAAGATAGCTTACGACAGCACGATCTTCGTCAAAGACTCGATCAAAGACGTCCTCAAGACGCTCTTCGAAGCGATCGGCTTGGTCATCATCGTCGTCTTCATCTTCCTGGGAAGCTTCCGATCCTCGTTCATTCCCATGCTGGCGGTCCCGGTTTCGCTCGTCGGAACGTTCCTCGCATTTCTTCCGCTCGGATTCAGCATCAACACGCTGACGCTTTTCGGTCTTGGTTCTCGCCATCGGCATCGTGGTCGACGATGCCATCGTCGTCGTGGAGGGTGCCGAGCATCACATCGAAGAGGGTCTCGAGCCTCGCGAAGCCACCGAGAAAGCGATGAAGGAACTCACCGCTCCGATTCTCGGCATCTCGCTCGTTCTCACGTCGGTGTTTCTGCCTTCCGCGTTCATCAGCGGCATCACCGGACAGCTTTATCGCCAGTTCGCGCTCACCATCACGATTTCGGTCAACATCTCGGCGATCGTCGCGCTCTCGCTGACGCCGGCGCTCTGCGCCATCATCTTGACGAAACGCAGGCGATTGTGGGGGCCGCTCGGGTGGTTCATCGACAAGTTCAATAGCCTGTTCGCCGGGCTTACTGCCGGATATATGGGCGTGCTGCGTTGGCTAATGCGGCGCGTCATTCTGGTGGTCGGCCTGCTCGCCGCCTTCTACGTCATCGTCGGCCTGCTGGGCATGAAGCTCCCCGGCGGTTTCGTGCCGGATGAAGATCAAGGCGTCGTCTACGCACTCGTGCAGCTCCCCTATGGTTCGTCGCTGGACCGCAACGCCGATCTGCTGGGACGAATAGAAAAGGACATTATGGGCGTTCACGGCGTGGCGGACGTCATCTCCCTGGCCGGCTATAACCTGCTCACGTCGATTCAAACGCCCGACACGTCGAGTTTCATCATCGTGCTTCACCCATGGGAGGAACGCGGAAAAGAGCACCTGACGCTGCACGGCATCATCAAGGAAATCGGCGAGAAAATGAACGCCTATCCCCAGGCGGCCTCTTTCCCGTTCGTCCCGCCGACGATACCGGGCCTCGGAAACGCTTCGGGCTTCGCCTTCGAACTGCAGGATACGGGCGGTCACACGGTCACCGAGCTGGCCGCGGTGGCGGATAAAGTCGTCGCCGAAGCGCGCAAACACCCCGAGATCACCGCGATCAACAACACGATGCGTACCTCGATTCCGCAGCTAGAGCTGGAAGTAGATCGCGATCGAGCGGCGACGCGCGGCGTTGCCGTGAGCGACGTCTTCAAGCAGCTTCAGGCCTTCCTGGGCGGTTTGGTCGTCGACGAGTTCACGTATTTCAATCGAACGTGGGACGTGATGGTCCAAGCCGAGCCGGAGTTCCGCGCCAATGCGAACAGCATCTCCTCGATCTACGCTCGTAATTCCACCGGTGAGATGGTTCCGCTGCAATCGCTGACGACCGTGCGTCGCGGGATCGGCACCGACTTCATCCAGCGTTTCAACACTAATCGCGAGATCGAGATCTTTGGTTCCAACGCGCCGGGGTATAGCACCGGTCAAGCCATTGCCGCGATGCAAGAGGCCGCCTCGAAAGCGCTCCCCTCAGGCTATACGTACGGATGGTCGGGAACGGCCTACCAAGAAGTCGCCGTCGGCAACACGCAAAACATTATCTTTGCATTCTCGGTTCTGCTCGTATTTTTGGCGCTGGCCGCTCAGTACGAGAGCTGGGTGATGCCGCTGGCCGTATTGCTGGGCGTTCCCACCGGGATCTTCGGCGCATTTCTTTCGGTGCTGCTATGGAAGCTCGACAACAACGTCTACGTCGGGATCGGCATCATCATGCTGATCGGTTTGGCGGCGAAAAACGCGATCCTGATCGTGGAGTTCGCACGCGAGCGAAGGGCCCACGGTGCGACCATCGCCGAAGCGGCGGTTGACGCCGCGCGCTTGCGCTTCCGCCCGATTCTTATGACGTCGTTTGCCTTCATCATCGGCGTCATGCCGTTGATGTTCGCGCACGGTGCCGGCGCCGCGTCGCGGCAGTCGTTGGGATCGACGGTCTTCGCGGGCATGCTCGCAGCGACGTGCCTCGGGATCTTCTTCACGCCGACGCTCTACGAGCTCGCTCAACGCTTTAGCGAACGCCGTAAGAAGCCGGCCGTCACGGCGGCGGGCGAGGAGCCGGTGTGAAGTTCGCGCTGGCGCTGGTCGCGCTCGTGCAGCTGATCGCATCGTGCGTTCCGCCGACGCCGTCTGCGCCACCGCCCGCGGAGATGCCGACGGTCTATCGCGGCGCGGCCTCAACCGCAGACGTCGCTCGCCAACCTCCAGTGGCGCAAACTCTACGACGACCCGGTGTTGCAGGGCCTGATCGAACGCGCCTTGGTAAAGAACTTCGACGTCGAGATCGCTTATACGACGGTTTTGCAGGCCGAAGCCAATCTCGGAATCACCGCCGCCAATCAATCGGTCTTCGTCAACGGAGTTCTCGCAGCGCCCTACGATGCAACCACCGGTAACAAGCCGCCGGGAACGCCCTCTACGCAGTTCACCCCTCAGTTGGGCATCGGGGTAAGCTATCAGGTCGATCTCTTCGGGAAACTCGCATCGGCCACCGGAGCGGCGCGCGATCAACTCCTGGAGTCGCAGGCGGCGACGAACACCGTTTTGGCGACCGTCGTAGCCGACGTCGCAACCGCCTACTTTCGCCTGCGCGAGCTCGATGACGTCCTCGCCTTCACCGAGCACGCCGTTACCGTGCGTCGGGAAAACGTACGTTTGGCGAAGCTCCGCGTCGAGGGCGGCGAGTCGTCTATGCAGGATTTGCGGCAAGCGGAACAGTCGCTCTACGAGGTCAGCGAGAACATTCCGACGATACGCCAGGAGATGATTGCGACCGAGAACGCACTCTCGGTGCTCACCGGAGATTACCCGCACGATATCGCGCGCGGTCTGCCCCTAACTCAACAAGTGAACATGCCGGTCGTGCCGTCCGACCGGAGTCCCCAGCGAGCTGTTGCAGCGCCGGCCCGACGTTCAAGCGTCCGAGTATGCCATCGCCGCGGCCGCGGGCAACGTGGACGTCGCGCGCAAGCTCCTTTACCCATCGTTGACGTTGGGCGGAACGGCCGCAATCGGCGGCCAGGGCGTTACCGGCCAATACCCCAACGCGACCGGAGCCCTAGCCCCGCTCGCCGCGGTAAACAACGTCTTTTACGGCCCGCTCGGGCTCTTCTCGGTCGTCGCGCAACTGCTGCAGCCGATCTTCAACGGCGGCCAAATCAAGTCGCAGATCCATCTGGCGCAAGCCCAACAGCAGCAAATCACGATCTCGTATCTGAAGACCGTTCACCGCGCCTTCGAGGAAGTCTCCGACGACGTCACGGCCTATAACCAATCGCGGCTGCGAACGGCCCAGCTCGAGCTTTACGAAAAGGCCTCTCTCGATTCGGTGCGCCTGGCGATGGAACGATACAACAACGGATACACGTCGTACCTCGAAGTTCTCGACGCGCAGACCCGCGAGTACCAGTCTCAAACGGATGTCACCCAAAGTGAACTCAACGAACGTTTGGCGCTCGTCCAGCTCTATTTAGCCCTCGGCGGCGGCTGGCAAACGCAATGATCGCCACACCACAAAAGTGAGGTAACCATGTCCTGGTTCGTAGCAACGCTCCGGCAGTATCCCGAGATCGCGCTCTTCCTATCGCTCGGAATCGGCTACTGGGTGGGCGGCAAAAGCTTCAAGGGATTCAGCCTCGGCTCGGTGACGGCGACGCTGCTCGCCGCGATCGCTATCGGGCAACTCGGGATAAAAGTCTCGGGCGACCTGAAGGCGACGTTCTTCTTGCTGTTCCTGTTTGCGATCGGGTACGGCGTCGGCCCGCAGTTCGTGCGCGGAATCACCAAGGACGGCATACCGCAAGCGATCTATGCGGTCATCGTCTGTTTGTTCTGCCTCGGCGCCGCCGTCGGCGTGGCAAAGGTCGCGGGCTACGACGCCGGGACCGCGGCCGGTCTCTTCGCCGGTTCGCAAACGATCTCCGCATCGATGGGCTTGGCCACCGACTCCATCAACCGGCTCGGACTGGCGCCGGATCAATCAAAAGCGATGCTCGACATCATGCCGACGGCGTACGCCATCACCTATATTTTCGGCACGGTGGGATCGGCGATCGTCATCGCCATGCTCGGTCCGATTCTTCTGCGCATCGACTTGAAGAAGGCGTGTAAAGAATACGAGCAGGCGCACGGCGGCGACCGCGCGCTGGGCGGCCTCGGTGATGCGTGGCAAGCGTACCAAGTGCGCGCCTTTAAGATCGCCGCCGATTCGCAAGTCGTCGGCAAAACGGTCGATCAGGTCGAAGGCATGTTTCCCGACGAGGCGCGCATGTTCGTTCTACGGGTGCGGCGCGACGGCGCGCTCCACGACGCGACTGCCGACGTGGTCTTGCAGACAGGAGACGTCGCGTCGGTGGTCGGCCCGCGCGAGGAGGTTATCGCGCTGGTCGGCCGCGCCAGCCCCGAAGTCGACGATCCCGAGCTGCTCTCCTCACCGATCGAGGGCATCGACGTTTACGTTACCAACAAAGAAGCCGACGGCAAGACGCTCGAAGAGCTCGGCAAGCTGCCGGGTGCGCGCGGCGTCTATATTCGCAGCATCAAGCGCGGCTTGACCGAGACGCAGATTCCCGTGCTGGCCGAGACGAAGCTCTACAGAGGCGACGTCATCTCGCTGGTCGGTCGCAGTCAAGACACGGCCGCAGCGGGGAAGGCGTTGGGCGTCATCGACCGGCCGACCGATATTGCGGACGTCGCGTTCATTGGAATCGCGATTACCATCGGCGCGCTGATCGGCGCCGTCGTGATCAAGGTCGCCGGCATACCGCTCACTCTCTCCACCGCCGGCGGTGCGCTGATCCTGGGAATCATCTCCGGCTGGTATCGCGCGACGCGGCCCACGTTCGGCCGCATTCCGTGCGGCCACGTTGTGGTTCATGAACTCCGTTGGTCTCAACATGTTCATCGCCGTGATCGGGCTGACCGCCGGACCCAAGTTCGTTGCCGGCCTTCAGCAGCTTGGATTCGGGATGTTCTTGTGGGGCATCGTCGCTACGACGGTGCCGCTCATCCTCGGTATGTATCTCGCCAAATACGTTTTCCGCTTCCACGACGCGATCACGCTCGGCGCGATCTCCGGAGCGCGAACGACGACGGCATCGCTCGGCATGGTCTGCGACGCCGCCGGCAGCCAGGTTCCCGGTCTCGGTTACACCGTGACGTACGCGGTCGGAAACACCTTGCTTACGATCTGGGGCATGTTCGTCGTGCTCCTCGTTCATTGACGCACTGCGAGTAATTAGAAATGGAACGCGATGTGAGTAGTCCGGAAAAACGCAACGGCCGGCAGATAGACGTCTTCTTCGCAACTCCGGGAGCGCGAGAAGATCGCTGGCGCGATCTCGTCAATGCCGCTAAGAAGTGGGCCGCGGGGACCGGCGATCGCGCGGCGTTCGAGTCGGCACTGAACGAAGCGGCTGTGATCGAAGAGTTTCACGCCTATCCGGGACCGGCCCTAATGGCGGCACTGCGCGATCGTGCCGACGGCGATGACGCCGCGGGGGCTGCCGCGCTCGCATGGCGCATCGCCTCGGCGTTACTTACGCGTTCGTTCAGGCAGCATGCCTCGGATTGGGATCCGCATTCGGACATCTCGAGCACGGTCCCCGACGTGTTGCCTCCGACACTAGGAGGGCGGCCCGAGGCGGCGCCGCCGTATTTCGAGGTCCTTATCGTCACGGGGGCGCCGATCGAACGATGGGCGTCGATCGCGTCGGAGTGGCGCGGGCTGCGCCGTCCCCACGACGAGTTCGTGTACGAGCCGGTCATCGTCGGGAGCGCCGAAGACGCCGTCTGCGCGGCGATGTTGAACGCCGACCTCGCCGCCGTGGTGATCCACGACGGTTTTGGATATCGCTCGCGGCACGATGCCCCGATCCTGCGCAGCATCGTCGATGCCGCTGCGAAGGAAGAAATTTCGGGCGGATCCGCGCTGCGCTTGGCGCGCGCCATTCATCAGTCGCGTCCCGAGCTCGATCTCTACCTGCTTTCGGATGCGCGAGTCGAGGAGATCGCCGGCGATCCGGCAGCCGACATCGTCCGGCGTGTCTTCTACGCCGTCGAAGAGCTGTTCGAGCTGCACCTCGCGATCCTCGAGGGCGTTGGGGCGCGGTATGAGACGCCGTTCTTCGACAACTTGAAGAAATATGCCCAACGCCCGATCGCGACGTTTCACGCCCTCCCGATCGCCCGCGGCAAGTCGATTTTCAAGTCGGACTGGATCCGCGACATGGGCGAGTTTTACGGCCCGACGCTTTTCCTGGCCGAGAGCAGCGCCACAACGGGCGGCCTCGACAGCATGCTCGAGCCGACGGGCAACATCAAGCGCGCGCAGGAGCTCGCAGCTCGCGCGTTCGGCGCCGAGCGCGTATTTTTTGTTACCAACGGGACCTCGACAAGCAACAAGATGGTCGTGCAGGCGTTGCTGTCGCCCGGCGACATTGCAATCGTCGACCGTAACTGCCACAAGTCCCACCACTACGGGATGGTGATGGCCGGCGCCCAACCGCTCTACGTCGAAGCCTTCCCGCTGACCGAATACTCAATGTACGGGGCGGTGCCGCTGCGTACGATCAAACAAGCGCTCCTGGCAGCAAAAGCCGAAGGGCGGCTCGACCGCGTCAAGATGGTCGATCTGACCAACTGCACGTTTGACGGCCACATCTACAACACGCGCCGGGTCATGGAAGAGTGTCTGGCGATCAAACCGGACCTGATCTTCCTCTGGGACGAGGCTTGGTTCGCGTTCGCGCGCTGGTCGCCGTTCCTGCGCCCGCGTACCGCGATGGGCGCTGCCAACGATATCGAGGATTGGCTGCGCGACCCGAGAAGCGTCGCCGCCTACGAGCGGCACCGCGCCGAGTTGGGGAACGATCCGTCGGACGACACCCTGCTCGATGCGCGGCTGCTGCCGGATCCTCGTAAGGTACGGCTGCGTGTCTATCAGACCAACTCGACGCACAAGTCGATGTCGGCGTTGAGGCAAGGATCGATGGTCTTGGTGAAGGACGTGGAGTATCACACCGTCGAGCAGCAGTTCCGTGAAGCGGTCTTCACGCACGCTTCCACGAGTCCCAACCAGCAGCTGATCGCCAGCCTCGACGTTGCACGTCGTCAGATGGAGCTCGAAGGGTTCGGCCTGGTGGCGAACGCGATCGAGGTCTCGCTGGTGATTCGGGGCGAGGTGAATCGTCATCCGCTGATCTCCAAGTATTTTCGCATCGTCGGAGCCGACGGGATGGTCCCCGCGGAATACCGGCGGAGCGGCTTCACCGACTACCTCGCGCCGGATGCGAACTGGGCGACGGCACTCCAGAGCTTGCGGGACGACGAATTCTGCCTCGATCCCACGCGGATGACCCTCGTGTGCGGGACGGCCGGCTACGACGGCACTCAATTTAAGAGTCTGCTAGCGAGCCAATACAACATCCAGGTCAACAAGACGTCGCGCAACAGCGTGCTCTTGCAGTCGAACATCAACAACACGCGCAGCGACGTGGCGCACCTGATCCGCGTCCTCGTCGAGATCAGCCGGGAGATCGAAGAACGGCTCGCAGCGGGCGGCGAGGGAGAACGCAGCGACTTTGCGGCTCGCGTGAAGAGCTTGATGACGGACGTTCCCGATCTGCCGAATTTCAGTTACTTTCATGAAGCCTTTCGACATGATGCCGGAGCCGGCACCAATGAAGGCGATATCCGCAGCGGGTTCTATGCCGCCTACGATGCCGAAGGGTGCGACCACATACGGCTGCACGATCCGGAGATCGATCGCCGGCTGAAGGACGGACCGCCGCTCGTATCGGCGAACTTCGTCATCCCGTATCCGCCCGGGTTCCCAATCATGGTTCCGGGCCAAGTCATCACGGCCGACACGATCGAATTCATGCGCAAGCTGGATGTGAAAGAGATCCATGGCTACGACGCCGCACAGGGGCTAAAGCTCATTAGCTCCGCCGCGTTGGCGGAACTCGACCGTATGAAATCGCACTCTTCGCCCTAAGGCGACGCCCTTCACCGACGCTCGCCCGGGCAAGCACGGCGGCTAATTTTGAGCCGCCCCTTCGCAAGTTGTGGATAAGCTCTGCTCAACGGGATGGTAGAGTGAGTCCGTTGAAGGGACAACTGCTCGCTTGGCTCGCCCGTTCGACCGGTTGGGCGACGGAGCGAGGCGGGCTCCTCTGAGACCCAACCACCAAGAAGAAAGGACAATCAACTTAATATGAAGCGTCTTGCTATCACACTGATCTGCGGCGCCGCGTTCGCGGCGACGTCGATGGTGTCAGCCGTAGCGAGCCCTCCGAGCGTCACCGGAACCTGGAAGGTCGAGCAGTCCGGACTCAACGGCAGCACGACGACGACCATCACGCTAAAACAGTCCGGGATGGGCATCGTCGGCACTTCCAATACCGGTAATGATTTTACCGGAGAGTTCGTCACCGACACTCAGATCAACGGCAAATGGCACGGTCCAGGCGGTGCCGGATGGTTGACGATCTACGTCACCCCGAACGGCCACAGCTTTAACGGTACTTGGGGCTATAACGGCCGCAAGTCCAACGGCTCCTTCGTCGGCAACAAGGTGCTGCCGCCCTCGCCGATCACCGCGCAAGGCAACTGGGACGTGACGGGTGCCGGCGGTCCGACCTTGTTCGTGGGCGCGATGAAGTGCACGCAGTCAGGTCCGTCCGTCGTTTGCTACGGCGGCAGCGGCCAGGCCCTCAAGATCCAGGGTAAGTTCCGGACGAAAGACAAGGTGCGCGCCAGCTGGCACGGCGGCAGCAACTCCGGCTGGTTCTCGTTCTGGTTCAACGGCGACAACAACAGCTTCAACGGAATCTGGGGCCGCGGTGCCGACACGACGCCTCCGGTCGGTCGCGTCGTTGGGCAACGCTCGCTCGGCAACTAGTAACAAACCCGTCTCGCGCATGTACGCGACTCCGTTCGCTCGGGCGGGCCTAGCCCGCCCGAGCTTTTCACTTCCTGGCAGAAACGCGGCTCGTGGTGAACTTCTCGAATCCGGTTCCGACCTGGGCGATCATGCTCGGAGCGGCGCTGTTGATTTTCGCCATGAACGAAGATCGGCTTTCGATTGGGCCGCGGCCAAGGGCCCGGGTCTGACCAGCCAGGATCCGTCTGCCATCGTTCAGGGCGCGGCCTTTACCGTGCTGGCGCTGCTGCTCGGCTTTTCCTTCTCGCTGGCGCTGGGACGATACGATGCTCGCCGCGTCGCACTAGTGCGAGAAGCGGCCGCGATCGGACCACCTATATTCGCGCCAAGCTGCTGAACGCGCGCGACTCCGAAGTCATTCGTGCCGACCTGAGATCGTACGTCGTCGCAACGAATCGAGTTTGCCGAGCCGACGCCCAGCCGGAGCAACGCGCGATCGCCGACGCAAATCATTCGAGCTGCAAGCGAGATGTGGCAGGCTACGATCGTCGAGCGGCGCACCGCGACCCGCACTCAACGATCGTCCCGCTCTTTATCGGCGAGCTCAACGACACGATCGACCTCAGCACCGAAGAAGGCGGCCGTGCTCGTGGCGCACATTCCGGACGTCGTGATCATCGGAATACTGCTCATTGCCTTCATCGCCTCGGCCATGATGGGCTACGGTTTCGGCCGTCAAGGTAAGCGGGCGCTGGGCTTCAAGGCGCTCTTTGCGGTGATGCTCGCCATCGCGATCGGCCTCATTCTCGATCTCGACCGGCCGCAGCGCGGCCTCATTCGCGTCAATCTCGCGCCGCTGCAGAACGTCCAACGCATTATGCAGGCGGTATCGAGCCGTCGGCCTCGAAGTAGCATCGTGAAAATCCACGCCTGGGTGCCGATCCTGATCGGCATTGCGAGCGGCGGCGCTGTCGCCATTGGAATGATCTTTTTCGCGCCGCTCATGGCTGGCGCCGATGGTGCGCGTCGTCGCCTGCTACGATGTCGGCGGTCGTTACCATGCTGGCCTGGTATTGGGGCACCGTGTTAACCACCAAGAATACGCAGACCCGCGTTCTGGCCGCCGCCGACGATCCCGGGCGCGACGTCGCATTCGTGCTAACCCTCGATGGCCGTGGGGTTCGGCTTCGTTGCCGCCTTCGCCATCCTCGGACGCGGCCCGCACGACCGCATTCCACCACACGAGGCGTTCGTCGACGGCGTGGGATTTGGCGCCGTCGTCCTCGGCTGGGTCCTCATCAACACGATCTTCACCTTTCGCTACGCGCATTTGTATTATCGCGACCGTGACCGCGACAAGCAGTCCGACCGCGGGCTCGCATTCCCGGGCAATGACGGATCCGGACTACATGGATTTCGCGTATTTCTCGTTCGTTATCGGGATGACGTTCCAGGTCTCCGACGTGCAGGTCACGGCTCGTTCAATTCGCCGCTTTGTGCTGATGCACGGTTTCATTTCGTTCTGCTACAACACGGCGATCCTGGCGTTGGTCGTCAATGTCGTTTCGGGTCTCTTACACTAACGCGCTATTTCGCTAGGCTGACCGCCGTGCCGAACGGATAGGTAAAGCCGCTCAACGATTTCGCCGGCGAGCCGCCGGCGGGATAACGCCACAGCCCCACGGCGGCCGGGTTCTGATCGTTGGGCCCGACCAGCGTCGTTCCTTGGATCCAGAACTGCTCGAGGCTGTCGCCATTCTTGAGCTTGACCGTCTGCGCGAGATTGCCCGTCTTGGTGAGACGGTAGATCACGCCGGCGCCGCGATTGCCGACGGCAAGATACTTTCCGTCCCACTGATAGCCGCCGGGGATTTGGATGGAAGTCCTGGCCCAGTTTGAAGAGCTTGATCGGCTTTGCCGCCCTTGGGTAGTTCCGCAAGCGTCAGCTTACCGTAGCGATCCCACACGATCGCCAAAGAGATTCCCGCTTCCGTCGTAGCTGCAGAACCAACTGGCGTCGACGTCCTTGTCTCTATAGTACGTCGGTTTTCCCTTGGCTTTCCGATACACGGCAAACGGCCCGTATTGATACGACGAGAGCTGCGTCAGCGCCAGATCGCCCGTTAACGGATCGACGGAACAGCCGTACGGCGCACCGACCGTAGTGAGCTCGCGTATCGGTGTCGTTCCGCCGTGCGCGAAGACTTGCACTGGCCCCGCTTCATCGACCACGAAAAGATCGCCGGCTTTATCGGCGCAGAGTCCGGCAACCGATCCGAATCCGGTGAGTTTGCCGACGAGCGCGCCTTGGGGGTAGGTGAGGGCGACGACCGTGTTCGCGCCGAGATCCGAAACGTAGAGTAGATCTTTACTCTTGGCAGCGGGTTGCATCCATGCCGCTTGCGCGGCCGCGCGCGTCGCTACGGCTTGCGGCAGCGTCCCGCCGCAGCCTGCCGCGATTACCGCAGAGCTCAAGCTAATAGCAAAACCGACGCGGCCAAATATAATGGTCCTCACGGCAATATCTTACCATGCGGACGGAAATCGGGAAAGAGTTAGCCGCCCAAGGCGCGAGCTTCACGTTTGAGTATGGTCCACGCGTGCTCCACATCGCTGCGTTGCGTGCGAAGATTGCCGATCGCCAGGCGAACGGCGTAAATGCCCCGGACTTTCGTATGCGAGAGAAAGACTTCGCCGCCGGCATTGACCGCTTCTACGATCGCTGCGTTGAGCCGCTCCAAGGCCGTCTCGTCCATTCCCGTGGGCGCGTAACGAAAGCAAACGACGGAGAGCGGATGCGGAGCGAGGACTTCCCACTCCGGTTCCGCTTCCACCCAGCGGGCAAACTCCTGGGCCAACGCGATGTGCGAGCGCAACCTCTCGCGGATGCCCTCTGCACCGAGATGGCGAAGCACGAACCAAAGTTTGAGCGCGCGGAAACGCCGCCCTAGCTGTATTCCATATTCCATGTAGTTGATAGCGTCGGCTTCCGGCGTCGTCAGCACGAACTCCGGAACGATGCTGAACGCACGCCGCACCATCGACTCGTCTTTGACGAAGAGCACCGAGCAATCCATTGGAACGAACATCCACTTGTGCGGATTGACGACCAGCGAATCGGCGAGCTCGACGCCGTCGAAGAGCGAGCGAAACTCGGGAACGATCGCGGCGATTCCCGCATAGGCTGCGTCGACGTGCAGCCATACGCCGAACTCGCGCGCGACCTCGGCAATGGCGGGCACCGGATCCGTCGACGTCGTCGAGGTCGTTCCAACGGTGGCAACGATCGCCGCGGGTCGCATCCCGGCGCGTCGATCCTCTTCGATCCGTTCGCGCAGCGCGTCGGGGCGCATGCGAAACTCGTCGTCGCAGGCGATGCGCACGACGTTGTTTTGACCGATTCCTAAGGCGATCGCCGCCTTCTCGACGTGCGAGTGCGTCTGATCGGTAACGTAAACGCGTAAGCGCCGGCAAATCGCGGCCGCTCATGCCGCGCTCGCGAATCGCCAGATCGAGCGCTTCGCGCGCCGCCGCCAGTGCGGTGAAGCCGGCAACCGACGCGGTGTCGTAAATGATGCCGGTCCACGTCGACGGCACGCCCAGCAACCGGCCGAGCCAGCGCATCGTCACCTCTTCCAGCTCGGTCGCCGCGGGCGAGGTGCGCCAAAGCATCGCTTTCACGTCGAGCGTTGCGGCCAGCGCCTCGGCCGCTACGGCCGCCGGCGCGGCGCTGGTCGCGAAGTACGCGAAGAAACGCGGGTGGTTCCAGTGCGTCGTCGCTGGAACGACGATCTTTTCGAAGTCGTCAAATATCCGCTCGAAAGGCTCGCCGGTTTCGGGCGCTTCCGCCGGGAGCGCGGCAACCACGTCGCCGGGGCGCACGTCGGGCATCACCCGGTATTGCTCGGGATGCTCGTAGTAGTCGCCGATCCATTCGCCGACGCGCTCGAAGGCGGCGCGCAGCTCGTCCGTCCGTTCCATCGGGTGGAGTGTTGGCGCCTCGGACGGAGAAGGCCCTGGCATGAAGTACCGGACCTATCCCAACAGCGACGTGACGGTGAGCGAGGTCGGTTTCGGCCTGTGGACGACGGCTACCGGATGGTGGGGCGACAAGAGCGACGACGAAGCCGTGGCGCTGCTCCAAGAGGCGCACGATCTGGGAATCACCCTGTTCGATGCTGCCGATACGTATGGAAACGGCCGCAGCGAAGAGCAGTTGGCCAAGGCCTTCGGCGACCGCCGCGAGCGCGTCGTTTACGCGACGAAGTTCGGATACGACTTCTCGGAGAGCGGGCAGGCCCGTCGCGGTCAGTCGGAGCTGCCGCAAGATTTTTCGCCGGCCTTCGTGCGCGCCGCGCTCGAAGCGTCGCTGCGGCGGCTCGGCACCGACTACGTCGACATTTACCAAATGCACAACGCGCGCATGGCGCAGGTTGACGACGACGCGCTCTGGGAACTGCTCGAGTCGCTGCGGCGCGAGGGCAAGATCCGCATGTACGGCGTCGCCCTCGGTCCGGCAATCGGCTGGCTCTACGAAGGCGTCGAGGCGGTGCGCCGGCGCAACGTCGCCTCGCTGCAAATTATCTGGAATGCGCTCGAACAATATCCGGGCAACGAGCAAGTCCAAGCAGCCTACGACTCCCAGGCCGACACCGGCTACATGATTCGCGTTCCGCACTCGAGCGGATTGCTCGAAGGTCATTACACCGCGGAGACCACGTTCCCGAAGAACGACCATCGCCGCCACCGTCCGCGCGAATGGCTGACCAACGGCGTGCAAAAGATCGAGCAGCTGCGCTTCCTGGAGCGGCCCGGACGTACGCTCGGACAGGCTTCGATCCAATGGCTGCTCGCCGAGCCGCGCGTGATGACGGTGCTGCCGAACATCTACGACCGCGAACAGCTCGTTGAGTTTGCCGCCGCTCCAGATGCCCCGGCGCTCGAACCGGCCGAGCTGGCGCGTGTCGACGAACTCTACCGCCGCAACTTCGGCATCGAAGAACCGCCGATGGCGTTCAAGGGCACGATGAATCCACCGGCCCAGTCGATGGCCGGCACGCCTTCGTGAGCGCGTCATGAGAGCCGAACACGTCATCACACCGCTGGCGCCGCAACCGATTGGGCCGTACAGCCAAGCCGTGCAGTTTGGCGGCGAGCTCTACTGCAGCGGCCAGATTCCGCTCGATCCCGAGACCGGCGAGATCGTCGCCGGCGACGTCGCGCGCACAGACCGAACGCGTGATCCAAAATATCGGCGCCGTCCTCTGCGCCGCCGGCTACGAGTTCGCCGACGTCGTCAAAACAACGATCTATCTCGTCGACATGGCGGACTTCCCCGCCGTCAACGCAGTTTACGAACGCTATTTCAGCGCCAATAAACCGGCGCGCTCGACCGTTGCGGTTGCCGCTCTACCCCGCGGCGCCCGCATCGAAATCGATTGCATCGCGCGCGACTAGCGTCGGATAACCGAGCCCGCAGACTCCTACTGAGGTGCTGAAGCGGCCGATTGCGTAAGGCGCGCGGACTCTTCTTTCGCAATTGCCGCGACGTCGGGATCGAGCGAGGTTTCTGCGGCCTTGAGCTGCGCTAGCGCCAGCGCTTTTTGCCCCTGCGCGGCGTAGGCACGCGCCAGTAGGTAGCGGACGCGTCCGTCGTACGGTGCGGCGGCGACGCCCTTGATGAGCGCGGCTTGCGCCAGCGGATAAAGGCCGTTGTGCTCGTAGTCGATGCCCAAGTTCACGTACGACTCGGGAACGTACGGATTAACCGAGATCGCCTGCACGTAATAGCTGACGGCGCGCTTCCAGTCGCCGTGCACGTCGGCGAGGTAACCGAAGTTGACGATCGCTTCGGGACGCTCCGGCTCGAGGTTGTGGGCGCGTTTGAAGGCTTCCGTCGCCTCGTTGTAGCGTTCGGACTGAATCTTGGCGACGCCGACGTTGTCGTAGCACGCGTAGTTGCCCGGATCGATGTTGAGGCAGTTCTGCAGATACCCGAGGGCCGCCACCGGCTGATGCAAGTCGAGATAGGCCATTCCCACACCGTTGAGCGCGGCGATCGACCGTGGGTCGCTATCGAGCGAGCGGCGGAAATAGATAATCGCTTGGGTCGGCTGATGCAGCGTTTCGTAAACCTCGGCCAGCTCTTCCTGATAGTCGGCGACGTTGGGGTTCTCGCGTCGCCGCGCGCTCCATCTGCTGCTGGTACTGCGGCAGGTCGCCCTTGCGCAAATGCATCAGCACCAGGTCGCGAATCGAATCGGTGCCCGGCAACGCACTTTGGAACTGCACGATCGCATCGTCGACTCGATTCTGCGTGGCATAGACCACGCCGAGCCGATTGTGCGTTTCCTTATCGTGGGGATCGCGCGCCAAGAGCTGCTCGTAGACGGCTTGCGCGCGGTCGAAACGCCCCTGCCGGTAGTAGAGGTCGCCGAGGAAACGCGCCGCTTCGGTGCCGTTGGGATGCGACGCGACGAACTCCGCCAAGTAGGTCACCGCTTCGTCCAGTTGGCCGGAGGCGATCAGCTGCCGCGCGTAAGAGATCGCGGCCCGTTGGTCGGCGACGTCGTGCGCCTCAGGCGGAATGAAGACGTTGTAATCGTTGGGTCCCGCTACTGCCGGCGCGACCAGGCCAGGCCCCGCGGTCAGTCCCAGGAACGCCAGAGTCGAGAGAATGCGTCGCATCATCGCTCCTTACCTCAGCACTACTATAGCGCACCGTACGCCGGGAGCGTGACGGCGAACCAAGCGCTAGCGGACGAGCGGCAATATGTTGCTGGGCGTCAGCGGGTAGAAGGCCATGACCACCACCGCCACGGCACAGAGCGCGGCGCTCGCCCAGGCGAGCGGCACGAAGGGCCGGGCCTCGTGACCGGGCGCCTCTTCCCGCGAGTACATCACCCGGATTATCTTGGCGTAGGCGTAGAGCGAGATGGCCGTGCCGACGATCAGCAGCGCCCCCAGCCAGATGTAGCCGTTCGCCGCACTCGAGGCCAGAATCAGGATCTTTCCGAGGAAGCCGGCGGTCGGCGGCAGCCCGGCCAGAGCGAGCAGGAAGACGGTCATCCCGGCCGCGAGCCACGGACGGCGATAAGCCAAGCCGCGGTAGCTGCGCATCTGCGCGCCCTCTTCGCCCTCGCCGGAGATCGCCGATGCGACCGCAAAAGCGCCGAGATTCATCAGGGCGTAGGCGGTCAAGTAGTAGAGCGCGTAGCGCAATCCTTGCGGCGTGCTTCCCGCAAGGGCCACGAGGATGTACCCGACTTGTGCGATTCCCGAATAGCCGAGCAAACGTTTGAGATCGGTTTGCGCCAGCATTCCGACGTTTCCGGCGATCATCGAAATCCCGGCGACGATCCATACCGGTATCAGCAAACGATCCCCGACGCCAAGCGGTAACGCAGCGTAAATAAAGCGCGCGAAGACGGCCAGCGTCGCGGCCTTGGTGGCGACGCTCATGAAGGCCGTGACCGGAAGCGGCGCGCCTTCGAAAACGTCGGGCGTCCAACTGTGGAACGGGACCATGCTCAGCTTGAAAAGCAGCCCGATCATGAACATGCCGGCCCCCATCCAGTAGATCGGATTGTAGGCCAGCATCGGCATGACCAAATCGGAGAGCCGGACGCTTCCGGTCGCACCGAAGAGCAGCGCCATGCCGAAAAGCAAGAAACCGGTCGCGGTCGAGCTCAAGATCAAATATTTGAGCGCCGACTCGCGCGCGGTGCGACGGTCGGCCGCGGCGCAGAGCGCGTAGAGTCCCAGCGAGAGCAGCTCCAGGCCGAGGAAGATCATCATGAGGTTGGCCGCGCCGGCCATGAGCATCGCTCCGCAGGCGCTCCACAGCATGATCGCCGTCGTGCCGGCAACGCGTTGCGCCGAACCGATGTTGGCGTACAAGATCACCGATCCGGCCGCGGCGAGCAGCACGATCTCTTCGAAAACGGTAGTAAACCCGCCGGTCATGAAGCCGCCGAAGAACGCATCGTGATTATGCCCGAACTGCTTCGCGGCGAGCGTGGCCGAAACGCCGAGCCCGATCAACGCGATCACGATTGGAACGTAACGTCCGCGTTCCCCGGAGACGAAGAAATCGGCGAGCAGCACGATCAATGCGGTGACCGCAACGACGCTCACCGGCACGATCGCCGCCCAGTCGGCGTGAGTAAACGGAATCGTCATGGCGTGCGCGAGCTCGTCGTAACGACCGGGGCGCTGTGCGCCCCCAGCAACGGCGCGGGATAAACGCCGACCGCGACCAATGCCGCCAGCAGCGGTGCGACGGCGAGGGCTTCGCGCCAGCTCAGGTCGGGACGTACCGGAACGTCCTCGACCGGCGGACCGTTCATGATGTCTTGATAGAGCCGCAGCATATACGCCGACGCGGCGACGATCGCGATTAGCGCCACGATCACCGCCCAGACGTAACCGGCCTGATAAACGCCGATCAGAATGATCAACTCGCCGGCGAAGCCGGCCAAACCGGGAAGTCCGAGTGCCGCAAGCGCGGCCACGCAGAGCGTACCGGCCAGCCGCGGATTCCTCCAGCCCAGCCCGCCGAGACGCGAGAGCGAGCGCGTGTCTTCGCGTTCCTCGACGTAGCCGAGCACGATGAAGAGCGCCGCCGAAAAGAGACCGTGCGCGACGATGTAGACCAGCGCCCCCTTCAGCGCCAGCTGGTTCCCCGACGCAACGGCGATGACGATCAACCCGAGGTGCGAGAGCGATGAATACGCAACCACGCGTTTCGCATCGTTTTGCACCAGCGCGATGACCGCGCCGTAAACGAGCGAGATCGCTCCGAGAATCATCAGCGGCAAAGCAAAGGCGTGCACGTAGGCCGGCAGCAATGCCAGCGCAACGGCGATGAATCCATAGAGCCCGGCCTTGGACTGCACCGCCGAAACGACCGCGACCATCGGTGAAGGCAAGCCGCTATAGGTCGGCGGCATCCAGGTGTGGAGCGGCCAGACCGGCGTCTTCACCAAAAACGCAAAGGCAAACCCTGCGTAAATCCATTCGGCCCAGCCACCGGCAAACGGCGCGGCGCTGCGGCCGATGACGTCGGTCGATCCGTAGATCACGCCGAAGGCGGCGGTGGCGAGCAAGAGCGTCAGTCCACCGGCGAAGTTATAGATGAGGTAGCGCCATGCCGTTGCCGGATGCTCGCCCCAACCGACCAGCGCGAAGAATACGGGGATCAACATCAGATCCCAGCAGAGCGCGAAGACGAGCAGATCGCGCGCTAAGAAGAGCCCCATCATCGCGCCTTCGAGCAAGAGGATGAGCGCCACCATGTCGCGCGTTCGCGAGACGCGCGTCGCGGCAATCGCGCAGGCCGTGCAGATCGCCAGCAAGAGCGCGAGCCAGAAAGAAATCGGCGTCGCGCCGAAATGGAAGGCGGCGGTAAACGGCCGCGAGAGCCAGCGGAAGCTCCACTGCGCGTCGCCCGCTACGAATGTCGTCGCCACCGTGGCCGCTCCGACGAGCGTGCCGATCGCGCGTGCCGCCGTGTCCGAGTTGCGCGGCAGCGCGAAGAGCAACGCGCCGGCGACGATCGGCAACAGAATCGTTACGAGCACCAGCGACACTATCGCACGCTCCCGGCAAAGGCGTAGTACGCGATGAAACAGGCCGCGCCGAAGACTAGTACGAGCGCGTAAGCCCGCACCAGCCCGGTCTGAAACGACCGGAACGCCGTGCCCAGCCAGCGCGCCCAGAAGACGACGTCGCGCACGGCACCGTCGAGCACGCGCGGATCGAGGACGCGGCCGAAGAACGCCCCGAGACTCTGGGCGCTGCGCACGAAGAGAATGTCGATGATGTCGTCGACGTAGAATCGATTGACCAGCAGCGCGGGCATCCCCACGCTTTCACGGCGCAAGCGTTCGACCGCATTTTGCTGCGCGCCGGCGGTGGCGTAGCGGCGCCACGCGATAGCGAAACCGATCAGCACGAAAGCGAACAGCATTGCCGACGTCGCCCACTCCGAGATGCCGAGGGTCACCGTACCGGCCGCGGCACTCACCGGTTCGCTACCGAAGAGCGGTGCGAAGAAGGCCGACCAGCGCGAATCTTGCCCGCCGTACATCAGCGCGGCGCCGATTGCTACCGTCGGAACGACCAAAATTGCGACCGGCGCGTTCATGATCCACGCCGGCGCGTGCGCGTGGTGCGGCTCTTCTTCTCCCGGCGGCGGACCGGTCGGTGCTTCACCGGCGATGCCCAAATCGGCCGGTGCGACCTCGCCGCGGTACTCGCCCAAGAATGCGACGAAGAGCAGACGGAACATGTAGTAGGCCGTGATGCCGGCGGTTACCACGCCGACGGCGTAGAGCCACGGATAGCCGTGTTCGAGCGCGCCGTAAACGACTTGATCCTTAGAGAAGAATCCGCTGAAGCCGGGCACGCCGCAGATCGACAGCACGCCGGTCAGCATCACCCAGAAAGCGAACGGCATGCGCCGCCACAAGCCGCCCATGCGCCGGACGTCTTGCTCGTTGGCCAGCGCGTGAATTACCAGCCCGGATCCTAAGAAGAGCTGCGCCTTGAAGAACGCGTGCGTGAAGAAGTGCGCGACGCCGCCTTCATATGCGCCCACCCCGACGCCCATGATCATGTAGCCTATTTGAGACATCGTCGAATAAGCTAAAATCCGCTTGATATCCCACTGCGCCATTCCAAGGAGCGCGCCGGCCAGCGCGGTGACGCCGCCGACCGTTCCGACGAGTAGTTGCGCGTCGTGACTCTGATTCCAGAGCGGAGCGCAACGCGCGACGAGATAGACGCCGGCGGTGACCATCGTTGCGGCGTGGATCAGCGCCGAAACCGGCGTCGGACCCTCCATCGCGTCGGGCAACCAGGTGTGCAGCGGAACTTGCGCCGACTTTGCGGCGGCGCCGACGAAGAGCGCGAGGCAGATCGCAAAGAGCAGGCCCGGCCCCAGCGTCGTGGCTGCAGCGAACGTATCGCCGAAGCCGATCGAGTGCACGTTGGCAAAAATCAGGAAGATAGCGAACATCATCCCGACGTCGCCGACGACGTTGATAACGAAGGCTTTGCGTGCCGCCGCCACGGCCGACGGACGCTCGAACCAGAATCCAATCAGGAAGTAAGACGCCAGACCAACGAGTCCCCACCCGACCAGCAACCCGACGAAGTTGTCGGAGAGCACCAGCGTCAGCATCGCAAAGACGAAGAAGCTCATGTACGCAAAGAAGCGCGCGAAGGCGCGATCCCCGTCCATGTAGCCCATCGAATAGAAAACGATCAAGAATCCGACGCCGGTAATAATGAACGTCCACAGCAGCGAGAGCGGATCGAGCAGCAGCCCGAAATCGAATCCCGGCATCCATGAAAGCAGCGGTTGATGTGCTCCCAGCGCACCACCGGCGTTCTGCGTCGCAGCGCCCCACGACAGCCCCGTCAAAACAAACGACGCGGCAACCAGCGCCGATACGATCCATCCGGCCGCGGCTCGCAACTGCGGCCCAAACGCCCAGCATATTAACGCGCCGGCGAGCGGCAGCAACCACAGCGCGACGATCAGCGGATACGAGCCGCTTACGCCCAGAACGTGCTGCGTCACGCCGTGCCTACGCTAACCATGCAGCGTCCGAATCTCGTCGACGTCGACATACTTTTCGGGGCGGAAGGTCGTAACGATGATTGCAAGGCCGATGGCAGCCTCTGCCGCCGCTACGGTGATGACTAGAAACGCGAAGATTTGACCGGCGTTTTGCAGCCAGAGGCGAGCGTAGGCGATCAGCAGCAGGTTGGCTGCATTGAACATCAGCTCGATGCTCATCAGCATCACCAGCGGATTCCGGCGCACGATGACGCCGGCGACGCCGATGAAGAATAAGACTGAGGCCAGCGCGAGATAGTTGCCGATCGGTACCGGCATCAGTTCTTGCCCTCGCGCAGGATCGCTTCGCGCATGGCGCGATCGGCCTTGACGCGGCTGCTCTTTGCCTCGGCATCTTGCATCTGCTCCCCGCCGAGTGTGATAACGCCGATGATCGCCACCATCAGTATGAGGGCGGTGACTTCAAAGGGCAGCAGCTGTACGGTGAAGAGCGTTTTGCCGAAATCGGCGACGCTTCCAAAGACGCCCGGCATTCCGACCGCCGGGGTGTGTGGCGCCGGCGGATGGACGGCCGTGGAGAGCGCGTAGCTCACAAAGCCGAATGCGACCAAAATAACGAAGGCCGGCCGGCAACCCGATTCGCGGCAGACGGTTGGGCCCGGTCGGGAACGGCCCGACGCCGCTGCCGAGCAGCGCGATGACGAAGACGAACAACACTAAAATGGCGCCGGAGTAGACGATGATTTGGATGACCGCCATGAACTCGGCCGAAAGCGTGACGTAGAGCACCGCGAGCGCGGCAAAGTTAATCAGCAACGCGATAACGCTGTAGACGGGCTTATTCGCGCTGATCGTCCAGACGGCGCTGGCGATCAGGATCGGCGCGAGCACCCAAAATGCGATCACGTGCCGTCGCCCTTCAACTCGGTCAGACCCTTGCGCTGCGTCTTGAGAATCTCGCCGCGCCACGTCGCATCGTAGCCGGGATCCACCTCGACGGTCGATTTGATTGCCGCCACCCGGCCGAGATCGCCGGGGATACCACCGGGACGGTCGTCGGGGGCCGCGCCGACGC
This sequence comes from Vulcanimicrobiota bacterium, assembly GCA_963735845.1. Lineage (GTDB taxonomy): Bacteria > Vulcanimicrobiota > Vulcanimicrobiia > Vulcanimicrobiales > Vulcanimicrobiaceae > Cybelea. The sequence continues at coordinate 166,530 of CAVTMN010000007.1, read as the reverse complement.
CGGCATCGGGCGGCACGAGCAGGCGGCTCTTATCGTAGACGAACGACCCGCGGCGGAAATCCGCCATCTCGAAACGCGGCGTGAGCACGATCGCGTCGGTCGGGCACGCCTCTTCGCACATTCCGCAGAAGATGCAGCGCAGTTCGTCGATTTCATAACGTGCCGCATAGCGCTCGCCCGGGGAACGACGGTCGCGCGGGGCGTTCTCCGCGCCGATCACGGTGATCGCATTTGCCGGACAAACGCTCGAGCAGAGCTCGCAGCCGATGCAGCGTTCCTTGCCGTCTTCGTAACGGCGCAGCTCGTGCAGCCCGTGGAAACGCGGTGCGTGCTGCTTCTTGACCGACGGGTACTGAATCGTCGGATGCTTGCGGAACATAAAGCCGAACGTAATGGAGAGACCCCGCAGGATCGCTCCGACGTTGAACAGGTGCTTGCGCGAAGACGTCGTTTCCATCTTATCCCTTATAGGCCACGATCACGGCGGTGACGACGAGGTTGAGCATCGCGACCGGTAGCAAGAACTTCCAGCCAAAGGCCATCAGACGGTCGTAGCGCAGGCGCGGCAGCGTCGCCCGGAGCCACATGTAGAAGAACATGAAGCACGCGACCTTGATCACGAACCAAGCCACCGGCGGAACGAAGGTCCAGCCGAACGGGGCATTCCAGCCGCCGAAGAAGATCAGCGTCGCGATGCACGAGACGGTGAGCATGTTCACGTATTCGGCGATGAAAAACAGACCGAAGCGCAACCCGGAGTACTCCGTATGAAATCCGGCAACCAGCTCGGTCTCCGCCTCAACCAGGTCGAAGGGTGCACGATTGGTCTCCGCGACCGCGGTAATGATGTAGATGATGCAGCCGAGAAACTGCGGCAAGAAGAACCACCAGTGCAGCTGCGCTTTGACGATGCCGTCGAGCGACGTCGTTCCGGCGAGAATCAGCACGCCGATGAGCGAGAGCGACATCGCCAGTTCGTAGCTGATCATCTGCGCCGTCGAGCGCACGCTGCCGAGCAGCGGATACTTCGAGCCCGAGGCCCAGCCGCCCAAGCAGATTCCGTACACGCCCAGCGAGGTGATCGCCAAAATGAAGAGGATGCCGGCGTTGACGTTGCCGATCGCCCAAGTTTCGCCCGAGCGTGAAGCGCCGAACGGAATCACTGCGTAGACTGAAAACGCCGTGACCAACGAGATGAACGGCGCGATTTTATAGAGCAGTCGATCTGCGGTATCGGGCGTAAGATCTTCCTTGAGGAGGAGCTTCGCTGCGTCGGCCGCCGGCTGCAGCAATCCCCACGGACCGACGCGGTTAGGTCCGGGGCGCAGCTGCATCCAGCCCAGGATCTTGCGCTCGGCAAGCATCGCGTACGCAAACGCCGTAACGACGACGAAGAGCAGCAGCACCGATTTGACGAGCGTCAAAAGCCACACCGTCATCGTCTAACTCCTCAACTCCGCGACCCACGGATCGTGCAGCCACGTGCCGCCACCCGAGAGAATTCGCGCCGCGCCGTTTGCCGCCGGTGCGCCGTTCACGATGCCGTCGCGAGCGAACTCGAGCCGCTCGTCGCCGAACGAAAAATCGCACGCCGCAGCAACCGCCGCAACCACGGCGCTATGAAGCTCTTCCTCAAACGGCAGAGTCACGCCGAGCTGTTCGCTGAGCCCGCGAATGATATCGAGATCGGAGCGCGCAAAATCGGGAACGTCGAGTGAACGATTGACCGGAAGCAGGTCGCCTGCGAGATTAGTGGTCGTTCCGCTCTTCTCGAAGGCGCCGGCGGCGGGCAAAACGAGGGTGGCGCGCTGCGCGGTCTCGGTCATGAAGATTTCGCTGACGACGACGAAGCCGACGCTCTGGAGCGCCGAAGCGACGAGCGCCTCATCCGGTCCGTTACGAACGGGGTTGGCTCCGAAAATCGAGAGCACGGCGATTTGATCGTCGCGCGCGCGCTCGAACATCGTGTAGGTGTCGAGCCCTGGGGCCGCGGCAGCGAAACCCGGTCCGATGCCGGGAAGCATGCCCATCGCTTCGGCGCCTCGCGCGTTCGATTGTTCGCCGGCAACGTACGTCGAAAGCTCGGTAACTCCGGAGAAGGCTTGCGCGTAGGCGCGGGCCAGCGCGGAATCGATGCCGTCCCAAATCAACGCGACGCGTGCCGCATCGCCGGCGACCGAACGCGCCTCGTCGGGCGTCGCGGCCGCGACGATCTTTGCTCCTTTACGCGCGGCTTTTCGCACGCGTAGCCACAACACCGGTGCGCGCTCGGCCGGAGACTCGCCGATTATAACGACGGCTTGCGCGCCTTCGAGCGCGTCCAGCGTCCCGCCCCTTGCGCCAGGATTGGCTTGGCGCTGCCGGCCGGCGCGCCAATCGAGATTGTTGACGCCGGACGTGCGGAAGACGTGCTGCAGCGCGTAGGCCTCTTCGTTCGTCAGGCGCCCGCCGCCGACGACGCCGACGCTGGCCGCGCCGCGCGCATCGATCGCGTCGCGAATTGCCTTGGCCCACAGAATGAACGCATCGTCCCAGCCGATCTGCACGAATCGCCCCCCTTTACGGAAGAGCGGTTGCGCTAAACGATCGGGCGATTGATAGAAGCCGATGTTATAGCGCCCGCGGTCGCAGAGCCAGCCGTCGGAGATCGGATCGTCCTCGACGAGCGTGGTGCGCAGCGCGTTGCCGTAACGCACGTCGACGAACTGCTGGCAGCCGACTGGGCACTGCGTGCAGCTGGTCTGCGTGCGCTGCAGATCCCACGGTCGCGAGCGGAAGCGATACGTCTTCGACGTCAGCGCGCCGACCGGGCAGAGCTCGGTCACGTTGCCGGTAAAGTTGTGGTTGTAGGGACGTCCCGTCGCGGTGGCGATGATGTCGCGCGAGCCGCGATCTTTAACCACCAGCTGTTGTTCGTCGGCGATGATGTCGTCGAAGCGAACGCAGCGTTGGCAGACGATGCAGCGCTCTTCATCGAGCACGATCGTCGGCCCGAGATCGACCGCTTTGGGCTTGGAGAGCTTCGGATCCGCGACGTCCGACGTTCCGCGCGCGTAGGCCATGGCGTAATCCTGCAGATCGCACTCGCCGCCCTTATCGCAGATGGGACAATCCAGCGGATGATTCACCAAGAAGAGCTCGAGCACCATAGCCCGCGCCGCTTCGACCTTCGGACTGCTCGTGCGAACGACCATACCGTCGGTCGCCGCCGTGTTGCAGGCGATCTGCAGCTTCGGCATCCCGTCGATTTCGACCACACAGATGCGGCAGAGGCCGGCCGGTCCTAGCTTGGTGTGATAGCAGTAGATCGGAATCTCTTGATCGACCGTCTTGGCCGCTTCTACCAACAGCGTTCCTTTCGGAACGCTGACCGGCACGCCGTCGATCGTGATGTTGACGATTTCGGAACTCGATGCGAGCAGCGGAGTACTCATGCGGGCTGCGCCGCCTTCTCTTGGACGATGCGCGCGCGGAACTGCTCGGGGAAGCGCGTCATGACCGATTTCAGAAACGGTTCGATCGAGTCGCCCAGCGCGCAGAGATTCAATCCGGTGATCGTGCTGGAGACGCGGCGCAGCATCTCTTCGTCGCCCGGAATCCCGCGGCGCTCGACCAGGCGCTCGAGCACGCGCTCCATCCAGCTGCTGCCCTCGCGGCACGGGGTGCACTGTCCGCACGATTCGTGCGCGAAAAACCGCACGAGATTGTAGGCCGCAGCGACGAAATCGGTCGTATCGTCGAAGACGACGAAAGCGCCCGAACCGAGCATCGAACCGGCCTTCGCCATGCTCTCGTAATCGTACGGCCAATCCAGATGCTCTTCGAAGATGCAGGCCGACGAACCGCCGCCGGGCTGCACCGCCGCAAACGTTCGTCCGGGGCGGAGTCCGCCCGCCAGATCGATGATTTCGCGCACCGTCGTTCCCAAGGGGATCTCGTAGTTTCCGGGCTTCTGCACGTGTCCCGATACGGAAACGATCTTATAGCCTTTGCTGCGCTCGGTACCGACGGCAGCGAACCACTGCGGACCATTGCGCAGAATCGGAACCAGATACGCGAGCGTCTCGACGTTGTTTACGACCGTCGGCATGCCGTAGAGACCCTCGATCGCCGGAAACGGCGGTTTGAGTCGCGGCTCGCCGCGCTTACCCTCGAGCGAGTTGAGCAGGCCGGTCTCTTCGCCGCAGATGTAGGCGCCGGCGCCGCGATGCACGGTAATCTCCAAGTCGTAACCGCTGCCAAAGAGGTCTTTGCCGACGTAGCCGGCGTTGCGCGCCTCCTCGAGCGCTGCGCAGAAGATCTCGTAGCCGCGCTTGAACTCGCCGCGGATATAAATGAACGCATGATGCGCCGCAATGCCGTACGTTCCGATCAACATACCTTCGATAATAAGGTGCGGCGCGTACTCCAACAGCATGTGGTCTTTGAACGTACCGGGCTCGGCCTCGTCGCAGTTGCAAACGAGATAGCGCAGCGGCTTATTGGCCGGCAAAAACGACCACTTCTTACCGGTCGGGAAGCCGGCGCCGCCGCGCCCACGCAATCCCGACTGCTCGGCCATGTCGAGCACGTCGCTCGGTTTGAGCTCGCGCACCGCTCGCTCCCATTGCACGTAGCCGCCGCGCTCGCGATAGACCGCGATCGAGCGCAGATCGACCTCGCCGATGCCTTCGGTCAAAACTTTAGTGACCGGCATGCGCGTTCTCTTCGTCGACGGTGTCGACCACGGCGCGCGACTCCACGACCGCGCGTTCGGTGGTGCCGGTGAACTGATAGACCTGCTTGTTGACGAAGCGGTCGAGCATGATCACGCCGCTGGGATCGCCGACGCCGCCGGCGTTGTTCGGTCGCGGAACGTCGCGCGCGCCCGGAGACTTGGTGCCCATGGAAATTTGCTCGTCCTGGGCGATCGTCCACGTCGATCCCGGCTTGTCGGTCTGCACCATCGGCGCTACCGCGTAACTTCCGGCGCGGATCGATTCGAGAATCTCGTCGATCTTCTGCGGCGTCAAATCGTAAACGAACTCCAGGTTGACCTGCATGCAGGTCGCACGATCGCAGGCCGCGAGACATTCGACCTCTTCGTAAGAAAAAATTCCGTCCGGCGTCGTCTGCAGATGGCCCACGCCCAGTTTTTCACGAAAATACGCCATAATATCTTCGGCGCCGTTGATGCTGCACGCCAGCCCGCGACAAACCTGCAGCGCATACTTTCCAACCGGCCGCTGATAAAGCAAAGTATAGAAGGAAACCGTCCCCTCGACCTCAGCCGGCGTAATTTCAAGAAGCTGCGCCACCGCATCGATCGCTTCGCGACTGACGTACCCCTCGTGCTTCTGAAACAAATGCATAAGAGGAAGCAACGCCGATCGCTTCTGCTCGTACTGCGCGATGATCCCAACACACTCATCCATCAATCGCGCGAGAAGATCGGGGAAGTTCCGTTCGCGTTCAGTCATGCTTTCGCGCTCGACGTGATGCTGAGCAGCTCCGACCGCGAGCGGAGCCACGGAGGGCGAGAGCGAGGAGGCCGAGCAGCAGGGCGGAGCCAGGATGGCAAGCGACGAGCGGTTGCGAAGCGTCATGTCGGCGCGAAAGCATGCACCCACACAAGCAAAAGCGCTCATCGGTCGACCTCACCAAACACCGGATCGAGCGACCCGATCATCACGACCAGATCGGCAATAAGATTCCCCGGCGCGATACCCTTGAGTGCCTGAAGATTGTAAAGGCTGGGCGGACGGACGCGGACGCGGTACGGCCGGTTCTCTCCGTTGCTCACCAGGTAGTAACCGAGTTCGCCGCGCGGCCCCTCGATCGCGTGGTAGACGTCTCCCGGCGGCACGCGAAAGCCTTCGCTGATCAGCTTGAAGTGATGGATCAACGCTTCCATTGAGAGCGCGATCGTCTCTTTGGGTGGAAGCGCGACCTTCGGGTCGTCGATCATCACCGGACCGGGCGTGTTGAGCCGTTTACGCGCCTGCTCGACGATGCGCATCGACTCTTCCATCTCGTCGAGACGCACGAGGAAGCGGGCGTAAGCGTCGGCCTCGACGCGCGTCGGAATGTCGAACTGATACGTTTCGTATCCGCTGTACGGAAACGCGCGTCGAACGTCGTAAGCGATTCCGCTGGCGCGAAGCGCCGGACCGGTAACGCTCCACTGCAACGCCTCTTCCGGCGAGAGCACGCCCACATCGATGGTGCGATCCTGAAAGATCGGATTAGCCTGCAGCAGGCCGCGCAGCTCGCGCAAGCGTCCGTGGAAACTTCTCGATGAGCGCGTCGAGCCGTTCGATATAACCTTTCGGCAGATCGCCGTTGAGGCCGCCGATGCGAACGTAGTTCGGGTGCATGCGGGCACCGCCGGTCGCCTCTTGGAGGTCTAAGATATTTTCGCGCAGGTCGAAGCAGTAGAAAAAGACTGAGATTGCGCCTAAGTCGATGCCGTGCGTACCCAGCCAAACGCAGTGCGAGGCGATGCGCGTGAGTTCCATCTGCAGGACGCGCACGACTTGTGCGCGCGGCGGAATGCGATCGGTGATGCCCAGCAGCTTCTCGGCGGCAAGCGCGTAGCCCAAAGCATTGGAAGAAGGCGCGAGATAGTCCATGCGCTCGAGCGCGGTCTGCGCCTGGGTCCAAAAGAGTCCCTCGGCGGTCTTCTCGATGCCGGTGTGGAGGTAGCCGATCTCGGGATCGGCCTTGACCACGTTCTCGCTGTCGATCTCCAAAACGATCTGCAGCACGCCGTGCGTCGACGGATGCTGCGGACCCATCGAGAGCACCATCGTATTTTCGGACTGGCTCACGATCTCAGGCATCGCGGGATTGACGGAGAGCGTCACGACTCGCGCGCTCGCTTCACTTCTTCTTGCAACGCTTCCAGCGTACGGCCCGAAGGGGGTGTGCCGGCAACGACGTTGGTCTTGCCGGCGAAGGCCGGCCGCGGCGAACGCTCGCGAGCCGGGCCTCGCGTCGGATAATCCTTGCGCAGCGGGTGGCCTTCCCAGTCGAGCGGCATCTGAATGCGGCGTAGATCGGCGTGCCCGTCGAAAACGATGCCGAAGAGATCGTAGATTTCGCGCTCAGCCCAATCGGCCGACTTCCAGATCCCCATGGCCGTGGGGAGACGCTGGCCCTCGTCAATCCCGCACAGGAGCCTGAAGCGCGCGGGCGTTCCTACCTCGGCGACCGCGGCCGCCTTGGGCGACAATTTCAAAAGATGATAGACGACGTCAAAGCGCGGCCGGCGCTCCAAATAGTCGACGGCCCCGAGATCGAGGAGCATCGTATATCCCTCGGCTTTGAGCGCTTCCAAGCGCTCGCGCAGCAGCGCCGGGGCAACGCGCTCGATCGTGGCATCGTCTATCGGCGGCCGGACGCTGGTCGGGTCGAGGGCCGCGCCGGAGAGCGGCGGGTTTTGGGTGCTGGGCATTCTACTCGATAGGGTTAGGCACGGGCCAAGATGCCACCGCGGCCGCCTTCCCGTATCTGCTGCTGGATCAAGTTGACCGCGTAGAGCAATCCGTCGGGCGACGGCGGGCAACCGGGAACGTAAACGTCGACCGGAATGATCGTGTCGACGCCTTGGACGATCGCATAGTTGTCGAACATGCCGCCGGAGCTGGCGCAGGCACCCATCGAAATGACCCACTTCGGATCGGCCATCTGATCGTACAGGCGCTTGATGACCGGCGCCATCTTCTGCGCGACGCGTCCCGAAACGATCATGAGATCGGCCTGGCGCGGCGAACTCCGAAAGACCTCGGAACCAAGGCGGGCGATGTCGTACTCGGCCGACGTCACGCTCATCATCTCGATCGCGCAACAGGCAAGACCCATCGTCAACGGCCAGACCGACGAACTCTGCGCCCAGCGGGCGACGTCGTCCAGTCGCGCCAACATGAAACCGCCCGGGCCTACCGCCACACGAAACCGCCCTTCCGCCAGACGTAGGCGTAGCCGATCGCCAAGACGATGATGAAGATGACCATCTCCGCCAGCCCGAAGACACGCAGCGCGTGCATCTGCACGGCCCACGGATAGAACGAGGCCGCCTCGACGTCGAAGATCACGAAGAGCATCGCAATTAGGTAGAAGCGTACGGGAAAGCGCCCGGCAACTGGCGAGGTCGGTTCGACGCCGCATTCGTATGCCTCGCGCTTGTGCTTATTGGGCTTGGCGAGCCCCAGCAGACCGGAGAGACCGGGCAAAGCGGTAAAGAACAATGCCGCGAGAAACGCGACGCCGAGAAAGATCGCGACCGGTCCGTACGGGTTCATGGCACCCCAACGTTTTTACTTAGGCGGCGTCTTACCTGTTCTGCAACGTCCATTGGCCCGATATCGCTCCACCCTTGGACTGGGGGGACGCCACGTTGTCCGAGCCGTACATTCGATTATGCGCTACGCCGTTTTGGGGATGCTCCTGCTCTTTGCGCTCGGTGACGGATGCTCGGCGCCGCCAAATGTCGTAGGCGTTCAAGACTTCGGTTACGTGACGGGTCGCGTTCTCGATGCAATGACCAACCGCCCGATCACCAACGCGCTGGTTTCCGTCGGATCGCTCTACACGATTCGCGCCGACGTCAACGGCGCGTTCAATCTCCGCGCCGTCGCGGGAGATCAAACCGTCACCGCACGCGCGGCCGGCTACACTACGGCGACCTCGGACACGACGATACTCAAAGACGGCATCGTTTCGATCGGTTACATTCGCCTCGTCCCACTGACTCGTTCGATCGGTCAGCCGACCCTCGCGCCGCCGCCGACGTCAACTCCCGCGCCGAGCCCAAGCGCGAGCGCGATGCCCGGCGCGAGTGCGATGCCCCGGTGCGAGCGCGATGCCCGGCGCGAGTGCGATGCCGAGCGCGAGCGCGTCGCCGCTACCCGGCGGAACGCCGCCTGCTCCGAGACCTCCCGCTTAGCCTAACTGCAGGCTCGCGAGATCGAGGTCGTACTCGATCGAGCGATAGATATCGTCGGGGATCTCACCCTCGCGGCGCATCGCCGCGATCGCGCGCCGCTCCGCGGCCAGCGCTTCGCGCTGTACTTCGCGATCGATGCGGCTCTCGCGCTCTTCGTTCCCTTCGTCTATGTCGGCTTGCCCGCGCAGCACGCGGATGCGCTGCTCGTACTCTTCGATCACTCGATCGAAGACTTCACGGTCCAGCGAGCTCTTGCGCCGCTCCTCACTCTCGCGCAGCCTTCGCCAAGGCCGCTTCGAGCGCGCGGATGCGCACCGCCGATTCGCGCCGGCGGCCCTTGCTCGTTTCGGCGACGCCGAGCCATTCGATCAGCGGACCGAGCGTGAGACCCTGGAGCACCAGCGTAACGAAAACGACGAAGACGGTGAAAAACAAGATTGCGCCGCGCGCCGGAAACGGCCGATCGCCAAGCGTGTAGGGCAACGCCAGTGCGATGGCAAGCGACAGGATCCCGCGCATCCCCGCCCACGAGAGCACGGCCACGTTCTGCCATCGCGGATAGGGATCGTGTTCGCGCAGCCGCCGGCTTAGCAAACGAGGCAGATACGTTGCCGGAAAGACCCACAGAATGCGAACGATGATGACCGCCGCGCTGATCAGCAATCCGTAGAGCGTGTAGATGCGAACGTTGGGCTGCAGCGCTTCCAGAATCGCCGGCAGCTGCAGGCCGATCAGCAGAAACGCAAGCGCGTTGAGCACGAAGGTGAGCAGGCGCCATACCGACGAGGCGAGGACGCGGGTCTCGGGGTCGATGAAGGCCGTCGAGCGCCGGCTGAGCAGTAATTCCGGCCGACACCGCGGCGAGGACGCCGGAGAGATGCAGCGCTTCGGCGGGCAGATACGCGGCAAACGGCGCGAGCAAAAAGACGACGCTGGCGATCATCGCGTCGCTGTAACCGCGCAGCGCGAAGTAGCGCAGGAGCGCTTCGAGAAGCAGCGCGGTCGCGAGACCGACGAGCGTTCCTCCAACGGCAACGATCACGAACGCCGCGCCGGCGCGCGCGAAGGAGAACGCGCCCGAGACCGCCGCCGCGAGCGCGAAGCGGTAAAGCACGAGTGCCGTCGCATCGTTCATCAAGCACTCGCCGCCGATCACCGCGGCGACGCGGCGTGGAACGGCGATGCGCTCGAAGATCGCCTCTGAGGCCACCGCGTCGGGCGGCGCGACGATGGCGCCCAGCAGAAACGCGAGCGGCCAGGTAAACTCGGGAAGCGTGGCGTGCGCGACGGCGGCAACCGCAGCCATCGTTGCGATCACCAGACCGAAGGCGAGCAAAGCGATGAGTCTGGAGTTGCGCTTGAGCTCGAACCAGTCCGTCGACCACGCCGCACTGTAGAGCAGCGGCGGAATCACTACCAGGACGATGAGCTCGGGATCGGGATGCAGCCGCGGCAGATGCCGGGCAAACGACAGAACGATCCCGCCGACGACGAACGCGATCGGGTAGGGAACCCGTAACCGCTTCGCCAGCACGGCGAGAACGACGATTAGGGCAAGGAAGGTTACGAGAACGAGGGCTTCGGTCATTATTCGCATCGGCTTGCCGGTACCAGATCGAGCATCGCGTCGACGATTCCGTGGGCCGGCCTCGCCTGCGAGCCGCACCCCGACCGCGCTCTTCCCGGAGCGCACCGGGCCAGGACGTAGACGACCGCCATCGCAGCGTGATTCGAACCGGGCGGCTTGGAGCCTCGTTGCGCCGAACGTGACGATGCCATGGCGCTGAACGTATTGAGCATTGCCGCCGGCCTGGTCGTGATCGCGCTCGCGCTCAACGACGTCTTCCAGTCGGTCGTGATGCCGCGTGCCACCGGACGGCGCTTCCGCCTCAGCTTTTACGCGTGGCGGTGGGCTTGGCGCGTTTGGCCGCAAGCAGCGTGGCGCCTCCATCCGGAAGACGGCTCGCGCCGCGAAGAGGTGCTCGCAATCTTTGCCCCGTTTATGCTCGTCGCGCTGATCGCGTTGTGGGTCGCGCTGCTCATTTTCGGTTTCGGCCTGATTCTCTGGGGAATGCGCGACGGGATCGCGCCCGGTCACGTCTCGCTCGGGTCGGCGCTCTACTTCGCCGGGACGTCGGTGCTCACGATCGGCTTCGGCGACATCGTCGCCCGCGCACCGGGGCCACGTTTGGTTTCCGTCCTATGCGCGCTCGCCGGGCTCTCCTTTCTCTCGATTACGACGGCCTTTCTCTTCGCCGTTTTCGGGTCGTTCCAACAACGCGAAACGTTCGTCGTAACGACAGCCGCGCGAGCCGGTGCTCCACCCAGCGGCGTCAACCTGCTCGCCATCGCGGGTTACTCGGAAACGCGCGACGATCTGCCCGCGCTGATGATGGACGCGCAGCATTGGGCCGCTAGCGTGATGGAGAGCCATCTGGCATATCCCGTTCTGGCTTTTTTCCGCTCGAGTCACGACGAACAATCGTGGGTCGGCACGCTCGGCACGCTGCTCGACGCGGCCACGTTGATGATGACGACCGTCGAGGGCGTGCGCGACGGCCAAGCGCGCATCTTCTACAACGTCGGACGCCATGCGGCGCAGGATCTCTCGCGATTCTTTGCGGTTGGAACGTCGGACGAACGCGTGAGCATCGAACGCTCCGAGTTCGACCACGCCTGCGACCGGCTCGCCGCGGCAGGGTACGCGCTCTCCGATCGCAACGAAGCCTGGATTCGATTCGCGAATCTGCGCTCGGGCTACGCGTCCCGGCTCAACGAGCTGGCCCGCTTCTTTCAGATTCCGCCGCTGCAATGGATCGGCGATCGTTCCATCCTTACGGCGTCACCGCACGGCGAGGATTAGCGCGGCGCCCTAGAATCCGTGGCGCGCGTCGTTACGGTGGAGATACTTTTTGACGTCGTCGATGGGCAGGGCGAAACCGATGCTGCGCTCCGAATCGAAACGCGACTCGGCGACGCCGACGACCTCGCCGGTGTCGGCGATAAAGACGGGCGCGCCGCTTTCGCCGGGCACGATCGAGACGGTGACCTCGAGCGCGTCCTTTCGAATCGAAGAGAGACGGCCCGTTCCCAGCGACGTCGCCAATCCTAGTCCTTCGTCGTCGAACTCGTCGGGAATCGGATAGCCCAGCAAACCGACTTCGCGTCCGACGTCGCTTTGCAGATGTGACGAAGAGCCGAGCGCGATCGGCGTGAGATTTCGTCGCGGCGTTCGCACGATCGCCAGATCGAGGTCGGCGTTCGAGGCGACGACGCGCGCCGGCGCGTGCCACCGGTTGGCGATGGTGACGCGGAGGTCCCAGGCGCCCTCGATGGCGTGCTGCACGGTAACGATGTCGCTGCCCCACGTTCCCGAAGCGACGACGAAACCGGTGGCGTAAGCTTCATCGTAGTGGTCTTTCTTGTTCTCCGGCGGAACTTTCATCGAAAGCAACACGACGGAGGAGCGCAGACGCTGCACCGAAGCGACCATCGCATCGTCGCTGTCGCGAACGCACGCCGGTAGCGCAAGGACGGCGAAAATAGCGATCGAGCCTGCGAAGCGCGTAATCATGAAAACCGCTCGAATATTGCGTCGCGTAAGCGTTCGAGGCCTGCCCCGGTTCGCGCGCTCACCTGCATCGCTCCGGCTTCCGGCCTTTCCGCCGCCGGCAGATCCGCTTTGTTGTATACGACCAGGCGCGGCGCGCGAGTCCAGCTCCAGGTCGTGCAAAATGCCCTCGACGGCACGCCGTTGCTCGAGCTGCCGCGGACTGCTGGCGTCGATGACGTGCAACAGCAGGTCGGCGTCGCGCAGCTCTTCCAGCGTCGCGCGGAAGGCGTTGACCAAGTCCTTGGGGAGATCGGTAATAAATCCGACCGTATCGGCCAGCCGCACGTAAAATCCGGGCTTGACGTACGCTCGCCGGATCAGTCGGATCGAGCGTTGCAAACGGCCGGTCCGCGACGAGCGCGTCGGCACGAGCGAGCGCGTTGAGCAACGACGATTTTCCCGCGTTGGTATAGCCGACGAGCGCGACCAACGGCTCGCGCCTCTCCGCCGAGCGGCGCAACGCGCGATGCCGCCGCACGTCCGCAAGCATGCGATTGAGCACGGCGATGCGCGCGGCGATGCGGCGGCGATCGACTTCGAGCTTCGTCTCGCCGGGGCCACGGGTCCCGATGCCGCCGCCCAAACGCGAGAGATCGGCGCCGACTCCGATGAGGTTGGACTGCCGGTATCGTAGCTGCGCTAGCTCGACCTGGAGCTTACCCTCGCGGCTGCGCGCCTGGCGCGCGAAGACGTCGAGGATGAGCATCGTACGGTCGACGATCGGCAGCGGAACGATTCTTTCGAGATTCTTGCGCTGGCGCGGACGCAAGTCGTTGAGAGTAATGACTACTTCGGCATCGAGCTCCGCAGCGCGAAGCGCGATCTCGTGCGCCTTGCCGCTGCCGACCAGCGTCGCCGGATCGACGGTCGCGCGCCGCTGAACGATTCGCTCCAGAACCTGCGCTCCGGCGGCGTTGGCCAGGGCCTCCAGCTCGCTCAGCTCGGCGTCGACCGCGTCGCCGATCGCATTCGTCTCTACCGCAACGACGAGCGCGCGCTGCATCATCCCGGCTTCGTCGCGAGCGGCGTTAAACGGTCGATGAGCCAGCGCAGGCCGTCGTTATATTGCGGCCCCGGCCGTTCGATGAGATCGGGATTCACGAGATATACGTGGCGAAGTTTCACTGCGCGCAAGCTGCGCCACGGTTCCCGGTCGAGAACAGATTCCAGCTGCGTTGACGGATCGGCGATAATCGCATCGGGTTGATCGCGCAGCAGCGCCTCCGCGCTGTACTGTCCGTATGCGGCGTGAAGATCGGCGGCGGCGTTCGTTCCGCCGGCCAACGCGATTAACGTGGAGATGTAGGAACCCGAACCGGCCGTCCAAATCGGCCCGCTACCGAGGGCGACGAAGACGCTCGGGCCGACGTACGAAGTGCTGCGTTCGCGCGGTCAGCGCCGCGGTCTCCCGCTGCAGCTTGCCGATTGTTGCCGCTGCTTGAGCCTGGTGCCCCGTCAGCTCGCCGAGCTTTCGGAGATTGATGAAGATCTGCTCGTATGTGTCGTCGGGTAAGAGCACGACCGGTATGCGCAACCGGCGCAGCGGCTCGGTAACGCGCTCCTGCGCCGGAATGCCGACGACGACCGTTGGGCGCAGCGCGACGATCGCTTCGGCGTCGACGCTGCTTGCGTCGGCCACGCGCGGTAACCTTTTAGCTTGCGGAGCATCGGTGTACGCCGAAACCGCGACGAGTTGCGCGCCCGCGCCGATCGCATAACAATCGTCGGCGAATGAGGGCACCAAAACGACGACGCGCCCCGGAGCCGGCGGCGGAGAGGCGGCGAGCAGCAGCGCCGCGAGTGCGGCTGCGATCGCGTGACGCACGTGGTTGCGGTTACGCAGGGGGCGCCGCGGCGACCTCCAATGCTCCCGTCACACGTTTGCGCGGGAAGCCGGTGAAAAGCCGGCACGGTCGCGCCACTGTATGCGGGGAGCCGCCCGAACGTCACTGTCCTTTACCGGATGGGAAGGCGCGGGCAACGGCAGCGATCCGCGAGTCAGGATACCGGGCAGACGTCGCAGCATCATCCGCCTCGCGCCAAGGAAAGGATTGCGATGTTCCCATTGATGGCCGCGCTCGTCGCGGCTGCCCCGTCGCCCTCGCCGTCTCCCACGGCGGTCCCGGAAATTGCCCATGTCGTTACCAGCGATCGCAGCCTCGAGTCCGTCACCCGCACCGCGCGCACGACGTACGTCGTTACCGCTTCGGAGATCGCACGCGACGGCAACCGCACCGTCGCCGACGCCATCGAAACGATCCCCGGCGTAAACGTCGTTCGCTACGGCGCGTTTGGCGCAGTGGCGACCGTCGGAATTCGCGGTACCTCGTCGCAACAAGTGCTCGTGCTCGTCGACGGACTACCCGTCGCCGGCAGCCAAATCGACGACGTGGATCTCGAGCAGTACTCGGTCAGCGGTATCGACCGCATCGAAGTCGTGGAAGGCGGCGGCTCGACGCTCTACGGTTCGGGCTCGATCGGCGGCGTCATCAACATCATCATGGCTCCCCAGCCGGCGCGCAGCACGGCAACCCTCTCGACCGGTTCGTTCAACGAGCAGACCTACTCGTTCGCCACGCCGTATCTATCGTTTCAGCGTACCTACGCTACCAACGACTACTCCGTACTGAACGCGCCGAACCGCCAAAACGCGCAGGCCGGCCTCACCAGCGTCGCGGCGCGATACTCGCACGCCGTCGGAGCGGTCGACCTTACCTTTTCCGGCAATTTGGAAGACGCGCTGGTGGGAACTCCGGGGCAACTCGGATACGTCTCGCCGACCAGCGAGCAAGGCAACGTCGGCCGCAACTTGCGCCTATCGGCGGAACACCGCGGAGCGCGTTCGACCACGACGCTGGCATTGGGCGATTCCTCCGAAGATCTCTCGTATACGTGCAACACGCCGGTCGACTCCAACTGCCCCAACGCGTTCTATCCCACACCGTCTCCCGGCAGCTCGTCCAACCCACCCTACGCGCAGCTGCTCTACGATCAGCACGCGATGGCCGCTCTGCGCAACGTCTCCGGCGACGACCGTCAGCGTTTGGTTTACGGCGTGGACCTGATGCGCGGCAACGCCCGCGTCGATCCGGGAACCGGCGGCGGCTCGGCTCCGTACAACCCGCCAATCTTTTATACTTACGCTCAGACGGCCGCGTACGTACAATCGCAGTGGTTCGACCGCAACGGTAATCAAATCTACGTCGGCTTGCGCGGCGAACGCGACGGCGGCGTCGGAGGCGCGTACTCGCCGTCGCTGGGCGGCATCGTTCACTTTACGGACGCGCTGCAGCTGCGACTCAATGCGGCGACGGCGTTCCGGGTGCCGACGGCAGAGGAACTCTACTATCCGGGCTTCTCCAACCCCAATCTCGCGCCCGAGCGCACCCGCGTCGGCGATGCAACGATTGCCGCGCCCGAACTCTTGGGTGGCGTAACTTTCGGTTGGTTTACCACCAGCGGTTCCAACCTGATCGTCTCGCCGCCGCCGGCATACATTCCTGAGAACGTCGGCCACGCTTCGATCGCCGGCTTGTCGTTTACCGCACAGACCCGACCGTACCATCACCTCGTGGCAAATCTCGGCATCACCAATCTTTACCGCGCGCAGGATCTCGACAACGACACGCGGCTCCCCGGGCGCGGACCCGTCTTCGCCGTGACGATGGGGCTGCGCTATATCCCGGCGCACGATAGCCGATTTGACGGCGTGAGCATCGCCGCGCAAACGCAAGGGCCACAAGAGTCGCAAAATCCGTACCTCGCGCCGATCTACTCTGCCTATCAGCCGTCGACGTTTACGACGGTCGACGCTTCGGTAGGGTACCGCGTTACTCCGCAGCTCGTTTTGGCACTACGCGGCTACAACCTCGGTAACGATCGCTACGCGATCTATGCGGGCTACCCGATGCCGGGCCGCTCCTTCAGCGTGGAGCTGCGCGGACATTAGAGTAGTCGCACTTATTCTCGCGGTCGTCGCCGCCGCCGCGCTGAGTCTGCTCGTCGGCGGTACGCCGCTGCCCTTCGGCGACGTCGTCACGCAGCTCGTCCATCCGCACGGCGCGGGCGTCGTCAATACGATCGTCTGGCAGTTGCGCTTGCCTCGCGTTTGCATCGCCGCGACCGTAGGCGCATCGCTTGCGCTCTGCGGCGCGATGCTGCAAGGCATGCTGCGCAATCCGCTGGTCGATCCATACCTCACCGGCGTGAGCGCGGCGGCGGCTGCCGCCGTCGCGATCGCTATTCTAATTGGAGTCGCCGCACCCGCGACGCCTGCGATCGGATTCCTCGCCGGGCTGGGTGCGGCGCTGCTGGTTGCGGCGCTCGCCCGACGCGGGGGCGGCCTCGATGGCAATCGGCTGATACTTGCCGGTGTTTCGCTCTCGACGCTCTTCGCCGCGATCGTTACGCTGGCGCTGGTGCGCGCGCGGTCCAACGACTACGCCGGAGCGATCGTGGCCTGGCTAGCCGGATCCATGGCCGGGCGCGGCTGGCACGATCTCGCCATCACCGCGCCTTACGTCGTCATCGGAGTCGCGCTTGCGGCAGCAACGATCGGTCCGCTCAACGCGCTTCGCATCGGCGATCTTCGCGCCCGGGCCGTCGGCGTCGATGTCGAACGCGCGCAATGGATTATCCTCGCCAGCTCGTCTCTGCTCGCCGCAAGCAGCGTAGTCTTAGCCGGCCTGGTCGGATTCATCGGACTGCTCGTACCGCACTTGGGGCGTCGCCTCGTCGGCTCGGACGCGCGAGTGCTGTTGCCGGCCAGTGCTGCGATCGGCGCGACCCTCTGCATGGTTGCCGATGCGATCTGCCGGCGCATCGTGGCGCCGGCGGAACTCCCCATCGGCGTTCTGCTCGCGCTGATCGGTGTACCGGCCTTTCTCTATCTGTATTTGCGCCCGTCCGTTCGCGGAGCGCCGTGATCCGATGATCGAACTACGTGAAGTAGAACTCGCCGTCGGTGGGCGCCCGTTGCTGCACGGACTCGATCTTGCCGTCCCGCCGGGCGAGTTCGTCGCCGTGCTCGGTGCCAACGGTGCCGGAAAGACGACGCTGCTGCGCGCCATCGCCGGTATGATCGCACCGAGCGCGGGCACGATTCTGCTCGATGGCGTGCCGAGCGGGCAGCTTGCGCCGCTGGAACGCGCGCGACGCGTGACGCTGGTTACCAGCGACGAAGTGCTCGTCGACGCACTGCTCGTACGCGACGTAGTTTCTATGGGGCGATTTCCGTATCACCGCTGGTGGGAATGGTTCGAGCGCGCCGCCGACGACGAGGCCGTCGATCGCGCGCTGGCGGCGGTGCGAATCGAAATTCTGCGCGAACGGCTATTTGCGACGCTGAGTGCCGGCGAGCGCCAGCGCGTCTGGATCGCGCTCGGCCTCGCGCAGGAAACGCCGCTCCTTCTTCTCGACGAGCCGACGAGCCATTTGGACGTGCGCGTCGCGCACGAGATACTCGCGCTTTTGCGCGGATTAACGCGCGCCGGTACGACCGTCGTCTGCGCGCTGCACGATCTCAACGAAGCGGCGGCGTACGCCGACCGCATCGCGCTGCTCGGCGACGGCAGGCTGCTGGCCTTCGAGCCGCCGGCAACGCTGCTCGACTCACCCCTGCTCGAACGAGCTTACGGCATCGCCATGGAACGAGTCGTGCTTCCAGGGAACCGGCTGCGCGTCTTCGCACGCGAGCCCTACTAGCAAATCGGTCGGCTTATTTGGGATGGGGGCGTAGATCCGAGCCGAGGACCCAACGTATGAGACCGTGCTTGGGGCCGCTGGTAACGATCACGCCGACGGCGTCGTCCGGCGAGTGGAAGACCGGCGATTCGATGTAGTTCGCGGCGCAGGAAACGACGTCGGCGTGCGTGCCGGGCCCGACCAGTATCGCGTGCGGCAGCATCGCCTGCGCTTCGTCGAAGGAAGCCGCGTGATACGCTCGCAGGCGTGCGCGCGAATCCCAAATCAGGACCGACGGATCGTCGGTCGTTCCGTAGAGCACCACGTGTTCGCCACGATGCCACGTGCAGTCGCCCCACGCCGGTGCGCTAGCGGCCAGCCACAATAGGGCTGCGACGGCCATCGCCCTACGCATCGCGGAATTCCCCATCTACCACGGCGATGGTAAGAATGGCCAGGTCGTCGCGCAAACGGTTGCCGCCGCGCGCACGCACTTCCGCAACGAGCTCGTCGGCGAGCAGCTGCGCGTGAGGACTGGCATGCGCGATCAGTTCCATCGCGCCGTCTTCGAGGAGCTGCTTGCCCGCCCGGTTACGCGCTTCGGTGAGCCCGTCGGTGGCGAGCACCAGCATGTCGCCGGGACGAAGGTCGATGGTCTCGCTCCCGTACGGCTCTTCCATGACCCCTAGCACGGGCCCGGTCACCGCCAACCGTTCGACGCCGTCGATACGCCTGACGAAAGCGCAATCGTGCCCGGCGCTCCCGAACTCCAGACTGAACGTCGTCGTGTCGAGCACGCCGACGAACATCGAAACGAATAAATATGGATTACCGACGGCCTTGGAGAACGCGAGGTTGAACTCCGTCAGGATTCCGGCCGGACCGCTCTGGCGCAAGGCAATCGCCCGCACCATGAACTTGATGAACGCGGTGAGAACCGCGGCGTCTACGCCTTTTCCGCTGATGTCGGCGATAAGCACGAGCGCGCGGCGATCGGACAGACGGTACACGTCGAAGACGTCGCCGCCGACCGCCAAGTGATTCGTCGCCGAGAAGTATGCGCTGCCCACTTCGCAGTGCGGCAGCGGAACGGATTCGCTGCGATAGGCACGCTGCAGGATCTCGGTAACGGTGCGTTCCTCTTCGAGCTCTCGATTGAGGCGCGAACGGTAGGCGTTGAAGAGGATGGCGAGGATGCCGAAAACCAGAACCCAAAATGCACGAACGTAGGACGAGCGATCCAGCTGAAGCTGCGTGCTGGCAACGAGCGCGGCATCCGTTCCGGCCAAGATTTGGCGAGTGGCGGCAACCGTTCGCGTCTCGTAATCCGAGAAGACCTTGTTGCGTTTGTCGAGCTCGTCGAGGCTGAGTCCCGGATTTCGCAGCAGTCGCGTGGCGACCTCAGTCCGCCATCGGGATTGCAAGTGCGCGTAGGAGGCGAGTTGCGCGTCGGCTTCGTGGAGCTGCTGCTGCTGCAAGGTACGCCGGATCGCCGCCTGCTTAGCATCGTAACCGGACGCCGCGTCGTGATATTGCGCGACATAGAACGGATCGCGAGTCAACAAGTAGCCGCGCAACGAATTCTCTTCGTCGATCTGCAGCCTCAGCAGCTCTTCGAGGTCGATCTGAGCTTGTTGAATCTGCGATTGACGGTCGAAAGTGCTGGCGATCTGGCCGCGCGTTTCGAACGTCCCTTGCACGGCAAAAATCAGCGTCAATACTAAGAACGCCGTTAGGAGTAGCGTGCCCGTATAGGTCGCGAGCGGGCCGTTCTTCACGAAGGCGTCACGGAGCGGCGGTCGAAGACTCGCAAGCTGTGCCGGGCAAAGTCAATCCCACAATCTTCAAATCGTACGACGTTCGCGGCGTTTATCCGTCCGAATTGAGCGATGAGGTGGCATACGCCATCGGGCGCTGTTTCGTCCCGATGCTCGACGCGGGGCCTAAACCGACGGTTGTGGCCGGGCGCGACATGAGGCCCTCAGGCGCAAAGCTCTTCGCCGCCTTTGCCCGCGGCGCAGCCGACGCCGGCGCCGACGTCGTGGATATCGGGATGGTTTCGACCGACGCGCTCTACTTCGCTGTGGGGAAGTTCGATTTCGACGGCGGCGTGATGATCACAGCCTCGCATAATCCCGCGCAGTACAACGGGATGAAGTTTACGCGAGCGAAGGCCGAGGCGATCTCGCTCGACACCGGGTTGGCCGCGATGCGTGACCGGATCGTCTCCGGCGACCTTCCACCGAAGGCCGCCGCGGCGGGTACGATCTCAGAGCGCAACGTACTCGACGATTTCGCCCAGCATTGTCTTTCGTTCGTCGACCCTTCGAAGGTCAAGCCGATGCGCATCGCGATTGACGCCGGCAACGGAATGGCCGGCGAAACCGTGCCGCACGTCTTCAAGCATTTGCCATGCGACGTCGTGCCGCTCTACTTCGAACTCGACGGAAGCTTCCCAAATCATCCCGCCAGCCCGATCGAGCCCGAGAACATGATCGACTTACAAGCCGCGGTTCGCAAACATCAATGCGATCTGGGCGCCGCCTTCGACGGCGACGCCGACCGGATGTTCGTCGTAGACGAGAAGGGCGATTTGGTGGACGGCAGCACCGTGACCGCTCTGGTCGCGCTCAATACGCTCAAGAGATATCCCGGTGCGAAAATCCTCTACAACTTGATTTGCAGCCGCAGCGTTCCCGAGTTGATTACCAAAGCCGGCGGCGTCCCAATACGATCGAAGGTCGGGCATTCGATCATCAAGGCGGTGATGCGCGAGCAAGACATCGTTTTCGGCGGCGAGCACAGCGGACATTTCTACTTTCGCGACAACTGGTATGCGGATTCGGGAATGATCGCGCTGCTACAATGTCTCGAGCTCTTCGGCGAAGCCGGCAAACCGGTTAGCGAGGTCATCGCACCGATCGACACGCGTTTTCGTTCCGGAGAGATCAACAGTACCGTCGCCGACGCCGCCGCCAAGCTGCGCGAGATCGAAGAGCACTATAAGGATGCCGACATCGATCACCTCGACGGCGTCACCATTTCTTACCCCGATTGGTGGATGAACGTGCGTCCCTCGAACACCGAGCCGCTGCTGCGCCTCAACGTCGAAGGCGATACCAAAGCGTTGATGGAGCGCCACCGCGACGAAGCGCTGGCGCTGATTCGCAGCTAAGCGCCGCAAGCCTAGGGCACGGCGACTAGAGGAACGAAGCCAGAGGAAAATGTCCAGACTGCTGCTGGGTCCAGCCTTCATCGCGGTCGGTGACGGAACGTCAACGTTCGGGCGGATCGCAGTCGAAGAAGGGCGGATCGCAGAGGTGCTGCCGGCCGACGGGCCGACGGATTACGAGCTTTCTCCAGGAAGTAGTATCGCCCCAGGCTTGATCGACGTCCATACCAACGGAGCCGACGAGTTTCTCTTCAATCGCGACCAAGGCAACGCCGTGCCGGTTGCCGGAGCCGCCTACGCGCGTACCGGATCCACCGGATTTGTGGCCACCGTCATGACCGCTCCGTGGGAATCGATGCTGCATGCTGCCTCGGAGATCGTCGAAGCGGCTCACGAGCTCGAGGAGTCGCCACCCGAGGGCGCGCGCTGTCTCGGCGTGCACTTCGAAGGGCCGTTCCTTAATCCGAAGTTCCGCCGCATCCACCGCAACGAGTGGCTGATGCCGGCCAACGCCGCGCGCGCCCAGGAGATGGTCGACGCATGCAAGGGGGGCTGCCTCTTGGTTACCATGGCCCCCGAGGTTGACGGAGCGAGCGACGCCTTGCGCGTCTTCTTGGAGAGCGGAGTCGTTTGCTCGGCGGGTCATACCGCGGCCCGCTATCGCGAAGGCATGCTGGCCATCGGTCTCGGATTCCGCTCGCTAACCCACGCGTTCAACGGCATGCCGCACCTCGATCATCGCGACCCTTCGATCTTAGCCGCCTTCATTCAGGATCGCCGCACGCTGGTGCAGGTAATTTGCGACGGATTCCACGTGTCGCCGGTGATGATCGATATTCTCCATCGCACGCTCGGCGATCGTATCGTCTTGGCCAGCGATAACATGCCGGCGGCCGATCCCGGATATCACATCGACGGCGGCGTCATGCGCGCGGCCGACGGCACGATCGCCGGAAGCGCCTTGCACATGGACGAGGCGCTACGCAACTACATGTTATACGCGCAGATTCCGTTCGCTCAGGCCATCGTAGCGGCGACGTACGCCCCGGCGCGCCTGATCCATCACGACGCCGACATGGGCCGCATCGCTCGCGGCGCCCGCGCCGATCTCTCCTTCTGGGATAAGGATTACCGCGTCACCGCTACAATGGTCGGTGGACGGTTCGTCTACACGCCGTTAGAGGTCGCGGCCTAAGCCGCTCGATCTACTCGCTGTCGACGGGTTGGTACGACGGCGGCCGGCGCTCTAAATAGCTCTTCGAGTACTTCGAGGCAATCTTCTGGAACTTCCGCGGCCGCTGCGAAAAATCGAAGCAGTCCACGATACTGTTGGCGCGCACGTCGGTCGTATCTAGCCGCCCCAGATTAAAAGTATCTTCGACGAATTTGCAGGATGCTGCCGAACTCGTACTGGGTGTGACTCACGTAGCCGCCTTGGCTCAACGTGCCTTTGTGAGTGTAGGCCGAGACGACGAGCATCGGCACGCGGAAACCGACGCCTCCCCAGTTATCAAAAAACGGCGGAGGAACGTGTTCGTAGAAACCGCCCCAGTCGTCCCAGACGACGATGACCGCCGTCGAACTCCAGTAGTTGCTCTCGCCGACGGCGTTGACGACGCCGGCTACCCAAGAGGGTCCGGTATCGGTGCCCGATCCGGGATGATCCGAGTTGGTGTTGTCGGGAATCAGCCACGACATGGCCGGCAGCGCGCCGTTGGAGATGTCTTTGAAGATATCTTTTTCCGATTTGGTGATGTTGGTCCGCCACTCGCTGCCGTATCGTACCGCTTTGATGGCGTCAAAGGCGTTCCACAGCGAGCCCGAGCCGTTCATGACCGCCGGCGAGTAATACTTCCACGAAACGCCGCGCGCATCGAGCAGGTCGCGCAGCGTCGCGTAATCCAGACACGGAAACGGTCCCTGATGATAGAGCACTTTTAGCTTGGCCGGTGCCGGCACGGTGTTGCCGGGACCCTTGATCAGCGACGTGACGGTACCGGCCGGCGCGTCGCAGCCCCACGGCGAATGCGATGGAAAGTCAACGAGATTATGAAATGGATCGATCGAGGTTCCGCCGGCGATGAGATCCTGGTGCGCGGTAAAGCTGCCGCTGCCTTGCGTTTGAAACATCTCGTCGGCGAGGACGTATTGCTCGGCGATATCCCAATACGGTTGTATCGTCGCCGGATCGACGTATTGATAGGGCCCCGTCCCCGCTTTCCCAGGGCAGCGGTGGCCTCCGCCTTCTAAGTCGAAGCCGTCCATCTTGCCGTCGTCGTAGTCGCGAATGAAGCCCTGCCGTGAATGACCGAAGTCGCAGGGCTCGGCGAGATCGACCTTTTTGAGTTGTACGGTCTGCCCGTTCGAGGTCTTTCCCGTGGTCGTGCCGTCGGCGCCGGGAAACGTGGCGAAGAGATCATCGAAGCTGCGATTCTCCTGAACCAGGAGGATCACGTGACGAATCGGATTGGAACGCGCCGGCAGGTTGGGCGAAGAAATGCCGTGCGCCGAATCGTTCGGAACGACGCCGGCGCAGCCGCCGGCGATCGTCATGCTTACCGCCGCGCCGACCGCCGCGGCGAATCTCACGGAACCGTCGGCTCCGGCCGTCGCTGCATCGCCGAACGCAGCATGGCGAATGCCGCATAGAGCACGACGGCCACGACGAGCCAGCGCACAGCCACCGGCGACATCGATTTCACGATATAGGCGGCGATCAGCACGCCCGGTATGCCGCCGAAAGTAAGACCGAGTGCCGCACGCATCGAGAACGCACCGAATCGAATGAAGCGCAGGCTAGCGATCGGCATTAAAAACGCGCAAGACCCCATCATGATCGGAAACGCGGCCTTCGGATCCATTCCGAGCAGACTCACGAGAATCATCGCCGGTGCGTAGAGTCCGATACCCAACGTCATGAGCGCGCCGAGACCAAAGTTGGCCGCGATGGCAAACCAGAACTTGGCACCCTGGAGACCAAGCTCGGTGCCCCCGCAGTAACCACCCTTCGACGCACACTCAAAGATGTTCGTCAGAAAAACGATCGCGGCGATCAGAAGAAAGCTTCCCATGCCGATCTGCACGTAGCGCCGCGGCAGGCGCGCTACGACCCCGGCTCCAAGCCACGCTCCCGCGACGGCCGCGAGGATCAGCGAGATCAGCGTGACCGGTGCTACACGGATGATGGTGATGTAGATGGCCGCCTCGACGATCGTCGGAAGCGTGTGCCCGACGTTGAGCGTGCCGGGAATGCGCTCGTCGGGAACGAGCCGCCACGCTTTGAACAACGACGTTGTCGGCGCGAACGAGCCAATGCCGAGCGTATCGAAGAAGTTGGTGATGAATCCGATACCGACTTCGAGCGGCTTGGGCAAGCCTTCGCGGTGAGAGGGCAGCGCGCGCACCAACGCGGCGATGATGATCACCGCCACGACCCCCAGACCGATCGCCAGCAGCGTGTGGATGGTCATGGCTGCAGACGGTACGCCCACAAGGCGCCGCGGCCTGCCGCGGAGGCGGTCATCCCACCGCGAGTTCGCGCGTGGCGGCCGCGTTAAAGTAGGAGGCTTGGGGGTGATGCATGACGATTGCCGCCGTCGATTGCTCGGGAACGATCTGAAAGGCCTCGGTGAGGTGTACGCCGATGGCGTTGCCGGCATCGAGCAGACGAAAGACGGTGGCGTGCTGTTCGAGGTCGGGGCAAGCGCCATAGCCCCACGAGTACCGTTTGCCGCGCTCGTCCGCGATGCCGAGCTCGCGTCGAATACGCCGGTGAGAGTATTCGGCGAGCGCCTCGGCGGCCTGCACCGAGAAGCCGTGCAAGTAGTAGGATTCGCCGTAGTTACCGGCCGCATGCAGCGCTTCAGTGCGCGCTGAGGCATTTGCGCCGACGGTGACGATCTGCAGCGCGACGACGTCGTTCGGTTTGCCGTCGCGCGGTTCACGCAGGTAGTCGGCAAGACTAAGCCGCTCGCCTCCAACTTGTCGCGGGAACGTAAAGCGTGCGACCTCTGCGCCGGGTGCGTCGTAGAGGATCACGTCGTCGCCGAGACCCGCGGCACGGAAGTAGCCGTAGACGATGCGCGCCTGCAACAACTCCCCGCGCAGCGCTTCGCGCTGGTAGGCGGAAAGCCGGGGCTCGAACTCCTCGCGGACGAGCCGCTCGAAATCGGCTCCCTTACTGTTGCGCGCACCCCACGAAAGACGATAGAGGCTGCGCAGGTCGAAGCACGGCCAGACGTCGCGCAGATCGATGGCGTTTTCATCGAGCACGCGCGCCCCCCAAAACGGCGGAACCGGTACGTCGGCGGCCGGCACTTTCGACGGCACGGAATCGCGACGAACGGTCACCGTTGCGCCCGCGGCGCGCCGCTCGCGCTGCGCGAAGGCTTCGCGCTTGACGCGCTCGAGCAAATCGTTTCGCCGCGCCGCGTCGCCGGTGAGCACGTCGACGAGCTCCAAACCTTCGAAGGCGTCGCGTGCGTAGAAGACTCCGGGCTCGAAGAAGCGCGCACCGTCGTCGACCAGAGCTATGCGCCGGCCGAAATCGCGATTGATCGCCGCGCCGCCGATGATGACCGGAAAGTGCAGTCCTCGCGCCTCCTGCTCCTCGAGGCAGTTCGGCATTTGACGGCTCGTCGACACCAAAAGCGCGGAGAGGCCGATCGCGTCGGCGCCAACCTCGACCGCCTTCTCGAGAATCGTGTTGACCGGCACTTGTTTGCCGAGGTCGTGAACCGTGTAGCCGTTGTTGGCGAGGATGGTATGCACTAAGTTCTTGCCGATATCGTGCACGTCGCCAAACACGGTCGCGAGCACGATCGTACCTTTGGTCGTGCCTTCGCGCCGTTCCAAGAAGATCTCGACGTGCGCGACCGCCTTCTTCATGACTTCGGCCGACTGTAAGACGAACGGCAGGATCAGCTCGCCGCGCCCGAAGCGATCGCCAACGTCCTTCATGGCGGGTAGCAGAATTTCGTTGAGCACTTGCACCGGCGAGCGCGTCTGCAGCGCCTCGTCGATCTTCGCTTCGATCCCGTCCTTCCGGCGGCGCAGAATCGCTTGATGGATGCGCTCCTCGACGGGCGCGTTTTCTTCAGCAGCCGCTTCTTCAGCGGCCGCGGCGCCGGGCACGACGTCTTCGAAATGCTCGATTAACCGCGTCAGCGCATCGGGACGGCGGTTGAAAACCAGGTCGTCGGCCAGCTCGCGCACTACGCCGTCGACCTCGAAATAAGGAGTGATCTCCTTGGGATGGACGAGCGCGCAGTCCAAGCCGGCCTCGACGCAATGATGCAGGAAGACCGAGTTCAATGCGGCGCGCGCCGCCGGCTTGAGCCCGAACGAAACGTTGGAAATTCCCAGCGACGTCAGCGCCGCCGGGAAGCTCGCTCTTGATCCGCTTGATGCCCTCGATCGTCTCGACGGCCGAGGTGAGAAACTCCGCCTCCCCGGTCGCCAGCGTAAAGGTGAGGTCGTCAAAGATGAGCGCGCCGGGCGGCAGGCCGTACTCTTCGACGGCGATTTGGTAGATGCGCCGCGCGACCTCGAGCTTGCGTTCGGCGGTCTTGGCCATCCCCGACTCGTCGATGGTCAGCGCGACCACCGCCGCCCCGTGCTCGCGCGCCAGCGGTAGAACGCTGTCGACCTTGGCACGTCCCGATTCGAGATGAACCGAGTTGACGATGGCGCGTCCGGGGTAGTTTTCCAGCGCGGCTTGCAGCACTTTGGGTTCGGTCGAGTCGATCATCAGCGGTGCTTCGATCGACTGCGCGAGGCGGCGGACCAGTGCCCGCATTTGATCTTCCTCGTCGGGGCGCTCGGTGAGCGCGGCGCAAACGTCGAGAACGTGCGCGCCGCCGTCGACCTGCTCGCGCGCCACGATGACGATGTCGTCGTAGCGATCTTCGAGCAGCAGGCGCTTGATCCGGCGCGAGCCTTGAGCGTTGATGCGCTCGCCTACCAGCAGCGGGCGCGGCTGCTGTTCGAGCGAGACGGCCGTCATCGCGGATGCAACTTCTTCGGCGCGCTCGATCCGCGGCCGCGGTTTCCGTTCGATCGCGTCGATAGTTGCGCGCAAAGCGACGATGTGTTCGGGCGTCGTCCCGCAGCATCCGCCGACGGCATCGACGCCGAAATCGCGCACGAAAGCGCCAAGCTCTTGAGCGAGCTCTTCCGGTCCCTCGGGATAAATCGTTTCGCCGTTCGGCCCCATCAGCGGCAGACCGGCGTTCGGGATGACGCTCACAAAAGTGCGCGCGTTTTCGCAAAGATAACGAATCGAGTCGCGCATCTGCGCCGGACCGGTCGAACAGTTGAGCCCGATGACGTCTACGCGCAGCGCTTCGAGCGTAGCGCAGACGGCGCGAATGTCGGTGCCGAGCAACATGCGGCCTTCGGTAATCAGCGTCGGCTGAGCCTGGATCGGCACGCGGCGCATTCCGCGCTCGAACTCACGCCGAATTCCCGCGATGGCAGCGCGCAGCTCGAGCAAGTCCTGCATCGTCTCGAGGATCAAAAAGTCGGCGCCCCCGTCGACGAGCGCACGGGCCTGCTCGCCATAGATCTGCGCCAGCTGCTCGAAGGTGGTGTTGGAAAGCGACGGATCCGAAGACGAGACGAGCATCCCGGTCGGGCCCATCGAGCCGGCAACGAAGCGCGGCCGCTGCGGTGTCGAAACGAGCGTCGCAGGCTTCGCGGGCCAGCTCCGCGGCGCGGCGATTGATCTCCAACGTGCTCTCACCCAAACCGAACTCTTCGAGCTTTAGTCGCGATCCCGTGAACGAATCCGTCTCGACGACGTCGGCGCCCGCTGCAAGATACGATTGGTGAATCTCGCGCACGATTTCCGGGCGCGTCAGCACTAGCGCCTCATTGCATCCGAGGTACCGCTCTCCGCCGAAATCGCCGGCCGATAGTTCGAGCGCCATGAGCTGCGTGCCCATGGCGCCGTCGAAGAGCACGACCCGCTCGCTCAGCAGGCGCAAATAATCAGACAAAAATCTCTCCCACCGCGCGTCCGGCCCGATTATACACCGTCGGATGCGCGAATCGTGCGAGTTTCGCAGCTTGCTCTTCGCTCAACGCTCCAAGCGCGCGGAGCGCGGCGACGGTAGACGGGCCCCGCCCGCGGGCGCCCCCGTCGAGCACCTTGGAAACGTAGCCGAAACCCTCGTCCCGCGCGGCAATGCCGTGGACGCCCTCGGCGCCGGCCTTGGCGACCAGCTTGCCTTCGGCCACGCGAATGATTTCGGTATCGATCTGCCCCGTGCCGGACACGTATTCCGGATGGGCGGCCATCGCATCGCGTACCGCTTCGAGCGCTCGGGCGTCCGACTCGCTCACGCCCTCGAGCGTAGCGAGCCGCGCAAAAGAGAGCGCCGCCTTTCGCAGGCTCGTGGCGTAGACGGGGATCCCGCATCCGTCGCCTCCGAGCGGCCACGACGAGGCATCGTCGTCGGAGAGGCGCGCACAAAACTCTAGAATGTAACGCTGCGCCGGATTCTCCGCGCTCAAGTAGGTTGCCGTATCGGCACCGAGGATTTTGCAAAGCGCCAGAATCCCGGCGTGCTTACCCGAGCAGTTGTTGTGTACGGCGGTGGCTTCGATTCCGGCTCGCCGCAGCTCTTCTGCGGCGCGTTCGTCGTACGGCGGATGCACGCCGCACTGCAGTGCCGACACTTCCATCCCGATTTTCTCGAGTATCGCGAGCACGGCCCGCACGTGGTAGGGTTCGCCGCTATGCGAAGCGGCAATCACGGCGATCTCGCGAGGGTCCAAGCCGAAACGCTCGCGCGCTCCCGCCTCGACGATCGCGGCGGCGATCAGCGGCTTGGCCGTCGAGCGCAGGTAAATGAGGGCTTCAATGTCGCCGGCTCCATAGAGAACGTTACCGCCGGCGTCAACGGCGCAGGCGGCAACACGATGGACGGACTCGACGAGATCGCCGCGCGAAACGTAGACGGTCAGCGCATCGCGCGCGTCGTGTTTGCCCGTCACACCAGCGCGGGTTCGACGATGGTTGCCTCCTGCTCGGCGAAGACCGGATTGCTCAGATAGCGCTCGCCCGTGTCGCATGCGAACGTGACGATCGTCTTTCCCTTCGATTCGGGACGCGCGGCAACTTGGAGCGCCGCCCAGACGTTCGCGCCGGCAGAAATTCCGACAAGCATTCCCTCCTCGCGAGCCAGTCGCCGCGCGGTGGCGATCGCGTCGGCGTCGGTCACGCGTATCACTTCGTCGTAGACCGCGGTGTTGAGCACCTTGGGTATAAATCCGGCACCCGTGCCTTGAATTTTGTGCGGGCCCGGCGTTCCGCCGGAAAGCACCGGCGAAGCATCGGGCTCTACGGCGATGGCGACGAATCCCGGCTTGCGCTCTTTTAGCACCTCGCCGACGCCGGTGATCGTGCCGCCCGTGCCGATCGCGGAGACGACGACGTCGACGGTGCCGTCGGTGTCGCGCCAAATCTCTTCGGCGGTCGTGCGGCGATGGATCTCCGGGTTGGCTGGATTCTCGAACTGCTGCGGCATGAAATATTTATTGTTCGCGCCGCTCATGATCTCGTTGGCGCGCCGTAACGCCCCGGGCATGCCTTCGGCTCCCGGCGTCAACACGACTTGCGCGCCGTACGCTTTGAGCAGGTTGCGCCGTTCGATCGTCATCGTGTCGGGCATAACGAGAATAAGCGGGTAGCCTTTTGCCGCGGCCACAAACGCGAGCGCGATGCCGGTGTTCCCACTGGTCGGCTCTAGAATCGTCATTCCCGGAAGGAGGCGGCCTTCTCGTTCCGCTGCCTCGATCATCGCGACGCCGATGCGGTCTTTGACCGAGCCGGCCGGATTGAACGATTCCATCTTAACCAGAAGCGTTCCGGGAAGATCTTTGCCGAGCCGCGGAAGCTTGACCAGCGGCGTGTTACCGAACGTGTCGGCCAAATTATCGTAGATGCGTGCCATGCGCTCAAGTTCCCGATGCCTCGCAGTTTTCCCGGGGCGGAAGGAAGCGAGCGCCGCTTAAGGCGACTCTGCCGTCATGGATCGGCTGACGCTCTCGGCGCGCGCCACGTGCGCGCTCTTTACGCTCCTCCTCCTCGCGCCCGCGCCGGGGTTCGCAAGCGAACCGCCGTCTTACGACGCCGCGCTCGATGCGATCGCGGCATACGCGCCTCGCGCGATGCGGGAACAACGCACGCCGGGTCTAAGCGTTGCCATCACCGACTCGACGCGAACGCTGCGCGTAATTACGTTAGGATATGCCGACGCCAGCTCGCAGTCGCCGGTGACGGCACGGACGCGCTTTGCAATTGGATCGATCACTAAATCGATGACCGCACTGGCGCTCTTGCAGCTAGCCGATGCGGGCAGGGTCGATCTGAAGGCGCCCGTCACCAAGTATTTACCGTGGTTCTCGATTCATTCCAAGGGCGAGCCGATTCTCGTGCACCAGTTGCTCTCGCACACGGGCGGCATTCCCGACGACTACTCGTTCTCGCCGGGATACGTCGACAACATCTTCGCGCTGCGCACGGCGCGCACGCTCTATGCGCCCGGCACGGCCTGGTCGTATTCGAACGACGGCTACGAAACCGCCGGCGCCATTCTCGCGCAACTCGACGGACGCACCTGGCCCGATGCGGTGCAGGCGCGCGTCTTTGATTCGATTGGAATGACGGACTCTTCGACCGTCTTTACGCCCGATGCGCTCTCGACGGCGGCACTGGGCTACCAGTTTCGCGACAACGACCGCCCGCCATCGCTTCATCCGGCCCTTGCGCCTTCGCCCGCTTTCGACTTCGTCGATCCGGCCGGCTCGGTTCTGTCGACGCCCGAAGACATGGCGCGCTACGTGCGCTTCTATCTCAACGGCGGGCGCTCGTCGAACGGCAAACAGTTATTGCTTCCTGCGACGTTTGCTGCGATGACCGCGGCCGACCGCTTCAAGAACGGCAAGCCGGCCGGGTCGTCCGGCGTAGAACTCAGCGAAGCGCCGGCGTTCTACAAACAGTACGGATATGGGCTGTCCGTCTTCGACGAAGGCGGCGATCGCGTGGTCGGACATACCGGCGGAATCTCGGGCTATACCGCCTGCATGCAGATGAACCTAACTCGCGGATTCGGCGTGATTGCCTTCGCGAATCTGGTGGAGGCGCCGCTCCATCCCTGCGCGATCGTGCTCTACGCGATGCGTGCACTGCGAGCCGCGGCCGCGGGGGAGCCTATCCCCACCGCGCCGCCTCCGCCGCCCGATCCCGCTCGCGTCGAGCGCGCCGCCGACTATGCCGGAACCTATGCTGGTTCGAGCGGCTCGTCGCTGCAGGTCAGGGCGGACGGCGACCGGCTATCGCTTATGGATGCCGGCAAGACGATCGCGCTCTACCCGCGCGGCAGCAACACCTTCTGGGCTGACGACCCAAAGTACGCAACGTTTTTGCTGGCGTTCGGCCGCGACGCCAATCGAAAAGTAATCGATCTAACGTACGGCGCGCAATGGTGGACGAACGACCGTTATCAGGGGCCGAAAGCGTTCACGCATCCGCGTGAGTGGGACGCGCTGGTAGGACGCTATGAAAACACGTTCTTCGGCGAACCCGAAATCACGCGGGTAGTTATCGTTAAGGACCGCCTGACGCTGGACGGCGTGGATCGGCTCAAACCGCTGCCGGACGGAGCTTTCGCGCTCGGCACTTCGGTTATCAGATTCAAGGACTTCGCCGGCAGCCGTCCGCAACGCCTCAGCTTCGACACCGCCGACCTGTACCGGGTGGAGCTACCGTAGCTAAACTACGAACCGATATCCCACAGCAAGCCGAGATCTTTTTTCGAGAACGAGCGGAAGGCGATCAAGGTTTCGGTGCTCAGGATTCCATCGAGTGCGGCGATTTGTTCGGTAACCAGATCGTTGAGCTGCTCGTGCTCTTTCAGTCGCGCGACGGCGATCAAATCGTAAGGGCCGGCGACCGAATAGACCTCGGCGATGCCCTCGATGGCGAGCAGATCGTCGGCGATCGACCGCAGGCGCGGCCGCTCGACCTTCATCAGGATAAACGAAGTAACCATAGTTAGGCGGCTCCGGAACGCGGCCGCAGTTCGCCGCCGCAGTTCGGACAGCGGTCTTTGAGACTCTGCGTGCATTCCAAACAGAACGTGCAATCGTGGGAACAGGCGCGCGCGTCGGCTGCGTCGCGCAGCGGGCGACCGCACCGTTCGCAGGAGCTTTTCATTAGGAAGCCTATATGCCGCCACTCCGGGTGACCCCTGGCCGTTTGAGAGGAGCAATCTGCATGAAGGCAATCGTCGTCGAACATCGCGGCGAGCCGGGATCGCTCAAAGAAATGGAGCGTCCCACCCCGGCAGCCCGGGAAATTCTCGTGCGGGTCACCGCCGCCGGCGTCAATCCAATTGATTGGAAAGCGCGAGACCGGGGCGACATGCCGTTGCCCTTCGTCCTAGGCCGCGATTTCGCCGGAGTCGTGAGCCAACTTGGCGAGCACGTAACCAAATATCGCGAGGGCGAACGGCTCTTCGGCGTTGCGCGAGCGCACGGGTCGTACGCCGAATATACGATCGTCAGCGAAGACGACCGAATGGGACCACTCGCGAAGATTCCCGATGGCGTGGGCGATGCCGACGCCGCCGCATTACCGACCGCCGGCTTAACCGCGCTGGCGGCGCTCGATTCTCTCGGCGTCGGTGCGGGAACGACGCTGCTCGTGCTCGGCGCGACGGGCGGCGTGGGCAGCTTTGCGGTACAGATAGCGCGCGACCGCGGCGCACATATTATCGGAACTGCCCGTTCGAACAACGCCGAAGCGGCGCGTTCGCTGGGCGTCGACGAGTTCGTCGCTTACGACGCGGGTGATGTAGCCGAAGCGGTAAAGGCGGCGCATCCCAAAGGCGTCGACGCCGTTCTCGATCTCGTAGACGACGAGGATGCCATTAAAGCCATGGCACCTCTTTTGCGGCCCGACGGTAAAATCGTCTCCACCATCGGCGCCGCCGACGAGAACTGGTTTGCGCAGCGTAAGATTACGGCGGAAAATTTATACGTAGCGGATTCGCCCCGTTGGTCGCATGCCGGTCTGCGAACGCTCGCCGAGATGGTCGAACAGCAACGCTTGCGCGTAAATATCGCAGCCGAATACCCGCTCGGCGACGCGATAGCCGCGCTCGAACGGAGCAAGAGCGGCGTCGCCGGCAAGATCGTCATCACCATAGTTTAGAGGCGCGGGGCGTTACTTGTTTTTGAACCGGGCCACGCGCTTTTCGTTGTACGCGGCAAGGCCTTCTTTTGCGTCCTCGCTCTTGAAGAGGAGCGATTGCAGCTCGCGTTCGAGCGCCAGCGCATCTTGCAGGGGCAGTTCCGCGCCGGTCTGGACGCTGCGCTTGATGTGCCCGACGGCCATGGGCGCCTTGTTGGGCGTGCAGAACTGCTTCGCGTAGTCGGTGATTTGCTCGACGGAACTCTTGCGCGCTGCCCTCGTAGAGGTCGTTGAGCATGCCCCAGTCGAGAGCATGTTCGAAGCTGACCGTCTTGCCGGTGGCCATCATTTCGATGGCGCGCGACTTGCCGACTAACCGGGCCAGGCGCTGCGTTCCGCCGGTTCCGGGCAACACGCCGAGCGCGACTTCGGGAAGACCGATCTTGCCGGCGTCCTTACGGGCGATGCGCAGGTCGGCGGCCATGGCGATCTCCAATCCGCCGCCGACGCAGTGTCCGTTGAGCGCGGCGATCACTAGCTTGGGCGTCTGCTCGAGCCGCGAAAGCGTCTCGTTGGCGTGGAGGCAGAACATGTACTTGAACTCGGGCGTCACCTGATTGAGCATCCCGATGTTCGCGCCGGCGGAGAAGAACTTCTCGCCCTTGCCGGTCAGAACGATGACTTCGACGTCGGAGTCGAAGCGCGCGTCGAGAATCGCGTCGTCGAGCTGGCGCATCATCTCGTGGGTATAGGTGTTGGCCGGCGGGTCATCCATCTCGATGAAACCGACGTGCCCGTCCTTCCAGTAGTTGATGACTCGCTTGCCATCGAAGATGCGTGCCTCGCGACCGAAAGGCGTCTGTTGCGTCGCGCCGTTGACCGTCGTGCTCATGAAGCCATGTTTCCTTTGGGTGCGATCCAGTTGGGATCTTTGAAGTAGTCTTTGAGTTTCGCTTCGTCGGCTTCCGTTGGAAGTACGGTGGGAGCGTAAGCCTTCCACTCTTCCTCGGTTAGCTTGCGGCCGTCTACCGCGTATCGTGCCCCGGCAAAGTCGCCGATCTTGCGATTGAAGCTCATGTCGGGAACGTAGAGTTTGATTTCGCTCGGATTCACCTCGTTAACGCGGGCGACCGTCGACGAAACTTCGTCGAAGAACTGCCGGCGCGCGCGTTCGTTGAGATGCTCCTTGTCGACCTGATCGTCGGTCTTATCCTCGTCGACGCGGCCTTTGATGCCCCAAGTGTAGGCCCATTGTGCCGAGCCGGAGTGATCGGTTCCGAAGAGATCGAGCGAACCGGAGATCCACTTGTTGTAGTACTTTTGCTGCATCTCCACCGGAATGACTCCCGCCTTGGCGATGCGCCGCAATCCGGTGATGCCGGTGCCCATGTGGTAGGATTCTTCGCGCAACATCGGCCCCATCGATGCGGCCAGCGGCGCGAAGCTCGAATGCGCCAGCATGGTGAGCTGGAACTTGCCGTCGCGATCCATGAAGTTCGTGTAAGCGAAGAAGTCGAGCCAGTGCGTGACGTCTTCGTTGAAGGCGTTGAGCAGCCGGTTCTTCTTGCCGAAGGCGCGCCGTTCGAGCATCTTCTGCGCCTCGATCTTTCCTTCGCTGCCGAAATGATCGACCATCAAGTGGCACATCTGGTAGCCGTGGCGCGTCTCCTCGACCATGATGCGGACGAGAGACGCGAGGTCGTATTCGCTTGGCGCGTTGTTGACGAGAAAGCGCTGCTGCTCGTTGGAGGCAAACTCGGTGTCACCCTGATAGACCACCATGTTGAGTACGGCGTCGCGCATGCGCTGGTCGGGAATCTCCCGTACCTTCTCCCAGCGCCGCTCCCCCTTGAAGTCCCCGAAGTAAATCTCGGGTGTCGGCAACTCACCGTACTTAGCCTCAAACGTATAACCCGGCATAAAGCGGTCGACCAACTCCCGGTCGAGGCCGACGTCCTGCCTCCACTCGTCGAGCATGGTAATCCAATCGTCGAACGTCGCAATGCGATTCATTAGGGCGCCTTCCAGTATGTGACGGAATTTTCTCGAACGGCGAGAATACCGTCATACTAGGCGTAACGGCGGGAGGTGTCAATACTGGAAAGCGGCGGGAGACCGGTCACCCGGGCCAACTCCTTCATCTTTACTCTCTACGGCGATATGGTTGCCCGCCGGGAGGGCGACGGGTCGCTTTGGATCGGCGCCTTGATCCGCCTCATGGCCTCCTTCGGAGTCTCCCCGCAGGCCGTCCGGCAGGCGGTTTCCCGCATGTCCCGCCAGGGATGGCTCAGCGCTCGCCGGCGCGCCAACCGGGCGTACTACTCGGTCACCGAGCGGGGCCGGCGCCGCATCGAGGAGCTCAGTCCCCGCATCTATGGACCGGTCATCGAATGGGACGGGAAGTGGCGGCTCCTAACCTACGCGATCGGCGAGGCGCACCGCCGCCGCCGCGAGCGCCTTCGCGCCGAGCTGAGCGCCCTGGGCTGGGCGCAGCTCTCGCCCTCAACGTGGATCTCGCCCTCAGACACGCTGTCGGCGGCACGCGAAGCTGCCCGCACGACGCAGACGGACGAGGCGATTCACCTGTTCACCGCCGAGTATGGCGGACCGTTAAGCGACCGGGCGCTGCTCGAACGCTGCTGGAACGTCGGCGAGATCGCCGACGCCTATCGCGACTTTATCGGACGGTACGAAGCGCCGCTCGCGCGCGAGCGCGAGCGTAGCGACCTTAGCGACGAGGGCGCGCTGGTGGCGCGCCTGTGGCTGGTCCACGACTTCCGTAAGTTTGCCTACCTCGATCCGGGGTTGCCGAGCGAGCTTCTGCCGGCTCACTGGCCGGGCACGACCGCGGCCGCGCTCTTTCGCGAGTACTACGCGCTCCTCGCGCGGAAGTCGCAACGCTACTTCGAGCGTTGCGTCGCGGGTGACGGGGCCTAGCCCGCCATACGTCGAAGCCAGCCCGCCATGCCAAAACGTCTTTTGATCGTACTGGCCGTTGCCGCGCTTGCGATTGCCGCCTGCAGTAGCGGCAATAGCTCACCCGCACCGGCTCCGAGCACGTCGCCGGGTTCCCCCGCGCCAAATCCGTCGATCACGAAGGCCACGATCATGGTGACGGTCAACGGCACCGCCGCGCCACGCATTCCGGTCGAAGAGTCGACGCCACGTTCGACGTCGAGTCCGCGTCCCGGTACACCCTTCGACACGGAGAACACCGGCAAGAAGGGCTTGGTGCACTTCCACAATCTCAAGCCCAACAAAATTTATTGCTGGGTCGCCGTAATCTCGCCGAGCTTTAAATCGTCCGAGTGCGCCGGCTGGGGCGTCTGGCAGAACGAAACGATCAACCTCGGAACGTAACGGCGCTTTCTCACTCGTCATCGTGCAGATGCAAGTGACAGCCATCCTCAGCATCCGATAATACGTCGCGCGCTTCGGCAAGCACGGCTTTCGAAAGCGGCCGGCTCGGCGGCTCGACGGAGCCTTCGGCGGCAAGAAAGTCAATCTCGCTCCAATCCTCCCACGTTTCCAGCGGCTCGCCGTCGAGTTCGGTTGGAAAGCGAACGCAGAAACCTTGGTCGAGGTGAAGACCGACGACGCTTACTTCGGTACCGCGCGGAAAGTAGGTTCCGTCCTTCCAAAGGGTTCCGTAGGTGGTGCTGTAGCGTCCGCCAATCTTGAGCGGTTCGTCCATACCTTCCGCTATACCCGGAACGGGTCCATCGGTTTCTCCCCGATGTAGGTAAGCACGCTCTTGGTTTCGCTGTAGAGACGCATGGTTTCCATCCCAAGCTCCCGTCCGTACCCGGACTGCTTGTAGCCGCCGAACGGCACCCCGGGAAAGACCGCATAGGGCGTGTTGATCGCTACCGACCCGCTACGGATCGCACGCGCCACGCGGTTCGCGCGGCCGAGATTGTTCGTCCACACGCTCGCGGCAAGTCCGTATTCGCTCGCGTTGGCCATCGCCACCGCGTCGGCTTCGTTCTCGAAGCGAACGAGAGTAGCCACCGGGCCGAAGATTTCCTCGCGGGCGATGCGATGCGAATTGTCGGCTTCGAAAGCAGTCGGACTCCAGAACATTCCCGCGGCAAACGCGACCGTCGAGTTCCGCCGGCATTCCGCCGAAGATTGCTTTTGCGCCCTCGGCGGCACCGATCGCACAGTACTCCTTGATCTTATCGTACTGCTCGTCGACGGTTATCGCGCCGATGTGCGTCTGCGGATCCTCGGGATCTCCCAACCGCAGCCGTTTCGCTTTCTCGCTGAAGCTCGCCACGAAGCGATCGTAGATGCCGCTCTGCAGCAGAATCCGCGAGCGCGCTTCGCAGCACTGTCCGGCGTTATAGAAAACGCCGTAGAGCGCACCGGCGACGGCCGCGTCGAGATCGGCATCGTCAAAAATCACCGACGGCGATTTGCCTCCAAGCTCCAGCGTTACGCGTTTGAGCGTTCGCGCAGCGTTGGCGGCGACGGTTTTCCCCGTTTCCGTCGACCCGGTGAACGCAATCTTATCGACGTCGGGATGCTCGACGAGCCACGCGCCGATTCCGCGCGTCGAACCGGTAACGACGTTGAGCACGCCCTCCGGAAGGCCCGCTTCGAGTGCAATATTGCCCAACTCGATCGCCGTCAGCGGCGTTACCGAGGAAGGCTTGAGCACGATCGTGCAGCCGGCGGCGAGCGCCGGGGCGACCTTCCACGACGCGAGCAGCAACGGAAAGTTCCACGGCACGATTGCGCCGACGACGCCGACGGGTTCGCGTACGGTGCTGGCGAGGTAGGTGGGCAGCGGCGGCGGCATCGTCTCGCCGTAATTCTTGGTCGCGGCGCCGGCATAAAACTCGAAACAGTCGACGATGGCCCCGACCTCACCCTTGGCCGTAGAGATCGTCTTTCCGTTGTCGCGTACCTCGCGCAGCGCGATATCCGCAGCGCGTTCGCCGATCAGCTGCGCCATCTTATAGATAACCTTGGCGCGCCGCGAGGCCGCCATCGTCGGCCACTTTCCGGTATCGAACGCCTTGCGCGCCGCGGCGACGGCCGCGTCGACGTCTTCGCGCGTCGCGTCGGCAACGTCGGCGATCTTTTCGCCGGTAGCGGGATTGCGATCTTCGTAAATCGCGCCGTCGGCAGCGTCGCGCCACTCTCCGCCGATCAACAGTTGGGTGCGCGGTAGGGTCGCGGTCGTGCTCATGCTCCTGGCTTCTCCTCGACGCGCTCGAATACCGTTGCGATGCCTTGACCGACGCCGATGCACATCGTCGCCAGCGCGTAACGGCCGCCGCGGCGGCGCAGCTCGTGCAGAAGCGTCGTGGCGATTCGCGCGCCGCTCGCGCCGAGCGGATGACCGAGCGCGATCGCTCCGCCGTTTACATTCGTCAACGAAGGATCGAGCTGAAGCTCGCGCATGCAGGCGATTGCCTGAGCCGCGAACGCCTCGTTGATTTCGATGAGGTCGAGCTCGCCGGTGGCGATGCCGGCGCGCGCCAGCGCTTTTCGCGTCGCCGGTATCGGTCCGAGCCCCATGACGTCGGGCGCGACGCCGGCCGATGCGGAAGCGACGAAGCGCGCCATCGGCACCAAGCCGCGGCTCCTGGCGGCTTCGGCTTCGCATAGGAGCAGCGCCGCGGCACCGTCGTTGATTCCTGAAGAGTTTCCCGCCGTTACCGTTCCCCCAACCTTGAACGCAGCGCGCAAGCGCGAGAGCGCGTCCAACGTCGTGTCGGGACGCGGGTGCTCGTCGCGCGACATCTCCGTTTCGTTGCCGCGAGCGTCGTGCAACGTAACGGGGACGATTTCGTCGCGAAACGCAGCGCGCTCTACGGCGGCCGCGCATTTCGTCTGTGAATCGAGGGCGAAGCGATCTTGCTCCTCGCGAGTGATGTTGTAGAGCTCGGCGACGCGCTCGGCAGTCTCGCCGAGCGAAATCGTCCATTGCTCGGGCATCTTCGGGTTGACCATGCGCCAGCCCAAAACGGTATCGAAGAGGCGTTGGTCGCGGCCGAACGCGGCAGCGCTCTTCGGCATCACGTACGGCGCGCGCGTCATCGACTCGACGCCGCCGGCAATCATGATCTCTCCCTCGCCGAAAGCGATCGCATGGGCGGCGGAGTCGATCGCCGCAAGACTCGAACCGCACAGCCGGTTAACGGTAACTCCCGGTACCTCGATTGGAAAGCCGGCCAGCAGAACGGCCATGCGAGCGACGTTGCGATTATCTTCGCCGCTTTGGTTCGCCGCGCCCAAATAAACGTCGTCGATTGAATCCGGCGTAATGCCGGTGCGCTCGACGAGGGCGCGCAGCACGTGCGCCGCGAGATCGTCGGGCCGTACGCCCGCGAGTTGGCCGCCATATCGTCCGATCGGCGTCCGTACCGCGTCGATGATCCAAACTTCTCGGCTCATGCTTCCTCCGGTTCGGGCGTTTCGACGTCGAGCACCCAAAGCGAACGGTACGGCGCGAACTCCTCACCTTCGGCTTCGGCCAGCCGGCTGAGAATGCGCGCGACGCGCGCTCCACCGATTTCCCGGCCCCAGGCGACCGGACCCATTGGATAGTTTGCGCCGAGACGCATCGCGGTGTCGATGTCTTCCGGGGTGGCGACGTGTTCGGCGATGGCAAACATCGCTTCGTTGACCACCGAACCGACGGTTCGCCCCAAAAAGAGTCCCGGCAGATCCTCCACCAGGACCGCGGCTTTACCGGCGAGCGCGAAAATCTCTTGAGCTAGCTCGAGCGCGTCGTCCGAAACGTCTTCACCGTCGACAATCTCGACGGCTTGCTGTCCGTCGAGCGATCCGAGAATGCCGTAGCCGACGAGACGCTCGGGATGGCGCAGATGCGCGGCGCTGGCCGCAAGATCGGTCGCATATGCGTCGGCAAAGATCACGCCGTGCGGACCGAGCGCGGCATCGATCTCCTCGAGCATCTCGCGACGATCGGAAGAACCGTCGCCGACGTCGATGACGACGGTCGCGTCTGGTGAAAGCTGGTCGATGAACTCGTCGTTCTCGATTCGCTGAATTTCCGCGTTGGCCGCGCCGAGCGCCTCGGCGAGTTCGTCGGCCACGCCGCCGAAACCGACGATTGCGATCAGTTCGCCGGCGACGTCGCCGACTTCGCCGTCGGCTTTTGGTTCGAAGCGCTGTGCGCGGCCGTCGTTGTATTGATAGAAGCCCGCGCCGGTCTTTCGTCCGAGCAAACCTTGCGCTACCATTTCACGCTGCAACGCGACCGGCGTCAAACGTTTGGCCCCGGTTCGCTCGTAAACGGATTCGCTCGTCGCTAGGTTGACGTCGAGACCGATGAGATCCATCAGCTCGAAAGGCCCCATGCGAAAACCGGCCCCGCGCGCGAGCGCGTCGAGCTCGGCTGCCGACGCAACACCGCGCTCGAGCGCGCGCAGTGCCTGGAGATAGTACGGGCGAGCCACGCGGTTGACGATGAAGCCCGGCGTGTCGGCGGCAAAGACGGCCGTCTTTCCAAATCGCGCGACGATCTCGGCGGCACGTTCGGACGCCTCGTCGCTGGTTTGGTCGCCGCGCACGATCTCGACCAGCTCCATGCGCGGTGCGGGATTGAAGAAGTGCAAGCCGAGCACGCGCTCGGGATGCGGGGTGACGTCGGCAAGCTCGTCGATGGACAGCGACGAGGTGTTCGAAGCCAGCAACGCGTCGTTGGAAAGCGACTCGGCGAGCGCCATGAAGACCTCGCGCTTGAGCTCGAATCGCTCCGGAACGGCCTCGATCGCAAAGGCCGCGTCACTGCGCGCCGGCACGCGCTCGATCC
Source organism: Vulcanimicrobiota bacterium (assembly GCA_963735845.1). Taxonomy (GTDB): domain Bacteria; phylum Vulcanimicrobiota; class Vulcanimicrobiia; order Vulcanimicrobiales; family Vulcanimicrobiaceae; genus Cybelea. The sequence goes on along the minus strand of CAVTMN010000007.1, from coordinate 125,146 downwards.
ATTCGATGCGATCGAGTGCCGCCGTCTCTCCCGACCGGCTCGCCTCCCGTTGGAGATACTCGCGTCCGCGGTCGCGCGCACCCGTTTGCGGCTCGATCAGTTCGACCCGGTATCCTGCGCGAGCGCCGACCAACGCGATGCCCGCACCCATGGTTCCACCGCCGACAACAAGCATATGCTCCGCCATCGCGCCGTGCTTCGCGAAAGGAAGCATAAACGCTTCGTCGGTAGATTGGGCGCATGGAGAAGCCGTTGTGGCGCGTGCGCGCATCCGTTTATCTGGTCGACTCACCGCACATGCGGCTGCGCAGCGACGAGCTCGAGCTGCCCGACGGTACGATCGTTCCCAACTACTTCGTACGCGAGTCGCGTGGCTTCGCGACGATTCTCGCGGTGACGCCCGACGACCAGGCCGTTTTGGTACGGCAGTACCGTTACGGCTCCGATGCCATTCATCTCGAGCTTCCAGCCGGAATGCTCTCGGACGAGGAAGACCCGCGCGAGTGCGCCTTGCGAGAGCTCGCCGAGGAGACGGGATATGGCGTAGAGAGCTGCGATCTCATAGCCGAGTTCATGCCCGAACCGGTGCGCTCGACCGCGCGTGCCTATGTCTTCGTCGGTACGGGCGCTCGGAAGTTTACCGAGCCCAAGCTCGACGCGACCGAGCACCTGGAAGTCGAGGTAGTGCCGCTGGCGAGCCTGCGGGAGATGCTGGCCGATGGACGCATCGATGCCGCCGCCTCGGTCGCGGCCGGTTACCGCGCCTTGGAGTATCTCAAGCGGCTCTGAAACCTCCCGGGTCGGGGCGGGTAGATATGGACATGCCGGTTCGTACGGGGTTCAACATGCATCCAATGCTCGCGCTCTTCCTCAAGCTCACGGCGATCGTGACGGCCGGGATCGTGCTGCTCGTCGTCGCCGCCTTTCTATTGAAGATCGCCCTCCTCGCGGCGATCGTCGCGGCCATCGCGGTCGGGGGATACTTCCTCTATAGTATGGTTCGCCGCCGCCACAAGTACCCGGTCATCCGCTAGCCGCCGGCCTCCTCGAGCCATTTCGCCAGAGCCGCCTGAACGCAGGGCGGCTCTTCCATCATGGGCAGGTGTCCGCTTTGCTCGCAGACGGCCAAGCGCCCGCGTGGAAAACGCTGGGACACGGCGCGAGCCTCTTCCATTCCGATCACCTCATCGAGAGCCCCGGCTACCATCACCATCGGCACGTCGAGGTCCTCGGCGATGTCCTCTCCCGATACGCGCATGGCGAGCCCGCGCAACGTCGCCGCGACGCCTACCGGAGCGTTGCGGCGCGCAATTTCGTACGCGCGCTCCGCGACGGCCGGCAGCGCGATGCGGGTGTGTTCGGAGAGCATTCGCGGAAGATACGCGCCAATGACCGGCTCGGTGCTTTGCTCCGATTCGACGCGCGCGGCTAGATCGTAGCGCGCCGCAGCCTCTTGCGGCGTGTCGGCGCGCAGCCGGCTCGCGATCATGGCGATCCCAGTAACGCGCTCGGTAAACATCCGCGCAAAGGCCAGCGCAACGTATCCACCCATTGAGTGGCCGATGAATGCGGCGCGTTCTACATTGAGCGAATCGAGCATTGCCGCCATGTCGGCCGCGTGCGTTTCGATAAGGTACGGACCTTCCGGCGCGCTCGACGCACCGGCACCGCGCAGGTCGGGAAGCACGACGAAATGCGACTCTGCAAGCAACTCTGATTGAGCATCCCAGATCTCGCGCGTCAGCGGAAATCCGTGGAGCAAGACGACTGCTGGTGCGCGTTTGTCGCCGCTCACACGCACGTCGACACGCGCTCCGTCTTCCGCTAAAACTTGCATTGGCGCGGCTAATACGGTATAAGGTAGGCAATACCCCTGGTCGCTTGCCGACCGGAGAAAGGATGAATCCAACCAATAATGGCAGTTCGAAAGAAAGCCATTCGCAAAGCGGCGGTAAAGAAATTGGTCGTCGCAGCGTTGGTTCGTAGAGCGGTTCGCAAGAAGGTTCGCCGCAAGGTGGCCCGCAAGGCGATTCGCCGCAAAGTAGCCCGTAAGGTGATTCGCCGTAAAGTAGCCCGCAAAGCGGTTCGCCGCAAAGTAGCGCGCAAGGCGGTTCGCCGTAAAGTCCGCCGCAAGGTGGCTCGCAAGGCGGTTCGCCGCAAGGTGGCTCGCAAGGCGGTTCGCCGCAAGGTGGCCCGCAAGGCGGTTCGCAAAAAGGCGGTCCGTAAAGTGGTACGCAGGAAGGTTAGACGAAAGAAGGCCGCAGCCTAAACTGCGGCGTTCTTTCTTTTGTCCGACGTTACGGGCAAAGACGCTAGCGAGTCGCCAAACCGGCGGCTCGCTTCGTTTTTCCGGCGTTTTTTACACCGTTCGAACGATCGGCCGAAAGAACCAAATCGCCACAAAAAGCAGCGTGCATATCGCTCCGGCGAGCGCGAATGTTTCGCGCAGACCGATTAACGAAGCGATTGCGCCGTCGACGAGCGAGCCGAGTGGAACGACGCCGATTGCAATCATCGTGTAGATCGAAAGCGCGCGGCCGCGCAGCTCGTCGGGCGAGAGAATTTGTATCATCGTGTTGGTCGCGCCCAAGAGCGCGAGCGTTCCGACGCCGGCCAAGAAGAGCACCGGCAAAGCACCGGAAAGCGTCGGCACGAAGGCGAGCGCGAAGACACCCGCAGACATCAGCAAACCCGATTGGAGCCACAATCGCGAGCGCCGTTCGCGCTGCGCGAAGTACGCCGTCAACAGAGCGCCCCCCAATCCGCCCGCACCGATCGCCGACACGGCCCAGCCCAATCCCGGAGCGCCGCCGTGCAGCACGTTGACGACGAGCGCCGGCACGAGTTGGCTGTAGGGCCGGACGAGAATCGCGGTGACGAGCTGCGCGAAGACGATCCAGCGCAAGACCGGATGGGCGGCGATGAAGGTGATGCCTCGCTGCATCGCCAGAAACGCCCGCTCGCGTGGCTGCGCCGACGGGGGCGATGGTCGCATCATTAGGACTGCCGCCACGACGGCCAGCGACGCCACCGCATTAAAGTAAAAGGCGCCGGCCACGCCGATCCAGACGATGAGCAGACCGGCTAGCGCCGGCCCGACGACGGCGGGCGCGTTGAAGGCCACCGAGTTTAGCCCGACGGCGTTGCCGACGTACTGGCGGTCGACGAGCAAGGGCACCCAGCTCTGGCGCACCGGGGAGTCGAATCCGTTCGCTGCCGAGTTCAAGGCCGAGAGGGCGATCAATCCGGCCAGATCGAGGCGATGAGCCGTCGCCAACAGGGCGAGCGAAAATGCCGTCAGCGCTATCGTTACGTTCGTCACCAAGAGCACGCGCCGCCGGGGGAAATGGTCGGCGACGACGCCGGCGATCGGCGAGAGGAGTAGGACCGGAATCGCGCGCGCGGCACCGAGGATGCCCAGCTCCAATGCGGCGCGATGCGGAGTTCCAGCCTCGCGCGCTACGAAGTATCCGATTGCGGTGAACTGCATCCACGTTCCCAGATTTGAAACGAGCAGACCAAACCAGAGCAGGCGAAAGTCGCGATAACGCAGCGCCGAAAGAAGCGATGGCCGCGCGATCACGTCGGGAACGGTATCATCGGCGGCTCGCCTCGCTGGCCCGCACGGCCGCGACGATGAGCTCGGCGCACTGTGGCTCCGCGAGATGCGACGCATCGATGCAGAGATCGTAGTTTGCCGGATCGCCGAACGTCACGCCATACCACTGCCGCATGTACGCGGCGCGCGCGCGGTCGATGCGGTCGACCTCAGCGCGCGCCACTTCGAGCGGAACGCGCGCGGACTCGAGGACGTGCGTGACGCGCCACTGGCGAGGCGCGTGCAGGAAGACCCGCAAGATGCCGGCGCGGCCGGTGAGAATCGCCGATGCGCCGCGTCCAACGATCACGACGTTCCCGCGGGCGGCGTATTCGCGCACGGCATCGCGAACGGCGCGCTGCAGCGCTTCGTCGAACGGCTCGGCTACAGGACGCCGCGGCGAGCTCCGGCGTCGCCAGCTCGAGACTGTTGAGAAGGCGCTCGCCCAGCGAGGGGGATGCCTCTTCATTTGCAACGACCGCCTCGGGCGTAACCTGCAGCCGCTTTGCAACCACTACGGGCAGTTGTTCGTCCACATACTCGTAGTGCAGCGTGTCGGCGACGCGCCGCGCTATCGCGAGCGCACCGGATCCGTATTCGTTCGAGACGGTTACTATCAACGGGGAAGATGTACGGAGTGACGAACCGTGGTGTCCTGCCAATCGTAGAAGCGCGCGATTTGCGCAAGGTCTTTCGTACGCTCAAACGCACGCCGGGAGCCCTGGGCGCGCTGCGTTCGCTCTTCTCCCGCGAGTACGAGGACCGGGTAGCGGTCGACGACGTGACCTTCGCCATCGAGCCTGGGGAGCTGGTCGGTTATATCGGCCCCAACGGCGCCGGTAAGTCCACGACGATCAAAATGCTGACCGGAATCCTGGTCCCCACGTCGGGAGAGGCCCGCGTCGCCGGCTTGGTCCCCTGGAATCAGCGCAAAGAGAACGCCCGCAATATCGGCGTCGTCTTCGGGCAGCGCAGCCAGCTCTACTGGGACTTGCCGCTGATCGAGTCGTTCGAGCTGCTTCGAGCGATTTACGGCGTGCCGCGGGCGCAGTATCGCCGCAATCTCGACGAGTTCGTCGAGATCTTGGAGATGGGCGATTTTCTCCGCACGCCGGTCCGCCAGCTCTCGCTCGGACAGCGGATGCGTGGAGACTTTGCCGGAGCGCTGCTGCACAGTCCGAAGATCGTCTATCTCGACGAGCCGACGATCGGGCTCGACGTCGTCGCCAAGGAGGCGATTCGCGAATTCATCACGCGCATCAACGCCGAGCGCGGCGCGACGATCCTGTTGACGACGCACGACTTGGCCGACGTAGAGCGCCTCTGCCGGCGCATCGTTCTCATCGATCGCGGAACGCTCATTTACGACGGAGACGTGGAGCGCATCAAGAGCGAGTACGGTCGCTTTAGAACGTTGGTGGTACGCTTCGGCGAGCCCGTCGAGCACCCGCATCTCGAGGGCGCGCAACTCGCTTCGAGCGAAGGTACGAGCGCGAGCTTCCGCTTCGACCGCAATCTGCAGCGCGCCGACCTTCTCGTACGGCAAGCGAGCGAACGTTATCGCGTCGAAGACGTAAGCCTCGAGGAACCCGATCTGGAATCCATCATTCGGCGCATCTACGTCGAAGGATACGACCGCCAGTCGCAGGAGACCGCCTCATGATTCTATCCAGCGGAACGAAGAAACCGAACATTCACTCCAGCGCGTACGTGGCGCCCAGCGCGGTGATCGGCGGCGACGTTACGGTTGGCCCGGGCTGCGCCGTGCTGCACGGCGCGGTCATCACATCGGAGGGCGCGCCGGTCACCATCGGCGAGCAGACGGTCGTAATGGAAAACGCGGTGCTCAAGGCCAGCGGTGGAAGCGCGCTGCAGTTTCCGCTAAAGATCGGTAAGAACTGCATCGTCGGCCCGCATGCCTACGTCGTCGGCGCGACGATTGGAAACGGCTGCTTCATTGCCGCCGGCGCCAAAGTCTTCAACGGCGCCAAGCTGGAAGACGATAGCGGAGTTGCGCTGGGAGCGATCGTCCACGTCAAGGGACATCTCCACGCCGGCGTAAGCGTTCCGATGCAGCACGTTGCCTACGGCGACCCGGCCACGATCGCACCGCCCGAAAAGGCGGCCGAGGTTCACGCGAAGATCGACTTCTTTGGCGACGTCTTCAACGTCGAATCCGGAGAAGGCGCACGGGCCCGAGCGGCCGAGACCTACGCCAAGTTTCTTCGCAAAGCGCACGCGGTGGACGCAGCGTTGGAAGCGCACCGTAACGTCAAACCGCCGCTGCGGCGCTCGGGCGACGAGCCGCCTCCGACGCAGGCGACGCAAGTCGATAAGGTCGTCGACGTCATGATGCTCGAGCTGGAAGAGATGGAGCAGCGGCGCCAACAGGCGATCAAGCGACAAAAGGGCGGCTAGAGCAACTGGAACCGTACCTGGAGTTCGCCCGTAAGGCCTTCGCCCGCGAAGCGACCTATCGGGTCGAGGTCTTCGCGGAAGTCGGCTCGCTGATCTTGCGCGTCTACATCCTGCGGTCGCTCTGGACGGCGCTCTACGCCCAGAACGCGGCGCCGCTGAATCTGCCGCTGCACAGCATAATCACCTACTCCACCATCGCCATGCTGATGTCGCTGATCTTGGAGGTGGACGGAACCCGACTCATCCGCGAGAAGATTCGCGAAGGCTCGATCGCTACCGATTTAATGAAGCCGATCAGCGTACCGCTCTACTTCTTCAGCGACGGGGCGGGACAGACGCTGCTCCACGCGCTGCTCGTAATTCCGTCGCTGCTGTTCGCACTGCTGCTGGTTCACGTCGACGTTCCGCCGCCCGCGACGCTGGCGGCCTTCGCCCTCACCTTTGCCATCGGCTACGGCGTCAACTTCTTCCTGAATTTTCTGATGAACTGCGTGGCTTTTTGGACGCTGGAAACTTTCGCCGCGCAGCTCATCGTGCGGTGGGTCTCCGATCTGCTTTCCGGACAGGTCATTCCGTTGACGCTCTTTCCCGGCATCTTCGGCCGCATCGTCCTCGGACTTCCCTTTGCCGCCGTCTACTCGACCCCGCTGTTGATTTACGTCGGCGTCATACCGCCCGCGCAGTGGGCCGCGAGCGTCGCGCTGCAGCTGGCGTGGCTGGTCCTCTTTGCCGGGCTCGCGTCACTGGTCTGGCGCGCCGCCGCGCGGCGTGTCGTCATCCAGGGTGGATAGGGCGCATGCGGCTCAGGAGCAAGTGGTAGTAGAGCATCCCGCGCACGGGTCCGAGGCGTTCCAGCAGCTCGGTCTGATCGACATCCTCCCGACCGGCCATGGCCGCCAGGCTTCGCGCCACACCCGAGTCGCGCAATGGAAAAGCATCGAGTCGTCCGAGGCCGCGCAGCAGTATGACCGACGCGCTCCAAGCGCCGAGTCCGCGCACCGCGGAGAGCCGCCCGGCGACTTCCTCCGTCGGCAGCGTTTCGAGCTCGCTTTCGTCGAGCGTGCCGTCGAGTGTCGCTGCCGCGACTGCGCGCACGGCGGTGAGCTTGTTGCTCGAAAGTCCGGCGGCGCGCAGCCGCGCGTCACCGGCGTCGAGCCAGCGCTCGGCCTCCGGAAACGGAATGCAGCGCAACTTGCCTACCGTCAGCGGTTCGCCGATCGACTCGACGACGCGACGCATGATCGCCGCGGCAGCGTGGATCGATATCTGCTGAAAGAGAATTGCGTGCGCGCAGGCTTCCCATAGCGTCGGGTAGCGAGGCGGCTTAAGGCCCATGAATGCTTGCGCGAATGGACGCAGCCAAGCGACGCGCCGGCTTCGCGCGTACCAGGCCGCAAGGTCGACGCCGGTTCCCAGCATCCGGCGTCGCCGTTGCCACCCAGCGTGCGGCGCGTGGCCCGGTGGCGCGAATCTCGATCGCGCCGGGCTCGCGCTGAGAAATCGCTACGACCGCCGTCCCGCGCGCATCGCGCACGGCGCGATAGTACGTTCCGTCATCACCAAAGACGTCGACGACGTTGCTTGCTAGCCGGCGCAGCGCGTCGACCGTCAAATCCAAACGAAACGGCGTGCAAACGGGGACCGAACGAGCGACACCGAAGGCCTTCATGGATGCTGCGCGCTTACTTGCAGTACTGGCGAATCAACCTCCTGACGTTGTTGGAGTACCGCGCGAACTTCGCGATGTGGTTCGTCTTCAGCGTAGTCTATCACGGCGTCGCGCTCGCAGCGCTGTACGTTACCATGCGTCAGTTCCCATCCATGAACGGCTGGGACTTTCGCGAGATTTTCTTTCTTTACGCCCTTTGGATGTGCGGTCACGAGCTGCATAACACGTTTTTCTGGGCCGTCGTCAGCGTGCCCGAATACGTGCGCGAGGGCCGCTTCGACCGCTTCTTGGTCCGCCCGCTCGACACGCTCTTTCAGGTGCTGACCGTCCCCCAGCAGACCTTTCCCGACGCCTTGGTGCTGGCCATCGCGACCCTCGCCGTCTGCAACGGCAGCCGTACACGTAACCGTCGACTGGGTCTTCGTGCTCTTCGTGCCTTTGATCGTCCTCGGTGGCGCGCTGATCGACCTGGGCATCTCGCTGGCCGTCGCCACGCTTTCGTTCTGGTTCGTTCGCGTCGACACGATCCGCTGGGTGGTGATGTCGCTGGAACAGGACTTCACCCGCTATCCGATCAGCATCTACTCTCGCGGCGTGCGCATCGTGCTGGCCTTCGTTCTGCCCTTTGCCTTCATGAACTATTTTCCGGCGACGTACTTCCTGCATAAGACCGATACCGGACTCCATCTCGGCCCGGCGGTTGGCTTGCTGACGCCCGTCATCGGCCTGGCCTGGTTCGCCGCAGCATATGCCTTTTGGCTCGTCGGCTTACGCCACTATCAGGGAACGGGTTCGTGAAACGCGGCGAGTTCTTGACGTATGGCGGCGTTGCTGCTTCTCGCCGCGCACACGGCGCCGCATTCGCTCTCCGCCAAGGTTCACGCCATCGCGCGCGCGATGCCCGGGCGAATCGGCGTCTACGCCCGGACGATGGCGCCGGGTCGGGCGCTGGTGACATATCGCGCCGGACAACGCTTCCCGACCGCCTCCACCATCAAACTCCTCATCATGGTGACCGCCTATGCCACCGAAGAAGTAAAGCCCGGCACCCTCAAACAGACGATCGTCTTCAATCGCAACGAGCTGATCGGTGGATCCGATTTTATGGCGGGCGCGAGCAACGGCGAGCGCTTCACCGTCGCGCAGTTGATCGTGCCGATGATACGCGTCAGCGACAACACCGCATCCAATATGCTGATCGCGCATTTCGGAATCGCGGCAATCAACGCCGTCGGCGCGCGCGCGGGGATGAAGCATACCCGGCTGGCACGGCGCTTTCTCGACTACGCCGCCATCGCCCATCACAATCAGAACGTCTCCACGCCGGCGGACATGGGGCGGCTGCTCTATCTCATCGAGTCCGGAGCCCGCGAAGGGACGGGGACCATCGTTTCCGCGCGGCACTGCCGGCGCATGGTCGCGATCATGCTCGGCCAGACCGACCGCGACGGGATCCCCGCCGGCGTTGCCACGAGGAACCTCGGTCGCCAATAAAACCGGCGAGGTCGACGGAACGCGCAACGACGTCGCGATCGTCGAACCTTACGGCGACTCGCCCTTCATTCTCGCGATCATGACGGCCGACGCTTACGATTACGCCGCGTCCTACGCGGCCATCCACGCGGTGACGCGAGCCACCTATGGCGCGGCTTCGCGGACCTTCGCCTGAGCGAAAATGCGGCAGCCGTAAAGCTCGCGGCCGCGTAACGCCGCCAGCTTGGCCGCGCGGCGCAGTCGCTTAAAGCGCGCCTCTTGCGAGCGCGCGGCCCCAAACGACGCCGGGTGCCACCACGCCAGCAGCCGGACGGGAAGACGCGCGCGCGTATATTTTGCGGCCTTGCCGCTACGGTGCGCCAGCATCCGTCGCGCGAGGTCGACCGTCGCGCCCGTATAGAGCGTCCCGTCCCCGCAGAGCAGCACGTAGACGGCAGGCTTTGATGGCACTGAGGTATTTCCGCCTCCTTACCGTAAACGTTGGCCATGGTCAGATTCGATCCGCTCGCCGCCCTCCGCATCGTCGCCGCTGCCGCTGCGGCATCGCTCTTGGGGGCCGGCACGGGCAGCGCGCCGCTGCCGCAGCTCTCACCCTACGCGCCGATCGCGGCGATGGTCGATGCGGTGCAGGCCGAGCGGCTAAAAGCGACCGACGACCGGCTCGTCGAACTTCGGCACGCGCAACGATTTCTCCGAACGCACGTCTACCAAAGATCGCGGCGTCTTCGCGGCGCGCGATTGGATAGCGTCACAGTTCTCGGAGATCGCTGCAACGACCGGCGGCGCGATGACCGTTACGCTCGATACGTACCTACAGCCTAAAACGCCGAAAACGCCCCGTGCGGTCACCGAGTCCAGCGTCATCGCGACGCTGCGCGGGAGCGCTCCGGGGCGCACGTACGTCATGTCCAGCCACTTCGACGACTGCGACGGTCATTGTACCGACGGTGCCGGCGTAGCGCCCGGAGCGGACGATAATGGCTCGGGCGTATCGGCGGTCATCGAGGCCGCGCGCGTGATGGCGAAGACGCAGTTTCGCGGTACGATCGTCTTCGCGTGCTTCGATGGCGAAGAGCTCGGGCTCTGGGGATCGGATCACTACGCGCGCGAGCTTGCGGCTAAGCGCGCGCCCGTTCTAGCCGTTCTCAACAACGACATCATCGGCAACTCGCTGGGCGGCGACGGGCAGAGCGAGCCAAACGTCGTTCGCGTCTTTAGCGAAGCCCTGCCTTCGGGCGCAGACGTCGCGCGCGTCAATCTCGTCGGCTCCGAAAACGACTCGCCATCGCGCGAGCTGTCGCGCTTCGTCGCCGAGGTCGTGCCGGTATACCTACCCGATTTCACGGTACGGCAAATTTTTCGCGCCGACCGCTTCATGCGCGGCGGAGATCAAGAGTCGTTCCAAGCCGCCGGGTATTCGGCCGCCATCCGCTTCGTCGAACCTCACGAGAACTTCGCGCACCAGCATCAAGACGTCCGCGTGGAGGACGGAACTCAGTACGGCGATCTTCCGCAATACGTCGACCCTGCATACTTGCGCCGGGTCACGCAAGCGAACGTCGCGGCGCTCGCCGCGCTCGCGCTGGGACCCGCGCCGCCGGGCGACGTGAAGATGGTGCTGGCGCATCTCGGCTACGACTCAACCCTGAAGTGGACGCCCGCTGCCGACGTCGTGTCGTACGAAATTCTGTGGCGGACGAACGATGCGCCGCAGTGGCAGCACGCTCAAGACGTCGGCAACGTAGCGCAGGTCACGCTTCCGATCTCCAAAGACGATTACGTGATCGGCGTACGCAGCGTCGACGCGGCCGGCTTACGCAGTCCGGCCGTTTATCCGGTGGCGGTTCGCCGAGTAGGTTACGCTGTGGCGTCGTTCGGCCAGATCGCGCGGAGCAACGCCTTGAAGCGCGAGCGGCCGGCGATCGGTCCGAACCACGGTAAGCTGCGCAGCATGAGCAGTGCCGGCTCGCGACGCTTGAGCGCCTCTTCCAGGTGGTCGAGTGCTTCTTCGAGCCTGCCGAGCCCCACCGCGATCGTCGCCAGGTTGAAGCCGACGATATGTTCCGTTCGCGCCATCTCTTGCAGCGTGTGGTAAATCGTTTCGGCTCGCTCCGTGTCGCCGCAGTCGGCGTAGGCCCGCCCCAACAGCGGCAACCGCAGCGCGAGATCCTCGGTGCGGTCTTGCGGCAGGAGGAGCAGATCGGCCAATGCCGCTCCCGGCTGACCGTTGAGAATGAAGGCCTGCGCCCGGTAACGTCGCGCGAGCGAGAAGTCCGGACCGCTTTCGATCAGATTCGAAAACGCGTCGATTGCACGACGGTACTCGGCGCGGTGCAGGAACATCCGCGCCACGAACAGCTGCAGCGCCGGAGACGACGGCTCGATGAGCAGCGCGCGCTGCAGCTGTCGCAGCGACTCGTCGCCTTGCCCTTTGCACATGTAGAACCAGGCGGCGGTCGTGTAGACGGAAGTGGACTGCGGCTTTAGGCGGATGGCGATTTCGATTTCGCGTTCCGCGTCAACCCAATTCCAGTCGCAAAAGAGAAGGATGTTCGCCAGCGTCGCGCGCGCCTCGGCCGACGACGGATCGATCTCGAGCGCGCGAACGATGGCCGTCTTCGCCTTGGGAAACGCGTACGAACCCGGTGCGTACCAGTACTCGGCCATCAGTGCGTGGGCGCGAGCCAGGCCAATGAGTGCCGGGACGTTCTCGTCGTCGAATCGCAGCGCCGCTTCGAACTGTTCGGCGGCGGCCGTTAAGGCGCTGGCGGTTCGCTTCTCGAGCAGGTACGATCCGCGCCAATAGTGATTGAGAACTTCGGGAGCGCTGCCGAAAAGCGGCGCCGGCAGCTCCTCGCTGCCGTTTAGCGGCGCCTCGCCGGGCGAAGGAGCGACGACGCTGACCGGCGCGACGAACCGGTATCCTTTACCGCGAACCGTTATCACGTACGCCCGATCCCTGGCGCGCTCGTCGAGCAATTGCCGCAGCATGTACATATGCTGCGACAGGTTTCCGTCGCTGACGACGTTGTCGGGCCAGACGCGCGACGCAATCGTTTCCTTGTCGATGACGCCGCCGTTTCCGCGAATCAATAGTGCGAGGAGTTGCGAGAGCCGTTCGGGCAGCGGGACGACGGATGCGCCGTGCGAGAGCAGACCCCGAGCCGGATCAAACTGAAACGAGCCGAAAGCGTAGATCGGCAAGAGCTTCGCCTGAGTCGCCACGTGCGCCCGACCGTTCATCATCAACTTTGAAATGATCGAGCGGGGAGGATTGTGACGGCACCGTTACAACGGCGATCGTTCGCCGCACGACCGGTCGAAGCCCAATGATGGCCTGGCCGAGCGGGTCGCCCAGCGCCTCGAAGACCTCAGCCCACGTCTTACCGGAGAGCGCGGTGAGCGCAAGGGCCAACGTTTCGTGAATCGCGTCGACCAGCGGTCCGGCATAATGGGCGAAGGCGGAGTCGCTCTGCCGCACCGCCGCGGCCGCGTCGGCGAGAGGCCTGATGCGGCGGCACTGCGGTATCACGGCGACGATCAAACAGGCAAGCAACTCGCAAACCGCCGCAGCTTGCGCGTCATTTTCGCCGCGCATCTGCGGCACGACCAATGTTAAGCGATCGTAAAGGGCGCTAGTCAGTAAAGCGTCGAGACCCAACTCGTTTCGCGCTTGAGCCTCGGCGAAGAGTCCACTTGCAAGCAAGCGGTCCTGTGTCGGCAAGAGTTGTGCGACGGCACGCGCGCGCCATCGCCTCGCGCCGTTGAAATCGCAGCGCGCCAGCGCAACGGCTTGCATGACCGCAGCGCTGCGGACTTCCAGTTCGGCAAACGAACGGGTCTGCGCGCAGCGGTGCGACGCGCCGGCAATTCGCTCGGCTTCGCCCCAGCTTCCGTCGCGAACGAGGTGCCGGGCACGCTCGACGTCGACGGCAACGCGGGCCCAAAGATCGCGCGAGAAGCCCGCCTCTTCCGGCGACGGCCGCCACTCACCCGGAAGCCCGAGCTGGGCTTGCGAAATCAAGGCAAAACAGCGCTGCCGCTCGCCGTTGCATTCTCCCAACAGCGGTGCAGCGGCGCGAGCCTGTTGCAGTGCCGCGCCGCAGTCGCCGTCGAACAGTGCGAGTCGCGCGGCGAGAAGGCGCCGCGCTCCCGGCGACATTACAGCGGTGTGCTCGATTGCCTCTTCGCGCCGCCCCAGCCGCACGTTCGCGTCGGCGCGCAGGTCGAAGGCAATCGCTCGCTCCTCGCACGTTTCGGCCAGGCGTACCAAGTTGCCGGCAATCGAACGCATCTCCAAAACCGAGTCACGATCGCGAGCCTCCAAACACGCCCGCTGCTCGCGTTCGAAGCGAGAACGCGCGGCGGAGGTGGGTGCGACCGTCAACTCGTGCGTGAGCTCCTCGATCGCTGCGTTCGACGATGCCGCGCGCGTACTGCGCGATCGCCGCCACGGCCTCGGCGCGCCGCCGCTGGAAGTGCCGGCGCGAAACGCCGCTGCGCCGCGCCAAATCCGAGTTGGTCGCGTCTGCCGCGAAGTCGGCCAGCAAGATCGCGTCGCGAAGCGTCGCCGTCGCCGGATCGTCGCCGTCGAAGACCGCGAGCACGACCCGCTCGAGCGCGGCGACCGGATTGGCCGTTCCCATCTCGGCGCAGAGGGCGCTCATTATCGGCATTGCGGCCAGCGCTCGCGGATTTCGGGCTCTACGCAATAGCGCCGACACTTGGCGCTTCATCCCGCGCTGCACGTCGTATTCGTTGGGCTGCACTGCCCGCAACGCTAGCGATGCCATCCCCACTAAGATAGACTGCTAAGCGCCTGCGATGCTTCACGAAACAACAAAGCTCGGCGCGCAGATCGTGCGGTCGTGCATTGATGTTGTTTGAGCTTTGAATGTCGTTGATGCAAAAGGTCTCTCGGCGCACGCGTTGGTCAATCAGTATCAAAAGGTTGGTTCCCGGCGGATTAGTAAGGCCGATTGCTAGCGTCATTGACGCTTTTTCGAAAAATAGAACACTACTCGAGAGGGACTATGCAGAGAATCAAACAGCATCGAACCCTCCGTCATGCGGTAATAGCCGTGTCGTTATTGGCGGCACTAGCGTTCCAGGGAACATGGGCACTGGCGCTAACCACCGGTAACATCGCGGGAACCGTAAAGGACAGCAAGGGCGCGCCGATCGCCGGCGTGCAGGTGCAGGTGGTCGCGCCCTCGATGTCCCGTACCGCAACGACGGATGCGGGAGGTCATTTCGTTATCCTTTCGCTCGGACCGGACACGTACACGGTAAGCCTCAGCAAGATGGGTTACCAAAGCGTCTCGATTCCCGGTGTGACGGTCTTTGCCGATCAGACGCAACAGGTTGCCTACACGCTGCAATCCGCGCTCAAGACGATCGGCCACGTAACGTCGGCAGCCGGAGCCTCACTCGTGAAAGCGGGCGTCGGCGGCGACTTGTACAGCGTTAACTCCGCGCAAGCAGCCGCTGCGGCGGCGCTCGGCGGCGGCGGTAACCTGAATAACGCGTATTCGGCCATGGCGTCGGTTCCCGGCGTCCAGGTGTCGCAAGGCGGCATCGGCTGGATCACCAACGCCTCGTACGTACGCGGTCAAAACGCGTACTACACCGGCTACGAATACGACGGCATACCGGTCAATCGCGCCTTCGACAACTACAACTCATCGACCGAGTCGACGCTCGGCCTGCAGGAGCTGCAGGTCTATACTGGCGGCGGACCCTCGTCGGTCTCCTCCGCCGGAACGGCCGGCTTCATCAACCAAGTAATCAAGACGGGCACGTATCCGGGCTTCGCCTCGGCGAATCTCGGTGTGGCCTATCCGAACTTCTATCACCAAGCCAGCGTCGAAGTCGGCGGATCGACACCGGACCGCACGTTCAGCTATTACGTCGGCCTCTCCGGCTACAACCAAACCTATCGCTTCATCGACAACAGCAACGGCGGAGGCTATAACAATCCCGGCGGCATCTTCTCCGGGAACCCGGCCGGATTCGGCATCGGTTACGGCTTCGGCTCCAACCAAGTCCTAGCCGTCGGCTACACGTGCATCATCGGGACGTGCCAGGGCGTCAAGCCGGTCTGCCCACTCTACGGCGCGCCGTGGTCGAACCAACCCGTCGCGCAGATCGGGCAGCAAGGCTGCTGGCAGTACTACAGCGGCACGGCGACCGCGCCATTGATGGTCGCCGACCGTGAAAACGTCGTCAACCTGCACATGGCTATCCCGAAGGCAAACGGCCTGCGCGACGACGTGCAGTTCCTGTGGAGCGGCTCGGCGCTCAACAACTACTACTATCTCTCGCCCAGCGATGACGGGCCGGGAAACAACCAGTTCATCTACACGCTGTACGGGACCAAATACACGCCGCCCACGTGCGGACCCACGACGGTAGCGCCGTGGGCAAACCTAACGGTGAACGGTTGTTCTTCGCCGATCGGACCCGCCGGACAGATCCAATCGCTCACGACGTACGGACCGTACTTTACGTGCGGTGCCGCGTCGCCGAGCGGCGGTTATTACTCGGCCGGCTGCGCCCCGACCTACCTCGGCTATTCCGATGCGGTTACGTACAACGTGCCCTTCGGCTCGCCGATTGCGAAGAGCGCCTCGAACTTCAAAACGCCGGGCGTTTACTACGCGCCCGACTCGCCACCGCATCCCTTTGCCGGTCCGTTGCCGCTGACGAGCAACTCGCTCAACGTCAACGAAAACGACACCGGGGTCACCAAGCTCCAGTACACCTTCGCGCTGAGCCAATCGGCATATCTGCGCGCGTATGGTTACACCTTCTACTCCGACTGGCTCGAGACCGCTCCGTTCAACGGCGCCACCGGACAGCTCTTGACCGGAATCAACGGCGCGGCGCAGTATCAGCTGATAACGCACACGGCGGGCGGCGCGCTGGACTTCCAAGATCAGCTCAACGATCAAAACCTGATCACGGTCAACGGCAACTACACGAGCGCCGACGTCATCCGCTTCAACAACTCGACGGCCCTTGGCGGCACGTCACCGATCGGCTATATGTCCTCGGGTCCCGGCGGCTTCACGTGCTACGGCAACAAGGGCAATAGTGCAGCGGGCACTTTCGGGTATTCCGTTCCCTGCTTGAGCAGCAGCTACTACGACGTCGCTTCGGGAACGACGCTGCGTCCGACGTGGACCAGCAACGCGATTGCCGGCCCGCGTGCATTCGCCGCCGCCGGTACGCCGGCAGCGCGAGCCGGCGCGACGTGGGACAGCCTGTGGAGCGGTAATGCAAACGGGTCTTACAACAGCGTTCGCCCGCGCTTCACGAACGCATCGATCTCGGACCAGTTCCGTCCCAACGATCGCTTCCTGATCAATGCGGCACTCCGGTACGACGATTTCACCTACGTCCTCCCGGATTCGCTCACCAGTGCGACGCAGTTCTATGCCAATATGTCGGCCAACTACACCTGCGTGCTCGCCTCGACCAATCAGGTGCTCACGCAGGCGCTTCCGGCCGGCGTTCCGCCGCCGGCATCGGCACAATACGTCGTCGGCGACTGCAACAAGGCCGCGGTAGCGTTGCATCCGGGCGGTCCGTCAACCGGCTGGGTCCACCCCAACGGTACCGTGCAGGACGGCGTGCAAGCGCCGAGTTTCACGGCGAGCTCGCCCTCGTCGTACTCGTTGAACTACTGGGAACCGCGCTTTTCAGCGACCTACACGATCAGCCCGAACGCGGTCATCCGCGCGTCGGCGGGACGCTTCACGCAACCGCCGATCTCGGCATCGGTCCAGTATCTGGCCCTCGCCGGTGACGATCGCTCGGTCTGGAACAACACGATGAACCTGGGCTTCTACTCGCCCTTCCATCCGATTCCAGGCATCTCGTCGGGTCAGTATGACCTGTCGTGGGAGCAGCACTTCAAGGGAACGGACATGAGCTTCAAGCTCACGCCGTTCTATACGTGGGTCTCCAACTGGCAGCAACAAACGTTCATCGGTGCCGGCTTCGTGACGCAAGTCCCGGTCGGTGTCAACCGTAACGAAGGCGTTGAGTTCCAGTTCAACAAGGGCGACTTCACGCGTAACGGGCTCTCCGGTCAGCTCGCCGTCACGTACACCAACTCGAAGATCATGTTCCAGAACGTGGGATTGAGCACGGGCGGCGTGGTCACCAACGAGCTCGTTCAACTCAACCAAGCCATCTCACAATACAACTCGCTGACCAAGTCGGGCGGCGGCAGTCCTTGCTATCGCAACGGCCAGGGCGTCTCGTGTAACGCAAAGCCGATCACCGTCAGCAGCGTCACGTACGACCCGATTCTCAATCCGTACTACAACAAGCCTACGCAAGGACTGCTCGACCTCGGCGGGTGGTACAATCCGTTCTCCACGGCGCTGGCGCCGAACCTCAACGGCATCCTGAGCAGCTACATCTCGCCATGGGTATCTTCGCTGATCCTCAACTGGCGTCACGACAGGCTGGCGGTCACGCCGAGCTTCAGCTTCCAGTCGGGCGGCTACTACGGCAGCCCGCTCGATACGGAAGGCGTAGATCCTCGTGTTTGCCAGTTGAACTCGGCGTCAACCGGCATCACCAAGCTCTCGCCGAAGACCAATCCGTTGCAGTGCAACTATCTCACTACTGCGAGTGCGGGCGCGAGCACGTTCACCTACCTCTACGTGCCGAACCCGCAGACGGGAACGTTCATCTTCGACAACTACCAGCAGCCGAGTTCGATCGTCGGCAATCTTCAGCTCTCCTACGACGTAAGCCCGAAGATCAAGCTGGTGGTTCTCGGAGCGAACCTCTTCCACACGTGCTTCGGCGGCACGTCGGCTCCTTGGACCACCGCGTATCCGCCGAACTATGTGATCTGCGGATACGGACCGGCGGGCGGTTCGCTCAACAGCACGCTCTATCCGAGCAACTTCTACAACGGTACGGGCATCGGCGATTTCAAGGCTAATGGGGCCCGCTCACCCTGGACTCAGAGCTATCTACCGACTACCAGCAACAACGGTGCCATCGGGGCAGCCGTTCAGCCGATCAACCTCTACTTCAACGCCCAAATCAAGATCTAGGGCACATACGTAGCGGGGAAGAGGGCGGCCGTCAACGACGGCCGCCCTTCGTTATCGACGCGTCGATTGCGGCCAGCGTTTCGTCGACGTCCTCTTCGGTATGTGCGGTCGAAACAAACATCACTTCGTTCTGCGATGGCGGGAGCAGGATGCCGCGCTCGAGCATCGCGCGATAGTAGGACGAATATGCAGCGCGGTCGGCCGCGCGCGCATCGTCGTAGTTACGATTGGGGTGGCCGTTGCGAAACTTGAAGTCCACGATTGATTCCTGGTGCACGACCGCGTAATCCAATCCACGCCGCGCGAGAACGTCGCGGACGCCGCCGGCGAGTTTCTGCGCCAGCGATTCCATCTGTGGGTAGTACTCCGGATGCGACTCGAGCAGATCGAGAACGCGGTGCGCCATCGCCACGCAGAAGGGATTGCCGCCGTGCGTTCCGCCGGTAAAGACGGCCCCGTTCGGCGCCAGCACTGCCATCACGTCCGCTCGTCCGCCGAAGGCGGCGATCGGAACGCCGCCGCCCATTATCTTGCCCAACGCCGTGAGGTCGGGGACGATGGTGCCGCGACCTTGCGCGCCGCCCAGACCGAAGCGCAGCCAAGTAATCACTTCGTCGAAAACGAGCAGCGCGCCGCATCGCCGAGCTCGCGCCTGCAGCCCTTCCAGGAAAGCGGGCTCGGGCATGACCAGCCCCATGTTGGCGGCGATCGGTTCGACGATGATCGCCGCGAGATCGTGCTCGTGGGAACTCAATCGTTCGTCGACGGAAGCGAGATCGTTGTAGCGCGCGACCACGACGTCGCGGCGTACGCCTTCGGGGATTCCGCTGTTGGGCGCACTCGCCGTCGCGGCCGACGCGCCCGCTTCGAGCAGCGCAAGATCGAAATGCCCGTGATAGTTGCCGGCAAACTTGAGGATGCGGCTACGGCCGGTGAAAGCGCGAGCGACGCGAAGCGCGCTCATCACCGCCTCGGTTCCCGACGTGACGAAGCGCAGCCGCTCCATCGACGGAAGATAGGCGCGGATTCGCTCGGCGAGCCGGACCTCTTCGCCGTGCGTGCTTCCCCAGAGGAACCCGCCGGCGGCGAGCCGGTCGAGACCGGTGACCAGATCGGGATGCGTGTGGCCGAAGAGAAGCGGACCGTACGCCATGATATAGTCCACGAAGCGACGGCCGGCAGCGTCGTAAGCGTACGCCCCCCGTGCGCTCGCCTGCAGGAACATCGGGGCGTCCACACCCCATCCCGAACGGACGGGTGAATCGCAACCGCCCGCCAAAACGGCTTGCGCGCGCTCGATCGACTGCATACGCACGCGCGGTTCGCAGGTTCAATGGAGAAGCCATGCCCGTCACGCAACTCGAAATCGTGCCCCGGACGAACATCAAAGAGCTGGTCGCCGCGCTCCCCGTCGCCGCCGACGTGATGCAGGCGTTCGGCTTGGGCTGCAGCGGCTGCAGCGTGAGCGCCTACGAAACCATCGAAGACGGCGCCCGCGCACACGGCCTGCGGGTCGAGCCGATCATCGCCGCGCTCCAACTCGCTCGCAGTTCGGGCAGCGTGCCGCCGATCGACGAAGCCGACCGTAAGCCGGCGCGACGGGCTCCCGGCGGCTTCACCGGGCGCGCGAAGATCGCGCACGTCATTCCGATCATGTCGGGCAAAGGCGGCGTCGGCAAGTCGCTCGTTACCGCGATGTGCGCCATCGGCTTGCGCCGCCGCCACTTCCGCGTTGGGATTCTCGACGCCGATATCACCGGGCCCTCGATACCCAAGCTCTTCGGGCTGCACGAGCCGCTGGCGATCAGCGCCGATCCGAACAAGACGACGCCGCAAGGTCAGCCGCAGCCGTTGATTACGCCGGCGATTTCGCGCAGCGCCATAGAAATCGTCAGCTCGAATCTGCTCAGTCCAGAGGAGGACACGGCGATGGTTTGGCGAGGTCCGATCGTCGCCGGCGTCATCCGTCAGTTCTACGAGCAAGTGCTTTGGGACGATCTCGACTTTTTGCTGATCGACTTGCCGCCAGGAACGTCTGATGCGCCGTTGACGGTGCTGCAATCGCTATCCGTCGACGGCGTCGTGCTGGTGACGATGCCGCAAGCGCTGGCGACGATGATCGTTCGTAAAGCGGCGAATCTCGTGCGCATGCTCAAGCGGCCGGTCCTCGGCGTCGTCGAAAACATGTCGTATTTCGTCGCCCCCGATACCGGTAAACGTTACGAAATTTTCGGGCCTTCCTACGCACAGCGCGTCGCCGAGCTGGCGCACGCGCCGGTCTTGGCGCGAATCCCGATCGATCCGGAAAAGGCTCGTCTCGCCGACGAAGGTAGAATCGAAGAACTCGACGATCCGATCTGCGACGAGCTCGCCGCCAGCCTGCTCGCGGCACTCGAAGCTCGTCCCAAAGAGCAAAGAGACCGTTTCGCTGATTTGAGACGCGCGCTTACGCGCGAGGAGTTCGGCCGTTAACCCGGGGCGAAGAAGCCCCACGTGAAGCTTTCTCGAGCGATTCTCGGCCTTGCTACGGGCCTAGTCGCCGGCTACGCTGCAGCGCGTGCCGTGGAGGCCATCGGGCGCGGGCGAGATCCGCATAGTCGAAGCGAACAAGGATGCGGCGGCATACGCCCGAGCCCGGCGTGCGCTCGAGGTCGCTGGAACGATTCGCGGTGCCGCCGGTTTGCTCGCGTTTGCGTACGGACCGCTCGGAGACGCCGTCGATCGCGCGACGCTGCGGCTGCCCGTCTGGACGCGTCCGGCAGCCTACCTCGGTGCGTTCTCCGTCGCCTCCGCGCTCGTCGAGCTTCCCGTCTCTTTTGTCGAAGGATACGCCCTCGAACGTCGTTTCGGTCTCAGCGACCAGAGCAAAGACGAATGGCTGAGCGAGTACGTCAAGAGCTCGCTTCTTGGAACGGCGGTTACGGCGCTGATCGCGACCCTTTTCGGAGCGGCGGTCCGGCGCGCACCGCGCATCTGGCCGCTGCTTGCGGCAATCGGCACGCTGCCGCTGCTCGTTCTGGCCAACGTCATCGTTCCGATCTATATCCTGCCGCTCTTCAATACGTTCGAACCGCTGGACGGCTCGCTGGAAGCGCGGCTGCGCCGCCTCGCGACGCGGTTCGGCGTCGGCGACGCCGCCATTCTGCGCATGGACATGAGCCGGCAGACGCGCAAAGCTAACGCGTTCGTTACCGGAATCGGTCGTACGCATCGCATCGTGCTCGGCGACACCCTAATCGCATCCTTCCCGGAGAACGAAACCGAGTTCGTCGTAGCGCACGAGCTCGGGCACTACGTCAACCGGGACACGTGGCGAATCATCGCGGTCGGCGAAGTGCTGGCGACCTTTCTCTTCTTGGCGGCCAACGCCGCAACGCCGCGAAAGCAGCGCGACGAACTCCGCGACCGGGCGCTCCTGTTGGCACGTTTCTACGCGGTGATGGTCGTCGCGATGCAGGGGTTACGCCCGCTGCTCTTTGCCTTTTCACGCGCTCGCGAGTGGGCGGCGGACCGGTTCGCGCTGGCGGCAACCGGCGACGCTCCGGCGGGCGCCTCCGCCTTCCGCCGCCTGCGCGATCAGAATCTCGCCGACGAGGATCCGCCGCTGTGGTACGAGATCTTCTTCTCGTCGCATCCATCGCTGCGCGCGCGCATTGCGGCGCTCGAGGCGTTCGGCAACGGCGACCCGGTTATGAAAGCACCGGCGACGGACGAGTCCGCAGCCACGCCGCAAGGTCCGTCTTCGGCGTAACGTAGGCGCCGCTGCGCAGCTCCTCGCGCAACTCGCCGAAGAGGCCGTAACCTTCGGCGAAGGCGTCGTGCTTGTGAATCGACTCTTCGTTGACCTGGCTTGCAAAAACGAACGTCTCGTCTCCGAGATCGGCGTAGACGTCCAGGGCGCGAGCGAGTATTCCGCGCACGACGTCTTCCACAAAGCGTGGATTGCTATGCGCTTTGTTGACGACGAAGAACTCGTCGGGCCGCTTGAGGAGATCGTATGTCTCGCTCGACATCGAGTTTTCCACGATCTCGACCAGATCTTCGGCGTCAATCGTTTCCGAGGTCTGGGCACCGAGCAGAATCGTGCCTCTTCCCCGCTGGTTGTGCGTCGCGACCGGAAGCGCGTCGAGAGCGCGTTTGGCATCGCTCTGGCTGAACCCGGCCTCGCGCAGCTCGCGCATCGAATGCTCGCGCATCATCGCCTGCGCGCACGGACACGCGGTCATGCCTACTGCCTCGACCCCGACGACGCGACGCGTACCGGTTTCGTCGGCGTGCGCGATTCCGAGCAGCGTGTAGGTTTCTTCGCCGCGCTTGCCGCTCACCGGCGTCCATCGCTCGAGACCAAAGTGAGCGCGCAAGCGCACGTCGGCGCGCACCGCCCGCTGGCTGCGCACGATCTCGCGCGCGATCGCCTCGGCGAGGCCTTCGATGCGCGCCGGAGCGTTATCGGCCGCGAGCACGTCGAGCGTGGCCTCTTCCAGAGTTTCGGCGAAGCGCGACATGTGCACGCCGGCCTTGTCCGGAGCGAGGTCGGCAACCATCGAGATCTCGGCGTCGTAGACGCGTGCGCGGCCGTCGATCTCGAGATGCAGAATCCGTCGCACCCCGGCGACGCCGGCGCGACTGAGCGAAAGCCGGATCTCCGGTTCATCCGATTGACGGTCGGCATCGAATCGCAAAGTGCGTTCGCGTTTGCGCACGCTTCGATCTACCGGCGGTGAGACGAGATCGGGCGCGATTTCGAATAGCGGGGCGGCGTTGTACGGCCGCGCCTCGAGCTGCGGTTGGACGACCCGTCCGTCGAAAACGAGGAGATCGACGTCGATGGGACGCGGGGCGAGCCGGGGCGTGCCGCGGGCGCGTCCGACCGCTAGCTCGACAGCTCGAGCGAATCGTTCGAATGCATCGGCATCGAGTTCGGAACGCAGGGCGGCGGCGATGTTGAGGTACGCGGGTCCCTCTGCGCCGTCGGCCGCGTCCGACTCATAGAACGACGAAACAGAGAGTATCTCTGCGTGGCGCCGTAAACGTTGAAGCGCCCCCAGGATATTGGCCTGGCGATCCCCCAGATTCGAGCCGATTCCGACGTGGATGTCGTGCACGCGCCTCTCTTCTTCCCGTTCGGACGGATTTTCCCGCGCGCGCATCGTATCGTTGGCGAGCGATGCAAGCGGAACGACTCTATCCGTACGTCCTGGATCCAAAGCTGACGACGCAAGTGTGGGGCGGCGACGAACTGGTGCGAATCTACGGAAAGCACGGCGATCCCAGTGCGCGCCTCGGCGAGTCGTGGGAATGTTGGGATGCCGACCACGTGCTCAACGGCGCGCTTACCGGCTCGACGGTCGCCGATCTTCGCGCCGATCTCGGTTCGCAGCTACTTGGTAATATCGATCCGTCACGAATCTTTCCGGTGCTCACCAAGATCATCACCGCGCACGACTGGCTCTCCGTACAAGTGCATCCCGACGACGCCTACGCGCAGCGCGTCGAACGTCAACCCTTCGGCAAGACGGAGTGCTGGTACGTTCTCGACGCCGTGCCGAACGCCGAGATCGTCTACGGCTGGACGCGCAGCACGTCGCGCGCCGAGTACGAGCAACGCGTTGCCGACGGCACGCTCGGCGAGATCCTTCGCAAAATACCGCTCGAAAAGGGCGACACCGTTTACATTCCGCACGGCGTCGTGCACGCGATCGGTCCGGGCGTTACCATCTTCGAGACGCAGCAAGCTTCGGATCTAACCTACCGAATGTTCGACTACAATCGCGTCGGACTCGACGGCAAGCCGCGCGAGCTTCACGTGCAAAAAGCCGCCGACGTCCTCGACTATTCGGCCGGCACGACGGGCACGCTGGAGCAGATCACCTATCGTTTCGGAGATCTCGAGCGCACGGCCCTCATCGCCGACGATCACTTTATCGTCGAGCGCGTCGCCGCCGGAGCCGAGCCCGCATCGCTTGCTACCGAGACGCGGCCGCTGATTCTGATGTCGCTCGCCACGCCGCTGGAGGTCGCGACGGACGCCGCGGGCGTAACGCTCGCGCCTTATCAGAGCGTGCTCGTACCCGCCGCCGCATCGTGGTGCAGCGTGCGCGCCGTTTCGGGCGCTCGCGCCGAGTTCATGTACGTCACGCCGCCACGAAACCGCGACGAGATGGCCGCGCGGCTCATTGCCGGCGGCATCGAGCAGAGCGCGATCGACCGTTTCATGGGGCAGTTCTGAAACGAGACCCGAACGGAGCGCTGCTGCTGGGAGGAGTTCCGGCGGAGAGTCTCGCTTCGCAATACGGCACGCCGCTGCTCGTCATCGACCTCGATGCGGTCGACGATGCAGTTGACGTCGCGCTCCGAAGAACGCAGCACCTCGGCATCGAGATTAGCTACGCCGCCAAAGCGTTTGCGACCGTGGAGTTTCTTCGCCGGCTCGCGCGCCATCCGATCGGCTTGGACGTCTGCTCGTTGGGCGAGCTCGTCACCGCCGAGCGCGCCGGATTTCCGGCGGAACGAATAACCCTTCACGGCGCCGGCAAGACGGAGGACGAGCTGCAGGCCGCGCGTTCGGGGCGCCTGCGCTACGTCGTCGCCGACGGCGTGGAAGAGCTCGGCCGCCTCGCCGCAATCTGCAACGACGAATCTCGAGTCGACGTCATCCTTCGTCTCAACGTCGGAATCGAAGCCGGCGGGCACGCGTTTATCCGCACCGGCGGGAACGAAAGCAAATTCGGAATCCACGCGCGCGACGAAGAAGTGGCCACCCAGATCTTGCGCGCACATCCGAATCTTCGCTTCGCCGGCCTGCACGCGCACGTCGGCTCGCAGATATTTTCGCCCGAACCGTTTGCGGCCAACGGCGCGGCGTTGCTCGACGCCGCGCAGCGATTCGCGCAGCGCGGATTTCTCGCCGAACGTCTCGTCGTCGGCGGCGGATTCGGCGTCCGGACGCATTCCGAGACGCGAGCGACGCTCGACCTCGGCTCTACGGCGACTACCGTCGCACAACGGATTCGCAGCGAAGCTGCCGCTCGCGGCCTGATCGTGCCGCGGATTGGAATCGAACCGGGGCGCGGTCTCGTCGGCTCGGCCGGAACCACGCTCTACCGCGTCCTCGCCGTCAAGCGTCAATCGGAGCGCACCTTTGCCGTAGTCGATGGCGGAATGGCCGAGAATCCGCGGCCGGCACTCTACGGCGCGCGACACGCCATCGTCCACGCAACGCGCGTCGCCGACGACGAGATGGAGGTGACGCTCTGCGGACGCTCCTGCGAAAACGACGAGCTCGGCACCACGCAATTGCCGCGCGGCCTGCGAAGCGGCGATATCTTGGCGATGTGTGCGACCGGTGCGTACACCTATAGCATGGCGGGAAACTACAATCGCTTCCCGCGTCCCGCGGTAATCGGCCTCTCCGGCGGAGCGTCGCGGCTGCTTGCCCGGCGCGAAAGCCTGGACGACGTCCTGCGGAACGACGTGGATGAATCCGCCCGCCTTTCTGCAGCGTTCTAAGAGCGTATGGAAAATCAAAGGGCTACCTTTGCGGCGGGCTGCTTTTGGGGGGTTGAGGCTGCGTTTCGGCAGGTGCCGGGCGTTATAGATGCCGTCTCGGGTTACACCGGCGGCCACCTCGACAATCCCAGCTACCGTCAGGTATGCAGCCATTCCACCGGCCACGCCGAGGCGGTGGAAGTTACTTTCGATCCGCAACGCGTTAGCTACGACGATCTCTTGAACGTCTTCTGGCAGATCCACGATCCGACCCAGCTCAATCGCCAAGGGCCCGACGTAGGAGACCAGTACCGCTCGGCCATTTTTACCCACTCGCCCGAGCAGGAGCGCGCCGCCATTGCTTCGCGCGATCGCGAGCAGAGCCGCCAATCGCGGCCCATCGTGACGCAGACAGTTCCGGCGCCGAAGTTCTGGCCTGCCGAAGAGTACCATCAGCGCTACTTCGAAAAGAACGGCGGCGCGGCGTGTCACGTCATTCCGAGCCCTCGATGAAGCGCACGGAGTTCGGCGCGGCACTGCTCGGCCTGGGCGCGCTCGCGGTGCTCGGCAAGGGCGACGCGCTGGCGGCGAGCGGTTATCAAGTCACGCACACCGACGCGCAGTGGATGGCGTTGCTCGGACCGCAACGCTTCGAGATTCTGCGTCGCGGGGGAACCGAGCCGGCCTTTTCGAGCCCGCTCATCCAGGAGAATCGTGCGGGAACGTACCGCTGTGCCGGGTGCGGGTTAACGCTCTTCTCTTCGAAGTTCAAGTACGATAGCGGGGACGGATGGCCGTCGTTTTACACCGTGCTGCCCAACGCGACGAGTACCCAGACCGACTACGTTCTGATCGCGCCACGCACCGAAGTTCACTGCCGCCGCTGCGGCGGGCATCTCGGCCATATCTTCGATGACGGACCGGCGCCGACGCATCTGCGCTACTGCATCGACGGCTTGGCGCTGCAGTTCGTGTCCGGCGCCGCGTAGCGCGCGCAAATTGCGCATCCTCGTCACCAACGACGACGGCATCGACTCGCCCGGAATTCAGACGCTCGTCGCGCGGCTTGCCGGCGAACACGAGGTGGTCGTCGTTGCGCCTTCGGGTGATCGCAGCGGCGTCTCGCACGCCATCACCGCGCGCGAAGCGATTACCGTCGAGCTTCGCGCGGACGGCCCGGTGCGTTCGTACGCCTGCTCCGGAACGCCGGCCGATTGCGTCTTCCTCGGTTCGACCGAGCTTTGGCAGCCGCCGGATCTGGTGATCAGCGGAATCAATCACGGACCGAATCTCGGCGACGACGTCAACTACTCCGGAACGGTCGCCGGCGCGGTCGAAGCGGCGTTGCTGGGAGTTCCGGGACTGGCCGTCTCGCTGGCTTGCAGTCACGTCGAACCGCTCGACCGCCGCTATTGGGACGCGGCGGCGCAAATCGTGGAGCGTTGTCTCTCCGGCGCATTCGACCGGCTCAGCGATGCGTCGTGCTACTGGAACCTCAACGTGCCGAACCTTCCACTCGAACAGATTCGCGGCATCGCCGTGACGCGGCTCGGGCGCAAGCGTATCTGCGGGCGAATGGTCGGCGCCGATCTCAATGGCGCGACGCAGTATTACCGCGCATGGGAGTCACCCTTCGAAACCGATCGCGAGACGCTCGGCACCGATATCGGCGCCGTGCACGCGGGTTATGCCAGCCTGACGCCCTTATTGCTCGATCGTACGGCGCCGTCGCTGGAGCCGTTCTCGGCCGGCTCGGACGCGACGTAGCCGCGCGACGCGGCGCCGGCATCGTTTGCGGGACGGCGCGGCAAGTGCCGCCCGGCTAGTTCGGCAAGCGGCGCCAGGCGGAGCATCAACTCCTCGAACTGCGCGCAATCTAACGACTGCGCCCCATCCGAGAGCGCGTTGGCCGGATCGGGATGCACTTCGATAATCAGCCCGTGCGCGCCGGCGACGATGCTGGCGGCGGCGATCGGAGGAACGAGACGCGCGATACCCAGCGCGTGAGATGGATCGACGATGACGGGTAAGTGCGTCATCTCTTCGAGGAGCGGCACGACGGCGAGGTCGAGCATGTTACGCGTGACCACGTCAAACGAACGCACGCCGCGCTCGCAGAGCACGACGTTCTCGTTCCCACCGAGCAGCACGTACTCGGCGGCCAGCAGCCACTCCTGAACCGTCGCGGAGAAGCCACGCTTGAGTAACACCGGCGTCCGCGTCGCCCCGGCCTCGCGCAAAAGCGGAAAGTTTTGCATGCTGCGCGTGCCGATCTGCAGCATGTCGGCGTACTGCACGACGCGCTCGACGTCGCGCGGATCCATCACCTCGGTAACGACGCCCAAGCCGTAGCGATCGGCGGCGTGCCGCAGCATCTTGAGGCCCTCTTCGCCCAGACCTTGGAACGAATACGGCGAGGTCCGCGGCTTGTAGGCGCCCCCGCGCAAGACGTTGGCGCCGGCGGCCGCTACGGCCCGGGCGGCCTCCTCGAGCTGATGCACCGACTCCACGCCGCAGGGTCCGGCGCAAATCGCGATCTCGTCGCCGCCGAAGGTCGCACCGCTGCGCAGGCGCACGACCGTGCGCTCGGCCCGCGCATCGCGACGGACCAACCGGTACGACTGCGGGACGTTGACCCCTCGCTCCACGCTGGCGGCTTCGACGCGCGCTGGAGGCTTCATGCTCCTAGGCAACTCCAGGAAGGCACCAGCGTACAGCATGAATGAGAGCAGCCAATGGAGCACGTCGCCGTCACGGGGATGGGAGTCGTCACGCCGATCGGCAGCACGACGGGGATCTTTTGGCAGAGCCTCCTGCAAGGCAAACGCGCGATCGCGCCGATCGAGGGCGCGGGCAGGCTCTCGGGAAACCGCCTCTGGGCCGCAGTCCCCAAGGAGTTCTCGCTCAATGGCGAGCTGACGCCGACGGTGGCGAGAAACACGGACCGATTCACCCAGTACGCGCTCGCGGCAACTCAAGAAGCGATCGACCAAGCGCGCCTCGATCCGCCGCCCGCCCGCACCGCGGTGATCGTGGGCAATACGATGGGCGGATTCCCGCTCGTTGCCGAGACGCAGACTCGCTTTCTGGAGGACGGCGGGCGAGCCGTCACGCCTAAACTGATGGCGCTAGTGATCCCCAACATGGCCAGCGCGCTCATCGCGATGCGCTGGAACCTGCATGGGCCGCAACTCGCTATAAGCACTGCGTGTGCCTCGTCGCTGGATGCAATCGGACTTGCTTGCGGCATGATCGAGCGCGGCGAGATCGACGCGGCCATAGCCGGCGGCAGCGAAACGCTGCTCAGCCCACTGGTCTACGAAAGTCTCGTCCGCGCCGGAGCGCTCTCCCGCAACCCCAATCCGGAGCGCGCGTCGAGGCCGTTCGACGTCGACCGGGACGGCTTCGTGATGGGCGACGGCGCGGCGTTCTTGATTCTCGAGCGGCTCGAAATCGCCGCGGCACGCGGGGCCGCGATTCACGCCAGGATCCGCGGCTACGGTTCGGTTGCCGACGCGTATCACATCACCTCGCCCGATCCGTCGGCCCGTTACGAAGTCGTTGCAATGCAGGATGCGATCGCTCGTGCCGGTGACGCTGGAGCCGAATGCAACGTCGTGTACGCGCACGCAACGGGAACGATCGTCGGCGACGCCGCAGAGTCCAAGGCGATCGATGCGATCTACACCGAGCGGCCCGCGATCGTAACGTCGCTCAAAGGTCACCTCGGTCACAGCATGGCGAGCGCCGGCGCGATGTGCACGATCGCCGGCATCGTCGGAATGCGCGAAGGGCTGATTCCGCCAACGATGGGAACGCAGAACCTCGATCCTCAAACACGGTTCGACCTGGTCATGGGAAGCCCGCGCGAGCACGTTTATTCGGCCTTTCAAGTAAACGCGTTCGGGTTCGGCGGCCAGAATGCGTCGTTGGTCGTCTCGCGATGAGGAGCAGGTCGGCCGCGCTGCGAGCGCGGAAGAGTCGAACGAGGTAGCACGGCGATGAATCTTCTCGTCAAAGGAACGAGCGGGCCGCTCTTGGGCGAGGTCGAGGTCCCCAACTCCAAGTACCACGCTCACCGTGCGTTGATTCTCGCGTCGCTCGCCTCCGGAACGAGTCGCATCGTCGGGCTGTCCGACGCCCGGCACGTGCAGTTTACGATGGACGTGCTGCGTGCGCTAGGAACCAAAATCGAAGTCGACGGACGGACGCTGCTGGTAACCGGTGGTCCTTACCACGTCAAGCGCCGGGTCGTTTCCGTCGGAAGTTCGGGATCGACGCTCTACTTCATGATCGGCTTGGCGGCGCTGGCCGACGCTCCCATCACGCTGACCGCACAGAAGTACTTCCGCCGCCGCCCGGTCGGACCGTTGCTCGAGGCGCTTGCCGCTCTCGGCATTAGTTTCGAATCCGCGCACGGGTGCCCGCCGATCGCGGTCAAGCCAGGACGGCCGCGCGGCGGCCGAATCGTCATTCCCGGCACGCTCTCGCAATGGATCTCGGGTCTGCTCCTGCTCGCACCGTACGCCGTCGAACGCACCGTCATCGAGGTCGAGGGCGAGCTCAACGAGCGTCCCTACATCGCGCTGACGGTAGAGATGATGCGCACCTTCGACCTGCACGTACACATTGCGCGCGATTGGCGCCGTTTCGAGATCGAGCCGAATCAGCAGGCACGCCCCGCGACCGTGGAGCTGCCGCCCGATATTGGTTCGGCCGCCTTCGGCCTCGCCGTAACGGCGATCCATCCGTCCGACGTGCTCTTTCGCGGGTTGGAAGGGCCGCCCGGCGAGCTGCCCGATCATCCCGAAGGCGCGTTCTTGGAAATCGTCCGCGAGATGGGGCTGCCGATGGTCTACGACGCGCAGGCGCGCGCCGTGCGTGTAAAGCATGATGGGATCGAGCTGCGCGGTTTACGCGTCGATTGCCGCGACATTCCCGACATGCTGCCGATCCTCTCAACACTCGGAACGTTCGCGAAGGGGCAAACGATCTTGGAGAACGTGCACCACGTGCGTCTGAAAGAGTCCGATCGCGTGGCGGCGATGCTCCAGCTCAATCGCATGGGAGGCCGTCTGGAAGTTCGCGACGATTCGCTGGTCGTCAACGGCGTATCCCATCTCTTCGGCGCGCATCTCTCGTCGTTCAACGACCACCGCATCTTGATGTCGCTGGCCGTCGCGGCATCGCGCGCCGATGGTCAGAGCACGCTGACCTACCCTAACGCCTACCGCATCTCGTATCCCCGCTTTCTCGAAGCGATGCGCAGCATCGGCGTGCCGATGTCGATCTCGAACGCTCCGGTCGACGGGCAGAGCCACAAACCCAAGCTCGCGGCGCCGGCGCCGAGGCCCGAGCGCGCGACGCAATATACGCTCGACGAACTGGTCGCGCAGCGAGCGCGCGAAGCGCCGCTCGAGCTTGCCGTCGTCGAAGCGCGCGACGGGCGCGACGCGACGCTCACGTGGCGGGAACTGGCCGAGCGAGTCGACCGCACCGCGATGCTGCTCTTGCGCTTGGGCGTGCGTTCCGGCGAGCGCGTGGCCTTCCAGCTTCCCAATACGCTCGACTTCGTCGTCATAACCTTGGCCGTGCTGCGCGTTGGCGCCATCTGCTGTCCGCTGATGCCGATCTTCCGCGAACGCGAAGTCGCCTTCTGTCTGCGCCGTTCTCGCGCGCGCGTGCTCTTCGTTCCCGACGAAGCACGCGGCCGCCGCCACGCCGCGGAAGTAGCCTCGCTTCTAAGCGAAGCCTCGGTGGCCGACGGCGACTTGCCGCTGCGATTGGAACACGTGGTCGTTTGCAGCGGCGCCCCGAAAGCGCATCCGCTTCCGACGTTCGACCGCACCAACGTCCCGGTACAGTGGCTGCGTTTCGCCGATGCGCTGCGCGAGATCGAGGTCGATACCGCGGCGCTCGATTCGCGACGCCCCGATCCCACCGCCATCGCGCAGCTGCTCTTCACCTCGGGAACGTCGGGCGAACCAAAAGGCGTGCTCCATCGCAACGACGTCTTGATGCGCGCTGCCGCCATGGAGGTCGAGCATCTCGGGCTCGGTCCCGAAGATCGCATCTTCGTGCCGTCGCCGCTGGCCCATCAAACCGGTTTTTTATATGGGATGTGGCTGGCGTTCGTCATGGGCGTTCCGCAGATACTTCAGTCGATCTGGAACGCGCGGCGCGCGCTGCGCGCGCTCAACGATTGGGACGGTACCTTCGTGCAAGCCGCGACGCCGTTCTTGTCCGACATCGTGGCGGCGGTCGAAGCGGGAGCGCCGCCACCCGCCGCGCTGCGCATCTTCGTCGCGACGGGAGCGGCGGTACCGCGCGGTCTCGCAGAACGGGCCACGCGGATTCTCGGTACTGCCGTGTGCGGCGGATGGGGAACGACCGAATCGGGACTCGGTTCGCTCGCCGCACCGACCGACGAGCCGGCGAAGTGCTGGGGAACCGACGGACGCGCGCTGCGCGGAATTCGACTGCGCGTCACCGACTCCGACGGACAGACCCTCGCAGCCGGCGAGGAAGGCAACTTCGAAGTTGCGTCGCCGACGATGTTTCAAGGTTATGCCGACCATCCCGAATGGACGGCCGCCGCATATACGCCCGACGGGTGGTTCCGTACCGGGGATCTGGCGGTCATCGACGAGTCCGGCTACGTGCGCATCACCGGACGGGTTCGCGACGTAATCAATCGTGGCGGTGAAAAGATTCCCGTCGGCGAGGTCGAGCAGTTGTTAATCGATCATCCGGCGGTCGCGGAAATCGCCATCGTTGCGATGCCCGATGCGCGATTGGGCGAACGCGCCTGCGCTTTCGTCGTCCTCCGTCCGGGAACGACGCTCGATTTCGACCGCATGCAGCACTATCTGCATGCCTGTCAAGTCGCAAAACAGTATTGGCCGGAGCGCATGGAGATCGTCACCGAGCTGCCGCGCACGCCGTCGGGCAAAATTCAAAAATACGTCCTGCGCGAGCGCGCTCGGACGCTGCGTCCCTACAAGGAGATCGTTGCTTGAAGCAACTCGAACGGCCCGCGGCGCTCGACGAAACCGCTTTCGCGGCGCTGCGCGACGAGATCGCGCAATACGTCGCCGGACCGGGCGAGGCATGGTCGCAGCGCATCGAGCGCGAGCGGCGCGTTCCCCTCGAACTCTGGGACGAACTGCGAGCGCTTGGCTATCTTTCGCTCGCCGCGCCGGTGGAGTACGGCGGGCGCGGCATTCCCTTCACCCGCTACTTGGAGTTGATCGAGCTCTTCTCGATGGCGCACGCCTCGATCCGCATGATCGTCCACGTCGTCAACGGCACCTGGCGCGCGATGGATCGATTCGTCAGCGACGAGCAGCGGCGCAAGTTCGTCATCCCTTCGGTCAAAGGCGAAATCAAGATCGCCTTCACCCTCACCGAACCGACTGCGGGCACCGGCGCCGACCTTCGCTGCAGCGTCGAACGCGAGGGTGAGACCTACTTCCTGAGCGGCGAAAAGCACCTGATCACCTTCGGAACGATTTGCGATTATTGGCTGCTCTTCGCGCGCCTGGCCGGCACGCGCGGTGCCGAGGGAACCGTCGCGCTGCTCGTCGATCGTCACTCGCCGTCTGCCGTTGTCGAGGCGATGGAAGAGTCGATGGGCGTGCGCGGGACCGATCACGCGCGCCTGCATTTCGACCGCGCGCCGGTCCCGGTGGCGAACCGAATAGGTGCCGAAGGCGACGGACTTTCGGTAGCGCTTGGTGGGTTCTTGACGCCGAGTCGAATCTCGGTCGCAATGAGCTGCGTCGGATTGGCGCGCCGTGCCGCCGAGCTGGCCATCGAATACGCCGCGAAAGCGCGAAACGTTCGGCAAGACGCTCGACCAGCGTCAAGCCATTCGCTTCATGATCGCCGAGAACGCGACCGACATCGAAGCGGCTCGGCAACTCGTTCTTCACGCCGCGCGGCGCTGGGAGGAAGAGAGTTCCGATGCGGCGATGCTCTCGTCAATGTCGAAACTGCAGGCCGTCGACATGCTGACGCGCGTCACCGATAAGGCGCTGCAGATTCACGGCGGCATCGGTTTTTGGCAGCCCAATGCGATCGAGCGCGTCTACCGCGACGCGCGCGCGCAACGTTTCGAAGAAGGAACCAACGAAATCCAGAAGACCGTTATTGCTCGCGAAGTCCTCGATCGGAGCGTTGCGCCGTGAGCGGCCGCTTCGACGGAAAGGTCGCGCTGGTTACCGGCAGCTCCCGCGGCATCGGCCGCGCACTGGTGCTGACGCTGGCGCGCGAGGGCGCCTCCATCGCCGTGAACTATAACCGCAATGCCGATCTGGCCGCCGAAACGGTGCGCGAGCTCGAAGCGCTCGGTTCGCGCGCGATCGCCGTTGCGGCCAACGTGGAGTCTCCCGAGGAGATCGACGCGCTCTTCGACCGGGTCGCCGCCGAGTTCGGACGATTGGACTGTTTCGTCTCCAACGCCGCGGCCAGTTCGTTCAAGAAGATCGTCGATCTTAAGGCGCACAACCTCGACCGTTCCTTCGATCTCAACGTCCGCGCCTTCGTGCTAGGCGCGCAGCGCGCGCTGAAGCTGATGAACGGCGGCGGCCGTATCGTCGCGCTCTCCAGCTACGGCAGCATTCGCGCCTACCCGACCTACGCAAATCTCGGTTCGAATAAAGCCGCAATCGAGGCGCTCGTGCGCTACATGGCGGTCGAGTTCGCGCCGTTCGGCGTCAACGTGAACGCGGTCAACGGCGGCTTGATCGACACCGAGTCGTGCGGCTACTTTTACAACAACGTACCGGGTATGGCGCCGATCGACTCGGTGCTCTCGAAAATTCCGAAAGGCCGGATGGGCAGCCCGCAGGAGGTCGCAGATACGATTGCCTTTCTGCTGGCGCCGGAATCGGAATATATCACCGGTCAAACGATCTGCGTGGACGGCGGTTTGAGCGTTATCGCGCCTCCGTTCTACTCGGACGTGTCGCCGCCGCTCACTCTAACGTAATTTCTTCCATGTTCGAGCACGCGCTGCGGCCCGGCTCGATCGGCAGCCTGCGGCTTCCCAATCGCATCGTGATGGGTTCGATGCATCTGGGCATTGAGTCCGATGCCGGTGCGCTGGGCGCATTCTACGCCGAGCGCGCACGCGGTGGCGCGGGTTTGATCGTCACCGGCGGCTCGGCGGTGAACCGCACCGGCGCCGGCGGCCGCAACTACAGCTTCATCAACGATGCGGCCAGCGCGGAAGTGCTAGCTCGCGCGGCACGCGCCGTGCACGAGGCCGGCGGACGCGTCGCGCTGCAGCTTTTTCATGCCGGGCGCTACGCCTACGAGTCGTCGTTCGGTCTGCAGCCGGTCGCGCCATCGGCCGTGCCCTCGCGCTTCTCGCCCGATCCGCCCCGCGCGCTCGACGAGGCGGAGATCCTCGAAACGATCGACGATTTTGCCCGCGGTGCGGCGCATGCTAAAGAGATCGGTTTTGACGCGGTCGAGGTCATGGCGTCGGAAGGGTATCTGCTGAACCAGTTTCTCTCGCCGCTCACCAATCGGCGTGAAGACGCGTGGGGCGGCGACTTCGAACGCCGCGGCCGTACTGCCGCGCGAAGTGCTCAAGGCGATCCGCGCTCGCGCCGGCGCCGGCTTTCCGGTGATCTTTCGCATCTCCGGAGCCGATCTGATGAATGGCTCGACCACCGCGGAGCAGACGCTGGAGTTCGCGCGCGCCCTGGCATCCGACGGCGTCGACGCGCTCAACGTCGGCATCGGCTGGCACGAATCGGCCGTTCCGACCGTGCAGCACCTGGTGCCGAGCGGTGTGTGGATTCCGTATGCTGCGGCGATCAAAGCCGCCGTCGGCGACGCTGACGGTCATCGCCAGCAACCGCATCAACAGCTTAGCGGCGGCCGACGCCGTGCTCGCGGCCGGGAGCGCCGATTTCGTTTCGATGGCACGGCCCTTTCTCGCCGACGCCCGGATCGTGGCGAAAGCCGCGCTCGCGCGTCCCGATCTCGTCGACACCTGCATCGCCTGCAATCAAGCCTGCATCGATCGGTCGTTGCTCGACGAGCCGGTCTCGTGCATGGTCAACCCGCGCGCCGGACGCGAGCTCGAGTTTCCCGAAAATGCGACCACGCGCCGCAAGCGCCGTTTTGCCGTCGTCGGAGGCGGTCCGGCCGGAATGGAATCGGCACGCGCGCTCGCTGCGTTGGGACATGCGGTCGTGCTCTTCGAGTCGCAAGACGAGTTGGGCGGACAGTTCCGAATGGCTCGGCGCATACCGGGCAAGGGCGATTTCGGGGAAACGATCCGCTTCTTCAACAACGAACTCGCGCGGCTTGGCGTCGACGTTCGAATCAATCAACGAGTGGAAGACGGCGCGGCGCTACGCGAATTCGACGGCGTCGTGCTGGCTGCCGGCGTAGTGCCGCGCCGCGTCGATCTCGCCGGCCACGATCTGCCGCACGTGCTCTCCTATGCCGACGTGCTGTTGCACGACGCCGCTGTCGGAGAACGCATCGCGATCGTCGGCGCCGGCGGCATCGGCGTCGACGTCGCTCACTATCCTCAGCTTCGGGCAGACCGGCGTCGACGATACCGCTCGCTTCTTCTACGAGTACGGTTTAGCGGCGCCGCCGGACGGCGCGCTGGTGGTGACCGGTCGTAAAGCGGTCGCACTAATGCGCCGCGGACGAACGCTCGGCCAAGGCATCGGCAAGACGACGCGGTGGGCCGTCCTGCAAGCGCTGCGCACCGCGGGGGTCGAGACCGTATCCGAACGTGAGCTACGAAGCGATCGTTGCCGATGGAATCCGGATCCGCGACGCCGACGGCGCGCCGCGCACGATCCACGCCGACACCGTGGTGATAGCGGCCGGGCAGGAACCCAATGACGCGGCTTCTTCCCTCGATCCGCGCGCTCGGCATGCCGTTTTGCGTCGTCGGCGGCGCCAAAGAGGCCGCCGAGCTCAATGCGGTTCGCGCCTTCGACGAAGGCCTGCGCGCTGCATACGAACTCGACGCGGGCTAGGGTACCGCAAAGCGAGCCTTGTCACGCCTTCAATAGCGACTGCAGCTGCGAAACGTGATCGGCGAAGGCGTCGCGGCCGCGTTGCGTTAGGCGGTAGCGCGTTTGCGGGCGCTTATTGACGAAGCTCTTCTCCTCTTCGACGTACCCGGCTTCGACGAGCTTGTTGAGATGCGCGCCGAGATTTCCGCCGGTAACGTCCAGCGAGCGCGCAGTTCGGCAAAGGCGACCCAATCGTAGTTCAACAACTCGGCGACGACGCCCAAGCGCACTTTCGAGAGCAACAGCTCGTCCATTCTTTAGCGGCGGCTTTAGTCGCGAGCGAGCAGTTCGCTCGCGCCGAATCCGGCGTAGCCGGCCAGCATTCCAGCGGCCAGAATATAGGCGGCGAATGCGTGCGTGAAGTTGGCGGCGATCAGCGACGCGACGACGAGCAGACCGGCAATTTGTGCGCGGCGATTGCCGTGCATGCCGATATAGAGCAGCACGATCGCTTCGGCGACGCTCCAGACTGCTGCCGAAGCAAGCCCGGCGAAGATGTTGAACACCGCCACGTCGACGACGAAGGCCATGCCCAGCGTAAGCCACAGAACGTTGAAGAACTCGCGCTGCAGCAGCGAGCTGCGCTTGAGCACGCTGCGCGTAAGACGTCCGCGCACGATCGAAAAGAGCGCGCCGGCAAGCAGCACCACCGGAACCGTCCACACGCGCTTGACGGGAGCCGGCCGTGCCCGGCCGCATCGGCGACGAGCGTCACGTACGCCGAAATCGCTCCCCAGACGATGAAGTACTCGCCGCCGGTGCAGAGGCGCTGATGCGACTCGGCCAGGATGCGGTCGACCATTTCGATGTGATCGCGCGCTTCGGAGGCATCGATCCGCTGCATCCTAAAACTCCCGCATCGCCAGCGCGACTGCCGGCGAGGAGCGCGCCGGTCCAGACGACGCCCTCAGCCAGAGGGCGCCCGCCGGCCATCTGCCAGAGCGTCGCGACCGCCCACCCGTAGAGCGCCCAGACGAAAGCCAGCCTTCCGAGGCACGGCGCAGGACGAGAAACGACTCGATACATAAGGCTCATCTCCAGACTATTCTATTTTTCAGAATAATCTGACAATAACACTCGGGCGACGAGGATGTCAAGACGCGTTGACGCTGGCCTTCGCTCCTGGTATCGTACCGAAGGCATGTTCGCGATCATTGAGTCCGGCGGCAAGCAGTATCGAGTCGCCGAGGGTGATATCATCCGCTGCGATCTGATCTCCGATGAGGTCGGGTCGGACGTTACGTTCGACCGTGTCGTCCTCGCCGGCAACGACGACTCGCTGAAGGTCGGGAACTCCGACGCTCGACGGCGCCACCGTTACGGGAACGGTTCTTCGCCAAGCCAAGGCCAAGAAAATTCTCGTCTTCCGCTACAAGCCGAAGAAGCGCGTCCGCAAGCTCAACGGCCACCGCCAGCCGTACGCGGAAGTCAAGATCACGAAAATCGCGCTGCCCTAGCGCGCCAAGCCGCCGACAACCCACGTGCTCGAGGTTACCTTTTTCCGCGATGGCCGCAGTCAATTTCGCTCGCTCTCCGCTCGCGGTCACGCCGACTTTGCCGAGCACGGCGAGGATATCGTCTGCGCCGCCGTCTCGGCGATTCTTCAGGCCGCTCGCCTCGGACTGGAGCGCTACGCCGCCATCGCCCTCGCGGCCACGCAGCAGCCCAGGGGAGATGGAGTTGGGCTGGAGTGCCGCGGACGCGGAGCTCGAGAGCGTGCGCGCCATCGTGGCCACGGCGGAAATGGCGATCGAGGAGATCGCGCGGCGCTATCCGGAGCACGTCCGTCTGACAATCTCCCCCCGAGGGTAACAATCTCAGCCAACTGCGGGTAACTATCTCGGCAAACCGAAGGAGAGTACACGATGTCTGAAAGTTTTCGCACGACGCCTTCCGACCAGCCCTGGTCGAGCTCGGCGACGCCCGGCAACGGCCACCAAAGCGGCTACGGGGACGACCAGCATTCCGAAAACGACGCCGGCGAAGTCGGGAAAGTCGTGCTGGTGGGCATTCTCGGCGGCCTGCTTTCAGCGGCCGGCTACATGATCTATCGCCGCCTTCCCGACGAACAGAAACAGCGGCTGAACACGCAAGTGCGCTCGGTGATCCAGCAGCGCATCACCGAACTTCGCCAGAATTTCAATTTCTAGAGAAGAAGCCCTAGGGCTTTTTGGCCTCGGGGATTTCCGGGTCGGATTCGATACGAGTTGGCTGCGGCTCGGGGGCGTCGGCAGCGCGTTCCATCTCGGCGACGAACGCGTGCGACGTGTTCTGAACCTCGCGCATGAAGCGCCCGGCCTGGCGCATGACCTTCGGCAGCCTGTCCGGGCCGAAGAGCAGCAAGGCGAGCACGGAAACGACCAGGATGTCGGGAACCGAAAACATCGCCTCATCCTTCCTGGCAGCCAGGGCGACTTCCGCCGGAAGGGCTTACCTGGGCAGCCGTGCAAGCATCAGGACCCCTCGTGAAGATCATCTATACGCGCGGCAACCGGACCGAAACGCTGGCGTCGCTCGCGACGCTGCGTAAGATTCTCAACCGGTTCGTCGCCCACCGCGTCTTCTACGAAGTTTCGAGCCGCAGCAAGCGCGGTCACGAGTTCTTATTCCACGAAGAACGTCTTCGTCGTCGGATTGATCGAAGTCACGAACTTCGAACATTTGCGATTCTGATCTTCGACGCGCACAATCACGCGCACTCGGTCGAAATCCTCAATCCCGAGACGATGCGCATCTACGACGAGATGCCCGGCCGCGGCTTCGCGGTGTCGTTCGTCAGCGACGAGCCGAACGGCGTCGAGACGCGCTGCTACATTCGCGACGAAGGCGAGGACGGCGAAGCCCGTGCACGAGCGCGACCGCGCTCGAACAGCATCACGCTGCCGCAACTCTTCGAATACCTCGACGAGATCACGTCGGTCGAACCGGCCGTCAAGAACGCGTCCCGCTAGCGCCTTCTACGCTTCGTCCGCCGCTCGAACCGCTCCGCCTGCCGCAGCGCGCGCACCGCATCGGCAATTCTGCCGGCACGCTTGTACGCCGCGCCGAGGTTGAGATGCGCGACGGCGTACTCGGCATCCGACGCAATCGCGCGCTCGTAACGCGCGATCGCGCCGTCGACGTCGCCGGCGTCGAGTAGCAGATTTCCGAGGTTGGTGAGCGCCGGCGCGTAAGCGGCGATCGCTGCCGAGCGCGGCTTCGAAATCGCGCCGCCAGCTCGCGTCCGCTGCGCTCCGACGCGCGCGACGCCTCGCTTGTTCAGAAGAAGGCGCGATCGGCCGGCACCGAGCGATTCTGCCTCGAGCAGCGCCGAGAAGGCGGCTTCGGCAGCCGGCATAATCGCGCCGGCGCAGCGCCTTCGAGCGCGAAAGCAAATCGGTCGAACCTGCCGGAACACTCTGCGCGATGTTCACGGTCGACGTCGTCACGCTCTTTCCGGAGATCTTCGCGCCCTTCGTCGGCCTCTCGATCGTCGGGCGCGCCGTCGAGCGAAATCGCGTGGCGGTGCATTACCATCACCTGCTCGACGAGCTGGTGGACGGCGAGCGGGCCGACGACGCCCCGTTCGGCGGCGGCGCCGGCATGGTGCTGCGGATCGAGCCGATCGCTCGCGCGCTCGATCGCGTCCTGCGCGATGCTCCGAACGACGAGCGACGGCTGATCGTCGTTCCCAGTCCCAGCGGCCGGCGCTTTACGCAAGCGCGACGCGGAGCGCTTCGCAGCTCGACCGGCTCGTCGTCGTCTGCGGCCACTACGAGGGCATCGACGACCGCCTCGCCGCGCTCTACGACGTCGAGGAGTACTCGCTGGGCGACTTCGTCCTCACCGGCGGCGAGATCGCCGGCCCTGGCCATCATGGACGCGACGGTCCGGCTACTCGCCGGCGCGCTTGCGTCGCGAATCGCTCGAGAACGAATCCTTTGCCGGCGGCCTGCTCGACTACCCCGAGCTTCACCCGGCCGCCGACCTTTCGCGGCGTCGACGTCCCGGCGGTGCTCCTCTCCGGCGACCATGCCAAGATCGCCGAGTGGCGCCGGGAGCAGTCGCGTCAGCGCACGCCGGACGCCGCAGCGACCTCTCGCGGCCGCGACCTTGGGCGGAAGTCCAGAGGCGAGCCGCAGCCTACTGAGCGGCTCACCTTGCCGTAAGACGCCTTGCAACCCGTCGAATGGCCGTGATAGGATACCTTGTCTGCCGGGCTTCGCGCCCGGCTATTCGTTGCGCACCTGCCTCGACGGACGAAAGCTATGAACGTCATCGATGTCCTCAACCGAGATCAGCTCAAGGACGGTATCCCGCCTTCCGGCCTGGGGACACCGTCAAAGTCTATTCCAAAGTCGTCGAAGGCGGCAAGGAACGCACTCAAATGTTCGAAGGCGTCGTGACCGTCCGCAAAGGCGGCGGCACGGCGGAATCGATCACCGTGCGACGCATCGCCCACGGCGTCGGCGTCGAGAAGACGTTTCTCCTGCACAGTCCGCGCGTCGAGAGAATCGAAGTCGGTAAGCGCGGCATCGTCCGGCGCAGCCGTCTCTACTATCTGAGCGAGAAGATCGGTAAGGCCGCGCGCATCAAGGAAAAGAAAGCCAAGGCCTAATGACGCCGCTCTAACACCGCTGCAGCTTCTGGGGCTCCTCTGCGCTTTCACCGTGGCGCGATCGCGCTCTCGACCAAACCCTTTACGCCGAGCGGCATCGACGATCGCGGCGACGGCGCGTGGATATCTCGACGCGCTGATCATCGCCGGTCTCGTCGCGCTCTTCCTCATCACGTTCGTCATCGGAACGTTCTACATTCCGTCGGTCTCGATGGTGCCGACTTTGCAGGTGGGCGACGTCGTGCTGGTCGACGAGATCGCGTATCGTTTGGCCGGTCCCGCCGACGGCGACGTCGCAATCTTTACGCCGCCGGTGGCGTCGGACGGCGACGAGTTCGTCAAACGCGTGATCGGACGTTCCCGGCGATACGATTCGTGATCTCCAACGGCGTCGTGTACCGCAACGGAGCGGCCGTCGGCGAGTCCTACGAAAACCAGCAGCCGTCCTACACGTTGGCGATTCGCGATTACGGCATCTACGTGGACGGCCGTCCCCTCGATGCGCGCGCCGCCAACGTCCCTCCGCGGTCGAAGTGGCAGGCGCCCAACCGCATCCCGGACCGTTATTATTTCATGCTCGGCGATAATCGCAACTATTCCGACGATTCGCACGTATGGGGATTTGTGGATCGTCCCAACTTTGTCGGCCGCGCCTTCATGGTGCTCTGGCCGTTGCGCCGGCTGCACGTGCTGGAGAAATAGCCGTGACGCCCGTCGAGCTGCTGGCCATCGTCGCCGTCATCGCTGCGACGCGCGTCGTGCTCTCGCTGCGTCCGGTCATCGCCGGTTCGTCGGGACGCAGCACCGCCATGGCGCGCGAGTTCCTCGACCCGTTCATCATCGCCGGCCTGGCGGCGTGGGTTCTGATCACGTTCGTCGCGCGCACCTACTACATTCCGTCGGGCTCGATGCTGCCGACGCTGCAGATTCACGACGTGCTGCTGGTCGACAAGTTCGAATACCGCTTTCACGCCGCCGCATCGAAGGCGACATCGTCGTCTTTCCGCCGCCCGTTCCGACGCCCGACGACTTCATCAAGCGCGTCATCGGCCTTCCGGGCGACCGCCTGAGCGTCGCCGGCGGCCGAGTCTACGTCAACGGCACGCCACTCGTCGAGAACGTACGTCGCGGAGCGCCCCGACTACGCGCTGCAGATCCGCGACTACGGCATCTACGTGCGCGAGGGCGACGGCTGGCAAAAGCTCGATCCGACATCGGCGAACGTTCCGCCGGCTTCGATGTGGACGGCGCCGGATCGCATTCCGCCGCACTGCTACATCATGTTCGGCGATAATCGCAACGACTCCGAAGACTCGCACGTCTGGGGATTCGCGCAGGATGCCGGACGATTTGCCAGCGGCGCGCGTGCGGGCGAACGCGCCGGATTCACCGGACGCGCGTTTCTCATCTTCTGGCCGCCGTCGCAGGCCCGCACCCTTTAAGGCGCGCAGCGAACGTCGCCGTTCGTGGTCCGATTCGCTGCGATGGCGATCGTTCGCGAACCTGGCCTTGCAGCTGGCCGTACTCGCACTGCTCCTGGCGGCGTTCTTCATGCGCATTTCCGCAGGTCTCGGGACTCTCGATGGCGCCGCACATCCGCTCCGGCGAATACGTACTGATCAACACGTTTGCGTATCGCATCGCGCGCCGCAACGCGGCGACATCGTCGCCTTCCATCACGACGACGGCGCCCGCGAGGTCTTCATCAAACGCGTCGTCGGCTTGCCCGGCGAGCGTATTCGCATCGATCGCGGTCGTGTCTACGTCGACGGCCGGGCACTCGACGAGCCGTACGTGCGCTACGGCGACGACCGCAGTTTCCCGGAAGTCATCGTGCCGCCGGCCTCGGTCTACGTGCTGGGCGACAACCGCGCCAACAGCGAGGACTCGCGAGTCTTCGGTCCGGTATCGGACGATCGCCTCATCGGCCGCGCCGTCGCCGGCCTCTGGCCGCCGCGCATGCTGGGCGGCTTGTGAACCGGCACTAGATCGAGCGCCGTAAGTGCGTGAATTCGAGCGCCACATTGGCTGGTATCCGGGCCACATGGTCAAGGCGACGCGGCGCATGCGCGAGTACCTGCGCGCGATCGACGTCGTCGTCGAAGTGGTCGACGCGAGAA
The DNA here is from genome assembly GCA_963735845.1 of Vulcanimicrobiota bacterium. Lineage (GTDB taxonomy): Bacteria > Vulcanimicrobiota > Vulcanimicrobiia > Vulcanimicrobiales > Vulcanimicrobiaceae > Cybelea. The sequence continues at coordinate 81,628 of CAVTMN010000007.1, read as the reverse complement.
TCCCGCGCAGCGGTCGCAATGCCTTGCTCGACGAGCTGGCCGGGAAGCGCGCGCGCGATCGTCGCTGACGCGCGACGATCTGGCCGATCAGGCGACGACCAAGCGGTGGCTGAAGCATTTCACGGAGTCGGACGGCAGAGCCTCGGCGTCGACGCGCGCTCGCAGCGCAGCGTCGCGCGCGTCGCCGCAGCGATCGCGAGTGCCGCTCCAAAGGCGCGAACCGGCACGGCGCGCGCGATGATCGTCGGCGTCCCAAACTCCGGCAAATCGTCGATCGTCAACGCGCTCCTGCGCCGGGCCGCCGCAAAAACCGAGAATCGGGCCGGCGTGACGCGGCAGCTGCAGTGGTTTCGCATCAGCGCGCGTCGAACTGATGGATACGCCGGGAGTGCTTCCGCCAAAGATTTCCAGCAACGCAGGCCAATGGAAGCTCGCGATCTGCAGCGCATTGCCGCGGAACGTTACGACCCGCAGGAAGTCGTCGACGCCTTTCATCGCTGGCTGATCGGGCGCTTCGCCACGACCGCGTCCCGGATCTCGACTGACTTTGCGCGACGGCGCGGCTTTCTGCGCCGCGGCGGACGAGATCGACTATGACAACGCGGCCCACTCGTACATCGGCGCGTTCAACGACGGCGCGTTCGGACGAATTTCCTTCGAGATCCCGGTGACGCCGAAGCAGCGTAAGGCCAAGAACGCCTACGAGCGCGAGCGGCGCCGGCTGCACCGGCTGCATCGCTTCGAAAATGCGGCGCGGGCGCGGCTTCTCGCTGATCGGCGGCGTGGACGAAGTTGGGCGTGGTCCGCTCGCCGGGCCGGTCGTTGCGGCCTGCGTCGTGGCCGGCGAACCGCTCTTCATCGACGGCTTGAACGATTCGAAGCAGGTGCGTCCCGAGGCGCGCGTCACCATCGCCGAAATCATCAAGACGCGCGTCGTGGCGTGGGCGATCGGCAGCGCGTGCGTCGCGGAGATCGATCGCCTCAACATCTATTGGGCCGAGCGTGCTGGCGATGGAGCGCGCCATCGCATCGCTCGCGGCGGCGCCGGAGTACCTGATTACCGACGCCGTGCGCATCCGCTCGTTCGCCGGCCCGCAAGAACCGCTGATCCACGGCGACGCGCGCTGCGCCGTCGTCGCCGCCGCGTCAATCTCGGCGAAAGTGTATCGCGACGCGCTGCTCGTCGAACTCGATCGTGAAGATCCGCGCTACGGCTTCGCGGATGCACAAGGGCTACGCGACGCCGCATCACATCGAGGCGCTGCGGCTTCACGGCCCGTGCGTGCACCACCGGGCAAACTGGGCGCGCGTGCGCGACGCACAGCTCGCCTCGGTTCGAATCCGCCGAGGCGCTGGAAGAGTTTGCTGGATAACGGCCCGAAAGGCCGCGCGGCGAGGATGGCGCGGCCGCGTTCCTCCGCACGCGGATACCGCGTCGTGGCGCGCAACGTACGCGTTCCAGGCGGCGAGATCGACGCCGTCTGTCTCGACGGGACGACGCTGGTGATCGTCGAAGTGAAGCGGCGCGACTCCCGAGCGTTCGGCTCGGCGCTGCGCTCCGTCAACGCGCGCAAGCGCGCGACGCTACGCCGCGCCGCGGCCGACTACGCGCAGGTCGTCGCGCCCGGCGCGAAAATCCGCTTCGACGTCGTCGCCGTCGACGGCGACGCGTAACTGCGTCTGCACCGGAACGCGTTCTAGGTGCGCCGAACGTAGTGCCCGCTACGACCAGCGCCAATCCGGAACTCCGCCGGACCGTCACGCCGTGGGGCTCCTTCTCGTGGGGCTACTCGGACGTCGGCGCCGACATCTTCGTCGGCCTGGGCCTGGTGCTGGGAGCGGCCGCCGGCGCCTCGAACGTCGCCTTCCTCTTTGCCGGCATCGTCTACGTCTGCATCGGCCTGGCGTACACCGAGCTGGCCGCGACCTATCCCGTTGCCGGCGGCGGCCAGTACTTCGTGCTGCGCGGCCTCGGCGACATCTTCGGCTTTCATCGCCGGCTGGGCCGTGCTGCTCGACTTCACCATCGACATCACGCTGTTCGCCTGGACGTGCGTCGACTACCCCAGTCAGCTGCTTCCGGTGCTCACCAGCTCGTCCCATCCGTGGGTGCACTTCCTCGTGGTTTTGGGGCTGATCGCTCGGACTGTGCGCGCTCAACGTCATCGGCGTGCGCGAGAGCACCACCTTCAACGGTATCGTCGCGGCACTCGACGTCATCAGCGAAACGGCGCATTCTCTGCTTCGGTTTTCTGTTCGCATTCCATCCACAGCTGCTGATCCACACCATGCAGTTCAGCTGGCCGTCGACCGTACCAGTTGATGCTCGGCACGTCGCTGGCGATCATCTCGTTCGTCGGTCTGGAGTCGATCTCGCAAGCCGCGCAAGAGACGCAGCGGCCGGCGTCGATCATCCCGCGCACGTCGATCGGCGCTGATTCTGACGATCCTCATCTTCGCGCTGGCGTACTCGAACTTGGCGCTCGGACTGCAGCCGTGGCATCCGATCGTCAATGCGGCCGGCCATCCGATGCAGTTCTGGCAGATCTTCCCGAACAACGCCGACAATCAAGGTAAGGCCGTAGCCCTGCTCGCCGCTCAGGTGCCGTACTACGGCGCCTTCGCCGCGCTCTACGTGCCGATACTCGGTGCCGTGCTGCTGCTCATCTCCTCGAACTCCGGAGTCTTCGGCAGCTCGCGCATCGCCTACGCGATGAGCAGCACGCAACCTGCTGCCGTCGATCTTCCAGCGCGTCCACGCCAAGTTCCGGACGCCGACGATTTCGATCGTCTTCTTCTGCGCCATCGCCATCGTCGAGTTGATCTTCGCCGCCGCTCCGGCGCTCTTTCCGGCCGTCGCCCGACCTCTACTCGCAGTTCTTCCGTGGCGAGAACGGGCTCGAGTTTCTAGCCGACCTCTACGCATTCGGTGCGGCGACGAGTTATTCGTTCGTCTTCCTCGCCCTGATCGCGCTGCGTCTCAACGATCCGCTGAGCCCGCGCAAATTCAAAATACCCGTTAACTTGCCGTTTGTCTTTCGCGGCGAGCGCGTCGAGTTTCCGGTCGTCGCCGTCATCGGCTTCCTGGGCATCTTCTCGATCCTGATGTTCACCTTGCGTCACGCATCCGATCGGCCGGATCGTCGGGCCGAGCTGGCTGGTCATTGGCTTCATCCTGTATCTGCATCTATCGCCGCCATCGCCGTCTGCCGCTGTTCGGGCTCGCAGCCGCGCGACTGGCGCAAGGCCGCAGATAGAGATCTTGCAGCGCGCCGGCGAGCTCGAGCTCATGGATGAGTACGTCGCCAACATCAAGGCCAGCGAGGCGCGTCGCGCCGGACGAGCGCGTAACCGTGCTCGTAGTTCGCGCGCTTATAGCGGCTGCGATGATCGGTCTGGGCTGCATCATCCTCATCGCAGATGTTCCGCGCGGCTCCGGCCGGCGGCTTCGCGATTCTGCCGGGCGTCGTACTCGGCGCGGCAATGATGGCGCTCGGCGCTCACCGCCTGTTGCTGATTCTGCGCGTGCGGAGAATGCCGTGATCGAAGCCACCAATCCGGTTCAAGTAACGGTAGCCGGAGCGATCATCGCGCTGTCTCATCGCCGCCACGATCGGCTACACCCTCTACTGGATGCTGCATCCGGCGCCGTCGTACGTCGAACGCATCGCCGAACGCGCGGAGAGCGATCTGGAGCGAATGGTCGGCAGCATGATGGTCGTATTTTCACCGGAGATTGACGTCGGCGCACATGATGGCGCTGGCCGCCCGTCTGGCTCGCGGCGAGCGTTCGGAACTGTTGGCGGTGTACGTCATCGAAGTCCCCTTTACGCTACCGCCCGACGCCGAGATGCCGCGACGAAGAGCGCGCCGCGCTCGACGCGCTCGGCGCCGCCGAGACGATCGCAAATAAAAGTAACGTTGCGATCCGAACCGAAATCATAAAAACGCGTTCGACCAAACAGGCGGTCCTCGATGTCGCCAAGCGGGTGAAGGCCGACCTCATTATTCTCGGCTCGTTCCGCGAGGGTGAGTACAGCGGTGCACCTCTTGGGCGCACCATCCAGGAGATCGCTGCCGATGCAAAATGCGATGTCCTCATCGGCGTCGAAGGCAAGCACGGCACGCTGCTCGCCGACGAGAGCGTGCCTACGAGTCCGCAACCGGTTTAAATCGAGGAGAAGCCGCGTGATTTTCAAAAGCCCGTCGTCGCTTGGCGTGCCGCTGCTCGCGGTCGCTTTAATGGCTGCACGTTTCGCCGGCATCGGTACGAGCCGACAATTCCGCACCGGCGATCGTCGCGTTCGACAAAATGTTTGCCGGAGTCAACGACTACACGGCCATCTTGCACGTCCACGAAGCGAAGGGAACGCAATCGCAGGACCGCGTTTATCAGTACCAGTTCATGAAGCCCCACTACGTCAAGACGTTGATCCTCGAAGGCGACGGCAAGGGCTCGGGCGGCGTCTGGGTGGGCGGCGATGAAGTCAGCGGACACCAAGGCGGCCTCTTCTCCGGCATTCACCTGAAAGTGAGCATCCACGATCCGCGCGCCGTCTCGCTGCGCGGCGTCACGATTCCCGATGGCTTGATGCAGCGCATCGTCGACGAGTACGGCTCGACGCCCGGCAAGCTCACGCAGACCGACGGCGGCAAAGTCAACGGCGTCGAAACCGATCGCCTCGAGCTCAAAGCGTCGGACCCGAATGCGAACAACGGCATCACCGACCAAATTCTCTACCTCTCGAAAGAGACGCACTGGCCGGTTCGCCAGGTCATGTATTCCGGCTCGCAAATCGTTCTCGACGAAACCATCAACGACGTCAAAGCCAACACCGGTTTAACGCAAAAAGACTTCCCGTTCTAATGTCGTCCTTAGCGAAGCGGCCGCTCAGTTATCGCGCTAAGTAGCGCTTCCGCAAGTTCGTCGAGGACGACGGCGGCCAGGATAACGGCGCCGAGCAGCACCTTCTGCAGATACGAATCGACGTTGAGTAAGTTCATCGCGTTGTAGAGAACGCCGATGAGGAGCGCGCCGAAGAACGTGCCGACGATGCTGCCGCGCCCGCCTGCGAGGCTCGTGCCGCCGACGACGACGGCCGCGATCGACTCGAGCAGCTCGTCGCCGGTCCCGGTTTGCGGAGAGCCCGACGAAAAGAGCGCCATATAGAGAAATCCGACGATCGCCGCGCAGACGCCGCTGATTACGTAGACCAGCGTCTTGACGCGGCCGACGTTGATGCCGGCGAGCCGCGCCGCCTCTTCGTTGCCGCCGATCGCAAATACGTAGCGCCCGAACCGCGTCCGCTGCAGCAGCACCGAAGCCGCCACGATAACAACCAGCATCCAAATCACGGGAATCGGAATGCTCGGGAGATGCGCCGCCGAGGTCACCGAGCCTAGGAACGACCCGATGCCCGTATTTTGAAAGTCGGTACTCTGCAGAGCCACCGGGCGACCGTGCGACGAGATGAACGACGCACCCAGCGCCATCTCCAGCATCGCCAGCGTCGTGATGAACGGCGGCAGGTTGAGCTTGACGACCGGCAGCGCGTTGACCCAGCCGGCGAGCGCGCCGACGGCGACGGCGACCAGCAGCGTCGCGGCGATGAGCGGGAAACCGCTGAGGTGCATCGAGTTGGCAAACAGCGCGGCGACGACCCCGGTCAGCGCGACCAGCGAGCCGACCGACAGATCGATACCCGCCGTGATAATGACGAACGTCTGCCCGACGCCGAGAATGCAGTTGTAGGTGATCTGGCGCAGCACGCGCACGATATTGCTGGGCTGGAGAAACGCCCCGTGCGAGGCGACGTCGACGATAACGACCAAAGCGATGAAGACCGCCGCCGCACCGGCGATGCGCAGAATGTAACCGAGCCGGTCGTTCTTGCTCACGCCGCCGCTCCCGGTCGCTACCGCGATAACCTTATCGGGCGTCGCCTCCGCTCGATCGAACTCGGCCGCGATCCGGCCCGCCGCGCACGACCAGGATGCGGTGCGACATCCCGAGCACCTCGGGCAGATCGCTCGACACCATCACGATCGCCGCTCCGCGCGCCGCCAAATCGCACATGATCGCGATAAATCTCCGCCTTCGCCCCGACGTCGATCCCGCGCGTCGGCTCGTCGAAGAGAAAGACGCGGGCGTTCCCGAGCAGCCATTTCGCCAAGACCACCTTCTGCTGCGTCCCGCCGGAGAGATTGCGAACCAACTGCTCGGTGCCCGGCGTTCGAATCGCTAGCTCGTCGATCATTCGCACCGTCGCCGCCTTCTCGCGCGCTACGTCGATCAGACAGGTCGCGGTCGACGAAGTCGGCGAGATGCGCGAGCGTGACGTTCTCGCGAACCGCCATCCCCAACACCAGCCCCTGCGTCTTGCGGTCCTCGGTGATGAAGGCGACGCCCGCCTCGATCGCCTCGCCGATGCGCCCCGGCGAAATGATCTTGCCGTCGACGCTCACCTCGCCGCTGCGCGGCACGTCAGCGCCGGCGATCATTCGCACGGTCTCGGTGCGCCCGGCCCCGATTAAACCCGCCAAACCGACGATCTCCCCAGCGCGCACCGCGAACGAGACGCCGTTGACCGCCGGCGGCCGCAGCAGGCCGCGCACGTCGAGCCGCACCGGCGCGCCGGCCGGCAACTCCGGAATCTGCGGGAAGTGCGATTCGAGCCGGCGCCCGACCATCGCTGCGACGATCTCGTCGGGCGGAAAGTCGCTCGCCTTGCGCGTTTCGACGACCCTGCCGTCGCGCATCACCGTGACGCGATCGGCGATGCGCGCGAGCTCCTCCATGCGATGCGAGATGTAGATGATGCCGGTCTTGGCCTCGCGCAGCCGCCCGATGATCGCGAAGAGTCGTTCGATCTCACGATCCGAGAGCGCGGCCGTCGGTTCGTCCATCACGATGATCCGCGCCGCGCGCCCCAGCGCCTTGGCGATTTCGACCGATTGCTGTTGTCCGACCGAAAGATGCGAGACCGCAACGTCGAGCGGCAAGTCTACGCCCAGCTCGCGCAGCGCCGTGCCGGCGCGCGCACGCACCGCGGCGTCGTCGATCAAACCCGCGCGAGTCGGCTCGGATCCCAGCGCGAAATTGGCCGGCGCGCGTCAGCTGCGGAACCAGCGTGAACTCTTGGTAAATCATGCCGATGCCGAGTCGCTGCGCCTCCTGCGGCGACGAAATCTGCACCGGCGTGCCGTCGATCAGAATCTGCCCTTCGTCGGCCGGCTGCGCGCCGGCGAGGATCTTCATGAGCGTCGATTTGCCGGCGCCGTTCTCTCCGACCAGCACGAGCACTTCGCCGGCATCGAGCGTCAGCGATACATCGGAGAGGGCGCGCACACCGGGAAAGCTCTTCCCGATGCCGCGCATTTCCAGCAGCGGAATTACGGTTCTCGCTTGGCGTCGGCGGCCGTGTAGGTGCCGACCGGAATCTTCACCATCGCCTGCGGTTTCTGCCCGTCGAAATAGGCGTGGATCACGTCGATCGTAGTCGCGCCGATCTTGGCCGGGAACTGAATCGCGTCGCCGTACATCTCGCCGGCGGCGATCGCCTTGCGCGCTTCCGGCGTCGCGTCGTATCCGACGATCGCAACTTTGCCGGTCATGCCGGCGGCCTTTACCGCCGCAAGTGCGCCGAGCGCCGAATCGTCGTTGATCCCGAAGATGCCCTTGAGATCGCGATGCGCCTGCAAGATGTCGCCGGTATCGCTATTGGCTTTGTCGCGCGTTCCGCCCGAATCGACGTCGGCGACGATCTTTACCGACGGACAAGTCTGAGCGATGGCATCTTTGAAGCCCTTGACTCGGTCTTGCACGCTGGTCACTTCCGGCTCGTCGATAATCGCGATGCTGCCCTCGTTGTGCACGGCCGCGCAGATCAGCTTACCCGCCGCGGAGCCGCCCTGCACGTTGTCGCTGGCGATATGAGCGACGACGTTGCCTTGCTTGCTGGTGCTCGCGATGTCGGCGGTAAAGACGGGGATGTTGGCGTTATTCGCCTCGGCGATGGCGCTGCCGATCGCCTGCGAGTCGTAAGGCGTTAGGACTATCGCATCAACGTGCTTGGAGATGAAGTCCTCGACTTGACTCTGCTGCCTCGCGTTGTCGCGGCTGGCGTCGACGACGGTCAGCGCATAGCCGTATTTCGCGGCTTGCGGAACGCATGCCCGATTCCATATCCTGATAGAACTGCGCTTCGCGATTTTGGATCGATACGCCGATCGTCTTCTGCCCCGAAGGCGCCCCGCTCGCTCCCGGCGACGCACTCGATTGCGAACCCCCGCGCGAACACGCGGCCAGCGCGATGGAAACGGCAATCCAACCGATGCGAGCGAGCGCTTTTTTCAATCCAAATCTCCTCCGTCAGGGCTGTCGATTGGCGGGGGTTTGGGCGCGGAACGAAGCCTGGCCTGTTTCCCTGCTGTCCACAGCCTGGGACATTTGTCTTGTGCAATCTGTGGAAAAACCGCCGTTTTACGGGTCAAAAGGCTATTTTTTGGTTAATTCGTGGTCAGTTTCCAGCCAATAATCGGCCAACGGCGTGCGGGCAAAGGCGTGCGGCGACACGCCATACGGATTGCGCTCGAGCCACCCGACGGCGCGCATCGCGAGGTATTCGAAGTCGTGATACTGCCCGGGCCCCCGCTGACGGCGCATGATGGCAATCGCCGGCGAGACCTGCTTCCAGCAGTGCACGATAAGCTTTGCAAACAGATCCATAAACGTATCTTCAGATACCAGACCGCGCTTGACGAGCGTTCCCATCTCGTTGAGCCAGTTGCATGCGATCATCTCGGGATGCCCCACCGGATCGACAAAGCCGAGCGCTTCCAGCTCGCGGCGATACTCGGGGTCTTCCAACCGCTTGGGAAGTGCTTCTTGAATGTAGGTTAGCGCGGCTTGGAGCTCCGGCGCGCGAAAGTCACGCTCGAGCGACAGCAATGCCTGCAACTGATTGCCGGCGCGAATGTGGCGTAACTGAATGAGCGCAGCCCAAACACTGGCGACGACGATGACGAGCGTCCCAACTTGCGCCCAGGCGGAGATTGCATCAGCGCCCATCGAAGCCGCTTTCTTGGCTCGCTCGCTGCTCCCCTAGACGTCGGCGCCCAACCCGTCTTGAAGCAGCTACCTGATCGGCGAAACCGCGATCTGTCAGAGGTATACATGATTGTAAACCGTCAGAACTTATTGAAGCGCCCGCCGATCGTCGCATTCATTTACGCAATGCTCGCCTTCGGGGCTCAGACCGGCGTAGCGAAGAGCGCCGGCGTACCGAGTTGTTTTGCAAATCCGCCGAGTATAGCTGCCGACGGTTCCTATTCGGTATCGCAGGCTTCGGGAGCGTGCGGTGAGCTCGGCAAAGTACTTCAGGCAACGACTCAAAAGGACGTCGCTTGGATCCCCGGCGCGGGCCTCAACGCGATCCTGGGCCTTAGCGAAGGCGGCTTCGCATCCAACTCCTATGCGCTACAGTTCCGCGTCTCACAGCGCTTTCGACGAACTCTTCGCGCGACAAGACGAACTCGTCCGTTTCGCAGCAGAAGAAACGCGCGCTTGCGGCGGCTCGTGGTGGACGACCCTGCAGTCAGTCACGTCCGCGAATGGACAGTTCGTCGACGCGAGCGATCTAGAGGCTAGACTCGCTCTTCCTCAAAGCAGCGTCCCTCGCGTCGTGGCGTACAGTAGCGGTGTCGCGGTCGGAACCCTGGGCTATTTCGGCATCGTGGCTCCGGCGTTTGGACGCAGCGGCGGGGCGGTTCAGTTCTGGTTTCCGTCCGAGCCCGTCTTTACTAAAGAGTTCCGGTCCTTACAAAGCCCCTAGACACTCGACCTCGGGCGCGCAGAGGAGCGAGGTAATGCTCTCGCTCGCCCATTGCGCCGCGATGCTCGGCATCGAGGGCTACGTCGTGCGCGTCGAAGCCGATAGTGCCGCCGGAACGCCGCACTTCGTGATCATCGGGCTTCCCGACCGGGCGCTTGGGGAGGCCCGCGAACGCGTGCGCGCGGCGATCGTCAACTCCGGCTTCGCCTATCCGGCGGGCAAGCTGCTCGTCAATCTCGCGCCGGCCGACGTTCGCAAGGGCGGCCCGGCATTCGACCTGGCAATCGCGCTGGCGCTGATCGGCATCGACGAACAGATCGACCGCCTCGCCTTGCAGCAGTTCATCGCACTGGGCGAGCTGGCACTGGACGGCAAGTTGCGACCCGTTAGCGGCATTCTCCCGATGGTGCTCGGGGCGCGCGAGGCGGGCTTTACCAAACTCATCGTACCGTCGCTCAACGCCGACGAGGCTGCGCTCGTGGCGGGCATCGAGCTCTACGCCGTCGATTCACTGCAGGCGGCCATCGCGGTGATCGCCGGACACGGCGCGAAATGGCGCCGCCGCTGCGCCGAGCCGGCGCTGGAGCCGGCCGACGACCTCGTTCACGGCGACTTAGCCGACGTGCGCGGTCAGCTCGCCGCGAAGCGCGCGCTGGAAATCGCCGCAGCCGGTGGCGCATAATCTATTGCTCGTCGGGCCGCCCGGCTGCGGCAAGACGATGCTGGCGCGGCGCCTTCCCTCGATTCTTCCGGCGATGTCGCTGCCCGAAGCGCTTGACGTGACGAAGATCTATAGCGTAGCGGGATTGCTCGTCGGCCGCGCGGGGGTCGTACGCGCCCGGCCCTTTCGCTTTCCGCACCACACGATAACGCAGACGGCCCTGGTCGGCGGCGGCGCGCTCGTCAAGCCCGGTGAGATCTCGCTGGCGCATCACGGGGTGCTCTTTCTCGACGAGCTTCCGGAGTTTAACCGCAGTGCGATCGAGGTTATGCGCCAGCCGCTCGAGGAGGGAACGGTTACCATCGCGCGTGCATCCGGGACTTTTACGTATCCCGCGCGCTTTCAGCTCGTCGCGTGCGATGAATCCATGTCCCTGCGGTTATCGCGGCACGCGCACCGTGGAATGCCGGTGCGACGATTCGATGGTCGCCAAGTACGTCAGCAAGCTGTCCGGACCGCTGCTCGACCGGATCGACTTGCAGATCGAGATAGCGCGCGTGCCGTTCGACGACATGGTGCGTTACGAAGGTGCCGAGCGTTCCGCAAAAATCCGCAGCCGCGTCGTCGCGGCGCGCAGCCCGGCAGCGCAAACGCTTTGCCGGAGCGGCGCCGCTCTCGAACGCCGATATTCCCGCCAACGCGATGCGGCGTTACTGCGCACTCGACGACGCCGCGCTTCGCCTGCTGGCGCATGCCAGCGCCAAGCGTCAGTTCTCGGCCCGCGCTCTCGACCGCATCGCCCGCGTCGCCCGCACGATCGCCGATCTCGCCGGCGACGACGCCATCGCCGCACATCACGTCGCCGAAGCGATTCAGTATCGCAGTCTGGAGCGGCTCGGCGCGGCGGCCTGAAGGCCGCGACGGCACACGCAGGCAAAAACGCAGCGTGCGATACGCTGCTATTATCGGCGCGACATGTCTTGCGTTAGCGCTTCCCGCCGTTGCGCTGGGCGCTTCGATGGGCCCAGCCGGGTTGGTAAATACGTTCGTCGGAACTTCCGGCACGACGATCGGCGGCCCGATCGACACCTTCCCCGGCGCCGACGTGCCGTTCGGGATGGTTCAGTGGAGTCCCGACACGCCTGCGCAGAATGCCGGCGGCGGCTACGATTACGGCGACCACGACATCACCGGCTTTAGCCTGACCCACCTCAGCGGCCCCGGATGCAGCGTCTTCGGCGACTTCGCCGTCTTGCCGGTAATCGGCACGCTTCCCAGCGACCCTTCAACGATGCGCCAGCCCTTCTCGCACGCCAACGAGGAGAGCGCCCCCGGATGGTATGCCGTCTCGCTCGGCAATCCGGCGATCCGCACCGAGTTGACCGTCACGCGGCGCACCGGTCTCGCGCGCTTCACCTTCCCGGTGACGTCGGAGGCGAATCTGCTGCTAAACGCCGCCTCGAATCAAGCCGGCGTCACCGCCGCGCAAGTCAAGGTCAGCTGGCCGAACGAGATCTCCGGCACGGCATCGAGCGGTTTCTTCTGCGGCATGCCCGACCGCTATACGGTGCATTTCGTGGCCCGCTTCGATCGCCCGTTTACCGGCGCCGGCGTTTGGAACGACGGGCGCGGCGCCTGGGTGCGCTTCGACGCGACGCGCAACCCGCAGGTCGTGATGAAGGTGGGACTCTCGTTCGTCGACGATGCCGGCGCGCGCGCGAATCTCGCCGCCGAAGCGACGAGCTGGAATCCGATCGCCGTGCGCAATCGCGCCACCGAAGTGTGGAGCGGCATGCTCGCGCGCATCGCCGTTACCGGCGGCACGACGCCGCAGCGCCGCACGTTCTACACGGCCTTCTATCACACGCTGCTGCATCCCAACGTCGATCAGCGACGTCACCGGCCAGTATCGCGGATTCGACGAACGCGTCCATCGCGTAGCTCGCGGACACGACGAATACGCTAACTACTCCGATTGGGACGTCTATCGCACCGAGATCCCGCTGCTCGCGCTGGTCGCTCCGGGAGAGACGAGCGACATGATGCAGTCGCTGGTCGACGCAGCACGTCAACAGAACGGCTGGCTTCCGCGCTGGGCGCTGGTGAACGGACCGACCAGCGTCATGGGCGGCGACTCGATCGATCCGGTGATTGCCGGCGGCTATGCCTTCGGGGCGCGAGACTTCGATGCGCGCGGAGCGCTGGCCGCGATGGTCCAGGGCGCTTCGAGAACTTCGGGCCCCACGGGACAAGGCTGGTACGTTCCACGATGGGAGCTCGACGACGATTACCTGCGCCGAGGCTTTGTCGTCAACACGCATACGACGTCGGTCTCGCCGGTGCCCAACGGCGCCTCCGAAACGTTGGAGTATGCGCTCGACGATTTCTCGATCGCGCGCCTCGCCTATGCTTTGCATTCCAACCGCACCTACGACGACTTTATGCGACGCTCGTCGAACTGGGCGACGCTTTTCGATGGTGCAAGCGGATGGATCGCGCCGCGCGATGCAGACGGCGCCTTCATGCAGACGCCGATCACCGAAAACGGACAGAGCGGCTTTCAAGAGGGCAACGCCGCGCAGTACACGTGGATGGTTCCGCAAGATCTGCGCGACTTAATCGCGGCGATGGGCGGGCGCGCCGCCGGCTCGGCCAAACTCGACGAATTCTTCACCCAACTCGACGCCGGACAGGACCATCCGTACGCATGGCTCGGTAACGAGCCGAGCCTCGGGGCGCCGTGGGTTTATCTCACCGCCGGAGCGCCCTGGCGCGCGCAGGACATCGTGCGGCGCGCGCTTACCACGCTTTACGGCGACACGCCCGACGGTCTCCCCGGCAACGACGATCTCGGCACGATGAGCGCCTGGTATCTGTGGTGCGCAATCGGCCTCTATCCGCAGAACCCTGCAGTGCGTTTTCTTGACGTCGGCGCGCCGCTCTTTACGTCGGTAACGCTGCGCGCGCCGAACGGTCCGACGATCGTCATTCGCGCACCGCAAGCGGCAACGGACCGGCCGTACGTGCAAGTCACTAAAAGTCAACGGCCGTACGACCGACGCAACGTGGCTGACGCTGCCGATGCAGGGAACGCAGCGACTCGATTTCCAACTCGGTGCGACGCCGAATCGCCGCTGGGGCAGCAGCGCCAACGACTGCCCCGCCCTCCTACGCAACGACGCGAATCGCACTTCCGCCGGCGACGACCGCCGTGCTCGCCGCCGGCAGCGCGAGCATTTCCGCAGCCCAATCCTCGAGCGCATCGTTTACCGTATCGAATCGGGACGGCGGTGCGCCGGTAGCGATAACCTGGAGCGCGACGGCGCCGCGAGGCATCCGCCTGGAACCCGATCGCGGTCGCGTTGCGCTTTCCGCGCATGCCGTGGAAGAGGTTCATCTGCGGCTTTCGGCCGACGCATCGCTGGCGCCCGGTTATCAAGCCGTTCGCATCGACGCCGTCGCCGCCGATAGTAACGCGCGTCTCGCGCACGTCGACAATCGCCGTGCGCGTGAGCAACGGCGGACGGCAACCCGCACTTGCCTACGCCGAAAACCGCTTCGGCAATACCATTACGCCGATCGACTTAGCGACCGGCGCGACCGGCCCCGAAATCGCCGTCGGTGAAGAACCGCGCGACGCCGCCTTGAGCCGCGACGGCCGGCGCCTCTACGTTGCCAATCGCGGGGCCGCGTCGATCAGCGTCGTCGACACCGGTGAGGGCCGCGCGGTCGCCACCGTCAAAGTTGGTTCGTCGCCAAACGGCATCGCGCTGACTCCCGACGGCAAACAACTCTGGGTCGCCAACGCCGACGACGGCACGATTCAGGCCGTCGATACGGCGACGCTCCATGCGGGGCGACCGATACGCGTCGGCTCGGCGCCGCGCGGCATCGCCATCGCTCCGGACGGCTCGATGCTCTACGTCAGCAACTCCGATTCGAATACCGTTACGCCGGTCGACCTTCGCAGCGGCACCGCAGGCAAGCCGATCGGCACAGGATCGCGCCCCGCCGGCATCGCGATAACGCCCGACGGTAAGCGGCTCTACGTTGCGAACAGCGCCTCGAACGACGTCTCGACCGTCGATCTCTCCGGCGGCGGCATGGCGTTTGCTCCGATTCCGGCCGGCGTCGATCCGCAACTGATCGCGATCTCACCCGACGGCCGGCTCGCCTACGTCAGCAACTATGCCAACTCGTTTGTCACCCCGATCGACTTGCACTCGAATCGCGCGCTGGCGCCGATCGAAGTCGGCGGAGCACCCTACGGCGTCGCCTTCACCAGCGACGGCCGCACCGCTGTGGTGGTCGTGCGCCGCGACAACGCCTGCGTTGTGATCGACGTCGCGAGGGGCAGCGTGAGCGCCGCAATTCCGCTAGGAAACGGACCCTATACGGTCGTCGCGCCGTAGAGCGCGTCGTCTTCCTTGGGAGCGTCGAACTGCGGAATGGCGTCGCCGTCGAGAAAGACGGCGAGCTCGCGCGGCGAGAACTGCAGCCCTGCCCAGAATGCACCGAACTCGCCGTAACGCGCGCTGGCTTCGTCGAAGCGCATCTCGTAGACGAGCTTCTTGAAGACCAATGGATCGTCGGCATAGAGGTCGACGCCCCACTCGAAATCGTCGAACCCGACCGATCCCGAGATCACCTGCGTCACCCGTCCGTGATAGGTACGGCCGACGACGCCATGCTGGCTCATCATCTTCGCCCGGGCCGCGTATCCGAGGATATACCAGTTCTGAACTTCACCGCGCCGCTTGCTCATCGGGTAGAAGCACTGGTAGCGCCGCGCCGGGATTTTAGCCCACAGACGCGGACCGACGTACGGACTCTCGGCCTGTTTGCGAATCAGCTCGTCGAAGGCCGCGATCCATTCGGGCGATTGCGGCGGCAGTTCGCGCTGCGTTAGTTCGGCGTGGATCTTGGCCGTCGCGTCGTACAGGCCCAGCTCCAACACCGAAACGTAGGAACCGTAAGGCACGAGAAACTCGCGCAGCTCGAGCTTGTCGACGAGCGTTTGCGCGTACGCCAGCCCGTCGAACGTCCGGGCGTAATGCGTAAGCATTAGGTCGCCCTTATGTCCGACGATTTGGGTGAGCCCGACGTCGCCGTCGTCGCTGGCCTTGAGGTGCTCGACTAGGTCGATGGCGTGGCCGGTGTACTTATTGCGCCGCTTCTCGGGCAGGGCATCCCACCTGCGCCGGTCTAGCGCGAACATGCGATGGAGAATCCACCAACCTTCGAGCGATTCGGGAACGTTCGGATCGCGCATCTCGTCTGCTTACGTAGTGACTTTGTGATTATTAGCCGCGAGCTAGGGCCTTGACGCGTTTCACCTCGGCTTCGACTTCGGCCTCCAGACGCTCGGGATGCTCCCGATACTTCGCCCAGAGCGGCGGCGTATGCGCGATGTCGTTAAGCACGCGCGCGTAGACGGCGTTGACCGGAGTCGGCACGCCGCGCTCGCGACCGGCCGCGGCAACGGCGCCGTTGAGCACGTCCACCTCGGTCTGCGGCTTCGCGCGGCGGAGATCGAGCAGCAGCGAGGGCGGCTTGGTCCCTCGCGCACCGGCGATGGTGTGCGCCAGCATCCCGCGCGAGAGCGGGCTAGGCAGCGAAGCCACCCCGAAGAGCGCGCGCACCGGGTAGCGCGGCAGGTCGATCGCCTCGACGTCCAGCGCCTGCATGACGGCGCGAACCTCGCGAATCATGCGAATCTCCAGCGTGAAGATCTTATCGAAATGCACGAACCGGTTCGGCAGCACGTTGAGGATCGCGCAGCTCGCATTGGCGACGACGTTGAGGGCGAGCTTGCTCCACTTCAACGCGCGCCAGTCTTCGACGATCTTCACCGTCAGGCCGGTGGAAGCAAAGGTCGCACCGAGCCAATTGTACGCGTTGGCCCCGACCGGAGCTAGCGCCAATCCGCCCTCCTTTGCCGGGCGGGCGTTGCCGTCGCGATCGCGATCGATCGGCGTAGTCAAAGCGGCGGCAACAATATTGTCGGCGCCGAATGCCGCCGCCAGCCGTTCCTCGTTTCCAACGCCGTTCTGCGGCGAAACGAAGACGCATTTCTCGGGAGCCACGATAGCGCGGCGCAGCGTTTCGATCGCCGCATCGGTGTCGTACGCTTTGGTTGCGACTAGTGCCACGTCCGCGTCGTAAGGCGTCACTTCTTCCAAGGCGCGCGGCGCATAAGCCACTTCCACGCCGACGCCACGCAGCAAATCGCCGACATACGTTCCCATAGCGCCCTTGCCGACGATGTAAACCTTCACGATGAAAATCCCGTCGAACCAAAACCGCCGTCGCCCCGCGGCGTCGGCGGCAGCTCGGCCACCTCGTCGAAAGATGCGCGCGAGACGGGCGACACGACGAGTTGCGCGATGCGATCGCCGCGGCGAATGACGACCGGCTCGCTGCCGAGATTGGCGAGCACGATCGCCACCTCGCCGCGGTAATCGGCGTCGATCGTTCCCGGCGAGTTCAAACAGGTGACGCCGCGGCGTATCGCTAGACCGCTGCGCGGACGGACTTGCGCTTCGTACCCAACGGGAAGCGCGATCGAAAAACCGGTTGGAACCAACGCGCGAGCGCCGGGCAATAACGTCAACTCTTCGCGAATCGCCGCGCAGAGATCGGCCCCCGCAGCGTGCTCGCTCATGTAGCCGGGTACCGGCAGCCCCTCGCCTTGCGGCAGGCGCTGCAGTGCAACGCGCACGCTTTCCACCTTAGACGAACACTTATAACTGGGCCAGCTCTTCGCGGAAGCTCTCGATATCCCGGAACGACCGGTAGACGCTGGCGAACCGAATATACGCAACGGGGTCGAGACTGCGCAGCGCCTCCATCAACTTCTCACCCACCAATGACGAAGCCACTTCGCTCTCCCCGCGCGCGAACAGCTCGCGCTCGAGGTCGGCGGCCACCGCTTCCATGCGGCTCTCGGAAATTGGACGTTTTTCACATGCCTTGCGCAGACCGGCGAGAATCTTTTCGCGGCTGTACTGCTCGCGCCGGCCGTCTTTTTTTACGACGAAAAGGCGCGGAACTTCCATGCGCTCGTAGGTGGTAAACCGGTGCTTGCAGCGCGGATCCAGACATTCGCGCCGCCGCCGAACCACGGTCTCGTCGTCGCGCGAGTCCACGACACGCGTTTCACTCGTGCGACAAGTTGGGCAAGTCAGCGGTAACTCTCTCCCCCACGGCACATATAGTGGGTGCACGTATTATACGTCACTACGGGTAGTTAACGCAAAAAAGCCCCGACGCGGCGTGCGCGTGCGGGGCCTTTCCGCCAAATTTGCGCTCCGTGCTATGCGGCGCCGATCTTGAACATCTTCGTACCGCAGACCGGGCATTTGCCCTCAGTCGCGGGACGGCCGTTTTTCATTGTGATTTGGACGGCGTCTTTGATCTCGCGCTTAGCCTTGCACTTGACGCAGTACGCTTCTGCTGCCAACTCTGCTTCCTCCGTGGGGCACGCTGTTCCGTTGGGCGCACCCGATTCCCCCTGCGGCCGCTCCTTGCGAGCTCGCGGGGACCGCGTGATGGAGCGCGCGTGCAGGATCCGATCTACGAAAGTCGCAGCCGAATCGAGGCCGCCCGCGGCAGACCCTTCGAGGTTGCCGCCGCCGGCCTCTGGCGTTGCGGCGAGCTGGACGGCCTGGGCCGGCCCTGCGTGGCCATCGTGGGGACCAGGGCGGCCACGCCTTACGGCACGCGCCTCGCCCATCGGTTCGCCGCCGAGCTGGGCGGCGCGGGCTGCACGATCGTCTCCGGCCTTGCCTTGGGCATCGACCAGGCGGCGCACGAGGGCGCGCTGGCCGCCGGCGCCGCCACGGTAGGCGTCCTGGGCGGCGGCCACCGTCGCTTTTTTCCCAAGCGCAACCTAGCGCTCGCAAGTAAAATGGTTGCGGCGGGCGGGGCCGTCCTCTCGCCCTATCCACCCGACCATCTCGCCTTTCCGAGCCAGTTTCTCGAACGCAACGGCATCGTCGCAGCACTTGCCGATGCCGTGCTGGTCGTCGAAGCTCCGCTTCGTAGCGGAGCGCTTAACACCGCAGGTTGGGCCGCGGGGCGGATTCCGGTTCTCGCGGTTCCGGGCGACGTCGATCGCAAGCACGTCGCCGGCTGTTTGGCGCTGATCCGCGACGGCGCTACGCTGGCACGCAGTGCGGACGACGTACTCGAGGCGTTGGGACGCCTGCCGCTTCCGACCCTCGCACGCGCGGCGCCTTCCACGCGCGATCCGACGGCGCGCGCATTGCTCGAAGCGATCGACGCGGGCGCTGCAACGTTTGACGAGATCGTCGGCAAAAGCGGCATCGCGCCGGCCGCCGCCCTCGCCGCGTTGGCGCTCTTGGAGCTCGACGGAACGCTGGAATCTGCAGGAGCATCGCGTTATTCGCGGGTCGCACCGCTATGTCGCGGCGAAAAAGCCTAGTGCATGAGTTTGGACGGCGCGCTGCGTGCCTTTTCCGACGCCGCTGCGGCGGCCGTTGCCGAGACGTATCCGGGAGAGCCCGCGACCGTTGCGTTCGAGGCGCCGCGTCGTCCCGAGTTTGGCGACTTCTCGACCAACGTCGCGTTCTCGCTGGCGAAGCGCGCGCGTAACGCGCCGCAAGAGATCGCAAAAACCATCGTCGGCGTAATCGACGCGCGCAATCCCGAGCTGGCCGAACGTTTCAGCAGCATCGAGGCCGTCGGCGGCTTCATCAACCTGCGCCTGGCTCCGGCGGTCTGGCAGAGCGTCGTCGCCGAGATTCTCCAAAAAGGTGAGGACTACGGCAAGATGGCGCGGCGCGGCGTACGCATCTCGCTGGAGTTCGGCAGTGCCAATCCGACCGGACCGTTGGTCGTCGTGCAAGGCCGTTCGATGTCGATCGGCGCGACGCTCGCCGACGCTATGCGCTTCTGCGGATACGACGTCTACGTCGAATGGATCATCAACGATGCGGGCGGTCAGCTCGACGCGCTTGGGCGTTCGATCTATGCTCGCTATCGCGCATTCTTCGATCCGGGCTATCCATTTCCGGAAGACGGCTATCCCGGCGAGTATTTGATTCCGATTGCCCGGCGCATCGAAAGCCGCGACGGAGAGCGCTGGATCGACGCACCGGAATCGGAGTGGCTTCCCTATTTCTCGGCCTTCGGCCGCGACGAACTGGTCGCCGAGCAGCGCCGCACCGCGGATCGCTTCGGCGTCGTCTACGATTGCTGGCAGAGCGAACGCGAGCTGCACGAGAGCGGCAAGGTGCGCGAAGGAATCGATCGTCTGACCGAGCTCGGCTTAACCTACGAACAGGACGGCGCGCTCTTCTTCCGCGCGACAAACTTCGGCGACGACAAGGATCGGGTGCTGTTGCGCAGCGACGGACGGCCGACATACTTTTGCATGGACGTAGCCTATCACTATCAGAAGCTTAAGAGCAGCGATCGCGTCGTCGACATCCTCGGTCCCGATCATCACGGATACATCGAGCGGCTCAAGGGAATGGCGTCGGCGCTTGGCTATCCGGGGCGATTAGAGGTCATCATCGCACAGCAGATCGCGTTGATGCGCGGTAGCGAGCACGTTGCGATGAGCAAACGGGCCGGTGAGATCGTAACGCTCGACGAGATCATCGACGAGGTGGGGCTCGACGCGGCGCGATTCTTCTTCATCGTGCCGGCGATTGAATCGCCGCTCACCTTCGATCTCAAGCTGGCCGCCGAAAAAGACAGCGAGAACCCCGTCTATTACGTGCAGTACGGACACGCCCGCATCGCGTCGGTGCTGCGGCGCGCGCTGCCTGAGGACGTGCGCGACGCGCGGTCGGCCTCGCTCGCTCCGCTGGTGCATCGCTCGGAGTTGGCGCTGGCGCGACGTCTGGCCGAGTTTCCGACCGTCGTCGCCGGCGTAGCGGAGCATCTGGCGGCGCATCGTCTTGCGCGCTACGCGCGCGACGTAGCCGCGGACTTCCACCAGTTCTACACCGAGTGCAAGATTTTGGCCGACGACCGCGAGACGCGGCTGGCGCGTTTAGCGCTCTCTCTGGCCGCCAAGAGCGTTCTCTCGCGCGCGCTTTCCCTCGCGGGCGTAAGCGCGCCGGATTCGATGTAGTTGCCCGGCTTAGCGGCCGCCCTCTGGCTGCTCGGCCTCTACGCCGCGGCCCCGGCACTACGCTCGGGCGAACGCTACGGTTTCGCCGATCGGTGGCGCGACGCGCTGATCGTTGGCGTCGGAATTCCGTTCGTCCTCGCCTTCGTGCACGCGCTCTACCCGGCAACGTGCTGGATCGTGCTGGCGCTCTTCATCGCGGTCGCCGTTCGGCGCCGCGGATGGCGCGAAGTGCTGCTCCCCTCCACAGCGAGCGATCCCGTTCCGTACGTTACCCTCGGTACGCTGATCGCCGTAGCGTGGCCGCAACTGATGCGCCCGCTGCTTGACGGCGATTCGCTCTCGTACCATCTTCCTAACGCGGCGTCGTGGGTGCAATCCCACTCTCTGTGGACGACCGCGACGCACTACTGGTGGTACCCACCGGCATCGGAGCTTTTTGTCGCGGGCCTCTACGGCGTTGCAAGCCCGTTCGCGCTGCCGTGGTGCGGCTTCGTCGCGCTCGCGCTGCTCGGCTTCCGTATCGCCGCTATCGCGCGCGAGACTCTCGACGCGCCCCCACTACTCGCCGACGCGCTCGCCGCCGCGACCATCGCCACATATCCGTTGGCGATTCAGGGTGGAACGCTGCAAAACGACGCCTGGCTCGCCGCGTTCTTTCTCGAGAGCCTCGCCGCGCTCGGTACGACCGGCGACCGCGCCGCCGCAATGCGCACGCTGGCGGTAACCGCACTGATCAAGCCGCAAGGTTGGATCTTTTCCGGTATCGCGCTGGTCGCGAGTCGCGCGCCGCGCGAAGCATGGCTTGCCGTAGCGGCAGCGCTCGGGCTCTGGATCGCGCGCGACGCGCTGCTCTGGAATGCGGCAATCCTCGCGCCGGCGAGCACTGCATACGGCGATATCGCGGGGTCGACGATCGTCGCACACGGCCCGGCGGCATTGCTGCTGCTGCTCCGCGTCGGAACGTCGATCTCGCCCTTCGCGCTGATCGCACTGGCGGCGGCACTGCTCGCACCGGCGATTCTGCCGAAGCAACGCGCGCTGGGATGGAGCGCGTTCGCTGCGGCTCTGCTCTTTTTCGTCCTCCCGTTCGGCTACGACACGTCGGTGGCGCAGCTCGCGACCGGAGCCTCGCTGCGTTTCGCCGCGCCGGCCGTTGCTGCCGGCGCGCTGGCGCTCGCGCCCGTTGCCGCGCGCTTTTCTTACGTCGCGATCGCGTTGCTCTGGGCGGCTGCGATTTACGGAATCGCGTACGTTCTCGGTATCTTTTGGAACGACGGCTCTACGCACGCCGCGTTACCGGTTGCCGTTGCCGCCGTTGCTATTGCCGCCGCGGTTCGCAACCGCCGGGCGGCCTGGGTGCCGGCAACGGCATTCGGCGTCGCCGTCGTGGCTGCGACGCATCTCGCCGGGCGCCACCCAATCGACTATTACGCCGACTCGTTGCGCGTTGGGCAGGCGCAGCCGGGCCTGTATCGGTGGATCGCGATGCAGCATCCGCCGCGGATCGGTGGTTGGGGGTTGCGCTTGGGCGTCGTCAACGTTCTCTCGCCGGCAACGCAGACGATGGATTTACCGGACGCGGCGCCCTGCGCGACCGCGCGGCGCTACGGCGTGCTCCTAACCGCCGTGGCGCAGAACGATATGGCGCCGCAGCTCAACACGCAACGACTGGCGGCCGCGCGTAACTGCGGTGCCGTCGCTTACGAAGATCCGATTGCGGTGGTCGCGCACCCCAGCGGCGGGGCTACGTCTTCTCGAGCTGAGCCGTGATCCACGGCGCCACGAAGTAGCGCCACAGGATTTTAATGAGCGCCGCTGCCGGGATGCCTAAGATCAGTCCCGGGATGCCGAAGAGCTCGCCGCCGGCAAAGACGGCGAACATCGAGCCGATCGGCGAGACGCCCGCCGACTGCCCCATGATCTTGGGAACGAGCACGTTGTCGCTGATTCGCGCCATGGCGAACATGATGACCTGGACCCAGACGATCATCCAAACGCCCTGCGGCGCACTCATCGGTATGGCGATGACCTGCGCGATTAGCATGCCGATCACCGGTATCGCGTACGCCACGGCCGAGATAATGCCGACGATCAGCGAAAACTTGAAGCCGATAATCGCCGACGCGATCGCGATCACGGTGCCGGTGATCGCGCTGACGATCACCTGGCCGGAGATATAGCTGCCGAAAACCTCGGTGACCTCGGCGGCAAGCTGGCGCGCCGTCTGCTGCCGGCGCGGCGGGAAGAGCGAAGCGAACCAATCCGAGATCTGCGTGTCGTTGAGCAGAAAGAATATCGAGAGAACAACCGCCGAGAAGATCATGAAGAAGCCCGGTCGCAGTATTGACCGCAATCGCGCCCAGCGAGGAGATCGCCCCGCTGACAAACGCCGTCATCTGCGTCGTTCCGATCTTTCCGACGTTGAGTCCGCTCTCGGGGAGCTTGAGCGTCGGGAAGTGGTGCTCCAGCGAGGTTTCCGCGTCGATCACCCAGGTCTGCGCGGTCGTCGCGTAACCCGGAACGTTGGTCGCCAGCAGTTGCACTTGGTTGATCGTCAACGGAACGACGATGACGATGAGGATGGCGACCGCTAAGAGCAGACCGAGGAAAACGATTCCGACGGCCAGCGGTTTGGGCATGCGGCGCTCCAAACGCCGGGCCACCGGCTGAACCCCGAACGCAATGAACGCGGCGATGATAAAAATCGATATGGTTTTGGGGATGTGTGCGGCAAACCAGAGCAGGCCGGCGACGATGACGATAGTTGCGGCGATCCAGGCGATTCGCCGCCAAAGCTCGCTGCCTATAGCGGCTTGCACAGCAACCGCCGCTCCGTGCGATAGCCGCTGCGGCGGTAGAGCCGGCGCGCGGCCTCGTTCTCTTCGGTAACCATTAACGCCATATACGGCAGACCACGCCTCCTTGCCTCATCCTCGGCCGCGGCCAACAGTGCCGAGCCCACGCCGGAACGGCGATGCTCGGGATCGACGGCCATATAGGCGACGAACCCTTGAGGCAGCGTGGTGACCTCGTCGGGAAGCTCGTCGAGAAGCAGCAAAAAGCCGGCGCGCTTACCCTTGCGCTGCGCGATGAACGTGACGTGCGATTGCGTTTCGACGATCTCGCAGAGCCGCTCGAAGGCAACGCGCACCATCGCCTCGGGGGCACGTCGCGTCGAAGCGACACTCGTCATCACGCAGCGCCGGCCGAGCTCGAGGATGAAGGCACGGTCGGCGGCGGCCTCGTCTCCCCTACCGCTCGGGCGAACGGTCACCATCAGGCACGCCGGGATCCTGGGTCGGTCACCGCCTCGCCGTCGCGGCACTGCGGGCACTCGCGCTCGTCGTACGATTCCAGCGGCAACTCGAGCAGCGCGTGCGTCGTCAGCCCGAAGTCGCTTGTGCCACGCAGAATGATGACGCCGATTCCGACGATCTCCGCCCCGCTGCCGCGCACTACCGCGATGACCTCGCGCACCGAGAGTCCGGTCGTCACGACGTCCTCCACGATCAATGCGCGATCGTTTGGCGACAAAGCGAACCCGCGGCGCAAGCCCGGAACGCCGTTCTCTTTCTCGACGAAAATCGCTTTGGTTCCCAGTTGCCGCGCCACTTCGTACGCCAGCAGAATGCCGCCGACGGCGGCACCGACGACGATCGTCGGCGCAACGGCGCGAAATCGATCGGCGATCGCGCGCGCGACCGGCTCGAGCAGCATCGGATCTTCGAGAATGCGGAACTTTTGCACGAAGCGGTCGCTGTGCCGGCCCGAGCTGAGTCGAAAATGCCCGTCGAGGAGTGCTCCGCGCTGCGCCAGCGCCGCGGACAGATTCAGCTCGCTATCGCTCACGCCCGTACGGACATCTCGTCGAGTATGGCGCGCGTCGCGGCCACGGGATCGTCGGCCTCGACGATCGGACGCCCGACCACCAGGTAGTCGGCACCCTCGGCGACGGCTTGCGCCGGAGTGGTGACGCGCTTTTGGTCGCCGTGCGCGCTGCCCGTCGGTCGAATCCCGGGCGTCAGCGTAAGGAAATCGTCGCCGAAGAAACGCTTGAGGTCGCGCACCTCGTGCGCGCTGCAGACAACGCCGGCACACCCCGCATCGCGGGCCAGTGCCGCCAAGCGAATCGCGTTCTCGCCGGGTCCGCCGCTTAACCCCAGCTCGTTGAGATCTTCGGGAGCGATGCTGGTGAGCAACGTCACGGCAAAGATCTTCGGTGCGGTTATGCCCAGCTCGCTCGCGCGTTCCTCAGCCGCATCCACCGCCGCGCGCATCATCTCGTGGCCGCCGAGCGCGTGAACGTTGATCAGATGAACGTTCGGACGGACCAGGTGCGCGATCGCTGCCGCCGACCGTCCTCGGAATGTCGTGCAGCTTCGCGTCGACGAACGTGCGCACGTCGCGCGCCTCGCAGTACGACAAAATGCGTTCGGGATAAGCACTGAGCGCCTCGAGGCCGACCTTCACGAGCACGTCGAGCTCGTAGAGCTGGTCGACGAGCCGTTCCGCCTCCTCGGCGCTGGGGACGTCGAGCGCGACGATCAGCTGGGCCATGCGTTAACCTTCGTCTCCTTCGTATTGATCGGGCGTTGCAAGTGTGACGTTGGCGCGACCGACAATCTCGTCGATGGCCGAAAGGTTGCGCCGTGCGAGGTATTCCTCCAGCTCCGCCACGATGCGCTCGGGGATGCGGGGGTCGGTGAAGTTTGCCGTGCCGATCGAAATCGCCGCGGCCCCGGCGAGGAAGAACTCGAGCGCATCGGTGACGTTCTCGATGCCGCCCTGACCGACGATCGGAATCTTTACTTTCTGAGCGACCTCGTAGACGGCGAGCACCGCAATGGGGCGAATCGCCGGCCCTGAGAGACCGCCGGTGATGTTCCCAAGGCGAGGCTGCCAGTTCTCGACATCGATCGCCATCCCGCGGACGGTGTTGATTACCGCTAGCGCGTCGGCGCCCGCCGCTTCGGCCTCGCTGGCGACCTCGGCAATCGAGGTGACGTTCGGTGACAGCTTGACGATAAGCGTCTTGTCGGTCGTGCTACGGGCGACGCGCACGACCCGTGCGGTCAGTCCGGCGTCGCAGCCGAAGGTCTCGCCCTCGCTGGCGACGTTGGGACACGAAACGTTGAGCTCGACGGCGGCGATCTCGTCGCGCGCCGCCAGGCGTTCGCAGACGTAGGCATAATCGTCGATCGAAAAGCCTGCGACGCTGCCGATCAGCTTGCAGGGGCGGTCCGCGTACTTGTGCAGCTCGCGCTCGAGATACCAGTCGATGCCGGGATTCTGCAACCCGATCGCGTTGAGCATGCCCGCCGGCGTGTGAACGAGCCGCGGCGTCGGATTGCCGAGACGCGGCAGCCGCGTGACGCTCTTGAGCACGATCGCGCCGACCTTCGACAGGTCGACGAAGGGCGCGTACTCCTCGCCCGAACCGTAGCAGCCGCTGCCCATCAGCGTGGGATAAGGCAGTTCCAGCTTCCCGATCTTGACCGCCAAGCTTGGCTTCACGCTTACCATCGTAACTCGCCGGCCCAAAAGACCGGTCCTTCCCGGCAGACCCGCGCGTAGACGACATCGCTGCCGCCGCGGTCGGCGGGCGGAAAGCCCGGCGCCTGTGCGCTGCTCGCAGCGAGTGGAACGACGCATCCCCAGCATCCCCCGACGCCGCAGCCGAATGTCTCCTCCAGCGCCAACTGAGCCGGCACGTCAAATGCCGCCGCCACGCGTGCGACGGCGCGAAGCATCGGCGTCGGACCGCAGGCGAAAATTGCGTCGGGCTTCGTTGATTCCGCCAATGCTTCGGTAACGAATCCGCGGCGTCCCAACGAACCGTCGTCGGTCGTCAAGATCAATTCGCAACCGGCGTCGGCAAAACGTTTCGCTTCGACTAAGAGTTCGGCGCTGCGCGCGCCGTAGAAGAGTCGCACGCGTGCACCGCGGGCGAGCAGTTCGTTCGCGCAGAGCAACACCGATGCGATGCCGACTCCACCCGCAACGATCGCAACATCGCGCTCGCTTCTCGTGCAGTCGAATCCGTTGCCGAGCGGTCCCACGACGTCGAGTCGATCGCCGGGACGCAACTCTGCGAGTTCGTGCGTGCGCCTGCCGGTGAGAAAGAAAAGAAGGCTTGCGAGCTTGCCTTCTGCTTCATAGATGGCGAGCGCCGTCGCTGCCGATTGTGCGCTCGGTGGAATCGCCATGACGTATTGCCCGGGACGCGCGGCATGTGCCAACTCCGGCGCATCGAGCGCCAGCAGCACGACGCCGGTCGCCGGTTCGCGACGCTCGACGACGGTGGTCGCGTGTACGCGGGCGTGCTGATTAAGCGTCGCCATCTTGTTTAGGGTATTTTCTGCAAATTCTCAGAAAAATCTCCGGAATCGGGTGCACACCCTTGCGAGTCGAGCCGTTATACTGTATAGAGAGCGTAAATCACTGGGAAAGGAGGGTCCGCAGATGGCAGGTCTTATCGTCTTCAAATCGTTAGCCGACGCACTCAGAGCGGGTTATCAGGTTTACGATCGGACTGCGGATGGATATCTGGTCAGGACTCGCACGGCCGCCGGCTGGGCCATGGCCTTGGTCTCCTGTAAGTAAGTTCCGTCTTTATAAGTAGAGCAACGCCGCCGGCAAGCGTCCGGCGGCGTTGCTCTTTATGCAACCGTGCTCGATTTAGGAGCGATAATCGGGCGGCGATGCGGGCTTCTCGATCTCCGGCGTCGATCCGGGCCGCCAGCCGCCGTAGGTGGGGCCAGGCGGCATCGCGCTCGAGGTTGCGTTGCCTGGAGGAGGCGCGTTCGAACTTCCGCCGGTCATTCCGTAGCGCCGTCCGCTCAACGCGGGTCCGAAGGTCGCGCCGCTGAGAACCGCGCCGATAATCTGCGCGATACCGACGAAGAGCGGTATCAGTCCGCCGAGCAGCCACGGACCTGGGAAAAAAGTCCCATCGCCGTGGTATCCGATGAATCCCAACCCGATAAGCAGCGCGAGTCCGATGAAGGCAACCTGCATGCCGCGCCGCAGCTGCTGCTGCGCGTAGAAGTCAGGCTGGAAGCCGTATTGTTCGGGCGGCACTTGCGTCGTCGAGCCGGGAACCCATCCGTATTTCATGGCGCGGCGCATGTCGCGCGGGTTCGGCGGCGGCACGATGCCGCGGCGTAACATCTCCATGCGCTCCTGATGCGCCAACACCCGAGAGATGATGAATGCTGCAATGGGTGCGCCGAAGATACATAGGATTGCCACCATCGGCACGAGATCGCTAAGGTCCGTCACTGTAGAGCTTCTCCGTTAGTAAGTATGTGAATCGATCCATCGGATGTGGCTAGCCGCATCTTGCCCGTAGCCGACCCGAGGCGAATGGAGTGCTGGGCGTCGCGATCGAGCGTAGCGCCGTCGACGGTAATTCTTCCATCGAGCGTCGAGGCATCGATCGCGAGGTTGGCGTTGGGAGCGAGCGCGATATGAATCGAGCCGTCCGAGGTTTGAAGGTTTGCATCGTTTGTTACGCTCAAGGCATCGGCTTTGATGCTGCCGTCGAGCGTTCGCGCCTGCAGCGTATCGACCGTAACATTCTTGAGGGCGAGGTGCCCGTCGTTCGACGCGAGGGCAAGGCGGTCGCCGCGAACGTTGGTCGCCGAAACGTATCCGTCGTCGCTTCGCACGTCGACCGTACCTTGCAGATCGGTCAGCGTCACGTGGCCGTCAAGAGAATGAACGGTCGTTCCACCGGCGATCCCGAAGACGTCGGCGCCGTCGCAGCCGGCGATCTCGAGGTGCGAGCCGCTCGGCACGTCGACCTCGATGGCCTGTCTGCTGAAGCCGAAGATCTCGAAGGAAAGCGCGCCCGTGCGGGGTCGCTCGACGCGCACGCCGTCCGCCGTACGCGTGACGTGCAGCTGTGCGTAGCTTCCGGTCGAATAGACGGCGCCGCGAATGCTGGTGAGGTCGCGCACGTGAACGAGGTTATCGTTGGAAACCGCGACGTGAACGCGCGACGACCGATCGTCGATGACGACGCGCGGCTCGGAGCCGGCGGCCACCGGCGCGATCGCACTGGGCGTAAAAGCGACGTGATGAAGGCCGGCGGCGAAACTCGTGCCGCCGCGGCCCAGGGCAAAGATCGCCATCCCGACGATCAGGATCTCGGCTGCGATGAGCATGCCGACGACCGACGCGCGCGACATTTAAAGCCTCGGCCCCCAGCCGTCGAAGGTGGGGCGCAGCGATTGCGCGGAGTTCCGGTCATCGGGCAGCGTAGATGGCGTACCATCGGTCCGGCCGCAGCCGGGAAGAGTTTTCTTGGGAATCGTGGTCATGTTGCGGGTAGAGCCTCCGTGAAAGTTCCTGCCCTAGGTACGGCAGCCGCCCCGCCATGTTTCGTGGGCCGGAGCCCTGTGATTGAGGGCTCCCGCCGAAACAATCGCCCCGTCTATATCGTACGACGGACGTGTCGGCATGCTTGGCCGAGGCCCCGCCGGTGGCCGTAAAAGCCCTCCCGGAGGACGGCGAGCTGGTAGCGATGACGCTTCGGGGCAACTCGGAGGCCTTCGCCACGCTCGTCGAGCGATACGACCGTGCCGTCTACCACCTAGCGTATCGAACGCTACACGACGCCGAGGAGGCGCGCGATGCAACCCAGGAGGCATTCTTCAAAGCTTTTCGCAGCCTTCGAACCTTCAAGACGGGGGCCAAATTTTCGACCTGGATTTTCGCCATCGCCTACCATGCGTGCTGCGACCGGCTCAACCGGCGCAAGCACTACGTCAGCGACGAGATGCCGGATCGGGCCGACTCGGGACCGGGCCCGGAGCAGCAAGCGATTGCCCTCGACGAAGCCTCGCGTCTGCGCACCGCGATCGACGCGCTGCCTGAGAAATACCGCACGGTGATCACGCTCTTCCACCTGCAAGGGCAGCAGTACGAGGAGATTTCGACGGTACTTGGTCTACCGATGGGTACGGTAAAGACACATTTGTTTCGCGCGAAGGAGCAGCTACGCAGGCTTCTGAGCGGCATGGAGGTAACCGAATCGTGAACATGGACGACAGCGAACTGGAACGCGCGATCTTCGCGTTGCCCCTCGAGGAGCCGCCGGCCGGCTTGCGTTCTTCGATTCTGCTCGCAACCGCATACCGTCCCGCGCCCGTCTTCTCGCTGTGGGATCTCGCCGCGCTCGGCGCTGCCGGTGCGATCGCGCTTTGGCTGGTCGCTCTGCTCGTGCTTGGCGGCGGATCGCTCTTCGTTCACACGCTCGGTTTGATCGGTTCCTTTGCTTCGCGCTTCTTCTCGAACGCGACGACCCTCGCGTGGCTAGCCGCGGGCGGCGCGACGGCAATCTGGCTCTCGCTCTTTACCGGCCCGCAACCGGCCGGACTTCTGTCGTACAGGTCTCGACGAAGGGCTGAACGATAATCCCTATGCATGGACAAACGCCCACCCCTGGAGCGACGCGCCTATAGGGTCCTCGTCGTCGAAGACGACGCAGCCATCAGTCGCGTCCTACAGCTAGAACTCGAGCACGAAGGCTACGAAGTAGACGTCGCTCGCGACGGTCTCGCCGGCCTCGAAAAGGCCCTCAAAGAACCCGACTTAGTGATTTTAGACTTGATGCTGCCACGTATGGACGGCGTCGAAGTCTGCAAGCGCATACGCGCCAAGAGCACCGTACCAATCATTATGCTGACCGCGCGCGACCGCGTTCCCGATCGCGTCGCCGGTCTCGACGTCGGTGCCGACGATTACGTTACCAAGCCCTTTGCCACCGAGGAGCTGCTGGCCCGCGTGCGGGCGCGGCTGCGCGAGCGCTCCCCGCAAGGCAACGTCATCGAATACCGCGACGTCGTGATGGATCGAGACCGCCACGAAGTGCATCGCGGCGGCAAGCAGATCCAGCTCACAGCCAAGGAGTACGCGCTGCTCGAATACCTGCTGCTCCACCGCAACAAAGTGCACACGCGCGACGAGCTCTTCAACGGAGTCTGGGGTAGCGACTTCCTCGGAGACTCCAACCTCATCGACGTCTACATCCGCTACTCTGCGCGGGAAGATCGACGACGGATTTGATGATAAGCTCATCACGACGGTCCGGGGCGTCGGCTACACGATCAAGGACTAGATGTCTGAAGCCGCGGAGCGGTCGCGATGTCCTTAAAGTGGAGGATTGCGGTCGGGTATTCGTTGCTGCTGATCGTGGCGATGACGGCGATGAGCGGGATCATCGTTTGGCGGTTTCAGCAGATTTTGTACGATCAAGCGCGGACGAGCGTGAACGCGACGATGCGGCAGATCGTGCAGTTCGCGCAGCAGACGACGACGCCGTTCTCGATTGAGGATTCGTCGTCGGGATCGCTGCAGTTTTTGTTTAGCAGCAACAATCTGGCGACGTGGAACACGCCCAATAGCTTCGTGCAGGTCGACTCGCGCCAAGGTTATCCCTTGGCGAAGACGGCCAACCTCGGTTCGCTGACCATTCCGCCCAACTCCAATCTCTCTCCGGCGCACGACGTGGCGTTTCGCGAGCTGACGCTCGGCCCGCGGCGCTATCTGGTCGAAGATCACTTCTTGCAGCAGGGTAAGGGCACGGCGATCATTCACGTCGCCGAACCGCTCGACGCGTTGGAGCGCACCTTCTCGCTGGCAAAGGAAGCGATCGCAGTCGTGCTGGGGGCGACGGCGCTCGCGGTAGTGCTGCTGTCCATCGTGCTCGCCGCGCAGGCGACGACGCCGATCAACGAGCTGTCGCGCGAGATGCGAGAGATCAGCTCGTTCGATGCTCCGCTCCCCACGCCGCCCAGGCTGCGCCGCCGCGACGAGATCGGACGCCTGGCGCAGAGCTTCAACGATCTGCTGGCTCGTCTCACCGAAGCCTTTGCGCGCGAACGCCAGTTTATCTCGGACGCTTCACACGAGCTCAAGACGCCGTTGACTTCCATCAACGCCAACGCGCAGATGCTGCTGCGCTGGGGCGATCGTGACGAAACGGTGCGCAAGGAGAGTCTGGAGACCATCGTTCGCGAGAGCGCCGACCTCGCCGGCATGGTCAACGGCATGTTGACGCTGGCCAAGGCCGACCGCGGCGACCAGATTCCCAAAGAGCCGTGTTCGCTGGCGCAGATTGCCAGTGAGGTGACGCAGAACGCCGCGCCGCGCGCCGCCGAAAAGCACCTCGAGCTGCGGTTCCACCACAACGGCACGCCGCTGGTCTACGGCGATCCCAACCTGCTGCGGCAACTGGTCGGCAATCTGGTGGACAATGCCATCAAGTTCAGCGAGCAGGGCAGCGTCGAAGTGGCAGTCAGCTCCGACCGGGAGTGGGCCTGGATCGACGTCACCGACAGCGGACCAGGGATACCCGAGGCGGAGCTGCCCCACGTCTTCGAGCGCTTCTACCGCGCCGACAAGGCCCGGTCGCGCATCGTCCCGGGGACCGGCCTAGGCCTGGCCATCGTCCGTTCGATCGCCCGGGTCCACGGAGGAAAGGCGGAGGCGACCCGGGCCCCGCGCGGCGGCGCCCGTTTCAGCGTTTTCTTACCTCGCATCCAGCCTCCGTTCACCGATCTCTCATGATGGGGGCAAGCCGCTCCCGATACAATGTGATCGTGCGTGGGGGATGGGGGCGGGGAGCGACAGTCATGCTCCTCGCCTCGCTCTGTTCTCTGGTCTTCGTGGCGCCGGTGCGCGCCGACGATCAGTATGACGTTGGCATGTCGCCGGTCCTCAACGTCCGCATCGCCCGCGGAAAGCTGACCATCCAGACCTGGGACCGTCCGCAGATCATGATCTCGTCCAACCAGCCCCTAGACGTCCGCCAGGTGCCCCCGGAGCAAGTCGACTCGCGCATTCCCAGACAGCTGCAGTTCAAGTCGCAGCGGATCGAAACGGAGCACGGCACCGTAGAACTGCCGGCGGAGTCGTTCGTCGTTCCCGATTTAAGCGGCGGCAACCACCAGGCGCTCGTCGCTTCCGGGCGCGGTCAGGTGACGATCACTATTCCGCGCACCACGGCGATGGTGATCGCACACGTGCGTGCCGGCAATCTCAGCCTGCAGAACTATCGCGGCGTCTTCGTCTTGCGCGGCCGCTCGGCGGAGATCGCCCTCGACAACGTCGGCGGCACCGGATACGTCGAATCGCTGCGCGGACGCGTCGAGGCGACGAACTCTTCGTTCGACCGGCTGCGCGTGCGTACGGCGACCGGCAACATGCTCTTCCGCGGCTGCTCGTCGCAACAAATTCAAGCCACCAGCACCTACGGTTCGATCGTCTACGATAACGGCGACTTCCAGGCCGGGCTCGCGCGCTTCGAATCCGATCACGGCAACGTCGCGCTCGGCGTACGCGGCGGTGCGCAGATCGGCGCGCACAGCGGCTCGGGCCACGTCGTATCGAACTTCCAAGACGACGCGTTCGTGCAGGGCAACCCGGAGACGAAACAGGCCACGGTCGGCGGCGGTGGTCCGGTCGTTACCGCGACCTCAAAGAACGGCTCGGTCTACCTCTACAGCGGATCGATGGAAGCGCAGCCACAGGTGCGCCAAGAGCTCAGCGGCAGCATGCGCCTGCCCATGGAAACCTTTCCGGCGCCGCGGCGCCGTCAGCAGCAGGCTCCGCCGCCGCCGGCATAGGCGATAAGCGTCTCCAAGATCCAGCGTTAGGCCGTCGTACGCGGCGATCGCGCGCAATCCCAGTTCGTCCTCGAGTTCCGCCGCCAGCCGCGGTG
Source organism: Vulcanimicrobiota bacterium (assembly GCA_963735845.1). Lineage (GTDB taxonomy): Bacteria > Vulcanimicrobiota > Vulcanimicrobiia > Vulcanimicrobiales > Vulcanimicrobiaceae > Cybelea. Next base: position 48,302 of record CAVTMN010000007.1, on the reverse strand, counting down.
GATCGGCCTCCAGCATCTTCGTGCCGAAGTGCGCGAAGACGGCGAGCTTCGGACGAACCTCGGAAATGACGCGTTTTGCATCCAGCCAAGTCAAGTGATCGGCGTTGATGTCGTCGCGATAGCGTAAGACGTTGATGACGAGCACGTCGGGCCGGCGCGCCGCGTAATCGGCGGCCAAGCCTTCGAAGAAGCGGCCGCAGGGAAGATATGCCACGCGTAGGCCGTCGTGCACGAAGTGCAGGCCGTGCGTCGCCACCGCGTGTACGTGCGCCATCGACGTATACATCTCGACGTCGCCGATGCGGTACGGCCCACTGCTGGCCTCCAGCCGCTCGATGCGCTCGACGAAGCGCCGCGCGTAGGGCAGCACGACGGGATCGTTGTCAAACGCGTCGGCCGGAGCGAGCACCGCGCCGCGCCGGCGGAATCCGCCCGACGTCATCGCTTCGATCAGCGCGTTGACGTCGGCTGAATGATCGAGATGCTTGTGCGATAAGACGATCGCGTCGAGCTCGCGCGGATTGCACGGCGGCACGTGCGACAGCGCGCGCACGAGCGCGCCGGGCCCGGGGTCGACGTGAATCTGCGTCTCGCCGAAACGCAGCCACATGCCGCCGGAAGCACGCAGCTGGCGCGCGACGACGAAGCGCGCTCCGCCGCTTCCGAGGAAGAGGATCGACGAGCTCAACTCAGGACCGGAAGCTGTACGAACTCGCCGCCGAGCAGCGGCGCCGAGGGGCGCCCGAGCCAGCGTTCAAGCACGGTGGCGTAAACGCTGCGGAAATCGGTCGTGAAGCGCACGTTGCCCATGTTCGTCGCGCCGAGGTCGGGCGCCTGACCGTAGATGCCGCCTTTGACGCCGCCGCCGATCATGAATAGGGGTGACGCCTCGCCGTGATCGGTGCCGCGGCTGCCGTTCTCGTCGACGCGGCGGCCGAACTCGCTGAACGTCAGCGTCAGCACGCGGCGGTCGTTGCCGTGCGCGGCGAGATCCTCGTAGAACGCGGCCATGGCGTTGGACAATTCGGTAAGCAGCCGGTTCTGCGTCGCTTTTTGACTGACGTGCGTGTCGAACGAGCCGTGCTCGACGTATATCGCCTTCGTGCCCAAGTTGCTGCCGACGATCTGCGCCGCCAGCGCCAAGCTGCGACCGAGACCCGTTGCCGGATAGGATGCCTTGGTTACGTATCCCGACACGAGCCTCGGGCAGCTCTTCCGAGCTGCGCTGCGCGTCGGCCTCGATCTCCATTACGTGCGCCAGGTAGGGCGACTCGAACGGCAACCGCCGGTCGCGTGCCTGTTGCGCGAAGGCGCGCCGCGCCGTCACGTTGCCGTCGGCGATCATCGCGTACTCTTGAAGGCCCGGAATCGCCGGAATGTCGGTGCGATTGGAAACCATCGCTTCGGGAAGCACCTTCGAAACGGCAACGCCCTTGAAGAGATTGGCGGGCGGCAGCCCGGCATCGTCGAGATAGCGTCCCAGCCATCCGGTGTGTTCGTAGCGGTCCGGCGCGGCGGTCTGCCAGATTTCGGTGGAGCGAAAGTGCGAATGGTCGGGATTGGGATAGCCGACGCTCTGCACGATCGCGACCATGCCTTTATCGTAGAGGGCTTTGAACGATCGCATCCCGGGATTGAGGCCGACGTGCGCGTCGATCGCAAGCACGTCGTGACGGTCGATCGCCAATCCGGGGCGCACCTGATAGTAGCGATCGTCGCCGTGCGGCACGACGCAGTTGAGCCCGTCGTTGCCTCCGTGCAGATTGACGAGCACCAAACAACGATCGGTGCCGCCGGGCAGCCCCGGCAGCGGCGTCTGCGCCAGCGCGCGGGCGAAGACGTGATCGGGATTGGCCAACACGGCCAATCCGGAAGCGGTCGCTAGAAGAAAGTTGCGTCGTTGCATCAGTTCAGCTGATAGGCGGGCGTCGCCATCGCCAGATAGGCGGCGCCGCGCAGGCGTTGGTCGTAGTTTTCAACCGAGAGCGTCGCCAGCGCCGCGCTCCCGGCACCGCCGAGATACCCCTGAAACTCGAACAGCGACGCCGGCGCCGCGTCGTCTTGCAGAATCGTTTGAGCGAGCCGCTTCGAGACGTCTTGCGGCGTCAGCGGCAGTCCGTGCAGCCAGAGCGACTCCGAAAGCGTCTGCGCGCCGAGCACGCGGGTGAGGAAGTTCTGCCGCGCGATCATCGTGCCGCTGGTCAGCCAGTTCTGACCGCCCGGCCAGCCGGCGACGCTCGGAGGAAAGAACAGACGTTGCCCCATCTGAGCCAACGCCGGCAAGGCGCGCGCGTCGATCTTGGAGAGGCCGAGCACTTTATACGTGCCGACGACAAACTCAACCGGGCTCTTGACGAGCGCGCGATAGGCGCGCGCGCTATAAAACACGTTGCTCTGGAGAATCGCCGCCAACGACTGGGCGCAACTCGAAGTCGTGCGCGCGAAGCATCGCCGCAACCGCGTCGACGAGCTGCGGCTCGGGATCGTTATAAACGAACCAGTTCAATAGGCTCGCGGCAAAGAACCGCGCGCACTGCGGCTGGGCGAAGATGATGTTGACGACGTCGTCGCCGTTGAAGTTGCCGGTGCGCCCCAAAAAGTGCTTGCTGCCGCCGTCGTGCAGCGCCGGATCGAACCGCGCGCTCGCGGTGCGCCGGTCGACGCGCCATCCCGTCCAGGCGCGCGCCGATTCGCGCACGTCCTGTTCGGTGAAGTTGCCCAAGCCGAGAGTAAAGAGCTCCATCAGCTCGCGCGCGTAGTTTTCGTTGGGATGCGCGGCAACGTTGGCGCCCCCGTTCAAATAGATCAGCATCGCCGGATCTTTGGAGACGGCGCGCGTCAGCTCGCGCAGATTGCCCAGCGCGTAGCTTCGGAAGAGCGCGTTCTGCTGGTAGGTGATGCGCGGAAAGCGCGGCGTGGCGCGCGAGGTAAAGTGTCCGTGAAAATAGAGCGTCAGCTTTTCGCGCAGCGGTGCCGGCGAAGAGAGCATCGCGTTGAGCCACCACAACTGCAGTTCGTCGAGCGCGTCGCGCGCGTCGCGGCGGCCGAGCGGCGCCTGCGCGTTCACCAGATCGAGGCGGCGGCATCGGGCCGACGGCTTGGCATCGAGCAGCGCGCTCACCGCCTCGCCGGCGTGCATGCGCGCCGTAGCGCCGCACGTCATCGGCCGTGCCGCCGAAACCGGCACGCCGAAGCAGGTGCGCGGCACGCGCGGCTGCCGAGCCGTTCGGAATAGGGCTGGAGCGCCGTCGATGGATCGAGCGGACCTTGCGGGCGAAGAATGCCGCCGACGTCGACCTGAGCCTGTGCGGCCATCACTCCCTACCTACGCGCCGCCGGGGCGAGGGCCCTCGGCACCACACGGACCTCTAACCGGGCTCTAAGCGCGAGGCGCCGAATGGCGCCGCGATGGCGCTGTTGGAATCGCGATTGGACCGGCGTTCGGAGAGTTTTGCGGCGAACGCCCAGCGGATGGAGCGGCTCGTCGGCGAGCTGCGCGAGCGGCTGATCTCGGTCCGCGCGGGCGGCGGCCCCGAGGCGATCGTAAAACACCGGCGGCGCAACAAGATGACGGCGCGCGAGCGCGTCGAGCGTCTCGTCGATCCGGGTTCCGGCTTTCTCGAGCTCTCGGCGCTGGCCGCGTTCGACATGTACGACAACGGCTCGCCCTCAGCCGGAATACTCACCGGCATCGGCATCGTCGAAGGACAGCACTGCGTCATCGTCGCCAACGACGCAACCGTCAAAGGCGGCACCTACTACCCGATGACGGTAAAGAAGCATCTGCGCGCGCAAGAGATCGCCGAACAGAATCATCTGCCGTGCATCTACTTGGTCGATTCGGGCGGCGCGTTCTTGCCGTTGCAGGCCGACGTCTTTCCCGACCGCGAGCACTTCGGGCGAATCTTTTACAACCAAGCGCGCATGTCGAGCAAACGCATCGCTCAAATCGCCGCGGTCATGGGCTCGTGCACCGCGGGCGGCGCGTACGTGCCGGCGATGAGCGACGAAACGGTGATCGTCAAGGACCTAGGGCACGATCTTCTTGGGCGGACCGCCGCTGGTCAAGGCGGCAACCGGTGAGGTCGTGACCGCCGAAGAGCTCGGCGGCGCCGACGTCCACACCCGCATCTCGGGCGTCGCCGATCATTTCGCGGTCGACGACGCGCAAGCCATCGGCATCGTGCGCGAGATCGTAAGCAACCTGCATCGCGAGCTGCCGCAGCAGTGGGACCGCAGCGACCCGCAGCCGCCTAAATACGAGCCGCGCGAAATCTACGGGATCATTCCGGCCGACAGCCGCACCGGCTACGACGTGCGCGAAGTAGTCGCGCGTTTGGTCGACGCGTCGGAGTTTCACGAGTTCAAGTCGCGTTACGGCGCCACGCTCGTCTGCGGCTTCGCGCGCATCGAGGGACACCCGATCGGCATCCTCGCCAACAATGGAATTCTCTTTAGCGAGAGCGCCCTCAAAGGCGCGCACTTCATCGAGCTCTGCGCGCAGCGCGGAACGCCGCTCCTCTTCTTGCAGAACATCACCGGTTTCATGGTCGGCAAGGAATACGAGAATCGCGGCATCGCCAAGGACGGCGCGAAGCTCGTGACGGCCGTCGCTTGCGCCGAAGTGCCGAAGTTCACCGTCGTTATCGGCGGCAGCTTCGGCGCCGGAAACTACGGCATGTGCGGCCGCGCCTACGCACCGCGCCAACTCTGGATGTGGCCCAACGCGCGCATCAGCGTGATGGGCGGTCCGCAGGCCGCCAGCGTCCTCTCAACCGTTAAGGGCGAGATGACGCCGCAAGAAAAAACCGCCTTCGAGGCGCCGATTCTCGAGAAATACGAGCGCGAGGGCAATCCGTATTATTCGACGGCCCGGCTGTGGGACGACGGCATCATCGATCCGCTCGACACGCGGCGCGTCATCGCCATGGGGCTCGATGCCGCGGCGCACGCGCCGCAGCCGCGCACGCAGTTCGGCGTCTTCCGGATGTGACGGCGTTAACGTCCGGCCGTTCCCCCTCCGACCTTGAAGTAGTTCGGCGTCTCGCTCCACTTGCCGTGGCGATAGCTCAGCAGCGCCGTCGCTTTAGCTTTGGTCGGACAACAGAGCGCAGCGTTGGCCGCGTAGTACGGTCCGTGGAGCTCCAGCGCCGGACCGTCCGGTTGGTCGACGATGCTCGCGGTCAGCTCGCACGGATTCGTCACGGTAACTGCCGGCGCCGCGCGGCCGGCGATACCGGCCGTGAATACGGTCACCGTCGCCGAGCCGCAGTCGGCCGCCATCGCGTGTGACGAGACGACGAGCTGCTCGTAGTGCTTGCGCATCAGCTGCGCGGCCCCGACGATCTTGAGATCTTGCACCGGGAACCACATCTTTGCTCCGGTGGCTTGAACGACGCGCTCCAGCGGGCCGCCGTTGCGTGGCGATTGATAGCGTATTCGGTAAGCGCCCGCGCGCGGCGCGTAGATCGAGAGATACCACTGGTAGAATTCCCGCCCATTGCCGCTTCCGACGAGCTTCTTACTCGTCACGGCTTGCCAGCGGTCGTGAGCGAGACCATCCAGCGCGACGAGCTGCTGTGCGACGACGCTGCCCGGGGGCTACCGGAACGAAGGTCGTCGCGGGTTGCGCGAAAGCCGCGGTGCCAAACAATAGCGCTACCATAATGGTACGGCCGATCATACCGCTTACTTTCGCCGTAGACACGTGGATTACTCGAACGACGTACCTGCCGCGTTCCTTCTTGTTGCAAGCTCAACGTGAGGGATGGGAGAAGGCTGGGGCGCTTCGATGGTGTCGACTGCGGGATTGATACCCCACGCAGCTCCGGGTTCGATTCCCGGGCGCTCCAGCCGCGACGGCAGCCGCTGTTGCGAAGCGGTTAGAAGTGTGCTACCGTCGGGGTGCGTGGGGTATCATACCGACGGACACATCGAAACGCGCGAGGCGCTGCAGCAATGCGGCGCCTCGTTTTTTCAACCCTCATTCGCAGCTACGGTCTGTATCCGCTCGGTGGAATTTCCGATGGCAGCTGCGCCAACCCGAACGTCGGCGGCGGAGCGCGCACGATGCCTTGGATCATGTCGTCCCAGGCCTGGGTCAGAATCGGCAGCAACGTGGCGATGCGATGCGTCCCTTGACGTTGCGAGTAGTACGACACGTCGACGCCGATCGACGCGAGATAGTTGGCCGTCGACGTCGGCCATTGCGTGGGGACGTTGTCGTCGGCGCTCCCGGTCAAGAACGTAGAAGCGCGACGTACGCATCCGGCTAACGAGACGCTGCGCGTCCTCGCCCCACAGCGCTCCTGCGATGCACATCACCGCAGACCATCGGTCGGGGTGAAGCGGCGCGATCTCGAAGACCGAGAAAGCACCCATGGAATAGCCGGCCAGATATCGTTTGCGGGGATCGACGTTAAAGGCCGCGGTTGCCGCATCGAGCGCATCGTACACATCGCTCTCCGCTCCGCGAAAATCGTAATAGCCGCGCCCCCACGGCGCGACGACGACCGTCGAGTTCGTGTCGGAAAGCTGGGCGATGTAAAACGGCGCCAGCAGCTGCGTCTCGGCCTGCAGGCGCCCGTGGAGAAAGACGAGCAGCGAAACCGGGCGGTCCGGCGAGTACGACGGCGGAACGTAGACGGCCACCGGCTGCATCGTGCCGTCGCGCGAAGAGCGCACCAACGTCTCGCCCCAGCCGCGAACCCCGGCCATCGAAACGTAGTGCCGCGCCAGCAGCTGGTTCGCGAGGCTGAGATCCAGCGTTCCAAAGCGCTGCGTGGTTTCGAGCCATTGCGCCGCGGTGAAGCCGCGACCGGCGGTGGGATCGTCGAGCATATCGGCATCGTCGCGCAGACGTTCGTAGTAGTCGAAAGCCGTATCGCGCCCCGTGACCGCTGCGATGCCGCCGATCCCAGCCAGATAGGCCGCTGCCGTTTGCCGAAGCTGCGTCTCCAAGTTGCTTTGGCTGCTGCCGAGGAGCAGCGTCGCGGCGACGACGCAGAAGCGCGCCGTTTAGATACCGGCGTACCATTCGTAGCCTCGATCTTCCCAATACCCGCCGCCGCCGGCATAAATCGTCGCGAGCGTTCCGACGACTTCGATGCGAGCGATCCACTTGGCGCTCTTATAGCCAAGCTGTGTGGGCACGCGCAGGCGAACCGGCGCACCATGGTCGGGATCGAGCGGCGCTGTCGTTGAGGCGCAGCGCCAGCAGCGCCTGCGGGTGACGCGCCTGATGCATGTCCAGACTCTCGTAGTAGAGATTTCCCGAGCCGTCGTCGTCCATGCAGCGGAAAATTACGTAGCGCGCGTCGGCGCGCGGCTCGACGGAATCGAGCACCGCCGCCAGCGAAACGCCGCTCCATTTGCCGATGGCGCTCCAACCCTCGACGCAATCGTGGCGCGTGATCTGCGTTTGCTGCGGCATCGCTTGCAGCTCGGCTAACGAAAACGCGCGGCGGCGCTCGACGGCGCCGTCGACGACGAGGCGATAGCCTGCGTAGTTGTCCGCTACAAGATCCATGTAATGCCGGTCCGACGGAGTAGCGAATCCATTGACCCGAAAGTGACGGTCGACGTCTGAGTCCCGGTACTCGCGAGCCAGGCCCCGCGTGCCGATAACCCGGTGGTTGAGTGGTTCGGCGGCCTCCAGAATGCGCTTGATGGCCTCGTTTTGGTTCAAAGCCGAGCTCACGGGTCCGCAGCCGGCCACGGCCAAGGCGGTCGTCGCCAAAAAGAGCCGGCGCTTCATTGCACGCGGTACCAGCCGGTAATCATCGAACGCATTTGGTTGACTACGCCCTGCGTGGCAACCTGAAACGTGTGAATCGCGAAGAAGCCCAAGAGCAAAAGCATGCCGGCAAAATGCCAGAGCCGGCGAACTGGCGCCCGCCAAGAACCACGGTCAGCGGATTAGCGATCGCGTCGATTCCCGGCGAGAGCGCCAGACCCGTCAGTACGACCAACGGCGCGATGACGAAGCCGACGGCGGTATAGGCCGCCTTCTGCAGCGGGTTGTAGATGCCGTGCGGCGGCGCTTCCTTACGCAGCTTCAAATAGTACGCTTGCATCGGCCAGAGCTTGGGCAGGTCGGCGGGCCGTAGAATCATTTCTTTCAGGTTACCTTTGACCGCGGTGGAAATTAGCCACGCCACCCAGCAGATCGCAGCGATCCAGGCAAAGAAAAAATGCCAGCGCCGTCCTCCGGCGAGATCTTGATAACCCGGAATGGTCAGCCACGCACCGAAGGCGTGCGCGCCGCGAGAGCCGAGCCCGTCGCCGGTCCAGCCCAGCCATCCCGTGGTCACGAAGGTGTGCCCAAAGAGGGTCGTCGTGCCCGACACCCTGCGCCGGAGACGTAATTGCCACGACGCGGCGCGAGGGGTCGCTCTTGTCGGAGGCGTCGAGGTTCGGCGAGGCGTTGAAAATTTGCAGCCCGCTTCCCACCAGCACGATGAAGGCGAGCACCCAAAGCCAGTGGCTGACGCGCGTCAGCAGCGCGTACCGATAGACCAGGCGCGGCGTTCCGCTCTCCATATCAGCAGTATAACGCTTGCGAGGCCCGCTCGGATGATGCCTCGAACGGGCCGGGGATGGCTGAGAGCGTCAAGCTTACGGTAGACGGCGGTGTCGCACGCGTCTTCCTCGCTCGTCCCGAGGTGCGCAACGCGTTCAACGCCGAGGTGATCGAGCGGCTGCACGATACGCTTCGTGCGCATCACCGCCGCCGACGACGTGCGGGCCGTCGTACTGGCCGGCGAAGGCAAGGTCTTCTGCGGCGGCGCCGACATCAACTGGATGCGCGCCTCGCTCGATTTGACGTTCGAATCCAACGTCGCCGACGCCGAGCGAATGAGCGACATGTTTCGCGCCATCGACAACTGTTCCAAACCGGTCATCGCCAAAATTCACGGCGCCGCGCTCGGCGGAGGGTCGGGTCTGGCCGCGGTCTGCGATATCGCCGTCGCCGCCGACGACGCGGTCTTCGGCTTCACCGAAGTCAAACTCGGCATCATTCCGGCCGTCATCTCGCCGTTCGTACTGGCCAAGATCGGCGCGTCGCAGGCGCGTGCGCTCTTCCTTACCGGCGAGCGTTTCGATGCCGCGCGGGCCAAGGCAATCGGCCTCGTACACGAAGTCGTACCTTCCGCCGATCTCGACGCCGCCGTCGACCGGCGCTTGGCGGAGATATTCACCGCCGGCCCCGCGGCGATTGCCGCCGCCAAGCTTCTCGTGCGGCGCGTCCTCGACAGCTCGTACGACGAATCGCGCACCATCACGACCGAAGCGATCGCGACGGCAGCGAACCGGCCCCGAAGGACAAGAGGGACTGCGCGCGTTCTTAGAGCAACGCCGCGCGTCGTTTGCCGAACCGCCCGCGGAATCGTGATCGCTGGCCGTGCCGCCGATTAAACGTCTGCTGATCGCCAACCGCGGCGAGATCGCGGTTCGCGTCGCGCGCGCTGCGCGCGAGATGGGCATCGTGCCGCTGGGCATTTATTCGGAAGCCGATCGCGACGCCTATCACTTGCGTTTTGTCGACGACGCGCGCTGCGTCGGGCCGGCCGAGGCCGCGGCATCGTACCTCAACGCCGATGCGATCGTCGCCGCGGCACGCGCCATGCAAGCCGACGCGGTGCATCCGGGCTACGGTTTTCTCTCCGAACGCGCGCCCTTCGCGCAAGCCGTTGCCGATGCCGGGATGATCTTCGTCGGTCCGTCCCCCGAAGCGATGGCAGCCATGGGAAGCAAGATCGAAGCGAAACGGCGGGCGCGGGCTTTTAACGTTCCAACCGTGCCCGGCTACGACGGCGACGATCAAACGCCGGCGGCGCTGCAGCAACAGGCCGAACGCGTCGGCTTCCCTTTGCTCATTAAAGCCAGCGCAGGGGGCGGCGGCCGCGGAATGCGCGTCGTCGACTCGCCCGCGGCATTCGGCGAAGCGCTCGACGCCGCAAAGCGAGAGGCGCGCGCCGCCTTCGGCGACGACGCCGTTCTCTTGGAACGCTACCTGCGCGATCCGCGGCATATCGAGTTTCAAATTCTCGCCGACCAGCACGGCACGACCGTTCATTTGGGCGAGCGCGAGTGCTCGATTCAGCGGCGCCACCAAAAGATCGTCGAGGAGGCGCCCTCGGTCGCACTTACGCCGGAGCTGCGCGGCCGAAATGGGCGCCGCGGCAGTTCGCGCCGCCGAGTCGGTGCGACTACTCCAACGCCGGAACGTGCGAGTTTATGCTCGATAGCGACGGATCGTACTACTTTCTGGAGATGAACGCGCGCCTGCAAGTGGAGCATCCCGTCACCGAACTCGTGTACGGCATCGACCTCGTGCAATGGCAGCTGCGCATCGCCGCCGGGGAGCCTTTGACGCTGGCGCAGACCGACGTGCAGCCGCGCGGCTGGGCGATCGAAGCACGCATCTACGCCGAAGATCCGGCCAACGACATGCTTCCCTCGACTGGAACGATCGCCGCGTGGACGCCGCCCGAAGGACCGGGAATACGCGTCGACGCCGGCGTGACAACCGGCAGCGTCGTGTCGCACTATTACGATCCGATGCTCGCCAAGCTCATCGTTTGGGGCGGCGATCGCCCCGCAGCCATTTCGCGTCTGCAGGGCGCGCTGGAAGATTTTTCCGTTGACGGCGTTCGCACCAATCTGCCGCTGCTGCTGTGGATCGCACGCGACGAGCGATTCAGCCGCGGCGAGACCACGACGAGCTTCTTGAACGCTGCTCGACGAGTCGATCTTTGCTGCAAGCGCTCCCCCCGAGGGTGCGGTGCTGCTTTGCGCCGCGGCATTGCTGGCCGACGGGCGCGCACCGTGGCGAATCGGCGACGTAAGCGTGCCGTTGCGACTTCAGCACGAACGGGGCATCGTTACGCTTACGGCCGATGCGGGAAGTGACGCAGCCGCGTGGCATCTCTCGGGCGATCTCAACGGCGAGCTGCACGCGCAACGGCGCGGCGATCTCGTGCATGCCGGTTTCGGCGGACAGCACCTTCTCCGGCGCGGTCTCGTATGCCGGCGATCGCTTCACCGTACGTCTTGACGGCGGCGTTTGGTCGTTTGCTTTTGCCGCTCCACCTTCGGCAGCCGGCGCGAGCGCGGCGCACGGCGGCGCGACTGCGGCGCACGTGACCGCACCAATGCCCGGCAAAATCATCAAGGTCGCCGTGCGCGACGGCGACGAGGTTGAAGCGCACGCGCTCCTCGCCGTTTTGGAGGCGATGAAGATGGAGCACCGCATCGAAGCTTCGGCGGCCGCCACGGTCAAGGCGGTACTGGTCGAAGAGGGCCAGATCGTCACCGCCGGCACCCCGCTAGTGGAACTCGCGTGAGCGAATCGCGTGTCATCCGAACGATGATTCCTAAATCAGTAACGATATTCGAGATGGGCGCGCGCGACGGGCTCCAAAACGAGAGCGCCGTAATCTCGACCGACGATAAGGTTCGCTACATCGATCTGCTCTCGGAAACGGGGCTGAAGTGGATCGAAGCGACGTCGTTCGTTAGCCCCAAGGCGATTCCGCAGCTTGCCGATGCGGCGGAAGTCTTCGCGCGGATCCGCAAGTCGCCCGGCGTGCGCTACCCGGTGCTGGTTCCTAACATCAAAGGCTACGACCGCGCCAAAGCCGCCGGTGCCGATGCGATCGCCGTATTCACCGCCGCCTCGGAACACTTCACCAAACGCAACATCAACATGACGATCGACGAGTCGCTGGCGACGTTCGCCGATGTCGTCGCCGCGGCCAAGCGCGACGGCATGTGGGTGCGCGGCTATGTCTCGACCGCCTTCGGCTCGCCGTTCGGAGACGAGGTAACGCCTCAGATGGTCGTCGACGTCAGTGTGAAGCTGATGACGATGGGCTGCGACGAGCTTTCGATCGGCGACACGATCGGCGTCGGCGTCCCGAGTCAGGTCGATGCGTTGATCCCGCTGCTCGCGCGCGAGATTCCGCTGGAATCGATCGCACTGCACTTCCACGATACGCGCGGCACGGCGCTGGCTAATGTCTACGCCGGACTGCAGCAGGGGATTTCGAAGTTCGACGCCTCGTCCGGAGGACTGGGCGGCTGTCCGTACGCACCCGGCGCGACCGGAAACGTCGGCACCGAAGACGTGCTGTACATGCTGCACCAAATGGGGATCGAAACCGGCGTCGATCTCGCTAAGGTTCGCGCTGCATCACGATTTATTGCCGGCGTCGTCGATCATGAGCTGACGAGTAAGGCCTATCAAGCGATGGAGGCAGCTGCGGCCTTATCGTAGCGTGATCCTCTCTCGCCCTTCGACAGGCTCAGGGTGACACGGCGGTTAGCGCAGTGCGAGTGGAATGACGAACCGGGTTGCCGTGTGCGTTTCGGTATAAGCGCTGATTTTATTATCGACTAGGCCGGCTGCGATGCCGGCTTCTCGCACTTCGCCATCGGCGGGCGACGCGCCGCGACCCTTAGGATGAAAGATCCACAGAAATCCGCTGCTTTTGAGGTGCGGGCGAGCGCGCGCGATTCGCGCTAAGTCGCGGACCGAATCGATGCGCAGGAAGATCACGTCGTACTGCGTGCGCAATGCCTGCGACGCGCCTTTTGCCAGCCGCTCGTTGAGAGCGTGGTGAAACCTTCGTCGTGGCGGCCGACCAGCGCAACGTGATGGCGGGCGAGGATGCCGAGCTTCTCGAAGAGCGAGCGTCCGGAGTAATCGCGCTCTTGTCGATTCATTCGAAATGCAGGCTCGTGGGTTTGGGGCCAATCTCGGTGTAAGCCATCGGGCGATCCCACCAATCGTGCCGGCGCGCGCGCAACCGAGCCTCGCTGGGCGGCGGCGGCATCTTGAGCTCGAGCGCGCGAGCGTACGCGGCGAGATAACGATCGGTCATTTGTTCCAAGCTGAACTTGCTTTCGACGTGGCTGCGGCAAGCCCGGCGATCGAGCGCACCCAGCCGCCCGACCTTCTCCACGGCGTCGTCGACGCTATCGCAGAGAAAGCCCGTTACCCCGTCGACGACGATCTCGGGGATCGATCCCATGTTCGCGCCGAGCACGGGCGTGCCGCAGGCCATTGACTCGATCGTCGTTAGTCCGAAGCGCTCGGGGCGCGTCGTCATGTGCACCAATCCCAATGCGTTGACCAACAGCTCGTTGCGCGCCTGGCGCTCGACCGCGCCGAGGAACTGCACGCGATCGCCGTCGATATGCGGCTCGACCTGCTCGCGAAAGTAGGCTTCGTCTTGCGGAATCGCCGCAATCTTGAGGCGCACGCCGGCACGCTTGGCGATTTCGATCGCGAGATGCGTCCCCTTCTCCGGATGGAACCGCCCCAAAAAGCATAGATACTCGCCGGGCCGGTCGCTGAAGGGAAACTGCGCCGGATCGATCCCGTTGTACGTCGTGGCAAGATATTCGAGACCGGGGTCGCGGTCGGCGTCGGAGATCGAACAGTAGAAACTCCGTTCGGCTCCGGCGTAATATGCCGCGAGAATCTGGGGCGACGAAAAACCGTGCACGGTCGTTACCATCGGCGGGGCCTGCGTCGCCAGCGCGTAGGTCAGCGGTCGCCAATCGAAGTGATTGTTGATGAGGTCGAAATCGTGCGCGCGGCGGAAGAGCTCGCCGATGTGCAGCGCGCCGAAGACGTCGCCGCTTAGCGCTCTGTCTTCATTGAGCCCCACCGGCACGACCGACACCAACTTGCCGTCAAAGTGCGAATCGCCCGCGGCAAAGAGCGTAACGTCCAGGCCGCGCCGGCGCATTCCGTCGGCGACGTTGAACGCGATCTGCTCCCACGGTCCGTAACCGGCCGGCGGCGCGGGCCACGAGATCGCGCCGAGTACGGCGAGCCGCAGCCCCTGCAGATCGGTCACAACGTTACCGGTCGTCATCCACGACGTGACGGTCGTGGACGGCCAGCGGCGAGCTTGAAATGCGTCTGACGAATCATCCATCGCATCGAAAGCTCCGGGAACGACGGGTATTGGCTTGGCGCGCGTGTAGTCGAACATATCGCTGAGATCGTCGTCGCTAACGTCGCGCTGCCCCATGTTCCCCAAGTTCCAGTTCTTCTCGATGAACTTCGTGATTGCCGTCGATTCGCGGCGCGTGTGCGAAACGCCGGTACGCGCCCACGGCGAGATGGCGACGATCGGAAGGCGAAAGCCCCAGGTCGTTCCGTCGGGCCCGGCCGGCGGCTTTACGTGATCGTACCATCCGCCTGAGTCGTCCCACGTCAGCAGCACCGCGCTGTCTTTATAGTAGTTGCAATCGGCGTTGGCGGCGTGCTGGCTCTGCACGACGGCGAGATAGATCGAACCGACCCAGCCGGGGCCACCGGCGCTTAGACTTTCCGGCATGATCGGAATCGAGCGAGTTGGGCATGACGAACGAGACCGACGGCAGGGCGCAGTTCTGAATGTCGCTGAGAATCTCTCCCGAGGGCGTCACGACGCTGCGCTGCCAATCCGGACCGTAGCGGATTCGGCGAAAGGCTTCGTAGATGCCGACTGCCGGATTGCTCGAGTCGTTGTAGGGACCGGTGTAATACTTCCAGCTCACGTGCGCCGTATCGAGTAGATCGGCGATCGTCGTTTGGTCGAAGCACGGAAAGACTCCCGGCGTCACCACCGCTTCGCCTTTTCCGAAGAGCGGAACCGTCGTGCCTGGTTTGGCGTCGCAGCCCCAGATCGCATCGTTAGGATTTCCCGCGATACGGCTCTGCGCCGTCGCCAGCGTGTAGTGACTGGGAAACGTCGGCACCAAGCGCGGCGCGAAGTTTTCATCGGCGAGCGCGTAGCGCGAGGCCAGCACGTGGTAGATGGTCGTTTCGTAGGCCGGAACGTAGGCATAGGGAAAACCCGGGCCCGGTTTGGGCGCGTCGAGCGCCATGCGCAGTTCGTCGCTGCCGAAGCCGTCCATGAGGCCGCCGTTCCATTCGCGCAACAGCGCGGCGTGGGAGTGGCTCGGGTCGGCGGGATTCTCGAAGGGTACCGGCTTGAGCGCGACCTGCTTGCCGTCGACGGTCGTCGTTTGCGACGTGTTCGCACCGGGGAACGGTCCGCCGTGGGCAACGATCGACGAGGCGAAAGAGATTATCGAAGGTACGGTTCTCTTGAACCAGCACGATCACGTGACGAATCGGGCTGCCCAAAACCTGTTGACCCAACAGTACCGGATTGGCCCCCGGCCCGACCGCCACGCCGCTGCGCGCCGGCTGCATCGCCAGCACGAGCATCGCGAGAGTCAAGAAAGCCGCGTAGCGCATTGCTCTTTACTGGATGGCGCCGTTCTTGAGCACGAGCAGCGGTTCGCGCAGCGCCCGTACGTCTTCGCCGGCGTCGCGCGAGAGCAACAGCAAATCGGCCGGCTCTCCGACGGCCAGCAAACCGTTATGCAGCCCGATGAGCTCGGCCGCGACGTTCGTGGCGGCGTGCAGTGCCTGCTGCGGCGTCATGCCGAGCATCGCCCACATCAACTCGACCTCTTGCGCGTAATCTTCGTGATAGTTGTACGGCGTTCCGGCATCGGAACCGCCCGCAAAGCGCACGCCGCCGTCGAAGGCACGACGCAAATTCGCCAGCATGACCTCGGTCAGGCCACGCGCCTTATCGATAATGTACTTCGGTTGATGGCCGTCTTCGAGGTGCGCCAGAATGCAGGTCGGCGCGCTGAGCGTCGGCACCAGGTAGACGCCGCGTCGTTTCATGATGTCGATGCATTCGTCATCGAGCATCGTTCCGTGTTCGATCGAATCGATGCCCGCGTTGAGCGCGTTTTTGATGCCTCGCGTGCCGATGGCGTGCGCGGCGACCCGCAATCCATGCGAATGGGCTTCGTCGATCGCAGCTGCCAGTTCGTCGGGCGTCAGCTGGGCGTTACCGGGCACCGCACCTTTGGTGAGCACGCCGCCGGTCGCGATGAGCTTGATGCAGTCGGCACCGGCCCACATCTGCTCGCGTACCGCCTTGCGCGCGTCCCACGGCGAATCCACGGCCCGTCCGATCGGCCAGCCGTGGCCCCCGGTCATGCAGAGCGCGGCGCCCGCGGTGCGCATGCGCGGCCCTGGAATTCGTCCCTCTTCGATGGCTTCGCGAACGTCGGGTGCAATTTTGTTCGAGCTTCCGACGTCGCGAATCGTCGTTACCCCGGCCTTGACCGACTTACGCGCGTTGGCGACGGCGCGCAGCAAACGCTGGTTGGGCGTCGTGGACGCAATCATCCCCATCAGGTCCGGCTCGCCGCTTCCCTCGACGTGCGCGTGTGCGTTGACCAGCCCCGGCGTGACGCAAGCCGCTTCCAGATCGCACTCTCCGCCGGCGGCGCGAAGCTCGGCGATGCGCCCGTCGGCGATTATCACGTCGACGTTCTGCTTCGGCGGCTCCAGCGTACCGTCGTAAAAGACTCCCGCGCGTACGATCATTGGGCCAGTAGTTGGAACAAATGCAAGGCCGGCCCTCTCGGGCTGCTCCCTTAGCGGAAAGTAAAGTTCGTCAGGCCGCTGATGCCGTTGAGCACCAGCTGCACGGCGATGGCGGCGACGATGATGCCGACGATGCGGCCGACGGCGTCGATTCCGGTCTTGCCGAAGATTTTGACCAGCTGCTGCGCGCCGCGCATCGAAATATAGGTTATACCGACGACGACCAGCGCTACGGAGAGAAAGATCCCGCCGTTGAGGTAGTTGTGCGTGTCGGTGGGATTGACCAGCGCGACGCTGGCCGTCAGCGCACCCGGTCCGGTAATGATCGGAATGGCGAGCGGAAAGACCGACGGATCGGTCAACGGCCCGTCGCTGGCCTTGGCGCTGTCGGCCGTCTCGCGATCGGTCTTCTCGGCGAAGACCATGTCGAAGCCGACCTTGAGCAGCAGCAAGCCGCCGGCGATCTGGAACGCGCCGATCTTAACGCCGAGCACACCCAGCAGCGCTTCACCGGCGAAGGCGAAGCTGATGAGCGCAATCGCGGCAACGATGCTGGCGCGCTTGGCAATCGCCGCCTGTGCTTGAGGCGTACGTCCTTCCGTGAGCGTGGCAAAAGCGGCTGCCGCCTCGATTGGGTTGAGCATCGCGAGCAGCGTTACAAAGACGTAGAAATTTCGTCGATGTAGGGACTCATGCGACCGACCAGTGTAGTTTCGCGTGCGCTGCCTCCGCCCGGGCGATGGCGTCGTCGCCGACCGGGCCGTCCACCAGCATCGTGAAGTGTCCCATCTTACGCCGCATCACGGCGTGGTGCTTACCGTAGACGTGTAAAACAATCGCCGGGTCGCTCAACAACTCTGCGACGCCGTCAAGATGATCGCCGGTGCCGTCGCCCAGGATATTGAGCATGACGGCATTGGTCGAACAGTCGCGGCGGGGAGAGCGGCAAGTTGCAGATGGCGCGCACGTGCTGTTCGTACTGCGAGCACGGCGTGACGTCGATAGTGTAATGTCCGCTGTTGTGCGGACGCGGCGCGATTTCGTTGACCAGCAGCTCGCCCTCGGTGGAGAGAAAGAACTCGACGCAATAGGTTCCGACGATTTCTAAACGATGCCCGACGGTCGCGGCCATGCGCTTCGCGAGTTGCGCCGTCGCTTCATCGACGCGCGCCGGAGCGACGGTCATCGCCAAAATGCCGCGGTCGTGCGTGTTCTCAGCAACCGGATAGGCGACGATCTCGTCGCGCGCGTTGCGCGTCGAGATGACGCTGAGCTCGCACGCCAGATCGACGCGCCGCTCGAAGATCAGCTCCGCGCCTTTCGCCGCCGTCAGCGCGGCGCGCGCCTCGGCGAGCGACGACGCCGGCCACTGACCCTTGCCGTCGTAACCGCCGGCGGCGGTCTTGAGGATCGCCGGGAAGCCGACGCGTTCGGCCGCCGCTTCGAGCTCTTTGAGACTGGCGACGCGCGCGAAGTTCCGTCGTCGCCAAGCCGGCGTCGCGCAGAAACTCCTTTTCGCGTAGGCGGTTCTGGGTCACGAGCAGCACGCTGCTGGATGGCGCAACGCGATGCGAGAGCGACTCGAGATGCCGCACCGAGGCAATGTCGATGTTTTCGAACTCGTAGGTGATGACGTCGCTGCGCCGGCCGAGCTCCTCGATGGCGCGTAAGTCGCTGTACGCCGCGACGATCTGCTCGTCGGCGATCTGCCCGCAGGGCGAATGCTCCTGCGGATCGAGCGTGATCACGTGATAGCCCATGCGTTTGGCGTCGAGCGCAAACATGCGGCCGAGCTGGCCGCCGCCGATGACCCCGATCGTCTCAATGCGTTTCAATCCAAGACGCTGGAGGCGGCTGCGTCGTGCATGCGCGTCACGTAGGCGGCAAGCCGCTCGGCGACACCGGAATCTTGGAGCGCGACGATGCGCGCGGCAAAGAGCGCCGCGTTGACCGCCCCGCCGATCGCCATCGTCGCCACCGGAACGCCGGGCGGCATCTGCACGATGGAGAGCAGCGAATCGAGCCCGCTCGCCTTTGAGTAGACCGGCACGCCGATCACCGGGACGAGCGTCTTCGCGGCCGTCATACCGGGCAGGTGCGCGGCACCGCCGGCACCGGCGATAATCGCAACGAGACCCCGGCCTGCGGCCGTCGACGCATACTCGAACATCTCGTCGGGCATGCGGTGCGCGGAAACGACGCGCACCTCACATGGAATCTGCAGTTCGGCGAGCGTATCGCGCGCGGGCGACATGGTCTCCCAATCGGAGCGGCTGCCCATGATGATCCCAACCATCGGTGCTTTGCCTGCTTGCGCCATGCTCCAGGCCTTCGCTGCAACCGTGCCGTGTCATCCTGAACCGCGCCGGAGTAAGGCGGAGCCTCGCAGGGGCCGGTCGAAGGAACGTTCTCGATGGCGCGCTTTCTTTTAGGCATCAACTATTGGCCGCGTCGCAGCGCCATGTACATGTGGGATCGCTTCGACGTCGACGAGATCGGCGAAGATATGGCGCGCATCAAAGCTCTCGGGCTCGACGTCGTGCGCTTCTTCCTCATCTGGGAGGCCTTTCAGCCCGATCCCGGCCACATGAACGATACGACCTTGCGCCGATTCGACGCGCTCATGGAACGAATCGCCGCCGCCGGTCTGCAAGCGATGCCGACGCTTTTTTGCGGCCACATGAGCGGCGTCAACTGGCTGCCTCGCTGGACGCTCGACCGCAATACCACGAGCGGCCGCTTTAGAACCATCAGCGGCGGCTCGATTGTCGACCGCTCCATCGGCGACTTCTACGCCAATCCCGAGCTGCTGCGCGCGCAGGTCTACTTCGCGCGGCGCGTCGGCGAGCGGTTACGCGATCATCCCGGGCTCTTTGCCTGGGATCTCGGTAACGAGTTCTCCAATCTGCGCACGCCCGCTAGCGTACGCGACGGAGCGTTGTGGAGCGAGCGTCTGAGCGAGACGCTGCTCGAAGCGTCCGGCGCCGGCACGACCGGCGGCATGCACGGCGAGGATCTCGATCAAGACCGCAACCTGCGGCCGTCGAGCATGGCGCGCCCGTGGATCTTTCCGACGATGCACGGCTATTCGGTCTACAGCAAGTTCGCGCGCGATCGCCTCGATCCGAACGTCGTACCGTTTCTCTGCGAGCTGCAACAATCGTTCAGTGGAAAACCGGTGCTCTTCAGCGAGTTCGGCAATCCGGAGTGCCCGCCGGGAAGCAATCGCGTCGACGGTTTTGCTTGTCTCGACGAAAGTGAGATGGCCGAGTACGGCAGGCGCGTCGTCGATCGCCTGCACGCGCGCGGCGCGCTCGGGGCGTTTTGGTGGTGCTGGGCCGACTACGACCCGGCTCTCGCGCAGCTGCCGCCATTCGACAAAGCTCCGCACGAACTTCGCTTCGGCATCGTGCGCAGCGACGGCAGCCTCAAGCCGGTCGGCGCAAATGCTCGCTGAGATTGCCGCGCAGGCACGCGAGGTAACGTCACCGCCGCCCGCAGCGATTGCGGACGAGTACCAGCACTACGCCGGCCTTCCCAAGAGCATCGCCCGAGAGTACGTCGCGTACTGCGAAACGCATGGCTGACGACGTTCGGACGATGATCGTGACCGGCGCCAGCTCGCGGCATCGGTCGAGCGCTCTCGCTGGCGGCGGCACGCGCCGGATACGCGCTGGTCGATTAACGCGCGCCGCGCCGATCGCCTCGAAGAGGTTGCTCGAGCGATTCGCGAGGGCGGCGGCCGCTGCGAAATCGTCGCCGGCGACATCACCGCGACGGCAACGCCTTCACGAATCGTCGAAACGGCGATCGCGCGTCTTCGGACGCATCGACGTCGTGGTAAATAACGCCGGCGGGGGAACCTACGGAGCGCTGCTGGAGCAGAGCGACGCCGCAATCGAAGCGCAGTGGCAGCTCGAGGTCGCAGGGCCACTGCGCCTGGCGCGTGCGGCCCTCCCGCAGCTCGAAGCAAGACGCGGCCAGCTGGTCTTCGTCGGAACCGGCGGCGTACGCGTTCCGATACCGCATTACGGTGCCTATCAGCCGGCCAAAGCAGCGGTCCGCGCTGCCGCCGTTCAACTGCGCCGCGAGCTGCGCGAGCGCGGGATCGCGGTCACCTACGTCGACCCGGGATTGGTCGCAAGCGAGTTTCACCAAGCGATGGGAATCGAACGCACGTCGAGCGTGCGCGCGGCGTCACCCGAACGCGTCGCGCAAGCGATCCTCGGCGGCATCGCGCGACGGCGCGCCGTCGTCAACGCCGTCCCGTGGCAAACCGCCGGCGCGGTACTCGGAGAATGGTTCGGTACGATCACCGATTCCGTCGTCATCTCGCGCTTCACGCCAAAACGCGCGGCGATTAGCGAGCGCCCGCGGGTCGAGCCCGAACGGCGCGAACCCGAACCGTCCGAGCCGGTGCCTGCAACAAGCGTCGCATCACCCTTCGAAAGAGCGTTGGAGCCGGTAGCGCGGCGAATGGAGCGCGTTAAGCTTCCGCCGGAGTTCCTGCGCTCGGCGTTGGTTCCGGACGCACGGATCGAGCTGGGAGACTTGGCGATGCGATGGGCCGGCATGCCGAATAAGAACGAACGCGCCGCGTTGCACGAAGCGCTCGACGCACTGACGGCCGGAGGCTATCTGGAACCGCAAGAGGAGGGAACTTGGAGAGTCGTACGCGCCGCGGATTGAGCCGGCTTCTGGCCGGCGCACTCGCCCTTGGAAGCCTCGCTGCAATCGCGCGCGCCTCGGCCGGAGCGCCCGCCATGCGAGGGACGTTCGCACTGCTCGAAGGCACGCCAAAGCTCGTTTCGGAGTTACGCACTTCCCCGGGCAGCGGCACGACCGCGAACCTCAAGATCCGCCAGTTCAAGCCGGACGGCTCGACGCCGATTCTCGATTACGAAATCGACATGCAGAAGCTGATGCACGTGATCGTCGTTCGCGATGACTTCCTGACGTTCGAGCACCTGCATCCGGCTTTCGATGCCGCGACCGGCACGTTTTCGCAAGCGTTCACCAAGGAACGCTACCATCGCTACTACGTTTTTGCCGACAGCGAGCCGAAGGGAATGGGTCAGCAGGTCTTTCGCTTCACGCTTCCGAGCGACGGCCCGATCATGACCGGAATGGTGCCGTCCATGGCTTCAACGCCAAGTATCGACGCCGGGCCGTACGTCGTGACGCTCTCCGCCACGACCCTGCCGGCCAACACCGCGCAAACGCTCGACCTCACCATCACCAAGAACGGGCAGCCGGCGCAGGATCTCGGGACCTATCTCGGCGCGGCGGCGCACGTCGTCTTCATCAGCGTACCGACGCTGACGTACGTTCACGTTCATCCGCACGTTGCGGGCAGCTGCGCGGGTGCCGGTGCCGCGATGGCCCAGAGCGCGGGAATGCACATGGATATGGCCGACGAGCAGGCCGCCGGTCCGAATATGAAAATGGATCTGCCCGCCCTGCCCGCCGGCACCGTATAAAGTGTGGGTTCAGTTCCGGGGCGCCAACGACAAGCTCTATACCGCGCCGTTTACCGTGCGCGTGCAGTAGCGCGCACGAACTGCTTGGCGATGACCGCCGCAAAGAAGAGCAGCGTCGCCAGCAGAACGATCGTCGCGCCGCTCGAGGCGCGCACGTAGTACGAGAGGTAAAGGCCGCCCACGGTGCTGGCGGCGCCGATAACCGCCGAGAGCGCCATCATCGGCGCGAAGCGGGACGTCAGCTGATACGCTGCAGCCGCCGGTGTTACGAGCAGCGCCGCAACGAGCACGATACCGACCGCCTGCAGCGACACGACGATCGTTAAGGCGAGCATCACCAGCAGCGTGTACTCGTAGGCCGGTGAGGCAATGCCGCTGGCCTGCGCTACGATCGGATCGAACGTCGTGTAGAGCAGGCCGCGATAGAGCACGATAACCGCGACCGCCACGACGACGCTCAGCGCGACGATCAGCCGAAGGTCTTGCGGCTGCACCGCCAGGATGTCGCCGAAGAGAAAGCTCTGCAGATCGACCGCGTAGCTGCGCTGCTGGCTCATCAGAATAGACGCCCAGCGCGAACATGCCGGTGAAGAGCACGCCGATGGTCGTGTCGAGCGAGATGCGTCCGCGCCGATGCACGAAGCCGATGCCCAGCGCCGTCACCACCGCCACGATTCCCGCGCCGACGTAGAAGTTCGCCCCGCGCAGATAGGCGATCACGATGCCGGCGAACGAGGCGTGCGCGATGCCGTCGCCGATGAACGAGAGCTTGCGCAAGACGACGTACGTGCCCATCGTCGAGCAGAGAATCCCGACGGCCAACGCCGCAACGAAGGCTCGCTGCATAAACGCGTAGTGAAATGGAGTCAGAAAAGTGTCAATCGTCATCCTGAGCCTGTCGAAGGATCATCTGTGTATCTCCGGATGACTGGTGTGGGTGGCGTGCGGCTCGTGATCGAGGCGCAGGTGTCCGTGCGTGTGCGTGTGCTCTCTGATCGCGCTGTAGGCGCCGGCCTCGACGACTTCGCGAGGCGTTCCGAGCGCGAGGACGCGCCGGTCGAGCACCAGCAGTCGGTCGAAGACCTCTTCGACGCGATCCAAGTCGTGGGTCGCGACGAGCACCGGCATCCCCTCGGCGACGAGCTGGCGAACGATTTTGTAGAGCGTATCCTCGGTTGCCGCGTCGACGCCGGTCGTCGGCTCGTCGAGCAAGAGCAGCTTGGGCTCCTGAGCGATCGCGCGAGCAACGAAGGCGCGCTGTTGCTGGCCGCCCGACAGATGCGCGATGTGCCGGTCGCGCAGGTCGCTCATCTTCACCATCTCCAGCGCTCGCTGCACCGCCGCTCGATCGTGCGCGCCAAACCGCTGCCAGAAATGCAAGCGCGCAAAACGTCCCATTGCCACGACGTCCCACACGGTAGCGGGAAACGACCAATCCACCGCTTCAACCTGCGGAACGTAGGCGATCGTGCCCGGCGGCGAGCCGTCGCGGCGTCGAGCCGAGCACTTCCAGTTCGCCGCCGGTCGGCGAGAGCAGGCCGGCGATGGTTTTGAGCAGCGTCGACTTTCCCGAGCCGTTGGGTCCGACGATGCCCAGCGCTTCGCCGTAGTGCACGGCGAGCGTAACGTGACTCAGTGCCGTGAAGTCTTCGTAACGAACGACCAAATCGCGCGCGACGACCGCGTCGTGATGCGTCACTTCATCGCCGCGACGATGACGTTGGTGTCGTAGAGCAGCATCGCCGGGTAGGTAGAGACGCGCGGGTCGGTGCCGACCGAATCGTCGTAGAGGTTCTCGACGACTTTGATGCCGGCGCCCTGGGCGATGGTGTAAAGAATCTTCGGGCTATACTCGGGCTCGCTGAAGACGGCGCGCAACTTGAGTTTCTTCGCCAAATCGATCAGCTCGGCGACCTGCTGCGGATTTGGTTCCTGGCCGGGATTGCGTTCGACGAAGCCCAGCGTCGTTGATGCCGAAGCGATCGTTGTAATACTGCCAAGCGTTGTGGAAGACGATCATGTTGCGGCGTTGCGGCGGGATCGTATCGATCTTCTTGCGGATCGTCGCGGTCAGCTCGTCGAGGCGCGCGTCATACGCGGCGGCGTTGCGGCGATAGGCCTGCGCGTGCTGCGGATCAACGGCCGCCAGCGCGTCGCGAATCTTGCCGACGTACGCCTTGGCCATCACCGGATCCATCCAGAGGTGCGGGTTGTCGTTCTTCACCGGCAGGCCTTGAGTGCAGACGACGACGTGCAGGTTGTGCGAGCCGGCGTCGTGCAGCAGGCGGTCGAGCCACGATTCCAAGCCGGCACCGTTTTCGACGAGCACGTTAGCGTCGGCAACGGCCGCGACGTCTTGCGGCGCCGGCGCGAACGTCTCCGGCGAAGCGCCGACCGGCACGATGTTTTTAACGGTGACATATTCGCCGCCGACGCCCTGCACGAACGAGTTGAGCGTCGAGATGGTCGTCGCGACGCGAATCTTGCCGCGACGTCACCCTGAGCCTGTCGCGTGTCACCCTGAGCTTGTCGAAGGGCGTGCGAGCAGCCGACGTTGCTGCAAGGATCACCGCAACGGCGGCGATTCGCTTTACCGGCACGACCGGCACCGTCCGAAGAACTCCATCGAGTGACCGTCGAGCTCGAATCCGTGCAGCGAGCGCAGCGATTCGGTAAACTGCTCCATGGCATCGCAGTCAACGTCTTCCACGAGACCGCAGTCGCTGCAGATCGCGTGATGGTGATGATGAGCCGGCTCGCAGAGCATGTACGCCGCCTCGCCCTCCGCATCGGTGCGTGCCGTGACGTCGCCTTTGAGACGCAAGCCGCTCGAGCGTGCGGTAGACGGTCGAAAGCGAAACCGGCGCGCCGGCGAGCTTGAGGCGCTGATGAATTTCCGCCGCAGAAAGAAAGCGCGGTTCGCGCTGAAGGATCGAAGCAATCCATTCGCGCGGACGAGTGACGTAAGTCGGCTCGGGCCATTATCGGATTATTTGCGAACTATTCGCAAATAATCCTGCGTCGCTAGGTTGGGCTGGGTGAGGGGCTTCGGCGACTGGCAGGTAGCGACGGTGTCTTTGGCCTTCGCCTTGACCTGGTCGCGCCAGTAAGCGGAAGTATCGGCCCATACCGGGAGGGTGAGGTTTACGGCCTGGGCGCGGCTCTGGACCTTCGGGATCACGTCGTTGAACGAGGCCGGCACCGTGCCGTTCTGCTCGTTGACGACTCGCGCCAACCCGAGCCAGGCGTCGGCCAAAATCATTTGCGGGATGCCGGTCGCCGCCGCCGGACAAGCGGCGTTGAGTTTTGCGGTGACGTCTGCCTCGAGTACGAGCGCCGCTCCACTGGCCGCCGCGACCTGCGCGAAGAGCTCGGCCTGACGGGCGTCTCGCGAGCAGACGCTATCGAGAATCTCCCGCTCTTCATTTAGGGTGCCGACGACCTCGGAGAGAGCGCCGTAGCGCTTGAGCAACGCCGTCTGATTGTTGGCCGGCGGGTGCCGATCGTAATCGCGCACGCGTGCCGACGACTCGTCGATCACCTGTCCGTTGCAGCGGTTCACCGCGACCGATTACCGGTCGCAGCCGCACGTCCCGGCACGGCTGTGGACAAGCGTCGCAACGACCGCCACGATAAGGCCGGCGACTCGCAGGCTGCTCCCCATATTACTTTGACAGGTGCCCACCCCGGCGCGTACAATCCTCCAGGTTCGCCGGACGGCCCGTGGGGATGTAGCTCAGCTGGTAGAGCACTTGCTTCGCATGTAAGGGGTCGGGGGTTCGAGTCCCCCCATCTCCACCATCGAAAACGCCCGATTCCTTGAGGGACTTCGGCGTTTGTCTTTTTGCAGGGTAAACGAAGCAGGGCACGCTTAGGGAGTTGGTCTTTCAGCAGCATCGTTCCAGCGGCCGAGGTTGCGGATCAATCCCTTCTACGGGCGCCAACTTCACGGCAAAAGGTAAGCCGCATCAAAGAAGCGAGCAGCGATAGCGCCGAGAGGATTTCTTGGTCTAGCGTCCAGTCATTCTAGCATGCAGTTCATTTCGATTTCTCGCCGTCTCACCGAGCGATTCTCCGACGAGCAGTTCGCCGCGCATATCGACGCCGAGCGGGAGCGGGTACGCGAGCTCTACGGAGACGGCGTCGTTCGTTCAATCTGGAGCAGAAGGGACGCGGCAGGCGCCGTGATGCTGCTCGAGTGTGTAGACGAGAAGGCGGCGCACGCAGCCGTGGGCTCGTTGCCACTCGCACAACTGGGAATGCTCGAGGTTGTCATCCTACCACTGGGTCCCTATCCGGCCTTCTTCGGCGTACGGTAGCCACAGGGGTTGCACAACGGAGCTTGATCGGACGCGACGGACGACCTTGCCTACCGGGTAAAACTCGGCAAGCCCGAAGAGTGAAGACAACATGTTCGTGACGGAATGCAAGGCGGAGTTTCTCGGTCATCAGATCGTCGCCCACAACTCGTGGGGACCCACGTTTTCTTTGAAAGGCTTCGCGGGCGAAAACCGGCTGTACATCGACGGGAAGGTCGTCGACACAAACTCCGACACGTTTGCGCTCTCGAGCGCTCCGATCATGCGAGGCAGCATCTCGGACGAAGCGAATAACGTCCACATCGTCGAGGTCTTCGCGCGTTCGAGTTGGACTCGCGTCAAGCTCAGAATCGCGATCGACGGAAAGAAGATTGCGGGTGAAGACTTTTAGGTCGCAGCGCGCTACGACGAATGCCCGAGAACGACACAACAGTCTCCGTGGTTAGGATGCTATAATGCTACTGCTTAGAGGAGAGCACGAAGATGAAAGTTCTTGGCCTTGGACGCTACCCCTTGTAAGCGCTCTTACGGCTACCGCCGGACTCGCGGCCTGTGGCGGATCGCAGTCAACGGCGAACATCCCAAACGCCACGTCACCGACGTTGGCAATCTCGGAGTCGCGCGGTCGCCTCACCTCGCCAACGTCGTCCTATCAAGTGCTGTACCGTTTTCAAAAGCGATCCCATGGCCAGCATCCCGCCTCAAGCTTGATTGATGTGAACGGCACGCTTTACGGAACGACGCTTCGCGGCGGCTCTTCCGGCAATGGAACCGTTTTTAGCATCAGTTCGACGGGCCAGGAGAAGGCGCTCCATAGTTTCAGGGGCGGAGCTGACGGCGCGTGGCCGCGAGGTAACCTGCTCGACGTTAACGGCACGCTCTATGGAACAACCTCTAGGGCGGCGGCTCGGGATGTAGCAGTGACGGATGCGGTACCGTGTACAGCGTCACTACGTCCGGTTCGGAACACGTGCTCTACCGCTTCACGGGCGGATCGGACGGTGCCGATCCACGGGCTGGGCTCCTCAATGTGAACGGGACGTTGTACGGCACGACTGTCTCCGGCGGTCCTTACTATAATAGTGGGACGGTTTACAGCATAACCACATCTGGGTCGGAGACGGTAGTCTACCGCTTTCACGGTGGCTTTGATGGGGCGTTTCCCTATTCAAGCGTAATCGATGTTAACGGCACGCTCTATGGCACAACCTATAGTGGCGGCGCAGGGTCTTGCCTCCGGGCCGGTTCCTGCGGAACCGTCTTTAGTGTGACCACCTCGGGCGTGGAAAAGGTACTCCACAGTTTCCAAGGCGGCGTCGACGGAGCATTCCCTCAGTCGAGCTTGATTGACGTCAAGGGCACGCTCTACGGCACAACCACCGCGGGCGGGAATTCGTGCGCGTCGTATGGTTGTGGAACCGTTTTCAGCATAACCACGGCCGGCGTCGAAAAGGTGCTGACGAAGTTCGGTCAAGATAATGCCGGCTGGAATCCCGAGGCGGGCCTGATCGACGTAAAGGGCAGGCTTTATGGCACCGCGGCCTACGGCGGCTCCTCAGACCACGGTACCGTATACAGCGTGAGTACCGCTGGCGTAGAGAAGTCACTTTACAGTTTCGGCAACTTCCCCGACGGCAGGTACCCGTCGGCCGCACTAGTCAGCTCGAAGGGGATGCTTTACGGCACGACTCTTGTGGGGGGGACTGCGTGCGGCGATGACGGCTGCGGAACCGTTTTTGCCTTGTCCCCCTAACGCTGCGTTTCGCGCCGCGTTTACTTCGCATGTAGGGGGTGGGGGGGTCGTCCCTCCATCTCCACCAACGGAAGCGTTTATTGCCGTCACATCTTGCGGGCATTGCACGCTACGCTGGTCGTGTTTATGTCTATCTTGCTTGCGGTGGCGACCGCGGCAGTTAGCGTTCCGTCAGGGCCCTCCGGCGACGCGTTCTATACGCCGCCGCGCCCGCTGCCATCGGGGATCGAGGGATCGATCGTGTGGGCGCAGCCCTTTAACGGCGGCGCGGCGTTGCCGTCCGCCTCGAAGAATTATCGAATGCTCTACGAGACGCTTTCGCCACGCGGCGTCTTGATAGCGATCTCGGGTACGCTTGCGATTCCCAAGGGCGCTCCGCCGCCGCACGGGTGGCCGTTGATCAGTTGGGCGCACGGCACGGTCGGCAACGCGCCAGAGTGCGCACCGTCACGATGGACCAAGCTGAGCCTCGAACAACGAATGCTGGATGCGTTCGTGCAGCGCGGCTACGCGGTCGCGGAGACCGATTACGAAGGGAACGGCACGCCCGGGATCCATCCGTACATGGTCGCCGCGACCCTCGCCCGCGACGTGAGCGACATTGCGGTTGCATCGCGCGAACTCGATCCACAGATCGGTCGCGACTGGATCGTCATGGGACACTCTGAAGGAGGCGGCGTTGCACTCGCAACGGCTGCGTTCGGTCAGCAACTGGCGCCGAACCTGAACCTGCTCGGCGCCGTTGGGTACGCACCCGTTGCGTATCCCGCAGCGACCCTGGCCTACGAACTTCACAATCACTCGCCGAACGGCGGTCTCGCGGCACTGGGGCTCTTGATCGAAGGCTTCGCGACCGTCGATCCCCGGGTTGTACCGTCACAAATCTTGGAGCCGAAGTTCCTGCCGCTCTTGGCAGAGCTGCAACAGCACTGCATTTACGATCTCCTTGAGCACTCCGACTGGTCGACTACGATTCCCGCCACGATCTTTCGGCCGCAAGGGGAAGGCTCGCTAGAAGCGCTGTACGCAGATTTACGGCAAAACGAGGTCGCCTATCTCCCGATTTCGGTTCCCACGCTCATCTTGAATGGCCTCGCCGATACGATGGTCAGCTCGGAGGGCTCGATTACCGTCGCGGATCGCCTTCGGCGCAACGGCACGCCGGTAACCTTCAAGGCCTATCTCGGTGCAACACACGCTTCGGTTTTGGCCGTTAGCGTGAATGATGTCGCGCCGTGGCTCGCGCAGCGATTCGCCGACGCCGGAGCGCACTAGCCGCGGCGAGACATCCGCCCCATATAAGCGTAACGGTGGCGTATGGCTACCGAAAACACCGACCTGCAATTCATCGCAAACTTCTCCATAATAACAAAGAACCTCGGCGCTCGGTCGCGTTCTACCGGGAGCTGCGTGTTGTCTGAAGGTGAACCGACGCTTTTGCGATTTCAAAATACTTGGATCATCATCAACGTTGGCGGCGGCCCGACGGACGACAAGCCGGAGGTCATAGCCGCGCCGCCGGTGGACCATCACCGAGCCGAAGGTGCACGCAACCGGAGATCCGCTGCTATATGCGCGACCCCGACGACTACCTAATCGAAGTTGGGCAGACCACGACGACCAGCAACCCGCTGGAGCCCTATAGGTGAGAGCCGGCTAGCGATATTAAGAACGAATAATCACCCACGAAATCCACAAAACTGGCCAATCATTGGAAACGCCGCTCCGTCAGGAGCCAAGGTCGGCCGTTGCGTGTCGAGAACTGATGCCATCCGCAGCCAGCGGGGAAAGGGTGCCGCGATGCGTTTTCTCAAGCCGATCCAAGTCGCGTTCGCCGCGGCGGCGGTAGCCCTAGAAGCGGGCTGTTTTAGCGCCCGGACACAAGCACCGGTGCCGTTCGCGCGCCAAGGCCACACGCGAGGAGTCATATTGCGCGCCGGCTACCACGGCGCGGGATACAACACGTGTCCGGCGGCGGGACTGCTCGTCTACGTATCAGACCAAGCCGATGGTACGGTCAACATTTTTGCCGGCCATCTTGGCGGACAAGCGCCGTGTGGGATCCTGACC
The DNA here is from genome assembly GCA_963735845.1 of Vulcanimicrobiota bacterium. Lineage (GTDB taxonomy): Bacteria > Vulcanimicrobiota > Vulcanimicrobiia > Vulcanimicrobiales > Vulcanimicrobiaceae > Cybelea. The sequence continues at coordinate 18,260 of CAVTMN010000007.1, read as the reverse complement.
GGATTCAATGCCACGGGGAAGGTCTGATGGTCTCATCCGGCGACCTTTACGCGACCAAAGGACCGCCGTAGCCCGACGTCAGGGCATATCATCGAGGTGACGTGAACCCGTTCAAGACCTACGTCGACAGCGACGTGCGGTGACGAAGCGCCCACTGATGTCACGGTCTCCGACGATGGATACGTCGTTGCTTCGAACATTTTCGGACGCACCTGCCCATCTGGGTCGATCTCGGTGTGGAAGAGATCGTCTGGGGCATTGGTCGCGAATTATCAGAATGCGAACGGTCAAGCGATTTACTCTTTGACGATCCAAAAAGATGGCACCCTATACTACAGCGACGGAACTCCCGGGCTTTGGGTGGGCAAGTGCGTCGCCGGTGCCTGCACCTCGTTCACGAACACCGGCGCGGCACTTCGGTTTTCCTGGTGGCGTGCGATCCGTGAGGAGTGAGCATGTCGTTCTGATCGACCAGCATGAGCACGACTTACTCACATATGCGCCGCCCTCATTTGGAACCCCGTCAGGTACATGCACTATTGCCGGTGTGGAACCGGCCGGCATGGATCTCAATAAAAAGGAAACCCGCTTATTCGTGGCCGACGCGGTTCTCGGCGTTGCAAAGGAATTCAAGTACCCGGCAGGCGGCGGCAACGGACAAGCCTGCACGCTCGTCGGCACCGTTACAACGTCGGGTGGATTTCCCATCGGCGTCGCAGTCGATCCCCCCGAGTCGCTCTGACAGCTCAAGTCCTTGGCGCAGCGAGTAACTACTGCTGCACGCTGACGAACTTCTGCAGCGGAGGGAACCCCGTGAAGAGATGCGTTTTAAGAGCAACCTTTCCGCTCGAAAGATTGACTAAATGGAACTTCTCCCCTCCAATAGAGGTTCGGTTCGCATAGAGGGCTACTCCACCGCCTAGCTCCGCGCTGAGGAAATTCCCGTTAAACGACTTGAAGCTGACAGTTCCGTCATTGTTGTCGATCAACGTCCAGGTTTCCCAATCTCCAACCTGCGGCCGGTTCGCATAGACGTCCTGCTCGCCGCCAAATTGGGCGGAAAAAGACCCTGCCACGAGAGGAGCGAGACTTCACCGCGGGGGCCCATCCCAAGGGCGTTCCGGATTCAACTGCGGTGAACACGCTTGCAACCACTGGAACGTTTAACGCAGCGCCCAGCGCGGGCACTTGGCCGGATGCAATCACCAGAAAGTCCAAAATCGTGCGACCGGAAACCGCAAGCCGTGCCGCTTGAATCAATTCCCCGTAGAACTTTCCAACTCGGGGAGTGACGATCACGCCTTCGGTCCCCACGACTCCATTGACGTCGACGCCATTCGATCCACCCAATTTGTTTCACGGCGCTCCGCTCTCGAAGACCGTCGGACTAAGGACCGGGAACCGCTACCTGGCGAATATTGTTCGTGCCCCAGTCGACGACGTAGACGGCGCGCGCGCTGGCATCGTATGCGATATCGCCCGGCGTAGAGAATCGCGCTGCCGGTCCTACCCCGTCGACCGTTCCGGCGGCCTTCTGCCCGGCGATCGTCGTTACGATACCGGTTTCCGTAACCTGACGGATCGCATTGTTCTTCGAATCGGCAACGTAGACGTTACCGAAGTTGTCGCAAGCGACGCCGGTTGGATGATCGAAGCGAGCCGCCGTCCCAGTTCCATCGACGAATCCAGCCTCCGGCGCGCCGGCGACCGTAGAAACATTGCCGTCAAACGTGACGGCCCGGATCTCATTGTTGCCCGTGTCTGCAACATACAACATGTGATCTTCGACGCAATACGTAATCCCGTGCGGATCGTTGAAGCTCGCCGCTAGCTGCACCCCGTCGGCGCTCCCCCGTGCACCAGATCCTGCAAGCGTTGCGGCATCTCCGCTGGGGTCCACCATGCGAATGCGGTTCTGACATCCTTCGGAAACGAAGAGCGCTCCAGAGGTGGGATCGGAAGCGATGCCGATCGGACCCGTAAATCTAGCTTGGCTCGGCGAGCCATTCGTAATGCCGACTTTGCCGCCCGCGAGGACTCGCGCCTTTCCGGTCGCGGGATCGATTGCGATGATTCCGTTAAGAGATGGTCCCGCGGAACGCGAGTTCTCACCGCACGAGACGCCTCCGGCGACAACGTAGATCTGGCGATCAGAGGCATTGTAGGCAATCGCGTTGGGCGAAACGACGTACGTCACGACTGAGACTTCCTTGAGAGCATTGATGCGGCGAAGCGAATCTTTATTTTCAACGTACGGCCCAAAAAATGGAGTGCTTCCGACCATGAGGGCATTCCAATCGCCGACATAGATGTCACCGCTAATCGGATCTCGCACGATACCATGCAGGCGTTCCTCGCCGCTTGGCTTCGTGAAGAGATTCGGATTGACGATCGTCGTCACCGTCCCCGGGGTCGTGATCGTCACGCCCAGCATCAGCGGCAGCAACGCAATGCTCAAAAATACCGACAGCGAACGCACGATGGGTACTCCTTTGGCCAAGCAAATTCACCCTAATCTCCCCTCGTGGGCACGCAGCCGCGCGCCGGGAGCGGACTCATAAAGCCATTCTATGGTCTCGATAAGAAGAACCGGGGATCAGGCCTTCGCAAACCCTTCTCAAACCAACGGATCGCGCCGAGGCGATGATTCTATGGCTTAGTCTCATGAGTGCCTCAACAAAACGAAGGCTGACACGGTGATGACCGGAGCGCACTATGTTTCGGCTTTTGAGTTGTCGAGAAAGTGGCGGACGGTCTACCATTCTCCTCGGAGCTGCGGTATGCTCGGTCACGTGAGACTGTTGATCCAGGCGTCGATACTCGCGTTGCTGGTCCCGTGCGCCGCATCGGCCCAAGCCATTCAGACGCCTGGCTCGAACATTTTGCTAGTGGAGTGCAATCCACACCAGCATTCGGCGGGCCAGGCTCACCCGTGGATCGACCCATATGGGTACTGGCACCGTAATCTAGGACAGTTTCCATACCGAGAAGCGTTCTTGGCAATCACATTTGAGAACAAAGGGCCTCTGATCGCAGCCGAAATAGATTTTGGATTGGTTGCTCGCGGCTCGCTGATCGCCGTTGCCAAGGACGTCGGTAAATTCCCGCCCGGCGTTACGATCGATCACGAGTTCGTTGTTAGCCCCGAAGTACTCCCGCTCGATAGCGTGCCGTACTGCGCGGTTTTACGAGTGAAGTACGCCGACGGCTCAGTTTGGCGCAACCCGCTGCCTCTCGAACCCTAATGTGGAACCGAGTCAAGACATTGGGATCCGTCGAAATGACGGCGACCGGCGATATCCGGCGTTGAGATTTAGGTACGCCGTCCTCGCAGGCTCCAACGAGGAGAGTCGGAACGCTTGGGGCGCGAATGAAGGCGCGCATGGACATTGACGTTGCGGCACTCGACCGCCTGCTGACCGCTTCGGAGCAGAGCGGCGATGTAATACTCGACACCCGAGATCCGGGCGCGGCGGCGCGCTGGCACCCGCAAGGGCCGGGGGCGCGGTATCTCAACGTTCCCTACGACGAGTTTGAAGGTGACCAAGACGCCGCGGTCGCGCGATTGCCTGAAAATGCCCGTAACGTCCACGTGCTGTGCGCGCGCGGAATATCGGCGACTGACATTGCCGAGATCTTGCGCGGCCGCGGAATTCATGCCGGCATCGTCGCCGGAGGAATGGCCGCCTGGGCGACCTACCATCGGGTGGTTCGGGTGAGCGCGCCCAACGAAGCGTTCGCCATTTATCAGATCGTGCGTCCTGCCAAGGGATGTCTTTCGTATCTCGTCGTCTCGGGAAAACAAGCGCTGGCGATCGATTGCACCCGTTTCACCGACGCCTATCGCGAACTTTCCGAGCGCCTTGGCGTCGCGCTGATCGGCGTTGCCGACACGCACCTTCATGCGGACCACGTTTCCGGAAGCCCGAAGCTCGCCTCAGGAGTTGCCCCGTACTACCTGGCCGACGAGGATGCGGAAGGCGGTACCGTGCTCCGCGAGGCCGTTCCACGAACGATCGAAGTCGGTGAAACGCCGATTCGTGTGCTGTCGTTGCCCGTACCCGGCCATACCCTCGGAAGCACCGCGTTCTGTATTGGAGATCGCTATCTCGTCAGCGGCGATACGCTCCTCCCCGACGGCGTCGGGCGCCCTGACCTTGGAAACCACGCATTGGAGTGGACCGAGCATCTTTACGAATCGCTGACCGGTGTACTGGCAAAATGCGATCCTTCCATGGCAGCCCTACCCGCGCACGCTGGTTCCGTCTCGGACTATGATGCGAACGGCGCCTGCGTGAGAACGCTGGGTGATCTTCTGACCGCGCAACTCGCTGGGGACCGCACTGCGTTCGTCGAGCGCATGACCTCGGCCGTTGCAAAAAGCTCGCAGCCCGCCGAATACGCCGAGATTCGGCGTGTGAATCTAGGCGCCGAGGCCTCCGAACAACGGGTCGCCGAGCTCGAAACCGGGGTCAATCAGTGCGCCATAAGACGATAGGTAGTTCATCAGCGTATCGCCGTTAAAGACGCGCTCCGGCTGCACGCCCGGGGCTGCGATTGCGCCGAGCGAGGCTAGCCTCCGATGTGAAAAGCGAAAAACAAGACCGCCTGAGCGATTATAAACGCAAACGGGAGAACGAGGCCGGCAAGCCGGCGCACGCGCAATGCACTCTCCTGAGAATGGTTAATCTGCAGGAGGTGGGTTCCGACGATGGTAGCGATGGATATCACAACGAAAGCAAAAGCGGTAGATAGGAACGCGTCGATGTACGTGATATAGTCGGTGCGCGGTAAAAGGCTAGTGGCGGTGATATTGAAGGCGACGATGATCAGAAGTGTTGCAACGGCGGATTGAAGCTGATCTTTCGTTTTGAATTCCTCATGCGAAAGCCAGAACGTTACCCACGAGATAATCACTAGCAGCAGAAGCGGTACGATGAATTTCCAAATATAAGAATTTGGGTTGCGCTGCACTTTTAGATCAAACTCCACATCGTTTGCGCGGCTGGCACTCCCTGCGACCGTATTTTGAGTCTCGCTAAGCGACAGCGGGACCCACTGGGCGAGACCAGCATATGCTCGCTTCGGTAGCGCCGAATCTCTAGGATTCGCCTTCAGAATCGTGCGGTCGAGGTCGTCTCCGCGCGCTTGAACGACAATGGGCAAGAGCTGGGAGTCAAATGGAAATCGGCGCAAATCTAAATTGGTCGATAGCACTGCGTTAAACGCTTGCGTGTAGACTACGGTTCCGTCCGGCTCGGCATAGAAATCGACGAAGCGGAGATTGGTCGGCGTCACCTCGTTTGCGAACTCAAGGCTGGGCTTCCATATTGTGCCGGGCAAGTCACGATAAAGCTGCCCTCTTCGGCCGGGCCGATACCCGAGGCTTGGATCGTTCCACTTTGCGACGAGCAGACCGGTGACTTGCCAGGTTTCCTTCACTTCGTCGATGGCGGCGAGGTTTCGTATGACAAGGTCGATGTGAACGATGGTTGGGTGGGCTTGGGTCGGCGCATTGGTTGCCACGGACGCAAGCGCGGCGGCCTCAAATGCATAAAAGGCTAGCGCTGTCAGTAACGCTAGGATGCTGAAATAGCGCTTCAACCGCGGTGCCACAATATCGTCGCATTCGTCACGCCAGGCGACCCTGCCCCCAATGAATCGACGGCTGCGCGGTAACGGCGTGCGGCGCAGGAAGGTATTTACGCACGCCTTATTAACCGATTTGCTGTGGTAAGAGCGCCGCGATGCATGCTCTGGACGCCGGGCGTGCTGCTTCTCTGGGTTAGTGTGAGCGGCCCATGTCTGGCGGGCGGCGCAAAAATCACCGGCGGGATCGAGCCCGCATTTACGACCTGCCTTGGCGCCACGTCCTCCTGCAGCAACTTCGTGCGAACGCAGTTTCGCCTCCAGTACAAGCCAATCGCCGTACGCGGCTTCTCCGCTCGAATTAGGCTTCTGCGAGCTTATCAGATGACCGTGGATGATGATGCCGACGAGGGATCGAGCGAGGAGCAGCAGACGAGCAAATTCGCTCCGCCCTTTGACCTTGTCGACGTCAAGATGCGATTCAGCGCGTTAGACGGGCGCGACCATTTCGAGGCCCGTACCGGTTACTCGTATCAGCATTCCGACCCCAATATGGCCGACGGTTATCACGCCGCCTACATATCTGGGGATTACTACTTCGGAGCGCCCATACCATCGGGCTGGGGCGGCCTTTCGCGCCGATTGAACGTGCTGTTGAGGATTTCGCAAAATCTTTACCCTACCGCAAATCGTCCAACGGAAAGGCTCGTCCAAATCGTACCGACTTATACCGTTCCACTAAACGCCGATGGCTCGACGCGCATCTACGCGTCCTACGCAAGAGAGGTGCGGTTCAGTGGCAGCAATACCGTGCGCACTCCTTCCAATCGTTTCGAGCTTGGCGCCTATCGAAACCCGACGCGGTGGCTAGAACTCTATGGGCGTATGGCGTTATGGGGGACGCGCGGCGTACCCGGCACTGCCAGAATCGTCGTTGGAATGGACGTCACGATCTAAGTCTGACCGACGGACAAAACCCTTTGAACGCACTAACTTACTCGGTATTCCGACGACTTAGGACATCACCGCAGCAGCCATGAGGGCACGTCGAGTCCCCCATTTCCACTATTGGAAGCGCCTGCTAGGTGCCTACGTCACCGAATGCCGAATAATGCGCGTCGATCGCGATATATTGCGGCGGTACTCCGGCGCCCAAATTCGGGTGCAACTTATTCTCTCTGACTCCGGGTTAGATTCACCAAGATGAACGACTCAAACAGAAAACTTATTGCCGTGATCGGTGCGACTGGCCATCAGGGCGGCTCAGTAGCGCGCGCCCTGAGGGCTCGCGGCGAATTTAGGCTACGCGCGCTTACCCGCAATCCCGAGAAATATCGCGAGCCGGCCGACGAAGTCGTCGAAGCCGACTTACATCGACCGGAGACCCTCAAGGCTGCGTTCAAAGGGGCACATGGTGTCTTTTTGGTAACGAATTTCTGGGAAGCAGGCACTGACGAGCTAGCGCAGGCGACCGCGGCTATACGCGCAGCCAAGGATGCCGGAGTCCAGCATCTGATCTGGTCCACGCTTCCCGACGTAGAAGTGATCAGCAGCGGGAAGTTTCACGTTCCGCATTTTACCGGCAAGGCAAACGTCGATCGCTTAGTCACCGAGGCCTGCTTTGCGAATCACACGTTCGTCATCCCGCCCTTCTACTATCAGAACCTCGCTGGGGCTTCTGCTCCGCAGAGGCAGCCTGACGGCTCCCTGGGGTGGGCGTTGCCTCTTGATCCAGACGCAACTTGTATCCACATGGGCGATATTACCGAAATCGGCAACATAGTCGCGGGAGCCTTCGCCCATCCGGATCAGGCCGGCCACGGCGAGTATTTACCACTGGTCGGCGACTTCATGAGCTTTAAAGAGATCGTCGATACGTTAAATGCGCAGGGCCACAGGCTGACGTTCAACCAAGTGCCACGGGACGTTTTCGCTGGTCTCTTCCCAGGGGCGTCAGAGATTGCAGAGATGTTCGGCTACTTCCAGGATCATACGTACTTAGGGTCGGCTTCGCATGACGGGATTGCGCTTGCGAACAAAATTGCAGGCCAACTACCGACCAAGTTTTCGACATGGGCTCGACTAAATTTTCCGGTGCTCGACGAAACCGCTGCGCCTGGCGGGAGGTGATCGTGGCGAACAAGCCGATGAAGATTCCCGGGCCCGGCCATCCGATTTCGATCGAAGCGAATCCGTCTCGCGTCGTGATCAAAGTAGCCGGAAAGGTTATCGCCGATACCCGCAATGCGTTGACGCTTCGTGAGGCCCACTACCCAGCCGTTCAGTATATCCCCCGTCGGGAAGTCGACATGACCGCGCTCACACGTAGCGAACACGCGACGTATTGCCCCTTCAAAGGGGACGCATCGTACTACAGCATTCCAGCGGGTGGAGATCGCTCCGTCAACGCCGTCTGGACTTATGAGACACCCTTTGAAGCGGTGGCGCAGATCAAGGAGTACTTAGCCTTCTACCCTGATCGCGTTGATGAGATCGGGTAAACGCCGGCCAAGCCCGACGGCCGGTTATGATGGCAAAGTCGATGCAGGGCCTGGAAAACGAAACCGAGTTGGTACCTGCTCGACTCCGATGACCGGATGATCCCGATCGCTGCCCAGCGATTTATGAGTGGGCGCGCCGGTTCGAAGACTGTGGAAGTGCCCGGCAGTCACGCGATCTATGTGTCCAACCCACGCGCCGTTGCAACTATTATCAAAGCGGCCGCGAACGGGTAGCAAACACAAGGGCGGTCTATCTTGAACGCATGCCCAACCAACGGGCTATGTTGCTGACATAGTCCTTAAAGATCTCGAGCCGAGCGGGATCGCGCCTGAATTTCGTCGCCTGGTTTGTCAGTGACAAAGCTCGGCGCGCCTCGCTCGGTCTCCCAGTTGAGATCGGCGAAATGATGGAAGGTCGAAACCGCGATCGCGCGGCCCATGACACCGCCATCGAACGGTTCACCTTCAACGGCAACTGCGAGATTGAAGGCCCGGCCGGTTACGGTGCTCGTGCCCGTCGCAATGACGCGGGCGAAGGCGATTGCCTCGGGCACTCCGACGGCCCCCTCGTGGGGATGCGCGGGAAAATACTCGATCACGCCGCCACTCGCCTTAGCACTCTTTAGGAGGGGATGCGCTGGGCCGACCACCGAGATATTCTGGTAGTCGCCGTTCGCGCCCGAGTGGTAGTTGGGATAGGAAATATTTGGATTATCCTGGTCGTCGTTCTCAGTGCGGCCGGGCTCGAGGTTGTACGAGTGAAAGTGGTTGAATTGAGCGAGCGAACCAAGATGAGAGAGGCAAAGCCCAAGATCCTGGTGGTCGCGCGCGGTTAAGACGCCGCCGCCGCGTTTACGAAACTCAATAATCGCATCGCTTTCCGCTTCAGTGAGGCCGTCGCCGGTATCGACGGCCATCAACCACAGCTGATCGAAGTCGGAGTCCGGCAATCCCGTGACCACACGATCGTTGCGATCTGCGCCAAGCTCTTCATTTCGCGCAACCACTTCATGGCCGTCAGCGACGAGCGCTTCGCGCAGAAGCGAAAAGCGTGAGACGTTCCAGTCATCCTCGGCAAACGGAATGGTCGTTTGTAATAAAATCTTCGCCATAACTCATGATCCTCACTCGACAACACCTATAACCTACGAAACCGGCACCTTACGCGCGTCTAAGCGCGGTGCCTGCGTACGCTCCGCCAAGCGGCCAACCGCCCGGAGGCGAACGACCAACGTTAGCCGTAGCTCGCGTGGAAATTAAGGATCTCGAAGTGCAAAAAAGAAAGGAGAAATCGGGTGCGGCGGCCACCATCCTCGTTAACATGGCGTAACTACTGACGAGAGGGAGAACGAAAAATGTTGAAGGTCGGCGATCGCGTTCGCATTGATGGGAGCGCGGAAGAGGGCACCGTAAGAGAGGTTCATCCGCACGAGATCCTCGTGCGAGTGAAAGTTTCCGGAGGGCACGAAGATCGCAAATATGCCCACGAAGACCTCAAGCTCAAGCCTACGCTAGGCGAAGTCTCCAACTTTGTAGATCATTAGCAGCGGACGACTACGTTCGAGTGGCGGTCGGCCCCTTAATCGTTACCGTGAGGGTCTCTGAAGTGACGCGCGGATTGTCGTAAGATTGTCGTACGACGCTGATCGTTCGCCTAAATACCGTCCACGGACGTCCTGTAAGGGGCGATTCAAGGCGCCGGCAACCCGCGGCCTTGGGACAATGCCGTAATTCGAACGCATTGAACGTCGATCGACCAACGCGCCGGACAGCGGCATGAGCGTGATCAAGGAGATGATGGCAATCGCGGTCACCATGACGACCACTTTTGGGTCGCTAAAACTCTCGGTCGCGACAACGAGTGCGGCTGCAATATTGCGCTGTGCGGTACCGAGCGCTACGACCCGTTTCGTGTCGCCGCCAGGCCCACCGAGCAACCACCCGATCGCAAAGCCCAGCGCGATAAATAGGAGCCCGGCGAGGATTGCTCGCGACCCGAAAACTTGCACAACCTTGTTGATGTTTGCTGCTGTGATTAGCAACAGCAGCAGCAACAGGCTAATATTAGAGATGACGTCGAGCACAGGCTTCACCCGCGCTGCAAGGCCTTCACGACGCGCCTTAACCACAAGCCCTACAGCTAGTGGAAGCAGCATGAGCAAGATCAAAGAGAGTGCGATTTTTTGGGGATCGACAGTCACGCCGTGGAGCAATAGGGGTAGGACGACTGGCAAATAGCCGACCGTGACCACCATCAGCAGCACCATCACACCGACGGCAAATGCAATGTCGCCCTTCGCGCGCTCTGCGAGCTTTGGCAGAAACGGCGCGCCTGCCGTGCACCCGAGCACCAACAGGCCGATTCCAAACTGCTCATCCAGGCGAAGCAGCTTTGCGAGAACCAGCGCCAGTGCCGGCATAGCCACAAAATTGCCGAGCAACGCTAACAGGACAAGCCGGACGTTGCGCAGCGGTTCGATGATCTGCGCAATCGTGAGACTCGCGCCCAACGCTAGCATGCTCGAGATCACGAAGCCCAGCATGGCGATATCTGCACCCTTGCTCAATAGCTGCACCAACATTGAGATCTCCTTATTTGATTGGGCTATTGTCGAGCCCCGAGCGAGTATACGACTACGTCGCGGAGGCTATTCCAGCTTTCGGTTCGGTGTAATCACTCGCGAGGGGTTGGGCGCTGTACTGCGCCGTCAGAAACCCTATTCGTGAAGATCCGCGAGCCACCGCAATGCACTCAGGCTCGGAAGAAAGCAGTACTCGCCTCCTCGCGTGACAACGAACCGCGACAAACCCTTGAGCTGCCGCCGGATGGGCCGGCGAGGTATGCTAAACGATCCTTCTCCATCGGCCGTGCCGGAAATTGGATCGCGCTCCTTGCCATCGCCGAAAAATCCGCCGTCGTTCATCCACTCCGCTTGAACGAATTCAAACTGCCGGGCGATGTTCGCGCCGACGAAGGCAAACATCAGGCCGCGATCGGCGCCGTCATCCTCGAGAACGCCTTCGGGAAGCGCCGGACCGTAGCCGCTTCCGCGGCGAATCATGCGGTGGATCCGCATCACGCCCGCGATATCCGCATCGCGCGGGTTCATGCGGCGTATGTGCGAGCCTAGTGGTGTCTTGTAGCCGATTGCATCGTCGGCTTTAAACAGGAAGTTGTTGTTGAGTGCCGGGTCGGCGCCAATCTCTGCCTGGTCGCCGTCGGGTGATAAGGCCAGCGGCGCGCCGCTGCGCCAACGGCCCATCATTTTCGCCGCAATTAGCTCTTCGTCGGCGGTATCGGTAGCGTTGGCCCGCACGTACTGACGAAACGCCGCCACGCGCTGATGGAGTTTGCGAAAGACGACGAAACTGCCGTTTCGGCCCAGAATCTCTGGCTGCGGGATATTCGGCGCGTCGCTCATCTCGTCCGGATACCCGAGTACGAACTCGCCGGCCTTAAGCGGTACTTCTTTTGGGTTGGTTCCGGGAGTGCCGCTGCCCTCGATTGCCGGATGGCTGATGCCGTCCTTAAATCCAAACGGCTCTTTTTCGTCCTTGAGGACGTGGCAGTCTTGACGCCATATTGCTTCGACACCAGCGAGTTGTTGCAGCACGCCTTGCGCCCGTTCGAGGGCCGTCGCAAGCCTCGCCTCATCGTTAGATACCGCGGTGATCACGACGTGAACGTCGGGCGTGCCTAGCGGCTTCTCCAATTCTCCGGGCTGCTCTCACCAACATCGCCCAAGACGGTCGCGCGCGCAGCCATGCCTTGCGAAAACGCTGCCGGGAACGTTTCGAGGGAAGCCGGCGGAACGCCGAGCGCACGGAGCCCTTGAAACGTCAGCGCCGCGCTGACCCAGGTATCGCGCGCCGGACTCTCCGGGTGAGCTGCCGATGCCACAACGTTGTTCAGACGGCGCATGAGTTCGCGACCGGCCGTGCGGTCGTCGATCCGTAAGATAATGTACGTTGCGGCAAACGGAACGGGGCGCGGCCGGAGCACACCGCTTTGAATGTCGGCTAAGTCCAGCCTCGATGCCTCACTCATTTGGTCGCAAGGTTTCTCCAGAATCGTTCCAAGCTTTCATCGCCGCCGAAGAGCGTCGTAAAGATGGTCGAATCGGCGAGCAAAATATCGCCCGCGCGATCGCCGGCGGGCGGCATCCATAGGAACATGTTGAACTCGCGGTTCCCCGCGTCGGTAAACGGATGCGGCTTAGACGTGTCGATCGACTGCCGCGCCAGCACGTGAATTGCATTCGGATCGTCGCTGGTCACGGCATAGTGCGGCAGATGCATGTGAAAGACAAACGTGCTCACACCGTCGAGCCAGCCGCGACGATCCAAATCGCCATTGGTCGAAAGCGGGAGCGTCTTGGTGGTGCCGGGATGCGTTGCCGGCCGCAACCCCCAGCGGTTATGGACGGGCACGCCGAGCCCACTCATGAGCGACCGGGTGTATTTGCCAAATCGCTGCTGGCGTGGCACCAAAGGATCGCCATGGTGAAAGTATTCCATGTTGCGCTCTCTTAGGTCATCGGATGCGCCGACGTCGTGGTGCGGTCCGAGGATTAGGCAGGTCCCCTCGCGAGCGAGAAAGGCGCGAATGGCCTCAGTCTCCTCGGGCGCAGCTTCTTGCTCGGTGACCAGGTGGTCGAGCCCGAAGATCATCAGCGTATCGGTATCGGCGAGAATGCGCTCGTCGATGGGCTGTTTCTGTCCAGCCTGATCGACGCGCTGGTAGACGGCCACGGGCCGGTCCGTTACCTCGCCAACGGCGCGTTGAAAGCTCAGAAGAGACAGATGAAACAGCTCCAGCGTTCCCTCGATGCCCTGAAGGAACATCTGTTGCGAATATGCTTCCGTCTCGTAGGCCGGCCATGCGACGCGACGCACTTCGGTCATCGTCGAAAAGCGATTATCTAGCTCTCTGACGTCGCGATTCGATTCCCAGGGATAGCTCCACGTCCAATAGACGCTGAACCGCCGGTTCGCTTTAGAGTACTTTCGCGGTATGTGGAGCTGGTTGTAGGTTCGGCCCGTGGTACTCATTGCATCTGGTCAAGCATGTCGCTCAACGATTGCTTTACGTGCAAAGCTTTTTTGATCTCATCGGCGGAAACGAACGGATACTCGCCATACTCCATAAAGCTTGGCCGATGGTGATCGCGCACGAACTTGACGAATGCAGGCACGTTGGACTTCCAGTCTTCGGGGAAGCCTTCGAGATTCTCAAAAGCAGTGTTCAGCCCGGCTTGGGTAAAGAGCGCCACGGCGTCGTCGGTGTACTTATCGAAGTCGGTGTCGAAGATGCCCTGATACATGAAATACTTCTCGTTGTTGATGTCGAAGAGCACCCACTTGAGATAGTGCAGCTTGAGCGGCGCCAAATAGTTTGGATCGGCTTTTAGCGCTTTCTCAACCGTGTCGGCATACGAACGCATCGCGGCCTCGCGGCCCGGCTTTAGCTTTGCGATGATCGTGAATCCGTAACACGCTGGGGTCTTGGGGAAGACTGGGCCGGAAATGCCTTCTTTATACTCGAAGTATCCGCCCTCCGGGATCGCCATCGCCTGTGGCTTGCTCCAATCGCCGTCTTGCGTCGCCATCGCTTTCTCCTTATTGTCGTGGGACGGTGCAGGTTCGTGCCCGCGCGCACCCTTACCTACGGTGATATAATCGGCAAATGCTGCCTGCACCAACGCCTGCCCCGCTGGCTTCGCAGCCCCCCGTGCGTTCCGATCCTTGCGGCGGCTATCAGGAGTTACTGAAGAAGTATTTATCCGCGTCACCGTGCGTCTTCGTCGCCGGTCAGGTCGCAGTGCAGATGACGTACTCGGGCACCAACGTACCCGAGGTTCTCTCGCACACCGCCGGCGGTAAGACGACGACGTTCACGATCTCCAGCCACGCTTTCGGATATCCCGGCACCTTACTGCATGTGGGCGTGTCGCCGACCTCGCAAGTCACAATAGTGCTGCCGTCGTTCTCGCAAATCAGCAGCACGCAGAACGGAACCGTTGCCGGGACGGATGACATGGAGTTCCGCTACAAACAGCTCGTTTTTTCGAATCCGAAGGGAGGCGTGTTGGGCGGGGTGCTGGCGACCTACCAGGCCCCGACAGGCTCGCCGGCACTCACGGCGCCCGGTCCCTCATACGAAATCAACCCGCTGCTCAATATCGCATTGAACCAGAAGCGCTCGATCGGCGAGAACCTTTCGTTTCCGGTCACCAACGCGCCGCCGGCACAGGCCGGTGGGCCGCGAACTTGGAGCTTTTCGCCGCAGGCGGTGACCTTCTGGCGCTCACCAGGCGGGACGCTGCTGGCAGTTGTCGCTCAGTACGGCTTTTCGTCGAACACGCTTTACCTGACGCTGAACACCGCGCAGCTAATCGCACGGAACTTTCAAATCCAGGGAACGTACGGCGGCAACAACGCGCCGGTCGATTACGTGAACCCCGTGCAAGACATCCCGCACGCCGCCGGCACGGCCTACAGCCGCTCGTTTACGATCGGCTTCAGCTATCTCATGGGTTATAGCGAGACTCCGGCGCGATGACCGCGACCCGCGAATTCGACGTCGTCGTGATCGGGGCCGGCCCGGCCGGCACCGCGGCAGCCTTACGCGCCGGCGATCTGGGCGCCAAGACCGCGTTAATCACGCGCGGCGCTTTCGGCGGGATGGCGGCAAACGAAGGGCCGATCCCCGTTCGCGTCTTGGCGCATGCAGCGCGGTTGGCGCGCGAGGCACGTCAGTTGGCGCAGTACGGCATCGGAGTTGAACGGCCGTCGCTCGACTACGCGCGATTGGTGGAACGCGCGCGAGAGGTCGTTGGCGAGGCGCGCCGCCACTCCACGCTGCTCGAACAAATTAAAAACGCCGGCGTAGAGCTCTTCGAACATGCCGGAACGGTGGAATTTGCGGATGCTCAAACGATCCGCAGTGTGTCGGCGCCGGCGTTACGCGGCGAGCGAATCGTCATTTGTACCGGCGGCGTCAGCCGTGAGCTAGATGTTCCCGGCGGTGAGTTGACGGTTACTCCAGCCGCTGCATTCTCATTGACCGCCGTCCCAAAATCCATGATCGTCATCGGCGCGGGTGCGACCGGCGCGCAGGTCGCGTCGATCTTCAACGCGCTCGGTTCGTCGGTGACGGTTTATCAAACTGGCCCCCGGATCATTGCGAGCGAAGACGCCGAAATTTCCGACGCCGTTGCCGCGGCGTTTCGCGAAGACGGTATGGCGATCCATCAAGGGTTGGGGGCGATCGAGCGAATCGATCCCGCAGCCCGAGGCTTTCGCGTAACCCTGGCGGGCGGCCAACAACCGCCCCTTGAAGCCGAGGTCGTTGTCTGCGCCGTCGGCTGGAGAGCCGACACCGATGAGCTGAGCCTAAATCGGGCCGGCGTCGAAACCAATGCGCGGGGTTTCATTGAGGCCGACGATTCGCTTCGCACGAGCGCGCACCACGTCTATGCAGCGGGCGACGTCCTCGGCCGCTCGATGCTCGTTCCACCCGCCGTTCGCGACGGATTCATCGCGGGAAACAACGCAGCTGGAGCGGAGCGGCTTACGGTGCCGGCCAGCGTTGAGCCAATCGGTAGCTTCACCGATCCCGAGTACGCGAAGGTCGGATTGACTGAGGACCAGGCGCGCGGACAATACGATACGATCGTAACGCGCGCATCGTACGCCGAAACGACGCGGCCGATCATAGACGGACGCACTCGCGGATTCTGCAAGCTCGTGATCGATCGCAGCACCCGTCGAATCCTAGGCTGCCACATCGTCGGTGAACGGGCCGTCGAAGTGGCCCAAATGGCGGCAATCGCCATGAGCGGCGAGATGACCGTCGATACGGTGGCACGCATTCCACTGTCGTTTCCAACCTACGCCAACGTCTTCGGACGCGCGGCACTGCGTGCGATCCGAGAACTCGGGATTACTGCCGTGCCATTATCATATTGAGGACCTGTTCGCGATTCAGCAGGTGATCGGGACTCTCACCGCTGGTTTCAATAACGACCACTTGCACCGTGCCATTAAAAGCGCTCTTCGTTGGGGGCATGTCAGGCGTCATCGGGGAGCCGCGCTTGACCCCGACGTCGGAAGTCTCGTCGGCTGAGAAGACCATTGGAACGGTCTCGTTTAAGCGGCCGCTCCCAACCGTTGCGCCGTCAACATAGAGCGTCACGGTACCGCCCTTCGCGAGCCCGCCGCCGTCGTAGGCAAACTCCATTCTGACTTGATGCGTCCCGGCGGTTAGCGCCTGCGTCGAGTCAATCACGGTTTGGCGAAGCCCAACGAAGTTGTAGTGATATTTCAGCGTTCCATTTTTCACATAGAACATCCAGCCGCCGCCGATCCCGCCCTGCGCTAAGATGACTCCGTTTGCCGGGCTCCCCTCAGGAACGACGAGTTGAGCCGTAATCGAGTGGCTCTTATTCTTGACGTTGATGATACCGTTTTCGTTCAGTGCACCCATGCCGTTGGCGAGGACCTGAGAGTCGCCCCGAACCAACACCGGCCTGCCCGCTATGTCGGAGTTAAACCGCTCGGCCGTGCGATCGTCCATAGGCAACACATTGTTCCGGGTGGCCTCGATGAGCCACAGTCGTTGGAGCTCGTGCAGTTTGTCCGGCATCTCTTTTGAGAGATCGTGTGCCTGCGACCAATCCTTGTTTGTATCGTAGAGCTCCCACACGTCATCGCTAAATGGTGGCCTGCTCGTCAGCAGCCACGGCGTACTATGGCGAGTTACCGCGGTCCAACCTTTGTGGTAAATTCCTCGATTGCCGAACATTTCGAAGTACTGCGTTTCCCGGCGTTCGGCCGCCGCGGCGTCGTCGAAGCTGTAGAGCATGCTCACGCCTTGCATTGGAAGCTGTCCGACGCTATTGACCAGGTAGGGCTCGGGGAGATGCGCGGCCTCGAGAACCGTTGGCGCCACGTCGATAACGTGATGAAACTGATGCCGTATCTCGCCCTTGGCCTCGATTCCCTTCGGCCAGCGAACGATCGTGCCGTTCCGAGTGCCGCCCCAATGAGAAGCGACCTGTTTGGTCCACTGGTAGGGCGTGTCCATGGCATGCGCCCAGCCGACTGCATAATGGTTGTACGACTCCGGGCCGCCGAGTAGGTCCATGCGCTGCGTTAAAAAGTCAACGGTTTCGAGGTCGTTCAATCCGTTGAAAGGGATGCATTCGTTAAACGTGCCTTGAGGCGTGCCTTCGGCCGAGGCACCGTTGTCGCCGATAATATAGTAGATCAGCGTGTCGTCGAGCGCTTCGATTTGATCGAGCGCGTCAATAAGGCGGCCGATGTGATAATCCGCGTACGAAAAGAAGCCGGCGTAGACTTCCATCTCGCGTGCAAGTACGCGCTGGAACTCGGGCGTCTGAGAATCCCAGGACGGAATCTCTTTCGGGCGCGCCGTTAGCTCGCAATCTTTCGGAATAACTCCGAGGTGCTTTTGACGCGCAAAGGTCTCTTCGCGCAGCTTGTCCCAGCCCTCGTCGAATTTGCCTTCGTACTTGTCGGCCCATTCCTTCGGCACGTGGTGAGGTGCGTGCGTAGCGCCCGGCGCGAAATACATGAAGAACGGCTTGTCGCCGGCGAGCAGTCGCTGCTGCCGCACCCACGCAATCGCACGATCCGTCATGTCTTCCATGAAGTGATAGCCCTCTTCGGGCAACTTCGGCGGCTCGACGGCGTTCGTGCCCTCGTGGATTGACGGATACCATTGATTGGTCTCGCCCGCAACGAAACCGTAAAAGTATTCGAAGCCGGATCCCGTCGGCCAGCGATCGAACCGCCCAACGGGGCTAGCCTCCCAGACTGGGACCTCATGGCACTTGCCGAACTGCGCAGTCGAATACCCATTGAGTCGAAGAATCTCGGGCAGCGGCGCCATTGAGTTGGGTCGCATCGACGTGTAGCCGGGGGCCGAGGTCGCGATTTCTGTGATGCCGCCCATTCCCACGGTATGGTGATTTCGCCCGCTCAAGAGCGCCGCGCGTGTGGGAGAGCAAAGGGCCGTGGTGTGAAACCGCGTGTAGCGCAGACCGTCCTGGGCGATTCGTTCCGCGGTGGGTGCCTGGCACGGCCCTCCGAAAGCGCTCGATGCACCGAAACCAACATCGTCGATCAAAACAATCAGAACGTTTG
>CAVTMN010000006.1:0-35509 GCA_963735845.1 Vulcanimicrobiota bacterium | reverse complement strand
GGCATCTTGTGCCGGCCCTTCGACCACAGCTAACGCTCCGGCAGCGTCGCGCGCCTATTCGCCGGCTACCGCTTCGCAATATATTTCGCACGTGGTCGTGATGATTCAAGAGAATCGCAGTTTCGATAATCTCTTCGCTACGTTTCCCGGTGCCGACGGAACGACGCAAGGAAAAATGAAGAGTCCGAGCGGCTACCAGTACGTGCCGCTGCGGAAGATGAGCCTCAATTATCCGTGCGATTTCGGCCACTCCTACAATGGCGTGATCAAAGATTACGACGGCGGCAACATGGACGGCTTCGGCTTTGAGGGCGGGGGGAAGAAGTGCCCCGGTCAGCAGGCAACGGCGCCCTACCAGTACGTCGATCCGCTTGGAGGTTGCGCCGTACTGGCAGATCGCGCAGACGTACGTGCTGGGCGATCACATGTTCCAGACGCAAGGCAGCGGAAGTTTCACCGCACATCAAGATTTGATCGCCGGAGGTTCGACGATCGATCCGGAGCAGACCAAGACGGTGATCGACTTTCCGTCGAAGAAGCCGTGGGGCTGCGACGCGCCCAAGGGCACGAAGACGTCGCTGATCATCGCCAAAGGGCTCGTCGCTGCAGTACCGCTACCATCATGGTCCGTTCCCGTGCTTGAAGTACGCGACGCTGCGCGATCTGCTCGATGCGGCGGGGCTTTCGTGGCGTTACTATTCGCCGCCGGAGCCGGGCGGTATCGGAGCCCTCTGGAATGGTTTCGATGCGATCGACGCGGTGCGCAACGGACCCGAGTGGACAACCAACATCGTCAGCCAGAACTCAAATCTTCACCGACATTACCGCCGGCGCGTTACCCGCGGTTTCGTGGGTCATCCCGACCGAGGGGAACTCCGACCATCCCGGCAACGCCTCCGATACCGGACCGTCGTGGGTCGGCACGGTGGTCAATGCGATCGGCGAGTCGCAATACTGGAACTCGACCGCAATCGTCGTCGTCTGGGACGATTGGGGCGGGTTTTACGATCACGTTCCACCGCCGTTCTTCGATCGCTGGGGCGGACTCGGGATTCCGCGTACCGCTGCTTATCGCGTCACCCTACGCGCGCCAAGGCTCGTCGCGCTACGGAGGCTACGTTTCCCACACGCAGTACGAGTTTGGTAGCATCCTCAAGTTCGTCGAAGACGTATTTGGTCTGGGACGCTTGGGAACGACCGACGTCCGCGCCAATAGCATCGGCGATTCCTTCGACTTCACGCAGGCGCCGCGCGCGTTCGCTCCCATCGGAACGAAGTATTCGCGCTCCTTCTTCGAGCATCAGCCGCCATCGCGCGCCCCCGTCGACACCGAATAGCTACTCCCGAGAATGGTAGGCGGCACCGGGCCGCAGAAGGAGCGCACATGGAGTTCAGTATCGTTAGTCATGCCTGCCTGGACGTCAAGGCGCGAGGTAAACGGCTCGTTATCGATCCGTGGTTGAACGAGCCGACCTATTGGTCGTCGTGGTGGCACGCGCCGCCGCCCGAGTTTGGTCCGGATATTTTCGAAGCGGACTACGTATACGTAACGCACTGGCATTTCGATCACTTCGATCCGAGGACGCTCAAGAAGTTCTCGCCGCACACCACCATCATCGTGCCGAAGTTTCCGATCTCAGGACTGCCTTCGCAGCTGCGGGATATGGGGCGCGCCCACATCGTCGAACTGACGCACGGCCAACGCATCGAGCTGGCGCCCGGTTTCTCGTTTACCGAGCTATCAGGTGACCTTTCAAGACGACAGCGTCGCGGTAATCCAGGCCGACGGCTGCACGCTCATGGACCTCAACGATTCCAAACCTCTGCCTTCGCTGTGGCGGACCTTCCGCGCCAAGTATCCCAAGGTCGACTTCATGCTGCGCAGTCACTCGCCGGCCTGGTCGTATCCGACGCGCTACAGCTTCGAGGATCCATCGGATCGCCTTCCCGTCGACGGGCGCACGTATATGGAAGCGTTCGTTGCCGCGGCACAGCAACTCCGCCCGCGTTACGCGGTGCCGTTCGCCAGCGGCATCTGTCACTTGCATCAAGAGGTGCGCGACGAGAACCGCTTCCTGGTTTCGGCCTTCGAAATGCGCGACTATTTTGCGGCGAACGCTGCGCGCGTTCCCGGTACCGAGTTGAAGGTGATGCCGGTCGGCAGCCGCTGGTCGACCGAAACGGGTTTCGAACTCACCGACAAGGTCGTGGACGATATAGTCGGCTACGCGGAGAAACGCGCGTTAGCCGAAAGTGAACGTCTTGAGAAGACCTATCGTTCCGAAGCGTCCAAGGAAGTCTCGTTCGACGATTTTGCCGGATACTTCCGCAAGTTTTTCCGCGCCATTTGGCCGCTTCGGCCGTTTCTTCGCAATCCGCGCTGGGTCTTCACCATTGCGGGACCGCAAACCGAGTACTGGACGGTGGACTTCGGCAAAGCCTCGATCGAGCGCGGCACGCAGATGCCCGAGCGTTACGACAGCGCTATCACCGTGAGCCCGGCAGTGCTCTCCGCCTCGCTGCGCAATGGCGTCTTCACCAACGTCGACATCGCCAAGCGTTGGCGCGTCCACATCCGGCGCGGCAGCGCTATGCGCCACTTCGTCATCACCAACTTGCTGTTGCTTCACGAAGCCGAGTATCTTTCGCTAAAGCATCTCTTGTCTTGGCGTTTCATCAGCGGTTACGCGCGCCGCCTGCCGGAAGTCTTCGACTACATGCGCATGGCGCTGCGCACGGCATCCAAAGGAAAAGAGTCGCTGGTACAGACCGTCACCAGCATCGCGGAGGGATAATCATGAGGCTGGGGCTGCGCGTCTTTGCTGCAAGTTCGGCGCTGGCTTTTGCCGCCTGCTCGAGCGGCGGTTCGAGCGGCGCCGGAACCGTCACGCCGACGCGCGGCGACACTCTCAAGCGACACGGGACTTCCAGTCCCATCACCCACGTTGTGGTGATGATTCAAGAGAACCGCAGCTTCGACAATTTATTTGCCACCTATCCCGGTGCCGACGGCGCGACACAAGGATTGATGAAGACGCCCAGCGGCAGCGAAGAGTACGTGCCGCTCGCGGCGGTCAAACTCGCGGAGATCTGCGACTTCGGCCATCGCCGCGATGGTTTTCTCAAAGAATACGACAACGGAATGATGGACGGCTTCGGCTTAGAAGGCGGCGGCGGCCGCTGTAAAGGACCGGCCGGGGTGAAGGTCTATCAATACGTCGACCCGTCGCAGATCGCGCCCTACTGGGATATCGCCAACCAATACGTTTTGGCCGATCACATGTTCCAGACGCAAGGCAGCGGCAGTTTTACGGCGCATCAGGATTTGATCGCAGGCGGCACGACGATCAACGCGCAGCAGACCAAGAGTCTCGTCGACTATCCGAGCGGCACTCCGTGGGGGTGCGATGCACCCAAACGCACCAAGACGTCGACCCTGACGTGGACCGGCGGCAGTCTCAAGTACGGCTACCACAAAGGGCCGTTTCCATGTTTGGCCTACACGACGCTGCGCGACTTGCTCGACGCACATGGGGTATCGTGGAAGTACTATTCGCCGCCGGTGACCGGCGGCACGGGCGGCGGCTTGTGGAACGCCTTCGACGCGATCTCCGCCGTGCGTTACGGCCCCGAGTGGAACGCCAACGTCACCACCGATCCCAACGTGATTTTCAACGACATCGCGTACAATACGCTCCCGTCGGTCTCGTGGGTGATTCCCAACCGAGAGAACTCCGATCATCCCAACACCGGAACCGACGACGGTCCGTCGTGGGTCGCCAGCGTCGTCAATGCCGTGGGCGAGAGTCCGTACTGGCAGAACACCGCGGTTATCGTCGTGTGGGACGATTGGGGCGGCTTTTACGATCACGAGCCGCCGCCGTTCTTCGATAACTGGGGCGGCTTGGGATTTCGCGTACCGATGATGGTCGTCTCAGCATACGCGCGCATCGGATCGGCCAGTCAGGGCGGCTACATTTCGCACACGCAATATGAGTTCGGAAGCATCCTCAAGTTCATCGAGGATACGTTCGGTTTGGGACGGATCGGCACGACCGACGTGCGCGCGACGAGCATCGGCGACGTCTTTGATTATTCTGAACAAGCCCGCGCCTTCCAGCGGATTCCGTCGTCGCGCTCGCGTGCTTACTTTCAGCGCCGTCAGCCGAGCTACCGGCCGGTCGACGACGAATAGTCGTAGGTCCTGTTGCAGGAGAACCCTGGCGAACGGTAGCAACTACTGAGTCCGGTTACGACCGGGTTTCCTCGAGCCTGTTTGGCCCGCTAAGGGCCCTTTCATGAAAGTAAGGAGCAATTTCGAATGAGAATCTCGGGGTCGGCCACCTACGCGTTAGGCGTAATGGCGGCCGTCGCAATCCTGGCCGGCTGCAGTGGCGGCGGCGCAGGATCACAATATTCGCCGGCATCAACGCTCGGCGGAGGAACCGGTTTGACGGGCATGG
The DNA here is from genome assembly GCA_963735845.1 of Vulcanimicrobiota bacterium. Taxonomy (GTDB): domain Bacteria; phylum Vulcanimicrobiota; class Vulcanimicrobiia; order Vulcanimicrobiales; family Vulcanimicrobiaceae; genus Cybelea. The sequence goes on along the minus strand of CAVTMN010000006.1, from coordinate 31,046 downwards.
GTCACACCGCGCACGTCATGGACCGGCACCACACCATGACCTCGTTTGTATCGGGGAAGGTACACTCCGATCATCATAAGTCGTGGGTATCGCCGGATGCGGCGAAGGCTCCGCGTCTGTTATTCTTATCGGACTCGGGCACCAATGACGTGGACATCTATACGATGCCGGGATTGGCGCTCAAGGGAACGCTGACCGGCTGGAACGAGCCGCAAGGCGAATGTTCCGACAAGAACGGCAATGTTTGGGTTACCAACACGAACTCGACGCAGATCGTTCTGCTCTCGCGCACCGGCACGACCCTCGGAACGCTGTCGGATCCCGACGGTTATCCGGTTGGATGCGCCGTCAATCCGACGAACGGCGATCTCGCCGTAACCGACATCTTCGACTTCAGCGAAGCCGGCGGCGTCTTGATCTACAAGCAAGGCAGCGGCTCGCCGACCCGAATCAGCAATCCGGCGCAGTACGAGTACTTCTTCGACGGCTACGATGCCAGCGGGAATCTCTACGTCGACGGCTTCAGCTATCCGAGCTTCACCTTCACGATCTCGGTGCTCCCGTCGGGTAGCAGCACGATGACCAGTGCGACCATCAGCGGCACGCAGCCGGCGTTCCCGGGTATGGTTCAGTGGTACCGCGCCGGCAACTACCTCGCCGTTGGCGATCAAAGCGGGCCGAGCGGCTCTGATGTCCTCTGGTACTCCGTCTCGGGTACCACCCTGACCTACACGGGCGTGACCAATCTCCAAAACACCAGTGGCGGCGGTATTAGCGACTTGGTTCAAGGCGTAATCGCGGCCAACAGCGAGAGATATCTGGCCGGCGGCGATGCGGGCTCCGGAACGGTCAACCGTTGGTCCTGGGATGCGGGCGGAAAGCCCACCAACAGCACCAGCGGCGTCTCGTTGCCGATCGGCGCGGCCATCAGCACCAAGTAACCTGCGGAAATTGCCCGCGAGGGCAATACCAGAAAAGGGGAGGCCCGCCGTCGGCGGGCCTCCCTATTTTTTACTAAATTAACGAAGGTAAACGTTCGAACGGCGGCCAAGCTAACGGACCGACCCCAGCGCCGCTAGGTTAAGGCCTGGGATCGGACAACAGTCGACATCTCGATCGGTTCCGGCCAGGACCTCTTTATAGGACCCTGGCCACATACGAAACTCACTTTTCATGAAAGAAACGGAGCAACTTTCTCGATGAAAATCTCGAGTTTGGCCCGATACGCCTTCGGCATTGCCGCTGGCGCAGCACTCCTGGCCGGCTGCAGTGCCGCAGGAACCCAGTCCTCGTTGACCGGCGCACCGCCGGCCTCGACGATGGCAACGGGCGGACACCACCTCTCGGCCCAGGTTCTCAAGCACCTCGCGATGACGCGTCCGGATCATCAGACCCCGCCGGCGGCCCGCGCGGTTCACATTAAGTCCTGGATGAAGCACGTACCGGCCGGTACGCAGCTTCTTTACGTCTCCGACGATGGCTATTATCCGGCCGTCGTTGACGTGTTCGACTACAGCAGCGGCTCGATGGTCGGCCAGGCCGCCATGCCGAACACGGCGTATCTCCTCTACAACCCGTGCAGCGACAAGGCCGGCAACGTGTACGTTCCGGACTTCGACACGGGCTACGTTTACGAGATCCAACACGCTACGACTACGGTCATCAACAGCTGGTACAGCAACGGCGAGCCGATCGGCTGCTCCGTTAGCAATAGCGGCGATCTCGCCGTTACCAACTTCTACGACTTCGGCAACAGCGTCGGCGTCGGCAGCGTCATCGTCTTCCCGGGCGGTGGACCGAGCGGAACCGACTATCCCGGCCCCGGCTATCTCTGGCCGGCCGGCTATGACAAGACCGGCACCCTCGTCGCCGAGGGCAACTATGCCGGCTCTTGCACCTCGCCGTGCCTCGCCAAGTTGGTTGGCGGTACCTGGACGGTGCTGTCCTACAACCAGACCCAGTACTTCCCGGCGGCGGTTGAGCATATGGGCAAGGTCTGGGGCGTTGGCGACCAAGAGGGCGGCGGCGCGTTTGACACCGACATCTATTCGACCAAGATCTCGGGCAACACGGCCACGGCCACTAAGACGACTACCCTCACCGACACCTGCTACAGCTACTACGCTGACGTCGTTGGCTGGGCCAACGTAAGCAAGAAGCCCAACGGCGTACAATCGAAGAAAGTCAAGGGCGTAGCCGGTGCCAACCTCTGGTGCGGCGACCTCGCCAAGTGGAAGTTCCCGGCCGGCGGCAACCCGACGGGCAACATCTCCGGCGCGGCCTTCGCATACGGCGCGACGCTCATCAAGTAATCGTCGCAACGTAAGCACTTAGGTCTAGCAAAGAAAAGCGGGCTCGCTGCGGCGGGCCCGCTCTCTTTTTCTGGTAAGAAATTACCAATGCGCGCATAGAAACAATTGACCACATGTTATGCAATGCATTACAAGCGGGGCGTTGCTTATTTCGCGCAATTCTCTGCAAGTCTGAGAAAAAATCAATTGCGCGTGAAGGATTCGTGTGCTATAAGACCGCATTCGATTAGTCAGGCTTCGCCGGAGCGTCGGCGCTCCGTTGCGACCTAACTTCCCACTACATGCTAAGGAGATCCACCAATAATGCGTTTGTTAACGTCGGCGGTCTGTACTACAGTCGCCGTTGGGCTTCTCGCAGGTTGCTCTGGAAGCAACCTCGGATCCACCAACGCAGTTCCGAGCGCCGGTGCTGCGCAGTCTCACTTTGTTAACGGAAAATACGTTCCCCAGTTCTCGAAGTTCGCGAGCCTCATCCCGGCTGAGCTGCGTCCGGCCGGAGCGCACGGCATTGCCAAGCTCCAACTCCAGCCCGACAAGCACAAGAAAAAGAAGAGCATGATCTACGCCAGCGAGTTCTACGGAACGACGGCTTACGGCTATAAGAGCCCCAACGCCAGCAACGGTCCGCCGGTTTGCTCGATCAGCGGCGTCAGCTACATGAACAACATCGCCTCGGATCTTAAGAGCAACGTGATCGATCCGGACGGCGGTTCGCGTACGGTCATCGTGCACAAGCCCAAGTGCGGAGCGGTGATCGGCACGATCAGCGATGGCTACGGCCAGCCCTCCGATGCCAGCAGCCTCAACGCCGCGACCGGCAAAATCGCCGTCGGCAACATCTTCGACAACAGCGGCAGCGGAAGCATCTCGGTCTGCTCGATCTCGGGCGGCTGCACGACCAACCTGACCAACGCCAACATGTACGAAGTTGCCGGCGTCGCTATGGCGAAGAACGGCGACTGCTGGGGCGACGCGATCACCTCGGCCGGCACGGCGACCCTGACCTACTTCAAGGGCTGCTCGGGCAGCGGTCAGGCGGCCACCGGTTTCTCGAACGCGTACTTCGGCGGCCTCGACATCGACAAGGCGGGTAACATCGTTTCGATCAGCGCCTTCGATTCGAAGCTCTACATCTACAAGGGCTGCAACCCCGGTTGCACGCTCGTCGGCGGTCCGTTCTCGCTGAACGGCGAGGCCGTCTTCGGTCACCTCGACAGCCTGAGCAAGAGCTTCGTCACGGGTGACTTCTCGATCGGCCAACTCGACGTCTACAAGTACAGCCCGTCGGGCGTTTCGCTCCAGTACAGCATCACCAACGGTCTGAGCTCGAGCTACGACGTTGAAGGCGCGGCCTTCGCCCCGGCTTCCAAGCAGTAATCACTCCAACCTAAATCGCGTTTACGAAACGCGAGTTTAAGCGGGGTGGCGGTAACGCCACCCCGCTTTTCTTCGCGCGTCGCCGCTAGTCGTCGCCGAGAACTGTTTTCGGCCGCCCTGGCTCGTGCCTGGAACGGGCTGAAGGGAACCACTGCGCCGCCGGCTTGCCTCCGGTGATTTTCCTGAAGGGCCGCGGCTTCTGCGTGTAGTCGAAGGCGTCGGCTGCGGGATCGTTGGCGCGCGCATCGCTGGGCGCCATCTGCGGCAAACCAAAGTTATCCTCGATGTACCGCACCACGCTTGAGGTTTCGTACTGCACGTGGCTTACGTAGCTTTGCTTTGCATACGGCGATACGATCAGCAGCGGAACGCGAAAGCCCAAGCCGTCGTAATCGGCATAGATGGGCGGCGCCGGATCGAACCAGCCGCCCCAGTCGTCCCACATGATGAAGACGGCCGTCGATTTCCAGTAGGAGCTCTTACCGATCGCGTTGACTAGCGATGCAACCCAGGCGGGACCCTCGGATGCCCGCAGACCGGCATGATCGGAGGTTGCATAGTTTGGCGTGATCCACGTTACGTTTGCCAGCTCGCCGCCGGCGATGTCGGTCAGGAACTGCGCCGGCGGGCTGATCACGTCGGCCTTCCAATCACGGCCGTGAAAGATCTTCCCGTCGGCTTGATAAGCCGACCACAGGCCGCCGTCGTCGTAGATTCCTCCGGCGTAGTAGCGCCAGCTAAGGCCGGCGCGGTCGGCGGCGCCGCCCAGTGTGTCGAAGTCGAAACAGGTTACGATGCGGGAACCGTAGGCGCGGGCCTTTGTCAGGCGCATGATCGTATCGTTCTTTCCACCTTCGCAACCCCACGGTCCAGCCGGTCCGTCGACGGTGTGAGCGGCGAACGCGGCGACCGCATACTGATGGCTGACGAAACTGCCATCTAAATTTGAGGCAAAGGTATTGTCGGAGAGCACGTACTCGCGCGCCATTTGCCAGTAGGGTTTGATCTCGTTCCGCGGCACGTAACCGTACGGCGCGTTCTTCGGAGCGTGCAGCGTGACGATCTCGTTGTTCCAGCCGTTCATCTTGCAATCGGTTCCCGGCAGCGAGCCGGTGCCGTTGCAAGCGGCGAAGTAGGCGGTCGAAGAGTGATCGATATCGTACTCGGTCGCCAAATCGGCTGGCAGCAGCGCAATCTTATTGCCTTTGGTGTCGTAGCCGTAGCTCTGCGTGTACGCATGAGGAAAGCCCAGAAACAGGTTGTTGAACGAGCGGTTCTCTTGAACGATGAATACGACGTGCTTGATGGGGCTCTCCGTTGCGCGCCGCTGCGCGGCCTGCGGCGCGACGATCGTAGGGTTGCCGGCCGGCGAACAAGCCGTCAGAAGCGAAACCACCGCTAACGCCGCCGTCGCGCGCCTAGTCGTCACCCAGCACCGCTTGCGGAACGCGCGTAGGGCCGGCACTACGCTCCAGGCGCAGCCAGTACTGTGACGAACGGCCGCCGGCGAACTTTTTGAACTTCCGCGGATTTTGCGCGTAATCGAAGGCATCGTCTGCCGGATTGTTGGCGCGCTTGTCGCTGGCCGCCATGGGTGCTAAGCCGAAGTTGTCTTCGATATAGCGCAACACGCTCGAGGTCTCGTATTGCACGTGCGTGACGTAGCCTGCTTTGGCGTAAGGCGAAATCATAATCATCGGTACGCGAAAGCCTAAGCCGTCGTAGTCTTCGAAGGGCGGCTGAACCGGATCGTAGAGGCCGCCCCAATCGTCCCACATGAGGAAGATTGCGGTCGAGTTCCAGAACTTGCTCTCGCCGATCGCGTTGACGAGCGACGTTACCCACGACGGGCCTTTGCGGGCCAGCAGGCCGGGGTGATCGGAAGTTTCATACGTTGGCGTGATCCACGTTACATTGGCTAGCTGGCCGCCGGAAAGATCGGCTAAAAACTGCGCCGGCGGATTGATCACGTTAGTCGTCCAGTCGGGTCCGTTGTAGATTTTGCTCTCGGCTTGAAACGACGACCAGAGGCCGCCGTCAGTGTAGACTCCGCCGGTATAGAACCGCCAGCTCAATCCGGCGCGATCGGCTTGGGTTGCGATTGAGGGAATGTCAAAACAAGTCACGATCCGTGAACCGTAGGTTCGTTTCTTCGTGAACTGGGCGATGGTATCGTCCTTTCCGCCCTCACAGCCCCAGGGTCCGGCCGGATTATCAACGGCGCGGTCGGCATAGGCCGCAACCGAGTATTGGTGCGCGATGAAGCTGCCGTCGATATTCGACGAGAAAGTCTGATCGCCGAGCACGTATTGCTGGGCCATCTTCCAATACTGGTCGACCTCGCGTTCGGGAACGTAGGCGTAGGCGAAGTTTTTCGGGTGACCGTAACCGGCGTTCTCGCCGTTCCAGCCATCGAGCTTGCATTTCGTTCCCGGCAGTTTACCTTGGCCGTCGCAAGCGGTGAAGAAGGCTTTCGAGTTGTGGCTGATGTCCCACGACGTCGAGATACTCGTCTTGCGCAGAGGGATCTTGTTGCCGTAGGTATCGTAGCCGTAATCCTGAGTCGTCGCTCCTGGATAGTTCAGGAAGAGGTTGTTGAACGAGCGGTTCTCCTGAATGATGAAAACGACATGCGAGATGGGCGTCGTCAGCGTACGCATCGGGGCGGCGGGATTAAGGGGTACGCGAGGGTTTCCCGCACCGCCCGAGGCGCACGACGCCAGCACCAGCGCGCCGGCGACGATCGTTAGTCTAGTCATCACCCATCAGACCTTTTGGAATCCTTCGCGTCCGGGAGTTATGCTGCGATTGCAGCCAGAACTGCGTCGACTTGCCCCCGGCGAACTTTTTGAACTTGCGCGGCTTCTGCGAGTAGTCGAAGGCGTCATCGGCGGGGTCGTTGGCGCGCTTGTCGCTGGCGGCCATCGGCGCCAAGCCGAAGTTATCTTCGATGTAACGCAGCACGCTCGACGTTTCGTACCGAACGTGCGTAACGTAGCCCTTGCGCGCGTAGGGTGAGATCACGATCAACGGCACGCGAAAGCCGAGGCCGTCGTAGTCTTCGTAGACCGGCTTGACCGGGTCGAACCAACCGCCCCAGTCGTCCCACAAGACGAAGATCGCCGTAGAACTCCAAAACTTGCTCTCCCCGATCGCGTTGACGACGGAGGCTACCCACGCCGGACCTTTCGAGGCGTTGAGTCCCGGATGATCGGAGCTGTCGTAAGTCGGCGTGATCCAGGTGACGTTGGCCAACTGCCCGCCGGCAACGTCGCTCAGAAACTGCGCCGGCGGATTGACGACGTTGGCCGTCCAATCCGGACCGTTAAAAATCTTGCGGTCGGCTTGATAGGCCGACCATAGCCCGCCGTCACCATAGATGTCGCCGGTGTAGAAGCGCCAGCTCACTCCGGCCGCGTCGGCTTCGCTTGCAATCGACGGGTTGTCGAAGCAGGCGACGATCGACGAGCCGTAGGTTCGATCTTGGGTCAAGCGCCCGATGGTATCGCCCTTTCCGCCTTCGCATCCCCACGAGGTGAGCGGGCCGTCTACCGAGTGACTGGCAAAAGCCGAGATGGCAAACTGATGCGAGACGAAACTGCCGTCGAGGTTCGAACTGAACGCTTGGTCGGCCAGCACGTACTGCTTGGCCATCTGCCAGTACGGGTCGATCTGTGCTTTTGGGACGTACTCGTACGCGAAGTTCGATGGGGCGCCGAAGCCGGCTTGCTCGTTATTCCAACCGTCCATCTTGCAGTTAGTTCCCGGCAGTTTGCCCTGACCGTCGCAAGCGGCGAAGAAACCGTGCGAGAAGTGATCGATATCCCAAGCGGTCGCGAGATCGATCGGTTTGAGGGTGATCTTCTTGCCATTCGTGTCGTAGCCGTAGTCTTGCGTCGTGGCGCCGGGAAAGTTCAGAAAGAAATTATTGAAGCTGCGGTTTTCTTGAATGATGAAGACGACGTGGGAGATGGGACTCGCGGAAGGGCGCAACCCGTAGTATTCCGTTCTGACGGGTACGTCATTGGTTCCGGCGCTGCAAGCTGCGACTGCAAGCATCGCAAGAAGCGCGGGCGCGCGGAAGAAGAGAGACTTCACACGCGCTCCTTTCGCGCGCGCATAAGGGCACCCTTGGGCAAGAAGGAGGCAACCTTTCAAGAAGCATAGCAGCGAATTATGAGGTCCGGAGCTTGGCGGGCCGCTTGCGTGGCCGGCGCGATTTTGGCCGCCGGATGCGGCGCGCATTCTTCGAGCGCTTTGCCCTTCATGAAGAGCGACCGAACGCCCGGTCTGCCGTCAACGGGCGCCGGTAAGATTCAACACGTCGTGTACGTCGTTCAGGAGAATCGCTCGTTCAATAACCTGTTCTACGGTTATCCCGGGGCGTACACGGTTACCAGCGGCAAAGACTCCAAAGGCCAGACGATCCAGCTGCAGCCCGTCAGCCTGCACGTTCAGTACGTGATCGACCACTCCTCATCGGCGATGGTCTTCGCGTGCGACGGCCGCGGCAAGCTGCCCGGCACCAAATGCCGGATGGACGGCTTCAACCTGGAGTGGTGGAACGGCGGCCCACCTCGCGTGAAGTACCCCCAGTACGTCTACGTTCCGCAGCGCGAGACCAAGCCGTACTTTGCGATGGCCCACCAATGGGTGCTGGCCGATCGGATGTTCCAATCGCAGCTCGACGAGAGCTTCGTAGCGCACCAATACGTCATTGCCGCGCAGGCGCAGCGCGGCGTCGATCTCCCCTACGGTCCGTGGGGGTGCGAACAGGGACCCAGCGACTACATCAATACCCTCACCGATCGCCGCAAGCTCGGGAAACAAGAAGTGCCGTGCTTTGACTACGAAACGCTCGGTGACGAGCTCGACGCGGCCAAGCTCTCGTGGCGATTTTATACGAGTTGGTACAACACGCCGTCGAGCGGATTCGGAGCGGTGTGGTCGGCATATCAAGCGGTCAATCATATTTATAACGGACCCGATTGGAAGAAAGACGTCATAACTCCGCAAAAACAGTTCTTCCACGACATCGCTAAAGGCAAGCTCGCAAACTTCACCTGGATCACCCCGATTTGCGCGAACTCCGATCATCCTAACTGCCAGGGCGGCTACGGGCCGTCGTGGGTTGCCGCACTCGTCAATGCGATCGGCGAGAGCAAGTTCTGGGACTCCACTGCGATTTTCGTACAGTGGGACGACTGGGGCGGGCTCTACGATCCAGTTCCGCCGCCGTTTGAAGATTATGACGGCCTTGGCTTCCGCGTTCCTTTGCTCGTGATTTCACCCTATGCGAAGCGCGATTACGTGTCGCACAAGCGTTACGAAACGGCCAGCGTCTTGCGCTTCGCCGAGGATCTCTGGGGGCTGCCCCAGCTGGCGGCGGCCGACAGACGCGCGAACTCGCCGGCCCTGGACTGTTTCGACTTCACCCAACAGCCGCGCAAGTTCGTGCACATCCCGGCCCCGAAAGGGCGCGGATTCTTCCTGCATCAGGGCGACGATCGCCGCATCCCCGACGATCAATAGAGGAAGAGCCGGCACAAAAAGAAGAGGCGAGCGCGTTTGCGCCCGCCTCGTTCTTTTGGTGCGACCCTGGATTAGAAGGCCTTGATACCGTTGGGCGTTCCCCAACCGGACGGGCCGTCGTAGCCTTTGACAGCGGTGCAAAGATAGCTGCCGCCGCAAGAGCCGTTGCTCCCCGCGGTGATGTCGTGCAGCTCTTTCTTGTATTGTTTCTTCTTGAGCGTCCAGAATTTTTTGGCCGCAGTTAGGCTGCTGGCGTTTCCGGCAAGCCCAAAAATTCCGGCAGTAAGCGGCGAGGCGACGCTCGTGCCGCTGACGGTGAACCAGCCTCCGTCGATACTGTCGTATTCTGCGACGCGCTGGGCAACGGCAGATGTATCGGAGTCAGTTCGGTACGTGCATGAGGAGTCGTGCTGCCACGACGGTTTGGTAACGCCGGTAGCGCAACCACTGCCGGCGTCCACCCACGCCGTTTCGGAGTAGGTCGAACCACTCTTCGAGAGCACGGTACCGCCGATGGAAACGACGTTGGCTAGTGCCTCGGGGGCACCGTTCTGGTTGTATCCCGCATCGCCCGAGGCCGCGAGATAGACCACGCCGGGCGTGTTGAAGTAGTTCGGGAAGTTCCCGTCACCACACGTGTTGTCACCGTAGCAGATCCAACTGTTGCTGACGATGTGCGCGCCGAGCGTTACCGCTTCCGACTCCGCCTTTTCCAGGTCGGTAATGCTGTTCTGCGCTTCGATGAGATAAATCGTGCAGTTCGGGCACGAGGCCGAGACCATCTCGACGTCGAGCATGATCTCAACGCACGTTCCGTAGTTTGAGCAGCTGGGCGGATAGTTGCTCTGCTGCCCGCTCGAGTTATATTTTGTGATGTTGGCCGTGCCGAGACTGAAGTTCGAGCGGTACGTCGCTAGGTCTGAGATGGCATTGGCATCGTCGCCCCAGATGACGATGGCCACGACCTGGCCGGCCCCTTTCGACGACGACGGCAGGTTGTAACGAGTTTGGAAGTCTGCCGGAGCCCAGCCGACGACGTCCGGGCCGACTTGCGGCTTGCTGTCGACGAGCGCCAGACAGACCGGCCGTCCGATGACTTGCGGACACGCCGCTCGGGCCAGTCCTTTAGCTTGCCATTGAGGAATATGGTTGAGCGGTCGAATCGATTGCGTCGTCGGGCCGCCCCCTGCGCCGGTTACGCCGGGCATGCTGGAACTGCCACCCGAGCTACAGGCGGCGATTGCGAGTGCAGCAAGAAGCGGCACCGCGAGTTTGATGGGTCCGTTCACGAAAGCTCCTTCTCGAGATAGTTATATATTTGGGGGAGGAAAATAATTTAGGGCCGGGGCGGGCGCCGACCTGCGCCGGGAACATCCAGTAATACTGCACGCAAGTTATCAAAGCGACGATCGCCGCGCCCTGATGAGGAATAAGAAGAGACGAGTGCTTTCGCGCCCGCCTCTTCTCTTAGGTGTGACTCCGGATTAGAAGGCCTTGATACCGTTAGGCGTTCCCCAACCGGTCGGACCGTCGTAGCCCTTGATGGCGGTGCAGAGATAGCTGCCGCCGCACGAGCCGTTGCTGCCCGAGGTGATGTCGTGGAGTTCCTTTTTGTATTTCTTCTTCTTGAGCTTCCAGAGGTTCTGGGCCGCGTTCTGCGAGCTGGCGTTTCCGGCCAGGCCGTAGACGGCGGCGATGACCGGCGATGCCGCGCTAGTGCCGCACTCGGTGATCCAGCCGCCGGCCCCGTACGAGTCGTACTCGGCCACGCCCGGGCTGCATCCGGATTCCGACGAGACGTCGCTGTCGGTGCGATAGCTGCAGCCGGTGTCGTGCTGCCACGAGGGCTTGGTGATGCCCGTCGCGCAACCCGAGCCCGCGCCGTTCCACGCGACTTCATTGTACGTCGAGCCGCTCTTGCTCAGATTGGTTCCACCAACCGAGACAACGCTGGCGAGCGCTTCGGGAGCGCCGTTTTGGTTGTAGCCGGCATCGCCCGACGCTGCCATATAAACCACGCCCGGCGTATCGAAGTACGACGAGCTGACGCAGTTGACGGAGCCGTAGCAGATCCAGCTATTGCTGATGATGTGCGCGCCGAGGGTTACGGCCTCCGCTTCGGCGGTTTCCAGGTCGGCCGTATCGGCACCATTTGCCTCGATCAAATAGATCGTGCACTTCGGGCAAGCCGCCGAAACCATGTCGACGTCGAGATCGATCTCAACGCCCCACCCGGTGCTTCCCTGCGGGTAGTTGCTGGTCTGACCGTTCTGGTTGTACTTGGTGAAGTTTGCGGTTCCGAGACCGAAGTTCGAACGATACGTCGCGAGGTCGCTGGCGACGTTAGGGTTGTCATACGCATCGACGATGGCGACGATCTGTCCCGAGCCGTTGCTGCCGGACGGCAGGTTGTAGCGCGTTTGAAGATCGATCGGCCACAGACCGGAAACGTTTTGCCTGGCCATCGGCTGACCGGCATGGTTCAGCGGAGCCGTCTTCTTGTCAATATTGAGCGCTAAGCACGTGGGTTCGCCGAAGCGCGGCGAGCCGCAAGCCGGGTGCGCGAGCCCCTTGGCTTGCCACTCCGGCATGATGCGTGAATACCCGAGGCCCGAACCAGCCGGTCCGGCCGCGGGTACGCTGGAAGTGCCGCCGGAACTACAGGCGGCAATTGCGAGTGCCGCAAGGAGCGGCACCGCGAGTTTAATGGGTCCGTTCACGAATGCTCCTTCTCGAGATAGTTAGGTGGGATGTTTGGGGAGGGGAAATATTTAGGGCCGGGGCACGCGCCGACCTGTCGGCGGCCTGCCCCGGCCCACTTTCTAGCCTAGGCCTTCGCGCTAGAAGGCCTTGATTCCATTAGGCGTTCCCCAACCGGTCGGGCCGTCGTAGCCCTTTCCGGCCGTGCAGAGATAGCTGCCGCCGCACGAGCCGTTGGATCCGCTCGTGATATCGTGCAGCTCCTTTTTGTATTTCTTCTTCTTGATCTTCCAGAGGTTCTGACCCGCGTTCTGCGAGCTGGCGTTGCCCGCCAGGCCGTAGACCCCGCCGATCATCGGCGACGAGACGCTCGTGCCGCTGACGGTGATCCAGCCGCCGTGGCCGTACGTGTCGTACTCGGCGACGGATTGTGCGACCGCCGAGACGTCGTTCATCGTACGGTAGCTGCAGCCGGTGTCGTGCTGCCACGAGGGCTTGGTGATGCCCGTCGCACAGCCCGAACCGGCGCTGTGCCAGGCGGTCTCGCTGTAGGTCGAGCCGCTCTTGGCCAGGACGGTGCCGCCGACGGATACGACTGTGGCCAGTGCGGCCGGCCCCTGAGTACCGTAGCCGGAGTCACCCGACGAGGCCAGATACATGACCCCGGGCGTATTGAAGTAGGAACCGCTGACGCAGTTATTGTTACCGAAGCAGCCCCAGCTGTTGCTGACGATGTGGGCACCCAGGCTCACGGCCGTCGCTTCAGCCGTCTGGAGGTCGCTCTGGTCGGCGCCGTTGGCCTCGACCAAATAGATCGTGCACAACGGGCAGACCGCAGCGACCATCTGAACGTCGAGGTCTTCCTCCAGGCCCCAGCCGGTGCTCCCCTGCGGGAACCCGCTGGTCTGACCGTTTTGGTTGTACTTGGTAAAGGTCGCCGTTCCGAGACCAAAGTTCGAACGGTAGGCCGCGAGGTCGCTCGCGACGTTGGGGTTATCGTAGGCGTCGACGATCGCGACGATCTGTCCGGAGCCGTTGGAACTAGATGGCAAGTTGTACCGTGTTTGGAAGTCGCTGGGCCACCAGCCCGAGACGGTCTGACTGACCTGCGGCTGAATGCCGTGGTCGATCGGGCCGGGCTTGACGTCGTCGATCAGGACGGTGCAGTTGGCTTCGCCACGCACCTGGGGACAGGCGGCGTGGGCCAGATGCTTGGCCTGCCATTCCGGAATGGCGTGCGACGGTGCGACCGCCGGGCCGGCCACGCCGGTGGAGGGCATATTGGAATAGCCGCCGGCGTTACAGGCGGCCAGCGCGAGTGCGGCAATCAGCGGCACCGCGAGTCTTATTGGTCCGTTCACGGATGCTCCTTATATTTTGGGACGTTCTGGGAAGACGAGAACGAGTAATTTTAAGGCCGCGTGCAGCGCCTACCTGTCGGCCAGCCGGCCGCGACCCTCTTTCTATAAAACGGCGCGACCTCGCCGGACGTTTCCCCGGCCAAAAGAAGCGGGGCGCGGCTCGCGCCGCACCCCGTTCGTGCTTGACCCGGTAACCCGAAAACGTGCTCTAGAAGGCCTTGATGCCGTTGGGCGATCCCCAACCGACCGGGCCCGAGTACGTGCCGAACTGATTGGTTCCGGCCGTGCAGAGGTAGGTTCCCCCGCACGATCCATTGTTGCCGCTCGAGATGTAGTGGAGTTCTTTCTTGCGCTGCTTCTTGGTCATCGTCCAGAAGTGGGAGCCGCCGTTGCTTACCTTACTGAAGTTTGCGGCGAGTCCATACACGCCGGCGAGCAGTGGCGACGATACGCTCGTACCGCCGACGGTGCCCCAACCGCCAGTGGGGTAAGAATCATAGAGCGAGACCCCTTGTGCCACGGCCGCAACTTCGTTGCCGGTGCGCTTGGAACATGACGGATCTTTTTGCCACTTCGGTTTGGTCACGACCGAGCAGCCGCCGCCGGTGAAATGCCAGACGGTTTCGCTGTATTTCGAGCCGGAGAGCGCGAGAACCGTGCCGCCGATCGAGTTGACGTTTGCGTAGTCGGCGGGATCCTGCATGCCGTATCCGCCGTCACCGGAGCTGGCGAGATAGACGATGCCGGGCGTGTCGAAGTCACCGTACGACGAGTAGCCGCCGCCACCACCATAGCTGTTGGTGACGACCTTGGCGCCGAGAGTAACGGCTTCGGCCACGGCCGCATACAAGTTATTAGTATAGTTGTCGTCGGCTTCGATGAGGATGATTTTGCAGAGCGGGCAGCTTGCCGAAACCATCTGAACGTCGAGATCGATCTCGACGCCCCATCCCTGATTGGGCTGGGGATAGTTTTTCGTCTGTCCGCGTTGGTTGTACTTGGTGAAATCCGCTTTGCCCAAACCGTACGCGGTACGATAGGTGTCTAAGTCGGACGCTACGTTCGGATTGTCGTAGGCGTCAACGATCGCGATGACGGATCCTTTGCCCTTGGTAATCGGAAGATTGTAGGCCTTTTGGAAATCGGCCGGCTTCCAACCGGGATAGAGCGGGCTGATTCCACTGGGCTCGACCTCAACTAAGACGTCGCACTGCATTCTTCCATTAGTGCGCGGTCCGCTGCACGCGTGTCTCGCCTGCATCATCGGCTGCTGGCGAGCGGCGCCGGCCGCAGCCGGGCCGCCGGCCGTAGCCGGCATATTCGATGAGCCGCCCGCATTACAGGCGGCGATTGCGAGCGCCGCAAGCAGCGGCCCCGCAAGCTTAAGGGATCGGTTCACAACAGCTCCTTTTCGGTGTATGCGCTGGGACGCTTGGTGTTAGGCTCGGGCGCCGTCCCCACCTCTGAAAACGACGGCCTGAGGTAAGCACGCATAGAGAACGTTCGCCGAGTCTCAAAGGTGCCCGGAGGGAATGAGCCCCCTCCAGCGGCAAGAGAGTCGCCGTCGTGATCCGCTCGATTCCGCTCGCGGCCCTCTGCGGCGCCGCGGGCCTAGCTTTGGCCGCCTGTTCCTCGGCGGCGCCGTCCAACGCAATCCCCGGGCTCCGTATCGTCGTCCTGCCGGGCCGTGACGCCGGTAAGATCGCGCACGTCGTTTACATCGTGCAAGAGAATCGGAGCTTCGACGATCTGTTCCAAGGCTATCCCGGCGCCGACACCGTTTCGAGCGGTAAGAACTCGCGCGGGAAGCGGATCAGCCTTCAGCCCATCAGCCTCACGGTCGGATATGAAATCGACCACTCGGGCGGCGCCATGTTTGCGGCGTGCAACGGAACCGGCAAGCTTCCCGGGACGAAGTGCCGGATGAACGGTTTCGACCGCGAACGGCAGTACGTCGGACCGCGAAACGGCCAGTTCGCTTACGTTCCGCACGACGAATCGAAGCCGTACTTCGATATGGCGCACGAATGGGTGCTCGCCGATCGCACCTTTGCCTCGCAGCTCGATGAGAGTTTCGTGGCCCATCAGTACATCATCGCGGCACAGGCAAAATCCAGCGTCGACGTTCCCTATGGGCCGTGGGGCTGCGAGGGCGGCGCGTTCGATTTCGTGGATACTATTACCGCGCAACGCGGCTATGGTAAGCAGCAGCGTGCCTGTTTCAACTATCAGACCCTCGGCGATGAGCTCGACGCTGCCCATCTCTCTTGGCGCTTCTATACCAGCAAGTACACGAATCCAACGAGCGGTTACTGGTCGGCGTATCAGGCCGTCAAGCACGTCTACAACGGCCCCGATTGGCACAAGGTCATCACGCCGCAAAAGCGATTTCTCAGCGATGTGGCAGCCGGTAAACTCTCTGCTTTTACGTGGATCACGCCGCTCTGCCGGGACTCCGACCACTTGATGTGCGGTGGCGGAGACGGCCCCTCGTGGGTCGCGTCGCTGGTCAATGCGATTGGTGAGAGCAAGTTCTGGGACACCACGGCGGTCTTCGTGCAATGGGACGACTGGGGTGGTCTCTACGATCACGTCCCGCCGCCTTATAAGGACTACGACGGGCTCGGATTTCGCGTCCCGCTACTGGTGATTTCGCCCTACGCCAAGGCCGATTACGTCTCGCACGTGCAGTACGAAACGGCCAGCGTGCTGCGCTTTGCCGAGGATCTGTTCGGGCTGCCGTCGCTGGCCGATGCGGACGCGCGCGCGACCTCTCCCGCCGGCGACTGCTTCGACTTCTCGCAGAAGCCGCGTAAGTTCGTTCCGATCAAAGCGCCGCTATCCAGTGAGTACTTCATCAATGAGGAGCCTAATGACAACCGCATCCCCGACGAACAGTAGACCCACGGCCGCCTTCGTGCTGCTGCTTCTCGCCGGTTGCGGCGCAGGCGCGCCGCCGGCTATTCCGTCCACGAACACCGAAACGGCACTGCGTGCGCTGTCATCGTCAGGCTCCGGCAAGATCCAGCACGTCATCTATATTATCCAAGAGAATCGTAGCTTCGACGACATGTTCCAAGGGTATCCGGGCGCCGACACCGCTTCCAGCGGCAAGAACTCTCGCGGGCAGACGATCGAACTGGCGCCGGTGAGCCTGAAGACGGCTTACGATATCGATCACTCTGCCAACGCGATGTTCGCCGCCTGCGACGGCACCGGGTCCGTCGCGGGCACCCACTGCCGGATGGATGCGTTCGACCGGGAGCATCCGGTCGGCGGGCCACCCAATCCGCAGTTCGTTTACGTACCGCACAACGAGTCGCAGCCGTACTTCGATATGGCGCACGAGTGGGTACTTGCCGACCGGATGTTCCAATCGCAGCTCGACGAGAGCTTTGTCGCGCACCAATACGTGATTGCCGCGCAGGCAAATTCCTCAGTCGACGTTCCATTCTCCGCTTGGGGTTGCCCGGGCGGGGCCGGCGACACGGTAGCGACGCTAACGCAGGCGCGCGTCTACGGGCCGAGACAGAAAGTTTGCTTCGATTACCAGACCTTGGGCGACGAGCTCGATACGGCCGGTCTTTCGTGGCGCTTTTACACGAGCAAATATACCGACGGCGCGAGCGGCATCTGGTCGGGTTACCAGGCCGTCAAGCATATTTTCAAGGGACCGGACTGGAACAAGGACGTGATCACCCCGCAGAAACGCTTTTTGACCGACGTAGCCGCCGGCCAGCTAGCAAACTTTACCTGGATCACGCCGCTCTGCCGCGACTCCGACCACTTAGCCTGCGGCGGCGGGGGCGGCCCCTCGTGGGTCGCGACCTTGGTCGATGCCGTCGGGCAGAGCAAGTTCTGGAAGAGCACGGCAATCTTCGTGCAGTGGGACGACTGGGGCGGGCTGTACGACCACGTGCCCCCGCCGTACCGTGGGTACGATAGCGCCGGTTTTCGCGTTCCCTTACTAGTGATCTCGCCGTATGCCAAGAAAGACTACGTTTCTCACGTGCAATACGAAACGGCCAGCGTCTTGCGCTTTGCCGAAGACAATTTCGGGCTCGGCCGCTTGGCTGCAGCCGACCGGCGCGCGAAGTCGCCCGCCGGGGACTGCTTTGATTTCATTCATAATCCCCGCAAGTTCATACCGATCCACGCTCCGCTGACGCGGCAATACTTCATCAACGAGGCACCCGATGACCGAATTCCCGACGCGCAATAATAAATTCATAAGCCTCGCGGCTATGTTGGCGCTGGCCGCCTGTTCGATTCGCGGCCAAGGCATCGCGCCGCCGATGACCGCCGACTCGGCGCTGCAGTATCTCAACCAGACCGGCGCGGGTAAGATCAAGCACGTCGTTTGGATCGTGCAAGAGAACCGCAGCTTCAACGACATCTTCATGGGCTTCCCCGGCGCGGAAACGGCGACGAGCGGAAAAAGTTCCAGCGGGCGCCGTATCACGCTCAAACCGGTGAGCCTGAAGGTTACATACGACATCGATCACTCCGCGGGCGCAATGTTCGATGCCTGCAACGGGCAGGGAACGCTCCCCGGTACCGACTGTAAGATGGACCACTTCGACAAAGAGCCGTTCTTCGGCGGTCCGCGTCATCCGCAGTACGTTTACGTTCCGCACAACGAGAGTAAGCCGTATTGGGACATCGCTCACGAGTTCGTGCTCGCCGACCACATGTTCCAGTCGCAGCTCGACGAGAGCTTCGTGGCGCATCAGTACATCATCGCGGCCCAGGCCGCTTCGGCGGTGAACATCCCGCGCGCGCAGTGGGGTTGCTCCGGCGACGGCCTCGACCAGGTGCAGATGCTGACGCATGACCGCCATTTGGGGCAGCTGCGGCGTGCCTGCTTCAACTACGAGACGCTTGGCGACGAGCTCGATGAAGCCGGGCTCCCGTGGCGCTTTTATACCAGCCAATATACCAACGGCGTGGCCGGATATTGGTCGGGGTATCAGGCGGTCAAGCATATCTTCAACGGCCCCGATTGGAAGCGCAACATCGTCACGCCGCAGAAGCGCTTTCTCAGCGATATTGCCGCAGGAAAACTCGCGAGTTTTACATGGATTACGCCGCTCTGTCGGGACTCCGATCACCTCTCGTGCGGCACCGGCGGCGGACCATCGTGGGTCGCTTCGCTGGTCAACGCCGTGGGCGAGAGCAAGTTCTGGGACAGCACCGTCGTCTTCATCCAGTGGGATGATTGGGGCGGAGTCTACGATCCCGTGCCGCCGCCGTTCCTAGGCTACGACAGCACCGGCTTCCGCGTTCCGCTCATGGTGGTTTCCGCGTACGCGAAGAAGAATTACGTCTCGCACGTCCAGTACGAAACGACCAGCGTCTTGCACTTCGCCGAAGATCTGTTCGGACTGCCCCGCATGACGCAGGCCGATCGGCGAGCCACGTCGCCGGCCGGCGACTGCCTCGACTTCACGCAGAAGCCGCGCAAGTTCGTGCCCATCAAGGCGCCACTCGACGGCAATTACTTTCTCTACCGGGAACCAACCGACAACCGCATTCCCGACAGCGACTTCTAGCGGGGACGCCCTCGGGAGTTACTCCGGATCGCCGTGCTGCGGCGCTCGCGCACGCGCTTTGAAGTACTGCGGGCCGAACTGCGCCTGAATTTTGGTGAACTTGCGGGGGCTCTGCGAGTAATCGAAAGCGTTGAGAATGCTCTTGGCGCGCGCGTCGGTCGTACCGAGCGAGCCGAGCTTGAAGGTCTGCTCGATGTAACGCAGGACGCTCCCGAACTCGTAATGGGTGTGGGCGACGTAGCCGCCGCGGCTACCGTTGCCGGTGCGCGCATACGCCGAAACGATCATGCAGGGGACGCGGAAGCCTAAGCCGCCGGTGTGATCTTGAAAGGGCGGCACGGCGTTGTCGTACATTCCGCCCCAGTCGTCCCAGAGAATGACGATTGCCGTCGACTTCCAGTAGCCGCTCGTGCCGACGGCGTTGACGACGCTGGCCACCCACGACGGACCGTGGTCGACCTTCTCGCCGGGATGGTCGTTGTTCTCGTCGGCCGGGATGATCCATGAGACGGCGGGCAGCGTGCCGCCGGCAACGTCGTCGAAGAAGTTGGTCTCGGGCATGGAGACGTTGGTTCCCCACTCCGAGCCGTGCCGTACCGGATCGATTACGTCGAATGCATTTAACAAAGCGCCGGCGCAAGTATGGGGGCAGCCTTGGTCGCAGTTGTTCTTGTTCCAGGCGCTAAAGCAGGGAGAGTAATACTTCCAGCTCACGCTTTTAGCGTCGAGCAGATCGCGCAGCGTCTGATACTGCCCCGGAAACTTGTTGCTGCAGGGGAAGGGACCTTGATTCTTGAGGTATTTTCCGTTGGTGGTCAGCAGCGATGTTACCGTTTGTGCGGGAGCGTCGCAGCCCCACGGCATCAGCGTCGGATTGTCGATCAAGTTGTGCGTGGCGTCGATGGCGGTCGAACCGCGGATCAGATCTTGGTGTGCGGTGAAGCTGCCGCTGCCTTGCGTCTGGAACATCGCGTCGGCCAAGACGTATTGTTCGGCGATGTCCCAGTATTGGGCGATGTCGCTCTTGCGCACGTATTGATAGACGAGCGTGCCGGCGGGCTGCCCTTGACTGGCGCAAACGCCGCGCGGAACCAGATTGAAGCCGTCCATCTTCCCGTCGTCGTAAGCGGTCTTGAAGGCGCTATGGCAGTGCGCGATGTCGGTGGGCATCAGCAGCGAGTGTGCCGCTAGATCGATCCATTGATCGACGTATCCGCTACCCTGTTTCACCTTCATCTTTCCGCGCGTCGCGCCGTTGGCGCCGGGAAAGGTAGCAAAGAGATCGTCGAAGCTGCGGTTCTCCTGGACGACGACGACGACGTGCTGGATCGGCGAGCTCGACGCGTCGAATCGTGCCGCGGAAATTTGCCCCCGGCGTTAAAGCCGGTAAAGACGCCACGCTGTGCGAGCACGCCGCGACGGCGCACAGCGCAAAACTCGCCGCAAGACGCGCGATGATGGATGGAAAAGCCTTTACGATCGCGCTACTCGGGATCGCCGTACTGCGTTTTGCCCGCATGGGCTCGAAAGTATTTGGCATCGTGTTGTGATGGTATCGAAGTAAACTGTCGTGGACTCTGGGAGTAGTCGAAGACGTCGCCGATGCTCGATGCGCGTTTGTCCGTCGTGCCTAAGCGCCCCAAGCTCCAGTTGTCCTCGATATATCGTAGAATGCTGCCGAACTCATATTGCGTGTGCGAGATGTAGCCGCCTTGGCTTCCCGACCCGCTGCGATCGTAGGGTGAAATGATCATACAGGGAACGCGGAAGCCCAATCCACCCATATTATCCTGCAAATATGGAGCGGCGCCATCGTAGAAGCCGCCCCAGTCGTCCCAGACGACGACGATAACGCTCGAATTCCAGTACTGGCTCTGTCCTACTGCGTTTACGACGCTAGCAACCCACGACGGACCATCGTCGACGCCGTTGGAGTCGGGATGGTCGGAGTTCTGGTCCTCCGGAATCACCCACGAAACGTCAGGAAGCGTGCCGTTCTGGAGGTCGGTAAAAATGTTCGTCTCCGGCATGGAAACGGCGGCGTCCCACTCTGGGCCGTACCGGACCGGATAGATGAGATCGAATGCGTTGAGAAGCGCACCGGCGCAGCCCGAACATTGTTGGCTGCTCGAGCAACCACTCGACTTCACAAAGCACGGAGTATAGTATTTCCACGAAACGCCGTTAGCGTCGAACAAGTCACGTAGCGTCTGGTATCCGTTCGATCCATAATCGGGAAAGAAATTCGAACACTCCTTTGGGCCGCTGTTGTATTGTCCGCTTGTGGTGAGTACCCACAGGTGGCCGCCTGACGCGTCGCAGCCCCATGGCATCACCGTGGGGTTGTCGATTAAACTATCGGTGGAATCGATCATCGTCCCGCCGCGGATGAGATCTTGATGTGCGGTGAAGCTTCCACTGCCCTGAGTTTGGAACATCTCGTCGGCCAGAACCCACTGCGCCGCGATGTCCCAATACGGCTGGATTTGCGATGGTTCGACGTAATGATAGGGGAGGAGACCTGCGGGGATACCATTACCCAGGGTGCCGCCTTGGCCGCAGACGCCTCTTGGTGCTCCAAGTTGAAAGCGTCCATCTTCCCACCGTCATAAGCCACTTTAAAGGCCGCACTGCAGTGGGTGAGGTCCTTCTTTTGCACTAGATTGGCCGGCTTCAGCTTCACCCACTTCGTCGTCCAGACGCCTTTGACTTTAACTTTTTCTTTGCCGCGAGTCGCGCCGTTTGCACCGGGAAAGGTCGCAAAGAAGTTGTCGAAGCTGCGGTTCTCTTGCACGATCATCACGACGTGCTGGATCGGCGTGCTGCCCGAGCCGTGGTGCTTGCCGAAGCTCAGGGCGTCGGGGAGCGAAGAACTCGAGCCTCCGCAGGCGCTCAAGGCAATGCTTGCGGCGAGCGCGATCGAGATGGCGAAGAGGCGGTGGTTCATCAGGACTCCGTTCTATTCGGTATCGACCGGCAAGCCGGACGGCGATTGATGGATGAAGTACGAACGCGAATACTGCGAGGGAATCTTTTGGAATTTTCGCGGGGCCTGCTTGAAGTTGAAGATGTCTGCCATGCTGTTCGAGGTCGAATCGGTACTTCCAAGCCGTCCCAGCGACCACGTATCTTCGACGAATCTCAAAATGCTCCCGAACTCGTAAACCGTGTGCGAGATTTCGTTGCGCGGCACATATGGGGATACGACGATCGCCGGAACGCGAAAGCCAGGGCCCCCCTGCTGGTCGAGCGGCGGCGGCTTCACCGGATCGTAAAAACCGCCCCAATCGTCCCAAACGACGATAACGGCCGTGCTCTTCCAATAGTTGCTTTCGCCGATGGCGTTGACGACGCTTGCGACCCACGAGGGTCCCGTATCCGATGGGTACGCCGGGTGGTCGGAGTTAACGCCGTCGGGGATGAGCCAGCTCATCGCCGGCAGCGTGCCGGCGGAGAGATCGTTAAAAATGCTTGTCTCGGGCTGCGAGATATGCGCATTCCACTCGTTGCTCTTGTTAAAAATTGGACTGATCGCTAGAAACGCGTTCCAAATGCCGCCGGTGTTGCCTTGCCACGCCGGCGTGTAATATTTCCACGATACGCCCTTTGCATCGAGCAGATCGGCCATGGTTGCGTACGAAAAGCACGGGAACGGACCGGCGTCCTTTTGGTACTTGAGGGTGGTCGTGATTAGCGAGGTTGCTGCGCCGGTAGCCGCAGGACAGCCCCATGGATGTTTGGTGGGATCGTCGACGATGCTGTGCGTTGCATCGATCTGTGTTCCGCCGGCGATCAGGTCTTGATGGGCTGTAAAGCTGCCGCTGCCTTGCGTTTGGAACATGTGATCGGCGAGCGCGTAAACTTTGGCCATCGTCCAATAGGGGCCGAGCTGCCCCGGATCGACGTATTGATACGGCGCCTTACCCTCCGGTTTGCCGGTCGTCTGATAGCGGATGAGGTTGAACGCGTCCATGTGGCCGTCACGATACGCCGTGTGATACGCGGGGTAGGTGTGACGCAGCGTCGTGGTGCTCTCGAGCGGAACTTTAGTCAGCGCGACGTTCACCGTCTTACCGGCAACGCGCATCTTGCCGGTGGTCGTTCCTAGCGCTCCCGGAAAGGTCGCGAAAAAGTCGTTGAAGGTGCGGTTCTCTTGAACCATCACAACGACGTGCTCGATGGGCGAAATCGGCGTTCCCAAAGCGGCCGCGGCGAAACCCGCTCGCGGCGGCGATGACGGTAGGCTCGCACCGCACGCGGTTAAAGAAGCGCATGCCGCGGTTGCGAGGAGCCGGCGCGGGATCATTCGGTGTCGACGGGCATGCCGGAAGGCGAACGCCGTAAGAAGTACGAGCGCGAGTAGCGAGCCTGAATCGTCGAAAACGCTCGCGGGGCCTGCTTGAGGTCGAGCATGCCGGCGATGCTGGTTGACGTCGCATCCGTCGTCCCTAAGCGGCCGAGATGCCAGCGGTCTTCGATGAAGCGCAGGATGCTGCCGAACGAGTAAACGGTGTGCGAGATTTCGTTACGCGGCACGTACGGGGAAACGACGATCATCGGAACGCGAAAGCCGGGGCCGCCCTGATCGTCGAGCTTCGGCGGCGCGACGGGATCGTAAAATCCACCCCAATCGTCCCACACGACGACGATAACCGTCGAACCCCAGTACGAACTGTGCCCGACGGCGTTGACCACGTTAGCTACCCACGACGGACCCGTATCCGATCCGAAGCCTGGATGATCCGAGTTGCCGGCGTCGGGAATCACCCAGGAAACCGTGGGTAGCGCGCCGTTGGAGATGTCGGCGAAGATCGTCGTCTCGGGCGTCGCGACGTGCGCGTTCCACTCGTTCGAATTCCCGTAGACGGCGGAGATCGCCAGAAACGCGTTCCACAGGGCGCCGGCAGCGAGATTCTTGTACGTCGGGGTGTAGTATTTCCACGAAACGCCTTTTGCATCGAGCAGATCGGCGACCGTCTTGTAGGTCAGGCATGGGAACGGGCCGGCACCGGGTTCGTACTGCAGCGTCGTCGTGATCAGCGACGTTCGCGCGCCGTGCGGCGCCGGGCAGCCCCACGGCGCTTGCGTCGGATCGTCGACGAGGCTGTGCGTCGCATCTATTTGCGTGCCGCCGGCAATCAGCGCCTGATGGGCCGTGAAACTTCCGCTGCCTTGCGTCTGAAAGGTGTGATCGGCCAGTCCGTACTGCGTCGCCAACGACCAGTACGGCGCGACCTGATTCGGATCGACGTATTGATACGGCAGCTTCCCTTCGGGCTGTCCGTTGTGCTGAAAGACGATCTGGTTGAAAGCGTCCATATTACCGTCACGATACGCCGTGCGGTAGGACGGATAATTGTGGCGGAGCATATTCGATTGCTTTAGGCTCACCTTTTGCAATGCGACGTCGACGGTCTTGGCGTTGGCCCCGCTGCCGACACGCATCTTGCCGGTCGTGGTTCCCAGCGCTCCGGGAAACGTTGCGAAGAGATCGTTGAATGTGCGGTTCTCTTGAACGAGCACGACGATGTGCGCGATGCCTTGACGGCTCGGCGGACCAGGCGGCGGTCCGGGCGGCGTGGCACCCGACGTGCCGCCGCCCCCGCAAGAAGCCAATGCAACGCTAGCCGCGAGCGGCGCTAAGAGTCGGCCGCGCATCTATTCGCTGTCGGGCGCGAATCCCGACGGCCTCTGGTGCAGGAAGAATTCGCGCGATTTCGGCGATCCGATCACTTGGAACGGACGCGGAGTCTGGTTCAAGTTGAAGGCATTGGTAATCGGCGTGGACCGCGAGTCGCTCGTTCCCAACGATCCGAGCTTCCAGTTGTCCTCGATGAAGTGCAGGATGCTGCCGAACTCGTATTGCGTCGATTCCACGTGCGGCTGCACGTAGGGCGAGACGATGATCATCGGAACTCGGAATCCCAGGCCGCCGGCATTATCGAAGAACGGCGGCGACTCGTGATCGTAGAAGCCGCCCCAATCGTCCCATAGGATGATAATCGCGCTGCTCTTCCAGTATTTGCTCTGGCCGACCGCGTTGACGATCGATGCGACCCACGACGGGCCGAAATCGACCAGCTTACCGTGCTGGTGCTCCTGCGGGTGGTCGGAATTTTGCGCGTCGGGCGTGATCCACGAGACCGCCGGAAGCTTTCCGTTCTTGATGTCTTTGAAGATGTCGAGATCGCTGAAGGTAACGTTTTTGCCCCACTCGTTGCTGTAGCGCACCGCGTGAATGGCGTCGAAGGCGCTCCAGATGCCGGCGGTGTCGCCGTGCTGCGGGCCGTTCGGTCCCTGCACTTTCTGCGCGTAGTATTTCCACGAGACTTTCTTTGCGTCGAGCAGATCGCGCAGCGTGGCGTAATCGAAGCACGGGTTGGGGCCTTTGTCGTTGAGATACTTGAGATTGGTGGTGAGCAGCGACGTCACGGTGCTCGAGAGCGAGTCGCAGCCCCACGGAAACCACGTCGGGTTATCAATGACGCTGGCTTGTGAGCTGCCGTAGTTCACGACCGTCGCGCCGGCGATAAGGTCTTGGTGGGCGGTGAAACGTCCGCTCCCTTGCGTCTGGAACATGTGATCCGCGAGAACGTACTGCTGCGCCATGTCCCAGTAGGGCTTGATCTCCTGCGGATTCACGTACTGATACGCGTAGGTGCAGATGGGCGAACCCTCGCCGTTGGGGCCGGATTTCTCGAGATCGAAACCGTCCATCTTGCCGCCGTCGTAATGCGCGAGAAAGCCTTGCGACGAGTCGTTGGGATTGAGGTAAACGTGCGGCAGATCGTCACCCTTGCCAAAGCTATTGGGGAAGCCGTCGCCGACTAGCGAGACTTGGGTCAACTGGATCGTCGGATTCGACTGTGTGATGACCGGCATGCCGCTGGACTGGCACGCGCTAGCGATCCCCTGCGGCATCGGCGCTCCCTGTCCCGTCGTCGTCCCGTCCGCGCCGGGGAAGGTGGCGAAGAAGTTATCGAAGCTGCGATTCTCTTGGATCACGACGATCACGTGGGAGATCGGAGTGCTGCCCTTGCCGTCGGGGCTTCCGGGAATTACGGCAGAGGGGCCGCCGCCCGCGGCGGTGCCGGAACACGATGCCGTCGCCGCAATGGCGGCGCTCGCGAAAAGCAAGAGAGCCCAATGGCGTGGATTCACAGGATGCCTCCGTAGGTCGCGGGAGCGGCCGCGACTTTTAGACGGTGCTACGCGGTTGCGCCGACTCCGCAATGCGTTGCGCGATCGCTCCAACATCGTATCCGAAGTGCTCGGCCACGCTGCCGGTAAGGGCCGTAATCTCGGCGATCTCGGCGGCGTCGAACGAGGGCTTGTAGTAATCGGGAAGTGAGAGTTTCTTGGTATAGGCTTCGCGCGCGGCCGCAAATTTCTCGGGTGCGAGGCCGGTGTGTGCCAAGATCCGGTCGATCGTCGCTCCCGAATCCGAGCAGAGATCTTCATAGCGGACCAGGCAGACGGCCCGCGCCAGGCCGGGGTCGGCCTGCAGCTGCTGTGCGACGAAGCCGTAGACGTAGGCCCAGTAGCGCGCCCGCGAGATCGCCCACTTACCCTCGTTGAAGAGCCGGCGAATCTCGTGCAGTTCCTCGGGCCGGCCGACGTTGGCCATCATCATGTTCGGTCCGAACTCGTGATGGCCGGTCAACTCGATGATTTCGATCTGTCGCGGATCGGACTCCTCGATCTCCTTCCAGATGCGGTCTTGCTTGATGATCGAGGCGACGTGGTCGAACGGATTGCGAATATAGAGCAGGAAGCGCGCGTCGGGGAACATCTTGCGCAGATACTGCATCCGCACGACGCACATGATCGCTTTGCTGACGTAGCGGTTACGATCGCGCACGATGGCCAGTTTGCGCAAGTGCTCGCTATAAAAGCGCTCGAAGTTGCGGTTCGAGGTGGATGAGTCGAGGACGCTATAGTTCTTCTCGTCGTGGATGAACGGAAAGAAGTGTTCCCAGAGAATCTCTTCGCCCATCTCGGCGCTGTCGCGCGTTACCTGGATGCGGTCGCGGTGGATGCGCGCTACCGGCTCTTTCATGGCGTTGACCGGAATCATCGGGAAGACTTTGTTCCAGACCCACGGCATGTAGGGCATCAGGAAGTCGGCATACTTGTGGGTTGCGACGTCGGGATGCTCGCTGAGCATCTGCAACGTGATCGTCGTCCCGGCGCGCGGCAGGCCGCAGATATACACCGGGACGGTCGACCGCCTGCGTGGCCAGGCTTCGAGCGAGCATCCGCGACTCGATGTTTCCGAGACCGACGAAGAGCGGCGCGGCGGCGTGAACGCCCCGAACGCTCCAATAGAAGGGTGCGGGCACGGAGAACTGCTGCGGCTTCTTAGAATCTGCTGCTGACATCCTTGATTCGCTTACCTTTCGGAGGGTAGTGTCGCGGCGCTACACTTTCTCGAAGAGCGCTCCGATTACCGTCAGGCCGGGCCCGAACGCCGATGCTGAGTATCTTCGCGCCGGGCGGAATCTCGTCAGATTCCAGGACAAGCTGCCATATGTGCGGGGCCGTGGCCGATGCCATGTTGCCGTGCTCGTAGAGGACCTTGCGGCTATACGCCAGCTGGCGACTCCTCGATACCGAGCCGCGTGCGGATCTGATTGAGGATCGCCGGCCGCCGGGATGGATCGCGAAGATCATGTCCTCTTCTCGTGCTCGAAGTCGAACCAACCTGCGCGCAGATCGCCGTTACGAAGTCGGCGATGGAGTCGCGAATCATGAACGGCACGCGCTTGGAGAGCGACATGTCGAACTGCAGCGGCCCAGGGCGCAGCGTCATTTCCGGAAGCGAGTCGGGAAGAATGTGCTCGTCGAGCGCGAGTATTTTGAGACCCCGCGCGGATTCTTTGCGAATCCTCGACTTCGGATAGGCGCCGTATCGGATGAACCGTCGGCGAAGAGCGTCAAGGTGACGAAGTTGTCCGGTTCGTCGCCGAGCAGATCGAAGTGCAGCGACAAGAACCGCGCACGTACCATCGACGCGGCGCTTGCGCTTGGGCAGCGAGGAGAACGACGAACCAACCAGGCCGAGTGCGGTGCGACTGCCGGGAACGCGCCGTAGCATCCCATGTGATACGAGTGCGTCACGCCGACGTTGAGCCAGTTGCGACGCGAAAGGAACGTTTGCACCGGAGACGGCGAGAGATAACCGGAGCAGCTGACGTGCACGATGTCGTCGGGCGGTGGCAACTCGCGATCGCGATAGAGCTCGTTCGAACACCTCGCAGGCGACTTCTTCAAGAGGTGCTCACGCGCTGGTCGAGCGGCTCGCCGGTCGGCGTTCGGAGATTGCCGTACGCGCACACCGACTCCCACGGACTCTCCGGATCGGGCGTGACGAATCGCGATATGCAGTACGCTGACTTGCCGGCGCGCGATGTGATCCGATGAGGCGCCGTAACGGGCGATGCGATCCTGCATCGTTCGCGAGGCGTTCGCGCTCTTGTGGATCGACCATGCCGCCGGGCCGCGCACTGCGCGATGGTCATGAAGTGGGCCTGGATCCGCTTCAGCTCGTCTTGCTCGCGGGGCGAGGTAAGCCCGATCCGCTCGAAATCCGATAGTATCACCGGCACGGCTTGCAGCCTCACCTGCGACGCGATCGTGCCGGCCGCGGTGGCGGTGCGGGGAGACTTCGAACGGGTAGGCTTATCTAACATACGCATATTAGGTGAAGGGAGGCTCTTTCTACGCCCGCGCTGCTCTTTCATGCGAGCAGGCTTTCCCGGAATACATTACTTTAATCACTGGAAGAGCCGGTTATCAATCCTGGTTACCAATCCTGAGATCGTACCAATCCTAGTCACTATTCGTTATCGACGGCGCGATTCGACGGCTTTTGTCGCAAGAAGTACGAGCGCGAATACCTTCGCTCCATCGGAACGAACTTGCGCGCCGGCTGTTTGAAATCGAAAAAGTCGTCGGTAAAATCGGCGGCGGTCGCATCGCGAGTTCCTAAGCTCCGCAAGTTCCAGTTGTCTTCGATGAAGCGAACGATGCTGCCGAGCTCGTACTGATTATGCGAAACGTATCCGGCTTTGGCATATGGGCCGATCGCGATCATCGGTACGCGAAAACCGAGTCCGCCGTAAAGACGCCGCCCCGGCGGCGCGACGTGATCGTACCAGCCGCCCCAATCGTCCCACACGACGATGACGGCGGTATTCTTCCACGCCGGACTCTGTCCGATTGCGTTTACGACTTGCGCCACCCACGACGGCCCGCTGTCGCTATTACCGCCGGGATGGTCGGAGTTTTGGAAATCCGGTATGACCCACGACGGCTGGGAGCGTGTCGCGTGAGATGTCGGTCAAGACTTTCGTTTCGGGAGAGATTTGATTAGTCGACCATTCGGGTCCGTGACGAACGGCCGCGATTGCATCGAACGCGTTCCATAAGTTGCCGGCAAAGCTTTGCCCAACGGCGGGCGCGTAGTAGCGCCACGATAGCCCTTTCTCGTCGAGCGTGTCGCGCAGCGTCTCGTAGTTCAAGCACGGAAAGGGGCCGGCATCTGGGCATATAACGATCGCTCGTCGTGATCAGCGTCGTCACGACTCCGGCGGGCGCATCGCAGCCCCACGGCGGCTTCGTCGGAAAATCGATCAGACTTTGCGTGCCGTTGATGTCGGTGCCGCCGCGAATCAGATCCTGATGCGCGGTAAAACTTCCGCTGCCTTGCGTTTGAAACGTATGATCGGCAAGGACGTATTGCTGGGCCAAATCCCAGTACGGGCGGATCTGGGCCGGATTGACGTACTGGTAGACGTACGTTTCCGGCGTTCTCCCGATCGGAACCAGGTCGAAGTGATTCATCTGCCCGTGGTTGTAATCGCGGATCCAAAACTCGTAACCGTTATTGGGCGAGATCGGGCTTTCGAGATTCGCTTCGGCGAGCCGCCGGGTGCCGTTATGGGTCTTACCGACGGTCGTCCCGTCGGCGCCGGGGAACGTGGCGAAGAGGTTATCGAGGGTCCGGTTTTCCTGAATCAGCACCACGATGTGGGTGAAGTGCTTACCCTGCTTTGCGGGGGGTGGCGGCAGGAAGGGTCCGGCCGGGGCTGCTCGCGCCGCCGCCGCAACCGGCGGTTATGGCGGCAGCCAGAGCGAGAAAAGACAAAAGGAAGGAACGGATGAGCGATGAGTCCTGGGATTGCATGGATGCGAGCCTTATCGCCCGGGCGCAGGCGCTATCCCTTCCCCGGCAAAGCTGAAAAGGGTGGCACCGGTGCGAGCGACCGGCGCGAACGTGGCGCGAGCGGCCGCGCTCCTGCGCGCCGGCGGCGTGGTCGCTTTTCCGACCGAGACCGTTTATGGGCTCGGCGCATTGGCCTTTGATCCGGCTGCCGTGGCCCGCATTTTCGAGATCAAGGGGCGGCCGTCGTTCGATCCGCTGATCGTTCACGTGCTGGACGAGACGATGCTGGCGCAAGTCGTCGCCGGCGTTCCGCCGGTGGCGCGCCGGCTGATGCAGCGCTTTTGGCCGGGTGCGCTCACCATCGTGCTGCCCAAGGATCCCGCCGTGCCCGCGCTGGTGACCGCGGGACTGCCGACGGTCGCCGTTCGCCGACCCTCCCATCCGGTGGCTCGGGCGCTCCTCCAGCGGCCGGCGCGCCGATCGCGGCCCCCAGCGCCAATCCGTTGGGCGGGCCCAGCCCGACGCGGGCCGAGCACGTCGCCGCCAGCTCTGGGCGATCGGGTCGACCTCATCCTGGATGGCGGAAGAACCGATCTTGGCCTCGAGTCGACGATCGTGGCGCCGATCGCAAGCCGGTCTTGTTGCGCGCCGGCTCGATCGGCGTCGAGGATCGAAGCCGAGATCGGCCCGTTGGAGCGTCAGCGCCGGCAGCGCCGATGCGCGCACCCGGCAGCCTGCTCGAGCCGCTACGCCCCCACGCACCGCCACTACGGATCGTCGATCCTCGCGGCGTCGCCCAGGAAGAGCGGCCGGCGGCGAACGCTTGTCGCTGCAGGGTGATCGCGAAGGGTACGTGGCGGTGCGCGAGCTCTCGCGCAGCGGCGATCTGCGCGACGCAGCGGCCGGTTTCTTCGAGGCGCTGCACGCGCTAGACGCGTTGGGGTTAGTCCTGATCGACGCGCAGCCCATGCCCGAGCGCGGCACTCGGTTCGGCGATGATGGACCGGCTGGCGCGTGTGCCGCGGCGCGCCGATAGCGATACGTC
>CAVTMN010000005.1:0-29102 GCA_963735845.1 Vulcanimicrobiota bacterium | reverse complement strand
CCATCATTCTTGCCGTCGGCACGGGTTGGCTAACGCTCACCTATCTCTCGGCGCCTCAGACCGGCGAACAACGCGCAACGCGCGGTCGTCGTCGCGACGCAAGAGATTCCCGCGCGCAGCCGCATCACGCGCCGCGATGCTCTCGAAGCAAACGCGTCCTTCGACCGGCGTCGACCCCGATGCCCTTGCCGATCCGGCGCAAGCGATCGGCTCGCTGGCGCTCATTACGATTCCCGCCGGCGGTCAGATCACGTCCTCGAAGATCGGAACTAACGTTGCCATGGCGCTGCCGGTGCGCTTGCAGCCCGGCATGCGCGCGGTCAGCATTCCCGGTCGATCGCGTCAAAGACGTCGCCGGCTCGGTCCAGCCGGGCGACCGCGTCGACGTCATCGCCATCCCGCCTTCGCGCACGACCGGTCCGCCGCCGAAAGCGGTGACGATTTTCCGCGCCGTACGCGTACTCGCCGTCGGTAACGCGCTCGAGAATCCGTCGGCGACGCCGTCGCCGCAAGAAGAGCAAGCCGCCACGGTCACGCTCGAAGTCTCGCCGCGGCAAGCCGATCTGCTGGCCTGGGCCGACTCCAACGCGACGCTGCGCCTGGCGCTGCGTTCGCCGCGCGAATCGCCGCGCACCGCAACTTGCCGAACAGCTAACCTTGAGCGGAAACTCGGCTCCTGTCTCCGCTCCTGCACAAGTCGCGCCGGCGCCGCCACAACCTCCTCCGGTGGCGCCGCGCGCGCCGCGCTCGAGCGGCTCGCCGGTTGAACTGATCGTCGGCGACCGCATCGATGAGCACTAGCGAAGTGGAGGCGCAGCGATGAGCCAATCGCGCGTCATCCTTTTCGTCGGCGCCAAAGGCGGCGCCGGAACGACCACGCTCTGCACGGAGCTCGCGCGCGCCATTCCCAAAGACGGCAACGCCGTGCTGGTGGACGGCGACTTGACCGGCCGGCGCAGCGTCGCGTTGACCTTCGAGGCGGTGCGCGCGCTGGACGCGGCGCGCGGCACTTCGCCGATCGCTCGCGCTCGCCTCAACGGCGTCACCTTGATCGAGCTTGCCGATCGTTACGATGCGGCCTTTGCGCTCGATCCCGGCGCGGTCGAATCGCTGGCCGAAAGCCTCACCGACTCGGGTACGGTAATCGTCGATGCGCCGCAGCCTTTTGCCGCCACGCTGCGTCCCTTCGTCAAACGCGCCTCGCGCGTCGCGATCGTCGTGGAGCCGACGCTGTTGGGCGTTGCCGGTGCGCGCGCCGTCTACGCCGACCTCGAGCGCTTCGGTATTCCGCCCGCCCGCATCGTGCTGGTCGCCAACGCGCGCGGCGAGAGCGCCATGCCGGCGCGCGAGATCGAGCGCGTCGTCGGCGCGAAGATCTTCGCCGAAATTCCGCAGTCGAACCACCGCGGTTATGCCAAGAGCATCGCCGCCTTGGCGCGCGCGCTGGCGTCGGTGCCGCCGAGGTGCCGCTGGCTACTCTTCAACCCTCGGCCGCGTCGCACACCGGCGATTCGCCGGTTCCGCTGCGCCGCGTTGCGGCACCGCGCACCAACGGGCACAGCGCGGTGCAGATCGATCCCAAGCGTGAAGCGCTCAAACAAGAAGTGCACGCCTCGCTGCTGCGCCAGCTCGACCTCGTCTCGGCGAGCACCGCGCACACCGACGCGGCCAAGCTCGCCGAGCTCGCGCCAAAGTCGAGAGCGTCACCGCCGCGTTCGCGGTAGAGCGCAAGTTCGAGGGATCCGCCGAAGAGCTCGCCGCGCTGCGCAAGGAGATCGTCGACGAAGCGCTCGGCCTTGGACCGCTCGAAGATCTGATGAAGGATCCGGATCTGACCGAAATCATGGTCAACGGGCCCGATACCATCTACGTCGAGCGCCACGGCGTCATCGAGCGCTCGCCAAAGCGCTTTACCGAAAGCCGTCAGCTGCGTCTGATCATCGAACGCATCATCACGCCGCTGGGCCGGCGCATCGACGAAGCCTCGCCGATGGTCGACGCGCGTCTGCCCGACGGCTCGCGCGTCAACGCCATCATCGAGCCGGTCGCGATCGACGGCACCACGCTGACGATCCGCCGCTTCGGCCACCACCGCCTCACCGCCGAGGATCTAATCGCCAACGGCGCCGTGCCCAAGCAGGTGATGGAGTTTCTGCAAGCCGCCGTCCAGGCGCGGCTCAACTGCGTCGTTAGCGGCGGCACCGGCTCCGGTAAGACGACCTTCCTCAACGTGCTTTCGTCGTTTCTGCCCGACCGCGAACGCATCATCACCATCGAAGACGCCGCCGAGCTGCTGCTCAACCAGTCGCACGTCGTGCGCCTGGAGTCGCGGCCGCCCAACGTCGAAGGCACCGGCGAGATCGCCATTCGCGACCTCGTCCGCAACGCGCTGCGCATGCGTCCCGACCGGATCATCATCGGCGAATGCCGCGGCGGCGAAGCGCTGGACATGCTGCAGGCCATGAACACCGGCCACGACGGTTCGCTCACGACCATCCACGCCAACGGCCAGCGCGACGCGCTCTCGCGTATCGAGACGATGGTGCTGATGGCCGGCTTCGACCTGCCGGTGCGCGCCATCCGCGAACAGATTGCGAGCGCGCTGGATATGGTCGTCCATACCGCGCGCATGCGCGACGGCTCGCGCAAGATCATCGGCGTCAGCGAGGTGGTGGGAATGGAAGGCGATATCGTCACCATGCAAGAGATCGTGCGCTTCGCCCAGCGCGGCGTCGACGACGACAACAGGGTCGTCGGCGAGTTCTGCTACACCGGCGTGCAGCCGGTCTGCCTCAAGCGCTTTGCCGAATACGGCGTTCCCTACGATCACCGCGATCTCAGCCAGCTCGCCCCGGTGCCGGCGCTATGGTAGACATGCTCGTCCCCACCGCCGTCTTTGCCGGCGTTACCGCGACGGTATTCTTTGCCTTTCTCTCGATCTGGCACTGGGTGAACGAGCGCGCCAACGCGCGCGTGCGCGGCCTCTCCGAACAGCTCGATCGCGCCGGCATCCGTCTGAGTTCGCAGGAGATCGTGCTCACGGTCTGCGCCGGCATCGCCGTCGTCTGGATCGCGCTGGCCCTGGTGCTGCATCCGTCGCTGCTTTTTGCCCTGCTGCTGCTCGTGGGGCTCGCGGCCCTGGCATTCTTTGGATTCTCCGGTTTCGTCGCGGTCTGCATTCGCCGTCGCCTCGATGCCTTCGTGACGCAGCTCGAACCCGCCGCGCGCCTCATCGCCGGCGGCTTACGCGTCGGCTTGGGAACGCGCCAAGCGCTGGCGATCGTGATCGAGGAGCTTCCCGATCCGGCGCGCCACGAGTTTAAGCGCGTCATCGGGCAAACCAATCTCGGCGCGAGCATCTTCGATGCGATCGACGACCTGGCCGAACGCATGCCCAGCCCCGAATCCAAGATGCTGGCGCGCGTCTTTCGCGTCCAGTCGGAGACGGGCGGCGATTTGGCGCGCATTCTCGATCAGCTCGGCGAAACGATCAAGGCGCGCCGCCAGGTGCAGCGTAAGACCTCGTCGCTGACGGCGGAAGGCCGAATGAGCGCGTGGGTGCTGATGGCGATCCCGGTCTTCCTCGGTGTCTTTATCGCCTCCACGCAGCCGACGATGGCCAACGCGCTCACGGCAACGTTCGTCGGGCGCATGGTACTGCTCATCGTTTTAGGCCTCGAAGTGGCCGCCTATTTCTCGCTCAAAGCCGTCATGCGGATTGATGTATAACGTGAATCTAACACCGGCGCTCATTCTCTTCATCCCATCTGCTCTCGGCGGTCGTCCGCCTTTCTGCTGGTGCTGTCGCTCATTCCGAGCAAAAGCGTCCTCGTGCAGCAGCTCGACGAGCTGCGCGCGCCGCACGAGCGCGAAACATTCGGATCGCCGCTGCTCGACCGCGTCTTTACCAGAGAGCGGCGCAACGCGCTGGTGCGGCGCTTTGCCGAGGCGGGCTGGTACACCCTAACGCCGGTAAAATTCGTGATGCGCGTCATCGCCGGCGCCGGTTTGGGCGTCGTTGTGGGTCTGCTCGGGTGGAACGTTTCGGGCATCGGCGTGGGCTGGATGTTCCCGGTTCTTGCATTCGCGGCGTTTATCGGCGGATACGTCCCCGTCTTTATGCTCAATCGCGCAAGCGACGCCCGCAAGAGCGCGATCCAGAAGAGTCTGCCCGAGTTCCTCGACATGATTGCTTCCACGGTGCAGGCCGGACTCGCGCTCAACGCGGCCCTGGGTTACGCGGCCGAGGCCGTTCCCGGGCCGGTCGGCGACGAGGTCAAAGAAGCGCTTTCGCAGATCCGGATGGGCCAGTCGCGCGCCGACGCGCTGCGCGCCGTCGGCGACCGCACCAATCAACCGGCGTTGCGTAACGCGCTGCGCGTCATGACGCAGGCCGAACGCCTCGGCGCCAACATCACCAAGATGCTCAACAACTTGGCCGAAGACGCGCGCCACCAGCGCTTGATGCTGGTCGAAGAAGCAGCCGGCAAGCTTCCGGTCAAGATGGTCTTTCCGATGGTATTCTTCCTGATTCCGGCCATAATCACGATGATCTTCGGCGCCGTCGCCGCCAACTATATCGCAACGACACCGCACTAAGCAGATGTCATCCTGAGCCGGGCCCGACGGGCCCGTGTCGAAGGGCGAAGGACGGGCGAGTGTGAAGCGCTGAGCGAGCGCAGCGAGCCGAAGCGCGCCACGAAGATAACCCCCGCTAAAACATTATGCCGATTGCAATAGCAGCGATTTTCTTTGCCTCCGTCGCAGTTGTGGCGGTGCAGCTAAGCCGCGCCGCGTGTGCCGGAGAGGCTCCGGCCCCAGACGGACCTGCGGCCGGAAAGCCGCCGTTCGTGCTGCTCGTTATTGGATGCGCCGTGCTCGGGGGACTGCTCGTCTACGCCGGTGCGACGGCGATACAACTGGGGATCGCCGCGCTCGTACTCTTCACGCTCGTCGCCGCCTGGTGCAGCGACACGCTCTGCGGTCTCGTTCTCGACGTCTTCACGCTGCCGCCGCTTGCGGCGCTGCTGCTCTTTGCGATCTCGGAAAGAGCAGTGGATGATGCTCGTCGCCGCCGCGGTCGCCTTCGCGCCCTTCGCCGTAGCGGCAACGCTGTCGCGCGGCATGGGCATGGGCTGGGGCGACGCAAAACTGGTGGCGATCACCGGTGCCGCCTTGGGCTTACCGCTCGCCGTGCTCGCGCTTGCGGCCGCTTGCGCCGCCGCCGCCATCCTTCACCGGCTGCTCCGCGGTAAGGGCTCGCCGATTGCCTTCGCTCCCTACATCGCCGCGGCCACCGCACTCGCGCTACCGCTAACGCTCTCCTAACCGAAAGCCTATCGCGAATTACTCCGCCGCCACGGCCACCGTCACCGTTGACGATCTCGCTGCATGGCCTCGAATCAGAAAAATCAACGGCGTCGACAACACGAAGACGATCGCCGTAACGCGGAAGAGGTAGTTGTAGGCAATCATCGCCGATTGCTGCGCAACCATGCCGGTGAGCATTTGCACCGGATACCCGTGCGTCGCCGTCACGCCCGACGCCAGTTGGTTCCACGCGACGGCCGTCTGGTGGGTAAGCATCGTCGTGAGTATCGCGATGCCCAGACTTCCGCCGAGCTGACGCAACAAGGTAAACACGCCGGTCGCATTCGCCAGCTCCGGAACCGGAACGTCGCTTAGCGAGATCGTCGTCAGCGGCACGAAGAGAAAACCGAGCGCGAAGCCCTGCACCAGCCGCGGCCAGAAAACGTCCCAGTACCCTGCCTGCGTCGTCAATCCGCCCAGCAGCCACGTCGACCACGCGAAGAGCAGCGTGCCGAACACAATCGACCATCGCCCGTCGATGCGGTTGAGCAGCCTCCCGATGATAAGCATCGAGATCGCCGTTGAGATCGCACCCGGCATCAGCGCCATGCCGGTATCGAAGGCCGTAAAGCCGAGCATCGTTTGGAAGAAGAGCGGCAGAATCAGCGCCGTCCCAAACAAACCAAACCCCATGATAATCCCGAGAAACGATCCGACCGAGAACGATCGAAACTTAAAGACCGACAAATCGACGATCGGATGCCGGTCGTTGAGCGCCTTGAGCACGAACGTAACCAGCGCGACCACCGCCACCGCGCTGAGCAGGACGATCGTCTTCGAATCAAACCAGTCGTCGCGTTCGCCCTGCTCGAGCACGTACTGCAGCGACGCGAGCCCGGCCGTGAGCAGCCCCAGCCCGATCCAGTCGATGCCGCCCTTCGGCTTGCTGATGTAGCGCGGATTGGGAATGAAGGCCAGCGTCATCA
Organism: Vulcanimicrobiota bacterium; assembly: GCA_963735845.1. Taxonomy (GTDB): domain Bacteria; phylum Vulcanimicrobiota; class Vulcanimicrobiia; order Vulcanimicrobiales; family Vulcanimicrobiaceae; genus Cybelea. Next base: position 22,806 of record CAVTMN010000005.1, on the reverse strand, counting down.
CAAACGCCACGATGCCGATCGGCACGTTGATGTAAAAGATGAGCGGCCAGTTGGCGTTGTCGATGATCCAGCCGCCCAGCGTCGGTCCGATCGCCGGCCCAACCATCGCGCCCATGCCGAAGATCGCCATCGCGGCGCCGCGCCGCGCCGGCGGAAAGGTTTCGAAGAGAATCGCCTGCGCCGTCGGCTGCAGCGCGCCGCCGCCGATTCCTTGAACGATGCGATAAAAGACGAGCACCCAAATCGAGCGCGCCGTGCCGCACAGGAACGAGGCGACGGTAAAAAGCGCCAGCGAGATGGCGTAGAATCGCTTGCGTCCCAGCAGCGCCGTCAGCCAACCGTTCAACGGCATGATCACGACGCTGGCCAGAATATAACCGGTCGCGACCCAGGCGACTTCGTCGACCGTCGCGCCGAGATTCCCGCCGATGGTCTGAATCGCCACGTTGACGATGGTCGTGTCGATGATCGCCATGATCATTCCGAGCATCACCGTTATGGTGACGAGCGCCACCGGCGTTCCCATTCTAGCGGCCTGTAACCCCCTAAAGGCCTCTAACCCCTTCTCGCACAAGGGACGTTGCGGTGCAATCGCCAGTCGGATCGCCACGCAAGAAGACGGCCGCCTTTCTCGTTGCGGCCGCATTCGCGCTCTTTGCACTGGTTGACGTCATCGCGTTCCGCACTCCGCTCTATCGCAGCGTGCTCGATCCCTCGTCCACCACCGGCAGCTTTGAGGCGGCCATCGCTCAGTTCCGCGCCTTCCCCGCGCAGCCGAGCCGCGACGTGCTGGTGCTCGGCGATTCGCGCACCTACTCCGGGCTCGATCCCGCCGCCGCGGCCGCCGGAGCCGGCGGCAAGCTTCGCTTTCTCAACGCCGGCGTGCCGGGAACGACGCCGCGCTGCTGGCCGTTCTTCGTGCGCGCCATCGACCCCGACGCGCATCGTTATCGCGCCGTCGTCATTCCCGTCGACACGTTTTCCGACGACGACAGCGCCATCGGAAGCCTCGACGGCGACGACCGTCCGATGGATCTGCGTTACGTCGTCTTCCAAACGCGGCTGACCGATCTGCCCAAACTCGCCGGTTCGTTCTCCGATCCGCGCGAGCGCATCGAGTACGGCATCGATCTCTTCTGGCGCGGCGCCGAGCTGCGCGACGATTTCCAAAACCTCGCGGCCGATCCGCCGGCCCGCGCCGTCGCCATCGCGCAAGCGCGCCGCGATCCCGCCTACGAACCGCTTGCCGCGCATCCGCGCACCGAAACGCTCGCCGGCCTGCGCGCGAACTTCGCGACGAATACGCTCGATTATCCGCCGAACCTGACGCAGGACCAGCGCGATGCCATCGCCACGCAGGTCTTGCGCGCGGCCAAGCCCAGCCCGTCGTACGCGAAATACCGGCTGCAATGGCTGGCGCCGATTGCCGCGCGCTACGCAGCAACCGGAACGCCCGTTTTCTTCGTAAGAATCCCAACGCGACCGGTGCATCGCTTCAACACCGAAGCGCCCAGCGGCTCGCTCGTCGAGATCGCGCAGACCTATCACGCGCAACTTCTACCCGCCGAACCGTTCCTCGCGCTGGAGCGCCCCGAGCTTTTTGCCGACGAAGACCATCTCAATCGCGCCGGCAGCCTGCAGTTCAGCCGCCTGCTCGGCGAGCGCATTGCCAGCGCGCTGTCGCCTCGCCCGATGACCGCCGCCACAGCATCCACCGCCCACCCCACCGCGGCGCACGCCGGTAGCACCCCCGTCGTCACCACCACCGCCGCCGTCACCGCCGCCCGCGCCGCGCGAGCATCGCGATCTTTCGTGGTATGCCGCAGCGATCGGCATCGGCATCCCGCTGCGCTTTCAGTCCTACGAGTTCTGGCTCTTTTTTGCCATCGTCGCCGCGCTCTTTTACGGCTTGCCGCGCCGCTACGGGCGCTACGTGCTGCTCGTCGCCAGTTACTATTTCTACGCGCGCTGGAACGCGTGGTACGTGCTCTTTCTGTGGATACTCACGGTCAGCGACTTCCTCATCGGAGTCGCGCTGGAACGAATGCGCGAAGCGCAAAAAGAATCGCGTCTAGCGCTGGCGCTCGGCATTGCCGCCAACCTCGCCTTTCTCGGAACGTTCAAATATCTGAACTTCGCGAGCACGACGGTTGCGGCGCTGATCGGGATGCATCAAAACCCGTGGCTGGTCAACCTCTTCGTGCCGATCGGAATCAGCTTCCACACCTTCCAGAGCATTTCGTACTTGGTTGACGTTTATCGCGGCAAGACCAAAGCCGTGCGCACGCCGCTCGATTACGCCCTGTTCCTCGCCTTCTTTCCGCAGTTGCTGGCCGGACCGATCGTGCGCGCCGGGCTCTTTTTCGGCGAGCTTTTCGCCTGGCGAGCACCCGGCCCGGAAGATATAACCTACGGGCTCGCGCGCGCCGGTTTCGGTCTCTTCAAGAAGATGGCCATCGCCGATCAGTTCGCCGCGGTCTCCAATGGTTATTTCGATTCGATCGCGGCGCATCCGGGCGCGCCCGCCGCGTGGTGCGCGATGTTCGCCTTTGCGATGCAGATCTATTTCGATTTCTCCGGTTACAGCGACATCGCCATCGGCTGCGCGCGGATGCTCGGCTTCGTCTTTCCCGAGAACTTCAACATGCCGTACCTGGCGACGAGCGTTACCGACTTCTGGCATCGCTGGCACATGACGCTCTCGACGTGGCTGCGCGACTATCTCTACATTCCGCTGGGCGGCAGCCGCCACGGCACGCTCGCGACGCTGCGCAACTTGATGGTGACGATGCTTTTGGGCGGTCTTTGGCACGGCGCGCAGTGGACGTTCGTCGCTTGGGGCGCCTTCCACGGCGTCGCGCTCTGCATCGAGCGTGTGACCGGAATCGGCCACGAGCGCAACGCGCCGCGCGGCCCGATCGCCGTGGTTCGCATCGTGCTGACGTTCGTGGTCGTGCTCCTCGCGTGGGTGCTCTTCCGCGCGCCGGCATTCGATGTGGCGCTCAATGTCTATCGAGCCCTGCTGGCCGGCGGTGGCGGGGCCGCGCTGCTGGGCGGTTGGCAGGCGGTGCTGGCCGCCGGCGTCGTTGCATTCGGTGCGATCCGCCTGCTCTTGAATCGCCGCGGCTTTTTGCCCGATTGGATGCAGCTTCGACCGCTGGCCCAGGCCGGCGTCCTGGCCGGCGTGCTGCTGGCGCTCCAGTTGCTCTCCTGGCCGGGCGTTTCTCCAACCTTCATCTACTTTAAATTCTGAGCCAGGACCGCTAAACTATCCAAAGTGCGTGCTGAAGACGACCTGAGCATTGTTTTGGGCGAGTTTGAGAACGCTCGCGTGGTTACGCTGCGCGGCGAGTGGGACGTTGCCAACCGCGAGCAGCTGCGCGAGGCGCTGCAAGCGCTGGGTGCCGAGCGCGACGTCTTGGTGGATCTGCGCGAGGCCAGCTTCTTTGATTCGACCGCTCTGGCCGAGTTGATCGCGCTCTACAAGCGGCTCAACGCCGAGGGGCGGCGGCTCGAAGCGCTCGTCGGCGGCAGTAACATGCGCCGCCTGCTCGAGCTTACCAGCCTCGACGGCCTCATCGGCATCGCGCCCGAGCGGGCGAAGTATCTCAACGATCGCCTCCCCCGGCCCGCGTGGCCGGTGCAGGATTAGCGCCGCAAGTTCAGCCCGGGCCTAACGAATGCGGGGCCTCTTTACGCAAGGAGGCGCGCAGCCGATCGATCGTCTCGAAGATCGTCAACGCAAAGTTCCCGAGCGCCGGAATGACGCGCGGTCTAATTAAACGCGGATCGAATGCCGCCATGTACCGCTCGTTCTCTTCGACGCACGCGCGGATGAAGGTCGCCGGCGTGAGGCCTTTCATCGCATCGGCGAAGAGATCCGTCGATCCGGGCTCAGGCTGCTGGCCTTGTATTTTTTGCCCGCTTTTGACGTGCCCGGCGATCGAGCGGGCATAGCAGATCAGTGCGGCGGGCGCCTGCATCGCAAAGTTGCGAAGCCCGCGGCGATACCGGTCCCATGCAGCCCAGTTTACGAAGAAGACGATGTGACGCGCCTCCTCGATCATGACCCGCGAGAAGAGCGACGTCAGCGACTCGGGCAGCACCTGCGCGTCGCGTGCCAAGCGGAAGATGCCGAAGCCGGCAAACGAATCGACGCACTCGTCGTAACCGAAATCGAGAAAGGCGCGGCGCGTGGGCGGTTTATGCACCACGTCGGGCTTTGCCGTCAGGCCGTACTTCCCGATCATATATTGCAGGATGCGCCCGTGACGGTCTTCCTCGTAGCCCTGCAGTTCGAGGGCTTCGCGCACCAGCGGGTCGCGCTCGCTCCGAGCAAATTCCGCCAGCATCACGCCCGCGGCGACCTCGATCTCGAGTGCCAGCTTCCAAATCGGAATCGCGCGCAAACGGGCGAGTGAGAGGCCGTCGAGTTCGGGCCACGGCAAATCGGCCGGCTCGTAAGCTCGATGTGACTCTAAGAACGACCGGCAGAAGAGTTCCTTATGTTCGGTCGAGCCGATCTGCATTCACGATCCTCCCTTGGCGGACGAGCAATCTTAGGGAAGGCAACTGTCTGCGCAGCGGTCGAAGGAGCGCCGAGCCATGAACCGGCTCTCGCAGCACCTCCCCCTGAGCGGGCAGCGCGCCTCTCTTCAGCGATACCTGGCTGAAATCGTTTTTTCTTTCGACTCGGTTGCAGGCCGCATCATTGAAGAACGCATGCCCGTTGAGTCGGCCCGCGACCCACTCCGGCCGTCGCTCGTGCTGTGGGCCTGCGACGCCAACGGCGGCGACCGCCGCGAAGCGCTCCCGGTGGCGGCCGCCTTTGCGCTCTTCGATCGTTTCATGCTGCTCCACGACGAGTTGGCCGACGACTCGGCCGAATCGATCGAGCGGTGGGGCCTCGGGCAGACGCTCAACGCCGGCGACGCCTTCTACGCGCTGGCCTTTCGGGCGCTGGCTCGCGACGTCGGCGATCCGGCGCGCCGGCTCGAAGCGGCTCGGCTCGTCGGTCAGGCGGTGCTGGAAGCGATCGAGGCCCGGCCCGGCGAGGCAGCGCGCGACGCGGCCATGACCGCGGCGGCGCTGCGGGCGGGCGCGCTCGTCGCCGGCGCCTCACCGCTCGTAGCGGCCGCCTATTCGCGTGCCGGAACGCTGTTGGGGCTCGCGTGTGCGGTCGACGATGCGCAAGAAGCGCAGCGCCTCACGCAAGAGGCGGTCGCGGCGCTGCGCCGTCACACGCCGTCCGGCGATCTCGCCGTCTTTGAAGAAGTAGCCGAGTACGTTGCGCGACGAGCCGGCTAACCCGCTAACCTCTTCGCGCAAAGCCGATCACCTTCGCATCAATATCGAACGCGACGTCGCGGCGAAGGGCGTTGCGGCCGGATTTGACGATTACGCGTTCACGCACCGCGCCTTGCCGGAGATCGACCTAAGCGACGTCGACCTATCGTGCGAGTTTCTCGGCCGCCGGCTCGCCGCGCCGCTGCTCGTCTCGTGCATGACCGGCGGCACGCCGGAGGCGCGCGAAATCAACGCGCGCCTCGCGCGCGTCGCGCAGCAGTACGGTTTGGCCATGGGGCTGGGCTCGGGTCGCGCGCTCATCGAGTCGCCCGAGCAGCTGCCGACCTTCGAAGTGCGCTCGCAAGCGCCGGGTATTCTGCTCTTCGCCAATCTCGGAGCCGTTCAACTCAACAAAGGTTACGGCGCCGCCGAGTGCCGCCGTCTCGTCGAGCTGCTCGGCGCCGACGCGCTGGTGCTACATTGCAATCCCTTGCAAGAAGCGCTGCAGCCCGAGGGCGATACCTGCTTCGCCGGACTCTTGCGCGCCATCGAAAACCTGTGCGCGCGCGTGGACTTTCCCATCGTCGTCAAGGAAGTTGGCTGGGGCATCGCCGCCGATCAAGTCCGCGCGCTCTTCGACGCCGGTGCTCGCCGCCGTCGACCTCGCCGGTGCGGGCGGCACGTCGTGGAGCGAGGTCGAGCGCTACCGCATCGCCGAGCCGTGGCGCGCGCGCGTCGCCGCCGAGTTTGCCGGCTGGGGAATTCCAACCGCGCGTTGCTTGGTCGAAGCGCGTGCCGTCGCGCCGAACGAACCGTTGATCGCCAGCGGCGGCATTCTCAGCGGTCTCGACGTCGCCAAGGCACTGGCGCTCGGCGCCGACCTCGCCGGCATCGCCGGTCCCTTTTTGCGCGCTGCCGATCGGGGCGAAGAAGCCGCGGCCGAACTCGCCCGCGAACTGATCGAAACGCTGCGCATTGCCATGTTTTGCGCCGGCGCGCGCCGAGTAGTTGACTTACGAGGAACGGTTAGGGCTCCGAACTACCGCCGTCCGTGGCGATGAGGTAGGTCACGACGTCCCACGAGTTGTGGATGCCGATGAAATTGAGCAGCAAAACGCCGCCGCCCACCGCAAAAAGCGCGTGATGCGCATCGAGGGGCATCGCGATCGCTCCCCCCGCGATCGCGGCGTAGGCGACAAACGGCAAGATGGTATACCACGTCCAGTCTTCGGCGTCGGGGGTATACTTGCTCAGCCGTCTTGCACGCAGCGTGACGCGCACCGCGTAAACCACTCCGGCAATTCCGGTGATAGCAAGGGTAATCGCCGGAAGCATCAGCTCTTGCCACGGCGCGAGCAAAATCGCCGAAACCAGCAGCGCCGCGCAAAAATGCACGACGGTCGGCGTGCTGAAGGTTCCGGTGCCCTCGGCCGAACGGCGCCTGACGCGTTCCATTCCCGCGACCAGCGAAATCACGACGAACATGAGGCCGGTAAGCGCGGCCGCCGCCGAGCCGCTGACCGTGTAGAAGCTCGACCACTCGGCTAGCGAGGATGTCATAAGCGTCTATTCAATGCGCCCGGGGCGACTCTCCCGGACGGTCGCACTTGGGCCGCGTGGGGGAGACGAGGCCCGCTGCGCTAATTACGACTACCCAAGATGGACCTCAACCTCGAGGCAGCGGACGCCTATTGCCGCATGCTCACGCGTCGGCACTACGAAAACTTCAGCGTCGCCTCCCGCTTCGTCGACGCGGAGCGGCGCCGCGACCTAAGCCGCATCTACGCCTTCTGCCGCACCACCGACGACCTCGGCGACGAGAGTCCGGCGGGGATGGCACTGCCGCGCTTAGAGCGCTGGCGCAGCGAGGTAGAAGCGCTCTTTAACGGCATGCAGCCGGTCCATCCGGTGCTCTTTGCCCTGGCCGCAACGATCGAGCGGCGATCCATTCCGGCGGCGCCGTTTCTCGATCTCATCGCCGCCAACGTGCAGGATCAGCACGTCAAGCGCTATGCGACGTGGCAAGAGCTGCACGACTACTGCCGGCTCTCGGCCGCGCCGGTCGGGCGCATGGTGCTGCGTGTCTTCGGTGTCGTCGATCCGACCGCCGAGCAGCTTTCCGACGACGTCTGCATCGGGCTGCAGCTGGCCAATCACGCGCAGGACGTCAGCCGCGACGCGCGCATCGGCCGGCGCTACCTTGTCGACAGCGACGTGTCCACAAGGGGAATCTCGGGTGCCGCGCAAGCCATGGTGGAACGAGCCCGCGCGCTGCTGGCCTCGGGCGAGGCGCTCGAAGCGTACGTCCCGCGCCCCCTGCGCCTGCAGCTCGCACTCTACCGCATGGGAGGCTTGGCAATCTGCGACGCGATAGCGGCAATCGGGTATAACACGGAAAATGAGCGACCCAGCGTTTCGGTGCCAACGAAGGTCTCGTTGGTCTTGCGAGCCGCAATAGGGAGCTTCGCCCCGGTGCGGCCGGCGTAAGATGCTCAACATCCAGCGCGCCTTGCGCGGCATGACGCAGCCGCCGTCGGAGCACCAACGTGCCGAGCGTTTTAATCGCGAAATGGCCAAGCGTGAGGCCGGCAACTTTTATTGGGGCTTCATCTCGCTCGGCTACCACGAGCGCATGGCCATCTACGCGCTCTACAACTTCGCGCGCCAGGTCGACGACGAAGCCGACAGCGGCGGCATCGAGAATCTGCCGGCTCGCCTTGCCGTGCACCGCAAACGCATTTCGCGCTGCGTGCGCGGCGACTACGGCAACGACCCGATCATGCGCGTCCTAGCCGAGGCGGTGCAGCGCTATTCGATTCCCGAAAGCGAGCTGCTCATGCTCGTGGACGGCTGCGAGATGGACTTCAGCCGCTCGCGCTACCAGACGTTCGACGAACTGGCCGACTACTGCAACCTAGTCGCGTCGGTGGTGGGGCGGATGTGCGTGCGGATCTTCGGCTTCACCGATCCGATTGCGCTGCATCGCGCCGACGACCTCGGCATGGCGCTGCAGCTCACCAACATTCTGCGCGACGTGCGCGAGGATGCGGTTGACATGCAGCGCGTCTACCTGCCGCAAGACGAGCTGCGCCACTACGGCATCCCCGAGCGCGCGCTTTTCAATGGAGAGATCTATCCCGGCTGGGACGAGTTCATCGCTCACAGCGTGACGCGAGCGAGAGCCTATTTCGCGACCGGTTACGAGGTGCTGCGGTACATTCCGCGCCGCCCGGCGGCCTGCGTGCAGACGATGGCCGGCATCTACGAAGAACTGCTGAAGAAGATCGAGCGCGATCCCGGCCTGCCCCTTCGCGAGCGCGCCGCGCTTTCGAAGACGGAAAAGCTCTACGTCGTCGTGCGTTCGTGGCTATCGAGCGCGTAGCGGTCGTTGGCGGCGGGCTCGCCGGTCTCGCGGCGGCGCTCGATCTCAAGGAAGCCGGAAAACACGTCGAGCTCTTCGAGCGCAGCCGTCTCCTGGGCGGCCGCGCCACTTCGTTTGAGATAGACGGCGTCGAGGTTGATAACGGACAGCACGTATTCTTGGCCTGCTGCACCGAGTTCGTGCGCTTCGCGCAGCGCGTCGGCATGGAGGACAAGCTGCGCCTGCAGGAACGCTTCGATGCGCGAATACTCGCTCGCGACGGCCGCGAGGGACGACTCTGCGCCGGCTCTCTGCCGGCGCCGCTGCATCTAACCGGCTCGTTTCTCACTTACCCGCACCTGAGTCTCGCCGGCAAACTCAGCATCGCGCGTGCGTTAGGTAGCGTCATCGTGAGCGAAGCGCGCCGAGCGCCGAAGAGTCGAAGGACGAACGAAACACCCGAAGCATCGAAAACGGAAACCTTCGAAGAATGGCTCGTTCGCCACGGTCAAGGACCTGAGGAACGCCGCGCTTTCTGGGATCCATTCTTCATTCCCGCACTCAACGCGCCGTACGATCGCGTCGAAGCCTCGGAAGCAACCTTCGTTTTGCGCACCGCATTTCTCAACGACGCCAAAGCAGCGCGCTTCGGTTTCTCGCTCGTTCCGCTCGCGCATCTCGCGCAAGCCGCTGCCGCCAAACTCGACGCCGTCCATCTCTCCACCGCGGTTACGAGCCTCGAACTGAACGACGCAGGCACCGTCACCCTGAGCCTGTCGAAGGGTGAAGAAAAGCCAACCTTTGACGCCGTCGTGCTCGCCGTGCCGCCGCGCCAAGTCGCGAAACTTCTCGGTGACCCCGCGCGCTATAACGTGCACGGTCTCGACGCATACGAACCCTATCCCATCGTCGACGTCCACCTCTGGCACGACGCCGGAAGCATCGGCCGCGACTTCGCCGCGGCGCTCGACTCGCCGTTGCAGTGGATCTTCGAAAAGTCACCCGGCTATTTGTGCTGCAGCTTCAGCGCGGCGCAAGAGTACCTAACCCTCCCGACCGCCGAGCTCGAAGCCCTTGCCTGGCGCGAAGCGCAAGCCTTTATCCCGGCTCTCAAAAACGCAAACCTCATTCGCAGCGCCGTCACCCGCAATCCGGAAGCCACATGGCTTCCGCGTGTCGGCACGAAGCGCACCGCGCAATCCACCTCGCATTCCGCGATCGCAATTGCCGGATCCTGGACCGACACCGGCTGGGCCGACACCATGGAATCGGCCGTCCGCAGCGGTGCTGCGGCCGCCAAACACCTGCTAGAAAGGAGCGTGCGCGCGGAAACGGTCGCGCTCACCCCGCCGCAACCCGATGCCGAGCGACGTAAGGCACAAGCCCTGCATCGCGCTACCGGGTGGCTGCTGCAGAATCAGTCCACCGAGGGCTGGTGGTCGGGCGAACTCGAGACCAACGTGACGATGACGGCCGAGCACGTGCTGCTCTTCCGCTTTCTCGGCTTACCGCTCGACGAGTTCCGTACCGGCGCAATGGCTCATATTCTGCACCATCAGCGCAGCGACGGATCGTGGGCGCTCTACTACGACGGCCCCGCCGATTTGAGCACCACGATCGAAGCCTACGTCGCGCTCAAGGTGCTCGGCGTCGACCCCGAGCGAAGCGAGATGCGTAAGGCGCTGCAAGTAATTCTGCGCGAAGGCGGGGTCGTCAACGCGCGCGTTTTTACCAAGATTTGGCTCGCGCTCTTCGGTATTTATCCCTGGTCGGGCGTGCCGTCGCTGCCGCCGGAGCTGGTCTTCTTTCCGCTCTGGATGCCGTTCAATCTTTACGACTTCGCCTGCTGGGCGCGCGGTACGGTCGCGCCGCTGACGATCGTCGTTTCGAAGAAGCCCGTTCGACGGTTGGGCGTCGACGTGCGCGAGATTATCGCGCCCGGCACCGAAGACGAAATGAAGAAGGTGAGCGGCAAGCGCCACTGGCTGATGTTGGTCGAGCGGCTGCAGAAACTCTACGAGCGTCTTTCCAAACAGCCGAAGCGCGAAGAGGCGCAACGCCGCGTTGCCGCGTGGATCGTCGAACGGCAAGAGGCCGACGGCAGCTGGGGCGGGATTCAGCCGCCCTGGGTCTACTCGCTGATCGCGCTCGACCTGATGGGCTACGACCTCAATCATCCGGTGATGCGCAAAGGCATCGACGGCATGCGCCGCTTCTCGCTCGACGACCACGAAGGATGGCGTTTCCTCGCCTGCATGTCACCGGTATGGGACACGGCGTGGGCGGTGCGCGCGCTGGCCGTCGCCGGTTTCGATGCGTCGCATCCGGCGATGCGCCGCGCGGTGGACTGGATGCTGCGCGAGCAGATTCCCGACGACGCGCCCGGCGATTGGCGGATGAAGTGCAAGGAGACGCACGGCAACGGCTGGGCTTTCGAGTTCGACAACGACGCCTATCCCGACATCGACGACACGACGATCGTCGTGCTCTCGCTGCTCGAAGGCGGCGAGCGCAACGCGGTCGCCGCCGCGGTCGAACGCGGTCGCCGCTGGACGCTGGCGATGGATTGCCGCAACGGCGCCTGGGCCGCATTCGACCGCGACAACACCCGCGAACTGCTCTACGACATGCCCTTTTCCGATTTTGGTGCGATGATCGACCCGCCGACCGAAGACGTCACCGCGCACGTGCTCGAGATGCTGGCCGCGCTGGGCTACGACACGTCGAATCGTTACGTCGCGCGCGGCCTCGAGTATCTGCGCAAGACGCAACGACCGTCGGGCGCGTGGTGGGGGCGCTGGGGCGTCAACTTCGTCTATGGAACGTGGTGCGTGATCTCGGCGCTCGCGGCGCTGCGCACCGGTCGCGACATGATCGCGAAGGGAGCGGCCTGGCTCCTCTCGGTGCAAAATCCCGACGGCGGCTGGGGCGAGACGTGCCACTCCTACGCCGACGAATCGTTCGCCGGCATCGGCCGCAGCACGGCGTCGCAAACGGCATGGGCGGTCAACGCCCTGCAACTTGCCGGCCTTGCGCAACACTCGGCGACCCAACGTGGTCTAACGCTTCCTGTGCGAGCGCCAGCGACCGGACGGTACGTGGGACGAGCCCGAGTGTACGGGTACGGGCTTCCCGAGAGACTTTTACATCAACTACCACCTTTATCGCCACCTCTTCCCAACGATGGCCCTCGGCATGGACGCCAAAATGTGTCATCCTGAGCGCGAGCGCAGCGAGCAGTCGCAGGATCCCTCTGAGCGACGCTGAGCTTGTCGAAGCGGAGTCGAAGGGGGCGATGCCGGACTCCTCAAACGAGGGACCACCCGAACAAGTCATGAAGGAACCAGCTACACAATTATGAGCATGCCCCTCAGGCAAAAGATCGCCGTCGGCAAGTACATCGCCGGCAAGCGGTTCAAAGGTGAAACGAAATACCCGCTCGTGCTGGAGCTCGAGCCGCTGCTGCAATGCAACCTGGCGTGCGCCGGGTGCGGCAAGATTCAGCATCCCGACGACATTTTGCGCCGGCGCTTGAGCGTCGAAGAGTGCATCGCCGCGGTGGAAGAGTGTGGTGCGCCGATGGTTTCGATTGCCGGCGGCGAGCCGCTGGTGCACGACCAGATGCCGCAGATCGTCGAGGAGCTGGTCAAGCGCAAGAAGTTCGTCTTCTTGTGCACCAACGCACTGCTGCTCAAGAAGAAGATTCATCTCTTCAAGCCGTCGGTGTACTTCGTTTGGATGATCCATCTCGACGGCATGCGCGAGCGCCACGACCAGTCGGTTTGCCGCGACGGCGTCTTCGATAAGGCGATCGACGCGATCAAGGAAGCGAAGTCGCGCGGCTTCCGCGTCTTCACCAACACCACGTTCTTCGATCAGGACGGCCCCGAGTCGGTCCGCGCGGTGCTCGACTATCTCAACGACGACCTCAAGGTCGACATGATGCAGATCTCACCGGCATACGCGTACGAGAAGGCGCCCGACCAGGAGCACTTCCTTGGGCGTCAAGCGCACCCGAGAGGTCTTCAGCAGCGTCTTCGCCGGCGGTAAGCGCAAGAAGTGGCGCCTCAATCACAGCCCCCTCTATCTCGACTTCCTCGAAGGAAAAGTCGACTTCGAGTGCACGCCGTGGGGCATTCCGTGCTACACCGTCTTCGGTTGGCAGCGCCCCTGCTATCTGATGAGCAAAGAAGGTTACGCGCGCACCTATAAAGAGCTGCTCGACGAAACCGATTGGTCGAAGTACGGCCGCGGCAAACACGAGTCGTGCGAAAACTGCATGGCCCACTGCGGGTACGAACCCACCGCGGTCATAAAAACTACCGCTTCGTTCAAAGAATCGCTCCGCGCCGCCTTCGGCAACTAGACCTTCTGATCTAACTCGAACGCTTAGGGCGCCGCGCTGACTGCCGCGCCAAACGGATATTGTATGGCGCCGAATTTCTTGATCGGCAAACCGGCGTTGGGATATTTGTAGAAGCGCACGGTGTTTTCGCATACGTCGGGCGCCACGACGCGCGTTCCTTGCGGATTACCCTTGCCGCTACCGAGTTTTGGAATCGTGAAGCCGAGGAGATCGCAGCTGTCGCGCAGTCTAGTCGTACCGACGACCGTCCCGCGTAGCCCCGAAACGGAAATCTGATAGATCGCCGGCGAGGCACCACCCTGGGGCGAACGATCGCCGAGCGCGAGATACTTGCCGTCCCACGCGACCGCGCCGGGGAAGCCCACGCTCTGGTCAACCTCGATCGTGCGCAGAGTCTTACTGCCGTGCGGCAACTCCACTAAATGAAACGTGTAACTAGCGCTGAGGCCGTCGACAAAGAGATTTCCGTGATCGTCGTAGGCACAGAAGAAGACATCGCTGACATCGGGGCTGCGGAAGCGCTGCGGCGTGCCTTTTCCGCCCGCGTAAACGAGTACGCTACCGGCCAAACCGGCGCGTCCGGCGTCGGTAACCGCGAGATCGCCGGTCGTCGGATCGACCGAGCAGGCCTGAAAGCGCAGCGCGTTAGCGTCCTCGAGCGTCGACTCCGGTTTTTTGGCGCCGTGCGCGTACTTCAATACTCGGTTGGGCGCGTTGACGACCCAGACGTAGCCCGCCTTGTCGGAACAAATGCCCGCCGGATCGTGAAACTGCTGCAACACCCCGGCCGCCGTACCGAGTGGATAGGCGAACACGTCGACGGCATTGACGGCTTCATCGGAGACGTACAGCAGGTTCCGGCCGGCCATAGCGGGATTCATCCACGAACCGTCGCCGGCCGCCGCCGCGGGAACGCTCTGTAGCGGACTCCCGGCCCCGGCACAGCCCGCTAGTGCAAGCGCAAGCGCCGCGATAATCCAGGGTTGCCGGCCCTTTGTAGTCAACTCTCGCCTCCGAGATGAGCGTTTTATATGTCTTGGTCTGGATCTTTGCAATCGGTCTAGTTTGCGTCGGACTCTATTCCCTGCTCGCTCCCCGGTTGCTCGCCGGGCACTACGGCGTTGAAGTCGAGCACCATACCGGGGAAGGCTACGTTCGTGCAACGGGGGTACGCGACATTGCGCTCGGCGTTATCCTCGGCGCCATCGCGTACATGCACTCGAGATCGCTGCTAATCGTCTTTGCGATCGTCGCCATCGTCGTCTCGCTAGTGGATCTGCTCCTCGTTCGCAACCACGGCAGTCATCAGCGCATGCATCACTCGCATGCCATTCACGCCGGCGGCATCGTCGCGTTCATCCTAATATTAACGATGGCTCTCTTCGCCGTCGGTATCTGAGCCGGTTGTCGGGCGGCTAGAAGATCGGCACCGCGCTCGCCGCATCGCGGCGGGTCAATCCTAGCGCTCGCGGATCGTCGAAGATCTCGATGGCGCGTTTGTATGGTACGAATCCCGATCGCTCGTAGAAAGCCATCGCCTTAGGGTGATCGAGCGTGCAGGTGTGCAGCCAGAAACGTTCGATGGGATGCGCCCACGCCGCCTCGATGCCGTGGTTCATCAGAACTCGTCCCGCGCCGCTGCCGACCAGCGACGGCGCCACGCCAAACAACCCCACTTCGCACTCGCCCGTGACGCGAAAATCGAGTTCCAATAAACCTTGGTCGCCGTCGCGCGTTACCAGAACGTAGGTCTCGTAGTGTGGGTCGCTCAGAAGTTGCACGACTTCGTCCTGCGCCATCTGAAGCCGCAGCGTCCAGAGATGTTCGTCGCCGACGCAATGGAACAGCGCGTAGTATCGCGGCAAATCCACTGGAACGAAGCGCTCCACGCGCCACGACGGTTCGTTGGGCGCCGCGCGAAGCGCCGGTCGCGCCCGCATTTCCAAAAACGTCTGTACGGCTGCGAGTTTGCCGGGCGGCACCTCATGATAGCCGTTCGAAAGCCCCATAGGCGCTCATTCGGCGAGGAGGCCGTGACCCCGGTCAGACCGCCCGTCGCCCCGAGGAAACACCCCGGAAACAACCGTATGTTAGGGTCGTTCGATGGAGAACGGAAATGCGATCCTGGAGGCGATCCTCACGCTGCGTGAAGCGACGGAAATGGGCTTTGCACGTGTCGAAGCCCGTTTCGACGGCGTTGACGCTCGTTTCGAAGGCATTGACACCCGATTCGAACGTGTCGAGGCCCGCCTGGGAGCGCTCGAAACGCGGCTCGGCCATTTTGAGACGAAGGTTTACGAGCGCTTCGATCGCTTGGAGAGCCGACTCAGCTCCGTAGAAACGCGCTAGAGCTCGCCTCTACCTTCCGGGATACTTGTAGCGCATCACCTTGGTTAAATCGGTTCCGCGGATGATGCCGTTGGCGTGATACGCCAGGCCCCACGAGTCGATTGAAGACATGTCGGGGAAGATGCACGCTTCGAGCACTTGATCGATCGAGTTCTTCTTGTACCAGCCCCCGCCGGCACCGGTGGTCCCGCCGAACTGATCCGATCCACCCAGATACGAGCAGTAGCACGACGCCGGATTGCCTTGGCACGAACCCGTCGGCGGCTTCAAGATGTAGGCCAGAGCCGCGAGCGTCGGTTTGGTCGTATAGAGCGTGCTCAGCAGAATGTGAATGCGCGAGCCGTCCTTTTTGCTCGTGTACTGACAGAATGCTTTGACGCCGGCTAAGGGTAGCGGGCTGGAACCGTTGGTTCCGTAGAGCGCGTGGCGAATCTCGACCTCGCCTTTGGTTTCCCGGCAGTAGGCCGCGGCGCCTGAGTCCGACGCATCCGGAGCGTCGGCCAGTGCCGGAAGGTTTGCATGGACGGTTTGCGCTGCCGGCGCGCCGCCGCTGGGGGCGGAGAAGCCGGTCGCGCCGCCGTTGCATCCCGCAACGAACACCGAAAAGATAGCCGCAATGGCGGCGAATGAAAACTTCATATACCTCACCTCGTACGCGTTAGTACCCGCCGCGCGACGAGGAGCCCTCTGCAAATCGGCAGTAACACGCGAAAATGGCGCAGGGCGATGTCGTATTCCTGACAGGAGCAACCGGCTTCGTCGGGTCGCATATTTTGCGCGAACTTCTAGCGCGAGGCTACGCCGTCCACGCCCTCCGCCGCTCTACCCATTGTCATCCTGAGCGGAGCGCCGTAGGCGCGGAGTCGAAGGGTGAGACGCCGCCAGAAAACCTCACGTGGATCGAGGGCGACCTTCGCGAACGTTGGCGCGTTCGCACACGGGCTGCGAGGCTGTCGTTATCTCATTCACTGCGCCGCGCTCTATTCGTTCGCTCCGCGCGATCGCGCGGCGATGCGTGCCGTCAACGTTGACGCAACCGCAAGCCTGATGATGGCCGCCTATCTCGCCGGTGTCGAGCGCGGCGTGCTGACGTCGAGCTCGGCGACGCTCGGACATGCGCACAGCGGCTACCATCGGTCGAAGCTCGAACAAGAGCACGCCGCATTTTCATCGCGTCTACCGATTGTCGCGCTGCTCCCGACCGCCCCCGTCGGCCCAGGCGATGCCAAGCCCACCCCAACCGGCCGTCTCGTCCTCGACTTTCTCCGCGGCAAAATCGTCGCCAAAGCGCCGGGCCACGGGGGTATGAACCTCGTCGCTGTGGAGGACGTCGCGCACGCCCACGTCGCCGCTCTCGACCTCGGTAATATCGGCGAGCGTTACGTCATCGGCGGTGAAAACCTAAGCATGGACGAGATTTGGGCGCTGCTCGCCGAGGTCACGGGAAGACCGATGCCGTCGTGGCGCGCGCCGTACGCGTTAGCGCTCACCGCAGCCGCTTTCGACGAGCTGCGCTGCCGCATCACCGGTGGCGTGCCGAACGTTCCGCTCGAGGGCGTGCAGCTCTCGCGCGAGCGGATGTACGCCGACTCGGCACCGGCGCGCCTCGATCTTGCGTACGAGTCGACGCCGGTACGGGAAGCGCTCGAACGCGCCGTGGCGTGGTACCGCGACGCTTTCCATTTGACCGATGGCGGACAAACGATTCAATGAATTGTCGAGGAATAAAGGACTATGCTTTTGTTCTTTGCGCGGGCGGCTGTGGCTGCGGCTCATCGTATGTGGAGTCCCGAGCGAACCGTTCAAAGTGGCGAGGTTGGAAGCACCCCCACGGGCAACGTTCTTAGCGTCTTTAGCTGCTGGCGCCGTCTTACCTGATACTCTAAGAGGAATAATGAATGTGAAGTTTTCGAACCTTATCTGTTATCTCCGGACTAGCACGACTGCGGCACTGCTCGCCGGGTGTGCGGGATCGCAGCCCGCAATAGGCGGGTTCGGCGTGGCGTCCGTCAATAACGCAGGCGCGACGGTCGCACGCTCTGGATCGTGGATGTCACCGGAGGCGATAGGAAGAGATCTTTTATATGTCGCCTCCAACAACGATGCGGTCGAGGTTTACACGTATCCCAGGGGTAAGCTGGTGGGTTCTCTCGGGACGTTCAACGGCGCGGGTGGTTTATGCGTGGACAAAGCCGGCGACGTTTTTGTTACCAGCTTTTACGACCATGCGGTGTACGAGTACGCGCACGGTAGCACAAAGCAGCTCGCTGCTCTCGGCAGTCCGTATTCGGTCAATGCCTGCTCGGTCGATCCGAAGACCCAGAATGTTGCGGCTTCGTCATATTTTGGTGCGATTATCTTTCTCTATAGTCGGAAGCGTGGCTACGGTTTTGGAAAGTACTACGATGACACGTCCGTATACTATGGTGCCTATTGCGCGTACGATGATCGCGGAAATCTTTTTGAGGATGGCACCAGCGGTCAAAACAGCGGCTTTGCATTGAGCGAATTACCGAGCGGCAGCAAGTCTTTTGAAAGCATAACGATCCACCAAAGCATCAACGGCCCCGGGGCTCTGCAGTGGAAGGGCAAAACGCTCACCGTTGCCGACCGCGGTGACGGAACGGGACAGTCGGCCATCATCTATCGATTTACCATCAAGGGCAGCGAGGGAACGGAAATCAGTCAGACCGGTCTGCAGAAGTCGAGCTCTTATGCGCAGTTCTGGATCCAGGGGAAAAACGTCATCGGGCCTGAGTCCGGCTCGAAGGCTCAGATCGGCGTATGGGACTATCCGGCGGGTGGCTCTCCGAGCAGAAGCATCGCCGGATCGCCGCCCTACGGTGTGGTCGTAAGCTTGAAGTAAGCAAATTTCTCGGCTGAGAGTCGTGCTCCGACGCAATCAACAACACCCTCTACGGCACGACCGTCAACGGAGGGCCCGAAGGTGGCTACGGTTTACGGGACCGTGTTCTGGCTAAGGATTTAACCTTTAAGAAATGGCGTGCCCTCGTGCGCGACGAGCAAGTCGTGCATGTCGTTGGCGTGCTCTTCCTCTTGCGCGAGGATGCCCTCGAGCATCACGCGCGTAGTCGGATCGTTGTCGCCGAAGTAGCGAATCAGATCGCGATAGTGTTCGACGGCAATCCGCTCGGCGATGAGATTCTCTTTAATCATGTCGACTAGGTTTTGGGCGTGGCCGTACTCCGTTGCCGAGCGCGTTGCCAGGTCCGCGGGATCGATATTCGGCGTGCCGCCCAGCTGATTGATGCGCTCGGCGATCTGCTGCATGTGCTGGTACTCGTCAGCGGCGTGCTGCTTCGAACTCGTCCTTCACGCTCTCGCTGTCGATGCCGACCGCAGCGATGAAGTGCATCTTATAGCGCAGCACGCAGACGATCTCGGTTGCCAGCGCCGTCTGCAGCAGGTCGATGGCCTGCTTCACGTCGCCCCCGTAGTTTTGGGTGAGCGCTCCCTGGCCGATATGCTCGCGCGCGCGGCGGCGCAGTTCGGTAACGTCCGTCAAGAAGGGTTGGGTCGTCGCGGCCATTAGCATGACTCCTTTCAAAGAGTGTCTTTACGTTTTCCCCGACCTTTAAACGCGCTACGGGGCGGGTTGGCTGCACGGGCGGGGAATCCATCGCCCGGTGGTCATCGTTGCCGCAACCTCGCTGGAGCGCAAGCCGCTGCGCCGCGCGCTGCCCGATGCGCGCATCGTGCTGGCCGGGGTCGGTCTCGCGAATCTGCGCGAAGACCTGGGCGACACCGTACTGAGCTGCGGCCTGGCCGGCGGGTTACGCAGGGGCCTTCCCACCGGCACGCTGTTGCTGCCGCGCAACGTGCGCCGGCCTGGCGGCGGCACGTTGCAGTGCGACGAGGCCCTGGTCGAAGCGCTCGCGCTGGGCGCTCGCAAGCTCGGGGTCGAGCCCGTCTTCGATCCGTTGCTGACCGCGGAATCGATCGTCAACGGTGCCGCGCGCGCGTATTGGGCGCGGCAAGGCTACGCCGGCGTGGATATGGAGACCGGGCGTTTGACGGCAGCTCGCGTGGCCGCGGTGCGCGTGATTCTCGACACCCCGGAAAACGAGATCTCCGCCGATTGGGCGGTGCCGTGGCGCGCGCTGCTCAAGCCGTCGAACTGGCCGCAGGCACGCTGGCTTGCACGCGAAGCGCCGCGCGCCGCGGCGCTGGCGGCCGCCGTCGTCGCGGCCTCGCAACTTCCTGCGCAGGTTGCGTAGTGGGCTCCGCAGGGTAACGGTTCACGAAAAGGATATAACTTCGTACATGGTGATCGAGCGCATCGACTCTCCGGCTGACGTTAAGGGCCTAAAGCGCGAACAGATAGACGTCTTAGCCAGCGAGATTCGGGACCTGCTCGTCCGCACGTGCGCCGTTAACGGCGGCCATCTCGCGCCGAATCTCGGCGTCGTCGAACTGACCCTCGCGCTGCACAAAGTGCTCGACCTTCCCAGCGACAAGCTCGTCTGGGACGTCAGCCACCAAACCTACGTGCACAAGATTCTCACTGGGCGGCGCGATCGCTTCGGCACGATTCGAAAGGGCGGCGGCATCTCGGGTTTCGCGATGCGCAGCGAATCGCCGTACGATCCGTTTGGCGCCGGGCACGCCAGCACGTCCGTCTCGTCGGCGCTTGGGAATGGCGCTGGCGCGCGATCTGATGGGCGGCAAGGAGAACGTCGTCGCGGTCATCGGCGACGGCGCGCTGACCGGCGGCCTCGCCTACGAAGCGCTCAACAACGCCGGCGCGCTGCGGACCCCGTTCGTGGTGATCCTCAACGACAACGAGATGTCGATCGCCCCCAACGTCGGGTCGATCGCCTCGTACCTGTCGGTGCTGCGCACCAAGCCCTTTGCCAACTTCGTCCGGCGTACTGGAAAGATGATGCTCAAGCGCATGCCGCTGGGGCAGGCCGCCAAGAAAGCGATCGAAGGTGCCGAGATCGGCGCGATGCATTTCATCGGCCCGGCCGAGAAGACCGCGGTGATCTTCGAGGAGCTGGGCTTCCGCTACATCGGTCCGCTGGACGGCCACAACTACGACGTGCTCGTCGACGCGCTGCAAACGGCCAAGGATTTCGAGCGCCCCGTGCTGCTGCACGTGCGCACCGTCAAGGGTAAGGGCTACGAGCCCGCCGAGCGTGACTCGCGCACCTTCCACGGAATTGGCGCCAACGCGTTCGAACCGTCCGACGGCAGCAAGAAGAGTAGTCCCGCCGGACGTCCCAAGTTCCAAGACGCCTTCGGCGACGCGATGATCGCCGTTGCCGAAAAAGATCCGCGCATCGTCGGCATCACCGCCGCGATGCCCGACGGAACCGGGCTTGCCAAGTTCGGCAAACGTTTTCCCGACCGGTACTTCGACGTCGGCATCGCCGAAGCGCACGCGGTATGTTTCGCCGCCGGACTGGCGTCGAGCGGCTTCCGCCCGGTCTGCGCGATCTACTCGACGTTCTTACAGCGCGCCTACGACCAAGTGATCCACGACGTCGTCGTGCAGGGGCTGCCAGTTCTCTTTTGCATGGACCGCGCCGGCTTCGTCGGCGACGACGGCCCCACGCACATGGGGCTCTACGACATCGCCTACATGCGCACGCTTCCGGGAATGACGCTGATGGCGCCGCGTTGCGAAGCCGAGCTCCTGCCGATGATGCAGCACGCGCTTTCGCTCAACGCACCGGCCGCGATCCGCTACCCGCGCGGATCGACCAGCGGTAAGCACGAGATTCCACTCGCACCACTGGTTCAAGGCAAAGCCGAAGTCTTACACTGGGGCAGCCACGTCGCGCTGATCGCCTACGGCACCGCCGTCGACATTGCACTCGATGCGTACGACATGCTGACTGCGGAAAGCAACCCGCCCAACCGTAATCAACGCGCGGTTCGCCAAGCCGCTCGATGAGGCGTTGCTGATCGAGCTGGAGCGCGACCACACGCACGTCATCACCCTCGAGGAACACTCGCTGGCCGGCGGGCTTCGGGACGGCCGTGGCCGAGTTCGTTTCCGATCGCGGGCTAAGGCTGCGCGTCGAGCGCATCGGCGTGGCGAACGTCCTCGTGCAACACGATTCGCAAGACAAGCAGCGCGGGCTCTTCGGCCTCACCGGCGAGGCAATAGCCGCGCGCGTCAAGGCGATCCTCGCTCCGGCCTCGCAGTCACTGCCGGTCCGCTAGTCGGGTCCGCGCGACGAGCCGCCCCGGCTCGTTGAAACCTAGGCGGCATCTCGCCGTACGTTTTAGTACGCCATGCTCGCTACGATGTGCCCATGAAAACGCAATCGTTCAAAATCTTCCAGGGCTGGGGCCCGCGCATCTAAGATGACGAGAGATCTCTGGCTCCTCGCCGCAACGGCGGTTTTCGCCCTCAGCGTAACCTTCTTCGCCGGCACGTACCATCCGGAGTCGTACACCGTCGCTCAGCCGCAGGTGACCGTTGTGGGCGGGACGGGTGACGTAGCGGCGCGCCCCGGCGGCGCGGTCCGCTCAGTAGGGCGCTCCCTGCGGAGCGGCTGGGCCGACCGCGACGCCCGCATAGCCCCCGTTGGGGACGGTAATGGACTGTTTCGCGTGTGCGTCCGGGCCGGGATACTTGTAGCTCTGTAACAGTCCATAGCCGGCGTTCTCGACCCACGCGTGTTTCTCGCGCCTGTCGAGTGCGATGCCGAACGACCCCGGCATACCCGTCGCAAAGAGGTTCGTCATCGTCGTCGAGCCCGGCGCGAATTCGCCGCAGGCCGCCGATTGATCGCAAACCAGCAGCGCGCCGCTCTTAGTAGTTTGGATCCCGCCTGGCGCCTGTAGCGTAATGCCGAGATCAACCGCCGAGCCGGCGCCGCCCATCCACTCGTTGATGCGGCCGCTTCCGGTCGGGCCGTTGAGCTTGAGATAGGTCACGTAAAGATTGCCGTGGTTGTCGACTGCGTCGTTGAAGGCGTAGTTCATATTAGGGTCGCTCAACGTCGAGGTCGGCGTGGTGCTGCCGCCGGCGTAGACCTCGACGACGCCGTTGTTGCCGCTGCCGCAGCCTTGAGCGTAGCCGAAGAAGTCGGTCACGTAGACCGTCCCGCTCTTATTGTCGACGGCGACGTCGGTGGCCGGACCGTCGGGATCTTGGAGCGTCTTGATCGGCGTCGTGCCGCCCGGCGCGAACTCCAGCACGCTGGAGAACGTATTCCGGCAATCCCCGGCGATCGCCACCCATAGGTTGTCGTGCTTATCCACGAACAGCCCCTGCGGATTGGTTAGACCGGTAATCTGCCCGCAGGGCGTCCCGCCATTGTGCTTCTGGTCGTAGATGTAGACCGAGTTGTCGTAGGAGGTCACGTAGACGACCGGCTTGCCGCACCCCGACGCCGCCCGAGCCAACCCCGTCGCGGGGCGCCCGGCTAGCGGCGGCGACCCGCCGGCGCACCCCGCCAAAGTGGGT
>CAVTMN010000004.1:0-110808 GCA_963735845.1 Vulcanimicrobiota bacterium | reverse complement strand
CTCAACGGCTCGTAGCCGAAGCGTAGAACGGCGACGCCTTGAGAATAGTTAGCTTACTCCCTAGTGCGACGGAGATTTTGTTTGCTATTGGGGCGGGGGGTGAGGTCGTTGGGGTTACGCATGAATGCGATTATCCCGATGAGGCGTTGCGGCTGCCGCGTTTGACGGCGTCGGCCGGGCCGGAGTATGCGAGGCCGGCTGAGATCGACCGGCACGTGCGCGAATCGCTCCATGCGGGATCGAGTCTTTATTCGCTCGATCGTGCTCTGCTGGAGAGTCTACGGCCGGATTTAATCGTTACGCAAGAGCTTTGTCCGGTGTGCGCGGTGTCGTACGAAGTTGTCGATGCTGCGGCGAAGGAGCTTCGCTCGGATGCGCGGATCGTTTCGCTGGAGCCATCGTCGCTGCGAGACGTGTTCGAAACCATTCTTCTTCTCGGGCGAATGACGGATCGCGAAGCTAAGGCACGCGACGTCGTCGCTTCACTCGAAGTACGCGTCGCGGCCTTGCGCAGCGCGCGGAACGTGGATGTTCCCCGCCCGCGGACGCTCGTGCTGGAGTGGACCGATCCGCCGATGAGCGCCGGTCATTGGATTCCGGAACTCATCGAGTTGGCCGGCGGTGAGCCGGTATTGGCGAATCCCGGTGCGGATTCGAAGCGCTTGGAGTGGGACGCGATTGCTGCGGCCGATCCCGACGCGGTTATCGTCGCGCCGTGCGGTTTTGATCTAGCGAAAACTAAGGCTGCAATCGCCGAACTGGACACGACGCCCCAGTGGCGTTCGTTGCGCGCGAATCGCTCCGGGACGCGTGCTGGCGTTGGACGGCAATGCGTATTTGAGCCGTCCCGGCCCGCGCTTGGTCGAGGCGGCGGAAATTATTGCCGAAGTGGTATGAATGGCGTCACTAGCTCCGAGCTCGAGCGCAGTATGATACCCTCGCACGCCGGATTAGGCGCAACCCCTGGCGACCGTCAGGTGATTTCGAAAGCATGACCGATCAAGAGATTAAACCCTATCTCGGCAAAGCCGTGCGCGTTACTTTGGCTGACCGGCGTGTGCTCGCCGGCGTTCTCCACGCCTCCGATGAATCGGGGCATGGCCACCGGCACTACGCGATCGTCTCTGATGCGATCCGCGAGGGCGGGCAGGCCGCGCGGGAAGTCATCCATGGCGGGGACCAGATCGCAACAATCGAGGACGCCTCCGGAGATCCTGCCGCAACGCCGTAAAGCCACCCGACGGCCTCGTGACGGCCCGCGGTTTTGTCACACGAAAAAGACGCCCGGCCGAAATGCGGGCGTCTTCGTAGTTGTCAGTTTTCCCTAGCGGTACGACGGTTGTCTCGTTGCAAAGCAATCGCGGCAATACACGGGCCGGTCATCCCGCGGTTGGAATGGGACCTGAGCGACCCCGCGGCACTGGCTGCACGTTGCAGTAAACATTTCGCGCTCACGACCAACGCTCGCGCGGCCCGAATAGCCCGCTGTCGCCGCGCTGCGCCTTACGGGCAGTACGACAGTCGGGACAGCGGCTCGGTTTGTTCGTGAATCCCTTCGTTGCGAAGAACTCTTGCTCTCCGCTCCCAAAAGTAAAGGGTGCGTTGCAGTCAACGCAATTAAGGATCTCGTCTCTATACATAAATGAACTCCTTGGTTCGAAAATTGGCGCAGAATGACTCACTTCGCAAATCGGAACCAGGAGTTGAAAACGAATCAAGAACCGAGCGGACCGCAAAATGAAGGCCGGTCGTCGTAGCGCCTCTGACGTCACGGCTTCGGAGCCCATAACCCTTTGAACGACCGGAAGGATGCACTGCCGCGTCGAGTCGCGAGGGCCGCTCGACCGGCCGTGCGCTCGCTCCGGATCCTTCGCCTCAGGCCCCTTCGACGAGCTCAGGGCCTGGCTCAGGCTGACAGGGGGTGCTATACTAGCGGCGCGGAGCACGCTGGGCGGCCGCGCTCCCCGTTGGGGAGTGAGGAAAGTCCGGGCTTCACAGGGCAGGGTGCAGGATAACGTCCTGTCGGGGCAACTCGAAGGAAAGTGCCACAGAAACATACCGCGGCGCCTAACGGCGCCTGTAAGGGTGAAATCGTGAGGTAAGAGCTCACGGAGTGCTGCGGTGACGCAGCCTCGGGTAAACCCCACCTGAAGCAAGACCGCTCGACTCTTCTGCGGCTTTGGCCGCCGAACGGATGGCCCGTCCGAACGAGCAACGTCGCATCGAGGCGCTCGGTAACGCGCGCCCCAGAGAGATGGCCGTCGCCCACGATGTGGGAACAGAATCCGGCTTACAGGCGCGCTCCGCAATGCAACTCGGTGGGGCTTAGGGGCGTTCTAAGCGAAAGAAATGCAACAGATGAACCAGCAAGAGTTCACTCCCGACATGACGGTCGACCAGGCGTTCAAGCTGCATGCGGGCGCCCGGCGCGTCTTCGCCAAGTTCCATTTAGGCGGTTGCTCGAACTGCGCGATCAGCGAGTCTCACACGATCGGCGCGATCAGCGTCGACTACGGCATTCCGCTGCCGATGCTGCTCGATAGTCTCAACGCGCTCTTCGATCAGAACGCACTCTCGATCGGCGATCACGTCCGCATCCCCGACGAGATCCGCGAAAAGATTCCGCAGCTGGCCGGCGTGCCCGAGGTGGGAGAGATCATCGGCGCCGAGGGCGGCGCCTACACCGCCGATTTCGGCGACGTGCGCCTTCAGGGACTCGCCGAAGACTTCATCGTCGTCCCGGCCGAGGCGGCAGCGAGCTAAAGCTCGCGACGGGTGCTGAAGCCCTCGTCCATGCGATGCCAGTAGGCAACGGTGGGCTCGCCCAGTTTCCAACAAAGATAGGCTGGTTCGTCATCGAGCATTGCGGGGAAGTCGATGAGCCCGAGGTCGATATCCTTGACGATGCATCCGTAGGACTCGATTCGATAGATCAACCGGCCGATTTCGTGTTTCAGCTCACCAAAGCGCGGCGCGGGAAGCGACGAGCGCAGGCTGGCCAGTCGCGGCCGGCGCGCCGTCTGCCCGTGGTGCAGCGCCGGATCGGACTCCAGCAGCTTGATGGCCAAGTCGCGGCGTCGCTCCAGGAGCTCCCGGACGAGCGGTTCGAGCTTGCCGATGAGGGCGTTGGCGCGTTCGGGCGAAAAGAGTTTCATATGAGCTCGCTGCGTATCGTGCTGGTGACGGGCGTCTCCGGTGCGGGCCTGAGTCAGGCGATCAAGTCGTTTGAAGATTTGGGCTTTTACTGCATCGAGCACCTTCCTCCCGTGGTGCTCAACGCGGCCGTTTCGGCTCTGGAGCGCTCTTCGGTCGAAGACGTCGCCATCGCGCTCGACGTTCGCAGTGATGAAGGGTTGGGCGACCCGGGCAGCGCGATCGACTCGGTCCTACGTACCCATAACGCGCGTCTGCTCTTTTTGGATGCCGACGACGACCTGCTGGTGCGGCGTTTCAGCCAGACGCGCCGGCGCCATCCGTTCGCTGGGAGCGGCTCGGTGCGCGAGGCTATAGAAGCCGACCGGCGTGTGTTGGCGCCGCTGCGCGAGCGCGCCGACGTCGTAATCGATACCACCAACCTCACCCACGGCTCGCTCAAAGAACGAGTCGCGACGGCCTTCTTGCGGGATCGGCCGGTTCGGCTG
The DNA here is from genome assembly GCA_963735845.1 of Vulcanimicrobiota bacterium. Taxonomy (GTDB): domain Bacteria; phylum Vulcanimicrobiota; class Vulcanimicrobiia; order Vulcanimicrobiales; family Vulcanimicrobiaceae; genus Cybelea. The sequence continues at coordinate 107,167 of CAVTMN010000004.1, read as the reverse complement.
GCGGTTACCTTCGTCGCCTTTGGCTTCAAATACGGACTGCCGATCGATCTCGATCTGCTCTTCGACGTCCGCTTTCTGCGCAATCCAAACTACGAAGAAGCCCTCGCCGAACAGACGGGCGACGATCCCGCGGTCGGCGCGTTCATCGAAGAAGATCCGGCGCTCGCGCCGTTCTTAACGAAAGTCGAGGATCTCCTGGAGTTCTTGCTGCCGCGCTTTCTGGCCGAGGGCAAGACGCAGCTCACCGTCGGCCTCGGATGCACCGGCGGTCACCATCGTTCGGTCTACGTCGCCCGCCGGCTCAGCAAACACTTCGCCGGCGAGCCTCGTCTGGACGTGCGCTTCGAGGCGCGCGACCTGGAGCGCGCGCTGTAATGCGACAACGTTTTGTCGGCACACTGAACTGGCTGCTGCCGGGCACCGGCGTTAAACGCTGGATCGTGCTAGCCGTATTTGGCCTCGTGCTCTTGCTCGACGCGATCACCCGCTGGTTCATCGCCGAGGGAACGGGCATTCATATCAACGAGATCCTCGACGACATCGTCGACGATTATTTCCCGCCGGTTTATCTCACCGGCATACTCGGCTTCCTCGGGATCGGGACTTTTAATTGCGGGCGTTTGGATGTGGACGCGCTCGATCGTCAATATGACGCGCGGCCGCCCCAAAGGTTTTCGCGACGCGCTAACCGGCCGCAAACTGCAGCAAGGCTACAAGATCGTCGCCATCGGCGGCGGCACGGGACTCTCGACACTGCTGCGCGGGCTCAAGCGCCGCACCAGCAACTTAACGGCCGTCGTGACGGTCAGCGACGACGGCGGCTCGTCGGGCAGGCTGCAGAAAGAGCTCGGCGTTTTGCCGCCCGGCGACGTGCGCAACTGTCTCGTCGCGCTGGCCGACGACGAAGCGATGGTGACCGACCTCTTCCGCTATCGCTTCACCGAAGGCGAGGGCCTGAGCGGCCACTCCTTCGGCAATCTCTTTTTAGCGGCGATGAGCGGCATCACCGGCAACTTCGACCGCGCCATCAAAGAGTCGAGCCGCGTGCTCAATATTGTCGGGCGCGTTCTGCCGGCGACGCTTGGCGTCGTGCGGCTCTGCGCCGAGCTCGACGACGGCACGATTGTCGAAGGAGAATCAAAGATCTCCGCGACGCACCGCCCCATCAAGCGCGTCTTCTTCGACCCGCCGGCGGCATCGCCGCTCGACGAAGTCATTGCCGCGATTCGCGATGCCGATGCCATCGTGCTCGGCCCGGGCTCACTCTTCACCTCGGTGGCACCGAACTTTCTTGGTAAGCCGCATCGCGCGCGAAGTCGCCGACGCGCACGCCGTGAAGGTCTACGTCTGCAACGTAATGACGCAGCCGGGAGAGACCGACGATATGACCGCTGCCGACCACGTCGAAGCGCTTCTTGCCAATGCCGGCGAACACGTTTGCGATTATGTGATCGTCAACGACGAACCGCCGTCGCGTTTGCTCGCCGCTTACGCCCAGGAAGGGCAGGTCCCGGTAGTACCCGACCTCGATCGAATCTCGGCGCTGGGCGTCGAACCGGTTCCCGCGGCGGTCATCGGGGAAACCGAGACGGTTCGGCACGATTCCGACAAGCTGGCGGCAGTGGTGTTAGGAATCGTCGATCGCACGGTCGCCGATCGCGCCACGCTGGTGAAACCGGCGAGTGCCTATCGGCGCTCGACCGCGTACGGCTAACGCCGTAACGAAACTAGTGTCCGGTTTGCTGCGCGAGGGTTAGATCGAGCTCGAACGGTTTTCCCGGTTCGATGTTCGTGCTGGACGAAAGCGTCTGGTATCCCGTCGCCTGCACCGCATAGTCGGCGATCCCGCTGGGAACCTTCTCGATCGAGAACTTGCCGCTGGCATCGGTCGTTGCCGAAAGCACCGTGTCGATGGTGATGACCGCTCCCGCGACCGGACTATGCGTCGTCGCATCGACGATCGTTCCGTAACGGCTGCATAGCCCGCGGCGGGCGGCAGCGAATCGTTGTTGCACCCCGGCGTGCCGGCGATCAGCAGCGCCGCGACGACGGCGAATCGGCCGAAAAGTGCTTTCATAGGTGAAGCTCTTCGCCGTGCTGAAGCCGCCGCTCCTATGGCCAGCACCGTCCCGTCCTCGCGCACGGCCCGCCCCGCGTATTTCGAAAATGCGCTCGAGGCGATTGGCCGGACGCCGCTCGTAAAGCTCAACAAGGTCGTCGACGACGCGGCGTGTTTAGTGCTGGCGAAGGTCGAGTACGTCAATCCCGGCGGCAGCGTCAAGGACCGCCCGGCCGTGGCCATGCTCGACGAAGCGGAGCGTCAAGGACTGCTGCGCCCGGGAGGCACGATCGTCGAGCCGACCAGCGGCAACACCGGTACGGGCTTGGCGATGGCGGCGGCGATTCGCGGTTACCGCTGCATTCTGGTAATGCCCGACAAAATGTCGCGCGAAAAGATCGACCTTCTTCGCGCGTACGGCGCCGACGTCGTCATTACGCCGACCAACGTGCCGCCCGATTCACCGGAGTCGTACTACGGCGTCGCCAATCGCCTGGCTTCGGAGATTCCCGGAGCGTTTCAACCAAATCAGTTCCACAATCATTTCAATCCCGAAGCGCACTATCGCACCACCGGCCCGGAGATTTGGGAAGCGACGGCCGGAACGATCACGCATTTCGTCGCCGGCCTCGGCACCGGCGGAACGATCTCCGGAACGGCGCGCTACCTCAAAGAGAAGAATCCGTCGATCCACGTCGTCGGCGCCGACCCCGAAGGCTCGATCTATTCCGGCGATATCCCGCGTTCGTACGCCGTCGAAGGCATCGGCATGAACTACCTGCCCGAAACCGTCGATCTACGCGTCATCGACGAGATGGTGCGCGTCTCCGATCGCGATTCGTTCCTCATGGCGCGGCGCATCACACGCGAGGAAGGGCTGCTCGTCGGCGGTTCGTCGGGAACCGCCGCGGTAGCGGCGGTCAAGCTCGCCAAGACGTTGCCGCCGGAAGCCATCGTGGTCGTCATCCTGCCCGATTCCGGACGTGGCTATATGTCGAAGATCTTCAACGACGACTGGATGATCGCGAACGGTTTTTTGGCCGACGCAAAGCGGCGCGCCACCGTCGGCGACGTGCTGCGCAGCAAGACACCCATCCCGCTGCTGATCACCGTTCAGCAGGACGATACCGTAAAGACGGCGCTCGATTTGCTGCGCCAATACGAAATCTCACAGCTGCCGGTCATGAAGGGGCCCGAGCCGGTGGGCAGCGTCAACGACGTCGGCGTAATGCAGAGCGTATTCGATCACGCCGACATCCTTCATCAGCCGGTCAGCGAAGTGATGAGCCGGCCCTTCCCGGCGCTCGAGCAGTCGGAAGAGATCGAACGCGCCTACAAGCTCCTGACGCTGGCGAATCCGGCGATCGTCGTAACCGACGACGCCGAACCGATCGGCGTGCTGACGCGCCAAGACATCATCAGCTTCCTCTCTACCAGCTCCGATATCGTCCGTAATGACCCTTCGACAAGCTCGGGTGACACGTGAGGTATGAAGTTCTCGACGAGGGCGATTCACGTGGGGCAGGATCCCGATCCGGCGACCGGCGCTACGATCGTCCCGATCTATCAAACCTCGACGTACACGCAGAGCGAGATCGGCAAGCATAAAGGTTTCGACTACAGCCGCACGATCAATCCGACGCGAGTCGCCTTGGAAGCAGCAGCTCGCCTCGCTCGAAGGCGCGCGACTACGGCAGCGCCTTCGCCAGCGGCATGGCCGCGACGAGCGCGGTGCTAGGCCTGCTTTCGGCCGGTGACCACGTCGTCGTCGGAGACGATCTCTACGGCGGCACCTATCGCCTCTTTTCGCGGGTGCTCGAGCGCTACGGCGTGAGCTTCACCTACGTCGACGCACGCGATCTCTCGGCGATGCGCAACGCGGTCACGCCGGCTACGAAGCTCTTCTGGATCGAGACGCCGAGCAATCCACTGATGAAGATCGTCGACATTGCGGGCGTAGCCGGTCTTTTACGCGACGGGCAGTTGCTCGCCGTCGACAACACCTTTGCCACGCCGTACTTTCAGCAGCCGTTGGCCCTGGGCGCCCACATCGTCGTACACTCGACCACGAAATATATCGGCGGACACAGCGACGTCGTCGGCGGCGTGGTGATCACCGACGATGCGGCCGTGCACGAGCAAATCCGTTTTCTCCAGAATGCCGCCGGCGCGGTGCCGAGTCCGCACGACGCCTGGCTGACGATGCGCGGTGCCAAGACGCTGGCGTTGCGCATGCGCGAGCACGCGCACAACGCGCAACTCGTCGCTGAGTTTCTGGCCGCTCGCGACGACGTGGAAACCGTATATTATCCTGGTCTGCCGTCGCATCCGCAGCACGCGTTGGCGCAGCGTCAGATGAGCGGTTTCGGCGGCATGCTTTCGTTCGTGCCGGCCGGCCCGGTCGAGCGCACCTTCGAATTTGCCAAGCGGCTGAAGTACTTCAGCTTAGCGGAAAGCTTGGGCGGCGTGGAGTCGCTGATCTGTCATCCGGCGCGCATGACGCACGGATCGATTCCCGCGGCGGACCGCGAACGACGCGGCATCAGCGAGCGCCTGTTGCGCCTCTCGGTGGGCATCGAAGAGGCCTCCGATTTACTCGAGGATTTAAAGAACGCCCTCGACGCTACGGCTGTGTCCCGGGATAACGCACGGCCGTTGCCTGTTTAAGCACCTCTTTCGCCTCGTCGGCTCCCGCGTCGCCCAGACGGGTCGTTTCCGCCAGCACGATGCCGCGCGCGCCGTCGGCCCACACGATCGCGTACTCCTTGCGTGCGTCGAATCCGCCGCCGTAGGCGACCTCGACGAACGTGGCAGGCATCCCGTTGAGCAGCGTCATCGGCGTTTTGTTGCGAATCAACACGCCGTCTTGCGACGAATGCGTTTGGCTCTCGAACACGCCTTCCCACTGATCGGGCGCACCGCTATAGGCCTCCATGGACAGCGTAATCATGCGCGAGTCTTCCTTTCCCGGCCTTAGCACCCAAGCGGCGACGGGTTGGAGATCGCTGCTGAGCTGGTCGACAGCAATCGGTTGCCGATTGACCAGCCACGCATCGGCCGGCGCGGTGAAGTTCATCGCCGGATCGCTATACGTATGCGGGTCGGGCGTGGGCTCCGCGCCAGCCGTCTGCGCTTGCGCGGCGGCCCCGGTAGCCAGACCGAGCAGAACGGTCAAAAGCAGAAGGTTGTGTATCTTCATTCGTGATCCAAAACGGCGGCGAGCGCCGGAAGTGAGATAGCGTATCTATATCCGACGTTGCGGTGGTCGTCGTCGAATTCCTCGTGACGCACCTCTAGCCCCAGGTCGCGGATCCGCCGGGCGACGACGCGCGCGCCGACGTCGAGGTTGTACTCGTCGCGGCGGCCACAATCGAGGTAGCGCAGGCGCAAGCGGCTCAGCTCGGCTTGGCAACCGGCAACACGCTCGGCCGGGTCGAATGCGAGCCAGCGGGCAAAGACGTCGTCGCGCAGCTCTCCCGTTTCGCGATCGAAGGGCAAGTCGAGCTCGAAGGCGCGCGCGCCCTTTGGGGAATAGGCCGCCGTGTAGGCGAGCATCTCCATCGTCGTGTACTCGGCCATATTCCGTTTGTGCTTGGCTTCGAAGGCCGTGACGAACGCCGCCAGGTCAAAGTCGTGCGCCTCCAGCGCGCGGTGAACCGTCGCGAACGCCGGGAAGTGCGCGTAGCGAAAGTACGAGTCGCCGCTGTGCGAGGCGAACGCGGCAAAGACGCCGGGATGCTCGAGCACCAAATGCATCGCCCCGAAGCCGCCCGACGACTTACCCAGCACCGCTCGGCCGCCTTCCGCCGCAATCGTTCGATAGTTGGCATCGACGTGACCCACGACGTCGCGCACCGTGTACGTTGCGTACGCTCCGTTGTGAATCGAGTCGACGTATTGCGAGCCGCCCAACCGCGTGAAACCGTCGACCAGCACGATCAGTGCGGGCGGCATGCGCTCTTCGCGCACGAGCCGGTCGGCCCACTGCAGTACGTTGGTCTCCCAGGGTCGCGAAGAGACGAGCGCGGCGGCATCGCCGGTATAGCCGTGGAGCACGTAAAGGGCCGGATAGCGGCGCGAACCGCCGCCGTCGTATCCGGGCGGCAGATAGACGACCACCGGTCGCGTCGCCGGATCGCCGAGCGGATTTCCGGCCAGCGCATTACTGTCGATGAAATCGATCCGTGCGTCGCCCTCCAAACGTAAGAGACGCGCGATTTCGGAACGCTCGTGCATGGCGCGCTGATTCGTCGCGCGAAGAGGCCGAGCCTATGGGCCGAGCTAAAGCGCGCGATCGACTTACGCGGCGCGGTGGCGATCAACGTCATCACGATGATCGGGATCGGACCGCTGGTCACCATTCCGCTCGTCGTCGCCGCGCTCGGCGGGCCGCTCGCGCTCGTCGGATGGATCGCCGGCGCGGTCGTGGCCCTCTGCGACGGCATGGTGTGGGCGGAGCTCTCTTCGCGATTTCCCGGCTCGGGTGGAACGTATATCTACTTACGCGAGAGTTTCGGGGCGCATCGGCTTGGCAAGGCGCTCGCCTTTCTCTTCAACTGGCAGTTTTTGCTCTACGCTCCGTGTCTGCTGGCCAGCGGCTACATCGGCTTCGCAAACTATGCCGCCTATCTTTATCCTGCGCTGGCGCACGATCGCATCGGGCACGATGCGGTGGCCATTGGCGTCGGTCTGCTTAACCATCGCGCTGCTGTATCGCCGAACCGCGAAAGTCGCGTCGGTCGGGAACGCTGCTCGCCTACGCCGCCGCGCTGACGCTGCTGCTCGTCGCGCTGGCCGGACTCTCGCACGCCGACTTCGGGCGTGCCTTCCATCTCGAGCAGCCGTTCCGCTTGACGAGCGGGTTTCTGGCCGGTTTCGGCAGCGCGCTGCTGATCACGCTCTACGATTACGCCGGGTACGCGGACGCCGCACTGCTCGGCGAGGAGGTCCAGCGGCCGCAACGCACCATTCCACTTGCAATACTGATCTCGGTTCTGCTCGTTGCGGTGCTCTACGTGCTGCTGCAGATCGGAGTCTTGGGAGCCGTGCCGTGGCGCTCGCTCTTGGATGCCGGCGGCGCACCGACCGCACAAGCACAGTATATCGGCGCCTTCGTCGTCGAGCGCAGCTGGGGACACGTCGCGGCGATCGTCGTGACGCTGCTGGTGCTGGTGACGGCATTTGCCTCGCTCTACGGCAATTTGCTCGGCTTTTCGCGCATCTCGTTCGCCGCGGCCCGCGACGGCGCGTTCCTCGCCGCGTTTGCGCGGCTGCATCCGCGCAAAGACATTCCGCACGTCGCGCTGCTGGTCGTCGGCGCGCTCGCGCTAGTGGCGAGTCTCTTTACGCTCGATCAAGTGATCGCGATTCTTACCGCCGGCATCGTACTGATTCAAGGCGTCGCTCAGATCGTCGCACTCGTCTTGCTGCGGCTGCGGCGCGACGACGCGGCACCGTTTCGGATGCCGCTCTATCCGTTGCCGGCCTTGGTAGCGCTGGCCGGTTGGGGCTTGGCCTTCTTCAGCGCCGGTACGCTGGCGATCTCGCTGGGCGTCGGATGGCTCGTTGCGGGCACGGTCGTCTATCTGATAAGCGCGCGGGTGCAACGCTGGTGGCCGTTTGCGATGGCCGCGGCGCTGCTGCTTCTTCCGCTTCGCGCTGCCGCCCGCGGCCCGCGCCGACGCGCAGATTATCTCCGATCGCGGCTACCCGGTGCTGCGCGTCGACGGCAAGCCGTTCTTCGTATACGGCGCCGCCTTCTTCTACGAACGCATACCGCGGCAGCGCTGGCGCGATGCGCTCGCTCGCGTATAAGGCGATGGGCATCAACACCATCGACCTCTACGTCATGTGGAACTGGCATCAGCCGGATCGAAGCAGCGCCCGATTTTACCGGCGCGACCGATCCGCGCCGCGATCTGCGCGGACTGCTCCAGATCACTCACGCGTTGGGTTTCAAGCTTATTCTTCGTCCCGGGCCGGTGATTCGCAACGAGTGGCGTAACGGCGGATATCCGGCGTGGCTGCTGGAGCGGCCGGAGTATCGCATGCCGCTGCACGACGTGCTCGAGGGGCGCTACCCGGCCACCGCGACGCTGCAGAACGCCCATGCCGACGCGGCCGCCTCCGAGTGGTTAGCCAACGCAACGCACCGGCGCTACGCCGCGCGTGGCTGCGCGACGTGCTGCGCGTCGCGGCTCCGTACTCGCGCGACGTTATCGCCATTGCGCTCGACGACGATCAGGGTGCGTATCTCGACAACGACACGTGGCCGGCGCCGCACTGGCACGCGTACGTGGACTGGCTGCGCTCGGTCGTACGGCGCGCCGCCGGCTCCGCGCATTCCGCTCTTCATCAACACGTACCAGATGAAGGTTACGGCCGCCGCGCCGGCCTGGGCGTGGGGCGACTGGTATCAGAGCGACGCCTACCGCATCGGCGCGCACGATCTCGCCGACCTCGATTTCGCGACCGGATTGCTGCAGACGCAGTCGCGCTATCCGGTGATGCAGGCGGAGTTTCAGGCCGGCTGGCTGCAGGGCGCCGACGAAGGAATGCCGCGTCCGAGCGATCCGTCGAACACCGCGCTCGCGCTCAACGAACTGCTGCGCGACGGCGCGCACGGCATCGTGAACTTTCCCGTGCAAGACACGATCAACCCCGACGGCTGGGAAGCGCCGTGGGCCAACTGGTCGTACGCGTGGGATGCGGCACTGACGAGCGAGCTCGGCTTGACGCCGCGTTACGTTCCGACCGCGGAGTTCGGCGACGAGATTCGCCGATACGGTGCGCTGCTGGCGCGAACGCACGTCGTGGCCGATGCGGCGATCGTTTGGCCGCCGAGTCTGTATCAGCCCGGGATCGTTGAGTAATGCCGATTTCGCCGCATTTGCCGACGCGACGATCCGGATGCAGCGGGCCTGCGGCGCCGCACGGCCTGACCTGCACGATGGTCGACCTGAAGTACGGAGAGATGCAGCAAACTGCGGGATTGCCGCTTCTTCTTCCGGTGCTGCCGTCGACGATCGTAGCGGGTCGCATGGAGCCGTGGGCAGCGACGCTGCTGCGAGCGGTTGCGAGCCTCGCATCGGCTGATCGCGAGCCCCGACTCGGTTCGCGGTCGCGGCTTTCGCGATGCGACGCTGCTGCTGGCCGACGATCGTTCGTACGCATTCGTTGATGCGATTAACTCCGGCGACGCGCGCTCGCAGCGTCGGGCCGTTTCGCGTCGAACTGGCGCACGGCGTCGTTGACGTGCCGCGCCGTCTCGCTGGCGCGCGCGAAGTGCGCGTTTGATTCCCGTCGGATTGGCTGCGCGACGCATCCACGCCTCCCCGTCGTAGCGGCGACTGCGACACCGCCGCCCTTTCAGCGACGACGAAGCGCGGCTCTTACGCAGTGGATCTCTGCGGGTGGCGATCGCTCCCCGCGCCGGCGCGCGCATCGCGGAGCTCAACGACGGAAGCGGTAACGTCGCAACGAGCATCGGCCTGCTGCGCGACGCCGTCGATCCGATGCCGCCGGCTTCGCCGCGCGACTATATCGCGGCTTACACGCATCCGTTGCCAGCCGGAACGTTCAACCGGACGTATACGTGCGATCCCAGAACCGCCGCGAACTCCTTGTTCAAGGTTGGATGCACGTACGATGCGCCGGACGTACCGGCTGGGGGAGCGAACTTCACTCGCCGCTTCGAGCTAGGCCCCGAAGCGGGGGAACTCTCCGTTTACGAGCAGTTCGCGCCGCAGGATCCGAGTTCGAGCGCGCGCCTCGTTAGTATCTCCGGGTTCACTTTCGTTCCCGGAGATCAGCTGCTGTCGTCGACCGGCCACGATGCTATCGGCATCCTCCACGCAGGGCGCGTTGCGACGCTACGCTGGAACCAAGACGAAGTATCGCTGGCGGACGTGCGCAGCACGCGCGGCGCGCAGGTGGTGACGCTGGTCTTTTCGCAGCGCTCGATCGACTTACGCCTCGGCATCCATGCCGTAACGGACGCCGCCGAGGCGCAAGCGGCTACTCGACGCGAATCAGCCGTAACTTCCGGGGAAGTGGCGGAATGGCAGACGCAGCCGCCTCAAAAGCGGCCGAGGCAACTCATGTGGGTTCGACTCCCACCTTCCCCACCAGAATATGGCGGAAAAGTAACTGCAAATCACGATGCGACTGGTGACGGACTGGTGACGCGACATTGAATTGCGACATGTACAAATATCTCAGTCAACGCGAGGCAACCCTGCGGCGCTATGCGAGACCGCAACGGCAGTGAGCGATCATCCGTTGCTTGCGCGACTTACTTCTTCGGAGGGGTGCCCGCGACCGCGAAAACCCGGCTGCAGAAGGGAGCGGCCGTTGAAGCGCATATCAAGTGACTTGATCGCCGGACTAGTCGGCGGCCAGTCCGGCGATACGTAGCTGCCGATGTGCTTGGGTCGTCGATGCGGTCAATGCTCAAGACCGCTCACAAGATAGGAGAATCGCTGTGACGAGCCCGCCGCCATCTGAAATCCAGACGCTAATCGAGAATCACATCAAGGGCTTCAATAACCAGAACACGGAGCTTTTCTCCAGCGTCTTCGGGGAGACCGCGATCATTATCGACGGTATTGCGCCCTATCGCTGGTTGAACCCCAATGCACCGGCCAACTGGCTCGCTGACGTAGAGAAGTGGCGTAAGGACTTCGGCGTGACGTACGAGCACCTCTCGTACGAGATGGGATTTTGGGACGTGGAGGAGCCTTACGCGTACGCCTCAATTCCGGAACGCTGACGGTGACGATTAAAGGTCAGACGGTCACTAGGACCGGCACCCTGGCATACACGTTCTCTAAGCAAAATAACGAATGGAAGATCGACGCGCAAGCATGGGCCGTGCGTCATTGGCTCGACGCTTGCAATACTTGCAGGCTGCAATGCCCTGCGGCTCAACCCACGAAACCTTGCCGCCGGGACCTGAACGGTGCGGCTATGAGGCAGCCTTCCCTGAAGGACGCGCCAGCGCAGAATGTCTACGTTACGGATCTGCAAAGCGATCGCGTAAAGGAAATTCCACCGGGCTGCATTTCGGCAGACTGCGTCGTAAACATCGCGAGGAAAATCAAATGCCCCACCGCCGTCAGCGTAGATTCGTCGAACGACCTCTATGTGAGCCGAACCTGCGACTTTAATACGGCCATTTACAGGCTGGCGCCCGGATGTAAGACGCACAGGTGCGCTTCAATCGTGCCGGGCTATTACCTTAATCCCTTCGGCACGGCTTCGAATGCGAAGGGTGACCTCCTCGTTGCTGATTACAGCCACGGATACGTCGACAAAGTGCCTGCCGCCTGTCAAAGCCCTTCTTGCGTCGTGACGTTGGGCGGCGACGCGTTCGTCCGGTCCGTACATTCCGTGGGATTACGGGCCGAGCGATGTCGCCCTCGACAAGAGTGGAAACGTCTACGTTGCTTCCGACTACTACGTTTCCGAAATGGGGCCGGCGTGTAAGAAAGCCTCTTGCGTGACACGCTTAGGGGGCGGATGGAGCACGCCCTGGGGCGTATCACTTGACGCGCAAGGTAACGATCTTCGTCGACGATCGCGGAAACAAACAGATACAAGGAAATGCCGCCGCATTGTCTTTCGGCGTCATGCGTAAAGGTGTCATCATGAGCGGTTTCACCGACCCGGTCGGGGCAAAGGTCGATAATGAAAGATAACGTCTACGTGACGGACGGCGGCAGCAGCTCGGTACGAGAGATTCCCTACGGCTGTCAATCGCGGTCGTGCATGGTCACGATAGGCGGCAGCTTCAGCGAGCCGTTCGGTCTCGCCGTGGCACCGTAGCGACGAGCCTGGCCGCCGTCCGCCACCCAGACCTCGCTGCAAGGCGGGACGTTTTTCGCGCAGTCGAGCATGCAGGCAACGATTCGCGTGGTGGCCGTATCCGAAAGGCGGAGCGCCGAGTGAAATCATCGGCCCGTTTAAGAGTGGGAGCGTCAAGATATGGGCCGTGGCAATCAGCCGCGCGCAGGACATTAGGACACAAGGCAAGTGAAGACGTGGGCTAGCAGTTGCTGCACGCTGCCCCTCACGGTTGCCGCTGCATTGCTCGCAGGCTGCGGCGGATCGCAGCCGCCGATCGGCGCGCCGGGCGCGATGCCGCAAAGCCGCGCGGTCGCAACGCACGGTGGTCATGGCGCATCCTGGATGACCGGCGGCACCTCGGGTCAGGCCCTGCTTTATGTCTCGTTCTATCGCGGTAGGGTATATATCCTTACGTATCCGGATGGAAAGCGTGTAAGGAGATTCGATCCGTTAGATTTTGTCTTTGGGTTGTGCGCAGATAGCAGCGGTCACGTGTTCGTCGATGGCGATAAGGGCGGCGAGGGCTACATCGTTGAATACACACGCGGATCAACAATCCCCACCAGGACGCTTGTCACCGGCGCCAACTACCCTGCGTCTTGCGCCGCGGATGCTACGACTGGCAATCTCGCATTTGTCGTCCGTAACCAGCAGACCGGCTCCTATCGCGTTGGCATATATCGGCATGCGCGAGGCAACCCAACGTACTATATGGTCTCGGGTATATACCCGCTCTTGGGCTGCGCGTACGACGATCACGGCAACCTGTTCGTCGGTGGGGGTCGCCGCGACGCTGCGAACAAACTGGCCGAGTTAAGTAGCGGTGGACAATCGTTCTCGGATTTGACGCTGAACCGCAGAATTACAGTTCCGGTTGCGTTACAATGGGTGTCGCCATATCTAACGATAGCCGAGAACGAGCACGTTTATCGCGCCAAGATTTCAGGCTCGACCGCGAGAATCGTGGGCCACACTCAGGCGGTGGGTGGGAAGCCGGAGGCTTGGATCGAAGGCAACACCCTGATCGAAGTTCACGGGAAAAGTCACCAAGCTGTTGGATTCTGGAGTTATCCGGAGGGCGGCAACCCGTTTAAAGTTATTAGGAATTTCAAGCCGGGTTTCTTGCATTTGACCGCTGTAGTTGTCAGCGCTCCGATAAGCCCTAACCCAACACGACTGCCCTAGTGCGTGACTTCGCGCCCCCGCCGCCTCGCGTCGCTGCCGAGCATTTGCAATGGGCCTTGCTGCTGCGCAGAATAGCGACGCCGATCGCGTAGCGCGCTAAGCAGGCCCATATGCACCGCGCGGGCCAGGAACGGCTCAAAAGCACCGGAACCGGAACTGCTAAGAGGCGTCTTAATTTCAGCGTCACTGTGAACGAGCTGCTAACGCGGGTGAGATTTATTGGAAACGAATAGGGCCAGCCCCGAGCGTCCCTTCGTCTGAATAAATTCCCTCTGCGCCCGCAATCGATCCGTTTGAGCGGAAAACCGTCTACTCTCGTTACGGTGCAGGACCGATGGCGACGCCTTTGGGGTCCGTGAGCCCATTCGCTGACCCGAGCGACGAACCCAGCAACGTCCCGGTAGGATAGCTGAACACGGTTAATGTAGCGCCGCCATAGTCGGCGACGTACAGCAACTTCTGATCGGACGACAGCGCAAGTCCGGTGACGGCGGTCAAGCCGCTGTAGCCGAGATCAAACGGACACCAATCGCTGCCGTGATACGGATAGGCACTCGTACCATCGTCTGAGCTGCCGCTAGCGGCTCTTTCCACAGCCGCCAATGGGTATGCACCTGCAAGAAGATTTCGGCGCTCGTCGATCGCCGTACCGCCTGGAGGTCCGAACGATCCTGGCACGTACCCCTGCTGGTTCAGCTTGGGCACTACCTGCGATTTTAACGACCCAGTAGCCCGAAGGTTTCCCGCCGGGCAGCAAGCCCCAAATAGTCAATATGACGAGTCGTTGGTTCCCATAGCGAGCTCCTCGGGCCGCACGACAGGTAGAGTGACTTGAGCACGTGTTCCAGCCTGAACGGCCTTGTTCTTTTTCTGATTGAACCGTATACGAGCGAAGTACTGCCGCCTCCGCGTCGAACACATACACGTGACCCCTCGTCGGCGCCGACGAAACGGGACACGATAAGCCCGCCGTGTACGTAAACGTCGGGGACGTGGCGCCGTGTACATATTCGACGATGTTCCCATGTGCGCAGTCGTTTTCGTTGGCGACGTAAAGGTTGCCATTGCCGTCCACGAAGTCGCCGACCGGCGTAGCCAGCCCGGTTGTATAGGTTTTTACAAGGTTGTAGCTCGGGTCAAGAACCTCGAGCTTGTCTCCGACCTTCGGGTCGGTAACGTAGAGGTAACTCAACGTAGCCGCCGCTGTTGCGGCCTCCAACCCCGCTCGAGGCCGACTGCGAGGCCGGTATCGACGCAGGCTGGAATCTGGTCGAGCACGCCGCCAGCATTATCGCCGCACCGAAAAGCCGAGCGCCGCTTATCACCGTCCGCATCATGTCCGGTGGTTCGGTGACGCTCGAGCTGTACCATGCCTCGAACCCCATCGTCACCCTTCCGAAATAAGAGCCAAGGCCTTTCAAAACGACCTTAGCCGCGTTCCACAAAGTGAACCTCGCACATGTGCACTGCTAACGTGACTGCTAACGCGCGCAAGCTCCGCCATCGCCCCACAGGCCAGGTTACCATGACGGTATCCCGGTGAGTGCCACCAGGGATATGTAGAATCCGAGGCTCGGCTGACTATATGCAATTGGCAGACAGCCGCGTTAAGAATGCCGCGACAGCGCGAACGTTTTTAGAGGTCTGTCGTTGTAGTCGTCGACCGAAAGTGCGCGACGACTATAAACTGCCGATGCCCTTCATGAGGATGAGCACGCCGAAGACGAATAAGATGACGGTACTCACCGTCGCGTAGTTTCTTTCCAACCATTGCTTTGAAGCGAGTAATGCAGACGCGACCGACTTACCCGCGATGAGATAAAGGACGACCGGCAGGATAACGAGACCCGATGCGATCAGCGTGAAGGTCAGCACGTCGAAGGCGTCTTTAGCGGCGGACTGACTCGCGGTACCGATCGTCAGTCCCGCACCGATCAAAAACACCGGTGACGAAACGATCGAAACCAAGAATCCCAGGCCGAACGCCTTGGCCGGCGATGCCGTCTCAAGTGCGGTCATCCAGCCTGGCAGAGGTTTGGGTTGATGGCGGACGCTCCATCTTTGGATGGCTAGCAGCAGCAACGCAATGCCTAGCGGGATGACGGCCCACGACAACCAACGGGGCGTCGATTCGATGGTCGTAATAAATACGGAAATCAGAACGAAAATTTCGGTGAAGAACGCGATTCCGCAACACCATCCAACGGCATATCCTATGGAGGACGTACGCGGTCGAGGCCCGAGCAAGATGAACAAGACGGGAATGACCGGTAACGGCGACAGCAATATGCCCAAAGCGTAGGGAAGCGTCTGGCCGAGCATGGGAGGTCTTTCGCACGAGAGGCGCGTTGTTCCCCGGCCGCCTCGCGGCAGGGCCGGTTAGGCCTCGAACACGGGGGACTACGGCGATGCGAACAATTCGTTCCTTTTGGTAGGGGCGTTCCTTTCAACGTATGCGGCGGCACGGAGAACCATGCACCCGATGAAATGAAACGCAAGCACAAAAACGAAACGGCAAAGCGTATCGGGAAAATGGGTGAACTTACCGAGGTATAACCTAACAAAAGTCGGCACAACGGATCTAGTCGAGCGCCCAAAGGCCTGGGCTTTGCCGCCTCCGACACGCCACTTGAGTATGTCGGCAGCGGTGTCGCTCGACGCCGTGCCGAATGTTCTTAGCCGCCGACGCTTTCAGCTATCGGAGCCGTAGAAAATGGGAACGTCACTCAGCCGTAGTGCTCTCATCACCAGCATCGCTGCTGCATTCCTCGCAGCCTGCGGCGGATCGCGGTCGCCGATCAGCACAGCGGGTACTCCGGCGCTAGAGATATTGGCGGTGCCGTCTCGCGCGGGAGAGCACCAAGTTCCTCGACTGTCATACCAAGTGCTGCATCGATTTACTCCCCACGGCAACCCTGAGAGAGGAGGAGCGTACCCGTGGGCGGGCTTGGTGGACGTTGGCGGAACGCTGTATGGCACGACGAGCGAGGGCGGTACGCACAACGGAGGAACCGTTTTTACCATCAGCACAACCGGCAAGAAAAAGACGCTGTACAATTTTGACCGAAGCAGTAGCAGCTCCGACGGCTTCGAACCGTTTGGGGACTTAATCAATGTGAACGGCACTCTGTATGGGACGACCTGGATCGGCGGCGCATGCGGAAGCGGAACCGTTTACGGCGTAAGCACAACCGGTACGGAGGCGGTCCTACACAGCTTCTGCGACTCCGATGGGTCAAATCCGCTTGCGGGTTTGACCAACGTGAAAGGGACGCTGTACGGTACAACTTTCGAGGGCGTAAGCGGCGGAACCGCTTACAGCATCAGCACCGGCGGCACGTTCAAAGTCTTGCATACTTTCTGCGGCAAGGGCGACGGCTGCGGGCCGGTAGCGGCCATGCTCAACGTGGGAGGCACACTATACGGCACGACATCGTATGGCGGGAACGGCGGGGCCGGAACCGTTTTCAGCCTAAGCAGTGCGGGCACGGAAGAGGTGCTCTACGGTTTCCAAGGCGAGCCGGACGGACAGTCGCCTGGTTCGAGCTTGATCGATGTCAACGGCGTGCTCTATGGCACGACCATGCTCGGCGGAAATTACGGGTGCTACCCCTACGCGAGCTGCGGAACAATTTACAACGTAACCACAAAGGGGAAGGAGCAAGTGCTGTACCGCTTCCGCGGCTACAGTGACGATGGTGTTAATCCAATGACGAGTCTATTGGAGGTTGGCGGGGTCCTCTACGGCACTACACAGTATGGCGGAAACGGCGCGGTCGGAACCGTCTTCAGCTTTAGCAACCGCTTCAGCAAGCGCGGCAAAGAACGGGTATTGCATTCCTTCCTCGGCGGCTCCGACGGGGCCGTTCCGACGTCCGAAATGATCTATGTCAATGGCACACTGTATGGGACGACCTATGATGGCGGCCGCAACGCTCGCTGCCATCGCCGCGCTCCCGGCTGTGGTACGGTCTTCGCCTTAACGCCGTGACCAGCCTCGCGCAGCGCGAGGCGGAACAACGACTTGACGAAGTCTTGCGAGCCAGCAGAATAGCGCGGAACCTTGATGTCGCAAATGGTAACGAACCTGAGGGCGCTTACCATCTGATGACGACCAGGCCATCGTTAGGCGATCCGCCTCCTTCCTTCCAGTGTACGTGCGTTGCAAAATTCCGACGAAGGAGGAGCCCCCGCCGCCACCACCGCCGCCACCGGATACGAACGAGATTGTACCGGTGGCCTCGTAATCGTCAAAGCCGCCACCACCACCACCGCCGCCGCCGTAATAGCCGCCTCCGCCACCGCCGGCGGCAGGACCGCAGCCGGCATCAGCTCCCTGGCCGCCAGTATGAAGCGCTCCTTTGTTCCCATCGACGCCTTTACACTTGTGATGGTAGCTAAAGCTTGTCGATCGCCCCGGTCGTCCCTGGCCGCCAGCGCCTCCATGCGCGTGGGTTGCTCCGCCCCCACCGTCGCCTCCGGATTGGCCGGCGCCGCCAGGGCTACCGGCGGTCCGTGCACCGCCAACACCACCCGAACCACCGAAATTCACCGAAGAGCCGCTGCTGCTGCCGTGGTACCACGAATCTTCACCGCTTTCTCCGGTCCCGCCGCCGCCCGCGGCGACGATGAGGCGGTCCGTGAGCTTATCGCCGGATGCGCGCACATCGGAGCTGCCCCCGCCACCAAATGCACCGGAAAACGCACCACCGCCGCCGTTAAAGCCTCCGCCCCCGCCGTGGACTCCGCCTTTAATGCCCCGACCGCCGACGTAAACGAAGAGTAGCTTTCCGCCGGTAACGCTGAGCGTCGCGGTCAGGGCGGCCCCTAGCGCGCCTGGGGGCCCTTGCTTTGATTTTTTCGGCCCTCCGCCTTGGGCACCATACGCCGTGATCGTTAGCTCGGTGACTCCTTGCGGCACCTTGAACTTTTGCGCGGAGTGGGTGAAGTGAAATGTTCGGCTCGAACTCAGGGGAAGAACCGCTTTTTGGTCGTTTGCCACGCCGGGAATTACGTGGGCGCCGCACGCTACAAGGGGCGCTGCGGCGATAATGCTGCAGAACACTTGTAGCTTAGACTTAGTCTTCAGTCTCATAGCTGCTCCTAAACGGGCGTAATGCCGGCAGGCACATCAGCGGGCTGCGCTACTCAGGGTCACACCGAGGGGCTCCCTGAAGCCGGAAATAATCATCGTCGCGTCGCCTCCCCCAGGATAGTTCCAAACGCCGACGTCTCGATTGACCATGTCGGCCACCACAATGCTCGAGCCGAGATCCCAAAACTCTCCGATGTCGGCCGCTCCGTTCAAGGTGACGACGCTTTGGGTCGTGCCGTAACCCCCGCTGATCGCGAACCGGTAGATATGCGGGTAGTCCTGATCGGCAACGGCGAGGTACTGCCCGTCCCATTGAATCCCGCCTGGGAATGCAGGTGTGCGGTCGAGTGCAATCGTCTCAAAGGTCTTACTCCCAGCAGGAAGTTCAACCAGCCCGAAGTTCTCGAAATCGGCATCCTCGCCGTCGACGAAGAGATCACCTCGATCGTCGTAGGTCAGATACAGCATGTAAGGGAGCTTGCGAGCAACGTGTTTTTCGGGCTTGCCCTTAGCCTGCTTATAAATCGAAACCGATCCGTCGATATTTGCCACGGCAAGGTTGCCCGTAACCGGGTCGATGGCACAGTCGTTCGGCTCCTCGTAGCGATCCTTGAGCGTCGCAACTGGCGCCGCGCCGCCGTGCGCGTACTCGACGATGCTCTGCCCACCGAAATCGGTGATGAACACGTCGCCGGCAGCATCGGAGCACAAACCGGAGGGTGTGACGAGACCGGTAAGTATTTGATGTTTCTTGTCCTCCGGATAAGAAAACACCGCAACCTTGTCGCTGGTAGAAACGTAGAGCAACTCCGAACTAGCCGATTTCCGCGCCGCCTCTCCAGCTCGGCTGGGGAGACCCATCATCGTTGGCGCAGCCGTACAACCTGCGGCGCATGCGAAGAGCGCAAGGCAAAATACACGAACGATAGTCCAAGTCGTCAAGCGTTACTCCGTATCCACGGGCAACCCCGAGGGAGGGCGCGTCAAGAAATACGACTTGGAGTAGGGCCGCTTAATCGGAATGAAAGGGCGCGGCGGTCGTGAGAAGTCGAAAGCGTCGATGATACTATTGGCCCTAACGTCCGAGGTTCCGAGACGCTTTAGGCCCCAGTTGTCCTCGATGAATTTTAGTATGCTTCCGAATTCGTACTGCGTATGCGATACATAGCCCCGGCGTGCGTAAGGTGCGACGA
The DNA here is from genome assembly GCA_963735845.1 of Vulcanimicrobiota bacterium. Classification (GTDB taxonomy): domain Bacteria; phylum Vulcanimicrobiota; class Vulcanimicrobiia; order Vulcanimicrobiales; family Vulcanimicrobiaceae; genus Cybelea. Next base: position 87,789 of record CAVTMN010000004.1, on the reverse strand, counting down.
TTAAGCAGGGTACTCTGAAGCCAAGCCCTTGACCATCCAGTTGCGGAGGTGCGACGTGATCGAACTCGCCGCCCCAATCGTCCCAAACCACAATAATAGCGGTGGAGTCCCAGTAGGGGCTCTGACCGATGTCGTCGATGATGTGCGCGACCCAGGAAGGACCCGTATCGCGCTCATGGCCGCCCGGATGATCGGAGTCGAGAGCGTCGGGCACGACCCACGAGACCTCAGGCAGCCACCGGTCCTCGATGGCTTTGAATATCCGCGTCTGCGGGTTGATGACGTTGGCTTTCCACTCCGGCCCGTAGCGTACGACGCGGATACCGTCAAACGCATCCCATGCGCGACCCGATCCATAGGTTTCCGCCGGCACGAAGTATCGCCAAGAGATGTTCTTTGCGTCGAGCACGTCGCGCAAGGTCGGATAAGAGAAGCACGGGAACGGGCCCCGATCGCGCAGGTACTTTCCGCCGGTCGATATTAGGGAAGTTACGGTTCCGCCGGGCGCATCGCAGCCCCACGGTCCATGAGTCGGAAAGTCGATAACGCTCTCTCCCGGCTCGACCTCGGTGCCTCCGGCAATCAAGTCTTGATGACCCGTAAAGCTGCCGCTGCTTTGAGTCGGAAACATATGATCGGCCAGCACGTATTGCTGCGCGATATCCCAATAGGGCTGAATGTACGTCGGATCCACGTAGCGATACGCGTAGTGGTGTGCCGGTACTTTTATTCCCTCGCGGTTGTTTCGTTGGACGAGGTCGAAGCCGTTCATTTTTCCCTGCGCGTACTCGAGCTGGAAACTACGATGCGTGTGCGACACGTTCTCGAAAGCGAGAATGCCTCGTTTCAGGTAAACCTTGTGCCCCAGATGATCGAAGCCGAAGGTCGCGCCGTCTGCGCCCGGATAAGTCGCGAAAAAGTCGTCGAAGCTCCGGTTCTCTTGAATCAGGATAACGATGTGATCGAAGTGGTACATGGAACGCGAGTGCGCTATGTCGGCCGATGACGGGAGCAGCGACTGCCCGTCGGAAGTTAGGTACGGCCGGGAACATGCAGCCATGGCACTCAGGCCGAAAATCAGCGCAATTCGACGGTACCAGATCATGCTAAGGTCCGAAACATACGGGCAGCTAGTGCATTTGCTGCAGGAGCTTGCCTCCATTCTTCATCAGATTCGTCGTCGCAGAGCCTGACAGCGTGCCGAGATGGTAGGCCAAGTCCTTATTGTTGGTCACGGGGCCGAAGGTTTTGCACGTTGCCACACTGTCAGTGCCGCTACCGGTGATCGTGCCGTCCGCCTTGTCGCCGACCTTGAAGGTCTCCGAATAGGTCCAAAGCGTTTGCCCCCCGACGCTGGAAAAGCTCCACTCTCCCTTGGCAGTGACGTTTCCGCTAACGTGCCCCGTCGCTTTTCCCTTGAACGTGAACGTCGTCTCCCCGCTACCCGAGGCACATAACTGTACCTTAGCCGTGATCCGGCTGGCCTTCAAAGTCTCGACGACCTTCCCTGAATCGATGTTATCGCGCATTTGCGCGGCAGTCGGAGAAATTGGCGGCGCGGAAGGAGTTGCACTGGAGCAACCTGCCAGCGCTACCAAAGCGCCTACGATCACGAGCTCGTAGATCTTGCGTTTCATCACGTCTCCTTTTGAATTCCGGCGTAGCGGACCCGCACGAGTGGCCCAAGTCTCTGGGACGTAGTCGTGGCGGCAGGCAGTACGACGGTCGAGAGATTCCGGAAGAGAGGCAACCTCGTCAAGGGAAGTCCTCCGTGTTCGCTCGGTGACGCGGTCAGTATAGCATAACCGAGTCCAAAACGCGGCTCGACGCCCGTATCAGAACTCCCTTTGCGATGCCGAGTCTAAAGGAGCCCCGGGCGCACGGCTCCGTTTGTCCGAGCACGCCAACTCGTTGGAAAATATCTTATCAAGGCGGATATCACAACGCACGTATGCAATGCCGCGTTAAACACTTTAACCAGGAGGTGTCCTTTGAAATACATGCTGACATGGACCGAGCGCCCACAGGGCTCGCCCATGGAGTACGAAAATGCGCAAAAGCGTATCCTAGAGGTCTTCACGCAATGGAAGGCGCCCGGCAATTTCAAGATTGAGTTGTTCGTGATTCGCGTGGGCGACTGGGGCGGTTATATGTTGCTGGACTGCGACGATCCGACGGCCGTTCACAAGTTCTGCTCGATGCTTCCTGCTTTTGTGTTCGAGGCGCGGCCCGTAATCCCAATCGATGACGCCGTCCGAGTCGAACTCGAAGCGATTGCCTTCCGCGACAAGCTCAGTTAAACATTGCTAGGCGATCAGCATCTGACCGTTGCCGACCGGTGCTGCACCTTGCAGCATCTTGACGCGCTTAGCACGCTTTTCAGCAGAAAGGCAGCCGCAAACGTGCGCGAGAAGTTCATAAGTAGCGCCTCCCTTCAGTTCTATGGGATCTCGTCGAGATTTCCGGATCACTGCAGCTCCGTGCTGTCGGCTCGGTAGCGCAGCGCCAGGCGATGCGTTACGGTTGAAACAACCACGCGCCGGCACTGGTAGGTTGTGAGAGGACGAACGCATGACGCTTTCCAGCGCGCGAACTACCGGCAATGTCGGGTTTGGGAGGGCTGACGCTTGGTGATGGCGATGAGCTTGCCGTTCGGATACTGGCAGGCATGGGCATATCTAATCCTCTCCCTTGCCGCAAGCGTGACCATCGTAGCCTATTTGCGACGTGCGGATCCCAAACTTCTCGAGCGCCGCTTCCGCGGTCCACTTCCCGAAAAAGAACTGAGCCAGAACCTCTTGCAGCTCGACGGCACTCACGGTACTCGCCGGTACGATCGTGCTGTCTGCGCTCGATCGTCACTTTGCGTGGTCGAGGCTTCTCCTCTCCGCAACGATCATCGGATTGGCGATCCTCGTCATCTGCTATGTCGTCATCTTCCTGGCCTTGCGAGAGAACACGTTTGCTGCCGTGAACATCGAAGTCGAAGCCGGCCAGACGGTTATCTCGACCGGACCCTACGCAATCGTTCGCCATCCATACTATTTGGGTCTGATCCTCTGGATTATCGCAACTCCTCTTGCCCTCGGATCGTGGTGGGGTCTCATCACGCTCGTTCCGATGCTCCTCGTGATCGCCACGAGGATAGCATATGAGGAGCGCTTCCTAACGAATCACCTGCGCGGTTATGCAGCCTATTGCAAACACGTCCGATTTCGGCTGCTGCCGCTAGTTTGGTAGCAATATAAGCGGCCTAACAACATCGTTAGGTGAACCAAAGATGCACCCGCTTTAACAATTTCCGTTACTGAAGTCTTAACGGCGCTGATTAGTTGCAATCCTAATGCTTAATAGTCCGTATGCTTTCATTTTTTATTGAGGACCTCGTTGTGCTGGATTCTCATGAGTAACCCAGTGGCGCTTCATATAATCTTCTCAGGTCTCGCATACGCTAGAGCACCACAACAAAGCGACCCTCTCAGATGGAGAGCACGAAATGAGCCAAACGATTGAGACGCCGCCCCGTTCATTTCAGGAAACGGGCTCGCGCGCACCTAGCACTCCGATTGAAACCACAACACCAAAGACAGAGCAGTTTATCATAACGAGAAACGTCGTAACCGGCGACATCGTCAGCGTCGAGACTGTTGACTCGTCAGGGCGAGCGGTGATCTCCGATGAAGCCGCGCGGAAGCTCGTCGGAGACGACGAGTTTGAAGAGCTCGACGGCGCGCTAAACGAAGCCTTCGATGGCGGCGTCACGATGCTCCTCGACGATTCAGACGATGATGAAGGCGGCGCCGATGCCGACGACTATAGGCATGCCGCGCTGCTGCGCGCACTGGCGATCGCCACTGCCGGCAGGCGGGCGATGCAGCGCCTTGCGACGGCTCGGCGAAACCTAATCCAAAAGTTAATTCTACGGCGACTTGTTCGCCGTTATTTTTTGCGGCGACGGCTCGCCGCTTCTTGACGTAAGAAAGTGAAGGAAGAAATCATGGTAACCCTCGATCAGATCAAAGAAGGCCTGGGCGAATCCAAGGAAGATTCACCCGCAGACGACAACCGCGCCGTCGCGGCGCTGCTTTTAGGCAGTGCCCGGCGACGCACGCGTCTGCGACGCATCCTCGTGGCTCAGCTGCTGAGCGGAGCAATGGGCCAAGACAATGACGAAGACGACGAGAGCGGCGAGCGCAAGCTCATCGGTTTCCTCCTGGGACGGCGCGGCCTTCGCCGCCGGGGGCTTCGTCGGGACTCCTCGCGAAGTTAATCGGCGCACGGGCCGGTGCGGACGAAGATGACGATGACGACGACGACTCGTCGGCCGAATCGGACAGCAACGGCGAGGGACTCATGCGTCTGCTCGTCGGCAAACGCGGATTACGTCGCGGCAAGCTGCGCCGTCTTCTTCTGGCCGAACTGCTTCACAATCGAGGCGAGGAGGTCGACGAGGACGACGATGACGAGGGCGGCGAGGGTCTTTTCGAGGAGCGCAAACTCGCCAAACTGATGCTGGGACGTCGCGCCTTCCGCCGCCGTGGACTTCGTCGGGCACTGCTTGCGAAGTTGATCGGGGCGCACGCGGGTGCCCATGAAGACGACGATGATGACGACGACTCGGCGGCTTCATCAGAGGACAACGGCGACGGCCTGATGCGCCTGCTCGTCGGCAAACGCGCGCTTCGCCGCGGCACGCTCCGCCGGGTGCTCTTGGCCGAGCTGCTTCGCGGACACAGCGAAGAGGTCGACGAGGACGACGATGACGACGACGATCTGGGAGATCGCAAGCTCGCCAAGCTCTTGCTGGGCCGCGGCGCCCTGCGCCGCCGCGGGCTACGTAAGTTCGGGGTTTCCGAGCTGCTCGCGAACTAGACTATTCCCCTGGTAGAAGCGACGCCGGCAGAGAGCTTAAACTCTGCCGGCGTAGTTCTTTAGTGGCTTTCCTTGCGCAATCGTTCCAACAATAGCCCGAGGTAATCTGGTTCGCCGGCTGCTTCGTGTTTGCGATACTCGGCGGCGTCGAAAAGCCAGTCGGGCAGCGTGTCCGGCAGTCCGATCTCGTTGTTCTGCACGTCGAACGTATAAATGATCGGCGCGTCTTCGTAGGTCCACCGCGCGCGGTTAACGACCCAACAGCCGAGTACGTTTCGAAAATCGACCGTTGCCTCGGTCGGGCTCACCGGCGCTTTGCGGCACCGGTCGATACGTTCCGACGAAGCGCACCTTCCAGATGTCGTAGGTATTGACGTCGATCCAAAGGTCGCGCAAGTTATGCTTTTGCGGCTCGTCGCGCGGGTGCAACTGGAAATGATAGGCCTGATGGCCGTCGACCTGCTCGACCGGTGGCGCCGCTGCATCGCCCACCAGAGGAGTACGGCCATTTCGCCACCGCCACAACGCGCGCGATGGTCATCAATCCAGCCATGTCGGGCACGAGCATCGTGCCGCTCTGCGCCGGCGCGACGTGAACCGAGGAGCGAATCGTCCACGCGAACGGTCCTAAAAACTCCGGCTCGATCAGGGCCGGCGGCAACTTGCCGCTCGGGATCGGATCGCTCACGTTCTCCATGCCGTCGGCAAGCCGCACCGCATAGCGGTTGACTTCAACCGACGACGACTCCCCGGTGTAATATCCCATCGGCGTGCGCGTAATATGCCACGTGCTCGTCCAGACGGCATACGGCGGCACCGGATACGACTGCAATCGACGAAAGGCCGCATCGAAGATCTGCTGCGCCGTCGGCGGCCTTCGCCGAAGCTTCCGGCGCTTGCGAGAACGATCTTCATCGCGTCGAAGTCCATCGTAAAGGCGTAATGCTTGAGAAACTCATGCGAGATCGCGCCCCAGACGACGAACGGGAAGAGCGAAAACGGCGAACCTTGCGGCGTATATATCCCGGGAACGTCGCGCTGCAGCGCGGTCCCGACGCTGACGCGCTGGGCTACAAACGGAATCGCCGTCACGGCGCCGCCCCCACCAAAGCCCGTGGTCGCCCGGGCTCGGTCAACGGAAAGTTTCGCCGCCCCAACGAGCGCGTTCGAAGGCATCACGCCGCCGCCGGCGAGTCCGGAATCGAAGAGAAAGAGTCCGCCGGCGTCGTTGACTGCTGCCGGCGCAATGATGAAGTGGTCGCCGACGAGATAACACGGTACGATTGCGTCGTGCGCATCGGTCGCGCCGGCCTCAAAGGCCGCCGACGCGGCTGCCGACCGCGGGCGAAGCACCAAGCCGATTGCGCGGATAATCCATCGTCGTCAAAAAGCGCTCGAAGAACGTCGTGCCGACAACGCCGTCGATCTTCGTGCCGGAGAAAAGCGCGGCGGCATGCGTCGGAAAGACGTGCACCGGCACCTCGTACGCGGTCGCGGTCCCTAGCGTCAGCGACCTCAGCGCACCTCGCTGCGTCGGCGCTTTCAGCCCGCCGGCGAAGTTGCCCATGCCCGAATCAACCGTCGCCACGCGGGCCTTCGCGGCGAGAGCCGGTTCCAGGTCAACGTCGCCGCCGGTATCGACCAGAAGGTTTGCCGCGATGCCGTTCACCGTCGCGCGTACCACCGGCAGCGGCACCGCCGCAACGAACGGCACGACGCTCTGCCCGCCGTCGATGGTCGTGCGACGGGCGGCTTCGGCCTGCCGGCGCTCGAGTTCCGCGAGCAGCCGGCTAGCGCGCGCGTTCTGCGGATCCGCCGCGAGCACCGAGCCCAGCAGCGGCTTCGCTGCCGCGAGATCGTTTTCGAAGAGCCGGATCGACGCCAGGCCGAGTTCGGCCTCGCGATCCGATGGATTCGCCTGCAGAATCCCGGCGTATGCTGCGGCCGCAGCGGAGAAGTCACCACGTTCGAAAAGCGCCGTTGCTGAAACGTCCTGCGCGTGCGCGGACGGACGTGGCGAGCAACGGCGTGAGCGCCGCGATGGCGAGGCGCCATCCGATCGATGGAATTTTAGCTAAAAATGCCCGCACGTTGCGGCGATACTTCGCCGGAGCCGGCAGTATTACACTTCCGCGATCGTCAGTGGTTCGCTGCCGCTAGTTGGGCGGCAGAATCAGCAGCGCGTTGTTGAGCAGCCGCCCCGGCTCTCGGAGGTAGCGCCCGCGAAACCACAGTCCGCTCGAGGCGTTGCTGTCCAGGTTCATCGCTTCGTAGGCGCCCAAACGCAGCATGATCGCGGCGCTGTCTTCGAGCGTGCCGTCAGAAACGGCCAGAATGAGAAACCGGCCATCGCGTGAGATGCCGACCATGCTGCGCGCGTCGTTGCCCCAGACCTTGGGGTCTTTGAACTGCTCCCCGTGCGGATCGATGGTAACCCGGCCGTCGGTCAGCAGACGGGGACCGCCCCCGATGACTTCCCACGATTGGAAGAAGCTCGCCGACGGATCGCCGTCGGTTCGAACGACGCGGTACTCCACGCGGCGTCCGATGGCGAAGCGGCGAGCGATCGTCTCTTCACCCTTGATGTAGACGACATAGCCATCGTGCGGGATCGGCAAGGAAGCCGTGGCGATGGCGCTCACGACGCCGCCGGCGACCTGCACTTGAAAGCCGGTTAAGCCCGTCTGCGCGCCCCAATCCGGCGTAAAGATCGTAACCGTGTCGGCGCTGCCTTCTGGCATGCGATTGATCCAATACGCGTACCAGTTATTCGGGTACTCGTAACTGCCGTCGAGCGCGCCTTCGATCCGCAGCGGCACGCGATCGATGGCGGCGTTGTTGTCGCGATCGAAATAGAGCTCGTCGCCGACGTCGCCTTTGAACATTAGCGTTCCGTCTACGACCGTGGTGTGAATGAGATTTTTGATCGGTCCCGCGGTGTAGGCCTCAAAGAAGCCTCCGTTGATTGCGGCGATCGCGTGATGGCGGCTGGCCATGCGCCCGAGCGACTCGGTTCGACCGGGTCTATCGTTTCCGAGCGCCACGCGGACGCGCACTCGATCGAGCGGGACGATCACATACCTGACCGCGTGGCCGCCAACGGTCGTAGCAGCGGCGCGAATGCCGCCATCGTGATGCACTTGCAGCAGCGCGGCTGCCGCAACAACGGCGAGATACCAGTGCATGCGAAAACTCCGCTCCTAAGCATTCGAGCGGTTCCCGCAGGCTTAACTCTCGACCTAGTAAGCGCGCGTTAGATTATGATGAGGCGGGCGGCTCCAGCGAGCCGTACGCGTTCTCGTAATAGCCGTCGCGTAAATTGCCCAGCTGCAAGTCGCGCGGAATCGCGCTGCCGTCACCGCGGAAGATCGTCGCTCCCTTTACCAGGAGCCGGTATGCGCCGAGGCGCGCGTTTTTCCAGTCCGAGACCTTCCAACGCTGCGGCGCCATCACTTCGTACTCGTAGGGCGGTAAAGGCTGCCGCTTCCCATCGAAAAGTTCGAGTTCCACGCGAAATCCTTCGCGCTCGAAAATTTGCCGTTCGACCTGTGTTTTGGTAGCCACTTTCGCCTCGTTTATCTTACGCCTCTTTAGCACTGGCTGTTTAACATCACGGTCGCGAGATATTCGAACCCGGCGTTCAACTCCGTTGCCCCGTCGAAAAGCGGCGCACGCTCTCCCCATCCTGACTTCGACGCGGAGAGCGTGTACGCGCCGGGCCAGAGCGTCAGAAAATAAAAGTTTCCCTGATTGTTGGTCTCGGCTCTTTGCACGAAGGCGCCGGAACTCGCATATACGACGGCTCCCGCGAGACCGTGGCCGCTGTGGGCGTCGATCTACCGTGCCGCGCACCATGACGCTGGTTTGCAGCGGGCTCTGGTCCATGGGGAACGAGGCGAACGTGAACGCCGCCAACAAAACTTGCAGAATAACCATAGTGCTGAGATAACGCCCGGCGACCTCGGCCGGTGACGTGCGGCCCGTCGCGTGGCCTGGGAATCGCGCCGGGCTTAAAGAAGTGCCGTAATCAGTGAGCGATATCTCTCTCACCTTCACCTGGTGGGAGTACGGCCTCTTACTGCTCGCGCTCTGGTTTTGGCCGCTCACGCTCATCGAGCTCGGCGCCGTTCTCTGGTGCTGGCGGCGGCGCAGCTCTTGGCCGGCGCGGATCGCCGTCGTACTCTTCGGCCTCCTGTGGATCGGCTCGGCCGGTACCCGCGTGATAGCATTTGCCACGCAGGCTAAGAATCAAGCCGACTACGAATCCGACCTGCGCTCGCGCCAGACGACGCTAACGCACGTTTCCGTGGTAAGCGGGATCCGTTTGCCGGCGGGAACCGTCGTAACGCACGCATCCGACGACCCCAAGGAACTCGCCGCGGTCGATCTCCCGGCGGCTACAGAAATTCACGGCATACCGCTGGTCGGCCATGCCGGCTTTGCGTACGGCGATCTCGACGGCAGCGTCACGCTGGCGCGCGACGCACAAATCGGCGAAGCCTTCTGCTCCACCAACGGCACGACGCGGTTTGCGAGCGGTAAGCTCGTCGAATGCCGTCTCGCTCGGACCAGCCGCATTCGCGGCGTTCCCTGCACCGGCACGATCGACTTCGAGAACGGCATCGTCTGCACGTTGGCTGGGACGTACCAGCGATACGGCTATACGTGGCGTCCCGGAACGAAGATCACCGACTACGGTGACCTGGTGTGGTTTCGCATCGGTGCGCTCGCGCCCACTCTGCGCGTCTTTTCCGCGCCGCTGCCGCCCGATTCAGAAGTCCAGTTCAATCACGGCGCCGTAGCGAGCGTCGATCTCCGCACCAACCGCCGCACGTTTTCGCGGCTGCACGTTTGACCTGATCATGGTCCAAGAAGGAAAGACCGTCGGGCGGCCTACCGGCACGTGCCCACTCCCGACGCCGCGGGGGAGCCTGTACTTTCCACTGCCGGCGACCGTCATCGGCAGAGCGGGCTAACCGCAGACCGGCGCGTCCGTTCATTCCGGCCAGCGCGAACCAGTCCGGGAAGCCGGTCCCGCTCGCTCGCAACCACGAAGTTTCTAGAGTTTTGGCCGCGAACGGGCTCGCATGGACCTCGATGGGCTCTACGTCGTGACCTTCGGGGGCGTTACCGGCTCTCGTGCCAACGGTGGGGTCGTCGTGCTCAAGGGCCGGGGCTTCTTTGGCGGCGACAGCAGCTACTACTACGTTGGCAACTACGATGCGTCCAACGAGCCGCTGGTTATGGGCCGGGGCCGAATCGTCAAGCACAGCGCGGCCGCGCCCAACGTCTTCGGCGACAGCGCGCCGGAGTTCGAGATCATCCTGCGCGGTCGACTCGGCAGCAGCGGCGTGATTCGCGGCACGCATGTCGCGCGCCGTCAATCCCAATGTGGCGCTGCCCTTCGTGCTGGAGCTCAAGGAACGATTGCCGTAGCGGGCCGCTACGGTGCAGGTCCGAGCGCCACTCCATCGGGATCCGTGAGGCCGTTTGACGCGCCGATCGCGCGCACGAACTTGCCCTTAGGATAACTCAATACCGTCAGCGTAGCGCCGCCATAATCGGCAACGTAGAGCGTCTTCTGATCGGACGTCAGCGCCAGAGCGCTCACGAAACCGAAGCCCTTATACTTCAAGTTTACGAGGTTGCTCTCGGTTCCGCGCTTATGCTTGGTCTTGACGATGCCCCAAAGTCCGCTGGGCGCACGCGCCGCTCCCCCGCTCCCGCTCTTGGGGACCGGATAAGCGCCGACTAAGATGTTTCCCTTAGTATCGAGGGCGACGCCGCCGCCTGGACCGTTGTACCCGGTGACATAGACCTGATTGTTGCTCTTGAATTGATAGAGCACTTCGTCGGCAACCCAGAATAAGTTGAGGCTACCGTGTACCGCGCCGTACATCGCCAGATAGACGGTACTGCTTCCGGCCGGCCCCATCGCAATTCCGGTTGGATAGCAGAACGCGTAGAAACCCGTATTGCAGGTATTCCAGGTTGCCACCGGCGTGTTTTGCCCTTGGGGATACTCGACCAAGTAGTTACCGCTGCCGCTGCCGTAGTCAAAGGTAAAGACGTTGCCGGATCCATCCACGGCGACGTAGAGCGGACAGATCAAACCCGACGAGTAGGTGAACGTAGGCGAGGTGCTGCCGTGCGCGTACTCGACGACGTTGCCGCCACCCGAGCAGTTGTTCGCGTTGGCCACGTAAATGTTGCCGTTTGCGTCGACCCAGTCGCCGACCGGATCGCTCAGGCCGCTGGTGATCGTCTTGACGACGGTGTAGCTCGAGTCCAGAACCTTGAGCGCGTTGACCTTGGGATCGGTCACGTATAAGTAGTTCGCCGCCCCGGGGTGGCGCGACGACCCGCCGGGCGGATTCGCAGCCGCGCCGCCGGGCAACGCTGAAGCACCGGGCGCCAAGCCTCCGCAGCCGGACAGTACGAGCGCGCCGATCAGAAAGCCGGAAGGTAGAAAGCGCATTTTTCAGCGTTCGCAGCGGCCGAGCAGGCTCCTGGCCCCTTGGCTGGGCCTAACTGGGCAGCTGAACGAAGAGTAATCCGACGTAGAGCACGGTGAGTACCATCGCCTGCGCGGTGATCCATTCCTGAGCACGCCGCGAGCGCAGCAAATATGCGACCACGATCACGACGTCGAAGAGCAGCAAAAACGCAAGGTTGAGCAGCGACGACATGTGGCCCGTGCGCGCGACTCTCTTCGGCGATGCTCAGCGCCGGCAGGAAAAACATTACGGCGAAGAACCAGCGGCGGTTGCGGAAATACCACTCGCCGAGATCGAGCCGTTCGCTCTCTTCGCGATCCGGCAGCACGAGCGCGGAGAGCAAGAAGAGATCGACCGGCGTGAGCAGTTGCAACCAAAAGACGCCAAAACTCCACTGCTGCGTGTGGCGCAAGCCCCCATTCTGCCCACCAGTGCTGCGCGGCGACGAAGAAGAGCCAAATCGCCCAGGCCACCGGTGGCCAGTAGAAATTCACGCGCTCGCGCGCCGTAATAACGGCGGCGAGTCGCGTGAGCACGTTGGCGATGGCCAACCCCAAAACGATGGAAATAAGGACGGTCAGGTAATCGAATGCATTCATCGCATCGCTTACCTGACCGTCGGGAACTGCCGGTCTCTCTAGTAGACGGTTACGCTTGCCGGTTTCGAGGCAATGCCGTTGGTCACGACCACCAGCTTGCTGGCGCCGGTCTCGATGCTCGACGGTACGTCGAACGTTGCCGAAACCGATTGCGACGGCGCTGCGACGCCCATGAACGTGAAACCATGCGTTCTCGCATAGAACACGTGACCCGTCGCGTTGTTGGTGATCCGCACCAGCGGGAAGTTCGTCGCCTGGCTATCGTCGTCGCCGTAGAAGTTCTCTTGCGTCGAACCGTTGAACTTCGTTCCGCTAACGGTGTAGCTCTGTCCGTGCGTCAAGCTCGCCGGTACGGACGAGATTACCGGCGCGAGTTTGTGCTTCGCCTTGCGGTTCGTCGTGTAAACCTCGACGTCGTCAGAGAAGTCCGTTGTAAGGACTTGTCCGTTCGGCAACATCAGCAACCGGAACTGGAAGCTCGAATCGTTGGGCGCGTTCGGCGGCCCGGCGATTTGCTTGAGCTTCTTGCCGGTGTAGATAAAGAACGTCGAGGGGGCATTGTAGAGTCCTGGACTCGCCGGTATCAATACCGTCGCCGTCGTGAAGGACCGTTGATGGGCCGTCGGCGACGTCGAGTTGTTGTCCGCCGACGACCGGGAAGGTCGGGCCCGCTTTCCAGGTGCCGGTCTTGGTGTTGTAAGCGGCGCTCAATCCGTTGCCGCCGGCAACCCAGACTTCACCGTTGGGACGCAGCGTTTGCGGGCCAATTTCCTCACCTGACGTCAGGTTCATCCCGACGCTGCCCAGCGTAGACCACATGTTGCTCGAGTAGTTGTACGCTTCCGAGTTTGGCTCGGAGATGACGTCCGCGGCGAGCACCGTGCCGTTGGGCAGCAGCGTCCAGCCTTCCTCACTGTTGGCGTCGTGCTTTCCGTTACCCACGGCCGTCCACGTGCCGGTCGACTCATTATACTGTGCCTGGGCGCTGGTGCAGCAGTTGCCGATCATGTACGTGCCGTCGTTCAGCACCACGCTCTGCGCGTCGCCGATTTGGCTCCAGCCCGACGGCGGATTCACGTTCGTCCAGGTGTTGGCAACCGGGTCGTAGATCGCGCCCTTCGTCGTTTCTTTTCCGACGCACTGATCGTACTCGCCACCGTTGATGATCAGCTTACCATCGGGCAGGATGGCCGAAGCGAAGTAGAGCGGAGCGTAACTGGGCGCCGCTTTTTGCGTCCACGTCCCGGTGGCGTAGTTGCCGTTCGCGTCGGGAGCAAGGCTATACCAAAGGGCGCTGCAGTTATCGGCTATCATGACCGTGCCGTCGGTCATCAGGATTTCCGTACCCGCGCCGTTGGGGAAGCTCGGAACGTTGCTGACGGGAGTCCAACCGGCCGCCCTGGCGCGCGCGCGATCGGCGCCGGTAATGTGCCGCGTCGGCCTCGCCGGATGTGCGGGCGTGTGGTGACGGCCCTTCATTCGCGAGAGCGAGGCTACGGTATAGTGCTGCTGCGCTTGCGATTGGGCCGGCAGCCCGCCCATCGTCGAATTGTTGTTGCCGCATGCGGACAGCAAAACGACCGGCACTAACGCCGTCAGAGAAACGAAAAAGCGTCGCATGGTTACTCCAATAAGAAGGTCGGGAAGAAAGAGATCGCTACCGCCTCTTGCGTGTGGTAGCTTTGCGTACGGCAGCTTTGCGTACGACAGCCTTGCGCACGGCGGTTTTACGTGCCGTCGTCTTGCGAGCGACGGCGCGTCCTCCGCGCTTGGACATGACGGCTTCTTTGAGCGCCTTAGCGGGTAGAAACTTGAAAACGCGCTTCGCCGGAACTTTGACCTGTTCGCCGGTCGCGGGATTGCGTGCCATGCGAGCGGCACGATCGCGAACCTTGAACTGACCGAAACCCGGAATCTTTACCGGCTCGCCCATCACTACGGCCGACTGAATGTCTTCAAAGAGGGCGTCGATAATCGCGACGGCATCCTTGCGCGAAATCTCGAAACGCTCGATTGCCGAGCGCACCAAATCTTGTTTATTCATCGGTTCCTTTCGTCTGAAAAAGCAGCGCCTGCCTTTACGAAATTGCTTCGGCGCTGCTTGCTACGAAATGATGATGGACTCCTTGTCACCAAATCCGCTCCGATGCCCCCAAGCGTCGTGACCTTTGATCCGGGGAGGCTGCACGGCAGCGTCGCCGTGCCAGGCGACAAGTCGATTTCGCACCGGGCGCTGATTGCCGGAGCCTGCTGTGCCGAGCCGTTGCGCATCGCAAATCTCAACCCGGGGCGCGACGTTCGCGCGACGCTGGAAGCGCTCGAGGCACTGGGCGTTCGCATCGACACCGACGGCCTCGAGGTACGGGTTTTCGGACCGGGGCTGCGTCCGCCGCGCGCCGTTTTGGAGTGCATGAACTCGGGATCGACGGCTAGGATGCTCCTTGGCGCATGCGCCGGAGCCAATCTGAGAGCGAGTTTCGATGGAGACGCATCCTTGCGCCGCCGGCCAATGGAGCCGGTTGCTGCACAGTTGCGCGCCTTCGGCGCGAGGATCGATACGACGCAAGGGCGGCTACCGCTCGCTCTGCACGGTACGCCCAGGGTCGAAACCCGCCGCTTTATTCTGCTCGCTCCGTCGGCGCAAGTGAAATCGGCGTTGCTCTTCGCCGCCCTCTTTGGCGGCGTGGCGATACGCGTGGACGGCGATCGCGGCTCGCGCGACCACACCGAACGCCTCTTGCGCTACTTGGGTGCCGAGGTGGAGTGGGACCAACGCTCGGTGAGCCTCGGCGGCGGCGCGCTGCAGCCGCACCCGGTGGCGGTCGCGGGCGATTTCTCGGCGGCGGCCTTCTTCATCACCGCGGCCGCCATCACGCCGGGAAGCGCCATCGTGATTCCCGGCGTCGGCGTAAACTCGACCCGCACCGGGCTCATCGACGTTCTGCGGGCGATGGGAGCGGCGATCGAGCTGCGCAGCGAACGCGAATCCTGCGGCGAACCGGTAGCCGATATTGCGGTCGAACACCGGCCGCTCGTGGCCACGACCGTCAGTACCGACCTCGCGCTGCGCGCGGTAGACGAGCTGCTGCTGGTTGCGGTGGCCGCGGCCTTCGCCGCCGGAACGACGGCAATTTCCGGGATCGAGGCGTTGCGAACCAAGGAATCGGATCGCGCCGCCGCGATCGAACGGCTCCTTACCGCAGTCGGAATCGAGAGTTCGATCGAAGGACGGACGTTACGAATTGCCGGCGGAGCGCCGGCGGCACGAGGTGGCTTGGTGTCGACCGAAGGGGATCACCGGGTCGCAATGGCGGCGGCGGTGCTGGCCTGCGCCGCAGGGCCGCTGGACGTGACGGAAGCCGAGAGCGTGGACGTCAGCTTCCCGGAGTTTGCTCCAGCGCTGGCGAGGCTACGCTGCCTTTAGGCGGCCGGCTCGGAGGGCTTCGCGTCGCTCGTAGTGGCCGCCGGAGTTGAAGGCTCGCTTTTGGTTTCGGAGCTTGCCTCCTTGGGCTTCTCCGCCTTTGCGGACCCCGACGAACCGCGCGAATCGGTCACGTAGAAGCCGGACCCTTTAAAGAGCACCGGCGCGGGGTTGAAGACGCGGCGTAAGGCCGCCCCGCAGGCTTCGCACGCCTTCTCATAGGTCTCGTCGAAGCCGTGGCGCACTTCGTGCACCCGCCCGCACTGCGTGCAGGCATAGTCGTAAAGAGGCATGGTCAAAAGTATATCGGTCTTAGCACTCTTGGTCAATGAGTGCCAACCCTTCGACAAGCTCAGGGTGACGAAGGGTGGGCTTAGAAGTCGGCGAGGACCGCGCTGTCCCGCTTATACTCGACGAGCCCCTTGAAATGGACGAGCGAATCGTCCAAGCGCCGGCCACCCGGCGCCCGCGCTGCCAGCGATCGAGCAGGCCGCCCAGCTTCCCGTGATAGGCCGGGTAAGCCAGCCGCACGTGCAGCTTGGAGCACGAGGTGCGGCGCTCGATGCGAAAATCGAGGCGACGGCGCAACGAGTACGCGCCGACGAGCGAGAGGTGAAAGTTGCCGATGAGCGCGTCGACTTCGTAGAGCTGCTCTTCGTCGCCGGGCAGCCACGAGCGAATCACGACCTCGCTGCCGACGCCAACTGCGGCTCGCCGCCGGCGCGGCGCGCGCTGCGCAGAAACGAAAGCCAGACCGGCCACTTCTCGACGGCGCAGAGCAGCGCGAAGGCTTCTTCGGCGGTGCAATCGAGATCGAGGCTCGCGCTATGCGAGCGAAGTCCTGGGACAATTGAATCGTCTGCGACGAGCATAACGGCGCTTTATATCCGGCATGTTGCCGCAGCATTCCTTTCGATATAATATCCACAAGTTTGTGGATGCTTATCCACCGATTTCACCGGTTCCGACGCCCGAGCGAAGAGCAACAAGCTCGCCACGCCGACCGGCAATGCGGCCTCGTCGATGCGAAAGAGCGCGCTGTGCCCGGGATGAATCGCGCCGACGGACTCGCTGCGAACGCCCAAACGAATCAGCAACCCTGGTACGCGCTGCGCGAAATAGGCGAAATCCTCGGCGCCCATCGTGGGCTGCGGTTCTTCGACGCGCACGCCGTTGCTGCGCGCGTACTCGGCAAACTCTTTTGCGAGCGTCACGTCGTTGACCACCGGCGGATAGCCGCGCACGATACGCACTTCGGCACTCACGCCGTATGCGCGGCGACGCCGCCGACGATGCGGCGGACGCGTTCGTCGAGCGCGTCGCGCACCGCGGCATCGAAGGCGCGCAGCGTTCCGCGAGCTCGACTACGTCGGCGATCACGTTGTTGCGATATCCGCCCGCGATCGTCCCGATCGTCACGACGACGCTCTCCAGCGGATCGGTTTCGCGCGCGACGACGTTCTGCAGCGCCAAAATCAGCGCCGCCGACGCCGGAATCGCGTCGACGGCCGTGTGCGGATAGGCGCCGTGGCCGCCCTTGCCGCGCACGGTGATATAGAGTTCGTCCGCCGAGGCGTTCACCGGCCCGGGCGTAATACCGATCGTGCCGGCCTCCAAGCGCGCGTCGACGTGCAGCATGGCGATCGCATCGACTTTTGGATCGTCGAGCACGCCTTCCTCGATCATCGGCTGCGCGCCGCCCGGCCCTTCTTCGGCCGGCTGAAAGATCAGCACCGCCGTTCCGGCCATCGTATCGCGCGCCGCCGAAGCCCGCGCGCCGCGCCCAGTAGCATCGCCGTGTGGGCGTCGTGACCGCAGGCGTGCATCCTTCCGGCGTTTTCCGAGAGCGAACGGCAGCCCGGTGCGCTCGGTGATCGGCAACGCGTCCATGTCGGCACGCAGCGCTGCGACGCGGCCCGGACTTCCCGCCGCGCACGATGCGCCGACGACGCCGGTCTGCGCGACGCGGCGATGCTCGATGCCGAGCGCGTCGAGTTCCCCCTCGACCAGTGCCGCGGTCTCGTGCTCCTCGAAACCCAGCTCCGGCCGGCGGTGAATGGCGCGCCGCAGCTCGACGACGCGCGCGGCCAAGCGTCGTCTACTTCGAATGCCATCGCGACGAAGTTAGCGCGGCGGTACTGGCGTTCCCGCCGGCGAAGAGAGCGCCGACGAATGATGACACCGCCGATCTCGCCTTCGCGATCCTCATCAATCGCACGAGCGAGTACTACGAGGCGAATCCGCCGGCGTACATGACGTACGTCGAACGTACGCACGTCAACGCCCCGACTGGGGCGCACCCAGGACATCGATCGTTCGATCGCCGTGCGCGTCGCCGACAACTTCGCCGTCATGAAGGACCTTCCCAACGGCTCGGAGCGTACCGGGCAGGCCTTTCCGATCGTCGCCTACTTCGATCCGCTCTCGGCGTTTACGTTTAGCTACTTCGCCAACCTCAAGCGCGTCGACATCACGCTGCAGCGGGGACAACCCGCTGACGCTGGCGACTCCGCCGCCGATCCGAGCGTCAACGTCGTCGTCCCCTACAACAGCTACTGGGCGGCGCGCTACGCTCCCGACTCGACCGACGCCGCAATTCATTTGCTCATCGATCCGACGCCGCGCGTGCGCGGGGGTTCTATCCCTCCGAAGTCGTCGAAGACCCGCAAACGCATCTGCCGTCGCACATCGAGATGCGCGTCGCCGGCGGAAACGACGAAATCATCCAGCTCGACTATCCCGTGATCAACGGGCACTGGATCATCCAGCACGGACGCTTCAGCGCGACGCAGCATGCGCGTTTTCTCACCTTCAAAGTCATCGCCGACGTCACGTTCAGCGAGATCGCCTTCCCATCCGAAGCGCCCGACCCGCGCCTGGCGGGAACGCCTATACCGGCTGCTTCACGCCGTGAGGTTTCCTTAAGACGCTGCCGCGCGAGACGCCGTTGCCGGCGCGATGCTCTTTGGGGGCGACCCACAAGTAGATATTCGGAATCAGCAGGAGCGTCAGCACCAGCGAGCTCAGAACGCCGCCGATCACGACGATGCCCAAGCTGGAGCGCGACGACGAGCCCGGATCGAGCGAGAGCGCCAACGGCAAGTTGCCGGCCACGATCGAGACGCTGGTCATGATGATCGGACGGAACCGGGTGTGCGCGCTCTCCTTAATGGCTGAGAGCTTGTCGAGCCCGCGCGAGCGCAGCGTATTGGCGTAGTCTACCAGCAGGATGCCGTTCTTGGTGGCAATGCCGATGAGCAGAATCGTGCCGATCAGCGAAAAGAGATTAAGCGTGCGATGCGTTAGCCACAAGGCGCCAATCGCGCCGATGGCCGCCACCGGCACCGAAAAGATGATGATGAACGGCGAAACGTAGCTGTTGTAGAGCGCGATCATCAACAGGTAGACGAGAATAACCGAAACGATCATCGCCAGCCCCATGCCGACGAGCGTTTGGTGCATGAAGTCTTGCTGGCCCAGCGGCGCGGGGCGAACGAAGATATTCGGCGGCAGGTGCAGCGAGGGCAGCCGCTTGGTAAGCCCTTTCTCCACGGCCGAAAGCGACGAGTTCTGCGCGTAGTTGGCGTTGACGTGAATGACGGTGTTGCGATCGGTGCGGGTAATCAGCGGTGACGTAGGCGTCGACACGAAGCGCGCAATGTCGCTTAAATATACCAAGCCGCCGCTCGAAGAACGGATGGCGACCGACTTGAGTTGATCGAGGTTCGTTCGGTCGCGCTCGGGATAGATGACTTGCACTTGCTCCAGTCCGGAGGTCGTCTCGAACTGCGTCGCCAGGTTGCCGCCGAACGCGGCGCCGGCAGCTTGTGCCGCTTGGCCCAAATCAACGCCGAGCGCTTGCGCCTTGTTGCGGTCGAACTGAATGGAAATCTCGGGCGTCAGTTGCGTGCCGGTGCTGTTGACGCTGATCGCGCCGGGCACGCCTTTGAGCAGGTTGGTAACTTTCTGCGCGTAGGGGGTTGGATCGCCGCCGGTAAGATCCGTAACGAGGAAATCAATCGGTTGCGCGTTTCCGCCTTGGGTCGAGGTAGCGGGAACGACGACCGACTGCACGCCCTGCGGCAACGTCTGCTTGGCGATGTCCCGGAACTTGCTAACCCAGTAGCTGGTCGGCTCTTTCCGGCCGTCCTTGAGCCAGATATGGACTTGCCCGACGTTGCTCTGGCTGACGAATCCGCCGAACGAAGCGGCGTATGCGCCGGCCACGGCGGTATTGGCGAAAATATCCGGCGTGCCGAGTATCTTGCGCTCGAGCGCGAACGTGCCGTTCTCGACCGTCTGGATCGGCGTTCCAATCGGATACATCAGCTGGATGTAAATCTCGCCGCGGTCGACCGGCGGAATGAACTCCTCGCCGACGGCACCGATCGCCACCAGCCCGAGCGCCACGACGAACGTTCCCGGCGCAGAATACCGCAACCAGCCGGCCGTGCTGCAGGCTCCACGGGAGCACGCGGTCCGTGTACCAAGTGCGCAGGCCATCGAAGCCTTCACCGAACCGCTCCACGACGCGCCACGGTTTCCAGTGCGAACGCAGCGCCCACAGCCCGGCCAGCGTTGGAGTGATGGTAAACGAGACGAAGAGCGAGGTTAGCGTCGAGATGACGACCACGATGGCGAACTCCGCGATCTGGCGCCCGACCTGGCCTTGAATGAAGGCGATCGGGAAGAACACGACCACGTCGACGAGCGTGATGACGACCGCCGCCGCGCCGATCTCCTCGCGTCCGCGCACGGCGGCCTCCTCCGGCGGCTGTTTGAGCTCGGTAAAGTGGCGCTCGATGTTCTCGAGCACGACGGTCGAATCGTCGACCAAGATGCCGATCACCAGCGACATGCCGAGCAGCGAGATCGTGTCGATCGTCAGATGAAGCAGCTTCATCGCGGTGACGGCGATGGCCAGCGAGGTCGGAATCGAAATGCAAACGACGATCGCGCTGCGCCACGAGCGTAAGAAGAAGACCATCGCCAGCCCGGTGAGCAGGATGGCGATCATCAGCGTGCGCGTGACCGAGTCGATCTGCTGTTCGGTGAACTTCGACTGAACGTTGATGACGCGGAAGGCAATGTCGGGGAATTGGCGCTCGATCTGCGGTAGGGCGCGGAGCACGTTCTGCGAGGCCTCAACCTCACTGCCGTCGGCGGCCTTTTGCACCTGGAGAAAGAGCCCGGGCTGTCCGCTGATTTGGGCGAACTGCAGGCGCGGCTCGTAGCCTTCGTTCACCGTCGCAACGTCGCCGATGCGAACGACCGAGTTGGCGGCGCTCCACGGATTGACACGCCGGCCAGCGCCGACAGGCCCCCACGGTAGTTTTGCACCTGTGCGCCGGTCGACGAGGCAACGGCCGCGGCGATGCCGCCGTTGGCCGGAATGACCGCGAGATTGCGCACCGTGTCGAGGTCCTGGATGTCGCCGCGGATATCGATGGTGGTCTGGCGATTGGGCTCGTAGGCAAACCCGCCGGGAACGCGCTGATTGTCGGCCTGCAGCGTGTTGATGACGTCGTTGATCGTCAGATTGTTTGCCGTCAAGCGCGCCGGATCGACGATGACCTCATAAGCCGGCGTAACGACGCCGCCGACGTTAACGAAGGAGATGTCGGGAACCTGCTCGATCTGCGGCGCGATCACGTTGGTCGCGTACAGCGCCAGTTTCGAGAGCGAGAGCTTCTTTGAATAGAGCGCGAGCGTGACGACGACCGACTGCGTTGGATCGCGCAGATTTACGGTCGGCGGGCTGATGTTGGTCGGCAGATATTTTTCGGCGGCCTGTATTGCTTTGTTGGTCAGAGCCAGATCGGTCGCCGTGTCGGAGTTGATATCGAAGATGGCCGTGATCTGCGCCTGCCCCTGCTGAACGACCGAGTTGAACGTTTGCAGGTCGGGCGTGCCGGCGAGATTCTGCTCGATCGGCTGCAACGATGTTGTCGCGCATCTCGGTCACCGATGCGCCGTTGTAGCCGACCGAAATGCTGACGGTAGGCTGGGAAACGTTGGGATAGAGCTCTTTGACGATCGTCATCAGCGACAAGATGCCGGCGAAGAGCATCAACGACACGATCACAAAGACCAGCGTCGGCCGATTGATGAAGAGCCGGGTCAGGCTGAAGTTCACGGCTGGAACGAAACCTTTTCGCCGTCGCCCAGGCTCATCTGGCCGTTGCTGACGATCCGGGTTCCAGCTCGAAAGTCCGGTAACGATCGAGGTCGTGCCGTCGCTTCCCACCTCGGCGACCTTCTGCGTCTTGACGGTGTCACCGGATTGCACCGACCATCACCGCGTTGTGATTGTCGTCGGTGAAGGCGCTGACCGGCACGCGCACGCCGCGCAATGGAATCGTCGCCACCTGCGCCTGAACGACCATTCCGGGGCGCAAGCGCTGGCCGGGGTTATTGAGGAGCACTTTGACCTGAAAGTCGGTCGATCCGGGATTGATCTGATTGAGGATTCCGGTGACGCGCCCGTTAAAGCGCTGCCCTCCAAGATCGGTTGCATCCACGGTCGCCGGCGTCCCGTTGGTAATGCGCGCGACCTGCTGGCTCGATGCGTGCAGCACGGCATAAATTGGATTGACCTGCTGCAGCGTGAAGATCTGACGCGAGCCGGGATATTCGCCGGGGTTGATGTTGCGGTTGACGACGACGCCATCGATCGGCGAAACGATCGCCGCCTTGGAGATCTGCACGCGCACCTGTTGAGCCTGCGCCAGCGCAACCTTCTCCTGCGCGGCCGATTGCTGCACCGCCGACGCCTGTAGCCCCGATCCCGAGATGCTGCCGTTGGCTTGGACTGCCGCACGCGCGGCGGAAACGTTGGAGTTGGCGGTGTTGAGGGCTTGCTGGTCGTTGCGTACCAGCGTCGCTTGCGCGTCCACCGCCTGCTGCGAGATATAACCCTGGGTCAGCAGATTCTGGTCGCGCTGCAGGTTGTGCGTGTCGTTCGCAAGCGTTTCCTGAGCCTGGCTCGCGGCAGCCTCGTCGGCATGCAGCGTATCGACGCCTTGCGATATGTTGAGCGAGCCTTGATAGCTGGTGTGGACGGTGTTGGCGTGATTGCTGCTGGCAGTGGCCGTATCGGCATCGAGCTGTGCTTGCAGGTCGGACGTATCGAGCTGCGCGAGCGGCTGTCCGGCGCGCACCGTATCGCCTTCGCGAACGTAGACGGCATTGGCGGGCTCGGAGAGCGAGCTCTGGATCGCTACGTTTTGATACGGGGCGATGACGCCCGCGAGATTGCGCGCCGGCTCGATGGACCCAAAGCTTGCGACGACGACTTGCACGTAGGGAGCGGCCGACGGCTCCGCTGCCGGGCGGCGGGCGCATCCCGTTACGGCTAGAATGACGAGCGTGGCACCGAAGAAGATTCCGGAAAGGGTGTCCCTTGGTTTCATGGGCTGGCCCGATTGTACCGAAAGGGCCCGATTCTAATCCTGGAGTGAGTCTGAGAATGGGTACGGCAAGCGACTCGGCCGCGCGTGCTGGTGATCGACGACGAGCGCGGCCTACGAGAGCTGCTCGAGTATGGACTCGAGCAGGCAGGTTTTGAGGTTCGCAGCGCCGTCGACGGCTCGGCGGCCCTCGCGCTGTTGGAGACCTGGCCCCCCGACCTTATCGTTTTGGACGTAATGCTGCCGGGAGGCGACGGTTTTTCGCTTCTCCCGGAAATCCGCAGCCGGACCACCGCGCCCGTCGTGATGCTGACGGCCCGCACGGAGATTGCCGAAAAAGTCGCCGGCCTGACCGCCGGAGCCGACGACTACGTGGGCAAGCCGTTCGACCTGGAAGAGCTAGTCGCGCGCCTGCGCACGCTGCTGAAGCGTCCGGCGATCGAGCGACGCGAGACCTTTACCTACGCGGATCTCAGCCTCGACGCCCCGAGCCGCACCGTGTTTCGCGGGAACCGCCGCATCGAACTCTCCACCCGCGAGTTCGACCTGCTGCGCGTCTTCGCCGAGCACGCCGAAGAGGTGCTGACGCGCTCCCAGCTGCTCGACATGGTATGGGGCATCGACCGCGACGTTATTCCCAACACCGTCGAAACCTACGTTTCATTCCTGCGCGCGAAAGTCGATAGCGGCGAACCGGTCAAACTCATTCAAACGCTGCGCGGACTCGGCTATACGCTACGGGCAACGCCGGCGTGACCTCGAAGCTCGCGCGCCGCATCGAAACGCTGGCGACCATCGAGATCGCGTTGGTACTGGCGGCGATTATCGTCGGCGGCGCGCTACTTGGCTTCGGTGCCTACATTCGCACGCTCTCGAACGAGATCACCGGGACTATGGCCCAGCTGCAGGGAGCAGTCGCGCGCAATGCGCTTCCAAACGCGCGAGCCGGTGGTGCTTTCGCCGGCTCGTTGCTGCTCGGTTCGGGCAGCGAAATCGTCTTTCTCGACAGCAACACGCGCGTCACCGTCTACCGCATGCACCGCTCCGATCCTCGTCCCGCCATCAAGGTACGCTCGCGCGGCGATCTCTCGGGCGATCCCGTTCCGTCGGGCGCGCTAAGCCAGGTCATCCTCGGCATGGCGACGGCCTTCGGGCTTCAATCGTTACGCGCACACGTCGGCAATCTCTTCGTCATCGTACGTGCCAACGATGCGACGCTCGTTTCCAACGTGCAGTCCTTCGTCGTCCCGCTCGTCCTCGCGCTGCTGCTGGCCGTGGTATGCGCCGTCTTGGTCGCGCGCGCGCTGACGCGTCAGGCGCTGCGCCCGCTCGAAGATGTGACCGGGGCGCTGCAGCGCTTTGCCGAAGGCGATCTCACGCCACGTTGGGTGCCGACGGAGCCGGCCAACGAGCTCGCGCCGCTAGCCAGCGCGTATAACGGCGCCATCGCGCAAATGGAGCGCGCGTTCGAGGCGCGCGATCGCGCCAACACGTCGATGAGGCAGTTCATCGCCGACGCCGGCCACCAACTGCGCACGCCGCTGACGGTCGTGCAGGGTTTCATTGCGATTCTTCGGCGCGGCGGTTTCGACAGTCCGCCCGACCGCGATCGCATCCTCGACACGATGAACGATCAGAGCCGCATCATGGGCTCGCTCATCGACAAGCTCGATCTTGCTGGAACGCTGGGAGAGCCCCGAGTCGGCGGAAAAACCAGCGCCGATCGACGTTGGGACGCTGGTCGGCGATCTAGTCGCGCCGATCGTCGACGCCCATCCCGATCGCAGCTTCGCCGTTAAAACGGAGCCCGGCATCCTCGCCGAAATCGATCCGACGGAGCTGGGCTACGTCGTTACCAACCTCGCCGACAACGCGGTGAAGTACGGACTCGGCGAGATCGCCATCAGCGTGCGTGCCGAAAACTCAACGGCCGTCATCGAAGTCGCGGACCACGGCCCGGGAATACCCTCAACCGACGTGACGCGCGTGTTCGACCGCTTCTATCGCGGCGCGCAGCGCGACGTTTCGGGTTCGGGCCTCGGACTCGCGATCGTCAAACGCGCCGTCGAACGCGCGCACGGAACGATTTCGATCGACACCAGTCCAGCCGGCTCGCACTTCATCGTGCACTTGCCGCGCACGTAGTCTGCGCCCTCGAAGCCGCACGAGAAGATCGCAACGCGAAAACTTCGGAGAGGGTGAGATTCGAACTCACGGAACGCTCAACACGTTCGCCCGCTTTCGAGGCGGGTGCCTTCAACCACTCGACCACCTCTCCGCGGCTTCGGATTGGGACGAGAGGGGCGATATACCTTCTTCTGCGGCACCGCGCTTTTCGCGAAAGAACCGTTGCAGCTGCGCCGCCGCTTCGCTCTCCATCACGCCCGCAGTCACCTCCAGCCGATGGTTCGTTTTGGGCGATTGAAGCACGTCGAACGCGCCGCCGTCGGCGCCGCCTTTGGGGTCGCGCGCGCCGTAAACTAGCCGCTTGATTCTCGCCGCGAGGATCGCGCCGGCGCACATTACGCAGGGCTCTTTGGTGACGTAGAGCGTCGCGTCCGAGAGGCGCCACGCGCCGAGTCGCTTTGCCGCCTCGCGCAAGAGGAGCATCTCGGCGTGCGCGGTCGCGTCGCGGCGCAACTCTTTCTCGTTCTTCGCTTCTAAGATCAAGTCGCCGCTGACCAGCACCGCGCCGACCGGCACGTCGCCGGAGAGGGCTGCCTCGCCGGCGAGCTCCAGCGCGCGCCGTAGATGTGTCTCGTCGGGATTGAGCGCATTTGGGTGCATCGGCAGAAGCTGGCTTCCGAACGCCGAAATCGAGCACCTCCGTGGATTTTGAACTGCTCGACGACGAAGCGATCCAGACTCGCGCCGGCGAGCCACTAGCGTCGTTCTACCAGCTAAGTCCCTTTGTTTGGCGCCAGGATGGTGCCTTGCGCGCAATGATCCGCGCCGTGCCGCATGACGAGAATCCGGCAAAGAAGATCGCGCGAATTTACCACGGCGTTTCTCGAGATGGGCTGGTTTTCGACATGGATGCGCTGCCCGCGATCGCCCCAGGTCCCGGAGACGATGACCGCGACGGCTGTGAAGATCCGACCGTCGCCGTCTTTGCGGGCAATACGTACGTTTATTACACCGGATGGAACCAAGCGCGGCTTGGCGGCGTGCTGATGCTGGCCAGCGGCTCCGACGCGCGGCACTTGCAAAAACGCGGCGTCGCGCTCGCATCGCAACCGGACCGCCTCAACCCCAAAGAGGCCGAGATCGCGTTAGCTCGCGACAAGACGTGGCACCTCTTCTTCGAGTATGCTGCCGCAGACCGGCTCGTGCATTGGGCGCGCGCGATCCAATGACGTCGCCGGCCCCTGGCAGGTTGACGATCCTCCGTTCGAACGGCGCGAAGCCGCTTGGGATTCGTGGCACCTGAGCACCGGACCGGTCGTGGCAATCGACGACCGCGTGGTGATGTTTTACAACGGCGCGACGAGCAGCGCCAAGTGGCGAATCGGCTGGATTTGCTTCGATCGCGACTATCGCCGCGTTGTCGAACGGTGCGATGGTCCGCTCGTAACGCCGCCCCAGCCAAAGGACGACGAGACCGACATCGCTTTTGCGGCATCGGCCGTTACTGACGGCGACCTGATCCGTCTCTACTATTCGGTCGCCGATCAACACATGCGGCGGGCAAGCCTGCGCGTTCGGCGCTGACGCGCGCGCAGCAATGGCGCGCCCGGAGGGATTCGAACCCCCGATCCCAGCCTTCGGAGGGCTGTGCGTTATCCAGCTACGCTACGGGCGCACGACGGCTGTCAGCGTGCCGCGTCCGGAGGGGATCCGGTGCTCGGCATGTGCTTGAAGAGATCGAGCTTATGATCGATGAGGGTGCGGTAAAACTTCCGAACGCAGTCGGGATGGCCGAAAAAATACGTCCGCGCGTAGGCGAGATCTTCGCCCGAGCTGTCCGGAACGTAGTGAGAGATTTCGATTTCCTCCATTTGTCCCCGATCGACCGGATGGGGGCAGAAATCGCAGGGAATCGTTGACATTGAAATGACACCTCGGAATGAAAGCCGGCCGCCTCGAGCGGCGGCCTGACTTTTTTATCTTCTGGCTCGGGTAGGACTTGAACCTACGACCAAGGGCTTATGAGTCCCCTGCTCTACCACTGAGCTACCGAGCCGCAGCCGTCCCTGCGCGCCGATACGACAACGCAGTATAGCAGGACCCTTCGGCGGCGACAAGCGATACGCTCCCTGATGCCCAACCGGGTGCTCGGCGTTGCCCTTGCAATAGCCGTTTCGTGCCTTGTCGCGCCGGCGCAGTCCGCCACGACCGCCGAAACGAGCATTGCGGCCCTGCTGCTAAAGCATCGGACCTTCGCCGGCTGGCAGCTGGGTGACGGAACGTTCAAAACGCTTCTGCTCAGCCGGCGCTACGTCGATTCCGACGGCAACACGACGCAGTTAGCCACCGAACGGCGCGCCGGTCTCATCTATCGCACGACCACGTTTCTTCCGCATCGCGAGGCGGTGACCGACGATGCAGGCTTTACCGGGAGCATCTTTTGGACGAGCAGCCAGAACGGCTTCACTACGCCGCTCTACGGCGATTTGGCGAAGATACGCTATAGCTATGACCTGCTCTTCAACGAAGGGACGACCAGCCTGTCGGGCGAGTCGCGCGGCACCGAGAACATCGACGGAAAGCCGTGCGCGAAACTGCATCTCGACGTCCCGCAAGCCGATCCGATCGACCTCGACGTCGATCCCGATACCGGCGCCTACGTGCGCGCCATCGTCGATCCGGGCGGACGCCACGAAGTCGTCGTTCACATCCTTTCGTACGCGCAAGTCTCGGGAAAACGCCTGATCGGTTCGTATCGCATCGGCGACGGTCCGGCCGGCACGTACACCTATGCCGATATCGGACCCAACGTATCCATCGCCGACGCGGACCTTCATCCGCCGGGAGCGCAAGCCCGCTGGACGTTCGCCAACGACAAACCCTTTGCGATCGCTACGACGTCAAAGCCAAGCCGCGTCTTGGTCGATGCAACGGTCAACGGAGTGAAGGGGCACTTCATCGTCGACACCGGCGCCAGCGCAATCTTCCTCAACGAACGATTCGCCGAGCGAGCCAAGGTCGTCAAAGTGGCCGACGCAGGCGTCGCGGTCGGAATTAACGGCGCGCGGCCGGCCACCATTCGGCGCATCGCAACGATGGAGATCGGCGGCAATATACTCTCGAACGTGCTGGTCGAAGCGCAGAACTTTAACTCGAGCAACTATTGGGGACTCGACGATCGCGACTACGACGGACTTCTGGGTTACGACTTCTTTGCCGGCGCGGTAGTTACGCTCGAGACTGTGGCAAAGACAATGACGATTGCCGATCCCAGCTTGGCAATCGTCGACCCGGAGGGGTTGGGTGTGCTAGTGGATACGTCAAATCGCATTCCTACCGTACCGATGACGCTCAACAAGACGATCGCAGTGAATGCGATGCTCGATACCGGCGACCCGGGCAGTGGTCGTCTTTGGTCCGGATATCCTGTACAAGTACCACCTGCGCATGGCGCGCAGCATCGGCACGCGCCTTGGCGCGGGCAGCGTCGAGTGCGGAAATCTCGAGTCGCTGCAGCTCGGACCGATCGCCTACGCCGGCGCGGCGGCTTGCAAAGTAGAGTCGGGACTTGTGAGCGGCCGCGACGTCCTCGTTGGTCTGGACTTCTTACAGCACTTTGCGATTCAGTTCGACTATCCGCACGGGCGGATGTTCTTCCAACCCGCGCGGTAGCCGTTACGCGAAAAAGCAGTTACTGCTTCGTGCAGCTGCTCTTCCCGGTCATCGCCTTGCCCTTCTCGGTCCACGCCGACGCAATTGAAATTGTCGTAGGCGTATACGTCCAGACGTCCTTCTCGTGGGTCGGGTCGGCCGGATAACTGTTCACGTACGTCATCTTCATCGCCGTCGCGCTTGCCGGCGCCGTCGACGTGCCGTAGTCGCCGGCCAGCGTGTCGCCACCCATGCTGACGTACATATGTTTCTTGGGATCGTATCCGACCAAGAAAAAGCTCTTGTGCGCGGCACGATCGCCGTAGGCGCCTTCCTCGCCCGTGCCTTCAACCCACAGATCGCTGATCTTTGTAATCGTATAGGTCGAATGTGAGCTACCCTTTGGGCCGGTGTAGGTGCAGTTCCAACTACCGACCAGCGTCGAGAGAGCCGCCGGCATAGCCGCCGCCGCACTCGCGGGCCGTAGGGCTCCGAACGTGCCTAGCGCTGCCACCAACGCCAGTCCAAAAAGAGACCGAGAAAGCTTCATGATGCCCTCCTTATCGAAGAGAGCGATTCGGCGGCTGCTTGTACCTTTCCGCCGAACGAAAAAAGCAGCCGCGCAAATCAGATTGCGCGCTGCTTTCTCGTCAAAATCGCGGTCGGAGGGACTCGAACCCCCAACCTACAAGTTCGTAGCCTGTTGCTCTATCCAATTGAGCTACGACCGCATTTCGGTTTCGCTTTAGTCGGTAAACTCGGAGAGAGAGGGATTCGAACCCTCGATACGACTTTACATCGTATAACGGTTTAGCAAACCGCCGCCTTCAGCCGCTCGGCCATCTCTCCTCGACCCGCCTTATGTTGCGGGGTTGCTGCATGTCGCTTCAGTTTAAACAGGAGCGCCTGGAGCGACTTGCTCACGATTTTATCACGGGCACGCGGCTACCTTTGCGGCTGGGAGCATGGAGCTGCGACTAGGTTGGTCGCGCATATTCGCAAAACAATCCATGCGGATATTGCCTGCAACGTGCGCATAACAAGATACCGACCACGACCCGCTCACGACAGCGATCCACTGCCAGGCACTCAACCGTCCGCTCGTTAGCCCCCTTGCCTTAGAAACGAACTCCCACCTCGTGAAAAGATGACTTCTGTCACCATTATGGAAGTCAGGGCTAGTGCCCCTCGGCGAGTTCCGTGTCGGTTGCGGGGGCAACGCGGCCAGATATTAGGGAGGTTGTGTAGTGACAGGGATCAGGCAGCAAGCAGGGTGGCTTCAACTCGGCGACGTCACGGTTAGTTTTGTGTTTCCGGTCTTTGTTGAGGAGACGGACGAGTCTCCATCGCCCAGAGACTGCAGTCAAGTAGCGACCGCATCGCCAGGTTCGTTGCTTTTGTAGTCATGGGATCGGACTCGTCTACCTGAGCGGACGTTTGTCGTAAGCCATCCCGTCTTTGGGAATGTCACGTTTGTATTTGATAGCCACGACGCTGGCAGCGGATTTGCCTTCAACCGACGGGTTTATCTATCTCGGCGCGGAGTATCCAAAGCTCGAGTTTGGCTTCCAACGCGAAGGCCACGCCTTTACCGAGTCGCGTCTTAACGACCTGACGAGCCATTTGGTAGACGGCGTCTGGCGGACGATCGCTGAGGTGACGCCACCTGCGTTTCGATCGTTTGTCCTTTCAAAGGCGAAAGAGCTCTCCTATAGCCTTGCAGCGACTCAGTAACGACTTAGGGCGGAGCCGTCGGACCTTCGAGCGGTCGCTCGGGAACGACCTCGGCGATCACTCTCGGCGGGCGAGGCGCGCGGCGCGACACCAAGCCGTCGACGCCGAGAACGCGACCGGTCGGCAAGACCAGACTGATCGCGGAGAGCAGCGCCACCGCGCCGTCGAGCGCGCCCCAGGCGCTGAACGACCCTAATGCGCCGCGCGTCGCGAGGTAGCTGAGCGGTAAGAGCACGCCGAAGAGAGCACCGAAGCGCGTCAGCAGCCCGAGGAAGAGCGAGATCCCGACGCAGAGCTCGCCGAAGCGCACGAGATCGGCGAAGCCCACGGCGTTGGGCGCGACGATGTTGACGAGAAAGTCGTGATACGGACCGGCAGTCTTGGCGATACCGTTCTGCAGATACGTCGCAAAGACGCCGCCGGGCGGCATGAAGCGGTCGGGATGCATGAACTTCGGCACGGCGTGGCTCAGCCAAATCGCGCCCGTGAGGACGCGAACCAGCGCGAGCACAAAACCGTACGTTCGTGATGAAGGCAGCACTACGCGACGCTCTCCTTTCGCATGCGAATCAAGCCTGCGATCATGGCTGCCGTTTCCGCTGCGGCACGCGGGCGGCGCAGCCGCGATGCCTCGGCAATCATGCGATCGCGTCGCGCGCGCGTCGGCGAAGAGCGCGTCGAGGGCACCCGGAAGTTCGTCGATGCGCCGCGTGCGCACGGCCGCGCCGGACTCGATCAGCAGCCGCGCGTTACGCTCCTCCTGACCGGGAAGCGGTTTGCAGAGCACCATCGGAACCTGCGCGACAAGCGCTTCGGAGGTGCTCAGACCGCCGGGTTTGGTCACCAGCACGTCGGCGGCGTGCATGTAGTCGTAGACGTTCTCGACGAAGCCTAACGCGCGAACCGGATAGTTCACGCTTTCGGCGGCGCGCGAGAGGCGTTTGCCGATTCGCCGATTTCGTCCGGCGATGACGACGGCCGCCAGCGGCGTCTGCACCGATTCGAGCGCCGAGAGCATCCGCTCCAGCGGCGCGATTCCAAGGCCGCCGCCCATCAGCAGCGCGATCTGCCGGTCGCGCGGCAGATCGAGCCGCTCGCGCAGCGCGGCCTTCGATTCGCCGCCCTCGACGAACTCGCGACGAACCGGAATGCCGCTGACCGCAATCGCGTCGGATCGCACGTTGCGCGCCAGCAGCGCGTCGCGCATCGTTTCGGTGGCGACGACGTAGCGATCGATGTTCTCGTGAATCCAAAATCCGTGCACGGCAAAGTCGGTGACGATGGCGACGACCGGTGGAGCGTCGGCATAGGTTCGTTTATATTCGGCCATCGCGCCACTCGGAAACGCATGCGTGCAGACGACGACGTCGGGCCGCTCGCGCACCATCAGCGCGCGCAAGTTGCTCGCCGTGAACTGGTGGGCCCACGCACGAAAGCGACCGACCTCGGTGGCGCGCTCGGCGCGGTTGTAAATATACTTGTACATTTGCGGAATGGTCTTGACCATGCGCAGGTACCCATCGGAGACGATGCGCGAAACCACCAGCGCGGCATAATCGTAGGAATCCACGACCGGAGTCTGCGCGCGCGGCTCGATCGCACGAAGCTCGGCGCCGACGGCGTTGGCCGCTGAGGAGTGGCCGACGCCGACGCTAGCCGAGAGAAAGAGAACGCGAATTAGGGCTCCTCCAAGAAGTACTCGATGATCTCTTCGGCGACGCCTTGATCGTCGAGCAGATTGCCGGCCAGATCGGTAACGATAAACTGATCCTCGTCGCCCTCACCGGCTTCGTGATGCAGAACGGCGTACGAGGCGCCCTCCTCGGACTCGACCAGTCCGACGACTTCGAACTGTAACTCCGTTCCTTCTCCGGTACCGATTCGCAGGACGTCGTGAAGCTCCAATGGACCGTGTGATTCGCTGGCGCCGTTAGTTGATGGCATCGGCCTTCTCCCCTTCGACAGCTCGGGTGACAGATCTACTGCAGGCAGCGCGCGACGTTGGCTTGATGCTGGGCCAGCGTCCTGGAAAAAACGTGACGCCCATTGCCGCAGTAGACGTAGTAGAGGTACTCGCTCTTCGACGGATGGAGCGCCGCTTCCAGCGACGGCCGCCCCGGGTTGGCGATCGGCGTCGGGGGCAGCCCCGGGTGGGTGTACGTATTGTAGGGCGAGTCGAGCTTGAGGTCGGCGAACGAGAGCGCCGTTTTATGGCGCGGCAACGCGTATTCGATGGCCGCGTCGACCTGCAGCGGCATGCCCAGGCGCAGCCGGTTATAGATGACCGCCGGCGATCTGCGGGCGGTCGGATTCGCTCTTTGCCTCGCGCTCCACCAAGGATGCAATCGTCACCGCCTGCGGGATGGTGACCCGTAAAGCGCGCACGCGCCGTTCGGCATCGCCGGGCAGTTCTTTGAAGAACTCGGCGATCAACGTGTCGGCGACCTGGCCCGGCGTGGCGTCCAGCGCTACGAGATAGGTGCTCGGGAAGAGGAAGCCCTCGAGGTTCTTGGTGCGCGTGCCGTCGACGACGATGCTGCGTCCGAGAAACTCGCGCGCGAATGGCCCCGCCTCGCCGACGCCTTCGGCGTGCAGGCGACCGGCGATCTGCGTCGCGGTGAAGCCTTCGGGAATCGTCACCCACGTTGCGACCTGCGCGCCGCCGGTGACCAGCGCCAGCAGAACCTCGTTCTGCGTGCGGTTTGGATCGAACTTGTACTCGCCGGCGCGCACGGCCACGTCTTGTCCGCGCATTCGCGCCAGCGCCCGAAAGGTCAGGACGTTGCCGATAACGCCCGCTTCGGCCAGTTGTCGCGCGATTTCGTCAAACGTCGAGCCGCGCGCGATAACGACGCGCGCCCCCTGTGCCGGGTGCGTCCGGTCGCCATAGATCAGATAAAAGAAGAGCCCGCAAGCGCCGGCCACCAGCAATACGGCGATGCCCAGCGCGATCGCCGCGACTCGCCAGAACCGGCTCACGAAACGCGAGCCGTGACGGCGGCGCGCGAGAAAGGATTCCAAGATCAGCGCGGCCGCCATTTTATCGACGACTTGGCGTCGTTTGCGGCGGCTGACGTCGGCGGCTACGAGCGTCTTCGTTGCCTGCGCCGTAGTAAGACGCTCGTCGAAGCGATGGATCGTTCCGGTGAAGACGGCGCGAAGTTCCTCAACGAACGCGTCCATGGCGAGAGCTGCGACGCCGCGCTCGCCGCTCAGCGTCAGCGGATCGCCGACGACCAGCTCGTCAACGCCGTAGGAATCGAAGTATTCGCGCAGCTGCGCCAAGTCGTTGCGTTTGTTGCTGCGCTCGACCGTGCCGACGGGGAGCGCGAAGCTCTCGCTGGGATCGGCGACGGCGATGCCGATGCGCTTGCTTCCGACGTCGAGCGCCATGATCATCGCGGTGCTAGGCTCCCAGCGTATCGAGGTGCGCCGACGCCTTGGGCCGCCGTCCGAGATGGTGCGCGACGAGCTCTTCGACCGCCGCAGCCGCAGCCGGCGTGGCGTGAAGCGCCGCGCCGTCGTTGCGCGGACGGGCCAGCGCGCGCAGGTTCTCGAGATCGCCGCCTTCGAGCTCCGGCAGATCGCGCCAGCGCTCGCGACAGCCCCGATCGACCACCCCGCCGGCCTCGGCGTCGAGCCAGACCGGCGTCTCGCGCAGCGGCGCGCCGCACCGCACGCAGTCGAAGAGCGGCGGCCCGATGCCGAGCATCTCGAGCAGACGCAACGAGAAGCGGGGCAACAGCGCGCGCGGCGCGTTCGAGCGTGCGATCGCCTCGAGTGCGCCGGTAAGCAGTTCGTAGACGTCCGCTAGCGCCATTTCCGGCTCGCAAAACGCGTCGACGAGTTCGGCGACCAGCGAAGCGACGCCATAGCGCTCGGGTTCGACCATGCGCTCCCACGGCGCTCGCGCGATCTCGGCCGAAACGATGACGTCGAGAGAGCGCCCGCGGTGCATCAGCAGCTCGCACTCGTTGGCGAACTCCAGCCGGCCGGCAAAGTGGCTGCGCGCCCGGCGCACGCCTTTGGCGACGGCATCGACCTTGCCGCGATCGAGCGTGAAGAGCGTGACGATCCGGTCGGCTTCGCCGAGCGGGCGCGCGCGCAGCACGACGCCCCGCGTCTTATAAGCGCGCGGCGGTGTCGGGATCCTCGGTCTCCTCCTGCTCGGTTTGCGCCGACCCGTTGTTATAGACGCGCACCGCGAGAATGCGCCGGCCGCGCGTGCGCTCGACGCGCAGGCGCGTGTGGTCGTCGGCGTCGATCTCTTCGCCTTCGTTGGGAAGACGTCCGAAAAGGCCCACGGTGTAGCCGCCGATCGTTTCGAAGTCTTCGGTCGGAAGCGTCGTGCCCAGCTTGGCGTTGACGTCCTCGATATTGGTGCCGGCTTCGACGACCGCTTCGACGTCGGAGACCACCGCGATCGGCTCTTGTTCGTCGACGTCGTGCTCGTCGCGAATCTCGCCGACGATCTCTTCGAGCAAATCTTCCATCGTAACGAAGCCGGCCGTGCCGCCGTACTCGTCGACGACGATGGCCAGCGAGAACTTGTCGCGCTGCATCTCGCGCAGCAGGTCGGAGATCTTCTTCGTCTCCGGAACGTGCACGGCCGGGCGCATCAGCGACCGGACGGTGGCGTGCGCGAGCGACCCGTTGGCGAGCGCGATGAGCAACTCGCGGTCGTGGATGACGCCGACGATGTCGTCCTTGGATTCCTGATAGACGGGAAGCTTCGAGTAGCCCTCCGCGATAACGACGTCGAGAACGCGGCGCGGCGAATCGTCGATCGAAACCGCTACCATCTCCGGCCGCGGCTTCATCACCTCGCGAACGATCGTGTCGGCGAACTCCATCACCGAGTGGATCAGCTCGCGCTCTTGCTCCTCGATGACGCGCTGTTCGGCACCGACGTTGACGAGCGAGCGGATATCCTCTTCGGTGACGTTGATCCGATGCGCGTGACGAATGCCGAACATCCGTAAGATGCCATTGGTGAGGATCTCGAACGTGCGCGTAATCGGCGTCAAGATCACGGCGACGTAGTAGATCGGTGCGGCCAGGCGCAGCGCCCAGCGCTCGGAATCGCCGGTGGCCACCGTCTTCGGCACGACCTCGCCGAAAAGCAAAAAGATCACCGTCATGACGATCGTCGAGAGCACCGCGCCCGACGGCAGCCGCAGCGAAATCGCAATGTACGTTGCCAGCGAATCGGCCACGAGCAAGACGATGGTGTTACCCACCAGCACGGTGGTGAGAAAGCGGCTCTTCTCGTCTACGAGCGATTGGAGCCGGCGCGAGCCGCGGATGCGACGCTCGGCCAAGGCCCGCGCGCGCAAGCGCGAAATCGAAACGAGCGCTGCCTCGCACGCCGCGAAGAAGGCCGCCAGGAGGACGAGCACGACGAGCGTGATGACTTGGCCCGTCAGGCCCTCGGGTGTACTTCGAGCGGGGTCGCTGTTCAAATCGGCGCCATTATAACATAACGTGAGGCCGCACCAGCAGGTAGATGGCGAGGGCAGCAAGCGTGCCGAGCACCGCTCCCCAGAAAACCTCGAAGGGGCGGTGTATCCGCGCCTCGACGCGGCTCTGCGCGACCAAGAACGCGACGAAGTACGCGAGGATCGCGGCGAGCGGCTTCTGATAGAAGAGCGCCAGCACCGTCGCCACCGCAAATGCGAGCGCGGCGTGACCGGAGACCGCGCCGCCTTGCAGCGCCGAACCGCGGCCGACCCAGGCTTTGGCGAAGATCGTTGCGATCGCCGCTACCGCGAGCACGATCAACGCGACGTTTGCCGGGACCGCCTGTACGGCGGCAAAGACGCGTGCCCCGCCGCTCATCAATCCCTGATAGAAAATCAAATATGCCGCCAGCGCCGACCCGACCGCGGCGATGAGCACCGCGCCGGCGGCCGCGTCCTTCGCGCTTTTGGCCAAGCGGATGATGGACGACGGTGAGCAGGTCCACGATCGACTCGATGGCGGTGTTCATCAGCTCTAGGCTCAAGACCAGCGCGATCAGCGTGATCGTGGCAACGACGTAGAGGCGATCGAGCCGCAGCACCAGCGTCGCCAGCAGCACCAGCAGCGCGATGAGAAAATGCACGCGCATGTTCGGCTGCGTGCGCGTGGCATAGATGATGCCTTCGAAAGCGTGGTGGAACGACCGCATCATGCGGCTGCGGTCGATCGGCAGATAGTGCGGCTCTTTTTTGCCGCGGTCGTCGCCGGGTGAGTGAGGCGGGTTGTGAACGGGATGGTGCATTAGTATGGCCAGGGCAAGCGCGATGGTTTCGGCGAGGCGCCGTTCTTCGCGTTCCATTATCTGCCGCTCGGTGCGCTCGACGTGGTCGTGTCCCTTGAGGTGGAGCAGTCCGTGGATCAGCAGCCGGTAGATCTCGCGCTGGATCGGCGCGTCGTAGCCGGCAGCTTGGCGCCGCGCCGTCTCGACCGAGATCACCACGTCGCCGAGCATGCGTTCCGGTTCGCCGGGCGCGCCGTCCAGCGCGAAGCTCAGCACGTCGGTCGGCTTGTCTTTGCCGCGGTATTGCCGGTTGAGCGAACGGATCGATGCGTCGTCCACGAGCGAGAGCGAGAGTGCCGATTCGGGCGGTTCGCCCAAGGCCGAGAGCAGACGCCGCGCCGTTGCCACCAACGCGCGTCCGTTGACGCCGCTGCGCCGCACGTCGTTACGGTAGTAGATCATGAGTAGGCCCGAACGATCTTGGCGACCAGCGGATGACGAACGACGTCGACGTCGGTGAGCTCGACGATGCCGATCTCGTCGATGGCCGCGAGCCGTCCGGCGGCGGCGCGCAAGCCGCTGCGCTGGCCGCCCGGCAGGTCGATTTGCGTTACGTCGCCGGTGACGACCATCTTCGAGCCGCTGCCCAAGCGCGTCAGAAACATCTTGAGCTGATCGTCGGTGGCGTTCTGCGCTTCGTCGAGTATCACGAACGCGTCGGAGAGGGTCCGGCCGCGCATGTACGCCAGCGGCGCAACCTCCAGCGTACCCCGTTCCATGTACTTGTTGAGCACGGTGTCGTCGAGCAGATCGCCGAGCGCGTCGAAGAGCGGGCGCATATATGGATCGACTTTTTCCCGCAAATCGCCGGGAAGAAAGCCGAGCCGCTCGCCGGCTTCGACCGCCGGACGCGAGAGAATCACGCGCGAGGCTTCGTGGCGCTTGAGCGCGCGCACCGCCATCACGATGGCGAGATAGGTTTTTCCGGTGCCGGCCGGACCGATGCCGATGGTCAGCGTCGAGTTTTCGATGGCTTGCACGAACTCTCGCTGTCCTGCCGTTCGCGGGCGAACTTCGCGGCCGCGATGCGTGCGCAAGAGCGTGCTCGGCAGCGCCGCTCCCTCGGGCTGCATCTGCGCGTCGGAGAGCGCCAGTGCGACGTCGTCGGGTGTTATGTGCGCACCGCCGACGGCAGCCTCGAGGACGCGCCGCACCACGCCCTCGGCGCGGCGCACGGCGGCATCGTCACCGGCCAGTAATAAACGGTCGCCGTCGGCATGGACGGCGACGTCGAGTGACGACTCGATGGCCGAGAGATTGCGGTCGTATTCTCCGAAGAGCCGGACGCGATCCGATAGCTCGTGAAGGTCGATTGAGCGTTGGGCGGTCAACGCCAGAACGGTTCGTCGCGCAAGCCGCGAGGGCTTCCCAAAATCTCCGCCGCGATGATTCCGCGGACGGCATCTCCCCGGCCGGCAAAGAGCCGGTGCGCCGACGACCGCGGGCCGGCGCCACCGGCCAAGGCAGCTGGCTGCGGGTCGGTGCGGCGCGGGCGTCGCCGGAGCCTTAGCCGCCGGCCGGGCGCGGGCCGCGGAGAGGGCGCCGGACGCGCTGAGGCTGCGCCGCCTGCGCCTGGGCTTGAGCTTGGGCCTGAAGGGTGGCGACCAGCTCCTTGACGGTGGCCTGGCGGGGCGGCGCCGTGACGGGGCCGAGCCCGGGACGCTGCTGGGCTGCCGAGGCCTTGCGGATGCTGGAGACGATGCTGCTGGTGACGCCGACGATCAACAAGACGACCCAGACGATCACTCCGACTTCGCGCATCGCGGCGAGCTACTTGGTGCCCGGGATTGGCCGGCGGTTGGGACGCCTCGTTCGGCGCCTCGGTCGAGG
Source organism: Vulcanimicrobiota bacterium (assembly GCA_963735845.1). Classification (GTDB taxonomy): domain Bacteria; phylum Vulcanimicrobiota; class Vulcanimicrobiia; order Vulcanimicrobiales; family Vulcanimicrobiaceae; genus Cybelea. The sequence goes on along the minus strand of CAVTMN010000004.1, from coordinate 49,348 downwards.
CTCCGATCGAAGAGCGCATCTCGGTGTCTGCCTGAACGTTCTTCAGGCGGTAATAATCCATGACGCCGAGGTTGCCGCTGCGAAACGCCTGGGCGATCGCCTGCGGAATGGTCGCTTCGGCCTCGACGACCTTGGCGCGCATGGCCTGCGTCTCGGCCTTCTGCTCTTGTTCGGCGGCGAGCGCCGCGTACTGCCGTTCGGCGGCCTTGGCTTGCGCGATGCGCCGGTCGGCCTCGGCTTGACTTGTCTGCAGCTCGGCACCGATGTTCTTGCCGACGTCAACGTCGGCGATGTCGATGGAAACGATCTCAAAGGCGGTTCCCGCATCGAGCCCCTTCGCCAGCACCGCCTTGCTGATGCGATCGGGATACTCGAGGACTTCCTTGTGGTCGATGGCCGCGCCGACGGCGGAGACGACGCCTTCGCCGACGCGCGCGATGATGGTTGGTTCGCCGGCGCCGCCGACGTAGCGGTCGAGATTGCTGCGCACCGTGATTCGCGCTTTGACGTTGAGCTGAATGCCGTTCTGCGCGACGCCCTGGAAGATGGGGGTCTCGATGACCTTGGGATTCACCGATGTCTGCAGCGCTTCGAGCACGTTGCGCCCGGCCAGATCGATGGCCGCGGCACGCTGCCATTCCAGCGGAATCTCCGCGCGCTGCGCGGCGATCATCGCCAGCGTGACGTTCTCGACGTTGCCGCCGGCCAGGTAGTGCGACTGCATCTGATCGACGGTGAGATTGAGACCGGCCTTGCGGGCACGGACGTAGTTGGTGACGATGACGCTGGGCGGGATGCCGATGAGGCGCATGCGCACCAGCGCAATGATGCCCAGCGGCACGCCGGCCGCGATCGTGCGGATCCACAGACCGATCGGGAAGTAATAGAGAAACGCAAAGAACGCAATAACCAGGATGAGGAGGACGACGATAGCGCCGACCTCACTGCCGATAGCCATTATTTCTCCTCTCCGAGAATGGGTTCGACAAAGACGCGTGCACCTTCCACGCGCACGACCTTAATGGGAGTACCCTGGGCGATGAACTCGCCGGCGGTCAGGACGTCGACGCGATGTCCGTCGATCGAAGCGATGCCGGCCGGACGCAGATACGTGGCGGCCGTTCCGGCGCGGCCGCGCAGACCGCGAAAGTCGCTGCTGGCCACATAATCCGGCCCTTGCGCGGCGGACAGCGCGAGGCGCTGCGCCCACGCGTTTTGCGGTACGGCGCGCACGACGAGCGAGAAGCCGATGACGGTTAAGACGATCGCCGTCGCCAGCGTCTCGATTCCAATGAGTAAGAACGGCAGCCCAAAGGCAAGCAACGCCGCTACCACGAGCGCACTGACCCCCAAGACTCCCGGCACCCCGTGTCCGGGGACGACGTGCAGTTCCCACAAGATTCCGAACAGGCCGAGGATCGCCAGCACGGCGACGAAGCCGTTGGAGAACCCGGAATAAATGTGCGAGCCGAAAAAGAGCGTCAGCGCGCCAACGCCGATTAAACCGGCGATTCCGTGCAGCGTCTGCATCTCGATCAAGAGTCCGAGCATTCCCAACGTCAGCAGCAATCCGCTCACGACGGGATTGGTGGCAAATCGCGCCAGCTGCTCGCCCCAACTGTAGGTTTCGGTGACGCGCGGAGCGTCGGCAAGCTTGAGCTGCGCGAGCGCAGCATCGAGCGTCGGGGCCGTAGCATCGGCCATTCCGGCGCGCAATGCGTCGCTGGTGTTGAGCGTGAGGATGGCACCGCCGCGCTTATATTCGGGAAGATCGACGTTCTTATCGACCATCGCGCCGGCGATCTTCGCGTTACGATGGTTGCGCTGCGCCGTCGATTCGAACTCGGCGCGCAACGCCGAGATCACTTTCTCGCTGGCGGGCACCGTGCCGCCGGCCTGAACCGGCTCGGCCGCGCCGATCGAGGCCCCTGGCCCGAGCACGATGCGATTGGCCGAAAGCGCGATCAGCGCGGCCGCCGAGTAGGCGCGCTCGCCGACGTATGCGACCACCGGCTCCTGGGCTGAAAAGATGGCGTCGCGGATTCGAAACGCCGCATCGACGAGCCCGCCGGGGCTGTTGACGTCGAGGACGATCGCCCGCGCGTGCTCCTGGTTAGCCTCGTCTACGGAGCGCTCGACGAGGTGCGCCATACCGTCGTCCACGGTTCCCGTAATCGGAACAACGACCACCGGAGCCCCCGCCGGCGCGGCGGCGGCCAATCCGGCCATTCCAAAGAGTAAAAGCGTGGCCGAAACCCACGCTCGGACCCGCTGTGCGTTCATGTCGGTGCTACCTGGGGTTAGCCTGGGAAGTTACGCGGCTTCCGGGGTCTGAACACCGTGGTCGCGGGGACGCGCGCATTTTCGCATCTGCGAAAATGCTGCTCGCCTCGTCGGCGCTCCCGGCATCCTGCCTCCGCGCCTCCCTTCACACGCCCCGTGACCACGGTGTTTCGACCCAGCCAAGCGGCGTACGCATTCCTGATCGCCGTGCTCGCGCTAGCCTGAGAGTAGTCGGTGACGATTTGGCGGACTAGGTTGCCGTCGGCTTGGCCTTTTAGTTGCGGCATGACGACCTTCATTACGGCGCCGGCGTTGCGCGATTCGGCCGGAAGTTCGGCGAGGACGCTTTGAACGATTTCGCGCACTTCGGCTTCGGAGCGTTGCGGCGGCAGATAGGTCACCAGAATTTCGCGCTCGGCGCGCTCTTTTTCGGCGAGATCGGTGCGGCCGGCGCGTTCGAACTCGGTCAGCGAGTCGCCACGCTGCTTCACTAAACGGCGCACGACGTCGAGCTCGTCGGCGTCGGAGAGTTCGCCGCCGCCTTCGGTGCGCTTATAGATAAAACCAGAGAGCGCCGACCGCAGCGTATCTAAACGCAACTGGTCGCGCGCTCTCATCGCGTCCTTGAGGTCCGAGGCGATCCGGTCTTTAAGCGCTCCCACGATTTACGGGTGCGCGTTATGCGCGGCGCTTGCGCGCGGCGGCCGACTTCTTCTTCTTGCGAACGCTCGGCTTTTCGTAGTGCTCGTGCTTGCGCGCTTCGGCGAGTATCCCCGCCTTCTGGGTGGCCTTCTTAAAACGGCGCAACGCGCTCTCGATCGTCTCGCCCGGTGCGATGCGAACTTCCATTGAATTACAACCCCCCTTTCGGCGTGCCGGCAGAATCTCTCCGAGCACGAAAAATTAGGCCCTAAAGGGCCTCCCGCAGTAGCCTAGCACAGCCCCCGGGCATCGTCAAATAACGGCGTTCACCCTTCGGCGGACTCAGGGTGACGAGGACAGAGCAACTAGCCGGGCGGCCACGCCATCGGACGCCCGGCAAGCACGTGCACGTGCACGTGCCCGACGGTCTGCCCGCCATCGGGACCGGTGTTGACGACGAGACGAAACCCGCCCGCGCCGCCGTGCTCGCGGCCTAACCGTGCCGCGACCGAGAACAAACCCGCAGTGAGCGCATCGCCGCCGTCACCGATCGATTCGACCAGCGACGGATAATGAGTCGCGCGGAATCACCAACAGGTGTGTCGGCGCTTGCGGATTGAGATCTTCGATCGCCACGACGTTATCGTCGCGGTAAACGATCTTGGCCGGCACGTCGCCGGCGGCAATCTTGCAGAAAATACAGTCGTCCATCAATGCGTCCGGATGTTAAAGGTCCACGATTTCGTGGTGGTGTTTCCGGCGAGATCGGCAACGCGCACGGTAACGTGAACGGGCCCCTCCGGGTAAGCGTAAGACGGAAGGTACTGGATGAACTGCGCCGTGCGCACGCACTGCGAGGTGACGTCGCGGCCGTCGATCCAGAGCAGCGCGCTGGCGGGATTGACCGCAACGGCGTCGGAGGCAAAGGCGGCGTAGACGGCGGGGCGGTTATTGTTGATCGTTTCGCCGTTGTCCGGCGCAAAGTCGGAGATTCCCGGTGGTACGCTCGAGGCCGAGACCGTCTGCGGTGCCAGTGCCTGCGCGACGGTATTACCCACCGTTAGACGTCCGATGAGCGCGACGTCCTCGAAGTTCGCGCCGCGCGGAATCGTGTAGCTTCCGGCGTAGACGCCCGGGGAGCCGCCGCGCATCGCCTGGTCGACGACGTCCGAGCCGATGTCGAAGGTTGCGGCGCCGCCCGGCGTTCCGCGCAGAGTGACGTGAATTGTATCGCCGGCGCGCAAGGGACGCGTTGCATCGCTATCCACGCTGGTGATGCTGACGCCGCCGGTTTGGCTTCCGTTGACAGCGGCGCGGCTGGCAAGAATCTCGCGTACCTCGTTGGTCTCGACGTTGTAGCGGACGGTGACTTGGTCGCGCGGCCGCAGGTCGCTCAGCGAGGCCGCCTTACCGTTGAGCGAGATCTCGGTGGTTCGCCCTGCCGCGATCACCTGGCCGTCGCCGAGGACGAACTGATTGCCGCCGATCGCAACGATATGGCCGTTGCGCGAACCGTACTCGTCGATGACCCGCGTGACGCGGCCGTCTTTGCGCATCTCGACGCGCGCGAAGTCGCCCGGACGGATGTCGCTCAGCTCGCCCGGCGAGGTCACCGAAACGTTCACGTCTTCCATATCGATCTGCGCGTTGGGTGCGATTCCGATCACTTTGACGCCACCGTTGTACTGCAGCGTGATCGTCGGCGGATCGGAGAGCACGTCGACCGCGGCTACCGTACCGAAGCGCTGAAAGCCGCTCCCGGTTCGAACCATCCCCTTGCCGGATCGGCCGACGATCTGTGCGACGATGGTAACGGTGTTGGCGTGCCGGTCGAAATGCGCTTGTGCCCCGAGCACGTCGGTAAAGAAGCGCAACGGCACGTACTGGACGTTTTTGATGTCCAGCGGCGGCGCGTCGAGCAGCACCTGATCGCCGTTGACTTGTGCCACGCGGCTGCCGATCGTCAGAACGACCGAACGCGATCCCACCTGGGTTATGAGATGCTTACCGGCGTGCTCGAAGGGTAAGCCCGAGCGCCTCGATGGTGCGCCGCACCGGCACGAAGAGAACGTTGTGCTCGAAGCGCGGCGGCGGATCGAGCGACAGGACGTCACCATTGATGATGACGCGTGATCGGCTTCGGCTGCGCCCCCAAAAGAACCAGAGCCAACAGCGCTAAGGCCCTTTTCATGCGTGCTCCAAGACCTCTCGATAAACGTCGGCGGTCGCGCGCGCGCAGCGATCCCAGCTGAGCCGTCGCGCCACTTCCTTTCCCAAGTTGAGCGACCGCTCGCGGAGTCCCTCGTCGGCGAGCACGCGCTCCAGTCACCGGCGCAAAGCCGAGGCGTCGCGCGCCGGAAAGGTCAGGGCCGCCTCGGCGAGCGGCTTCGGGGACCGCATCGCGGCAGGCGACCACCGGACAGCCGGCCGCCATTGCCTCGAGCATCGGCAGTCCAAAGCCCTCGCGCAGCGCCGGCTGCACCAGCGCCCGGGCCCCCGCGTAATACTCGATGAGGCGTTCGGCGCTGACGTCGCCCAAGGGCACGATAGCGCGCGAGAGGCCGCTGCGCCGCTGCAGCTCGCCGCCAAAATCGTCGGGGCCGGTAACGTACAGATCGACGTGCCATTCGTCGGGCAGCGCCGACCACGCGGCAAAAAGCGTCGCCAGGTCCTTATGCTCGCGGTGATTTCCGACGTAGAGCAGATACGGTCGCCGGCCTACGTGCGGCTGCACCGGCTTCAGAAACTCCTCGGCGACGCCGAGCGGAATCACGCGTACTTTACCGCGATCTACGCCGAGCAGCTCGACCAGATCGTCGACCGTCCGCGCGTCGTCGGTGATCACCCGCGACAGCGCGCGCACACGCCCAGCGCACCACCGTCTGATAGTACGGCGTGACCTTGGCTTTGAAATACTGCGGGAAGCGCAGATGGATCAGATCGTGAATTGTCATGACGAACTTGGCCGGTACGACGAGCGGAACGTAGAGCGCGAGGAAGTGAATCAGATCGAGACGGGCGCGGCGCATCGCCAACGGCAGCCGCACCTGTTCGTTCCAGCCGAAGTTGCCGCCGTCCGGAAAAGGCGACGTATTCGTACTCCGCAGCGACGCGAGGCAGACGCGCGGCGAGCTCGGCGGCATACGTCTTCATACCGACCGACATCTGACGCGTCATCCGCGCGTCCAGGCCGACGCGCGAACGGCTCATCGTAAAAGGGCTTTTCGCGCCGCGACGGCGGGATAGAGCGCCGAACGGTACGCGACGTACCAGCCGCGCGGGCCGTCGAGCAACGCGCCTTTGCGCAGCAGCAGCCAGAGCAGCCGCGGAATGCTCGCCGCCGCCGTGGTAAAGACGACGCCCTAACGAAGGCGGCAGCTCCTTCGCCTCGATCGACGTGTAACGGTCGTACTTGATGCGGTAGGTCGAAACGTCGGGGTACGAATAGTGCAGCAGCGTCCCGGGCAGTTCCGGCGCCGGCCCGTCGCAGACCCAGCCCTCATGCACCGCGGCATCGCTTCCCGCCGCGGGATGCGCCTGTAATCGCGCGCGTCCCGTCCGGAAGAGGCGCAGCAGCAACTCGTTGCGCCATACGCGCATCGGCTTACCGCAAAAATACGTCGTGCGCCGCAGACGGTAGCCGTTAGGCTCGCCGCTTGCCGACAGAATCGAAGCGCAAAGCACATCGTCGAGTGCCTCGTCCGCGTCGATCATCAGCGTCCATGGCGTCGTTACCTGCGATAGCGCGAAGGTACGCGCATCGACGAAGTCGGTCCACTCCCGCTGAATGACGTTGGCGCCGGCCGCGCGCGCGAACTGAATCGTGTGATCGCGCGAGCACGCGTCGAGCACCAGGATCTGCATCCCGCGCGGGAGGCTGGTTAGGGCACGCGGCAGATTGCGTTCTTCGTCGCGGGTCAGAACGACGGCTGTAATTAGGCCTGCGTCCAGGTGCCCGCCTCGACGACTCCGGAACGGTTCTCCATACGTTCCTCGTGGGCGAGAGCCGCACCGATAAAGTCGCGGTAGAGTGGCGCCGGCCGGTTGGGACGCGAGCGAAACTCGGGATGCGCCTGCGTGGCCACGAACCACGGATGCATATCGGCGGGAAGCTCGACGACCTCGACCAGGCGCGTCTTTCCGATCGCGTGATGTCCCGTGAAGCGCATGCCGTGCTCTTCGAAGATGGGACGATAACGATTGTTGAACTCGTAACGATGCCGGTGGCGCTCGCTGATTTCGAGCTCGCCGTAAGCGCGCGCCGCCAGACTGCCCTCCTGCAGCGTGCAGGAATACGTACCCAAGCGCATCGTTCCACCGTACATCTCGAGATTGCGCTGATCGGGCATGAAGTCGATGACCGGATCGGTGCTCGTCTCGTCGACTTCGCTGGTCATTGCTTCGGGCAGGCCGCAGACGTTGCGCGCGAACTCGACGCAGGCCAGCTGCATGCCGTAGCAGATGCCGAAGAACGGAATCTTACGCTCGCGGACGTGCTGAATTGCGCGCAGCTTGCCCTTCACGCCGCGCGCACCGAAGCCCGGTGCCACGACCACGCCGTGCGCGCCGCGCAAAACCTCGACGCCCTCGTTCTCGACCAGCTCGGAATCGATGCGCCGTATCTCGACCGCGGCGTGATGGAAGACACCGGAGTGATGGAGCGCCTCGTTGATTGAGATATACGCGTCCTTTAGCTCGACGTACTTGCCGACCAGCGCGATGGTGACTTGGTGGCGCGGGTGCAGGATGCGCTCGGAAATCCCGACCCAATCGTCGAGCTTCGGCGCGGCGGCCGGCAGGTTGAGCTTGCGAATCGCTGCCTGCGCCAGGCCCTCGGCTTCGAGGTTGAGCGGCACCTGATAGATCGTGCGCGCGTCGCTGTTTTGCACCACGGCGCTCGGCGGAACGTCGCAGAAGAGCGCGATCTTCTCCTTCAGCTCCAGCGGCATGGGCAGCGCCGACTGGGTGCGGCAGACGATTGCATCGGGCGAAATACCGATGCCGCGCAGCTCGCGCACCGAGTGCTGCGTCGGCTTGGTCTTGAGCTCGTCGGCGGCGCCCAGGTGCGGCAACAGCGTCAGGTGCACGTACATCACGTTCTCGTCGCCGACGTCGTAGCGCATCTGGCGGATCGCTTCTAAGAACGGCAGCGATTCGATATCGCCGACCGTTCCGCCGACTTCGACGATGCAGACCTCCGCGCGGCTCGCTTCGGCAACCCGTTTGATGTGCGCTTTGATCTCGTTGGTGATATGCGGGATGACCTGCACGGTTGCGCCGAGATAATCGCCGCGGCGCTCCTTCTCGATGACCGAGTTGTAGATTTGTCCGGTCGTAACGTTGTTGACGCGCGTCAAATTCTCGTCGATGAAACGCTCGTAATGCCCCAGATCGAGATCCGTCTCGGCGCCGTCTTCGGTAACGAAAACCTCGCCGTGCTGATACGGGTTCATCGTACCGGCGTCGCAGTTGATGTAGGGGTCGAGTTTCTGGATGGAAACGCTAAGACCGCGCGACTTCAGGAGTCGTCCGAGCGAAGCTGCCGTGATGCCTTTGCCAAGCGAACTCACGACGCCCCCGGTGAAGAATATGTACTTCGCCATCTGGGGCAGTTACCGTTCTCCTACTGCTATTGTTAAACCTTCGGGGGGCCGACCAACCGCCCGGACGTAGCGCTCCATACCCGCGTAATCCGAACGCACCTCGATTACGAAGTCTTTAAGGGCCGTGAGCGGCAAGCTGCGACAACGCCGCGATCGTTGGCGGAGCCGCTTCGAGCAACACCAGCGCGTGCGGGTTGAGGATCTTCCGGTAGTCCCGGCAAGAGCCGGGCGTATACCGTGAGCCCGTCGCGGCCGCCGTCGAGGGCGAGGCGCGGCTCGAACGAGAGCGGATCGGGTGCGTTCGGAATATCGGCGGTCGGCATGTACGGCAAGTTGGCGATGACGACGTCGTAGCGCTCGGTCTTTACCGGCGCGATCAAATCGCCGGAAATAAAGCGGCAGCGATCGGCGACATTTAAGCGACGAGCGTTTTCGCGCGCGACGTCCAACGCGGCCGCCGAAATGTCGATGGCGTCGACGCGTGCCGGCGTCTCCGCGGCGATCGTGCAGGCGATAGCGCCGCTTCCCGTGCCGAGATCGAGTACCGCCGGCACGTGGTCGCGCGGCATCTCCTTGATGAAGGCAATCGCATCGTCGACGAGATGCTCCGTCTCGGGGCGCGGGACGAGCACCGATTCGTTGACGATAAACTCGCGGCCGTAAAATCCGGCGCTTCCCAACACGTAGGCCAGCGGTCTTCCCGCGGCGCGGCGCTCGCAGAGGGCGAAGAACTGCGCGGCATCGTCTGCGGGGCTGGAATCGCCGCCGTGCGCCACGATCCACGAACGTGGGCGCATCGAGCACGCGCTCGAGCAGCAAGAGCGCATCCGCGCGCGGCGATTCGCTCGAATGCTCGAGCAGGCCGGTGCCGCGAGCGAGCGTATCGGCGATGGTCACGCCGGCTCACCCGCGAGCAAACGAGCGCGTTCGTCGGCGATGAGCTCCTGTGCGATCGGCGCCGAGATTGCCGTCCATGATGCCGCGGATGTTTCCGAAGTTGCGGTTGATCCGGTGGTCGGTCACGCGGTCTTGCGGAAAGTTGTAGGTTCGAATTTTCTCCGACCGCTCACCGGTGCCGACTTGCGAACGGCGCAGCGAATCCACGGCCTCTTCCTGCTCGCGGCGCTTGCGGTCGTAGAGCGTAGCGCGGAGCATCTGCATCGCCTTCTCGCGATTCTGCTGTTGCGAGCGTTCCTGCTGCGAGGCCACGACGATGCCGCGTCGGAAGGTGCGTGATGCGGATCGCCGACTCGGTCTTGTTGACGTACTGGCCGCCCGCACCCGAGGCTTTGTACGTGTCGATCTGAAGCTCCGCGGGCCTGATCTCGACCTCGACGTCGTCGTCGACCTCGGGCAGAACGGCAACGGTGGCGGTGCTGGTGTGAATGCGGCCCTGCGCTTCGGTTGCGGGGACGCGCTGCACGCGGTGGACGCCCGACTCGTGCTTGAGAAAGCGGTACGGCTCGCCGTTTTTAATGCTAAAAACGATCTCCTTATAACCGCCCGCTTCGCTGGAGCTCTCGGAGACCAGCTCGGCCCTCATGCCGGCATTCTCAGCAAAGCGCATGTACATGCGGGCGAGGTCGCCGGCAAAGATCGCCGCCTCGTCGCCGCCCGTACCGGCGCGGATTTCCACGAACACGTCGCGCGAATCGTTCGGATCGCGCGGCGCCATCAGCTCGCTGAGCTCGCTCTCTAATCGCAGCCGCACGTTCGCGCAGCCGTTTATTCTCTTCTTCGGCAAGCTCGCGCATCTCGGCATCCTCAGAGCGAGTAAGCGCTTCATTAGCCGAAATCTCGGCGAGCGTTGCCGCAAGCCGGCGATAGGTTTGTACGGGGGGCTCGAGTTGCGCGCGCTCCTTGACGAGCGCGGTGTATCGCGATTGGTCGAACGTGCCGGTCGGGTTGGCCAACTGCGCCTCGATCTCGTCGAAACGCCGGGCCATCGACTCTAGGCGCGCGTTCAGACTTCGGCGGCCGCTTTCTTCGCCTCGCGCGTGGCCTTACGCGCGGCGGCCTCCTCCTGCTTGAGTCGTGCGGCAGCCGAGCGCTGATTGAACTTATCCACGCGACCGGCGGTATCGACGAGTTTCTGCTGACCGGTAAAGAGGGGGTGGCACGCCGCGCAAATTTCCACGGCGATCTCCGGCAGCGTCGATCCCGTCACGAAGCTGTTGCCGCAAGCACAGTGGACCCGGGCCTGCGGGTGCCACTTAGGATGAATTTTGACCTTCACAACTTCTGCATTATATCAGGGGTGTCAAAAGGAGGCCCTTGCGGCATTCCAAGAAGCCTGCGGGGGTGAAGCCCCTAGTACTTTTAGCTGCCTCCGCCGGCGTCGCGGCCGCAGCCGGACTTATGATCTCGTCGCCGGGCACGCGCCTCGCCGCCGCTGCGGCAACGCCCCCGCCGACCCCGCCGCCGATCGCCTCGCCGGTAACGCCGCCGCCCGCAGCCCCCGTGCCGAGCACGACGCCTTCGACGACGTTCCCGATGACGAAGGCGACGCCGAACGCGCATCCGTCACCGCCGCCGCCAAACGCGCGCAAAGGTGTCGAAGGCGTTTGGGAAGTCGCGATTCAGCACACCAACACCACCGACTACACGCACTTCTTGCTGACGCAGACCGGCGATCAGCTTAGCGGTACGTACGTCGATGGAAAGACGAAGTATCCGCTGGCGGGATCGCTCGACGGTCAGCAGATTCGTTTAATCGTGACGATGCCCAACGGAACGACGCTGCTGATGGAAGGCAAACTCGACGGCACGACCGATATGATCGGAGAGATGACTTCACCCAAAGGTGCAGGTCCCGTTCACCGCATCGTATCGTGCGAAAACGAACTGGATGGAGAACGTCAACCCGTCGCCGGGCGGCGTACCTTCGCAGGGTGGTTACACGCCACCCTAACGCGATCTTAGTTCTGCGGAGTTTCCGCCAGCCGGCGTTCGACGTACGGAACGAGGCCGCCGGCGTCGATCAGCGCGCGCATGAACGGTGGAAACTCGGCGGAGCGATACGTCGTGCCCTTCGTCAGGTTGCGGATGATGCCGCTGGCCGGTTCGAGTTCGATTTCGTCGCCGGCTTCGATGCCGTCGACCGCTTCGGCCGACTCGAAGATCGGTAAGCCAATGTTGAGCGCGTTGCGGTAAAAGATTCGCGCGAAGCTCTTGGCGATTACCGCCGACGTGCCCGATCCCTTGATGGCGATCGGCGCGACCTCGCGGCTGGAACCGCAGCCGAAGTTGGTCTCGGCGACGATGATGTCGCCGGGCTTCATGCGCGTCGTGAACTCCGGATCGAGCCCTTCGAGCGCGTGCCTCCCCAACTCGGCTTGATCGATGATGTTGCAGTACTTGCCGGGAATGATGACGTCGGTGTCGACGTTCTTTCCGTATTTATGAGCGTTTCCGCGCAGTTTCGATTCCAAGTATCCTTCTCCGCTAAAGTAGGCTGATCGCTTTTTCGCGCTTCGCCGCGCTCAGGGTGATGTTGCTCAGGTCTAGGTCGGCGACGGTCCGCGGGTCGGTGATGCGTCCGGTGAGCGCCGACGCGGCGCAGGTTGCCGGCGAAGCAAGATAGATCTCGGCTTTGGGCGAGCCCATGCGCCCGACATAGTTGCGGTTGGTCGTCGAGATCGCGCGCTCGCCGTCGCCCAGCGTGCCCATGTGTCCGCCGAAGCAGGCGCCGCAGCCCGGCGTGTTGACCGCGCAGCCGGCGGCGGCCAGCGTGGTGAGCACGCCCTCTTGCGCGGCCTGCATCCAGACTTTCTGCGAACCGGGGTTGACGATCACGCGCAGGTTCGACGCGATGCGCTTGCCCTCGAGAATCTTGGCGACGATGCGCAGGTCGTCGATGTAACCGTTGGTGCACGAGCCGATGAAGACTTGATCGACCGGTAGATCTTCGCGCACGACCTCCGAGATCGGGATGGACGTTATCGGGCGTGTGCGGACAGGCGACTTGCGGCTCGAGCGAGCTTACGTCGATGGCAATCGTCCGCTCGTAGACCGCATCGGCATCGGCACGCTCGACGATGAACGGACGATCGGTGCGCTCTTTGACGTAGGCGATCGTCTTTTCGTCGGCGTGGAAGATGCCGTTCTTTGCTCCCGCCTCGATCGCCATGTTGGCCATGGTGATGCGTCCGGTGATCGACAGCTCGTCGACGGTCGTTGCCGTGGTACTCGATGGCGCGGTAAGTCGCGCCGTCGATGCCCAGCTCGCCGACGGTGCGCAGCATGATGTCTTTGGCGAAGACCATGTCTCCCAGCGATCCGCTGTAGACGATCTTGATCGACGCCGGAACCTTGATCCAGACTTCGCCGAGCACGAAGGCCGCCGCGATGTCGGTCGAGCCCATGCCCGTTGCGAACGCACCGAAGGCGCCGTACGTGCAGGTGTGCGAGTCGCCGCCGACGATCAGCTCGCCCGGTGCGACCAAACCTTCTTCGGGAAGCACGACGTGCTCGATGCCGCCGCGCCCGACGTCGAAGAAGTGCTCGATGTTTTGCTCGATCGCGAAATCTTTCATGAGCTTCGCGAGCTTGGCCGACTGCGCGTCTTTGGCCGGCACGAAGTGATCTTCGACCAGCGCGATCTTGCCGGGGTCGAAGACGCGCGTCGCGCCTTTCATGCCGCGCATCACGCCGATGGCGACGGCCGCGGAGAGCTCGTTGGCCAACACGAGGTCGACTTTCGCGTTGATGATCTGGCCGGGTTCGACGCGGTCGAGTCCGGCGTGCCGCGCGAGAATTTTTCGGTAAGTGTCATGCCCATGATAAGAACATTATAGCGCGAAGTACGCTTGGGACCCTCTGAGATGCAGCACGACCGAACCTTTGGCTTTGCCACGCGCGCCCTTCACGCCGGGACGCCTCCCGATCCGGCGACCGGGGCACGCGTCGTGCCGATCTATCAGACCGCGGCCTACGTCTTCGGCTCGACCGAACAGGCGGCCGAGCTCTTTGCGCTGCGCAGCTACGGCCATATCTACAGCCGCATCAGCAATCCGACGGTTGCCGCGTTCGAGGAGCGGATGGCCAGCCTGGAAGGCGGGCTCGGCGCGGTGGCCTTCTCCAGCGGGCTGGCGGCGCAACTCTGCACCGTCCTCTCGTTGGCGCAGGCCGGCGACCACGTCGTCTGCACGCAGAGCGTCTACGGCGGAACGATCACCCAGCTCAGCGTCACGATCAAACGGATGGGCATCGAAACAACCTTCGTTCCCGTCGACGACTTCACCGCGATGCGCGCGGCGATCGGTCCGCGAACGCGGATGCTTTTTGCGGAGACGGTCGGCAACCCATCGGGCATGGTCGCCGATATCGCGGCGCTGGCGGAGTTGGCGCACGACGCCGGCGTACCGCTGGTCGTCGACAACACTTTCGCGACGCCGTATCTCTGCCGGCCGATCGAACGCGGCGCCGACATCGTCGTGCATTCCGCGACCAAGTTTCTCAACGGACACGGAACGGCCATCGGCGGCGTGATGGTCGAATCGGGCCGCTTCCCTTGGTCGAACGGGCGCTTTCCACTGCTCTCCGAACCGAGCCCCGGGTACCAGCAGAAAGTTTTTACCGAGACGTTCGGCGAGTACGCGTTTCTGATGCGGGCGCGCGCCGAAGTTCTGCGCGACGTCGGCGCTCAGATGTCGCCGATGGATGCCTGGCTCGTGCTGCTCGGGCTGGAGACGCTGCCGCTGCGCATGGAGCGCCACATCGCCAACGCTGCGGCGATCGTCGCGTTCCTAAAGGAACGTCCCGAGGTCGCCTGGGTTCGCGAACCGCAGATGGGCTCGATCTTCACGTTCGGTTTGCGCGGCGGCCGCGAAGCCGGACGCCGTTTCATCGACGCGCTGCAGCTGTGGAGTCATCTCGCCAACGTCGGCGACTCCAAAAGCTTGGTCATCCACCCGGCTTCGACCACGCACTCGCAGCTCTCCGACGACGAGCTGCGCAAGGCCGGCGTCGAGCCGAGGTCGGTGCGCCTCTCGGTCGGGCTCGAAGATGTCGAGGATCTCACCTGGGATCTCGATAGCGCACTGCGCGCCGCGGTGCGCGCGTGATTCTGACGACGCCGTCGCAGCGGCGCGATCTCCTCGACCGCGTTCGCACGATTGCCGTCGTCGGCGCGTCGGCCAATCCGCTGCGCCCCAGCTATACGGTCTTCTCTTACCTGCGGCGCCAACCCGAGTACGACGTGACGCCGATCAATCCGACGATCGCCGACGTCGACGGCATCAAATGCTATCCGTCGCTCGTTGCGTATGCCGCCGAACGCGGCGCACCCGACGTCGTCGACGTTTTCCGCCGGCCGAGCGAACTGATCGAGCGTCGTCGAGGACGCGATTGCGGCCGGAGCCAAGGCGATCTGGTTTCAATACGGCGTCGTCAACGACGAAGCGATCGCGCTCGCCGATCGCGGCGGATTGGACGTCGTCGTCGATCGCTGCATGAAGGTCGAGCACGCGCGCTTCTGCGGCGGACTTGTCGACCGGCGGGCTCAACAGCGGCATTATTACGTCGCGGTGGCGACAGCCACGCGTTGCGAAGCGATCAGAGGGACCGCAAGAAACCGACTGACGGCGCGCGTTCTCGCAGCTCTTCCGCATCCAGCGAGCAGCCGCGAGGCTCGGCTTCCCGATCGCGCCCGAGCAGCACGAAACCGTCGTCTTGGCGCACGCCGAGATCGTCGGTTTGCACGGCGATGCACGACGCGCGATTGGCGAGGTCGACGTGCAGCAGCGAGCCCGTCTTACCGTTAGGCAGCGTTCGGCGATCGGGGCCGACGACGCGCGCGCGCAGCCACGGCGGTCCGCTCTTGGCGCGCGTCGTGGCGTTGACGTCGTAATACTGCGAGGTCAGCTCGGTCATTCCGTATTCGGCGACGATCTTATCGGTGGGTATCCCGAGAAGCGCGGAGCTGCGCGCGTAGAGCTCGTCGCGAGTTATCACGCGCGTGCGGCCTTTGAAGCCGCCGGTCTCCATTATACGCGATCCGGGGGGAGCTGCAGCGAAATACGTCGTCGCGCTCCATTGCGTCGAGCGTGTGGACGAGGCGCGAAGGCGGTGGTTGCGATGCAGACGGGCTGCGACTCCTCGATGGCGGCGCGGAGGTCGCGTAATAAGGCAGTGACGTCAAGGGAGTCGCCGTGCAGGTACCAGCCCGTACCGTTCATTCCTCGCTGGGCCGACGACGCGCGCCATCATGTAGCCGAGCGACGACTGCGGGCGGTCGAGCGGATCGGGGACGAGGTTGAAATATCGCAACCGCGCGCCGTCGGGAAGCATAAAGCGATCGAAGCCGGCGAGAAGTGCGGCGTCGTAGAGCGTGGAGCTTTCCATGTAGTGGCGGCCGGGCGTTCCGCGCGTCGTACCGCTCGTTTCGAAGGCGAGAGCGGCGCGTGCGGGGTCGAAAGTCGCGAGGGCGGCTTCCTTAAACGCGGCCGCAGGGACGGCGGGTATCGCTTCCCACGACGCCGGCATTGCTTCAAGCGTTACGCCGAGCTGCTTGCAGTACCGCGAGTACGGTGCGTTATACCGGAGCTGGTGGGCGAAGATCCGAAGTGCGAGAACGTTGAAGGCCGCATCGTCTAGCGAGCGGCCTTCAGTATTCCATGCATCTATTGCAGCGAGTATTTCCGCATCGAGTTCGCGGGCTTCGGTTTCGTAAGCGCTCATCGTTCCCTTCGATGGAACGTTACTTCACCAACTCGATGAGGGAGAGCTCGGCGGCGTCTCCGGAGCGGACGCGCGTCTTGGTGATGCGCGTATAGCCGCCGGTACGCCCTTTGAGCGCCGGTGCGATCTGCTCGACGAGCTTCTTCACGACCGCGGGCTCGGTGATGTATTCGGCAACGTGACGACGGGCCGCGAGATCGCCGGCCATTGCGGCGGTGATGAGCCGCTCGGCCACGCGGCCGATCTCCTTGGCCTTGGTCGAGGTCGTTTCGATCTTCTCGTGCTTGAAGAGCGAGGTGGCGAGGTTGCGCAACAGCGCGCGGCGGTGGCCGTCGGTGCGCGAGAGGCGTTTATAGGCGATCGAATGCGGCATCGTGATTACGGCGCTACGCTAGGCGCAGCGACAGCCCCCTTTCGGCTAAGACCTGCTTGATTTCGTCGAGCGACTTCCGGCCGAAGTTGCGCATCTTCATGATCTCGTCCTCGGTGAGGTCGAGCAGCTCCGACACCTTGGAGATGCCGGCCCGCTTGAGACAGTTGAAGGAGCGCACCGAGAGGTTGAGCGTCTCGACCGGGATGTCCCACTCGTTGGGCGGGGTCTCGGGCAGCGGCTCGGCGCGATTGGTGAAGGAAACGAAGAGGTCGAGCTGCTCCTGCATGATCTGCGCCGCGTTCGAGAGCGCGTCGTCGGGCGTGATCGAGCCGTTGGTTTCGATCTCGACCGTGAGGCGATCGTAATCGACGCTCTGACCGACGCGCGTATCGTCGACGGTAAAGTTCACCTTGCGGATCGGCGAGAAGATCGAATCGAGCGGAATCAATCCGATCATGTGCTCGACGTTGCGCTGGCGGTCGGCCATCACGTAGCCGCGGCCCGTCTCGACGCCGATCTCCATCGTGAGCTTGGCGTCTTTCGACGAGAGCGTGGCGAGCCGGTATTCCGGATCGAGGATCTCGACGTCGGCATCGGGCACGATGTCGGCGGCGGTCACGTCGCGCGCGCCGTTTACCGAGAGCGTAAGGACCTTGGGCTCGTCGCTGTTCAGCTTGACGGGCAGGCCCTTGAGATTGAGCATCAGCGCGATCGTGTCTTCGGCCATCCCGGGGATGGTAGAGAACTCGTGCAGCACGCCGTCGATCTTCATGTAGGTGACGGCGGCGCCGGGAATCGAGCTGAGGAGCACGCGGCGCAGCGCGTTGCCTAACGTAATTCCAAAGCCGCGCTCGAGCGGCTCGATTACGAACTTGGCGTAATTATCGCGGCGCTCGCGTACTTCGATGGTTGCACCCGCAGGCGCTTCCAACATGGTCATGGTTGTCGTTGTGTCCTTTATTGCTGCTTACGTTATCCGCCGGGCATACGGTATGACCGGCGATCGGACGCCTAGCAGCGGCGGTTGGTTCGTTTTATCGCGAGTAGTACTCGACGATGAGCTGTTCGTCGACCGGCGTATCGATCTGCTCGCGCGCGGGCGCTTGCACGACCTTGGCGGTCTTGTCCTGATCGTTCCACTCCAGCCAGTCGGGCGGGCGGCGGCTCTGCGCGACCTCGAGGTTCGACTCGAAGACGGTAGACTTGAGGCTGCCCGGCGCGATCGAGATGACGTCGCCGGCACGCACGATGTAGGACGGAATGTTGACGAGACGGCCGTTGACGCGGAAGTGACGATGCGTCACCAGTTGGCGCGCCTGGGCGCGGCTGGAGGCCAGGTTCAAGCGATACACGACGTTATCGAGACGGCGTTCGAGCAACTGGAGAAACGTGCGCCCGGTCTGACCCGGAACGCGCGCCGCTTCTCTGAAGTAGTTCTCGAACTGGGTCTCGTGCACGCCGTAGTAGCGGCGCATCTTCTGCTTCTCGCGCAGCTGACGGCCGTATTCGGAGACTTTGGTGCGCGACTTGCCGGTCGTCTTCTGACCGGGAGCGGTACCGCGCCGCTCGACCGCACACATGCGGGAGAGGCAGCGATCGCCCTTGAGAAAGAGCTTGATCTTCTCGCCAGTCTTGCTGGCGGCGGTTTCGCGCCGGCAGAGCCGGCAAACCGGACCGGTATAACGCGACATCGTTACACCCGTCGCCGCTTGGGCGGCCGGCAGCCGTTATGCGGAATCGGCGTTACGTCTTTGATCATCGTGATTTCCAGACCGGCGGCTTGCAGCGAACGAATCGCCGCCTCGCGGCCGGCGCCGGGGCCCTTGACGAGCACCTCAGTCGATTTCATGCCGTGCTCCATCGCTTTGCGCGCGGCGGCTTCGGCCGCCATCTGCGCGGCAAACGGCGTCGACTTCTTCGATCCCTTAAAGCCGAGATTGCCGGCGGAGGCCCACGAAACGACGCCGCCGTGCGGGTCGCTGATCGTAACGATAGTATTGTTGAAAGAGGCGTGCACGTGCGCGACGCCCGACTGGACGTTCTTTATCTCGCGCTTGCGGCGCGACTTGGTTTGCTTCTTGGCGGCCAAAAAAATCTCCGGAGGCGATAAGGGCGTGGCAATGCCACCGGCGCTCGAAAGGCGCCAAGTGAGTATCTTACCTTAGGAGGCGAACCGGGTCAACGGCGAAGGGGCCCGGCCGAAACGGCCGAGCCCCCTCCATCTTGCTCCGCCCGCCTCTAGGGGTAGAGGAAGCGGAATCCGAGGCCTGCGAACGGCCCGTTGTAGGATCGGTTGACCGGGGCGTTTTGCTTGTTCGACCACTGGTCGCCCATCCAGCCGCCCTCGATGAAGAACGGGCTGTTTCCGAAGCCAAGCGTGATGCCCGCCTGGTACTTCAGGAGGTTGTACGCGAGATCGTAGGTCTGCGGGTTGATCGGCGCCGAGGGCACGTTGGTGTACGTCCCATGGAGGTTCGGATAGTACCAGACGCTGCCAAAGAACGAGAGATTGTGGTTGAGGTCGGGCAGCTTCTCGCCGCCGAAGCCCCAGCTCTGCATGTTCGGATAGCCGTAGTTGCCCGACATCCAGAGGTAACCCACGCCAATGTAGATCCGCGGCTGCAGGACGCGCACGGCCAGCCTGGCGTCCACGTTCTGATCGTAGAGACTCGTGTTGGTCTGGACCGGAGAGCTGCCGGCGCCGCCGATAGTCGTCACGTAGCACTCAGGCGAGTAGTGGATGCCGCCGTTTGCCGCGGTTCGAGGTCGCGCAGTTATGCGGGTACTGCCAGCGCTCGTACGCGCCTTCCAGCATGAACGGGATGCTGCCCAGGCTGAACTCGCCTCCGCCGCGCACGGCGTAGGAGCTCGTTCCGGTGTTTCCGGGGCTGAACTCGTTGTACACCTTGGGTGAGAAGATATAGTCGCCGGCCACGAACGCCTCAGCTGTTAGGCGGTACGGGCGTCGGCGGAGGCGGAGGCGGGGGAGCGGTCGTCGGCGGCGGCGGAGCCGGGCTGGGCGGCGGCGTCGCCGGAATGTACCGGACGACGACCAGACGCTTATCCGGAACCCACTGTACGTAGGCGCCCATGCCTTCCGAAATCACGCGGACCGGAACGACGACGACGCCCTGATAAATCTCGGGCGGCACGTCGAGCGGCCGCGATTCGCCGTTGATGACGACTTCAGGCCTTACCGACCGTCACTTTGACTTCGGCGCCGGGCTTGCTGACCGTCGCCGTCTTGCTGGCGGGATCGTACGAGACCGTCGCGCCCATCTGCTCGAACATCGAGCGCAACGGAATCAGAATCGTTCCGCCTTTGACGAGCGCGGCCAGGACACGCCCTCGCTTGAGCTCGTCGGGCTTGCTGTAAACGTGATGGTCGTTGTAAAGGATCGGAATTTCGCCCGGAAGGCGGACTGCCGAAGTCTGGCGCCGGTGGAGCCGACCCCGCCTGGGCGACCGCGTTGCCACCGTTTCCGGGCGCCGCAGCCGACGGAGCGGCCATCGCATAGAACGCGCACAGCGCGAAGAGCGCGGCGAGTCCTCCGGTGCTCAGACGTTTCACGAATGCCTCCTTGTCGAATCTTCAGGAACGAGCGGCCGCCCGTAGGGTTGCCGGCCACACAAACACACGATACCTATTCTTGCCCGTTCGCACCACCCGATAAACCGGCATAAGAAAGCGCCCGGGCTCGATCGAGCCCGGGCGCCGACTAGGAGGGAATCGCTTCCGTTTTAGAAGGGCAGGAAGAAGAGAAGGCCTGCGTAGGCCCCGTTGTAGGTGCCCGAAATCGGGAAGTTGTTCTTGTTAGCAGCGTTTTCACCGGCCCAGCCGAGGTCAATCGCTACCGCCGGAATGAACGCCCAGTCCACACCGACCTTGTACTTGAGGAGGTTATACCCGACGCCGAACGATTCGCCCGGCGGGATCGCGTTGGCGCCCGTCGTGTAAGTGCCCCTTAAGTTCGGATAGTAGTAGACCGAGCCGTAATACGTGAACGGATGGGAGTAGTCGGGGAGCTTTTCAAGACCGCCGCCCACTGCGTTCAAGTTGGGATATCCGTAGTTCGTCGATGACCAGAGGTAACCGACCGCAATGTACACGTGCGGGTTGAAGACCTTGAAGCCGAGCCTGACGTCGAAATCGCGGTTGACCGCGGTGAAGCCAGGCACGTACGTAGAGCCTCTGCTACCGATCGTCGTCACGAAGCACTGCGGCGAATTCTGTGCCGATGCGTTTGCTTTCGCGACGCCGCAGTTATGCGGGTACTGCCAGTTGTTATAGTCGACCTCGAGCATCAGCGGCAGGCTGAACGCATCGAACATCGCGCCGCCACGAACGGTGTACGAGGCCCCCGACCCGCCGTTACCAGGCGAGAACTCGTTATACACCTTCGGGTTGAATAGGTAGTCGCCGGCGACGAAGATTACGTTTGGCGTATGCATCGGAGCCGGAGTAGGCGGCGGAGGCGGAGGCGGCGGGGGCGGCGGGGCCGGGCTGGGCGGCGGCGTCGCCGGAATGTACCGGACGACAACCAAACGCTTATCCGGAACCCACTGTACGTAGGCACCCATGCCTTCCGAAATCACGCGGACCGGAACGACGACGACGCCCTGATAAATCTCGGGCGGCACGTCGAGCGGCCGCGATTCGCCGTTGATAACGACTTCGGCTTTGCCGACCGTTACCTTCACTTCGGCGCCCGGTTTGCTAACGGTCGCGGTTTTACTGGCCGGATCGTACGATACCGTTGCGCCCATCTGTTCGAACATCGAGCGCAATGGAATCAGAATCGTTCCGCCTTTGACGAGAGCGGCGAGGACGCGGCCCCGCTTGAGCTCGTCGGGCTTGGAATAGACGTGATGATCGTTGTAAAGGATCGGGATTTCGCCGGATGGCGGACTGCCGAAGTCCGGCGCCGGCGGCGACCCCGCTTGGGCGACGCCGTTTCCAATGTTTCCGTGCGTCGCGTTTGACGGAGCAGCAACCGCGTTTAACCCGCAGAGCAGCAAAATCAGCCCCGCGAGCACTCCGGTGCTCAGTCGTTTCATTGAGAGTAACTCCTTGAGATTGTCGGTGCTTTCATGGCGCTTTCTTTTCAGATCGCCTTTTGGGCGTGTTGAAGCAGCCGGGGTAATGGTGCGAACGCCCCTCGGCCTGCTTGGCGAGGAGATGGAATTATCCTACCACTTGACGGGAAAGCCGCCACAACCAAGCGATGCCCGCCACGGTCTCTACCAGGGCCAAGCCAAAGGCCACCCGGGGCGCCAGGGGCCCCCCGGTGAGGGCCAGCCGCTGCAGGACCGCCAGGGTTATGACGCCGGCGCTACGATCTGCGGGAGGACGATCGCGATGTTCCAAATCCCCATGGCCGTGCCCATCGCGCCCGGGGGAAGCACCCGGCAAGCGATAGCCCAATCGGCTACCAGGAAGACGCCCCACCCCAGCCCGGCGACCAGCGTCGCCGCCATCGCGCCCCGCTGAATCCGCTCGTCGCGATAAAGAGCGCGAGGGCGGCGATAAAGGCACCCGCGCCCACCGTCGCGACCAGGCGTTTGTCGAGCCGGTCGCTGGGCCGCGCTGCGAGCGCCGCACCCAGCGCGCCAACCACCGTGAAAGTAATGATCAGGATCCCGGTGTGGCGCTTCGCATCGGCCAGAGCCCCGATGCCAAGCACGCCTTCAACGTAAAAGAGCAGATACCCGAGCAGCGTGTAGAAGCCGACATAGACTAACGCGCGCGAGATAAAGAGATCGACGAACGGTCGCGTGACGCGCAGCGATCCCGCTACTTCCTCTGGCGGCGTCGAGCAGCGGCAGGCTGCGTGCGTGCAGCGAGGTCGCCGCGCACGTCGCCACGAGTAACGCGCTAAGAAGACGGCGAGCAGACGCGCCCCGCCGATGAAGCTCGCGGCCAGCGCACCGACGGCGTTCCCGACGCTCTGCAGCGCCGCCATCCACGACGATGCGACGCCGTAACGCGCACGATCGACGAAGTCCGGGATGATCGCTTGATACGGTCCGATCGCAAGATTCAGCGTCGCCTGCACCCGATGTAGGCAATCGTCAGCGCCGCCATCGACGGCGCCTGATAGAAGAACAGCAACGCTGCCGAGCCGCCGACGGCGCCGGCGACGTAGAACTCGATGCGCCGGCTCCCGTTGCGGCGCCGCGCGTCCGACCAGAAGCCCACGGCGATCTGCACTCACCGCCGCGACGAGCGCGCCGACGGTGGCTAGGCGGCTGTAGGCGATAAGTGCGTTGCCGCTCGAGAGCTCGATCGCACGCGATTGCAGCGAGATTCCCAAGATCGCGCCCCAGACCGACTGAATGCCAAGCCAGTAAAGGGCGAGGACGAACGGATTACTCGTGCGCGAGCGCATAACCGTACTCATTCTCGCCGTCGACGTCGAATGCAAGCTCGGGCGCGCAGTTACGCAGCCCCAGCGCTTCTACGCCCAGCGTTTGGTGCGCCCGGCGCTCCAGATCGGCGACGCTCAAGCGCCGGAAGACGAAACGAAAGAGCACGGCGGCACCGACCAGGCCGGCCATCTGCCACGGGCGTTTGCGCGCGTCGAAGAACTGCGTCGCAATTGCCGCCAGCGGATCGACGCTCCCGCCGGGAATCATAAAGACGCCGCCGTTGACGACGCGTTCGCCGGCAAGGGTGATTCCCGCCGTCGGTGCGTCGGGGAAAGCGCGCGACGTAATCGGCATGGTCGCTGAGTGCCACGCAGAGCGTTTGCGGCGGCACGCGTTTCACGAAATCGGTCACCGTCGCGGCGGTAACGTAGGGAAGGTCGCTGGTGGCATAGAGCAACGGCTCACCGTCGTCGGGCCACGCGCGCAGCGCGCGCAGCATATTTTGACTGCCCGACGGGCTCTCGTCGACAAATCGTTCGACTTGGTCTTGCGCGGCCGCGCGCACTTCGCTGCCGCCGACGAGCGCGATGCGGGTCGCACCCGCGCCGCGCAGCGCGTGAATGATGCGCTCGAGCATCGTGGTGCCGCGCACAAGCGCAAGCGCCTTCACCGGCGTGCCGGCCTCGGAGGCGAACGTGCCCTCGATCCGGCCGCCGGCGGTAATCACCGCCTTCACGGCGGACTACTTCTTGGCGAGGGTCTTCTTCTTGCCGGCCACGGTGCGCTTGGGACCCTTGCGCGTGCGCGCATTGGTCTTCGTCCGCTGACCGCGCACCGGCAGGCCACGGCGGTGGCGGATTCCGCGATAGCAGCCGATGTCCATCAGCCGCTTGATGTTGCCCTGCACTTCCCGGCGAAGGTCGCCCTCGACGCGCAGCTGCAGCGCGTCGATCGCGTCGCGCAGCTTCTTCTCGTCTTCTTCACCGAGCGCTTTGACGCGCACGTCCGAATCGACGTGAGCGTATGCCAGAATCCTACGCGCCGTCGTGGGGCCGATGCCGAAAATATACGTCAGCGCAATCTCGATGCGCTTCTCGCGCGGCAGGTCGATACCAGCAATACGAGCCATTCTTAAATTTCCTTTTTAATCCTGAGCATCTTACCCCTGCACCTGTTTGTGTTTGGGATTGACGTCGCAAATCACCCGCACCTTACCGTTGCGGCGGATGATCTTACACTTCTCACAAATCTTCTTTACTGACGGTCTGACTTTCACTTCTTTTGTTACCTTGGTGGTTACTTGTACCGGTAGGTTATGCGGCCGTGGCTGAGGTCGTAGGGCGAGAGCTCGACCAAAACCCGGTCGCCCGGTAGGATACGGATGTAGTTCATCCGGATCTTCCCGGAAACGTGCGCGAGCACGCGATGCCCGTTGGTCAGCTCGACGCGAAACATCGCGTTGGGCAGCGGTTCCACGATCGTACCTTCAACCTCGATCGCTTCTTCTTTAGGCGTCGCCGTTTTCGCGGCTTTTTCTGCGGACGCTTTCTTGGCACGAGGCACGCGTCCGCCGCGCTTGCGAGCCATTAGGCAATCGCTTCTCGCGGGGGGCGAAACCTCTCGATCTCAGGATGCTCCGCGAAGTCGCGCAGCGTGAGAATCTTCGGACCATCCTCCGTTACCGCAATTGTATGCTCGAAATGCGCTGCGAGTTTACCATCTGCCGTGACGACTGTCCAGCCGTCGCCGAGGATGCGGACGGCCGGGCTGCCCTGGGTGATCATCGGCTCGATGGCCAGGACCAAGCCCGGGCGGAGTTCCATCCCGGTGCCGGGCTTACCGTAGTTGGGGACCTGCGGCTCCTCGTGCATGGCGCGCCCGACGCCGTGGCCGACCAGCTCGCGCACGACGCCGAAGCCGTGGCTCTCGGCATGGGCCTGCACCGCGGCCCCGATATCGCCCACCCGCTTCCCGCGAACCATCTGCGCGATACCGATCGTCAGGCATTCGCGCGTTACCTCGAGCAGCTGCTGGGCGCCCTGCGGCACCGTGCCGATAGCGATCGTGACGGCGCTGTCGCTGACGTAGCCGTCCAGCGTGGTGCCGATATCGATTGAAAGCAAATCGCCGTCGCGCAAGACGCGCGAGCCGGGAATGCCGTGGACGACCTCGTCGTTGACCGAGGCGCAGATCGAACCTGCGAAGCCGTTATAACCCTTAAACGTGGGAATGCCGCCGGCGGCGCGGATACGGCGCTCGGCCATCGCGTCAAGCTCGCCGGTGGTCATGCCGGGGCGTGCCGCCTTCATCAGCTCGGTCAAAACGGCTGAGGTGATCTTGCCGCTGCGTCGCATCGTCTCGATCTCGCGCGGAGACTTTAGCGTTACCATGGTTGCAACACCCGATTAGCGGCGGGCGTGTTCGGCTCCGATCGCGTCGGCGATCATTTCGGCAACGCGATCGACGCTCTGGAAGGCGTTGATTTCGGCGAGCTTGCCTTCGTTGCGATAGTACTCCTCGAGCGGACGCGTCTGCGCTTCGTAGACGTCCAAACGTTTGGCAACCGTTTCGGGACGGTCGTCTTCGCGCTGAATCAGCTCGCCGCCGTCTTCGTCGTCAATGCCGGCCCGCTTGGGCGGATTGGTCAGTGCATTGTACGTGCGCCCGTTGCGCGGATTGGTCCAGCGCGACGCGAGCCGCGCGACGAGCGCTTGGCGATCGCCGCGGAATGAAATGACGGCGTCGAGCGGCTTGCCGCGGCTTGCGAGCAGAGCGTCGAGCGCTTGTGCCTGCGCCACCGTACGCGGGAAGCCGTCCATGACAAAACCTTTGCGCACCCGTCCCAACTCGGCCTCGATCATCGCGATGACCAATCCGTCGGGCACGAGCTCTCCGCGCTGCATGTAGTCCTGCGCTTCGAGACCGAGCGGCGTGCCTTCGGCCAGGTGCCGTCGCAGCATATCCCCGGTCGAAATGTGTTCGAGGCCGAAGCGCTCGTGAAGGTGACGCGCTTGCGTTCCCTTGCCGGCGCCCGGCGGTCCGAGGAAGACGACCCGCATTATCGCTTGATGAAGCCTCGATAATCGCGCATTGCTAAGCGCGCCTCGATCTGCGTGATCGTATCGAGCGCGACGCCAACCACGATGAGCAGCGATGTCGAGCCAAGATAGAACGTGGTAATGGAGAGGCCTTTTTGGAAGGCCCCCGGCAAGACGGCGAGCAGGCCGAGATAGACTGCCGCGGCGGTCGTGATGCGGATCAATATCTTGTTGAGGTAATCCACCGTCGGCTGCCCCGGGCGGATGCCCGGAATAAAGGCACCGGTCTTCTTCAGGTTGTCGGCGACGTCGCGCGTGTTGAGCACGATCGAGCTGTAGAAGAACGTGAAGACGACGACCAGGATGAAGTAAGCAATGTTATAGAGGAGACCGTTGGGCGAGAACCAGACGTTGAAGACGCTGGCGACCGCCGCAGCATTGGTCGGGAAGTCAAAGGGCCCGAAGAGGTGCGCCCAGGTCGCCTGCGCGCCGTTGCGGCCGAACCACGAGAGCGCCTGCTGGGGCAGCAGCAGGATGGAGATCGCGAAGATGATCGAGATCACGCCGGCGTTGTTGAGACGAAGCGGAATGTAGGTCGAGCGGCCGGCAAACATCTTGCGGCCCACGACACGCCGCGCCTGCTGCACGGGAACGCGCCGCTGCCCTTGATAGAGGAAGACGATCGAGACGATTACGATGATTGCGATCGCAATATAGATGAACAGGTTGAGCAACGACTCGGCACCCTGGCTGGCGGAGGCGTACGTCTGGGTAACGTACTGCGGGTAACGCAGCACGATGCCGATGAAGATGATCAGAGAGACGCCGTTGCCGATGCCCTTATCGGTGATCTGTTCGCCGAGCCACATGAGAAAGAGCGTGCCGCCGACCATGGCGACGATAGCGTAGAGCAAATACCACGTGCTGGTATCGTAGAAGACGCCGGAGCGCTCCATCGAGATCGCCATAAAGCTGGCCTGGATGGTGGCCAGCACGATGGTGAGCCAGCGCGTGTATTGGCTGATCTTTTTGCGCCCTTCCTCGCCGCCTTTCTTGGCCATCTCCTCGAGCTGCGGCAGCACGACGGTCATCAGCTGCATGATGATCGAGGCGTTGATGTAGGGCGTGATGCCCATGGCGATGATCGAGAGTTTCTGCAGCGCGCCGCCCGAGAGGAACCCGAGCAAGTTATAGAAGGCGCCGCTCTGCAGCACGCGCTGCCAGGCCGCCTGATTGACGTTGGGCAGCTGCACGTGGATCATGAAGACGAACCACGCGAAGGCGAAAAAGACGAAGAGAACGCGCTGCCGGATCTCCGGAACGAGTACGGCGGCGCGAAGATTATTGAACAATGACGGCCCCGGCTTGGTCGAGCGCCTCGCGCGCGCTCGCCGAGAAGACGACGTCGCGGAAGCGCAGCCCCTGGGGAAGCGCCTTACCGGCGATGGTGCCGCCGAGAATCTTGACGCCGTCGCGGGTTACTTTGAGCAGTCCACGCTCGCGCAGCGAATCGGGCGTCACCTCCACGCCGGGATCCCACTCCGATAACCGGTGCAGGTTCAGCGTGGCGTAGCGCGCGCCGAAATGGCCGGTGTCGCGTCCCTTCTGCGAATAGCCGCGACCGTGCGGCAGGCGCCGAGCCCATGCGGTCTGTCCGCCTTCGAAGGCCGGTCCCTTGCCGCCGCCGGAGCGAACGGTCTGACCCTTGCCGCCCTCGCCGCCGGTCTTGACCATACCCGAACCGTGACCGCGACCGATGCGCTGGCGCTTCGGACGGCTGCCGGGCGCGGGTTTGAGCGCGCCGAGTTTTAACATCGTGTTCTCCGCCATATCGTTACGCTACGAAAAGTTCTTTGACGGTCTTGCCGCGCATCGCAGCAACCTGTTCGGCCGTGCGCAGCGACTTGAGCGCCGAGACCGTCGCCATGACGACGTTGATGGGATTGGTCGTGCCCAGGCATTTGGTGAGGATGTCGTGGATTCCGGCGAACTCGAGCACGGCGCGCATCGAACCGCCGGCGATGACGCCGGTTCCCGGCGCCGCCGGCTTGAGCAGCACCGTTGCCGCACCGACTTCGTGACGCACTTCGTGCGGAATCGTCTTTTCCACCATAGCGACCGTCACCATGCTCTTGCGCGCCTGCTCGACGGCTTTGCGGATCGCTTCGGGGACTTCGGTGGCTTTGCCGATGGCAAAGCCGACCTTCCCTTTGCGATCGCCGACGACGACGAGTGCGCTGAAGCTAAATCGCTTGCCGCCCTTGACCACCTTGGCGACGCGGTTAACGCGAACGACCGTCTCTTCGAGTCCACTGCCGTCGCGATCGCGACCACGATATTGCATTAGAAAGTCAACCCCGCTTCACGCGCCGCGTCGGCAAGCGCGCGGACGCGTCCGTGATACTTGTAGCCGCCGCGATCGAAGACCACCGCGGTAATGCCGGCCTCTTTGGCCTTGGCGGCAATCGCGCTGCCGACGGCCTTGGCGGCATCGAGATTCGTTTTCGAAGAAAGCCCGCCGCCCAATGCCGCTTGGCGCGTCGAAGCTGCGGCAAGCGTGTGCCCTTTGGCGTCGTCGACGAGGACGGCATAGATATGGTGCAGCGAACGGCGCACGCAGAGACGCGGCCGGTCCGTCGTGCCCGTCAGATTCTTGCGCAGGCGCACGTGGCGCGTGCGACGCGCATCGGCCTTGCTCATTATTTCTTACCTGCCTTCCCTGCCTTGCCGAGCTTCTTGCGAATCCGCTCGCCCTCGTAGCGGATGCCCTTGCCTTTATACGGCTCGGGCTTACGCAAACGTCGAATGTCGGCGGCGACTTGGCCGACGGCCTGTTTATCGATGCCGTCGACGTGAATCTTGTTGGTGCCCTCGACCGTGAGCGTGATGCCCTTGGGCGCCTCGAAACCTACCGGATGCGAATAGCCCAAACTCAAGTTGAGCCGCTCGCCCGCCTTGGCGGCGCGGTAACCGACGCCGCTGATCTCCAGGCTCTTGCGAAAGCCTTTGCTCACGCCGTCGACCATGTTGGCGATCAGCGTGCGCGTCAGACCGTGCGCGCTGCGGTGCGACTTGGCGTCGCCCTTGCGCTCGACCAGCACCCTGCCGTCGTCCAGCCGAACGTCGACGACGTCGGCGAGAATCCGCTGGCGCAATTCGCCCTTCGGACCCTTGACCATGACTTCACCGGCCTCGACCTTCACGTCGACGCCGGCGGGAACCGCAACGGGGAGCTTACCTATGCGCGACATAGCCACACCACCTTACCAGACGTACGCAAGGACCTCTCCTCCGACGCCACGCTTCCGGGCGCGCTTGCCCGACATGATGCCCTGCGGCGTTGACATGATCACCAAGCCAAGCCCGCCGAGCACGCGCGGAATCTCCGTCTTGCGCGTGTAGACGCGCAATCCGGGACGCGAGATGCGGCGCAGGCCGGTGATGATCTTCTCTTTCTCGGGACCGTAACGCAACTGAATGCGGATCGTTCCCTGCGGGCCCTCGGAGAGACGCTCGAAGCTCTCGATGAAGCCCTCTTCATGGAGAATCTGCGCGATGGCTTGCTTCGCCCGCGAGGCCGGCACGTCGACCGTCTTATGGTTGGCGGTGTTAGCGTTACGGATGCGCGTAAGCATATCGGCGATGGGATCGGTTACGGACATATCGTCGTCTCCCTTACCACGAGGCCTTGGTCACACCGGGGACGACTCCCAAGTGCGCGTTCTCGCGGAAACAGATGCGGCACATGGCAAACTTGCGCAGGTAGCCCCGCGGGCGTCCGCACACCTTGCACCGGTTGTGCCGGCGCACGTCGAACTTCGGCTTGCGCTGCGACTTGACGATCAGACTCGTCTTGGCCATTAGCCGCGGCCTTTCTGCAGCGGCAGTCCCATCGCGACGAGGAACTCCGAAGCTTCCTCATCGGTCTTGGCCGTCGTGACGATCGTTACGTCCATGCCTCGTGTCTTGTCCACCTTGTCGTAGTTGATCTCCGGAAAGACGAGCTGTTCTCGTAATCCCAGATTGTAGTTTCCACGCCCGTCGAACGAGCGGGTCGGCAATCCGCGAAAGTCGCGGATGCGCGGCAGCACGATGTTGAAAAGCTTGTCGACGAACACGTACATCCGGTCGCCGCGCAGCGTCACCTTCGCGCCGATGTTCATGCCTTCGCGCAGCTTGAACGCGGCGATCGACTTCTTCGCCTTGGTCACGATCGGCCGTTGGCCGGTGATCGCGGCCAGCTCGCTCACCGCAGCGTCGAGCGCTTTGGGATTGACGATCGCCTCGCCGACGCTCATGTTAACGACGACCTTCTCGAGCTTGGGAATCTGATTGACGTTCTTGTAGCCGAAGCGCTCCTGCATTTTGGCGCGAACTTGGGCGTCGTACTTTTCTTTGAGCCGTTCCGCCATGATTATCCCTTCACCGAGTCACGCGCCGGCTCGCCGCAGCGCGCGCAGATGCGATGCACCGCACCGTCGGAGGTGCGGCCGCGGCGCAGACGCGTCGGCGCTTTGCACTTCTCGCAGACGTACTGCAGCGCCGAGAGAGGCAGCGGCGCTTCCTTCTCGATGATGCCGCCGGTCGGCATCGAGCCGCCCATGTTCGACGACTGCGTGCCCTGCTTGGTGTGGCGCTTGACGACGTTGACGCCTTCGACGGTGGCCATGGTGGAATGCACGGCCTTGACGATACCGCGCTTGCCGCGCTCCTTGCCGCGCCGGATCATCACCGTGTCGCCTTTTAAAATGGTTGCTTTCATGATTACAAGACCTCGGGTGCGAGCGACGCGATCTTCAGGAATCCGCGCTCGCGAAGCTCGCGCATAACCGGACCGAAGACGCGCGTGCCGCGCGGATCGAGATTATCTTTCTCTCCCTTGATGATCACGCAGGCGTTGTCGTCGCAGCGCACGACCGAGCCGTCGACGCGCCGCATCGGCGCACTGGTGCGCACCACCACCGCCTTGACGATCTGACCCTTCTTGACCGCCGCGCCGGGAATCGCGCTCTTGACCGTGCCGACGACGATGTCGCCCACATGCGCGTAGACGTGGCGTCTGCCGCCGCTGACGTGGATCACCAGCAGCTCGCGGGCGCCGCTGTTGTCGGCGACCTTGAGTCGAGTCTCTTGCTGGATCATCGCGCCCGCTCCACGATCTCGACGAGACGCCAGCGCTTCTCACGCGAGAGCGGCCGGCACTCGACGATGCGCACTACGTCGCCGACCTTGGCCTCGTTACGCTCGTCGTGCGCCTTGAAGCGCGTCGACTTACGAACGATCTTGCCGTAGGTCGGATGCGGCACGCGCGTCTCGGAGACGACGACGATCGTCTTGTCCATCTTATTCGATGCAACGCGCCCTTGCTTTACCCGGCGCGTTCCTCGGCCGGCCTTTTGGGTCGATATGCAGTCTCGGCCGAGTGATTATTAGGCTGCTCCATGCTCTCCCTCGGCGAGGCGCTTCTCGCTAATGACGGTCTGAATCTGGGCGTACGAGCGGCGCATCGCGCGGATCTTGCTGAAATCCGTCAGGTGGCCGGTGCGCAGCGCAAAGCGGAGATTGAACAGCTCCGACTTGGTGTCGCGCGCCTTCTGCTGCAGCTCGTTGATGGTGAGATCGCGCAATTCTTCAAGCTCTTTATTTTTCATGCATCCTCACGCGCAACGATCTTGGTGCCGATCGGCAGCTTGGCCGCGGCGCGTTGCAGCGCTTCGCGAGCGACGTCGGGCGCCACGCCGGAGAGCTCGAAGAGCACGCGGCCCGGACGCACGACGGCGACCCACAGCTCGGGATTTCCCTTACCGGAACCCATGCGGACTTCGGCCGGCTTCTTGGTGACCGGCTTGTCGGGGAAAACCTTGATCCAAACTTTACCGCCGCGCTTGATGTGGCGCGTCATCGCGATACGAGCAGCTTCGATCTGCCGGTTGGTCATCCAACACGGCTCCATCGCTTGCAGGCCGAAATCGCCGAACGTCAAGCGAACTGCCGCGGTGCGCCGCACCGCGCATGCGGCCGCGCTGCACCTTACGCCACTTGACGCGTTTGGGTGTCAGCATCTTACTCGCTCACCTCCTGCGAGGGTTGCTCCGGGACGCTCTCCGGTGCGCTCGCTTCGGCAACGGGCTCCGGCGCGGCAGCGAATCCGGTGCTGCCGCGCGATCCGGCGCGGCAACGGGCTCCGGTACGGCAGCGACGGGCTCCGGCGCGGGGAGCATCGGTTCGACCGCGACGATCGGTTCGGCAGCGGCCACCGGCTCCGGTGCAGCGGCGACCGGTTCCGGCGTAGCGGCGACCGGTTCCGGCGTAGCGGCGACGGGTTCCGGCGAAGCGGCGGGCTCGGGTGAAGCGACGGCCGGACGCGGCGTCATCGGCGGACGCATCTCGCGTCCGCGACCACGGCCACCGCGCTCGCGGCGTTCGCGACCGCGCTCGGGACGATCGCGCAACGCGCCGTCACCGCGAACTTGGTCGGGCAAAACCTCGCCGCGATAGATCCACACCTTCACGCCGATGCGGCCGAAAGTCGTAAATGCTTCGACTTGCGCGTAGTCGATGTCGGCGCGCAGCGTGTGCAGCGGCACCTTGCCGTCGGCGTTGTGCTCGGTGCGCGCGATTTCGGCGCCGCCGAGACGGCCGGAGACTTGCACCTTGATGCCGCGCGCGCCGGCGCGCATGCTGCGCATGATGGCCTGCTTCATGGCGCGGCGGAAGGCGATGCGCTTCTCGAGCTGATCGACGATGTTCTGCGCCACCAGGCGCGCGTCGAGCTCGGGATGCTGAATCTCCATCACGTTGACGGCAATGCTCTTGCCGGTCAGCGTCTCGAGGTTCTTGCGGATCTCGTCGATGCCGACGCCGCGCTTGCCGATGATGATGCCGGGCTTGGCGGTGTTGACGATGACGCGCGCTTGATTGGCGCGGCGCTCGATCTCGATCTTACTGATCGACGCCGAGCGCATCCAGCGGTTGAACGACTTGCGGATGGCGACGTCTTCGTGCAGCCAATCGACGTAGTGCTTCTTCTCGAACCAGCGGCTATCCCAAGTACGGGTGATGCCCAGGCGCATGCCGACCGGATGAATCTTCTGTCCCAATTACGCTTCCTCTGTGGCCGGAGCCGGAGTAGCCGGGGTGATCGGAGCTGCAGCGGCCGCGGCGGCTTTGCGCGTGCTGCGTTTCTTTCGAGCGCCCTTTTCCGGCGGCGCTGCCGCGGCGGCGCGACGCGTTACGCGCGCGGTCTGCACCGAGGCGCCCGCGTTCGCTTGCGCGGCTTCTTCGGCGGAGTTTCGCTCACGATGACCGTCACGTGCGAGAGGCGCTTGCGCTTGAACGCAGCGCGCCCTTGCGCGCGCGGATCGAGCCGCTTGGTGAAACGGCCGCCAGGACCGCCGTCGACGGTAATGCGAGTGATGTACAGCTCGTCGGCGTTCATGTCGTGATTGTTGCCGGCGTTGGCGACGGCACTGCGCACGAGCTTCTCAATCGGCTCGGCGGCGTAGACGTCGGAGAACTGCAGCAATACCAGCGCCTCGCGGACGCTCTTGCCGCGAATGGCGTCGGCCACCCGGCGCAGCTTGCGCGGGGCGGTACGCACGAAGCGCAGATGCGCGACGGCCTGCGGGGCGCGTTCGTTCACGTTTTCACCGTCGCTTTGTCGCCGCCGTGCCCGCGGAAGTGGCGCGTCGGCGCGAACTCGCCGAGCTTATGGCCGACCATGTTCTCGCTGATGTAGACCGGAATGTGGGTCTTGCCGTTGTGCACGCCGATCGTGTGTCCGACCATCGACGGCAGCACCGTCGAGGCGCGGCTCCAGGTCTTGATGACGCGGCGCTCGCGCGTTTCGTTGAGCTTCTCGATCTTCTGCACGAGATGGTCGGCGACGAACGGACCCTTCTTAAGCGATCTTGCCACGTTACTTAGAGCCTCTCCGACGGACGATCATCTTGGTGGTGCGCTTGTTGCGGCGCGTCTTTTTGCCCATCGTCATCTGTCCCCACGGCGTGGTCGGCGGGCGTCCCGAAGTCGAACGGGCCTCGCCGCCGCCGTGCGGGTGATCGACGGGATTCATCGCGATGCCGCGCACGCTAGGACGCTTGCCGAGATGGCGCATGCGGCCGGCCTTGCCGATCACTTGATTCTCGTGCTCGATGTTGCCGAGCTGGCCGATGGTCGCGCGGCACTCGATGTGAATCCGGCGCACTTCGCCCGACGGCATGCGCACCTGCGAGTACTCGTCTTCCTTGGCCATCAGCTGCGCCGAGACGCCGGCCGAGCGCACGAGCTTGCCGCCCTGGCCGGGGCGCAGCTCGATGTTGTGAATGACCGTGCCGACCGGAATGTTCCGGATCGGCAGCGCGTTGCCGATCTTGATGTCGGCCGAGGCTCCCGATTCGATCTTGTCGCCGATCTGCAGGCCGAGCGGCGCGAGAATGTAGCGCTTCTCACCGTCGCGGTAGTTCAGCAGCGCGATACGGCAGGAGCGGTTCGGATCGTACTCGATCGTCGCCACCTTCGCGGGAACGCCGTCCTTGGAGCGCTTGAAGTCGATGATGCGGTAGATGCGCCGCGTGCCGCCGCCGCGATGGCGTACGGTGATGTGGCCGTTGTTGTTGCGGCCGGAGTGCTTCTTGCGCACTTCCACCAGCGAACGCTCCGGCGCGACCTTCGAGAGATCGGAGAAGTCGATCGTGGTCAGGAAGCGCCTACCGGGAGAGGTCGGTCGATACTTTTTGACTGGCATGCTTATTGCTCGAAGTAGTTGACGCCGCCGAGCTCGATCTTCTGACCCGGCTTGAGGGTGACGATGGCCTTCTTATAGTCGCTCTGCTGCCCGGTCGTGCGCTTGCCGCGCCGCGCGAACGTGCGCGACTTGCCGCGAACGTTGACGGTGTTGACGTTAAGAACGTTGACCTTGAAGATTTCTTCGACCGCGTGACGGATCTGCGTCTTGGTCGCGTCGGGGTGCACGACGAACGTGTACTGCTGGACCAGCGCGTCGGCCATGGACTTCTCGGTGATGCGCGGCGCGACGATTACGTCGCGGGCGTTCATCGGCTTTCTCCTTGCTTGTCGGACAGACGTTCGGCGATCGCGTCGTACGCGGCGGTGGTAAAGATCAGGCGCTCGTAGCGCAGCACGTCTTTGACGTCGAGCGCGCCGTCGTGGGTGAGGCCGACGCGCTGCAGGTTGCGGCTGACGCGTTCGATCGCATCGGCGTGCGGCTCGTCCTCGCTGCACACGACCAGCGTCATCGGCCCGTTGCGCGCCGCTTTGGCGCTGCCGAAGAGCAGCTTGGCGAAGTCCGCGGTCTTGGCGATGCTGAAATCGGCGGCATCGAGCAGCGTGACCGCATCGTTGCGGAATCGGTCCGCCAGCGCGGCCACGAAGGCGAGCTTGCGTTCCTTCTTATTGAGCGATTCGACGTAGCTGCGCGGCTGCGGGCCGAAAACGACGCCGCCATGCCGCCACTGCGGCGAGCGGATCGAGCCCTGGCGCGCGCGGCCGGTGCCTTTTTGGCGCCACGGCTTGCGGCCGCCGCCGCGAACTTCGTCGCGCTTGAGCGTCGAGGCCGTGCCGGCGCGCGGGTTGGCGAACTCGCGATGCACGGCGCGATAGATCACGGACAGCTTGTCGCTGAAGTCGCCCTGAAAAATCGTCGGGGACGGCTGCGTTCGCCGACTACTGCGCCGGTTGCGTTGATAACGTTCGGCATTACGTTCGCCTTACGCGCCTTGACGGTCTGACTGACCATCACCAGGCCGTTCTTTGCCCCGGGCACCGGCGCCGCGCACGAGCAGCAGATTGCGCTCGGCGTCGGCGCGGACGACTTCGAGATTCTGCAGCGTCGTGCGGTCGACGCCGTAGTGGCCCGGACGGCGGCTTCCTTTAACCGTGCGGCCGGCGTTGGTGTCGCCGTTGGAGCCGGGCTGGCGATGGATCATCGAGCCGTGGCTGGCGCCGCCGCCGCTGAAGTTGTGGCGCTTGATGCCGCCCGAGAAACCGTGACCCTTCGAGATGCCGACCACGTCAACGCGATCGCCGGGCTCGAACTCGGCGACCGTGACGCTCTGACCGGCTTCGACGCCGTCGATGTCGTTGCGAAACTCGCGGACGAAGCGCACCGGCTCGACGTTCTGCTTCTTGAAATGTCCGGCAAGGGCGCGGGTGACGCGGCGCTTCTTGACCGAATCGAAGCCCAGCGCGACGGCGTCGTAGCCGTGCTTCTCCCTCGTCCGGCGTTCCACGACCGTGCAGGGACCCGCCGCGATCACCGTAACCGGCACCGAACGCCCGTCGTCCGTGAAGACGCTCGTCATCCCGACCTTACGGCCCAGGATGTTCTTCATTGTCTCGCTTTCGTTGAAGGGTCAGGTACAAGCACACGGTGCCAGGCGTATGCTATGCGACAGCGGCAACTTACGAAATATATCAAGGCGCGGGCCCCGCGGTCAAGCGCCGTGGTCCTGAGCGCGCGCCGGCCCGGGGGATGGCAGCGGGGAAGCGGCAGCGCTAAAAAGATTCTCTGAGGGGACAGAACTGACAGCTGGCGGTTCAGGCCCTCCCTGAAAGGAGCGTCCCGTGCGGCAATCTTACCTCGTCCTTCTTGCTTGCTTTGGGCTCGTAAGCTGCGGACAGTCCTCGGTAAGCGTGCCTTCTTCTTCTCAGGGAGCGGCCGGGGCGGCTCAAAGCCGGCCCGCACGCGGCGGTACGTTCACGGGCACCGGCACGAATAACTATTAACTTAGTCGCGTAGCTCTGATATCGTGCTCCGACTCGCTACGCTCGCGCTCGGGATGACAACGCTTCACGTAAAGGCGTCGAGGCCGGTGATCTCTTTGCCCACGACGAGCGTGTGCATTTCGCTGGTGCCTTCGTAGGTGAGGACCGACTCGAGGTTATTCATGTGCCGGATCACCGGGTACTCCAGCGTGACGCCGTTGGCGCCGAGCATCGTGCGCGCTTCCCGCGCGATCGCAGCGCCTCGCGCACGTTGTTGAGCTTTCCGAAGCTGACCTGCGCCGGATGCAGCCGGCCTTCGTCCTTCATGCGCCCGAGGTGCAGCGCGAGCAGCGTCCCCTTGTTGAGCTCGAGCAGCATGTCCACCAGCTTCTGCTGCGTGAGTTGATAACCGCCGATCGGACGATCGAACTGCACGCGCGTCTTGCTGTACTCGAGCGCCGTCTCGTAGCAGGCGCGCGCCGCGCCCATCGCGCCCCAAACGATGCCGTAGCGCGCTTCGTTCAGGCACGCCAGCGGCCCGCCGAGACCTTCGCCCAGCGGCAGCAGCGCGTCGCCGGGCAGGCGGCAATCCGATAGCACCAGCTCGCTGGTCATCGACGCGCGCAGCGAAAGCTTGCGGTGGATGTCGTTGGCGCTGAAAACCTCGCGTGTCGCGCGGCACGATGAAGCCGCGAATGCCGGCGTCGGTCTGCGCCCACACGATCGCGAGATCGGCAATCGAGCCGTTGGTGATCCACATCTTGGTTCCGTCGAGCACCCAGTCGGAGCCGTCGCGTCGCGCGAAGGTGCGCATGCCGGCGGG
Source organism: Vulcanimicrobiota bacterium (assembly GCA_963735845.1). Lineage (GTDB taxonomy): Bacteria > Vulcanimicrobiota > Vulcanimicrobiia > Vulcanimicrobiales > Vulcanimicrobiaceae > Cybelea. The sequence goes on along the minus strand of CAVTMN010000004.1, from coordinate 11,812 downwards.
ATTGCTGCCGAAATCCGGTTCGGTCAGGCCGAAACAGCCGATGCACTCGCCGCGCGCCATCGCCGGGAGCCACTGCTGCTTCTGCGCTTCGTCGCCCCAGCGGTGGATCGCGAACATCGCCAGCGAGCCTTGCACCGAGGCGAAGCTGCGCAATCCGGAATCGCCGGCTTCCAACTCCAGGCAGGCCAATCCGTAGGCAACCGCGCTCGCACCGGGACAGCCGTAGCCTTCGAGATGCATGCCCAACAGGCCGAGCGCGCCGAGCTCCGGACCCAGTTCGCGCGGCAGCGTTCCGGCTTCGAACCAGTCGGCAACGTGCGGCAAGACGCGATCGCGCACGTAGGCGCGCACCGTGTCGCGAACCAGGCGCTCCTCGTCGTTGAGAAGGCCGGCGACGTCGATGAAGTCAACCGCGTCCGGCGCACGGCGGCCCGACGCAGCCGCCGCCCGCTCAACGCTTTAAGACCCGGGCGAGCTTGTCGAAGAGCGCTTCGGTCGAGCGTTCGAACTGGTCTTCGAATCGCCGCCAGAGCAGACGTCCGTCGGTGTCGGAGAGCATCGCGTCGACGCGGTACTCGAGCAGCGTCTCCTTGCCTTCGCTCGATAAGTGAAAGCCGTGCGTTCCGTCAAAGCCGTCGTTTTGAAAGCGCCAGACGATACGCTCCTCGGGAACGGCCTCGTCCAAAATACCGTGGATGCCGAGGTGCCACTCCTCGGTTCGCCCGGGCGCGAGCGGCCCCGGCGAACGCATGAACGGCTGCGAGGCAAACGGCCAAATCTGATCGCCGGATGTGCCCATCTCTTCAAGCAGGTGGTAGATCCGCCGCTTGGTTCCGTGAAACAAGCGAGAGCGCACTTCATGAAGCTCGATGGGCATAGGCCGGTCGCTTCGCTTAGCGAAGCGCCACGACCCCTACGCCGCCGGCTAGTAGGATTAGCAGCGGCGCGCTGACCTTGGCGCGCAGCATTACGATCGTCACCGCCGCCGGTCACAACGTAGGCGACGATGCTGCTCGGGGCGCCGCGGGCAATCGTCCAGACGCTCGACCACACCAGACCGACGATCGCCGGCGCTAAGCCGTGCGAGAGAATCGCGCGCCACGGCGAGTCTTGGAAGCGCGTCCACAGGACGTCGAAGCCCACCATCATCGCGCTCGACGGGACGAACATGCCCAACGTTGCCACCGCAGCTCCGAGGTACGGCCGGCCCGGCGTCGCGGCGTAACCGACGAGCGCCGCAAAGATCGTCGTCGGGCCCGGCACGAGCTTGCCGAGCGTGTAGAACTGCGTGAACTGCTCCGACGTTACCCAGTGATAGCGCGAGACCGCGTCGGCGTGCATCTGCGGAATGATGCCCTTGCCGCCGCCGAAGCCGAGCACCGAAAGCTGGCTGAAGACCCACAGCAGATGGAGCAGCGTCTGCAACGAGCTACTCATTTAGGCGCCTTTCGCCAGCGGCGATACTCGTGCGCGATTCCCAATCCACCGAAAACGACGAGCACCAGCAGCAGCGGCATGTGCAGAAACGTAACGGTGAGCGCGGTAACGGCAAGTAACGCGATGCGAATCCAATCGCTGCGTTCGTCCCAGCTCAGCTCCAGGGCGTTGCCGATCGTCAGCCCCAGCGCGCCGGCGGCACAGCCGCGCAGCGCGCCGTGGACGAACGGGTTCGAGGAAAACTTGAAGTAGAGCGCGCCGGCGATCAAGACGATGGCGAACGGCGGCATGCTCGCGCCGAGAAACGCGGCGATCGCGCCGGGGATTCCGCGAACCCGCTGGCCGCAATAGATCGCGAGATTGAGAATGTTCGGACCGGGCAGTACTTGGGCGATCTCGAGCCCGTCCATGAAGCGCTCGGCATCCATCCAGCCGCGCGAGAGCACTTGCTGCCGGATGCTCGCCTTCTGACCGCCGCCGAACGCGGTCGAAGAGATCGCGGCAAAAGCGAGCGCGATACCGAGCAGCGACGGGCGCGGCGCTTCTACCGCATTAGCTGACATCCGGCATGGGCCCGTCGACGACGGGCGAGGTGTGCTTGCCTGAAAGAATGTGAATGTGCACGTGCTCGGTGTGCTGGTACGGCGGCAGCACGCCCATGCGGATCACGAAGCCCTTCTCGTAGAGTCCGAGCTGCAGCGCGACCTTTTGAATGCCGCCGATCAGGCGATGCCAGATCTTGGCGTCGCCGAGCCCGAGATCCAAAATCGTAGGAATCCACTTCTTTGGAATGATGACGACGTGGACTTCCCACCACTCGTCCTTGCTGCGGTCGATGTTGTGACGGAAAGCGAAGACTTCCGCATCTTCGTAGACGACCTCGTCGGCCTTCGCGCGCGTGCCGTCGAGACGTCCGCGAAAGGTGTGGTCGGGATCGGGCTTCTCCCACGTCCGTTGCTCCGGGCCGGAAATCATCTCGGAAATCCACGGTGCCATGCGCCGTGGTTTCCGCTCGGCAGGCAGGCGTCCTGTTGCCAACGGGTGAAGCGGTGCGCGTCATGTCAGCCGATGCTAAGAACAAACCGCTCACGCCCGCCGACGTTTTGGGCGCCGAGCCACGGTGGCTCAAAGGAACCCAAACCGTGGGAGAAGGTCGTCGGCGATAGCGAGGTCGTGTACGAAGACCGTCACGTCGTCGTCTTCCACGATCCCGAAGACGAAGAGCACGAGTCCGAACGCGTCCCCGGAGAGATTCGCCTGACGCTGCTCTCGAAGAAAGACGGCGTCGATTCGCTCATGGACCTCGGCGTCGCCGACGAGACGCTCAACGCCGCCATCCTCCACGGCATTCAGCAGGCCGCGTTTCGCTTCGGCCTCGAGAAAAAAGGCTTCGAAGTGCGCGCGCACGTCTATCCGCCGTTCCAGCGCCGGCCCGAACTGGCGTTCAAGATTCGCGCCGGCAAACCGCCGAAGAAAGGCGACGCCGCGTCGGGCTAGCCTTTACTCCTGCGGCTTCTTGCCGAACGGGAGCTTGGCTGTGAGCTGCGACTCTTTCTCGGCGAGCTTCGCCAGCGATTGGATTACGACGATGGCAAGAATGGTTACGAGCACGGCATAGATCAGCTCGGCGAGCACGCCGTTGCCGGGTTTGAGGAAGAGCGCGATGGTGTCGCTGATGAACTTGTTCCACGCGCCGGCGGCGATAAGGCCGAAGGCAACCGTCGCTAGTCCGATCATCGTGCCGAGGTACGAAGGTTTGATTTCCACGATATTCCCTCCGGAAAGAAAGACAAAAGCCCCGAAGCGCGCTGCTTCGGGGCCGTTACTTTTCGAGCCGCCGGCTGTCTAGGCCTTGAGTTCGATATCCACGCCGGCGGGAAGGTCGAGATGCATCAAGGCGTCCATCGTCTTGGGCGAAGCTTGGAGAATGTCGATGAGCCGCTTGTGCGTCCGCATCTCGAAGTGCTCGCGCGACTTCTTATCGTTGTTGGTCGAGCGCTGCACGCAGAACCGGTTGATCTCGGTCGGAAGGGGCACCGGCCCGCTCACGAACGCGCCGGTGCGCTTCGCCGTCTCGACGATGCGCTCGGCCGACTGATCGAGCACCTTGTGGTCATACGCCTTGAGGCGTATGCGAATCATTTGCTTCGCCATTTATTTCGTTTCCGGTTCTTTCAGTTTATCAAGGTTCGGGGTTGGCTCCGTGTCACCCTTCGACAGGCTCAGGGTGACACATTCGCTGGTCCTTCGACTACGCGCCCTACGGGCGCCTCGCTCAGGATGACAGTACTATTATTCGGCTACGGCGGTGACGACGCCGGCGCCGACGGTGCGGCCGCCTTCGCGGATGGCGAAGCGCAGGCCCTCTTCACAGGCGATCGGCGTGATCAGCTCGACGTCCATCTGAACGTTGTCGCCGGGCATGACCATTTCGACGCCCTCGGGCAGTTTGATCGTTCCCGTCACGTCGGTCGTACGGAAATAAAACTGCGGACGGTAGTTGCCAAAGAACGGCGTGTGACGGCCGCCCTCTTCCTTCGAGAGCACGTAGACTTCGGCTTTGAACTTCTTGTGCGGCTTGACGGAGCCGGGCTTGGCCAGCACTTGGCCGCGCTCGATCTCGTTTCGATCCACGCCGCGAAGCAGCACGCCGATGTTGTCGCCGGCGATGCCCGAGTCGAGCAGCTTGCGGAACATCTCGATGCCGGTGACGACCGTCTTCTTCGTCTCTTCCTTGAGACCGACGATCTCGACTTCCTCGCCGACCTTGACCTGACCGCGCTCGACGCGGCCCGTTCCGACCGTGCCGCGGCCGGTGATCGTGAAGACGTCCTCGACCGGCATCAGGAAGGGCTTGTCGACCTGACGCTCCGGCTGCGGGATGTAATCGTCGACCGTGTCCATCAGCTTAAAGATGGGATCGGCATCCGGGTCGCCCTTCTTGCCGCTCGAGTTGAGCGCCTTGAGCGCCGAGCCGCGAATGATCGGCGTGTCGTCGCCGGGGAACTCGTACTGGCTGAGCAACTCGCGGATCTCCATCTCGACGAGCTCGAGCAGCTCCTCGTCATCGACCATGTCGACCTTATTGAGGAAGACGATGATGCGGGGCACGCCGACCTGACGCATGAGCAGAATGTGCTCGCGCGTCTGGGGCATCGGGCCGTCGGTTGCCGCCACGACGAGAATTGCGCCGTCCATTTGCGCCGCGCCGGTAATCATGTTCTTGATGTAGTCGGCATGACCGGGGCAATCGACGTGGGCGTAGTGGCGCTTGGTCGTCTCGTACTCTTGGTGCGAGATGGCGATCGTGATGCCGCGCTCTTTTTCCTCAGGCGCGTTATCAATCTGATCGACGCCGACTTTCTGCGCCAACCCCTCGGTTGAAAGGCAGTGCATGATGGCAGCCGTCAGCGTCGTCTTACCGTGATCGACGTGACCCGTCGTTCCGATATTGACGTGCGGCTTATTGCGCTCGAACTTTTGCTTTGCCATTTGGCTCCTTTAGTCCACGGATCCAGGCGTATCTAACGCCTTCCGTCTCATTACGCGGTAAACGCCCTCACCGAGAGGGCGCACAACCACGGAATATTATCAGGCGCGAGGAGAAACTGTCAACGCTCGTCGAGCGGGAACGAGTGCCCTTCGACGCGCTCGCTCGGAGCGAGCATTCGCTGCAAGCTTTTTGCCGGCGGCCTTGGCAACGATCTCTTCCTCGATCGTCCGCGGCGCCTTCTCGTAGTGCGAGAACTCCATCGTGTAGGTCGCGCGCCCTTGGGTAGCCGAGCGCATGTCGGTGGCGTAGCCGAACATCTCCGAGAGCGGCACGTGCGCGGTAATCACTTGCGCTCCGCCCGGAGCCTCTTCGGTGGCGTGGATCGCGCCGCGCCGCCGGCTGAGGTCGCCGTTGATCGCGCCCATGTACTCTTTGGGTGTGGTCACTTCGACTTTCATGATCGGCTCGAGCAGAATCGGGCCGGCCGCGCGGTTGGCCTCTTTCCACGCCATCGAAGCGGCGATCTTAAAGGCCATTTCCGAGGAGTCGACCTCGTGGTACGAACCGTCGAAAGCCACGGCCTTAAAGTCCATGACCGGGAAGCCGGCGAGCACGCCGCTCAGCGCCGACTCGCGGATGCCCTCTTGCACCGCCTTCTGGTACTCCTTGGGAACGGCGCCGCCGACGATCTTCCATTCGAAGACGAAGCCGGTGCCCGGCGGCTGCGGCTCGACGCGAATCCAGACGTCGCCGAACTGACCCTTGCCGCCGGTCTGGCGGATGAAGCGGCCTTCCTTTTCGACCGTCTTGGTGATCGCTTCTTTATACGCGACTTGCGGTTTGCCGACGTTGGCTTCGACCTTGAACTCGCGGCGCAAGCGATCGAGGATGATCTCGAGATGCAGCTCGCCCATGCCGGCGATGATCGTCTGCTGCGTCTCCTCGTCGGTGCGCATGCGGAAGGTCGGATCTTCTTGAGCCAGACGCGTTAAAGCAAGACCGAGCTTGTCCTGGTCGGCCTTACTCTTCGGCTCGATCGCCTGGTGGATGACCGGCTCGGGGAAGGTAATCGATTCCAGAGCGATCGGCGAGCGTTCGTCGCAGAGCGTGTCGCCGGTGCGCGTGTCGGTCAGACCGACGGCCGCGGCGATGTCGCCCGCGCCGATCGAGTCGATGTCCTCACGATGGTTGGCGTGCATGCGCAAGATGCGGCCGATGCGCTCTTTGCGCCCGGTCCGCGAGTTGAGCACGTAGCTACCTTTGTTGAGAACGCCCGAGTAGACGCGGAAATACGAGAGGTTGCCGTACGGATCGGTGGCGATCTTGAAAGCCAGCGCGCAGAACGGCTCGCTGTCGTCGGCCTTGCGCAGAATCTCGTCGCCGGTCTTTGGATTACGACCGACGATCGCCTTGGCTTCCAGCGGCGACGGCATGTACTCGACGATCGCGTCGAGCAGCGGCTGCACGCCCTTGTTCTTAAAGGCCGAGCCGCAGAGCATCGGCAGCACCGTGCCCTCGATCGTCGCCTTGCGCAGCGCCGTCTTCATGCGATCGATCGGCAGCTCTTTGCCGTCGAAGAACATCTCGAGCAGCTCGTCGTCCTGCTCGGCGATTGCCTCGACGAGATTCTGCCGCCACTGCATCGCCAGATCGCGCAGCTCGCCTTCGACCTCTTCTCTCAGGCCGTGTCGAGCCGAGGTCGTCGGTGTAGACGACCTTCTTCATGGTGAAGAGATCGACGACGCCCTTGAACTGATCTTCGGCGCCGATCGGCACTTGGACCGGAACGGCGCGCGCGCCGAGGCGCTCGCGAATTTTTTCGACGACGTTGAAGAAGTCGGCGCCGATGCGGTCCATCTTGTTGACGAAGATGATGCGCGGAACCTTATACTTGTTGGCCTGGCGCCAGACCGTTTCCGACTGCGGCTGCACGGCCGCAACGGAGTCGAAGAGCGCGACGAGGCCATCGAGCACGCGCAGCGAGCGCTCGACTTCGACGGTGAAGTCTACGTGGCCGGGCGTGTCGATGATGTTGATGCGCGTGTCGCGCCACGTCGTGGCGGTCGCCGCCGAGGTGATCGTGATGCCGCGCTCTTGCTCCTGGACCATCCAGTCCATCGTCGCGGCGCCGTCGTGCACCTCGCCCATCTTATGGACGCGTCCGGTGAAAAAGAGGATGCGTTCGGTACAGGTTGTCTTGCCGGCATCGATGTGCGCGGCAATACCGATATTCCTCGTGCGTTCGAGCGGATATTCCCTTACAGCCATGGTGTTTTAGTTTAGCGTCGTGTTACCAGCGATAATGGGCAAAGGCCTTATTTGCCTCCGCCATCTTGTGCGTGTCTTCACGCTTCTTAATCGTCGCACCCGTGTTGTTGGATGCATCGAGCAGCTCGTTGGCGAGCTTCTCTTCCATCGAGCGCCCGCTGCGCGCGCGCGCAAAGCCGATCAGCCAGCGCATCCCCATCGCCTGACGGCGGTCCGGACGGACCTCCATCGGCACTTGGTAGGTGGCACCGCCGACGCGGCGCGGCCGCACTTCGACCAGCGGCATCGCGTTGGAGAGCGCTTGCGAGAAAACTTCCATTGGATCGCGGCCGGTCTTCTCGGCAACGATTTCCAGCGCGCCGTAGGTAATGAGCTCGGCAGTCGACTTCTTGCCGCGCAGCATCACCTTATTGATGAAACGCGCCAGCACTTTGGAGTTGAACTTCCCGTCGGGAAGAATCTGCCGCTTCGGAGCGGGTCCCTTACGTGGCATTACTTCTTCTTCTCGCGCTTAGCGCCGTACTTAGAGCGACCTTGTTTGCGGTTGGCCGTTCCGGCCGTGTCGAGCGTACCGCGAATAATGTGATAGCGCACGCCCGGGAGATCCTTGACGCGTCCGCCGCGCACTAGGACGACCGAGTGCTCTTGCAGATTGTGCCCGATGCCCGGAATATAGGCCGTCACCTCTTCGCCGTTGGTCAAGCGCACGCGCGCGACCTTACGCAGCGCCGAGTTCGGCTTCTTGGGCGTTACGGTCTTGACTTGCGTGCAGACGCCGCGACGCTGCGGATTGCCGGCGACTTCGAACGTCCGGGTCGGCAGGTCGGGATGTCCAGGCTTGGGACCGGTCAAAATCACGCGGAATGCCCGAGTCTTGACCTTTTGCTCGGTCTTTTCGCGCCCCCGGCGCACAAGCTGGTTGATGGTCGGAATTGTCGGCTGCTCCTCTCACACACAAACAACGGCCTCACCCGCAGGTGGGACCGAGTTTCAACTATACCAAGGCCCCCGAGGGGCGTCAAATGGCTTCTTTAGCGCCTTCGAGCCCGCCGTCCGGGGCGGCGCTAGCGAACGGGCAAGCTCCAGCGCGATCTCCTCGGCGGTAAAGCCGCGGTGGCGCAGCGACTCGACGAAGCGTTCCGCCGCTTCGCGCAGGGTCTGCATCCGGGTGCGCCCGTTGACCGGGAGGCTCCCGGCGACCCGCGTGCCGCGCCGGCCGTCGCTGACCAGCCAACCGTCGGATTGAAGCTCGCGTGTAGGCGCGGGCGACGGTGTTGGGCGCGATCCCCAAGTCGCCGGCCAGTTGACGGACCGTCGGCAAGGGCGAGTCGGGCTGCAGCTCGCCGCGCTCGATTCCTGCGCGAATCTGCTCGGCGACCTGTTGGTACGGCGGAACTTCCAGGCTGGAATCTACCGTGAGGTAGGGCGAGGTCACGCGAAGGCGAGGCGTTTGATTAGCGGCAGAACGCCGGCGATGAGCGCCACGATCAGCGCGGCAAGGGCGAGATCCTGCGCGAACGTTGCGTAAAGTCGCTGCAGGAAGCTCGTCGCCTGCGAATGCCGCAAAGACTACGCCCGGCGCGCATGCCAGCACCGCGATACCGGTAGCGCGGCCGACGCGCAGTCGTCTGATCGATCGCGTACTCGACCTGCGGGTCTTCGCCGAGCAGCAGCGACGGTGCGATCGCGATGCGCCAAGCCGTTATGCCGAGCAACAGTGTCGCTGCCGCCACGAGCGAGCGCGCCGAGCGCGGAGCTCGGGGTATACCGCTAAACATGAGCGTCGCGGTAAGCGCGCCAAGCATCGACAAGATCGACGACCAACGGGAGTGCGGCCAGAACGGAACGGCGTTCGAGCGGCGCGACGCGCCGATCGACGGCGCGGCGAAACTGGATGTAGGCGAGGTACGTGATCAGCGCCAGCGCCGAGCAGATCACCGCGTACGGCAGAACGAACGGAATCCAGGCACGAACTCGATCGCTGCGGCGGCAACGCACAGCAGACTGAAGAGCCGTCCGTAGCCCGCGGCCGAAGATTCCCTCGGCGTCGCGACGGGCCGCCAGCGCCTGGCGCAGACGCTCCTGCTGGCTCGGCGAGAGCGAGCGCCTTCGAGCACGCCATCATCCCCGGCACCCCGAACATGCAGTTGCGGCGATAAAAAGGAAGCCAAACCGAGCGCCACGAGCGCGCCGGCCATGGCGATTCGTACGGTTTCTTCGTGTCGCTGCTGTCATTGTACCAACAGCCTATTACAATAGTTGCGTTTGTGTCAAGGGGTTGGTGCAAAGTTGACGGCGTACAGCCCTTCGTCGGGCTTGGATGCTCGCGGTGACATAAAGCGCGGGCCATGGCGGCGAGCGGTGCGCTTCACGAAAGCCCGCGTTTGGGCGTGCTCGACGGATTGCGCGGCATCGCGGTGCTGCTCGTGCTGTGGTACCACGTTTGGGAGATCTCGTGGCTGGTCGCCGGGGCCGGCGCTCGATTTTCTGCCGGCGACGGGCTTCATCGGCGTTCACCTCTTCTTCTTTCTCAGCGGCTTCGTTATCACGTATCCGTTTCTGCGCGCCACGATTACGCGGCGGCCGCCGCCGTCGTGGCGCGAGTTCGCGTGGCGGCGCTTCATCAAGATCGTGCCGTCGTACGTGCTCTCGATCGCGGTCGGCGTACGCGATCGGCTACGCGCAGCAACAGCCGTACGCGTCGACGATTCCCGATCTCGTCACGCACCTGCTCTTCATCCATACGTGGTTTCCGGCACGTTACGGCACGATCGACGGCGTGCTCTGGACGCTCTCGGTCGAAGTCGAGTTCTACTGTATCTTCCCGCTGATCTGGTGGTGCTTCCGGCGCCGCCGTGGATCACCGCGGTGGCGATGATCGCGATCGCCGAAATCTGGCGCGCCGCGATGGCGAAGTGCTGTTACGCGACGATCTTTACGCTCTACGAAGAGAACTTGCCGGGCTACCTCGACATCTTTGCCTTTGGAATGATCGCGGCGTACGTTTACACGCGCTACGGTGAGCGCGTGCGCGCTTCGCGCTTACGCTTTGCCGCGCCGGTCGTCGCGATCGGCGGCATCGTCGCGCTGGTTGCGCTCCTGGAGAATCTCTACGCGTACCGCTTCTACGACTATTGGTCGGCAGTCTGGCAGATCAACAACCGGCCGCTGCTTGGCGGCGCGTTTGCGCTTATCGCATTGGGCTCGCTGGCGAGCCCGCGCTGGTGGCAGGTTTTGCTCGACAACCCGCCGCTGCGTTTTCTGGCGACGATTTCGTACAATCTCTATCTCTACCACCAGATGATCGCGCGCGAGCTTTTAGCGCATCACGTCCCGTCGTATCGCGGCGACCCGCACGACGATCCCCAGTGGCAGGCACGCTATACCGCGATGGCCTTTACAGCGGCCATCGCGGTAGCGACGATCGTAACCTATCTCTTCGAGCGTCCGCTGCTCCGGCTGCGGCCGCCGGGGGCGGACGAGAACGCTAAGCGAGTACCGACTTAAAGATACTCTCCGTCAGCGAAGCAACGCCGGGCACGCGCACTTCTTTTCCTTGGAAGCCCGTGACCGTGGTCCACACCCAGATGACGAGTGCGAGAATCCACAGGATCGGCCAGAGCAGATACAGGTGGACGAACGTAAGGACGAACGAGAGAATGAAGTACAGCGCCCAGATCGTGATCGACTGCGCCGCCGCCCACTTCACGAATTTATTCGTTCCGCCGCCGACGAGCATGACGATGCCGCCCAGCAAGCAAAAGAGATACGCAAGCCCTGCGGCTACGTTTGGTTCGAGACCGAACGGCGTATCTTTCGGGGGTTGAGTCACGGACATTTGAATGCCCCTTTCGCTTTCGAGAGATGTCGCGAGCTTTCGCCGTTCCTTAGCCCCAACGCCGCGGCGCCCCTTTGTCAAGCGCTCGCCTGCAACAGGCGCCTGCCCATACCTGCGTGAACGACGGCGGCATGGGGCGCGGCTGGTATTTGCTGCTCATCCTGCCTTTTGCCGGGACCCTGCTGCCCTGGCTGTACAACCGCGCGCAGCCGGCGCTCTTCGGAATCCCCTTCTTCTACTGGTATCAGCTCGCGTGGGTGCTCGTCACCGCCGCGCTTCTCGGACTGGTCGTCGTCCTAACCAAAGAACGCGATGTCTAGCGGTGCGGCGATCTTGGCGGCGTTCGTCGCGGCCGTCACGCATTCTTGGTTTTCTCGCCGGGCGCTGGCATCCGGCAAAGCTCAACACGCTCGACGAATGGGCGCTGGGCGGGCGCAACTTCGGCACGCTCGTCTCGTGGTTTCTGCTGGGCGGCGATCTCTATACCGCCTACACCTTTATCGCCGTGCCGGCGCTGGTCTATGGCGTGGGCGCGCTGGGATTCTTCGCGGTGCCGTACGCGACGATCGCCTATCCCATCGCCTTGGTCGTGCTGTCGCGATTTTGGAGCGTGGCGCGCGAGCGCGACTACGTGACGACCGCCGACTTCGTGCGCGACCGCTTCGGCGACCGCTCGCTCGAGGTTGCCGTCGCACTGACCGGCGTCGTGGCGGCGCTGCCGTACATTGCCTTACAACTGGTCGGAATGCGCGCCGTCTTCGGGCAATACGTCGTCG
>CAVTMN010000003.1:0-5735 GCA_963735845.1 Vulcanimicrobiota bacterium | reverse complement strand
ATTTATCCAACGCGGCGCTCAGAAACCTCCAAGCGTAAAAGCCGGCCAAAGTTGACAATGGTAGGTAGGAATCCCTACTCTAACGGTATGAAAAGCGTTGTCGGCGAAAAAGGCCAGATCACGATCCCCAAAGCCTTGCGCGACAGCCTCGGGCTGCGACCCGGCAGCGAGGTCGAGCTGCACGAGGAGGCGGGCAAACTCGTGGGCCGGCGCATCGTGCGCGCCGACGCCCTGGCCGGGCTCGTCGGTCTGCTGCCGGCGATCGACGTAGACGATGATCACCGCCGTTGATAGCTCGGTGCTGCTCGACGTCCTCACCAACGACCGTTTGCGGCAGGCCGGCTCGCTCAACGCGCTGCGCGACGCAAAACGCGACGGCGCGCTGATCGTGTGTCCGGTCGTGTGGGCCGAGGTGCGGGGCTTCTTCGACGACTCCGCGCGAATGCTCGCAGCGTTCTCCGGCGCCGAGATTGATTTCGATCCCTTCGACCGCGAGTGCGCCGATCTGGCGGGAAAACATTGGAACGCGTACCGGCGCGCCGGGGGAAAGCGCGTGCGCCCCGTCGCCGACTTCTTAGTCGGCGCGCATGCGCTCGTCCGCGGCGCGCGCCTGCTCACGCACGACCGCGGCTTCTATCGCCGCTGCTTCGAGGGCCTTCACATATCCAGTCCGCCGTTGATCGAGTAGACGGCCCCGGTGATGTAGCTCGACTCGTCTTCCAATAAGAACCGCACCACGCGCGCCACTTCCTCCGGCTTGCCGAGCCGGCGCTGCGGGATCTTTCGACGACTTTCGCGAGCGCCGCCTCGGGAATCGCCGAAACCATCTCGGTGGCGATGAAGCCGGGCGCGACGGAGTTCACCGTGATGCCGCGCTGCGCCATCTCGAGCGCGAGGCTCTTGGTGAAGCCGAACAGGCCCGCCTTCGAAGCGGCGTAGTTCGCCTGACCGATGTTGCCGGTCTCGCCGATGACGGAGCTGATGTTCACGATGCGCCCCGAGCCTCGCTCGATCATGTGCTCGAGCACCGCCTTGGTCATCTGGAACGCGCCCAGCAGGTTCACGTCGAGCACCCGGCGCCAGTCGTCAACGGTCATCTTCCGCACCGTCTTGTCAACGGTGATGCCGGCGTTGTTGATCAGATAGTCAATGCGCCCGAACGGTCCATGACCTCCTTGACGACGCGGTTGCAATCGTCTTCCTCGTTGACGCGCCCCTGATGAATCGAGACGGTGGCGCCCTTCTCGCTCATCTTCTGCTCGAAATCTTTCCGCGCTCTCCTTGCCGCTGTTATATCCCGCCGCGACCGTGGCCCCGCTCGACGCGAGGCACTCCGTGATGGCCGCGCCGATGCCGCGCGTGCCGCCGGTGACCAAAGCAACTCGTCCTTCAAACACGACCTTACCTCCGAGCCCCGCCAATTCGGGGAAGTCCCACGTTTGTCATCCTGAGCCGGCGCGAAGCGCCGTGTCGAAGGGCGTGAAGCCTAGGGATGGAAAGAAGCCTCTTGCCTTTCCGCTTTTGAGCAGGGCCTTTTTACCGTTGGATTTCAAATCGGTCGCCGCTGATTCGCGCCACGGATTCGTAGCGCGAGGTCGCGAGGCGGCGCTCCTGGCTCGCTACCGTCGCGAAGCGGGTGACGGGCACGGGCGCATCGCGCTGATTTGCGGTGAAGCCGGTGTCGGTAAGTCGCGCTTGCTGCAGCATTTCCAGGCGAGTGTCGAAAGCGGTCGCGCAATTTCCGGTCTTGGCCGGTGCGTCGAGTTCCTTCAAACGCCCCTCGGCCCGCTCCGCGACCTTCTACAAAACCTGGAGCGGCGCCGCTCGGCACCGCTCGACGCTTCACTCCCCGCCCTGGTACAGCGCTTGGCGTTCGAACGTCACGCGGATGCGACTACGCTCTCGCTCCCCACGGGGGCGCTCTTCGATTCCATCGACCGGGCGTTGGCTCGTTGTGCGCTGCGCGGTACCGTCGTCTTGATGATCGAAGACGTTCACTGGGCCGATCGGTCGACGCTGGGATTCCTGGCGTACTTGGCGGATCGGATTACCAAGCGCCGCATGCTGGTCGTTGCAACCTATCGCTCGGACGAACTCGACGCGAAGCATCCTCGGCTGAGCGAGTTCGCAGCATTACTTACGAAACCGTCGGTATCGAACGTGAGCTTGGGGCGATTGGACGAGCGCTCCAGCCTAGAGTTGGTCGAGCGAGCGCTTCCGCATCCCGATGCTCTCGGCCCGGTGGCGCTCGCGGACATCGCTCGACGGAGTCAGGGCAACCCGTTCTTCGCAGAGGAGCTCGTCAAGCACGCTCTGGTAGCCGGCCCGAGCGAGATCCAGGAGCTGCCGCTCTCGATTCGGGGAGCCGTTCTCGCGAGGGCCGCTCTTCTCGGCGAAGATCAGCGCAAGATTCTGTCGCTGGCGGCCGTCCTGGGCGAGCGCTTCTCCGTCGACCGTCTCGTCGCACTGTGCGAGGGTCGTCGCGATGACGTTCTCCTGGCGCTCGAACGCGCTCGGTCGCTGCGGCTGGTCTACGACCGGCGGACGAAGCCCGGCGAACTGACGTTTCGTCACTCGCTTACGCAAGAAGTGTTATACGGCGAGCTGTTGGCCGAGCGAGTGCGCCCGTTGCACGAAGCGATCGCGGTCGAGCTCGAGGGTAGACCCGATCGCAACGCCGCCAGCGTCGAGTTGGCGCATCATTGGTTTCGGGCGGGTGATTTACACCGCGCGGCCGCATACGCCGAGAGCGCCGGCGACCAGGCCGCTGAAATCGGGGCCGTGGCCGACGCCATCTCGTACTACGACCGCGCGCTGGCCTCGCGTGCGGGCGATAAGGCGGCGGTCGCCGGACTCACCCACAAGATCGGGGTCGCCCTTGGAGCGCTGGGTCAGATGACCGCCGGGATCGCCCGGTTGCGTCGAGCCGGGCACCTCTACTGGGAAATCGGCGATCTCGAGGGGTTTGCGCGAAACGCGTCTGCGCTGGGTGCACAGCTGCACAATGCCGGCGACACGGCGGGCGCCACCGAGCTCTATCATCGCGCGGTCGATACGCTCAGTGGGAAGCTGCCGATCGAAGCCCTCGACTTGTTGCGGGCCCGCATAGCCTACAGCTGCGTCGCAGCGCTCAACGTTGAGACGGCGCTCTCCTTTCTTAGCGAAATCGGCGATGCGATCGCGGACCCAATCGTGGCCACGCAAGCCCATTTGGCGCGGCTCAAGATTTCTGCCATGAAGGGAGACGCCGACCGATGGCGCGCCGATGCCGAGCTCGCTCTCGATGCTGCCCGGAGGGTCGCCGGCGACGGTTCTCAGCTGCGCCACGCCCACTGCCAGATCGCGCTCGATGCCGTGGCGCTCGGCGAAATCGAATGCGCGCGCGACCACTTCGATGCGTCGTTCCCCGCCGAGCGCACGCAGTACGTGCCGGGCGTGCCCCTGGCTTCAGCGGCATCAGCATTCGAGCATACTCTGCGCGGTGACTTTGCCACGGCGGCTACGCTGCTCGCCGAGGCCGAGGCCGCGCCCGAGCAGAGCTACGCGGTCCGCGTGCACGTGAAAAGCGCTCAGCTCGTGCTGGGAATTTGCGCGGGCGACGACGCGCGGCTGCGTGGCGACGATTCCGAGTCCTTTTTGCACTACGGAGTGGCGCACGGCATGAAGCTTGCAATAGGCTTACTCGGCGGCCCGTATGCCTGGGCTCTCGGCCTGCGCGGCGAACTCGACGACGCGTCCAGATGGATCCATCGCATGGCGAACGTCTTGCCGGGACCGCACCGCTTTCTCTTCGCATACTTGGCTGCGGCGCAATTCGGGCTCAAGCGCGATGTCGTCGCAATGCGGGTTCGGCTGCGCGAAGCAGCCTCGCGTCCCCAAGACCGCGTCAATAAGATGACTCTTGGTCTCTTCGACGCGCTTGCCGCCGAACGCGGGATCGCGAACGGCAAGACGCAAGAATCCGCTCTGCGAGCCGCGGTGGCATTCGACGCGATCGGGTGGCCCTGGCTCGCGGCCCGCGCGTACGAAGCCGGCGGCAACCCCAAGCACGCCCTCGAACGTTACCGCAAGCTCGGCGCGCTTCGCGATGTGCGGCGGCTCGAAGTCCACCGCACGGGCGCCGTCCCGGCGATGCTCTCCCCGCGGGAACTCGAAGTCGCGGAACTCGTGGCCGGCGGCTATTCGAACGATGAGATCGCACGAACGCTGCACATTAGTCTTCGGACCGTCGAAAAACACGTGTCGGCGGCACTGCGGAAGCTGGGCGTGCGATCGCGGCTGCAGCTCGGGAGGCTGCTGACCCAAAGGAAGTAGTGATTCCACCCATAGACGCCGACCGGCCCCGGGCGCATTCTTAGAGCGTCGAAGGCCGCTGCCCGGCCTGCATGATTGGAGCAGTTGGCATGAAGTCTTGTAGATTTTCCGCGGCGCCCTGGGGTCGTCGGCGGCCGTCGCCATCCTCGCCGCATGCGGCGGAGGGTACCGGGTACCACTGACGCCCTCGGGACCGTTTGCGCAGCCCGGCGGACAGGCACGGCTCGGCTGGGCATCTGCGGGCCGTCTAAATACGAGCGGCGCGGCGACGAGCGCCACGGCGGCACTCCACCCGGACGATGCCCCATCGTGGATGGCGCGCGGCGCGGCGACGAAAGACCTGCTGTACATCTCAAACTACGATCTCGACAGCGTCGTCGTTTACTCATATCCGCAAGATAAGGTGGTCGGCACGTTGACGGGGTTTGCAGAACCGGACGGCGTCTGTGCCGATAAGAAAGGCGACGTGTGGATCGTTAATAACGAAGAATCGGCTGAGTATGGCATCGTTGAGTATAAGCATGGGGGAACGAAGCCGATCGCAACCGTCGCCGATCCCGACCAATTCGCCGTTTCATGCTCGGTGGATCCGACGACGGGGAACCTCGCCGTCACGAATATCGTCACATACGGTAGCGGGCCGGGAAGCGTAGCTCTCTACCGACATGCCAAAGGCAGCGCGACGTTATACTCCGTCCCTAAGATGGACGAGGTCTATTTCTGCGGTTACGACGATAAAGGCAATCTCTTCGTGGATGGTAAGGGGAAGCAAGGATTCCGATTTGCCGAACTCCCCAAGGGCAAGAAGACGTTCACGAGCATCACGCTGAAGGGAGCCACGATCATCTTCCCGGGCGACGTCGTATGGGACGGCAAGTACGTGGCGGTCGGCGATCAGGAATACGAGATCGTAGGTTCACCGCCCGAATATGATTCGGCTATTTATCGGACGACCGGTGCGGGCGGGAAGACCGTGGGAACGACGGTGTTTGGAAATTCGAACGATGTGGCCGGATTTTCGATAGACGGCAAAACCGTTATCGCAACGGATTTGAGCCCCTACAGCTATTCAAAGCCGAACAACGTACCGCTCTACCACTACCCGGCCGGCGGCAATCCTATTAAAATTCTTAGCAAGGGTATCGACCAGCCGCATGGCGTGGCGCTCAGCGTCGCTCCAAAGTGATCCCCTTCGCCGTACCCTTGTCATCCTGAGCGGGGCAGCAACCCAATATTGTCATCCTGAGCCGGCGCGAAGCGCCGTGTCGAAGGACGAAGGGCCTGGCTCCCGGCCGCAGAAACCTAGCGCTCGAGGAGCACTTTGCAATGCTTTATTTTGCTCGTTACTCTGCTGGCATTTGCGCGGCGGCGATCCTCTCCGGATGCAACGGATCCGGACCGCCGCTTCCCGCGCCCGGGGC
>CAVTMN010000002.1:0-75054 GCA_963735845.1 Vulcanimicrobiota bacterium | reverse complement strand
CGGGTGAACGGCCGGCGGAGACCTCGGTCAGCTTGGCCACCGACAGCAGCACCTTCACCGGATCGCGATGCACGAACACCAGCCGGGCGTCCGGATACACCGCGCGGATCGCATCCAGCGCGAACAGGTGGTCGGGGCACTTCACCACCCAGCGCCCGGCCGGTCGACTGGTGCTGCAGGTGCTGCAGGAAGCGCCGGTGGAACCGGTAGGCCGGCACATGGCCGGCCTGGTCCAGCCACCGCGCGGTAGCTCGGGATGCGGTAGTTCGTGTCGAAGCGCAGGCTGCGGAACACGTGCGCGGTGATCTCGCTGCATTCCTGCGGCGAGGTGGCATCGAGCGGATGCAGCGCGCGGAACTCCGGCGCCAGCCGCTCGAAGGCGCGCAACTGCCGCGCCACGCGCGCGGGACGCGTATCGGTGCCGCGCCGCGGCGGATAGGGATAGATCGTCTGCCAGACCAGCGGCGCCCGGTTGTCCGGATCCTCCAGCAGCAGCCGGTGCAGGAACGTGGTGCCGCTGCGCGGCAGGCCGGTGATGAAGATCGGCCGCTCGATCGGCTCGCGCAGGATCGCCAGGATCGCGCGCCTCGGCGTCCTGGAAGCGCAGCAGGTTGGTCAGGAACCGCACCACGTCCCAGCGCGTCGCCATCCGCCCGACCAGGCTGAGCGACGCCTCCTCGGCGCAGGCCGACAGCAGCCGGCGCAGCGGTTCGACGAACGCCGTGTCGCCGAAATCGCCGCAGGCCGCTGCGCCGGCGGGCGAGCGCCAGCAGCGCCTCCGGCCTGCAACGGCCGCCGCAGCAGCCCGAGCCGCGTCCGCCACGCTGTCCGCGAGCGCGAGAACCGAGCTCTTGTAACGGCAAACCCAGTCCTCTCCTTGCGCGCCCAGGACTCGTCCCCGGCGCATCCGCCAAGGCCGGTAACACATTTTACCTAGCTGCTGGGCTATGTTGACCCCGGTCCCGGCCTGGAGGGTAAGCGTGTCCGGTTCGCCACTCGACCGGTATCGCTGGAATTCTTCACCTGATTGTTGAGGAACTAGATCATGTCGTCTGCATCGATTGGCCGCCGGCGCTGGCTACAGGCAGCCCTGGCCGCCGCCGCGCGCCATGTTCGTATCCCGACACGCGAACGCCGACCCCGCCGCGGTGGCGCCGATCAAGGACCTCTGCACGAGCCTGCTGGCCATCATGCGCGCCGGCCAGGCCACCCCGTTCGCGCAGCGCTTCGAGACGCTGGCGCCGGCGATCGATCGCGTCTTCGACCTGCCGGCGATCCTGCGGCTGTCGGTCGGGCCGTCCTGGGCCGGCCTGTCGCCCGCCGAGCAGGCCACCCTGCTGACCGCCTTCCGCCGCTACACCGTCGCCAACTACGTCAACAGCTTCGACAGCTACAACGGCCAGCGCATCGACGTGCAGCCGGACACCAAGCCGTTGCCGAACGGCGAGCAGCTGGTACAGACGAAGATCATCTCGGCGTCGGGCGAGACGCACGAACTCGACTACGTCATGCGCCAGGAAGCCGGCGACTGGAGGGCGGTCGACGTGCTGGCCGACGGCTCGATCAGCCGGGTCGCGGTGCAGCGCTCCGACTTCCGCCGGCTGGTGATCGCAGCGGCGGCGCGCACGCGCTGATCGAGAGCCTGAACCAGAAGACCAGCGACCTGTCGGGCGGCGCGCTGTCGTAACGCTCAGCCGTCGATCGGCAGGCCAAGCGCGGTGCGGCCGGCGTAGCGCTGTTGCGCCTTCTCTTGCAACGGATGGAACCGGGCGCCCTGGATGTCGCGGAATCGGCGCTCCAGCCCCAGGTCGCGATAGAGCGCGGCGCCGCCGGCAACCTCCATCGCCTTCTCGACCGAGCGAATCGCCGCACGCCAGACTGGTCCTCGGCTACCTCGGTCTGAGCGATCTGCTCGATCGTGGCCTGGTCGCGTTTTCCGGCAACGAGACGGCGATCAGGCTGCTGTGCCGGCTGCTCCGGTTGCCGCGGCAACCGACCCAGAAGCGTTCCGGTTCACGCCCGCTGCCACCCCTGCGCTGATCGTGACCGCTGCCTGATCCAGCCTACACCGTCGCCACCGGCGTCGCCGGCGAGCCGACCGCGCCGGGCAGGCGCAGCGGCGGGCCGGTGAACAGGAAGCGGTTGCGGTCGTTGGCGCGCAGCCAGTCGGCGAGTTCGGTCAGGTAGAACATCTCGCCGAGATAGCAGCCCAGCTTGAACAGGCAGTGCGCGTGCAGCGGCAGCGTGGCGCAGACATCGTCCATGCACGGCCGCGCCGGCATGCTTTCGACCGCGAAGTTGTCGGAGATCAGCGCGACGGCGCCGCTGTCGGTCACCCATTGCTGCAGCTTCGGATCGCGGCCGTCGAGGCCGACGGTGCCGGCCATCAGCTTCTCGCGGTCCGGCTGCTTGTTCATCTCCAGCAGCATCTCGGCGAAGCCGGTGCGGAACAGCACGAAGTCGCCGGCTTCCACGACGACGTTGTCCTTGCGCATCACCTCCATCAGCTCGTCGTAGCTGACGATGTGGCCGGTGCGGCCGAAATGCGCCTCCAGGTCGATCAGCACGCCGCGGCCCTGCATGCAGGCCTCCGCCATGTTCTGCACGCCGAGATGCCGCGCGCCCTGCGGTTCGTCGCACGGCGTCATGTTGCCCTGCGCGTCGTAGTAGGCGGGGCCGATGATGTCGCGGCCGGCACGATAGCCGTTGTAGAACACGTCCTCCGCGCTTGCCGTCGCCATCGGCGTCGAACATCTGGCCGACATGCGCGAGGCTGTCCCACTGCGTCGAGTATTGCAGCGTCAGGATCACCTGGTCGTCGCAGACGATGTCGGTGGCGGTGGGATCGTCGCAGCGCAGCGGGTAGTTCATGTTGGGCCTGTCGCCGCGCATGGTGGGCTTCAGCACCGGCGGATGGCGGCGCGGTGAGAGGATGGCGCCGCCGGGATAGTCGAGCGGCAGCGACAGGCAGAAGGTCTTGCCCACCTTCACCTCGGCGATGCCTTGCAGCACCTTCTGCGGGGTCAGCAGATTGAGGCGGCCGCGTTCGTCGTCGGCGCCGAAGTCGCCCCAGGTGGAGCCGGCGGGGCGGTTGGTCCAGCGTGGGTTGTCTGCCATGTGTCCGATTGCCTCCCAACAGGTGTTACGCTCCAGCGGATGGGTCCACGTCCGTGCTCGAGTCCCGCAAACTGCGCTCGAGCGGATCCAGATCGTCCGTGACCACGTCCCATTGCGACGCGTGTCCAACCGAAAGGTATTTATGCGCAACGCGATCGCGCATGCCAGCAACCGCGCGCCATGGGATGGTGATGCGCCGCCTGGAACGCAGCGCTCCGGTGCTTCACGGCCTCATCCTGTTCAACCGCCCGCCTGCGCCACCGTCATCGCATCGCCGGCGACCGTGGTGCGCCGCATGTCGCGCACCTGCGTCTCGTCGAACCGCGTGACGCGATGCATGGTCTGGCGGTTGTCCCACATCACCAGGTCCCACTGCCGCCACTTGTGCGAATAGACGAACTGCGGCTGCGTCGCGTGCTCCACCAGATCGCGCAGGAACGCGCGCGCCTCCGGCACCGGCCAGCCGACGATGGTGCCGGCATGCGCCGACAGGAACAGCGACTTGCGCCCGGTCACCGGATGCGTGCGCACCAGACGCTGGCGCACCGGCCTGAACATCGCGCGCTCCTGCGTCGCTGAGCTCGGTGAAGCCGAGCGCACCGCGCGAGAACATCAGCGAATGCTCGCAGACCAGGTCCTCGATCTCCGCCTTCGTCGCGTCGTCCAGCGCATCGTAGGCGGCGCGCATGTCGGCGAATTCGGTGTGGCCGCCCCGCTCCACCACGATGCGTCCCGACAGCAGCGAATACTTCGCCGGCACCGCGCGATACGAACTGTCGGAATGCCACAGCCGGTTGCCGAGGTTGAACATGCGCCGCCGATCGTCGCGCGCCAGCGGCTTCTGGTCCTTGTCGAGATTCGACGCATCCTGCATGTCGAGCGGCAGCCGGCGCTCGGCCGCGGTCGCGATGTGGCCGCCGGCGATGCCTCCAGCGCGCCGAAGTTGCGGGTGAACGCCCGCTGCGCATCGTCGGTCAGGTGCTGATCGTGGAACACCAGCACGGCGTAGCGATCCATGCCGGCCTCGATCGCCGCGACATCCTCGCGCGACAGTGGCTGCGTGATGTCGACGCCGGACACCTCGCCGGCGAACACCGGCGTGATCTGGCGGATGCTGATCGTCATCGCATCATCCTCCTGCGTCAGGCGGCCTGCGCCACCGTCATCTCGGTGCCGCCGACCGTGGTGCGCCGCATATCGCGCACCTTGGTGTCGTCGAAGCGGCGCACGCGATGCATGACCTGGCGATTGTCCCACATCACCAGGTCCCATTGCCGCCATTTGTGCGCATAGACGAACTGCGGCTGCGTCGCGTGCTCCATCAGGTCGCGGATGAAGGCGCGTGCCTCCGGCACCGGCCAGCCGACGATGGTGCCGATATGCGCCGCCAGGAACAGCGACTTTCGCCCGGTCACCGGATGCGTGCGCACCAGACGCTGGCGCACCGGCCGCATCGCCTCGCGTTCGTCCGGCGAGAATTCGGTGAAGCCGAGCTGCTCGCGCGAGAACATCAGCGAATGTTCGCAGACCAGGTCCTCGATCTCCGCCTTGGTCGCCGTCATCCAGCGCATCGTAGGCGGCGCGCATGTCGGCGAATTCCGTGTCGCCGCCCTTGTCCACCACGATGCGGCCCGACAGCAGCGAATACGTCGCCGGCACCGCGCGGAACGAACTGTCGGAATGCCACAGCCGGTTGCCGAGCGCGTACAGCCGCCGCCGGCTGTCGCGCGCCAGCGGCCGGTGGTCCTTGTCGAGGTTGGACACATCGGCGAACGCCGGATCGAGCCGCATCTCCGCCGGCCTTGGTGATGGCGTTGCCGCGCGTGTGCTCCAGCTCGCCGAAATTGCAGCGTGAACGCGAGTCTGCTGTTCGTCGGTCAGCTGCTGGTCGCGGAACACCAGCACGGCGTAGCGATCCATGCCGGCCTCGATCGCCGCGACCTCGTCGCGCGAGATCGGCTGCGTGATGTCGACGCCGGACACCTCGCCGGCGAACACCGGATGGAGCGGGCGGATGCTGAGCGCCATCGTTCGTCACTCCTGTTCGGTCGAGGCGATGACAATAGCCGGTCGGCCCGGCGCTGTCATTCGTGTGGCCGGTTGCGCTTGCGGAGCGTGACTCGTCGACCGACCATGGACGTCGGAGACATCGGGGGAGTTGCACGATGCGGCGGCTTGCGCTGGTGGTGGCGCGGTTCTTGCCTCGCTGCAATGGTTCGTCCGCCAGGGCCGAGTCCGCGGTCCCGGACGGCACCTGGCTGGTCAGCCAGCGGGTCGCGTTCGACATCTTTCCTTGTCAGGGACGCGCTGTGCGGCCGGATCGCCTGGCTGCGCAATCCGGCGCTGCGAACGTCCGAAATGTGCGGCCGCACCATCATCTGGGGCCTGACCTCGGACGGCCCGTGCGCAGTGGGGCGGCGGCTGGTTCTTCGATCCCGAGAACGGCGCCACCTACAGCGTATCCGCCCACGTCGAGACGACCGACCGCATCTCGGCGCGCATCTACAAGGGCATCTCGCTGTTCGGCCGCACCGAGATCATGACGCGGATCACGTCGCGCAGCCTGCCGGGCTGGTGCGGGACGGAACCTGTCCGCTAGCCGTCAGGCGGCCCGCGCCTGCTCGACCGTCAGCCCGGTGCCCTTGATCGAGGTGCGGCGCAGATCGCGCACCTCGTTCATGTCGTCGAAGCGGCGCGCGCGGTGCATCACCGTGCGGTTGTCCCACATCACCAGGTCGTTCACCCGCCACTCGTGCGCATAGACGAACTGGCGCTGCGTCGCGTGCTCCATCAGGTCGCGGATGAAGGCGCGCGCCTCCGGCACCGGCCAGCCGACGATGCCGCCGATATGCGAGGACAGATACAGCGACTTGCGGCCGCTCACCGGATGGGTGATCACCAGCCGGTGCTGCACCGGACGCAGCCGGTCCTCGTTGCCCGGCGACGTAGTCGGCGAAGCCGATCTGCTCGCGCGAAAAGACGATCGAGTGTTCGGTGACCAGGTCCTCGACCTCGGCCTTGGTCGCGTCGTCCAGCGCATCGTAGGCGGCGCGCATGTCGGCGAATTCGGTGTTGCCGCCCTTGCCGGGAATGACGCGGCCGTGCAGCAGCGTGTAGCCGGCGCCGACCGCGCGGAACGATGCGTCGGAGTGCCACAGGCGGTTGGCCAGCGCGTACATCCGGCTGCGGTCGTCGCGCGCGCGAAGCTCGTTGCGCGCGGTGAGGTTGGAGATGTCGCCGAGCTCCAGCCGGTCGCCGAGGCGGCGGTCCTCCGGCTTGGCCATCTGTCCGGCGAGCGTGACCTCCAGCTCGCCGAAGTTGCGGCTGAACTCGAGCTGCTGGTCGTCGGTCAGCGGCTGGTCGCGGAACGCCAGCACGGCGTAGCGGTCCATGCCCGCCTCGATGGCGGCAACCTCGTCCGTGCTCAGCGGCTGCGAGATGTCGATGCCGGACACCTCGCCGGCGAACACCGGATGGACCGGACGGATGCTGATGCTCATGCTGCGACGCTCCTGCCTGGGGCGGCCGGATTATAGACGCGACGGTTATGCTCTGCGATACCCTGCCGACCGCTTGGCCCGTCAGGCCGTCCAGGAAAGCAACGAAAGGCCCGACCGGCCATGTACACCGCCGCACGGTGAGCGCGATGGCATCGTCCTCGCTGCTCGCGCCGTTCCGGATCCGCAGCTTCCGCTTCCAGTACCCGGCGGACCTGCTCACCTCCTGGGGCAGCGAGATGGAGACGCTGATCCTCGGCTGGTACATCCTCGCCGAGACCGGCTCGGTTCTGCTGCTCACCCTGTTCGGCTCGCTGCAATATTTCGGCACGCTGGTGGCGCCGGTGTTCGGCATGGCCGGCGACCGGCTCGGCCATCGCGCCGTGCTGTGCGCGATGCGCGCCAGCTATGCGGTGCTGGCGCTGCTGCTGATGACGCTCGCGCTCACCGGCAGCGCTGCGACCGCTGCACGTGTTCATCATCGCCACCGTCGCCGGCCTGGTGCGTCCGTCCGACCTGGCGATGCGCAGCGCCCTGGTCGCCGACACCATGCCGCCCGACCGCTTCGTCAGCGCCATGGGCGCCTCGCGCACCACGTCGGATTCCGCGCGCATCGTCGGATCGCTCGCCGGCGCCGGCCTGTTCGCCGCAGTCGGCATCGGACCGGCCTACGCGGCGATCACCGGCTTCTATGTCACCGGCTTCCTGCTGACACTCGGCGTCGGCGCCGCGCGTCGCACCACGTCATCTGGCCGCGCGCAACTCGCTGCTGCGCGACCTGCGCGAGGGACTGGCCTATCTGTGGGACACGCCATCCTCGCTGGCGGCGCTGTGGCTCGCGTTCCTGGTCAACCTGACGGCGTTTCCGATGACCAGCGGCCTGCTGCCCTATGTCGCGCGCGACATCTACCACGTCGATCAGACCGGTCTCGGCACGCTGATCGCCAGCTTCGCGTTCGGCTCGCTGCTGGGATCGATCCTGATCAGCATCATCGGCCGCTCGATCCGTCCGGCGCGCATGATGATCGTGTTCGCGATCGGCTGGTACGCGATGCTGCTGGTGTTCGTGCACATGCGCGACCCGACCAGCGGCAGTCTGTCGCTGATCTGCGCCGGCCTGGCGCAGAGCCTCAGCCTGGTGCCGATGTCGGCGCTGCTGCTGCACGGCGCCGGCGCCTATCGCGGCCGCGTGATGGGCATGCGCATGCTGGCGATCTACGGCCTGCCGATCGGCCTGCTCGGCGCCGGCGCGCTGATCGACCGCATCGGCTTCGCGCCGACCGCGACGCTCTACTGCGTCCTGGGCATCGCGTTGACGGGGCTGATCGCGCTGCGCTGGCGCGCCGCGCTGTGGCCGCTGCACGCCGCGGCCAACGCGCGCTGAGCAACCGGCGGCTCCGGTGGTAGCATCGATCCCTTGCCGGAACGCGACGAAACGCCCACCATCCCCAGGCGTGGAGTGCAGAGGAAGCGGATGACGGCACGCATTCTCGTCGTCGACGACGAACCCGACCTGGAACTGTTGATCGTCCAGCGCTTTCGTCGGCAGATCCGCGAAGGTCAGTTCAGCTTTTCGTTCGCCGACGACGGCGTGAATGCGCTGGCGGCGCTGGCCGACAGTCCGGACATCGACGTGGTGCTCTGCGACATCAACATGCCGCGGATGGACGGCCTGACGCTGCTCGGCCGGCTGCAGGAGCGCGAGGACCATCTCGCCACCGTCATCGTCTCCGCCTACGGCGACATGGCGAATATCCGTACCGCGATGAACCGCGGCGCGTTCGACTTCGTCACCAAGCCGATCGACTTCGCCGACCTGGAGACGACCATCGCGAAGACCCTGCGCAACCAGGAGATCACCCGCGGCTATCAGCGACGGCAGCAGGAGGCGGAACGGGCACGCGCGCAATTGGCACGATACTTCTCGCCGAGCCTGGTGGACTGTCTCGCGGCCGACAGCGGAGGACATCGACCTTGGCGCGCAGCGGCGCGACATAACCTCGATGTTCACCGACATCGCCGGATTCACGACCCTGGTCGAGGGTCTCGAGCCGACCACGATCGGGCCGCTGCTGAACGAGTACCTCACCGGCCTGACCGAGATCGTGTTCGAACACGGCGGCACGCTGGTGAAGATCATCGGCGACGGGCTGAACATCCTGTTCGGCGCGCCCACCGATCAGCCTGACCACGCGGCGCGCGCGGTCGCCTGCGCGCTGGCGCTCGACGCCTACGCGGAGCGTTTTCGGGCGCGCTGGCGGGAGCGGGGCGTCGCGGTGGGAACCACGCGGATCGGCATCCACGCCGGTCCGGCGCTGGTCGGCAACTTCGGCGGCGGCCGGTTCTTCGACTACACGGCCTATGGCGACACCATCAACATCGCCGCGCGGCTCGAGGCGGCGAACAAGCAGCTTGGCACCCGCATCTGCGTCAGCGCCGGCGTGGTCGAGCGGATGGCCGGTTTCCGCGGCCGCCCGGTCGGCAACGTGCTGTTGCGCGGCCGGAGCGAACCCCTGACGGCGCACGAACCGTTGACGCGCGGAGCGGCATGCCCATGCGCTGACCGCCGAGTATCTGGCGGCGTATGCCAAGATCGAGGCCGGCGAACCGGCCGCGCTGCCCGCGTTCGCCGCCCTGCTGGGACGCGACAGCAGCGACGGGCTGGTCGGCTTTCATCTGAAGCGACTGCTCGCCGGCGCCACCGGCAGCCTGGTCGCGCTCGAATGACGACGCAACGTTCCGCGCACGACGCGGCGTTGCGGCGGCAACTCGATGAGTATCGCGCCGAACGCGACGCGGCGTTGGCACGCGAGGCGGCGCTGGCCGAGGTGCTGCAGGCGATCAACGCATCGCCGGGCGACCTGGCGCCGGTGTTCGATGCGATGCTGGAAAAGGCGCTGCATCTTTGCGAGGCCGCGTTCGGCGTCCTTTGCACTTACGACGGTGAGTTATATCACACCGTCGCAATGCGCGGGGTGTCCCCTGGTTACGCGGATCTCTTACGCGAGCACACTCCGCCCTGTCCCCGGCATGGCCATAGAAAGGCTCGTGCGCGGAGAGGACCTCGTGCACATCGCAGACATTACCGACGACGACACATACCGGTCGGCGAACCCGCTCCGCCGGGGCCTTGCCGATCAGGGCGGCGCGCGCACCGCGGTATGGGTAGCCCTCCGCCGGGACGACACCTTGCTCGGCATGATCGTCAATCTACCGCAAGGAGGTGCGGCCGTTCTCCGACCAGCAGATCGCCCTGCTGCGAGAATTTCGCCGCCCAGGCGGTGATCGCGATGGAGAACGCGCGGCTGATCACCGAGCAGCGCGCGGCACTGGAGCAGCAGACCGCGACCGCCGAGGTGCTGCAGGTGATCAACGCGTCGCCAGGCGATCTGGCCCCGGTGTTCGACGCGATTCTCGAGAAGGCGCACAAGCTTTGTGAAATCGCCTATGGCAGCCTCGAACTCTATGATGGGGACCAGTTCCGTGCGGTAGCGGTGCGTGGATTTTCCGATGCGTTCGCCGGTCAACTGCGGCAGGGGTATCGAGCTTCCAAATCCCCGGCGACTCGTCCGTTGCTGGCCGGCGATCGATGGGGGAGTGCCTTCACTCGCCGGGGCCAACCCTATTGACTGGGATAAAGCTATTAGCGCTTTCCGCGTGCCGTAAACATCGCTGGGGCCAGTGGCTGGCCAACGGGGACCAACTGCCGGGATTGGCGGGGCAATCCGCGTAAGTATATTCCTAGCTAGCCCAATTTCCCGCCGGTGAACTTGTCCAATTGCCCCCGCAAATTGCGGCTGAGCGGCACTTTGGTGCCGTTGCGAAGCAACACGGTGTAATCACCGTGCAACGTCGGCTGCAGCTCCTTGATTTGATCGAGGTGGACCAGGGCCGAACGGTTGACCCGCGCAAAACTTGCCGTGCCGGAGCGCGTTTCAATCGCCGCCATCGTCTCACGCAACATCAGGCGGCCACTGACGAGATGCAGAACCACGTAGTTGTCGGCCGCCTCCACCCACACGATTTCATCCGACTTCAAGAACACCAGCCGGCCATCGGCCTTGACGGTAAGCCGCTCGCTCTTCTTGCCCGACGCGGTGGCATCGGCCAGCAGACTCTCCAGTTTCTCTCCCAGTTGTCCGGTCCGGCGGGTGCGCAGGAATTCGTCCGCGCGACGCAGTGCGATTTGGAACCGCTCCCGGTCGAACGGCTTCAGCAGATAATCGATCGCCTGGACCTCGAACGCATCAAGGGCAAAGCGTTCGTGAGCGGTCACGAATATCACGGCGGGCCGGTTGTCCGCCGGCAATTCTGCGATCACCTGCAGCCCGTCACAGCCGGGCATTTGCATATCAAGAAGACCAAGTCAAGGGGCGTGCGCTTGATGGTGGCAATCGCCTCGGTGCCGCTGCCGCATTCACCGATGATTTCGACCGACGGCTCGTCACGCAACAGGGCGCGCAGGCGCTCGCGCGCGAGGGGCTCGTCGTCAACGATGAGGGTGCGGAGTTTTGTCATGGGTTCAAGAAACGGGAATGGTTACGCGAACCACTAGGCCACCGTCGGGATGGTTGGCCAGCTCGAAGCCATGTCGCTCGCCGTAAAGTTCATTCAGGCGGGCGCGGGTGTTGCCCAAGCCGATGCCCACCCGGCTGAAGCCGCCGGCGGGCATTCCGGCACCGTTGTCATGAACCGCCAGTTCCACGAAGCCGGGCTTGCAGCGTGCGGTAAGCTCGAGCCGGCCGGGGCGGGCCTGGGGCTCGATCCCGTGGCGAATGGCGTTTTCCACCAACGGTTGAAGGATAAGGCTCGGTACTTCGGTTTCCAGGGCGGCCGGGTCGATCTCGTAGGTGACGGAAAGACGGTCGCGGAAGCGGATGCGCTCAATATCCAGATACTTTTCAATGAAGGCGATCTCCTCGCTCAGCCGCGTCAGAGGCTGGCCCGGATGACTCATCGTGAGGCGCAGGAGTTCGCTCAAGCGCACCAGCATGCGGTCGGCCGCCTCCACATCGCTGTGCATGAGAGACGCGATGCCATTGAGGGTATTGAAAAGGAAGTGGGGCTTGAGCTGGCGCAGGATTCTTGCCAAGCATCCATCGAGCCGCGCCCGCATGGCGACCGGCGCGCATCCGCTCAACGTGCTCGCGGGCGCGCTTCCTCTTGCCCGACGCGTTGCTTGCCGTCTACGCCGAGGGTCGCAACCAGCCCGCATGGACCGCGATGGCTCGGCGGGATCGCGCGCGCGGCTTTTCTCGACGGAATTTACCGCGCGAGCTAGTGCGAGCGCTCGATGCAAGCGATGAGTGAGCGCGCGCTGCTCTACTGCGCGGGCGGCGGCATCGGCGATTCGCTCGTCGCCTCGGTCGTCGCGCGTGCCTTGCACCGGCGGTTCGAACGCGTCGACGCGTTGACGCTGCCCGCTCACGCACCTCTACTCGAACGCGTCCCCGACGTGGACCGCGTGTTCCTGGATGACGGTGGAGACGATGCGGCGTTGGCACAGCGTCTCGCCGGCTCGAAGTACGACGCCTGCGTCGTCACCTGGGCGACACGGCGCACCGCGCGCGTTCCGCAGCGCGCGGCCATTCCGGTGCGCGTCGGCCAGGCGCGGCGCTTTTACTCGTTCCGCTTCACCCATCGCGTGGTCGTTCGCAGCGAACGCGGCGACGTCACCTCGCATTGGTCGCAGATCCTGCTCGATTTTGCGCGCGCCATCGACTGCGATACCGACCAGCCCTTCTATCGTTTCGTTCCAACTCCGCAGGACGAGCTAGAGGCCGGTGCGCTGTTGCCGGACGCGGAACCGTTCATCTTATTGAACCCGTGTAACGCCGTCGCATCGGCGCGCGGGATATGGCCGCTCGACGGCTGGGCGGCGTTGGCGCGTGCGCTGCGCGAGCGCTTCGGGGCGCAGATCTTGGTGAGCGGCTCGCCGGCCGATGCACCGATGGCCGAAGGCATCGCCCAGCGAGCCGGCAACAACGTTGCGTCGATTGCAGGCAGAACCAGCGTCGGAACCTTTGGAGCGCTGGCGAAGCGCGCCGCCGCCTTCGTCGGAATCACGACCGGCTCGATGCACGTCGCCGCCGCGGTCGAGTCTCCGACGGTCGGAATATTCCCGTTTCAATCCGACTACCCCGATCGCTGGGCGCCACTCGGTCGCCGCACCGAAGTCGTGCGCGCGTCGTATCCCTGTCATCGCGGCGACACCAAGGAGCGTTGCCGGGATTATGCCTGCATCGCCCACCTCGACGTTTCGCGAATCGTCTCCGCGGTAGAGACGCTGATATCGTGAAAGCGACGCTTCAGTTCTGCACCTACAACCGCGCCGCGCTGCTCGAACGCGTTCTCGAGGCCTGCTTCGACCAGAACGTTGCGGAAGGCGATTATGAGGTCGTGCTCGTTGACGACGGCTCCAGCGATACGACGCCGGCGGTGATCGAGCGCGCGCGCGGCCGCGCGACCTGTCCCTTCATCGTCGTGAGTCAGAGCAATGCGGGTTTGGCCGCCGCGCGTAATGCCGGCATCGCACGAGCGAGCGGCGAGCGAATCATCCTCATCGACGACGACGTGCTTCCGCTACCGAACTTCGTCGAGGAGCACCTGCGAGCTCATGCGAGCCATCCGAACGACATCGTGCGCGGCGGTGCTATCGAGGTAGGCTCGCCCGACGACTTGCCGACGCCGTTGTGGAGCATCCGCAACTACAGCGGCAATTATTTTTGGACGACCAACGTTTCGGTGCCGCTGGCGACCATACGCGCCATCGGCGGCTTCGACGAGTCGTTCAGCGAGTACGGATGGGAGGACATCGACGTCGGGCTGCGCCTGCGTTTCGCCGGCGTTCGCGCGGTCTTCCGGCCACAGGCGCTCGTCTATCACGTCAAGCCGCCGCGCCGGTCCGGCAGCATCGAGCGCATGCTCGAGCAGGCGCGCGCTCAGGCGCGAACGGCGGTACGGCTCGTGCGCCTTCATCCGCATTGGCGCGCCTATCTCGCGACGGGAATCAATCCGGTACAGCGCCGTTTCCACGCCGCCGTTCGAGCGACCGGTGCACGAGAACGTCTTCGGCGGCGATTACCTCCGCCGGGTGTCGATCGCGAGTTGCGGCCGGACGAGCTGCGCGCCGCCAGAGCACTGGCGAACGAAGTTTATTTCGACGAGCTGGAACGCGCGCTGCGTCTCGACTCGCCCCCGGCGTGAAGATTCTACTCTCGCGTACCGACCGCATCGGCGACCTCGTGCTTTCCACGCCGGCGATCGCAACGGTCCGCCGGTCTTTTCCCGGCGCGCGCGTGACGATGGTGACGAGCGAATACAATCGCGAAGTGATGGATCGTAACGACGATGTCGACGAGATCGCCATCTTGCCGCACGGCATTTCTCCGGGACGCTTCGGTTCGCGCTACGCCGGATACGACGTCGCCGTCGCGCTCGCACCGCGCGCGGTCGATCTTCAAATCGTAGGAGGCACCCGCGCCGCGCTGCGGGTGGGTTATACGTACGAGCGACGCTGGTTCGCTCGATTGACCGCGGGGCTCTATCTCAACCGCGTGATGGTCTCGGAGGCCGATCCCGATCTCTGCGATCGAGAACCCGGACGCGTCGTTCGCCACGAAGTCGACCAGCTGCTCGACCTCGTTGCGCTGGCCGGCGCGCGCGAACGCGTCACCAAGCTGCGCCTCGACGTAACCGACGAGGATCGCGACGTAGCGAGAATGCTTCCCGCCGATCCGATCGTGATGCATCTCGGCCAGCGGTGGTTCAGCGAAGGCAGTACGCTCGAGGGCACGCTGGCCATCGTCGACGATCTGGCCAAGTTCGCGCCGGTCGTTATCACCTGTGCGAGCGATTGCGAGTCAAAGGCGCCATATTTCGAGAAGAACCCCAACGTGGCGCGGCTGATTTATGGACTTCCATTTCATGAGTGGGCGGCAGTGCTGGAGCGCGGCCGGATCGTCGTCACCGTCGACACCGGCGCGACTCACGTCGCCAGCGCCGTCGGCCGCCCGACGGTCGTTGCCTTCGAGCATCGCTACTTCCGACTAAACTCGCAGGAGTGGTCGCCGTACGGCGTGCCCCACGTGCTCGTCCGCAAACCGGCAACCGAAGATGACGCATCGCTTACGCGCTTCCGGCAGGAAATCGTCGGCGGAGTCGCGCGTCTCATGACGCAATCGTGAATTCGCCGCTGCCCGACGTTTCGGTCGTCATTCCGACATACAATCGCCTCGAGACGCTCGAACTGGTGATGCCGACGCTGCTGGCGCAGAGTCTGGCCCAGTCCCAGTACGAGCTGCTCGTGCTGCGATTCTAACTCCACCGACGGAACGGCGGAGTATCTCGCCGGCGTGAGTCGCGAGCGCGACGGCGTGCGTCATATTGCCGGGCCTTTCAGCGGTCGCGCGGCGGCGCGTAACGCCGGGATCGCCGCGGCGCGCGGTGAGATCGTGCTCTTCAACGACGCCGACATTCTCGCGTCACCCGATCTGCTGGCCATTCATCTGCAGCACCATCGTGAGCGAGCCGGCATTGCCGTCGTCGGTCTCGAGGTTCAAGTCAAAGATTTTGACGATTACCAGTACAAGCGCGACCATCCCGAAGCTCGCGGGCATCTCCATCCGCCCTCGCGAAAAAAACTGTCGTGGCTCTACTTCCTGACCGGCAATGCATCGGTCCGGCGCGACGACCTCTTACGCGCCGGTTGCTTCGACGAGAGCTTTACCGGTTACGGCCATGAGGATTTGGAGCTCGGTTACCGGCTGCAGCGTCTGGGCATCGAGATTCTCTACGAACCGCGCGCTGTGAACTATCATTGCCAAGACGTGCCGTATCAGGATCAGAAGGAAAAGATGCGGCTTGCCGGGCGCTCGACGGCGCGGTTCTATCGCAAGCATCCGCACCTCGGCGTAATGGTGAACCTCGGCATGACGCCGGTTTCTCTGGGCCTTCACGCGGCGCTCATGCGCATACCGCTGCTGCTCGGTTACCTCGATCGGCAATCCGCGCGGTCCCGGCTGGCGCGGGAGCTGCTCTTGCAATATTATTACGTTTCCGGAGTTAAGGAAGGATAGGCACCAGCAATAATGCCCGACAAGATCTCGTGCGGAGCGCTGCGTGCCGGCGATGCCGGCAAGACCGTGGAGCTCGCAGGCTGGGTGAATCGGCGCCGCGACCATGGCGGCCTGATCTTCGTCGATCTGCGCGATCGCGAAGGCGTCACCCAAGTCGTCTTCGATCCGCAGAGCGCGACGTTCGCCGAAGCCGAGCACTTGCGAAACGAAGACGTGCTGCGCATCGCCGGAACCGTGCGAGCGAGGCCGGCGGGAACGGAGAATCCGCGGCTGGCGACCGGCGACGTCGAGATCCCCGCCGACGCGCTCGAGATCCTCAACCGCTCCCAGGTGCCCCCCTTTGCGGTTAACAGCGACGAAACCGTCGACGAAAATCTGCGCCTGGAGTACCGCTATCTCGACTTGCGGCGCTCGCGCATGCAGAACAATCTCCGCGTGCGCCACCAAATCATCAAGGCGCTGCGCGATTTCTTCGACTCGCGAGACTTCCTCGAGATCGAGACGCCGATGATGATCAAGTCGACGCCCGAGGGGGCGCGCGACTATCTCGTTCCCAGCCGCCTGCACCCGGGCTCGTTTTACGCGCTGCCGCAGTCGCCGCAGATGCTCAAGCAAATTCTGATGATTTCGGGTTTCGGGCGATACATGCAGATCGCGCGGTGCATGCGCGACGAAGATTTGCGCGCCGACCGGCAACCGGAGTTCACGCAACTCGACGTAGAGTTGGCCTTCTGCACGCAAGAAGACGTGCTCGAGACAATGGAGTCGGCGATGCGCTACGTCTGGGCGCAGGTGATGCAGGCCGATCTGCCCGCCTTCCCGCGCTTGAGCCACCGTGACGCGATCGCGCGCTACGGCTTGGACAAGCCCGACTTGCGCTTTGGCCTCGAGCTGGCGGACGTCGGCGCTGCATTTGCGCAGAGCGAGTTTGCCGTTTTTCGCGGAGCAATCGATGCCGGCGGGGCCGTCGTTGGTTTGCGCTATCCCGGCGGGGCTGCGCTATCGCGGCGCGAGTTCGACGCGCTCACCGAGACCGCCAAACAGTTCGGTGCCAAAGGTATGGTCTGGATCGCGCTCGCTCCCGACGGCATCAAATCGCCGGCGTCGAAGTTCCTCAACGACGAGAACGTCGCCGCCGTCAAAGCGGCGGTCGCTGCGGAAAATGGCGACGCCGTGCTGCTGTTCGCCGGCGAACGCGCGTTGACGTACGCGGTTGCCGGAAAAATGCGCAACGAAATCGGCGACCGCTGCGATCTGCGCGATCCGCAGCGCTTTGCCTTCGCTTGGGTTACCGACTTTCCGTATTTGGAGATTGACGAAGAGACCGGCCAGCCGGCCCCGGCGCACCACCCGTTTACCGCGCCGGCGCCCGGCGACTGGGATCTGATCGATCGCTCGCCGCTCGAGATGCGGGCGCAGCACTACGATCTCGTGCTCAACGGTTACGAGCTGGGCTCGGGCTCGATCCGCATTCACAAGCCCGGCGAGCAGCGCAAGATCTTCGAGATGCTGGGATTGACGGCGGAGCAAATCGAGGAGCGATTCGGTTTCTTCGTGCGAGCGCTCGAATATGGAGCGCCGCCGCACGGCGGAATGGCGCTCGGAATCGACCGTATCGCGATGATTGCGTGCGGCGAGACGAGCATTCGCGAGGTTATCGCTTTTCCGAAGAATCAGCTGGGACGCGATTTGATGATGGACGCGCCGAGCGGCGTGCCGGAGCAGCTGCTGCGCGACTTGCACGTTCGTCTCGCCCCAGAAGCTCGTTCGCCCGAGTAAAGATCGCGTCGAACATCGGCACCGTAAGCTTGCCGGTGTTCGTGTTTTGCCGGCTGGGGTGATAGGAGGCGATCGCAACGACCGTACGCTTACCCGATCGCGCCCTCACCTCGGCGCCATGCGCGAAGGTCCAGTCCGCCGGCTCGAGCGTGAAGTCGAGTTCGCGCATCACGCGCAAAATAGCCGCAAATCCGATCGCGCCCAGACCGACCGCGACGCGCAAGTGCGAGAGCGCCTCGAACTCTTCCACTAAAAAAGGAAAGCAGTTGCGGAGCTCTTGCGGCGTCGGTTTGTTTTGTGGCGGCGCGCAGCGGGCGGCCGCGGTGATCAGGCAATCGCGCAAGATGAGCCCGTCCTCGCGGCTCGTCGCTATCGGCTGGGAAGCGAATCCGGCGCGGTACAGCGCGGGGTAGAGAAAGTCTCCCGACGCGTCGCCGGTAAAAGGGCGCCCGGTGCGATTGCTGCCGTGCGCGCCGGGCGCGAGCCCAACCAGCATCAATCGCGCGCGCCCGTCGCCGAAGGCCGGCACCGGCCGCCCCCAATACTCGCACTCGCGATGCGCGCGCTTTTTTTCCCGTGCCACCTGGGCGGTATAAGCGCGCAACTCGGGGCAACGCGTGCAGCGAACGACCGCCGCGGAAATTTCGTCGAGACTTCGCACGCTAAGGCGCAGCCGAGGCCAGGACGTCGGCATACGCGACGCCGACCGGTGCGACTACGTAGGCGATCCCGTCGTTACGCTGCCAGATGCGTTCGAGCGCCGAGCGCGGATAAACCACGCGCACGTTGGGCGCGGCCGGATCGTTGACCGCGCAATCGCCGCTGCCGGTGAATCCGCAGAGCACCACGAGGTGGCCGTCGGACTGCTCGAGCGGCGCGCCCGGCAACTCGCCGCCATGCCACGAATAGGAGAGTGCAATCGGTAGATTCCGCTCGATTAGGCGCGCCGCGTGATCGAGGTTGCGCAAATGCGCGACGACGCCGCGTAGCCCGAGGCGGCCGCTATACGCGACGTTGAACGACCAATTCCCCGTGCCGTTATAGGCGCGGTCGAAGACTTCACGGGCCGTTTCCGGCGACGCCGGCGTCGATGCCGTGATAGGCGTGAATCATAGAAAGGCTTGCCGGACTGCACCATCCGCGCTCGCTGATTCCCTCGACGTACTGCGAGCGCACCGGCACGTCCAAGATCATCGCGTCGCGGCCATAGGGAAGCGAAGGGCGACAGCGCACCGGCGACGAGAAGGCCAGCAGCTCGAAATGCACGTCGCGCGCTCGCGCCTCGATGCCGTCGAAGGGCTGCATCGTTTGAATGACTTCCACCTCGACGCGCGTGCCCTCGTGTTCCGGGCTGAAGGACTTCGCGCCGGTCGGCTGCCACTGCGCGTAATCCATCCATTCCGAGGCCGGCTGTCCGGCACGCAGCAAGCGAAACGAAAGCCGTCCGCTTGGTGCGTGGGTGTTCCAGCTCAGCACGCCGCTGCGTGCCGGCTCGAACGACAGACGAGCCGATTCGCTCGCTCCCAGCAGCTGTGCAAACGTGGAGGGGCTTAGATGGTCCACTGCCACGAGTTCCAGCTGTCGCCGATAAAGGCTGCGGGCACGTAGTTGCGCACGTCCGCGTTGATCGCGGTCACGTTGGCGCGCCAACTGAAGAAGACGGCCGGGACGAGCTCGCGCAAGCGTTCTTCCTCACGCTGATAGAGCGCCTTGCGCGTTGCCTGATCGAACGTGCTCGCCGCGGCCTCGCTGGTTTGATTGACGATCGGGTCGTCGAGCCACGACGTGTTCGCTCCGCGCGGCGGGATGAAGGCACCGTTCCAGCTGCCGGAGTTATCCGGATCGGGACCGTTGGTCTCGATCGACCATTCGAGGTCGTACTTTCCGGTGTAGAGCGGCCCGTCGCTGGCAAAAAGATAGCTGCCCGGATAGTTTCGCACGGCGACGTCGATGCCGACCTCGCGCAACATCGACTGGATCAAGACTTGGGATTCGGTATTCTCTTGATGCCCGGTCGTCGCGTAGATGGAAAGATGCATCGCCAGCGCGCCTTTATGCAGCACGCCGTCGGAGCCGGCGCGCCAACCGGCATCGGCGAGCAGCTTCTTCGCATCGTTGACGTCGTGACGGTACGGCGGAAGGCGCGGCGCGGCCCACGACCCCGGAAAGATGTCGGAGACGGCCTGCCGGTCGATGCCGTGATAGATCGGTATCGTTGAGGCGCTTCCAATCGACGGCTTCGGCGATGGCGCGGCGCACGCGCACGTCGGCAAGCTGCGGGCGGCTCATGTTGATGCCGAGGTGACGCCAGCTGGCGATCAGGTTGCGAGCAACGCGAATTCCCGAGATGTCCGAAAGACGGCCGATCGAGTTTTCGTTGACGTTGGGATAAACGTCGACCTCGTGCGTCGCGAGCTGGTTGAAGAGCGTGTTGACGTCGGGGATGACCTTCCAGACGACCTCTTTGAGTTTCGGCGCGCCGCGGAAGTAACGCGGATTTGGAACGAACACGAGCGAGCTCCCGTGGTTCCACGCTTTCAGCAGATAGGGGCCGCTCGAAAGCGGTTGCTGATTGAATGCGGCCCGATTAAGGTCGGGCAGCCGCGCCAGAAGATGGGCCGGGAGCGGCGGATACGCCGCACCGCCCATTCCTAAGATGCCGAGCACCGCGACGTTGGCGCGGCGCAAGCGGATGACGATCGTATGCGGGTCGGGCGCCGATGCGCTCGCGATCTGGTCCCAGCCGTAGCGCGTCTTAACCGAGTTTGCCGGATTCATCACCGCGCGATAGGTGAAGAGCCAATCGGCGGCGGTCAGCGGCGCACCGTCGGCCCAGACGGCGTTGCGGCGCAAGTGCACGACGATGCGCTTGCCGTCCGCGCTGATGCCGCCGTTGCTTGGCGTCGGTACTGCGGTGGCAAGATCGGGCACGTAATTCCCGCGCGCGTCGTAGCGCAGGATAAACGAAAAGAGCATGCCGGCGATCGTATCGGCAGCCGCAGTGTGGGCGTACATCAAGTTGAGTCCGTCGGGCTCCTCGTCTTCGCCCAGCCGCAGCACGCCCGGGCACCGTCCACGCGTTGTGAAGCCCGCCGCGCGCCGGCTGGGCCGGGCGCGAGCAGCCGAAGAGCGCGGCGGCGCAGAGCGCGCGGCGCCGAGACGATGCGCCGTCACCCCGGCGCGCTGCTCGTTCGTGGAGCGCGCTTGACGATGCGCGGACGGATCTCGTTATAGAGCCGCGCGCCGCCGAAGCGGACGACGTCGTCGGCCGGCAGCCCGGTCTCGCTGCGTGCGCGTTCGATCGTCGTCGCGCGCCTGTGCTTCGGACATGCCCCGGGTATTGAGCGCGATGCCGATTACGGGCGCCGGCTTGACGCCGGCGATAAGGGCCTCGTGCAACGCGATCAACTCGGCATAATCGAGGATCGGCGTCGGATACGACTCGATCGTCGAGCGCTGCGGGTCGCATACCAAGATCAATCCGTCCGGGGCGCATCCGGTCATCAACGCCAGCGTCACCGGTGCGTACGCCGGATGATTGATCGCGCCTTGACCCTCGACCACGATCAGCTCCGCGCCTTCGTGCGCGGCGTAAAGGACGAGTTGCTCGGCCGCTCCAGGTGCGAAATCGGCGATGACGCGATCGACGGAAATGCCCCAACCGGCGATGAGAATTCCGGTCTGGCCGGTGGGAACGAAACGCGCGCGCGTTCCCGACATCGCATGCGGCGGCGACGAGTTCGAGCGAAACGCTCATCTTGCCGACGGCGCAGTCGTTGCCGACCGTCAGCAGAATCGGCGCGCTCACGTCGTACGCGTCGCCGGAGAAAAGCGGAACCTCGGGCGGTTCGCGCACGTCCCAAATGGTCGTTCCGGCGGCGCGCGGCCGCCCTGCGAAACTGCCGATCGTCGGCGAGTATTTCGTGCAAACCGCTGACGATTTCGAGCTTCGCGGCTATCGCTTCCAAAACCGCGGCACGCCACGCCGGCGGTAATCCCGCCGCCCTTCGGAGCCGTCCCGATCAACAACGCGGTCGGTGAAAAGGCCAGCGCTTCGGCGACGCTGGCGACCACCGGCGCGTCGCTATCGAGATGCGCGACGACGTCGCGAACGCGACGCCCCGCGCGCGGACGGATCGACGACGGCGACGACTTCATCGGCTCCGTAACGAATAACGCCGTGCGCGGTCTTCGCATCCTCGACGAAGCGGTCGGGCGCGAGGATGACGTAGCGTCTCATACCGGCGCGACTTCGCGCACGCCCAGTCCCGGCGCGTCGGGCAGGACGAGCTTTCCGTTGTCGTAAGTGACGCCGGCGAACGGATCGTGCGAAACCAGAAACGGTCCGTCGATGTCGGCCCAATCGGCCAGCGGCGAGAGATGTGCGGCGGCCGTCGCGGCAGACCGCGCTCTCGACCATGCAGCCGATCATCACTTTGAATCCCAGCGCGCGCGCCGTATTGATCATCGCCACCGCGCCGCGAATTCCGCCGGTCTTGGCCAGCTTGACGTTGACGCCGTCGACGCAACCGTAGAGTGCCGGCAGGTCGGCAGCCGTCAGCGAGTCTTCGTCGGTAACGATCGGGAATCCGAACCTTTTCGCGGACGGCTCGCAGCTGCTCGGGATGGCCGGCCGGAATCGGTTGTTCGCAGAACTCCACGTCGAAGGGTTCCAGTGCCCGCAGAATGCGCGATCGCTTCGTCGACGTCCCAGCCTTCGTTGGCGTCGATTCGTATCGCGCCGGTGTAGCGTCCGCGAATCGCGCCGATCGTCTCGACCTGTTCCGATGCCGAACCGATTCCGAGCTTGACCTTGAGAATCGGATGATCGCCGACTTCGGCGACTTTGCGCAGGGTCGTCTGCGGATCGGCGATCCCGATCGTAAACGACGTCGCCGGCGTGAGCGACGGATCGAGACCGAGCAGCGCGTAAAGTGGTTTGCCTAAATCCTTGCCGATGAGATCGTGCAAGCGCGAAATCGAGGCCC
This sequence comes from Vulcanimicrobiota bacterium, assembly GCA_963735845.1. Taxonomy (GTDB): domain Bacteria; phylum Vulcanimicrobiota; class Vulcanimicrobiia; order Vulcanimicrobiales; family Vulcanimicrobiaceae; genus Cybelea. The sequence continues at coordinate 52,596 of CAVTMN010000002.1, read as the reverse complement.
GCGCGTGCGGCGGCCGGGATGCCCGGCGTGTAAGAGCGCCTCCAAATGATACGGGTCGTCCGACGCCGGCTGGTGCGAGGCGAAATACGCGGCGACGCTCTCGACCGATTCGCCGTAGCGCTCGATCGGGGCCGCCTCGCCGATACCTTCGAGCTCGCCGCAGCGAACGCGCACGATCGCCGTGCTTGCGACGAGTTCTTCGCCGCGCGCGATCTTGAAGGGATGAACGAGCGGGAGCTCGAGCGGCGTTACGTTTACCGAAAGCTTTTCCATCGTGAGTCGCTACCGCATTCAACCGGACAGCACGCCTTCCTCGGGCTGCTCGGTTGCCGCTTGACCGGCAGTGGTACGGTAGAGGGGCTCGACTGCGATCCGCGCGCAGTGCATGTTGGTACCGAGCCGACTTATATGACCTAGGGAGCATCAGCTCCGGTAACGACGGACCGGTGAGTTCAAATACCTGCCGGACGGCGCCCGGGCCGCACCCACCTGCGAGAATGCAGGTTCGTACCGCGTGTACCAGACGCTATCTGCGGTCGAGCGCAGCGCGCCACGCGCCCATCGCGCTAGTAATCCCCTCGATGCTTGCTTCGCCGGTGCGATCGTCGAGCGCGAGATGTCCGCGAAAATCGTCGAAAGCCGCTGCCGTCATCGCGATCGAGCGCTCGGTTTCGGCGCTCGCGTCGCTCCACAGCAACACCGTACTGGCGCGCAGCTGCGCCGGATCGCTGGCGGCGTCGAAGGCGTCCCGGCTCGGGCCGAAGCGCAGCCACGCCGAGTCGGCCTCTTTGGCGACGCGTTTGCAATCGTGGGTGCCGGCGGCAAACGTAGCCGGCGCGTTGCGCAGCGCGAGCGTCACGTTGACGGTTTTGGCGAGGGCCGTCGCGACGTCCAGTCGTTCGAGCTGTTCGCTCCACGAACAATCGGTTTCGCGCGCCAGCGGTGCCGCGACCAGCGGCGCACCGAGTGCCGCCGCTACCTCCAGGACGTCGGCATGCGCTCGCCGTCCGATCGAAAGAAGGCCGCGTCGGCAAGGGCCGCGAGGCTGAGCCCCCGGTCGGCCGCCATCTTCTTGACCTGCGCGAGGTAGTCGTCGTCGGTGCGCGGAAAGTGCCGAACGTCCAACACGACGCCGTCGCAAGCCAACTCGTGCGCGCAGAGGTCGAGAAACTCGAGTTGGGTGAGATCCCCGCGAACGAACGAACGGTGGAGCGCGCCGCTCGCGCAGGCCAGCTTCATCGGCGTCGGACGTTCGACCGCCTGTCCTGCCCCCCTCGCCTTTGATCTCCGAGAGACCATGAAAATTGCCGTTGGCGCCGATCACGCCGGTTTCGAATACAAAGATCGCATCGCAGAGATTTTGCGCGACAAGGGACACGACGTGCTCGACTTCGGAACGCACGATGCGACGCCGGTCGACTATCCGCAATACGGTTATGCCGTCGGTGAAGCCGTCGCCAGCGGCCAAGCCGACCGCGGCATCGTCGTTTGCGGTTCGAGCCTGGGCATCGCGATGGCCGCCAACAAGGTGCCCGGCATTCGCTGCGCGCCGGTTGCCGAACCGTACTCGGCCGAGCTCGCGCGCCGGCACAACGATTGCAACGTCATCGCGTTTTCGGAGCGTCTCACCGGCTGGGAGATGATCGAACGGATGCTCGACGTCTTCTTGGATACGCCGTTCGACGGCGGACGTCACGAGTATCGTATCGAACAGCTTTTCGAGTTCGGCGACAAGCAGCGCGAGCGGACCCTCAAGGACATCGAGCAGGGCGCCGTGACCGACGCGCAAACGCCGGCGGCGATCGTGCCGAACACCGTAGGGAGAGTACGCAGCATGGATATTCTCGCACGCAGTCACGTCGAAGCCGAAGATCCCGAGATCTTTGCGGCCATCGCCGGAGAGGAGCGGCGGCAACGCGACAATCTCGAACTCATCGCTTCGGAGAACTACGCCAGCCGCGCGGTGCGCGAAGCGATGGGCTGCGTGATGACCAACAAGTACGCCGAAGGCTATCCCGGAAAGCGGTACTACGGCGGGTGCGAGTTCGTCGACGGGCCGAGACGGCTCGCGCATCGACGCGCCTCAAGCAGCTCTTCGGTGCGGAGCACGCCAACGTGCAGCCGCACTCCGGCGCGCAGGCCAACATGGCCGTCTTCATGGCCGCCTTGCAGCCGGGCGACACGGTGCTGGGCATGTCGCTGGCGCACGGCGGCCACCTGACGCACGGCACGAAGGTGAGCTTCTCGGGCAAACTCTACAACGCCGTCGCGTACGGCGTGACAGCGCGAAACCGAGCTGATCGACTTCGACGAAGTGCGCGCGCCTGGCGCGCGAGCACCGGCCCAAGATGATCGTCGCCGGCGCCAGCGCGTATCCGCGCATGATGGAATACGGACCGTTCCGCGAGATCGCCGACGAGGTCGGCGCGACGCTGCTGGTCGACATGGCGCACGTCGCCGGCCTGGTCGCGGTCGGACTTGCATCCGTCGCCGGTGGCCGTTGCCGATTTCGTCACGTCGACGACGCACAAGACGCTGCGCGGTCCGCGCGGCGGCATCATTCTCTGCACGCAAGAAGTGGGCGCAGCCGATCGACAAGAGCGTCTTCCCCGGTATTCAAGGCGGCCCGCTGATGCACACCATCGCCGCCAAGGCCGTCGCCTTCGGCGAAGCGCTGCGGCCCGAGTTTCAAGAGCTATCAGCAGCAGGTCATCGACAACGCGCGCGCCATGGCCGAGGAGTTCGTGCGCGGCCGGTCTGCGCCTCGTCGGCGGCGGCACCGACACCCACCTGCTGCTGGTCGACGTCTCGGTCAAAGGTCTGACCGGAAAAGCGGTCGAGGCATATCTCGACGAGATCGGCATCACCGTCAACAAGAACGCGATTCCTTTCGATCGGCAGAAACCGATGGTCGCCAGCGGCATCCGCATCGGCACGCCGGCGATCACCAGTCGAGCGGCTTCGGGCAACGACGAGTGTCGCGAAGTCGCGCGAATCATGGTCGACGCGCTCGACGACATCGAGTAACGCGCGCGCGTGTCGCCGCGCTGCGCCGGACCGCGTGCCGCGAGCTCACCTCGCCGCTTCGACGTGCCCTAGGAGACCGGCGGTATGTCCGATGCGGCCCGGGTGGGACGAGTACTTCATGCAAGTCGCGCTGACCGTCAGCACGCGGTCGACGTGCCCGCGCGCGTCGGTCGGATGCGTGCTGGTACGCGAGCACCGCATTCTGACCACCGGCTATAACGGCGCGCCGCGCGGCGTCGCGCACTGCACCGAAGTCGGCTGCACGCTCGTCGGCGAACATTGCGTGCGCGCGACCCACGCCGAAGCCAACGCCGTCGTGCAGGGCGCGCTGCACGGCGTCAGTCTCGAAGGCGCGACCGCGTACTGCACGCATCAGCCGTGCGTGAACTGCTCGAAGCTGCTCATCAGCGCCGGCGTGCGGAAGATCGTGTACGACGGAAGCTATCCCGACGCGGTTGCCGGAGCGTTGTTGGCCGAAGCCGGCGTCGCGCTCGGTCCAATACGCCACGCTCGAGGGCACGCGCGGGTGAGCACGTTCGGCTGGACGGCGGCCGCGATCTACTTCGTCACCTTCGCCATCGCGGTGCTGGTAACGTCGTTCGCGACGCCGCTGATCTGCGGCTCGCGCACCCATCTCGGCGTGATCGACCGACGGCGACGAGGAGCGCCGCGATGCACGACGTGCCGAAGCCGCGAATCGGCGGCATCGCGGTATTCTTCGGATTTGCCTGCGCGCTGTTCGCCGTGCTCGGCTTTGCGCTCGCGTCGCCGTTCGCGCTGCTGCCGTCGGCGAATGCACGACACGCACGCCAAGCAGATCGAGGTGCTCACCGACCAGTTCGCGACGGTCCACCAACTCGTCGGCTTGCTCTTCGGCGGCCTGCTGATTCTCGGCGTCGGCGTGTGGGACGACATCATGGGGATGCGCCCCCGCAACAAGTTCGTCGCGCAAATTCTCGTCGCGCTCATCTCGCTGCTTCTACGGCTTCGTCATTACCGGGGTTACCAATCCGTTCGACCACAATCCCAACACGAACTGGATCGAGTTTCCGCTGTGGGTCGGCGTTCCGCTCACGCTGGTGTGGTACGTCGGGATGATGAACGCGATCAACTTTCATCGACGGGCTCGACGGCCTGCTGGCCGGCGTCACCGTGATCTCGAGCATCTTCATGTTCGCGATCTCCGTGCTGCACGCGCAATCCGGTCGTCGCGCTGGTCGTCATCGCGCTGGCCGGCGCGGCGCTCGGCTTCCTTCCATATAATTTCAATCCGGCGCGCATCATCTTGGGCGACGCCGGCTCGCTCTTCATCGGCTACGTCTTCGCGACCGTCTCGATCATCGGCGCGAGCAAACAGGCCATCGCGATCAGCGTGCGTCGTCCCGCTCGTTCGTGCTGGCGCTGCCGGTGCTCGACACGGCGGCCGCGATCGTGCGGCGCGCGCTAGCGGGCAAGCGGATCACCGAGGCCGACCGCGGTCACTTCCACCATCAGCTCATCTTCCGTTTCGGCTTGAACGTCCGCCAGGCCGTGCTGCTGATCTACGCGGTGTGCTTCGTGCTCGGCGCGGTCGCACTGGCGTTGTCGGGCGAATTCACGCACGTGTTCCGTCACGCAGTAGCGACGACGATGCCCGCAACGCACCGATAAGCTCCGCGTTCATGACGGTGTTCGGAACGCGTCCCGACACGATCAAGATGGCGCCGGTCGTGCACGCGCTCGCGGCGCACCCGAAGATCGACGACGTCGTCTGCGTCACCGCGCAGCATCGCAAGATGCTCGACGATCTGCTGGCGCTCTTTGCGATCGAGCCCGACTTACGATCTCGACATCATGACCGACGATCAAACGCTGACCGAGATCACGACGCGCGTGCTGACGAGCATGGAGCGCGTGCTCGCTCGAAGCGCGGCCCGACGTCGTGCTCGTCCACGGCGACACGACGACGAGCACGTCGGCGGCGCTGGCGGCGTTTTACCGCAGATTCCGGTCGGTCACGTCGAAGCGGGCCTGCGTACGCAGCGACCCGTGGCTGCCGTACCCCGAAGAGATGAACCGGCGGCTGACCGGCACGATCGCGTCCTATCACTTCTCGCCGACCTCGCTCGCGCGCGAGCATCTTGCTCCGCGAAAACGTCGCCGCCGGCGACATCATCGTCACCGGGAACACCGTCATCGACGCGTTTTCTGGAAACGGCGCGCCGCGACGGACCTGCCCGCTGCCGCCGCGCTGGGACGAGACTCGACCCGAGCCGGCCGATCGTCGTCGTCACCGCGCATCGCCGCGAGAATCACGAGTTCATGCGCGACGATGGCCGAGGCGATGCGCGAGATCGCGAGATGCCCGCAGGCGTCCGCAGCTTTATTGGCCGGTCCATCCGTCGCCGCGAGTCGCGCCGGTCGCCCACGAGGTGCTCGACGGCGTCCCGGGCGTCGATCTTGGTCGATCCGATCGACTACGCGCAGATGGTCTGCGCCGTTCGCGAGTCCGCCTTCGTTCTGACCGATTCGGGCGGACTCCAAGAGGAAGCTCCGTGCCTCGGCAAGCCGGTGCTTGGTGATGCGCGAGGAGACCGAGCGGCCCGAAGGCGCTCGAGGCCGGAACCCTCGAGCTGGTCGGGCACCGGCGCGAACGGATCGTCGCCGCGGCCGGCGCCTGCTGACGATTCGGCTCACTACGCCCGGATGTCGCGGGCGGTCAACCCGTACGGCGACGGGCAGCGCGGCCGGGCGGATCGTCGCGTGGCTGCTCGCGCGCCTGCGCGGCGGCAGCTACCCGGCGCCCTTCGACGGTCGCGACCGCCGGCTGGCGGACGGCGGCGTCGCCGTGAACGCGCGTCGTCCCGGTGCTGGCGGCCGGCGGAACCTTTGCGGCGGCGACGCTGCTCGGGCTGCTCGCCGGAGTCTGGCTCGGTCGCGCGACGCGGACAGCCGCTGCTGGGCGCTCGGCGGCCTGGTCGCCGGGCGCTCGTGCTCGGCGGCTACTCGGCCGTTCGGCTCCTCTGCGCTCGCTCTAGCGCCTCGTGGCGGCAGGATAACGCCCCCACCCGGCGTAGCTACAGCGACGCCGAAGCGGCGGCCGATCTCGCGACGTACCATCGCGCTCAAACGATCGGTCGTCGGTTCGGAGTCTCTGCTCGTCGTCGCTCGTTGTCGGCCTGCTCGTCGTCCGCTGGCTCCCGCATCCGGTTTTCGCGCTTGTGGACCGGCGGGCTCTGCGGAGTCGCTCAACACCCTGTTGGACGATGCGCAGCGGCGAGCGGCTGCTGGACAAATCGCGGCGTCGGCGGTCTTCGTCTTAAGTAGTTTCGTGCGAATCGGCCTCGTTCGGTATAGTCCCGGTGGCGTTCGCCGCGCTCGGGCCCGTGGTGGTCGATGGGCCTGGTACTTCGCCGGATTCTTCCTTCCGCTGGCGATGTTTGCGCTTGGCGCGCTACCGCGCTTTCCGGACAAATGAGCGCAGCTCTGTAGTGGAGTAACGCGTTGCAAGAAAAAATCGGAGAGCACATCCTGTGGCACGCTCCCGGTGCTCGGGGCGGTGCACGCGGATACGATCGTCGACGACGTGGCTCGTCATGATCGTTGTCGCTGGCTGTTCTTCGGGTGGATCGGCGCGAGCTATCGATCGGCATATCAAACGAAGCGGCAAGTCGTCGTCGAAGGCGTCGTCAACTACATCGCCGATCTCGGCGACCAGCACGCTCGGGCAAGCGCGGCGAGCCGTTCGTGCCGTTCTTCATCGCGCTGTTCGTCTTCATTTTCTTGCTCAACCAGTTCGGCATGCTGCCGTTCAAGGCGCTCGGGTCTGCCGTTCGGCGGCTCGCCGACGGCCGATCTCAACACGACGGTCCCGCTCGCGCTGATCGTCGTTCTGCTCACCTGGATCGTCGGTTTCCAAATGACCGGCATCGGCACGAATCGGACACCTCTTCAAGCCGTTTCCGCGTGCTCTTTCCGATCAACGTCCTCGACGAGGTCGTCCGACCGCTGACGCTGGCCGCGCGTCTGTTCTTCAATATTTTCGTCGGCGAGCTGCTGTTCGTCATCGTCGCTTCGATCATCGTAGCGCAAGCGTGACGATCGGCCCGCTGAACCTTTCGCTCGCCGTCGCCGTCGTGCCGTTCTTCATTCAGTTCTTCAACTTCTTCGTCGGCACGGTGCAGGCGTTCGTCTTCACGCTGTTGGCGATCGTCTACTCTCGCTCTGTCGATCGGCGACGAACACTAGCGTTACTCAGGAAAGGTTAACATCTTGACTTCTCAAGCGTTGGTTGCGGCATTCACGCTGCTCGCGTTCGGCATCATCGTCGCCGGCGTCGCGTTCGGCTCGGCCGTCGGCGACGGCATCGTCGCGAGCAAGGCCGTCGAGGCGATCGCGCGTCAGCCCGAAGCTCGTCCGAACATCTTCACGTTCCTGTTCCTCGGCGTCGGCGTGCTGGAAGCGTTTCCGATCATCGCGCTCGGTCTCGCATTCTACATGCTGATCGTCGTCGTCGGCGTTGCCGAACGGCGTCGTCGCGAGCCTGGCGGGACACTAGCGAACGCGCACGATGTTCCTCTCGCTCGACGGTACGTTTTGGATCCAGCTCCTCAACTTCGCGATCTTTTTCGCGTTGCTGAACGTCGTGTTCTTGCGGCCCGTCGGGCAAGCGATTCGCAAGCGCCGCGAAGTACATCGACGGCGTCGTCTCGGACTACGATCGCTACCAGGCCGAGGCGCACGACCTGCGCGAGCAGGCCGAAGAGCATTCGCGCCGACGCGCGCCGCGAAGCCGAACAGCACCTCGCCAAAGCCGGGCCGAGGCGTCGAACGAAGCCGGCCGCAGTCTGCGACCAAATACGCCGCGCAAGCGCAGGCGATCGTCGAGGAAGCACAGCGCAACGCGCACGACGAGCTCGGTTCGGCGCGCGGTCGGCGAAGACGAGTCGGTCAACAGCTCGCCGACGTCATGGTCGAGCGCGTCCTCCGGAGGCGGCGAAGTGAACCAAACGCAGCTTCTACGTGCAGATCGCGATCTGGAGTCAGGTCGTTTCGGCTCGTGCTCTTCATCGCGTGCCTCGGTCTGCCTGTGGTTCCAGTTCTCATGCCGGCGATCTTGGCCGCGCAAGAGCGCAGAACGAGCAGATCGCCGAAGCCGAGCGCCATCGCGACGAAGTGAAGGCGACGCTGCAAGCGCTGCACGAGGAGATCGAGAGCGCCGCGGCGCGACGCCGAGCTGATCGAGAGCGCGCCGGCGAGCACGCGGACGCGCGAGTGCGAGCGCTTCGTCGCGACGCGCACGAAGCCGGCGAGCGCGCGTTGGCCGACGCAGGCAAGGAATTGCACGCGCCCGCGCCGCGGCTCGATCGCGTTTGCGGGACGAGATCTTGGGTCGCGCGCTGACGCTCGCGCGCCAAGACGCGCAACGGCGCGCCGGCCCGGCGCTCGATGCGGCATGGTCGACCGCTTCGTAAACTCCGTGGAGCCGGCTCGAGTGGTTAACGAACGCTGGCACGGCGCTACGCGACCGCCGTTGCCGACTCGCTGCGCGAGCAAGGCGTGACCGATCGCGTGAGCGCCGATCTGCAGACGATCGCGCGAGCTTCGGCGAGAGCAATCCGGTCGCCGACTTCTTCGCCGCCCCCGTCATCGGCCGGCCCGACAAGGAGCGCGTGCTCGGCGAGGCATTCGGGCAGCTCCATCCCATCGCGCTGCACACGCTGCTCCTGCTGGTCCGCAAGCACCGCGAGACGCTGCTTCCGGCGATCGTTGCGGAGTATCTCGCGCTCGAGCGAGCTGCCCGCGGCCGCGAGCTCCTGACGCTTACCTCGGCGCGCGCTCTCGACCGAAAAGAGTACGCCGACGTCATTTCGAGCCTCGAGCGAAGCTACGGCAAGAAGTTTGAAGTCACCGAAGTCGTCGATCCGCGGTAATCGGCGGATTGCGCATCCTGATGGGCGATCGCCGCATCGACGCGACGATCTCCGGCCGCCTCGACGCCCTCACCCGCGAACTGGCTCAAGCTACGTGACGGCGCACCTGAAGATCCAACAAACCCTACATCGCACACGTGAAGAAAGTTACGAATGATCAACGCTGACGAAATTGCCGGCATCCTCAAACAACAAATCGAGCAGTTCAAGACCGAGATCCAAGAAGACGAAGTCGGTACGGTCATCGAGGTCGGGGCGAACCTCGCGCGCGTCTACGGACTGCGCGGCGTGCGATCGTCCGAGCTCGTCGAGTTTGCCAACGGATTGCAAGGAGTCGCGCTCAACCTCGAAGAGGACAACGTCGGCGTCGTGATCATGGGCCCGGACACGGAGATCAAAGAAGGCGACAGCGTGCGGCGCACCGGTCGCATCGCCTCGGTACCGGTCGGCGAAGTCATGCTGGGACGCGTCGTCAATCCGCTCGGCGAGGCGATCGACGGCAAGGGTGAGATCGAGACGACGCGCTTTCGGACGATCGAGAACGTCGCTCCGACGGTCGTGCAGCGTCAGCCCGTCAAGCAGCCGCTGCAGACCGGCATCCGCGCGATCGACGCGCTCATTCCGATCGGCAAAGGGCAGCGCGAGCTGATCATCGGCGATCGCTCGACCGGCAAGACCGCCATCGCGATCGACACGATCATCAATCAAAAAGGCCGCGACGTCTACTGCATCTACGTCGCGATCGGTCAGAAGAACTCGACGGTCGCCGCGCTCGCGCAGATCCTCGAGCAGAAGGGCGCGATGGCCTACACGACCATCGTCGCCGTCAGCCCGTCGGAAGCGGCCGCGCTGCGCTGGCTAGCGCCCGTTCGCCGGCTGCGCGATGGCCGAAGAGCTGATGTACTCGGGCAAAGACGTGCTGATCATTTACGACGACCTCACCAAGCACGCCCAATCGTATCGCGAGATGTCGCTGCTGCTGCGCCGTCCGCCGGGCCGCGAAGCCTATCCGGGCGACGTCTTCTACCTGCACTCGCGTCTGCTCGAGCGCGCCGCGAAACTCTCCGACGAGATGGGCGGCGGATCGCTCACCGCGCTTCCCGTCATCGAGACGCAAGCCGGCGACTTCTCGGCGTACATCCCGACCAACGTCATCTCGATTACCGACGGCCAGATCTACCTGACGCCGCAGCTGTTCTTCCAGGGCATTCGTCCGGCGGTCGACGTCGGTCTCTCCGTCTCGCGCGTCGGCGGCGCCGCGCAGACCAAGGCGATGAAATCGGTCGCCGGTCAACTCAAACTCGAACTGGCGCAGTATCGCGATCTCGCCGCGTTCGCCAAGCTCTCGAGCGATCTCGACAAAGCAACGCAAAACCAGTTAATGCGCGGTGAGAAGCTGACCGAACTGCTCAAGCAGCCGCAGTATCAGCCGCAGGCAATGGAAGATCAAGTCGCCCTCATCTACGCGGCGAGCAGCGGTTTCGTCAACGACGTCCCGACCGCGCGGCTCCAAAGCTGGGCCTCGGCGCTGGTCGACTTTCTTCACGAGAAGCATCCGGAGATTCCGGAGGCGATCGCCAAGAGCGGGCAGCTTTCGGACGACGTCAAGAAGCAGCTCGACGCCGCGCTCACCGAATTCAACAAGAGCTTCTAGAGTAAAAGGAAGCTCGTGCCGTCCGTACGCGATTTACGCGACCGCATCCGGTCGCTGAAGAACACGCAGCAGATCACCAAAGCGATGAAGCAGGTGGCTGCGGCGAAAATTCGCCGTGCCGAAGCCGCTCGGAAGCGCGCGCGTCCTTATGCCGATGCGCTCGGCGAGATGCTGCGCGATCTGATAGCGGCGGTCTCGTCGATCGATCATCCCTTCATGAAGCCCGGCAAAGAAGGCGCGCCGTCGGGCGTCGTGCTCATGACCTCCGACAAAGGACTTGCCGGCGCGTTCAACGCCAACGTCATCCACGCCGCCGAGCTCTTCGCGCGCCGGCAGAGCAGCGTGCGCTACTACACGGTCGGCGTCAAGGCGCGTAATGCCGTTCGCCGAATGGGGCTCACCGACGCGCCGAGCTGGCCGCTGGGCGGCGAGTCGAAGCTCGACACCGCGCGCGAGGTCGCGCAGCGCGTCACCGACGACTTCACCAAAGGCACGATCGGCGAGATCGTCCTGGTCTCGCAACAGCTCGTCTCGATGATGTCGCAGCGGCCGCAGACGCGCAAGCTCGTCCCGATCCTCGCCGAAGATCTCAGCGCCCTCACCGGCGACCAAGAAGAGACTTCGAAAAAACCTAGCGGCGCAATCGAGTTCGCTCCGTCACCTGAGTTCGTTCTCACCGCGGCTGCTCCCCAAGTATCTCGAGTTCACGATCTACTCGGCGATGCTCGAAACCGACGCTGCCTTCTTCGCCGCCCAGCTCGTCGCGATGACCAACGCCACCGACAACGCGTCGAAGCTCATCGACGAGCTCACCATCGCTATGAACAACGCCCGTCAAGCCGCGATCACGAAAGAACTCCTCGAGATCGTGGGCGGCGCGGAAGCCTGGGGGTCGAGTGAGGGGAGCCCACCTTCACTCGCCTCGATTTTGAGATTCTCTGAAAACCGAAAAAGAAAGTACTGAAAAAGATGGCAGATCCAACCGGTAAAGTCGTGCAGATCCTCGGCAACGTCGTGGACGTCGAGTTTACGCCCGAAACGCTCCCGAACATCAACGACGCGCTGCGCGTCGGCGTCAACGAAGGCGCGGGCGGCGGAACGGGCGGCGCGTCGAATGGCGACGCGCGTTTGGGCGGTACCGCGATGCAGGCGCGCGAGCTGACGCTCGAAGTGCAGGACGAGCTGGGTGACAACCAAGTTCGATGCCTGGCGCTGGGCTCGACCGACGGTTTGGTGCGCGGCGCGGCGGTGCGGAGTCTCGGCGGGCCGATCACCGTACCGGTAGGCGAAGGCACGCTGGGACGAATCTTCAACGTGCTCGGCGAGACGATCGACAGCAACGAACCGGTGAAAGCCGCGGCGTTTTGGCCGATCCATCGTCCGCCGCCGGCGCTGAAATATCAGGAGCCCACGGCGCGTATCTTCGAAACGGGGATCAAAGTCGTCGACCTGATGGCGCCGTACACGCGCGGCGGAAAGGTCGGACTCTTCGGTGGCGCCGGCGTCGGCAAGACGGTGCTCATTCAAGAGCTCATTCGCAACATCGCGTACGTCCACAAAGGCTTCTCCGTCTTCACCGGCGTGGGCGAGCGCACGCGCGAAGGCAACGACCTCTGGATCGAGATGAAAGAGTCGGGCGTGCTCGCGCAAACGACGCTCGTGTTCGGACAGATGGACGAGCCGCCGGGCGTGCGTTTCCGCGTCGCGCAGACGGGCGTCACGATGGCCGAATACTTCCGCGACGAGCTCGGCGCCGACGTGTTGCTCTTTATCGACAACATCTTCCGCTACATGCAGGCCGGCTCCGAAGTCTCGGCGCTGATGGGCCGCATGCCGTCGGCGGTCGGCTATCAACCGACGCTCGGTACCGACATGGGCGTGCTCGAAGAGCGCATTACCTCGACGCGCAAAGGCTCGATCACCTCGGTGCAGGCCGTCTACGTGCCGGCCGACGATTACACCGACCCGGCCGTCGCGACGACCTTCGCGCATCTCGACGCCACGACCGCGCTCTCGCGGCCGATCTCGGAGCTCGGCATCTATCCTGCCGTCGACCCGCTGGCCTCGACGTCGCGCATTTTGGATCCGCAGATCATCGGCCAAGAGCACTACGAAGTCGCGCGCGGCGTGCAAGAAGTTCTGCAGCGCTATCGCGACTTACAGGACATCATCGCCATTCTCGGCGTCGAAGAGCTCTCCGAAGACGACAAGATCGCGGTCGCTCGGGCGCGCCGCATTCAGCGCTTCTTCTCGCAGCCGTTCTTCGTCGCCGAACAGTTCACCGGACGCGAGGGCAAGTACGTCAAGCTCTCGGAGACGGTCGCATCGTTCAAGGAGATTCTCGAAGGCAAGGTCGACGATCTGCCGGAGGGCGCTTTCTTCTACGCCGGCACGATCGACGAAGTGCGCGCCAACGCCGAACGGATGGCCCGTGCCTAACACCATTCCGTTTCGCCTCGTCACGCCCAAAGAGGTTGCGTTCGAGGGCGAAGCCGAGCTGGTAATTGCCGTCACGACCGAAGGCGAGGAAGGCATTCTTCCGAGCCACGCACCGTTTTTGGCTGCACTAAAGCCGGGTGTGCTGCGCGCGAACGTCCTTCGACAAGCTCAGGACCACGAGGGGCAAACCTCGCGGCTAGAGCTGGCAACCAGCGAGGGTTTCATGCAGGCGCTGCCCGATCGAGTAACCGTGCTGGTGGACGAGGCCGTTCGCTTTGAAGACGTCGTCGTCGCCAAAACCCGCGAGGATCTCGCTGAGGCGACGGAGCGCCAGAAGGGCGCGGCGCCGGGCAGCGAGCCCTTCGCGCGCGAGCAGGCGATCATCGACTTCGCCAACGCGAAGCTGCGGCTCACCGGCCACTAAAGCGCCGCCGCTCCTGCCTTGGGCGGGGCGAGCCGCTGCATCACGCGAAGCGTAAGAACGTCATCATGCTCGATCGGCTCGAGACTACGCTGCGGATTCGTGGCGGCGCGCGGCTGGAGGGCTCCGTTGCAACGCACGGAGCAAAGAATGCCGCATTGCCGATTATGGCGGCCGCCTTGCTGGCTAAAGGCACGGTTACGCTCCATCGCATTCCGCGTATCACCGACGTTTCGGTCATGTGGTCGCTGCTCGAAGCGCTAGGAGCCCGCATCCGTTCGCAGGGCGACAACAGCGTCACCATCGACGCGAGCAACGTCGCGTCCTATCGCGCGCCGTATGCGCTGGTGCGTAAACTCGCCGCTTCATTCGACGTGGTCGGCCCGCTGCTGGGACGATTTGGGCAAGCCGAGGTTCCCTTGCCGGGCGGATGCGTGCTCGGTACGCGCGCGACCGACATGCACGAGCAAGCGTTCGTGGCGCTGGGATGCGACGTGCACAACGCTCACGGTTACCTCATCGCACGAGCTCGCGGATCGCGTCTGAGCGGTGCGGCCATCGAGTTTCGTATGCCCAGCGTCGGCGCGACCAAGAACGCGATGCTCGCCGCCGTCCTGGCCGAAGGAACGACGACGCTAAAGAACGTGGCGATGGAGCCCGAGGTCGTCGACCTGGCCGACTTTCTCGTTGCGATGGGTGCGAGGATCGCGGGCCAAGGAACCGACACGGTAACGATCGAGGGCGTACAGGAGCTCCACGGCGTCGAGTATGAGATCATTCCCGATCGCATCGTGACCGGCACCTTGCTCCTGGCGGGAGCGGTGACGCGCGGCGACGTGACCGTCACCGATTGCCGGCCGCAGCATTGCCGGGCTCTTCTCGACAAACTGGTCGAATGCGGCGTCGTCACGATGACGGGTGACGATTGGATTCGCGTCAAGGCCGACAGCATTACCGGGGGCACCGACATCTTAACCGCGCCCTATCCTGGTTTCCCGACCGATCTGCAGCCGCAGATGGTCGGCTTTCTCTGTACGTGCCCGGGCACGAGCGTCGTCGAAGAGTCGATCTTCAACGCGCGCTTCTCGTACGTCAACGAGCTGGCGCGCATGGGCGCCGACGTCAAGGTGACGATGGAGAGCAACGCGGCGGTCATCAAGGGTCCCAAGACGCTCTCCGGCGCGCCGGTCGAAGCACCCGACATACGCGCCGGCGCGGGGCTGGTCATTGCCGGGCTGGCGGCTGCCGGTGAGACGGAGATTATCGGGCTCGAGTACATCGACCGCGGCTACGAGCGTTTGGAAGAGCTGCTCTCAGAACTCGGCGGACAGGTGCAGCGCAGCAGCGGCGTCACGCCTTTGGTCGAACCGACAGGGTTTTTCGAAACGAGCGAATATCCGCGCATTTCGGCGACCGGATAACGCCCCCAGATTTGAGTTAGGAGTTACTGCTTGGATATCGGGATCGACCTGGGCACGGCCAACGTGCTCGTTCACGTCAAGGGGAAGGGCATCGTTTTGCGCGAGCCGTCCGTCGTGGCGAAGGACATGAACACCGGCCGCGTGTTGGCCGTCGGTGAGGAAGCGCGACAGATGCTCGGCAAGACGCCGGCGCATATCCAAGCGATTCGTCCGTTGCGCGACGGCGTGATCGCCGACTTCGAAGTCACCGAAGCGATGCTTTCCTACTTCATCAAGAAGGTTATGAAAGATCGTTCGTGGTGGTCCTCGATCATCAAGCCAAAACCGCACGTCACGATCTGCGTTCCGGCCGAGATCACCAGCGTAGAAGAACGCGCCGTGAAGGACGCGGCGAAGCTCGCCGGAGCACGCGACGTCGGCATCGTCGAAGAGCCCATGGCCGCCGCGATCGGGGCCGGCCTGCCGATCGACGGTCCTTCCGGAAGCATGGTGGTCGACATCGGCGGCGGCACGACGGACGTCGCGGTCATCTCGCTGGGCGGCATCGTCGTCTCGCAGTCGCTTCGCGTTGCCGGAAATAAGATGGACGAAGCGATCGTGCGCTATATTCGCCGCGTCTACAATCTCATGATCGGCGAACGCACGGCAGAGGAGATCAAGATCAAGATCGGGTCATCGTATAAGCTCGAACAGGAGCTGGCGATGGAAATTCGCGGTCGCGATCTGATCAACGGTCTGCCCAAAACCGTTAAGATCACCAGCGAAGAGATTCGCGAAGCGCTCTCCGAGCCGATCGGCGCGATCGTCGAAGCAGTGAAGTCCGTGCTCGAAAAAACGCCGCCCGAACTCGCGGCCGACATCATAGACCGGGGCATCATTCTCACCGGCGGCGGGGCGCTATTGCGCGGGCTCGAGAAACTGCTCTCCGACGTCACGGGCGTACCGGTCATCGTAGCGGATGACCCGCTCTCGTGCGTTGCGATCGGTACCGGAGCGCGACTACGCGTGTAATCGAGGCGAGCGGGGCGCGGGTCGACGAGGTCGCCGAAGAAGTAGCGCGCCGCGTCTTTGCCGGCGGAACCGTCGTCCTTCCAAACGATACGAGTTATCTCATCGGTTGCGATCCGTACGACTCTCAAGCGATCGACCGCGTCTATGCAGCCAAGGGGAGACCGGACAACCGGCCGCTCACGATGCACCTCGCCAGTGTAACCGAGTTTCTCGAGTACGCCGGCGACAATCCGCTGGCGGTGCAAGCCGCAAAACGGCTGCTTCCTGCGCCGGTCATCATTTTGATTCGCAAGCCGGCGTTCATTAGCGACGAACTCGCAGCGGGACTGCAGACGCTGGCCTTTCGCGTTCCCGACGATCCTTTTGCGCGGGCACTGCTCGAGCGATGCGGTCCGATTGCCGGAACGACGGCAAATCCGCCCGGCGGCCCGCGTTATCTCGGCGAGGAAGATCTCGCCATGCTGCCTTCGGCCGATCTGCTCATCGCGCACGGACCGACGCGCTATGACGGCGAATCAACCATCGTCGATCTCTCCGGAGTACACGCCCGCTTACTGCGTGAAGGGGTCGTTTCTGAAAAACGTCTGAGCGAGTTGCTTGGACCGATAGAACGTCCGACGGTAAAGGTACGTACACAACGACAATGATTCGCCCCATCTCCGCGTTCGCGTTGATCCTCGCAGTGCTCGAGGCGACGCTCGCCGCATCGCCGCCGCCGGCGCCGCAAGCACGTCCGAGCGCGCAGACGCGCACCGCACCGCAACCGCGCGCGCCGGGCGGTGCGCGTCCGTCGCCGGGAGCCGGATCGCCGCCCAACGGCGCAGCGACTCAGTTCGATTTAGGCGTGTGGACCGTGCACGCCAACTCGCTCGACGCCAACTTCAAGACCGGCGACTTCAGCACGCCTACGAAGGTCGTGATGACGCGTGTCGGCGGCGACGTTACCGCGGATCGTGCCAACGGGAACTACAAAAAGAAGATGCTTTACCTGAACGGGCACGTCGTGATGCACGATTCGCAGGGCAGCGGAGTCGGTAGTCTCGAGGGCGGCGCCCAGCAACCGGCGCAGTCGCCGTCCACGTTGACCGCCGACAAAGCGCAGATCGACGGCGAAGCGAAGGTCTATCAGGCCATCGGCAACGTCCATTACGTTCAGGGCGACACGGTCGTCACGGCCGATAACGGAACGCTCAACGACGAAACGCATCAACTGCAGCTCGAGGGTTCGGTACATATCGTCGAGGGCACGCGCAGCATGAAGGCGCAGCGCGTAGTTTACAACACGACCAGCGGAACTGCTCACGCGCAGGGCGACGTCACCATGCAGTTCCCGGGCGAACTTCATCGCCACTTGGCAACGCCCAAGCCGCTAAAAGCGCCTAAGAACCCCCTCACGCAGCCCGTAGAGGCGCCTAGCTCGTCGCCTTGACGCCCGGCCTCTTCGATTCCGATCCCGAAGAGACGCCGCTCGCCGCGCGCATGCGGCCGCTAACGCTGGGCGAGTTCGTGGGACAGGAAGCCGTATTAGGACCCGGCCGCGCGCTTCGCGTGGCGATCGAACGCGACGCCGTTCCCTCTATGATTCTGTGGGGACCGCCCGGCAGCGGGAAGACGACGCTGGCCGAGGTCGTGGCCCACTCGACCGGCGCGCACTTCGAACGCATCTCGGCGGTGAGCGCCGGCGTCGCCGATCTGCGCCGCATCGTCGCCGAGGCGCGCGCGCGCCGGCGTGTCGGACGGCGCACGGTGCTCTTCATCGATGAGATTCATCGCTTCAATAAAGGGCAGCAAGATGCCGTACTACCGTACGTCGAGGACGGCACGGTGACGCTAATCGGCGCGACGACGGAGAATCCATCATTCGAAGTCAACTCCGCGCTGTTGTCGCGCGCCCGGGTCTTCGTGCTACAAGCGCTCTCGGATGACGAGGTTGCGACGATTGTGGACCGCGCGCTTCGCGATCGCGAGCGCGGTCTCGGTGCCAAAGAACTCGAGCTGGAGTCCGATGCGAAGCGGCTGCTCGTCGGATTTGCCAACGGCGACGCGCGCGCCGCGCTGAGCGCGCTCGAGTTCGCCGGGGCGTCGCTGCCCGAGGGAACTCGGAAGATCGACGCTACGCTGGTGCGCGAGGCGATGCAACGGCGCAACTCGCCCTACGATAAAGGCGGCGACATGCACTACGACGTCGTCAGCGCCTTCATCAAGTCGATTCGCGCCAGCGATCCGAATGCGTCGCTTTACTGGTTGGCGCGCATGATCGAGGGCGGCGAAGATCCGCTGTTTATCGCGCGCCGGCTGGTTATCTTGGCTTCCGAAGACGTCGGGTTGGCCGATTCCAATGGGCTGCAAGTGGCCGTAGCAGCTCAACAGGCCGTGCATTTTGTGGGTATGCCCGAGGGATTCTTTCCGCTCGCGCACGCGACGCTCTACTTGGCCACGGCGCCGAAAAGTAACGCGGTCGGGCGTTCGTACGGCGCCGCGAAGGAAGATGTATTGGAGACACGCAACGAGCCCGTTCCCTTGCACTTACGCAACGCGCCGACCCGTTTAATGCGCGAGCTCGGTTACGGCCGCGACTACCATTACGCGCATGACGACTACGACGTCGAGCAAGTAAATTTGCCGCCCGGATTGAGCGAGCGGCGCTATTTTCAACAAGACTCAATAAAAAGGCGGTCCGAGTGATACTCGGACCGCCAGTTTCCCGTTGCTACTTCTCGGAGTGTGCGTTGGAGCTTCGCACAAGCAGATAATAGACCGGCATACTGTGAGCGACCTGTGAGAGCGCAACGAATTTATCTCGATCATTCCGCGACTACGCCGCTGCGTGCCGAGGCGGCCGAAGCGATGCGCGCAATGCTTGCAAAAAGCGACTTTAATCCTAGTTCGTTACACGCCGAAGGACGTGAAGCGCGGGCGCTGCTCGACGATGCCCGCCGGCGCGTTGCGATCTCTCTCGGAGTTGCGGCCAACGAGATTGCGTTCACGTCGGGTGGTACGGAATCCGACAACCTGGCGATTGCCGGGGTAATGGAAGCGGCAACCCGCCCGGCGCACGTAGTTTCTAGCGCGATCGAGCACTCGGCCGTCTTAGGATCGCTCGACCGGCTAAAAGAGGCCGGGATCGAGACGACGCGCCTTTCCGTAGACGGCGACGGGCTCGTCGATGTTGGGCGATTCGAAGCTGCGCTAAAGCCGGAGACGCGGCTGGCCTCGATAGCTTACGCCAATAACGAAATCGGCACGGTTCAGCCGATCGCCGAACTGGCGCGCATCGCTCGTCAGCGCGGCGTGCTTTTTCACTCCGACGCGGTGGCCGCGGCCGGTTGGCTGCCGATGGAGATCGCCGCTCTGGGGGTCGATCTGCTGTCGCTCTCGGCTCATAAGTTCGGCGGACCCAAGGGTGCCGGACTCCTCTACGTGCGGCGGGGTGTTCCGATCGCCCCGCAGTTGCGCGGCGGCGGTCAAGAGTTTGGACGGCGAGCCGGAACCGAGGACCTGCTCGGCATTGTGGGGCTTGCTGCCGCATTAGAGCTTGCGATCCGCGATCAGGTGGTGGAAACCGCGCGCGTCGCCGCCCTGCGGGATCGCCTCGAGGGGGCCATCCTGGCCTCGATACCAGGCGTGCGGGTTGCCGGCGGCGGCGCTCCCCGGGTGGCCAATATCCTGAACGTCGGCTTTGCCGGGGTGGACTCGGCGGCGCTACTGATTGCCCTGGATCTCGCCGGCATTGCCGTTTCCGCCGGGAGCGCCTGCGCTTCGGGAGCGCCCGAGCCTAGCCACGTGCTGGCCGCCCTAGAGATCGGCCCCCAGTGGCAGCGGGGAGCGGTTCGCTTCTCGCTCGGGCACGCCACCTCTGCAAGCGAGATAGAGCGCGCGATCGAGCTGCTCCCGGATGTCGTCGCCGGGCTGCGAGGCGCTCCGCCGGGAACTTCGGGGGGATGGGTAGACTGAGAAAACGAACGGCGCGCGGCTGGAGGCAACTACCTTGAGCAGTACGGAGTGGGGCCCTGTGGTTCTCGATGTCCTAGGCGGCGTCGCCGCCCTTTTGGTCGGCACGGGAGTCTTCGTCGCCTGTCTGGCGCTGGCGAAGACGCTCGGACGGGTTCGTGCGACTCTGGACGAGGTAGATCGCCAACTCGCCGGGATCGGGGCGCCGGTGACCAGCACCCTATCTCGAGTTGACGAGCTTACCAAGTCTTTGGAGCAGACTGCCGGAAGCGTTTCTCGGACGGTCGACCTGACTCGAAGCGCTGTCGTTCCCGGCATCGTCAACGTAGGCGCGGCGATTGCCGGGGTCACAGCTGGTTTACGACGCTTGGTTACGGGAAAAGACTCGAACGCTTAGGGAGTAGGTTAAACATGGGCAAAGGTAATGGCGGGGGTGGATTCTTCGCCGGCTTTTTAATAGGTGCCGTCGTTGGGGGCGCCGCGGCGGTCCTGCTTACGCAGGAGGACGCGCGCGATCAGCTTGCCGGAAAGGCGCGTGAAGCGGGCGGCATGGCGATGGATGCGACCGGCGATCTTCGAGGCCGTGTCGGCGACGTGACGTCGCAGTGGCAATCGAGTGTGTCGGAACTCTACGAACGTGGACGCCAAGTGGTGGAGAATGCCCGCGCCAATCTCGACGCCGCGGTAGCGGAAGGGCGAAGTTCGGCGCAAGAGATTCACGAAGAGCTGGAACGGAAAGCCGAGGGCTGAGTTGGACATCAAGGTAAACGTACGCGAAGCGCCGGGCGACTGTTACGTCGTCGATTTGAGCGGCGAAATCGACGTATACACGTCGCCCAAAGTAAAGGACGCGGTTGGAGAGCTGATCGATCGCGGCGTTTACCATCTAGTCATCAATCTCGAGAAGGTGCGGTACATCGATTCGACCGGTCTCGGCGTGTTGATCGGCGGACTCAAGCGCGTCCGCGAGCACGGTGGATCGGTCAATCTCGTCTGCACCAACCCGCAAATCAAGAAGATCTTCGACATTACCGGCTTAGTCAAAATCTTCGGAATCTTCGAGAGCGAAGATTCGGCGATGAAAGCGCTGGTATGAATCAGGCGGTGGAACACGCCGCCCCGGACCTGGTCGAGCTTCGCATTCCGGCTCGCGCCGAATGGGTCGCGCTGGCGCGGCTCGCCGCAGCGACCGTTGCGAACCACCTTCAGTTCTCGATCGAGGAGATCGAAGACGTCAAGCTCGCCGTGACCGAGGCGTGTACTGCCGCCATCCAACACGAGGGTCATGGTGAGTTCATCTTGCTCACCTGCGAAGCGCTGGCCGATGCGCTGCGCGTGCGCGTTCGCGACAACGGCCGTCCCAGCGTTCGAGTCGAACCCGAACCGATGAACTTCGACGAAGCGCGCATCGCCGGGCTCGGAATCTTCCTGATTAGAACGCTCATGGACGAAGTCAGCTACGACGTGCATCCGCAGCACGGAACCGAGCTGCTTATGGTCAAGAGGCTCGGCGCTCAGGCCGGATAGTGACCGAACGGGACGAAACGCGTCCGGACCGCGAGCGGACCCGTGAGCTTTTTGCGCAATTTATTCAAGCTCGCCGCCGCCACGAAGCCGCTCCGGATACACCAGATTCGCAGCACGAGCACATGCGCGACGAGCTCGCCGTCGTGCACCTCAACCTCGTTCGTTTTCTTGCGGTGCGTTTTGCCAATCGCGGCGAACCCCTCGACGATCTCGTTCAGGTCGGGACCGTAGGGCTGCTCAAAGCCATCGACCGGTTCGAGCTGGAGCGCGGCGTCGAGTTCACGACGTACGCCACGCCCACGATCGTCGGCGAGATCAAACGGTATTTCCGCGACAAGGGCTGGGCCGTCAAAGTGCCGCGCCGGCTTCAAGAGCTCAACCTGGCCGTCAACCGCGCGGGCGACAAGTTGGCGATCGCACTTGGGCGCAGCCCGACCGTCGCCGAGCTTGCCGAACATCTCAACGCCGGCGAGGACGAGATCCTCGAGGCGCAAGAGCTCGGACAGGCCTACAATCTGCTCTCGCTCGATAGCGAAGTCTCGGGCGAGAACGACAAGAAGTCGCAAACGCTAGCCGATACCGTGGGCGTCGCCGACGCCGGGCTCGAGTTGCTCGAAGACCGCGCGAACTTGGAACGCGCTTTCGCCGTGCTCACCGGCCGCGAACGCGTCATCATCTACTTACGCTTCTACGAATCGGTCTCGCAGACCGAAATCGCCAAACGGCTCAACGTCTCGCAAATGCACGTCTCCCGCCTGCAGGCAAAGGCGCTCGAGAAGCTTCGCTCCGTTTTAGCCGAGTAGGTACGGCGGAAGAGGGCGAGCATCTCGGGACGACGATCCTGAGCGAGCGCAGCGAGTCGGTGGGCATGGATGGCGAGAGCGAGGAGCCCGAGCAGCGGAGGAGCGACGCCAGGATGGCCGAGCGACGAGCGCCCTTCGACTCCGCGCCCTCCGGGCGCTACGCTCGGGATGACAAGGGCGGGAAAATGCATCGACAGGTTTTGCCGGCGCCGGTATAGTGTGGTGTGATGAAGAGCCAGGAACTGCGTCAGGCGTGGATCGATTTCTTCGTCGGAAAGCAGCACAAGCTGCTGCCGCCGGCGAGCCTGGTTCCGCACGAGATGTCGACGACGCTCTTCACGATCGCCGGGATGGAGCCGTTCGTGCCCGTCTTTTTGGGCGAGCAGCCGGCTCCGGCGCCGCGCGTCGTGACGGTGCAGCGCTGCTTGCGGGTGGCCGGCGCCAAGAGCGATATCGAGAGCGTCGGGCGTACCGGACGGCACGGTACCTTCCTCGAGATGCTCGGAAACTTCAGCTTCGGCGACTACTACAAACGCGAGGCGATTGCGTGGGCATGGGAGTTCGTCACGCAGGTCCTCAAGCTCGATCCGGCGCGGCTCTACGTTACGGTGCACGTCGGCGATGACGAAGCCGAGCGCATCTGGATCGACGAAATCGGCCTCGACCCGTCACGCATCAGCCGCTTCGACGAAGAGAATTTTGGACGATGGGCGCGACTGGTCCGTGCGGGCCATGCACCGAGCTGTTCTACGACACGGGCCCGGAGCACGCCGCCGGTTCCGACGACACCGGTCCGAACCTCGGCAATCGCTACGTCGAGATTTGGAACGTCGTCTTCCAGCAGTACAATCGCGCGGCCGATGGAGCGCTGACGGAGCTTCCTCGCAAGTCTATCGACACCGGCGCGGGACTCGAACGCATGCTCGCCGTTTGCAACGGCGTGGCGTCGATGTATCAGACCGACCTGTTCACCGATCTCGTTGCGGCCCAGCCGCCGATCGGGCGCACGACGCTCTCGCCGAGCGAGCAGGTCGCACGACAGAACATCATCGCCGATCATATGCGCGCTGCGACGTTTTTGATCAACGATGGCGTCTATCCGTCGAATACCGATCGCGGTTTCGTTTTGCGCTTTTTGATTCGCCGCGCCATCCGCAACGGGAGGCTGCTCGGCTATCCCGACGGTTTTCTGGCCGAGCTCGTTCCGGCGGTGGTCCGTTCGCTGGAAACGGGCTATCCGGAGTTGCGCCAGAGCATCGGGCGTATCGCCGCGGCACTACGCAACGAAGAGCAAACGTTCGATCGCACGTTGGAGCGCGGGCTGGCGATGCTCGATCGCATCATCGACGAATTGCTCGCACGCGGCGAGCACGTGATCGGCGGCCAGGAAGCCTTCCTGCTCCACGATACCTACGGATTTCCGGTCGAGCTTACACGCGAGATTGCGGGCGAACGCGGCGCCGTCGTCGATACGGTCGCGTTCGACCGGCTCATGGAAGAACAACGCGAACGCGCGCGCCGCGATGCGGCTGCAAAGCGTGAAGTCGTGGAGCTGGCCGATCTTCCCGCGATGCGCAGCCGGTTCACCGGCTACGACGAAGGACTGGAAGCTAACGGCACGGTCGTCGCGTTGCTCAAGGAGGGTAAGCCGGTCGACGTGCTCGATGAAGGCGATGCCGGGACGATCGTGCTCGACCGCACGTCGTTCTATGCCGAGCGCGGCGGACAGATCGGCGACCGCGGTCGCCTCGACGGCGACGAAGCTGCATTCGACGTGCGCGACACGCAGTATATGGGTGAAGCCATCGCGCATTTCGGCGTCGTGCTCTCGGGCAGCATAACGCTGGGGCAGTCGCTGCATGCCGGCGTCGATCCGCGCTGGCGTCGCGAGATCCGGCGCCATCACACCTCGGCGCACTTGCTGCAACGCGCTCTCAAAGACGTCCTCGGTGAAGAGGTCAATCAGGCCGGCTCGTGGGTCGGCATCGATCGCATGCGCTTCGATTTTCGTTGGCCGCAAGGGGCGCTCACGCCCGAACAGAAGCGCGAGATCGCACACCGGGTCAACGAGATGATTCGCGACGATTCGCACCTCGTTACCCGCGTGTTGCCGCTCGAAGAGGCCAAGCAAACCGGGGCGATTTGGATGGCGGGCGAAAAGTACGGCGAGCTGATTCGCGTGGTGCAGGCCGGTCCGTCGGTCGAGTTCTGCGGCGGGACGCACTCGCATTCGACCGGCGAGCTCGGGATGTTCGTTATGCTCTCCGAGTTTTCGATCGGCAGCGGCATCAGGCGCATCGAGTCGTGCGTATCCGATGCGGCCGAAGAACATCTCGGCAAGCAGAGCGAGCTCATCGCGAGCCTTTCTTCGTCGCTGGCGGCCGCGCCCGACGAGCTGCGCGACCGCGTCGACAAGCTACAGCGCGAAGTCAAAGATTTGCAGACGGCGCTGGGGCAGTTCAAGGCCAAGTTTGCGGGCATTGAAGCCCAATCGTACGTCGAGCGCGCCGAGCGCCGCGGGGATCGCACCTTCGTCGGCGCGGTCGTTCCGGAGGCCGGCGGCGAGGCATTGCGCCATTTGGGCTCGGCGATTCGCAACCGGCTACCGAGCGGCGTCGTCGCACTCGCGGGAATCGACGACGGCAGCGTCAGCCTGCTGGTCAGCGCCACCGACGATTTGGTAAAGGCCGGAGTGCATGCCGGGAACCTCGTCAAACTTGCGGCCCCGCTGGTATCCGGCAAAGGCGGTGGCCAAGCCGCGCAGGCGCAAGGCGGCGGCAGCAACGTCGCCGGTGCCGAGGCGGCCGTGCGCGCGATTCGCGACGCCGTCTTGGTATGATCGCACGCGCCGCCGGCGCCGTTTTGGCTATTGTGGTGCTCGCTGGTGCGCGCCCGGCGGAGCTCGATTCGCAGTACGTGCTCAAGCGCTATTCGGAGGCCGTGCAGGCGCTGACCGTTCCAAAAGTAGCCGTCTACGCTTACACGGTTTCCCAAGTCGGTCCCAGCAACATCGAGCAGTATCATCGAATCTACCGAAGCGGCGTATCGGTGCGCGACGAAACGCTGGCGGTGGACGGTATCGCGCTGCACCGCAAGATCGTAAAGTTCTCGCATCGCCAAGATCCCTACACCGCGGTCCGTTTTGCACCGCGCGCGGACACCTACGAACTGCTCTTTCTCGGGACGGTCAAAGACGCGCATCATATCGACTACGTCTACGAGGCGACGCCGCTGAGCCGGCCCTCCGGCGCGTGGGTCGATCGCATCACGATCGACGGAATGCGATTTCTACCCCGCGTCGTTCACTTTCATAGCAGCGGTTTGGGCGTGCACGGCACCGGGCAGATCGAGTTCGCCGGCTTCGGCAAGTACTGGATGCCGGTCGCAGCCCAAGCGATGGCGAGTATAAAGGGCAAGCCGGCGCGCGAGCACATCGTGTGGAGCGACTATCGCTTCCCGGAGAATCTGCCGCCGTCGACGTTCTTGCAGCCCGCGCCGCTGCCGCACGCAACGCCTCCGCCGGAGTGAGCGCGCGAGGCATCAAGCCGGCGATTATCGCCGGCCTCGTCGCTTTTCTCGTTACCGCTTTTGTCTCGCGCCTTCACGCCACAGCGTATAACAACTACGTTCTGCTCGCCCAAGCGCTTCTGCACGGCCACGCGTGGATCGACTGGCCGGGCGCCTACATCGACGCACTGCGATACGGCGGCCATTACTACGTAATCGAAGCGCCGCTGCCGGCGTTGCTCTTGCTTCCATTTGTCCCGATCTTCGGCGCGCAGACGAATCAAACGCTTCTCGCAGCGGTGCTCGCCGCGGTTGCAATCGGTGCCGCCTGGGAACTGGGCGAGCGCCTCGCCCTCGAGCGCGCAAGCATCGCTTGGATCTGCGCTTTTTTGCTCGCCGGCACCGACCTCTTGTGGTGCGCGATGCTAGGCGACGTCTGGTTTATCGCGCACGTTTCTGCCGTCTGCTTCACCATGCTGGCGCTGGTCGAACTCACCGGAAAGCGGCGCGGCTGGCTGGTTGCGATCTTTGCGGTTTGTGCGGTGGAATCGCGTTTCACGATGATCGCCGCGTTTCCGGTCTACGCATACTTGCTTGCGATTCGGCCTGGCAATCAGCTATCGTGGAGCGCGCTACGCTCGTTCGGTGCGACGCTTGTGCCCTTCATCGTGCTATGGGTTTTCTATAACGAAGTGCGTTGGGGAACGTGGACCGACATCGGCTACACGACCTGGTACCATCAAGATCAAGCCGGCATGCCGGCCGGATCGCCCTTCCGTTTGATGTATCTTCCCTATCAGCTGTGGTCGTTTTTCGTGCAGGTGCCGACGCAACTGCCGGCCTTTCCAGGGCTGCGGCCGGAATTCTCGGGCGTTGCCCTCACCTGGACTTCGCCGGCTCTAGTGCTTGCCGTTCTTGCGCGCCGGCCGGTGCGTTGCACCGTCGCGCTCTGGATCGCCACGCTGTTGGTTGCCGTGCCGAACCTGCTCTACTACGTCAACGGTTTCGCGCAGTTCGGCATGCGCCACGCACTCGACTTCGAGCCGTTCTTAGTTGCGCTAATGATGCTTGGGGTGCGGCGCAGCTTTCCGATGTGGGGGCAGGTGCTAATCGTTTATTCGATCGGTGCCGGCCTGTGGGGCTGTTGGTACTGGCTGCACTTCGTACGCGTCTAAAGCGGCACGCAACTCGGCAGCGTCGCGCACCGGCGCGCTGCAAGCCGAATTGCTGCATACGTACGCCGCGGGTTGCGGCTCGGCCGGTAACTGCGCGTCGGAAGCGTCCTGCGGCGGCAGGGTGCGAACCGCGGCGACCGGGGCCGGCAGGCGCAGTGCCGCCTCACGAAATGCGTCCGTCTGCGCTGGATCGCCGACGATCTTGACCGTGAGCTCCGGCGTCAGGAAGCGGCGCAGCGCGCGTGCATACGTCGCGGCAAACGGACCGGAAGCGGCAGCGGTTCTGCGATAACGGCGCAAAACGTCCTTCGCGCGCTCGCGATACGCGTTCTCGCCGAAGAGCGCGGCCATCCGCAGAAGCGTATCGGCGAAGAGTCCATTGTCGACGATCGGCCGGTCGGCAACGGCTAGCCGCCCGAAGTCTTCGTCGCCCGCAAGACGGTCGTAGAATCCGCCCTCTTGCGCCGCGAAGTTTGTGAGAATGGTTTCGACGACCGCGCGAGCGCGTGCGAGAAAGCGCGGCTCGCCCGAAATCTCGTGCGCGTCGAGCAACGCACGCGCGTAAGCGACGTGATCGGTCAGCAGACCGCGCACTCTGCGCGTGCCGTCCGGCAGAAAGACGTGATAGAGCAACCCGTCCTTCCCCAGCAGTAGCGCGTCGACGGCGTCGAGCGTTTGCAACCCCAAGCTAAGCAGCACGTCGTCGTCGAGGGCCCGCGCCGCCCAGCAGAGCGATCCTGCCAACGCGCAGGTCCAATTCGTGTATGAAGTTCGATCGACGTATGGCGCGGCGAGCTTGCGCCGTTCCTCGAGCGGCAGTTCGTAGTACTCTTCATCGGCGTCTTGGCTGCCGGCAAAGAATCCGGTTTCGGGATCGCGCAAGACCGAACGAACGTATCCGACCGCCGACACCAGCGTCGCACGCAGTTGTTCGCTCGGCGCAAAGAGGACGAGATTGGCGAGCACCCGGATGAGG
Organism: Vulcanimicrobiota bacterium; assembly: GCA_963735845.1. GTDB lineage: Bacteria > Vulcanimicrobiota > Vulcanimicrobiia > Vulcanimicrobiales > Vulcanimicrobiaceae > Cybelea. The sequence goes on along the minus strand of CAVTMN010000002.1, from coordinate 24,772 downwards.
CCGGCGTGATCTTCAGCCATCTTTTCGAAGTGGGGCACGCTCCAATCGCGCGTCGTCGAGTAGCGAAAGAAGCCGCCTTCGACGTGGTCGTACGTTCCGCCGCGTGCCATTGCCAGTAACGTGCGCGCCGTCATGTCATGGAGATCCTGGCCACCGCCGTGGCGCCATTCGTCGATCAAAAACTCGTGAACTTCGGGCTGCGGAAATTTTGGTTCGTTCCCGAAGCCTCCGTATTCGCGGTCGAAGCTGGCGCGGAGGTCTTCGACGAGCCGGCCGATTGGGGCGGCGTCTAAATCGATATCTTCGGGCGGCGCGGTCGTCACGTTGCCGCGCGCTTCCGCAGCCTGGACGATGCGTTCGGCGATTTCGTGTTTGTGGTCGCGAAAGAAGTCGGCAACCTCGTCGAGGGCGCGCTGCATCTGCTGCGGCGGCAGGTAGGTCGCACCGGTGAGGGTGGTTCCGTCGGGAGCCAAAAACGCCGTCGTCGGCCAGCCGCCCATATTGTAGCGGGCGTTGACGTCTGGCCGGTGATCGTTGTCGACGCGCACCGGGACGAAACGCCGGTTGATCGCCTCGATCACTCCCGCGTCGGAGTATGTGGTTTCGTCCATTACGTGGCACCAATGACACCACACCGCCGAGATCGCAAGCAGAATCGGCTTGTCTTCCTGCTCGGCGCGAGCGAATGCGTCGCGCCCCCACGGCTGCCACGCGATTTCGCTAGCGCGGTTGGCGCGGGGAGAGAATCGAAAGTCACTCATCGCGGTCGGGAGCGCCTCGTAGGAACGATGACAGATAGAACACGGCAATCAACGCATACAGCGCCAGACCGGCAATTCCCGCCGTGCCCAGATCGTACGCGTACGCAACGGCAAAGAAGGCAGCGAACGCCAGGCTCACCGCCCCATAACGGCGATGCGCGGCCGCGCTCATCCCGTACCATTCGCCGGCATAGAATCCACCGGCCGAGCGGCTGCGAAATGCTGCCGCGACGGCAATGCCGAGTGCGAGAACCAGGCCGGCGATCGTATATGCCACTTCCGTCTAAGAGTAGCGCGCGCGAGCGTCGAAGGCCACCCCGCATGCCTTCGAAGAAGACAAAGCCGCAGACGGCGCGTCCGGGCTCGCTGGCGACGTATCATAAGAAACGAGATTTCGCGCAGACGCCCGAGCCGAGCGGGCGAACGGCGTCCGCGCCGCGTTCGTCAAAAAGCCGCTTGCGATTTGTGGTGCAGATGCATCGCGCCACGCGACTGCACTACGATTTCCGGCTCGAGTCCGACGGTGTGCTGGCTTCGTGGGCCGTGCCTAAGGGTCCAACGCTCGCACCGGGCGACCGCCGCTTGGCGATGCACGTCGAGGATCATCCGCTCGACTACCGCGATTTCGAGGGAAATATTCCCGCCGGACAATACGGCGCGGGGAGCGTGATCGTTTGGGACCACGGCACGTACTCGCTCGCTGAAGGCGACGATCCGGGCGACGAAATCGCCGGTGGAAAGATCAAGTTCATTTTGCACGGTAAGAAACTCAAGGGCGAGTTCACGCTGGTCAAGATCAAGCCGCGCGAAGGCGAAAGCGGCGAGCCGTGGCTGCTCGTCAAAGATCGCGACCAGTACGACGATCCCAACTACGATCCCGCCGACCATCCCGAATCCGTCAACAGCGGAAAGACGTTAGCCGACGTAGCGAAAGATCCGCGCGCTCGCACGTGGCAATCGAAGCCGAGCAATCGCGCGAAAACCACGAAGCCGCGTGCCCGCGCCAAGCACGACCCGATTCCGCATCCCAAAGCGCTGATGCTCGCCACCCTGGTGGACGAGCCGTTCGACGATCCCGACTGGCTCTTCGAAATCAAGTGGGACGGGTATCGCGCCCTCTGTACGATCGAAGAGAAATCGTTCTCCCTGGTCTCGCGAAATGGGCTCGATATGTTGCGGCGCTTCCCAGACCTCAAGGACCTCGCCGGGGCCTTCGCCAGCGTGCCGATTGTCGTCGACGGCGAAATCTGCAGCCTCGATGCCAAAGGGCGATCGTCGTTTCAGCGGCTGCAAGAGGCGATGCGAAAGCCGGTCGGACTAACCTACGTGGCCTTCGATCTGCTTTATGCCGACGGCGCCGACCTGCGCTCCAAGCCGCTGGAGGAACGCAAGGCCCTGCTCGAGCGAATGATTCGCGACGACGGGTTGGTGCTCTACTCGGGACACGTTCTCGAAAAAGGCAAAGCGCTCTACGCCAGCGCGCGCAAAAGTAAACTCGAAGGCATCATCGGCAAGAAGCGCGGTTCGACCTATCAAGAGCGGCGCAGCCGCGATTGGGTGAAGATCAAGACCGGGTACGAGCAAGAGTTCGTGGTCGGTGGTTGGACCGAACCCAAGGGTAGCCGCAAAGGCTTTGGAGCGCTGCTTCTGGGCGTCTACCAGGGCAAATCGCTGCGTTTCGTCGGGTCGGTAGGAACCGGATTCAGCACCAAACTTTTGGCCGAGCTGTACGAACGGCTGCGCAAGCTCGAGCGGAAGTCATCGCCGTTCTCGAATGAGGTAATCGCCAACTCGCCCACGCATTGGGTTAAGCCCGAGCTCGTCGTCGAGGCGCGATTCTCCGAATGGACGCGTGACGGCTATCTGCGTCAGCCGGCTTATCTCGGATTGCGGCCCGACAAAGCCGCCGCCGAGGTGGTGGCCGAAATTCCGGAACAATCGTGAGCGCCGCCCAGCGCGTCGAGGTGCGCGTCGCAAATCGCAATCTCTCGCTCTCCAATCTCGACAAAGTCCTGTGGCCTCGCGATGGTTACACCAAAGGCGATCTCATAAAGTACTATCAAAGCGTCGCGGCATATGCGGTGCCGCATCTGGAGGGCCGGCCGCTGACGCTGCAGCGCTATCCCAACGGAATCGATGGCGAGACGTTCTTCGAAAAGCAGATGCCGCGCGGCATCCCCGATTGGATCGAGCGCGTCACCGTTCCGACACCGGGCGGAACTCGCAGTCACGTGACGTTCATGCTCTGTAACGATGCGGCTTCGTTGGTCTACGTGGCGAACTTGGCGGCCATCGTTTTGCACATCTGGACCTCGCGCGTCGAAGATCTCGACGAGCCCGACTTCGTGATCTTCGATCTCGATCCGGGCGAGAAGTGTACTCTCAAGACTCTGGCAACCGTGGCCCTGGCATTTCGCTCGCTCCTCGGCGACATCGGGCTGAAGCCGTTGGTGAAAACGACTGGCGGTTACGGCGTGCACGTCGTGCTGCCGTTGGCGCCGGGGTACTCGTACGATACGGCCAAAGCATTTGCCGAAGTGGTCGCGCGCCGGGCGGCCGCGACGCTCGGCTCGCTGGTGACGCTGCAGCGCGCGATCGCCAAGCGTCCGACGGACGCCGTCTATCTCGATTTCGTCCAAGTCGGCCAAGGCAAGACCATCGTCGCACCGTATTCGGTACGAGCGCGCGACGGAGCGCCGGTCTCCACGCCGCTGCGCTGGGACGAGGTCGAAGCCTTGGCGCGCCGCCGGACGGCGGCCGCCCCGGCCGACGAGTTCGCCAAGCATACGATGCGAACGACCCCTAAGCGGCTCGAGCGCGAAGGCGACCTATGGGGCGGGAAAAACTGGAAAAAACAGCGGCTAGAAGCGGCAATTCGTAAGGCACAGGGCCTTTGGAGCGAGGGGGGCTAGCGAGCCGGCGGGCGCGTTGGGTAGAATAGTCGGACTATGGCGCACGCAATATGGTCCGGCTCGATCAACTTCGGGCTCGTAACGATCCCCGTAAAGCTCTTCACCGCGGTAAAGACCGACGACCTCTCCTTCAATATGTTGCACAAGAAGGACGAAGGGCGCATCAAGTACGAGCGCGTCTGCAGCATCGACGGTAAACCAGTCCCGTGGGACGAGATCGCCAAGGGCTACGAGTACGAGAAGGGCGAGTATGTCGTACTCACGGACGAGGATTTTGCCAAGGTCAATCCCGAGGCGACGCAGTCGGTCGACATTCTCGAGTTCGTCGAGCTCGATAAGATCAATCCGATGTTCTTCGACAAGCCGTACTATCTCGAGCCGACCAAACAGGGCAAGCACGCCTACGCGTTGCTGCGCGAGGCGCTCGCCGACAGCAATCGCGTCGCCATAGCGCGCGTCGTGATTAGGACGAAGGAATATATCGCTGCCGTCAAGCCCATCGATGATGCGCTCGTGCTCGAGCTCATGCACTGGGCAAGCGAGATCGTTCCCGCGGATACGTTGGAAATTCCCGGTCGCGAGGCGCTACCGGAAAAAGAAATGCAAATGGCTCGGATGCTCATCGACACGATGAGCGTCGACGATTTCGACGCTGCGAAGTTTACCAACAAATATCACGACGAGTTGTTGGCGATGATCGATGCACGAGCCAACGGCAAGGAACTGCCCAAGGCGAAGAAAGCACCGCTGCGCGCCAAAGTGGTCAACCTTATGGACGTGCTGGCGCAGAGTCTCGAAGAGAGCAAGAAGCGCCGCGCGGGAGAGAACGGCAAAGCGGCAGCGACGAAGCGGCGTAAGAGTACCGCAGCCTAGCGAAACAAGGCCTTAGAACCTCCGGTACGTGCGGCATGATCGCCCCGCGCCCCGCAACGCAGCTCCCACTCTATCGGCTTTACCTGCTGCGAGCGATGTATCTGCTGATCGCGGTGGCGCAGGGGAGCCAGACCTGGCCGGCCATCATCCGCCACACCCATCACTGGGACATGTGGCACGGCGTCGGGATGAGCTTCTTGGGCGCCCTCACCGCGCTAGCGCTCTTGGGCGTGCGCTATCCCATAAAGATGCTGCCGCTATTAATTTTCGAGTTTGCGTGGAAGCTGCTGTGGGTGCTGGCGATCTGGCTTCCGCTGTGGCTCGGCCATCGGGTCGACGCGGATAACGGCGACATCGCGTTCTCGATATTCGTTGGCGTCGTTCTGGTGCCGCTCGTCCTTCCGTGGGGCTACATTTGGAAGAACTATGTCGCCGCGCCGGGCGATCGCTGGAAGTAGCCGTCAACCGTCGGCGATCTGTGCGGCCTCGGTTTCACGCAGCAGATCTAGCGTGGCGTCGTCTTTTAGCACGCCGGCAGACTCACTCCGCGCGTTGGCCAAGCCCATGATTAGCGCGACGCTCGCCATCGTCATCGATTCGACGCCGGCATACGCCGGGCCATAGGTTGCAAGCAGCGTCGTCGAAACCGGCGGTGCGAGGATGCCTGAGAGCGAGTCGAGCGAAGAACTCGTCCCGAGCACCATGCCTTGCTCGCGATCCGATGCCGCGTTGCTGATTAACGCAGTAATGCCCGTATTGGCCAGCGCCATTCCGAACGAAAATAAAAGCATGGTAAAGGCCAAGAACAAGGCGTCGTGAACGAACGGCAGCGAGGCAAAGCCGCAGACTAGCGCCGCCAATCCGAGGTTCGACATCCAGCGGTCGCCCAGCCGTGCCGAGATCCTTCCGACGATCACCACGTTCATCACCACGTTGAAGATGGCAAAGATCGAGAAGAAGTAATCGGTTTGAGTGAGCGTGTAGCCGAGCTGCCGCTGGAAGTAGAGCGAAAATACCGCAAACCATCCGTAGAGTGCCAACGCGATTGCGAGTTTCTGCCACAATAAGCGCGAGAGCCGCGGCTTGCGGAAACTCTCGAATAGCGCCCGAATTGAGAAACGGGGCTCGTCTTCGCGCTGCGTATGGGACTCGGGCAGCATGACGATCGTGACGATCAGGGTTGCAAACTGCAGCCCGGCGGCAACCAAGAACGGGGTCGCGAATCCGAACCTCGCGTAGAGCAAACCACCGCCGAGCGGTCCGAAGACCATGCCGGCGGCGAACATCGCGCCGATCAAGCCGAAGGCGCGCGAGCGATCCTTGGCTTCTACCAAATCGGCGACGTAGGCTTGCGTGATGCTAATGTTGCCGCCTGAGACGCCCTCGACGACGCGAGCCGCAAAGACTACCGCGATCGGCGCGAGCGCTAGCGACGCCGCGATGTTCGGCGCCAGTCCGAGCATCGCCCAGCCGATGGTGGCGCCGATTTGGCTGATGATGAGCACCGCCTTGCGCCCGATGCGGTCGGAGATGCTTCCCCAGACCGGCGCGGAGACGAACTGGGACAACGAGAACGTCGCCATCAACAGACCGACGACCGAAGCCGAAACGCCGAAATGCGTCACGAAGTACGGCAGCATCGGAATCAGCATGCTGAACCCGACGATGTCGATGAAAGTGACGCCGAGGATCGGCAAAAGCTTGCGGATCATGACCGGGCTCTCTTCGACGCTTAAGCGGCCGACTCTACCGGCAAAACGATGCGCGAGAAGCGATCGCTCTTGCGCAGGACGTCGATTTTATACGGGCGGGTCAGATCTATGCTCGTCAGGATCTTATGCAGGGCGTCGACGCTCGAGAGCGGTTCGTCCTCGAAAGCGAGCAAAACGTCGCCGGCTTTGAGCTTGGCCGTATCCGCTGGACTGCCCGGCTCGACCGAGTCGACCAAAATGGACCGCCGATCGTGCAATCCCAGCCGCCGGGCGACGCCCTGAGGCAGCACCACGTCCTGCGCGGCGATACCGAGGTAGCCGCGCCGTACGCGTCCGTCGCGCATGAGCAACCCGGCCACGTGCTTGGCCGTATTGATTGCAATCGCAAAGCAGATCCCTTGTCCTGGGAGCACCGCCGTATTGACGCCGATGACCTCGCCGTCGGCAGTAACGAGTGGGCCGCCGGAGTTGCCGGGATTGAGCGCCGCATCGGTTTGAATGATGTTGTCCATCAGTCGACCCGACTGCGAACGCAGCGAGCGGCCAAGCGCGCTGACCACGCCGGCCGTTACCGTATAGGCAAGGCCGAACGGATTGCCGACCGCGACGACCAGCTGCCCTGGGCGCAGCGTGGACGAATCGCCCAGCGATGCGTGGGCTAGATCCGGTGCGTCGACGCGCACGACGGCGAGGTCGGAGTGCGGGTCGTCGCCGACGAGCACAGCGGGAAGCTCGCGGCCGTCGAGGAGGGTGATCCGAATCCGTTGCGCGTCGTGAACCACGTGGCTGTTGGTGAGAACGAAGCCGTCGGGCGTAAAAACGAAGCCGCTGCCGTTGCCGCCGCGGTGTCCGTTGCGGACCTCGACGCTAACGACCGCCGGGCTGACGCGTTCGGCCGCGGCCGTAACCGCTTGGGAGTACGGATCGAGAGGCCGGACGTCACCGGCTGAAACCAGAGAAAGAACCATTCCGGTCCCTCCAAAACCGCGCGCGACTTCCGGGTTTCGCGAGGGGGGCCGCCGCTGACCGCCCCGAAACGGAGTCGCTTCGCGCCCAGATGGCGGAATTGGTAGACGCGCTGGTTTCAGGTATCAGTGGTGGCAACACCGTGGGGGTTCGAGTCCCTTTCTGGGCAGTTTGTTGCGAAAAGCTGCATGGCGTGAGAGAATCAAGCTGACGAACCAGACGCGTGGTCCTTATGGACGACGTCGATACACCAATTAACGCTCCGTTTACATCTTTTTAACTTCCAAAGGAGTGACATGCAGCTAATTTTACGCACGTATTGTCGGTTGATCGTCATCGCGGGCGCCGCACTCGCCGCCGCCTGCTCGAACTCGGCCGCGACTACAAGCGTATCCAACGTAGCGGGTATTCCGGCCTCGCTTACCGTGCCGGCGGTAAACGTGCAATACGCGGCCCTCGACTATCAGACTAAGAAGGGACAGACGCTTACGACGTTCCTTACCGGCATCCGCGGCGATAACATTAGCGGAATGTATATGAAGAGCAACGGGCGCGAGCGCGGATTCATCTATCATCCGAGCACGCAGCAGTTCGTCGCTCTCGACTATCCCGGGGCCTATAATACAACCCCCTACGGCCCCTCGTTCGGACCGAACGGTTCGTATCGAGCGGTCGGGAGCTATACGCTTCCAAACCAGAAGCTCAACTACGGATTTTTCTACGACGGTTCCAAGCCGAAGAGCCGGCGGTTCGTAAGCGTTGACTACCCCGGCGCGACCAACACCATCCCGCACAGCACGTATCGCAATTTGATTGTAGGCAATTGGGACAAACTAAAGACGGGCAACTCGGATTTCCTGAATTATCCTACCGTGGGCCGCGGCTTCATCTACGATCTTCGGAAGCAGACGTATACTATCTTCAATGCTCCCGGATCGAAGAGCACGACGTGCTACGGAGTTATCGACGGCGCGATTGCCGGCGGATACACCAAGCCGCGCGGCATTCACGTGACGCACGCTTACGTCTACGACACCACCTCGAGCACCCTTTACCCCTACGACCATCCGGGATCGGTGATAACCCATTTTGAAGGCATAGCGATCAATGGAAAGCGTGGCAACTACTCGCTGACCGGTGATTGGGTCGCCTTAGACGGCACCGTTCATGCATTCTATATTGCGATGAAGGGTTGGAAGTACCAGCTTCCGGTCGATATCGCGTATCCAACGGGGCAGACGTCCGGGAACTCCGTGTATTCGCAAGACGGGCTGACACAGGTAATCGGCGTCTACAGTACGGGAAGCGGCGCCACAGGCACCCACGGCTACGTCGCGTATTTGCATTAAACGAAAGGCCGTGACGATGAATCGACGCGCTTTTACGACCACCGTCGCCGCCGGCGCGGCGAGTTATCCGGAGCAGATCGCAAAGCTCATTCTGCATGCCGCCGGACGCCAGCCGTCCGTATCTACGACGTCTTCGTCGCAAAGCGCGTCAACGCGGTCATAGATGGAATGACATAGTATGCGCCGGTGAGCGGCTTAGTGTATCGCGTTATTTCGTCGCGAATCCCATCTTCGGCTCCGGCCATGCGCTTGAGCATTCGATGGAGCCTCGATTGCTCGCAGCTAAAGCCGACGAAGATGGTCCCGTAGTCGACGACGTCTCCGTACGGCACGTTACGGCGGAAGATGTCGCGCTCCGCACCGTCGACCACGTCCTTGGCACGAGATACGTGCGAATCCGCCACCGCGCGTTTCCCCTCCAGCTCGATGCTATCACGCTTAGTGCGGCCCATCGCGCGCTCTTGTTCCGCGTCGCTCAGTTCCAGCCACGATTCCTGGTGGGGCCACTGCTGAAAGAGCAGGATGCTTGCCCCGGCCCCCGGACCGCCTTGCGGAACGAGCGCAACGTCGGGCGCTTCCATCAACGATGGGTTTTCCGTCCCGTCTTCAAAGCCGGTGAGGTCGCGGCTGTGCCGGTACGCCCATCCGGTTAAGCGTCGCTCGAGCGTGGCGATCGCTTTAAAAGATTCGATCACGGCACGCCCCTCATCCCACAGGATGTCGTGCGTAGCGCCTGCCATCCAGAGCCACAAATCTGCTTGCGTTGCGGGCATCGTAAAGCCATCTGGGCCCACGATGGGCGTATCGAATCCACGAGCATCGGGAGGCGTGTCGTCGGGCGCGACGGCCCGCCATAATTCCGGCCGGAATCCGGTGACGAGGTTCATGCCGCCGACCGTCGTGCGCGGCTCGTGTAGATTGGCCGCCGCTTGGGCCAGCACGTTCTCCGAGGTGCCGGGAAGCTTCGAGAACTCAAGGAAGAGATGTGCGGCATCGCCTAGGGCAAAAATGCCGCTCTGCGGCCAACTCATAAAAGCAGAGTTTGCTCGCGAGCCGAACGTGCCCTATCTCAAAATCGGAGCAGTTAGGCGAGCGCGTCGGGAATCCGAGTAACCCTTGCCGAATGACTCTCTTAGGCGGGTAACTATTTTCTATCGCACTTTGCGAGGAGACGACATGTCTATAAACCTGCGGTGTTTTCTTATTTTATCGCTGTCCGCAATGCTCGGCGCGTGCTCGACGGCAGCCGGAGGAGGCGCTACGCCTGCGGCGGCGGCAGGTCGCGATCCTTCGGCCGGGGCGACCCTCGACGCGGTTCTCGATTCGGCACCGGACGCCGGCGGAGGGCATTTCGTATTCCAAAAGACGTCCATGCGTCCGAATGCAAACGCTCCGGCATTTCTCATCAACTTCGTTACCGACGGCCCGAATCAAGGCGGAGTTCCATGCATCAACTGCGTCAACGGAGCCTCGAGTTCCGATAATGTTGGTTTGACGGGACCTTCGAGCTACGTCTTATCCAACTTCGTCTGGCAATACGGAATATCGTTTACGGACATCAGTTACAAGGGAAGTTGCAAGCTCGCGTGGGCCATTACTGCAGGGAAGAAAACCGTTGACAGTTTTTCCCGCACGCTCAACATTCCCAGCGAAGGAGGCTTCGTGCTCTATGCCGTCGCCAGGAGCCGACCGAAATACTCGGGAGCGGCGACGCTGACCGGCAAAGTTACATGCGGAAAAAGCTCGCAATCGCTTCAGGTTCCGTTACAGTTCCAATAACGAGGCTGCCTAGTCGCTTGGTCGCACTTCGGGCGTTGCCGGAGGCTCGCATGGTTCAAATCGCCAAGTTGTGTTCACCATAGAAAGATGGCGCCCGCCACCCTTCATCCCCTCTGGGTAAGGCCTCCTGACCCGAGGGAGGACAAAAAGGTAACAGATGATGATGCGATCCACCACCCGAGCACTTTCTCCAGACCTTTCGCCGAATATCGGCGACCCTGGCAACGCCGAGCGCATAACGGCCAATCTGTCCGCAGAGATTAGCGAACAGCTGCACCGCGTAGCCGAGCGCTGCCGGGTTAGCGAGAGCGCATTGGTCGAAATCGCGTTACGGGATTTGTTCCGCCGCGTTGGCCCGGACGTCCTCGCAACATTTCTGCGCGAACGAGGCGGCTGCTTAAGACGACGCCGAACGTGACCGACAATCGAGCGGTCAAGGATCTGGCGACCTTGCTTGCCGCCATCGATGATGCGGCTGCGGATCCAGCGACCCTCGACGGACTCCTTGATGTGCTCGTTGGAATCACGAGCGTATTCTCCAGCGCCGTCTTATTCAAGGGATATGCCGGCGGCGCGCTGGTTATCACCTCTTCGCGAAGATTGGATGCTGGCCAGGCTCGGTCGTGGATGCGCTGGCCGCTTCGTAGGCTGTTTATCCGCATGCGACCCTGCCGGCTTCTAGACCCGGCAGATTCTCAGAGGCAAGCGCTCGCGATTCCATTTGCCCGGGCCGATAGGCGCTGGATAGTACTAGCCCTACTTCATAGTTCGGAACTCCCAGCCGAATACGAAGATTTTCTTCGCGCGGTCGAAAGCGTTACGATTCCGTCGGATACTTCGGCACGCCCGGCCGACTCGTTCATTCCCACGAATACCTTCGAGCCTGCAATCGTCAACTTCGCCCTTGCAGACGACCTCGATCGCCGAGTCGTCGACGCACTTTCCTCGAGGGGATGGCCGCACGAGCGCATCGCAAACTTTGCGATGCTGAGCCGCCGGTTACGCAACTCGGTTCCCGACGTCGTCGTCGTCGACGTCGCGCGGCTACAGGACCCCATGTCGGCAATCACCAGCATTCACCGGATTGCCGATTGCGGCGCATTGCTTATCCTGGCGTTTTATCCGGCCGGTTTTGAGCGCCAATGTTTCCAAGCCGTGGTCGACCGATTCTTACCGTCCGACGCTCCGCCGGCTTCGATATTCAAAACGATCAAAGGGCTTGCCGGCGAAGCGGCGATTTTGCAAAGAAACTTCGCACGTGACAAAAGCACGGTGATGAGAAGGTTCGCTGCGGGAAAGCTCGGGTATCGGGAACTCGCAGAATTCGCTGCAAAGGAAGGCGCCGCCATCCTGCGTGGATGGGCGTCTTGCTTCTTGCTTAACGACAGCGGCGTCGTCTACCGAGCCGAATACCCGCGCTCTTCAGAACCGGTCATACGTTCCATTCCCAAAACGTTTCTTAGCGGCACGTGCGCCTTCGAAGCAGTTTGCAGTCCCGGGTTTATCGAGGAGCTGACCGACGATCCCGCGGAACGCAAGGCACTCCTGGCCATGCAACCCGCTTCGTGTGCGGCCATAACGCTAATATCCGACGACGGTCGGCATCGTGGTGTATAATTGCGTGCTCGACCGAGGGACAAGCAACGTCGCGTTCGTTCGAGGCGCTTGAGAGCCTGGCGGAAATCGTCGTCCAGCGGGCGGTGGAGCTGCAATATACGCTACAACCAATTCCCGGAATTTCGAACCGGGAAGCGTTGGGAAAGCTTAAAGGACCACCGGCTCACCATAGAGGTGTATCGATCGAAGGGCTGTGCCGTACCTTGGCGTTACCGGCAGTTCACCGAGGCGCACGGTTTGTTGACGCTAAATATTGACAAGGATGAGCCGCTTCTTCGAAACGCCGAGAGGCCACTTGGGCGCTCGTCGCTTGCGGAGATCTCGCGAAACCGCGCCGAGAGCTCGCCGTTCTTCGCCGCGAGCATCGACTTCGTTTCGCAGTCGATGAACTTCGCGACCCAGGGGTTCTCTGCTCCGATCTTCTTGAATCGCCCAGGTCCGACGTCGGCTCTCGTTGCTGCCGGGCGCGTCACGACGGGAACCGCGACGCTGCACTCCGGTTCGGACATGGTGGTTTGTGATAGCGCACTATGGGGCTGGCTCAGCGACCGCCACGGAGGGATGGAAAATCTGCACTCCGATCTCGATCGAGAGATGCCGCAGGGTCTAGCTTCGATTATTACCCTGGATTAGATAGGGGCGCCGAACAAACTCGCTAGCGCCGAGCGCACGCACTGGATATCGATTTCCACTTCCCCTAATCGCCGTTCGAATCGACGGCTGGTCGTGTTGTCGCCACTCCTGCGCGAGCGTGCCATCAGGCGCGCGAGCAACTCGCGGCGTTCCTCGAGCGCGCGAATCGCAGCCCGTAAGGCGGACTCGAGATGTTCTTCGTCCATGGAAAGCATCGAACGACCGCTATTAGCATCGCCGGTGCGAAACTGAAAACGTAGTACGCCTTCTTCATCGAGCTCCCAAAGCGTTCCGCCGCAGTCGGGGCAAGTAAAAACCGAGGGAACTCCCTCGCGACGCTCGTCTCGCGGCGTAATTTGGGACGGCGCGATGGAAAGCGGGCGAGATACCCATTGCGCGATCGCCTCGACGAGTCGTTCGGGAGAAAAGACGCCGTCGACGACCCCGGTCTTGATCGCGTTAATTGGCATGCCGGCGTATTGAGCATCGTCGGGATCCTGAACGAACGTGGCTCCTCCCGCTTCGTGGATTGATATAAGACCGGCAACGCCGTCGTCGAGGGTTCCGGAAAGCAGCACCCCGCAAGCGCCCGAGCCAAAACTCATCGACGCACTTCTAAATAAGACGTTGATTGAAGGCCGATGATTGTTTTCGGCCGGCCCGGTGAGCACTCGCATGACATCGCTCTGCAATACGAGGTGATGATTCGGGGGCGCGACGATGATGCGGCCGGGGGCTATCGGGGCGCCGTCGATCGCGTGAGTCGCGAACAGGTTACCCGCTCGATTTAGGATGTGTGGCAGCGCCGAGACGCTTGTCGGCGGAACGTGAGTCGTTATGAAGACGGCTGCTGGGAAATCTCCTGGAAACCCTCCGACAATCTTTAACAGAGGGTCTAGAGCGCCGGCGGAGCCCCCGATGCAGACGACGGGAAATTTGGGAGCGCCTTCATTATCCACGTCAAAGGCGTTGTTCCCGGGTTGGATAAAATCACCCCATGGCCGCCCAAAATAATCCGGACGAGCCCTATCTCGTCGTGATTGGGGCCTCGGCCGGCGGCATCGAGGCGCTAGAACGCCTGGCGGGGGCACTCCCCGAAGATTTTCGCGCACCGCTGGTTATCGCGCAACATGCTGATCCCAACTTTCAGAGCCATCTCGGCGAAATACTTCGCCGCCAAACGCGCTTGCAGGTCGTTAGCGTTTCAGAGCGCGGCGAAGAGCTCGTGCCGGCGACGATCTACCTCGCTCCGGCAGGCGAAAATGTAACCGTGCGCGGCACGCGCGTGAGCGCTAGCGGCCGGCTGCGCGGGCATCCGATTCCGTCGATCGACGCGCTCTTCGTGAGCGCCGCCGAAAGCTATGGCGACCGCGTCATAGCGCTTATCCTCACGGGAATGGGTACCGACGGTGTGGCCGGCGTCCGCGCCGTTAAGGAAGGCGGAGGCACCGTGTTGGTGCAAGAGCCGAATCCGCCGCATTTCCCGCATTGCCGGCCGCAATTCCGCTTAGCCATATCGACTACACGGCGAATCTCGACGCGCTCGCGCCGCTGATTACGACGTTGACCGCCGGGCCGGGCGACGGGGAAATAACCAATCCAGACGTTCTAAACGCGTTTCTCAGTCAGCTTCGAGGACGCACCGGCATTGATTTCAGGCAATACAAAACTCCCACGATCGTGCGCCGGCTTTCCCGGCTCATGGCGACGGCGGGGTGCGAAACGCTGAAAGACTACCTGCGGCACCTGGCGTCGCATCCCGAAGCATACCAGCGCCTCATAAGCACGTTCTTGATCAAAGTGACCGAGTTCTTTCGGGATCCTGCTCTTTTCGCTCAGCTCAGCGATCGCATATTGCCGGAAATTATCGAACACGCTCGCCACGATCGCGGCGAGCTCAGGCTCTGGTCCGCTGGTTGTGCCACCGGCGAAGAAGCGTATTCGCTCGCGATAGCGCTGGCGGAGCTTCTCGGCGACGAAGTCGAAACGATGCCCGTTCGGATTTTTGCGACGGATCTCGATGCCGACGCCATCGCATTTGCGCGACGAGGCATCTTTCCCGCAAGCGCGCTGAAGGAAATACCGCCGGCGTTACTGGCGAAGTACTTCATGCGAATAGACGACGCTTTCCAAATCAAGAAACGCATTCGGAACCTTACCGTGTTCGGCGAATACGACCTCGGACAGCGAGCGCCGTTTCCACGCATCGACCTCGTACTGTGCAGAAACGTGCTGATTTATTTCACCAAGGAGTTGCAGCAGCGCACGCTTCAACTCTTTGCCTTTTCGCTGCGCCCCGGCGGTTATTTGGTGCTGGGAAAATCTGAAACGACCAGCCCCCTGCCGCAATATTTCACGACGATCCAGCCTGCGCTAAAGATATTCCAAAGGCAGGGAGACCGGCTGCTCATACCTGCCCCGGCCACTACGGACGGGACGGCTGGGCGAGAACGCCCACTTCCTCGCAGGGTTTCGATGTCGCTGGTTTCGTCGAGGCGCTCTCTGTTGGAGTCCGCAGCTCCGCGGTGGTCGCTGGTCGACCGTTTAGGCGCTTTTCTATTCGACTCGCACATCGGCGTTGTGGTCGTCGATCGTAATTACGACATCCTAACGATAAATCACGCGGCGAGGTCGATGCTGGGAATTCACGGACAGGGCATCGGTGAAGACCTGGTACACCTGGCGGACATGCCTTCGAACCAGTTGAAAACGGCGCTAGACTCTGCATTTCGCAGTGAAATGCCCGAAATGGCGTGGGACGTCGAAATCAAGGACCTCGCAGCGGACGCCATGCGGCATCTACAAATCTCGTGTTTTCCCGACCGTACCCTAAACAAGGATGGGCGCATCGAGGGCGTCTTCGTCATGGTAACGGACGTTACCGAAAGTACCACGCGCCTACGTGCGCTCGAAGCCAGCAACCGCAGCAACGAAGAATCGGCCATTAAGGTGGCTGCGCAAAATGTGGAACTTCAGAAGCGTCAAAAGGTGCTGATCGAAGCCAACGAAGAGTTGACCTCCGCCAATGCCGACCTCCGCAGTGCCAACGAGCATCTGCTGATCTCCGCCGAGGAGGCCGAAGCCGCCGCCGAGGAGGTCGAGACGCTCAACGAAGAGATGCAGGCGACCGGTGAAGAGTTGGAAACGCTCAACGAAGAGCTGCAGGCAACGGTCGAAGAGCTCAACACCACAAACGAGGAGCTGGCGGCCCGCAGCAGCGAGCTCGAGCGTGTCGCGGGGGAGCGCGAGACCGAGCTTACCACCGCCCGCGAAACCTTGAATACGTTGCGCGCCGTGGTCGAGCGTACGCCGCTGGCGTTATGCTTGCTCGATAAAGCCGGGAAAGTCTTGATCGCCTCTAAGGAGTACGCTGCTCTTGCCGAGCGAAACGGCCAAACCATTCCCGCCGCAGGCGAAGTGTGGAAAAAGCTGCCCCGATCGGTCCAAGCGCAGGAAGCAGATGGGCGGCTAAAGACGTTCACCGTCGAGAATTTGGCGCTGGTGGAAGACGTCGCCGAAGTATTGCTGCTTCTCACCTCTCGACAATAGTTCGGTCGCGAGCCGTCGTCGTTGAACCGGGCCGGCTTAGCGAAGCCCAAATTTAGGGTAGAAGCTGCCCAAAGCAAAAACGAATGAACGTTACTTGGGGTAAGAACGCCGCCGATTTGGGCAGCCTCGTCAAAGAGACCGTCGTCGAGTTTCAGCGGCATAAAGCGCAGTGGCTCGCCGCTGCCATCGCCTACTTCACGCTCTTTGCCGTAGCGCCGCTCGTGATCGTCGTCGCGGAGATCGCCGGATTTTTCTTGGGTTCGCACCGCGCGGTACTCGACGAGATCCACGGATATATCTTGCAGACGGCCGGGGTGGATGCGGCACGCGGAATCGATTCAATCGTGGCGTCGACCCTTTCCCAGCAGCGTTCGGGACTCGTTGCCCAGGCCGCCGGCTGGGGAGCGTTCGTCCTCGGGGCGATTGGCCTTGTTGCTTCGCTGAAAGAAGCGCTCAATACCATCTGGGACGTGAAGCCGGCAAAGACCGGATTTCTAGAACTCATTAAAGAGCGAATTCTCTCTTTTGGAATGGTTCTCAGCGTTGCATTCGTCTTGCTCGTGTCGCTGGCGTTGAGCTCGATCGTAAGCGCGGCTGCAGCGGCGAGCGCAACGATCCTTCCCTCTTTTCCGCTTACGGTGCGAATCGCAGATATCGGTATCTCGATGGTGTTGGTAACCTTGGTCTTCGCGCTGCTTTACGAATATCTCCCGGATTGCCGCATCGCCTGGCGAGACGTTTGGCTGGGCGCCGCCGCTTCGGCGATTCTGTTTGTCGCCGGCCAGACCTTACTCGCGTGGTATATCGGACGCACCGCAATTGCCTCGTCCTACGGGGCCTTCGGCGGCATCGTCGTATTTCTCGTGTGGTCCTTTTACTCGGCCCAGATACTCTTGCTTGGAGCCGAGTTTACGCACGTCTACGCAACTAAATTTGGCTCGCTGCGCCAGGGGCTAGCGTCGAGGCCGATCAGTAGACCCAAGTGATCCGAGACACCGTCAGAATGCGCAAAGTCTGACCTTTGTATCGCAAACGGGCGCTTGGCGAGTGCAACTTTTGCAGGATATACGCCGCGCGGGCACCAGTATCGTGAGCATGAAAGAAGAGCACGGTAGACGTTGGTTAGCTGCCGCCGTCGTGGCGCTTGTTTTGGCCGGCTGCAACGGCGGCTCGAAACAGTCTTCGGGGCAGAATGCGCCCGCCAAGAGTTATACCGTCATTCTCGATACTACCCAAGGCCCCGTCGCCGTCGAGGTGGATCCGAGTCTTGCCCCCAACGGCGCGAAACGCTTTTACGAGCTGGTGCGCGCGAAGTACTTCAACGGCGCTCGCTTTTATCGTGTGGTGCCGAACTTCGTGGTGCAGTGGGGCGCGGCGGGCGACCCGGCCGTCACCAAGAAGTGGGACGTCAACATTGTGGACGATGCGGTAAAAGCATCGAATACGCGCGGGACGGTAACGTTTGCCGCGACCGGGCAGCCGAACAGCCGCTCGACGCATCTTTTCATCAACCTTGGCGATAACGCGCGCCTCGATGCGATGGGCTTTGCGCCGATCGGCCACGTGACCAGCGGCATGGACGCCGTCGACCGCATCTATTCCGGCTATGGGGAAGAGCCCGACCAAACCCAGATCGGAGCTCGCGGCAACGCGTACTTGGAAAAATCGTTCCCGAAGCTCGACTATATTAAGAGTGCGAGCATCGAGGAGTCGAAGTAGCTAAGCGCTAGTCGCCGGTCGACACGATGCCGACCGACTCGACCATCAGCACGACCGAGCGCTGCGGGGACCGCGGCCGGTGCAGGACGTTCTTGGGCACCGTGAATCCTTCGAAGGTACGGAGACGAACGGGGTCGCGCCCCTCGACGTCGAGCATCATCTCGCCCTCGAGCACCATGAAGAACTCGTCTTGCTCGGTGTGTTTGTGCCACGGGAAGTCGCCCTCGAAGATTCCCAAACGGATAACCGCGTCATTGACCGTCGTGAGCGTTTGGTTGAACCAAGGCGCGTTGTCGCGAATCTCAGCCGGGATGTCGACGACGCGCAGCTGACCGTACTTGTCGTCGGGGTTGTTGCGAAAGTTCTTGGGCAGCTCGTCGATCATCTCGCACCTCCAGCCCGAAGGCGATTCTTTCCGCTCGAAGTTAGGCCTGCGCGACAGCGCAAGCGAGCGGCCGGGAGGAACGAATCGGCTTCAACCAGGAGAGGGTGTTCGGCCCCCAGGCGTTTGGAGTACGATGACGCGTTTACCGGTCTTTCTTTTGTGCGGCGTTGCTTTGACGAGCTGCGCGCACGCGACGACGCCGCCCCTTCTACCGGCGGCGAACGATGTCTTGGCGACCGCGCCCGACGCAAACGGATACAAGCAGCTCTACAGTTTTGGCGGAAATCCCCGCGGCTCGGCGCCGATGAGCTCGTTGACGCCGTTCTCGGGCGCGCTCTACGGCACGACGACGGGCGGCGGTGCGAAAACGTTCGGAACCATCTTCGTGCGTGCATCGGCGGGCAACGTTCGCGTTCTCTACAGTTTTAAAGGCGGGAGCGACGGCGCCACGCCCGATGGGAAGCTTCTCGTTCTTGGCGGTGCGCTCTACGGAACGACCGAGTACGGCGGTTCGGCCGGTGACGGCACCGTCTTTCGTTCGAGCAGCACCGGGAGCGAGAGCGTCGTGCATAGTTTTAAGGGCGGAAGCGACGGGGCCACGCCGCTGCTCGGCGGTCTCGTTGCGGCCGGTGGCAAACTCTACGGCACGACTAATGCCGGCGGCGACAGCAAGTGTCACGTGATGCACTCGACGGGGTGCGGCGTCGTTTTCCAGCTCACGACGGAAAGGCACGGAACGAATCCTGCATCGCTTCGGCGGCAAGCCCGACGGCGCGGCTCCGTCGGGACCGCTCGTCTCCGACGGCACGACGCTTTACGGAACGACGACCCTCGGCGGTGCGCACGACAGCGGGACGGTCTACTCGATCGACACAACCGGTCACGAACGCGTGCTCTACAGCTTTAAAGGCTATCCTGACGGGGCGCAGCCGTACGGCGGCGTCACGCTGCTCGACGGCACGCTTTATGGAACGACGGCTTTCGGCGGTGCCTACAGTTACTCCGGGAACGGTCTTCAGCCTAAGCACGTCCGGTGTCGAGCACGTCCTTCACAGCTTTGCCGGCTATCCGGACGGTGCGATATCGTATGCCAGCCTAACGGCGGTCAACGGGGTGCTTTACGGCGCGACCGCGTACGGGGGCAACGACGGTCCGGGCTGCAGCGGCCACGGAATCGTCGGCTGCGGCACGCTCTTTTCGATCGACGCGTCGGCGCGCGAGCGAGTGATCTATCGCTTCAAAGGCGAGCCCGACGGCGCCAACCCTTGGATGAGCCCCGCCTTTACGAAGAACGCGTTGTACGGGACCACACTCGCCGGTGGAGCGAGCGACGACGGCACCATCTTCCAGTTTTCCGGTCTGCCGTGAGCGACGCGCGCTACCTGCTGGCCGCCGCGCTCGCTCTCGGCGGCTGTTCCACAGGAATGATGAGCGGTTCGCCGGGCGATTCGTTCGCCAATCCGCGAATCGCACCGCCGCCCGCCGGGCAAAGCGCGAAAATCCATCACGTCGTGATTATCTTTCAAGAGAATCGTTCCGTGGACAACTTATTCAACGGCTTCCCCGGCGCCGACACGGTGCGCAGCGGCTTGAACTCGCACGGTCAAAGCGTCGCGCTGCGGCCGACTAGGCTAACGGCACACTACGACATAAGTCACGAACACAGCGCCTTCGTCGTCGAACGCGCTAACGGCAAGCTCGACGGCTTCAATGAGGTCGATTCGAACTGTCAGATCGGTGAAATCTGTCCTCCCGAAATTCCTGCGCGCCTACGGATACGTTCCACCCAACGAAGTTAGGCCTTATTTTACGATGGCGCAACGGTATGCGTTCGCCGATCGCATGTTCCAAACCAACGAAGGCCCGAGCTTTCCGGCGCACCAATACATCTTGAGCGGCACGTCGACGACGGGAGACGGGGCGCCGCTACGCGCGGCGGGCAATCCGTTTTCACCGTTCGGCGGCTTTACCGGCGGCTGCGATTCGCCCGGCGGTTCGTGGGTCTGGCTGATCGATCCGATGGGAAACGAGAATCAAGCAGCCTATCCGTGTTTCGATCGCCTTGCGCTCAGCGATAGGCTCGAGCGTAAGTCGCATACGTGGCGCTATTACCAAGCGCATCTGGGGAGCCGGATTGTGGGAAGGACCCGATGCCATCGCACATATTCGCAACAGTAAAAGCTTTGCGACGCACGTCGTGGCGCCGCCGAAAGAAATTTTCGACGATATCGATGCCGGTCATTTGGCCGACGTAGTTTGGGTGACGCCGACGGCCGCCGCGTCGGACCATGCCGGGACCACCGACGGCTCGGGGCCGTCGTGGGTTGCCTCAGTCGTCAACGCGATCGGATCGAGCAAGTATTGGAACGACACGGCGATCTTCGTGACGTGGGACGACTGGGGCGGCTGGTACGATCACGTCTCTCCACCGCAAGACAATTCGTACGAGCTTGGCTTCCGCGTGCCGCTGATCGTCATCTCGCCCTACGCGAAGCGCCACTACGTCTCGCATCGGCGCCACGAGTTCGGCAGCATCTTGAAGTTTACCGAAGAGACGTTCGACCTAGGATCGATGAATACGACCGACGTACGATCCGACGATCTTTACGACTGCTTCGATTTCTCGCAGCAACCCTCGCCTTTTCAAAAGATCCCCGCTCCTCTGCACCGCTCGTACTTCGAGCGCCAGCCGATTTCACAACAGAATCCCGACTAGATCTAAGTTGGCGAAAGCGCGGCTATGCGACGACTCGCGAGCAGCGCCGGCACGACTCCGGCTAGTTGAAAGAGCGCCAGCGCGCGCCAGGCGTATGGGAAGCCGTGGGTTTCGACGAGCGCGCCAAAAAGCGTTGGCGTAACGAACGCGGCGAGCAGCGTCCAGGTTAAACCGACGCCGAGCGCGCTGCCCGAGTGCTCCTCGCCACCGACTTCAGCCATGCCGATCACGCCCAAACCGAGCCATCCCTCGGCGGTAAATCCCAGCGCTACCGAGAGTAACGCGGTTAACCAGAAGGGCGTCGCCGGGGTGATCGCGGCAAAGCCGAAGGCGACGAGCGCCACCAAAACGCAGACCAGCGCGAGCGGCAGCGTGCGGCTGCCGCCGAACCACCGGTCGCTCACCCAGCCCCACGAGAGGCGTCCGGCGACGGCGCCGACTTGCGAGAGCGTGAAGAGCGCGACGGCGACGGGCACGATATAGGCGGCTTGGTGCGTCAGGGTGATCGTGAGAAATCCCAGCAGCGTGAACTGGCCGCAAATCAAGACCATTGACGTGAGCGTGAGCAGAATGAGACGCGATTCGCGAGCGATCTCCACCATCTCAAGCAGCATCTCGCGCACGGAGACTCGCTCGCCTTGCAGTTCGTGCGGCTCGCGGTAGAGTTTCGATGCAATCGTGCCCGCGAGCAGGGTCGCGACGCCGGCCGCGGCGAGTGCGGCGCGGTAGTCGTAATGCGATGCGATCATCGGCAGCAATAGCGAACCGATGACTCCGGCCAGCGGCACGCCGCATTGACGCACGCCCATGGCTAGGCCGCGGTCGGCCTTCTTGAAAAAGAAGATGATGGCGTGACTGCCGGCCGGGGTAACGGCTGCGTAGCCGACGCCGTAGATTGCAAGCCAGACGATGAGCCAAGAAAAGCTGTGCACCAGCGACGCGGTGATCAACGCCAGCCCCATGAGGGCGCCGCTCCAAAGCACCACCGCTTTGTCCCCGAAACGATCGGTCAGCAGTCCGGCAACCGAGGTCATCGCCACCGAGCCGAGCATTTGAATCGAAAGAATGAGCCCCAGCTGCGTCTGATTGAGGTGCAGTGCGGCGTTGAAGAAGGGCATCAGCGCTCCGGTCGCCGTGATCAGCAGCGACGCGCCGACCATCGCGCCGGTGAAGAGCGCGAGCACTTCATAGGGCGATTCCGGCATAGGGTTGTGCGGTCGAAGACGGCGCTTGTGGTGCTCATCGCGCAGGGTTTCTCCGTTGCCGTGAGGAGAAGCTGCCGTAATGAACCGTCGCGACGAGCTCCGCCGTAACGGGGCGGTCGCCGCTCTCTCGCTCTTGGGCGCGCTGGTGCTTTGGCTGATCTTCCATTCGGTGTACGAGGATCTAAGCGTCTCGGAGCGTGCCGTCGGTTACGTCGATCCAACGACGCAAAGCGGAATCTACTTCGGGTACTTCGCGATGCTCGCCGGCATCGTGGTTCTCGCGGTGATCGGCATTTGGTCGGCCGTCAAATGCGTGCTTCTTCTCGCACGCCGCTCCTGACAATTCGTGCGCGTCCTGCTGGCGGTCAATCCCAACTCGCGCCGGGGGCGGCGCTTCGGTGAGGCCGCGCGCGAGGAACTCCGCCGTTTGGGAATCGAGGCGGTCGCGCATCAGGACGGCGGCCCCATCGACGCGATCGTTGCCGCCGGCGGAGACGGCACGTTCGCTCGTCAGATCGGACGCGCGCTAAATATGAAGGTGCCGATGGGCTTGATTCCGCTCGGCACGTTCAACGATCTCGCGCGCACCCTGGGGGTTCCGCAAGACGTAGCCGGAGCGTGCGCCGTGATTGCGGGCGGACGCACGCGCACGATCGACGCGGCCCGCGTAAACGACGTCTACTACGTCAACGAAGCGAGCATAGGAATCTCGAGCCGGATCGCGCGCCTGCAAACACCCGAAGATAAGCAGCGCTTCGGCGTGCTGGCGATAGTGGCAACGGCGTTCGCAGCCTTGCGCGTGTGGAGTCCCTTTCACGCCGAGATCGCGTTCGGCGACCGTCGCGAACGCGTGCGTGCCGTACAGCTACCGTGGCCAACAGCCATCGCTTCGGGGGCGTGATATCCGTCGAGACCGCGGCCATCGACGATGGCCGGCTCGACCTCTACGCCGTGGACATCGAAACTTTCGGTCAGGCTCTGGCGGTTCTGGAGCGATTGTGGCCGGCCGCGGCAGGCCCGCGGCCGGACTGCGTACCTACCGCTCCGCGTACTTCGAAGTCTCGACCCACCGCCCGCACCGAATTACGGCCGATGGCGAGCCGGCGGGGATGACTCCAGCCCGTTTCGAGCTCCTTCCCCAGGCCCTGCGCATCTTCGTCCCGTAAACCTTTCCCCAAGAAGCCCAGGAGCGCCACAATGAGCCTGTATGAATTCGGTCCCTTCCAACTCGATGCCGATCGTCTGCTCTTGTCGCAGCGAGGCGTGCCGATCGCAGTCGGACCGAAGGTCGTAGAAACGCTGCTCGCCCTGATCGAACATCCGGGCGACGTATTCGCAAAAGCCGCGTTGATCGAACGGATCTGGCCCGAGGGTTACGTTGACGAGGCGAATCTCGCGCAGAACGTCTACGTATTGCGCAAGATTTTGCGCGACCGCTGGAACGTCGAAGCGATCGAAACCATTCCGCGCCGCGGATACCGTTTCGTCGCGCCGGTTTCCCGCCGCGACGACATCGCGCGCTCCGAACCCGCGCCCGCGCCGGTGCCCCGAAGCGGCCGCGCTTCGCCGCGTTCGCCGCAGCGGTCGTCGTCGCCGTCATCGGCATCTTAGCGCTGACGATGGCGCTCTCGCGAGGAAACTCGCGCCCGCCGACGCTTTCGATGGAAGGCACGCGCCTCTACGAGATCGGCCGCGACCATTGGAATCTTCGACCCGCGACGCCGTCAACAAAAGCGTCGCCTACTTCGAGCGCGTCGTAGCGATCGACCCGCGCGACCCGCGCGGTTACGCCGCGCTGGCTTCGGCCAACGCCATCGTCGCGGACTATAACTACGGTCCGTCACCGATCAAGGTGTACATCGCGCGCGCCCGAGCGTACGCCCGCGAAGCGCTGGCCATCGATCCCAACTGCGGCGAGGCTTACGCCGTGCTCGGGATGATTGCGTCGAAGAAATGGTACGGCGTCCCGGCGCGTCCAGGGGAAGCGCAGAGCGATCTACGCCGAGCGATCGCGCTGATCCCGCGAGTGGACCGGCCGACGAACAGACGGCATCGCGCTGCTGGAGCTCAATCGCGTCCACCAGGCTTCCGCCGAGCTCGCCAAAGCCGCGGAAATCGAGCCCCCTCGGTCGCGACCACTGCCTGGCTGGGAACCACGGCGTACCTCCAGGAACGTTACGCCGACGCGGTCGCCTACTCGCGCGAGACCCTCGATCTCTCACCGCAGCGCCAGGACGCCTACGAGACGCTCGGCCTTGCCTACGAAGCCTTAGGCAATCAAAGGGCGGCTGCGGGCGCCTTTCATAAGCGCGCCGAGGTCTGCAGCATGTGCCGGCCGCAAGCCGCCGCGCTGCTGGCCCCAATATACCGCTCGCACCCATCAGATGGCCCTGGCCAAGGCGCAGCTCCAGATGGCTGCCGACCATTCTACAGACGTAGCGCCCCAGGATCTCGCGGCGGCCTTCGAGGCGGTGGGTCGGCACCGCGCCGCGCTCGGCTGGCTGCGCGTCACTGCACGGCGAGTACCTCGAGGCCCAGATCACCAACGACCCGCGCTTTGTGGGGCTGCGCCGCGAGTTGACCGGTACGCTGGCTC
>CAVTMN010000001.1:0-193619 GCA_963735845.1 Vulcanimicrobiota bacterium | reverse complement strand
CCAGCAAATCGCCTGGTAGACATTGGTTTCCGGCTCAGGACTCGGACCTATCAAACCCCCCGCTAGGCCGGGAATAGGTCAAGAGGGTCAGGGCGCGCTCACGGCGGGGGTAACCGAAGGTCGCACACAACCAGGTCCTCCCGGTTGCCCCACTCGGGCAGCCGCCAGGGTAAGTACCAACTCGGGCGCCGTGATCGGGTGGTGGTCGGACAGGTCGGGTCTTTCTTCGAGGATCCCGCCGAGGTGGCGCACCGCACGCGACACCTGGATCAGCCAATACTCCTTCTCAAGGGTCTGCCACAACTCCTGCTCGGTGACTGAATCCCCGCGTCGTACCTGGTTGTTAACTCGTCGCCGCGCCAGCTCAGGCCGAGTGAGTAATCGCCGCGTTTACTTCGCTGCTCGCCCTCGCCGCCGAGCCGTGTGAAATGCAGTGTTCGATGGGGGTATTTACCTTCTGTCTCATCGAGGTGCAGCATGTGCCCGAACTTGTGCCGCACTTTGCTCACCTCATCGGCCACCCGTGCCCATTCGTCGTGCGGGTGCCGAATCCTCGCGACTACGGCCATCTCGCGCAAGTGTCTTGGCCAACTTGTCCGACCCGGGACCGGCCCAGCAGGGCATCGTGTCAGTTCCGGTCGAACTTTGAGCAGTTTCTTCCGGTCGAAAAGTGAGCAGGTGTGTTTACGGGGTTGTTGTATGGACCGGGACATCCCGACACGTTGTTGTCAGGACTTCGCTGACACTACCTGTGAGGCAGTGGTTTCGGGTTTTTTGCGAGGTCTGCCTCGTTTTCTGCCGTTGCTGTGATAGGTGCCAACGGGTCCGAGGATGAGTTCGCGGAGAACGGCTCCGGTGCTGCGGTCGAGGACGACGGGGTGGTCGGGTTTGGTTTCGATCACAGTTACTCGTTGGCCCTTCCAGTGCATGCCGATGCCGACACTCTCCAATCGAAGGGTGCTTACTTTTCGACCGGAATCACCTGCTCAGTTTTGGACCGGAACCGACACATCGCGAACCGCCGACCTGGACGCCCTGGTGGATACCACCGTGCGCGCGCTGACCCCGCCGGGCACCTTCAGGCGCTCAGGATCGGCTTTCGGCGACAGCGAGTTCGGCACCAGTGGCGGGGTCGGCGATCTCCGTGTGGACGTCGGGTTCGGCGAACCCCCGGGCACGCAACTCCTCGATCAGGCCGCGGAGTTGCTCGGCGCGGGGGGTCGTCTCTCGGCGCGGAGGTGCTCGGGACCTAGTCGGCGCACCAGCGCGTATACGCACGACCTCGAGCTCGGGTTAACGTGACGCCTGCATGGGCCGGCATGACTCGCGGGCGACGATCACCACCGTCTGCGCCGCATGCGTGACGGCGGTGCTCACCGACCCCTGCAGCATGCCGGCGAATCCGCCGCGACCATTACTGCCGATGACGACGAGTTGTGCGGACTCCGAGTGCTCGACAAGTTGACGAGCCGGCTGATCGCACACCACCACACGCCGCACCGTGACATCGGGGTAGCGCTCCTGCCATCGGGCGAGCCACTCGGCCAGCGCCTCTTGTGCCTGCCTTTCCATCGTCGCGAAATCCAGACCCGGCACTTCCGACATGCTGACGTCGGACCACGCATGCAGTGCCACCAAGTCCACACCCCGGCGGGAGGCCTCGTCAAAGGCGATCTCCGTCGCCAGTTCCGATGCGGGCGAACCATCGATTCCCACCAGCACCGGTGCCTGCGCGGGCGGCGGAGCCTCATCATGGACGACCGCGACCGGGCAATGCGCATAGTTCACAAGGCCGGTGCTGACCGAGCCGAACGGGACCCGGCCAAACGCGCCTTCGCCCCGGCATCCCACGACCATCATGTCCGCAATCTTGGACTCATTGACGAGCGTGGAAACGGTCGGGCCATGTACCACCACGCTGTGCACGAACGGCGGGCCATGGTCGGCGGTGCTGTCGGCGACCGCCCTGCGCGCGTCTTCGAGAATTCGCCTCGCTTTGTCGTCCTGCCGCTCGAAATAGTCTTGAGGTATCGGAATCTCCGGCCACGGCGCAACCGCCGGCACGACCGGTGCGATGACGTGCATGAGTGTTAGCGCAACATTGCGCATCGCTGCATCGCGAGCCGCCCAGTTGACCGCCGCCATCGACGATGATGATCGATCGACGCCGACCAAAATGCCACGATGGGTTTCGGAGCCGGACATTTCGTTCCCCTGCTTGGGTCGTATTGGCAGCTTCACGCATGGCATGACCGTGAGCTCTTTACCGCAGCCGTGGCGACGGCCCGCTGCTATTCCAAGACGAATGTGACCAGCATGTTGACGCGGTAGGCGACATCCCGCCGTTTTCCACATCCACCACCTGTTCCTTGATCCAGGCCGACTTCACGCCACGCAGCGTCGCCTCGGCCCGAGCAATGCCAGTCTTGACGGCATCTTCGAAACTAGTGTCGGACCTCGCGCTGATCTCGGTGACGCGAGCGACGGTGCCTCCTGGCATGATGACCTCCCAGAGTCGATGTGGATTGGATAATCCAGGACGATGACCATCTAATTGCGGCGCGACAGAAGCAGGTAGGGACGAAATACCCCGCGCTGGGGGTCTTTGGGCCACATTCTCTACACCGCAGAGGCTTTAGCCTTACGAGGCATGGCAATCGAACCAATTATCAAACGCGACCCCAGCCATCCAGTGCCCAATCTGCGGCGACGATACCGAGTTTGTTCAATCGTTTCACGTCATGGGACGGTGAGAAGCACCAGACGGAGGTTGGGTCGCCGCAGCGGCGGTGTGCCAATCTGAAGTGCAAAGGGCACGACGACGGCCTGAATAAGCTCGCCGATCGCTAGCCGGTGCCGATACAAGGTCGGTTCAGGAGAACATCGTATCGAGGCGCTGAAGGACTTTTCCCGTCGATGTAGCGGTGTTTGCGTGCCATGAATGAGCCGGTCATACGCACCGCACGGGAACGTGAGAGCGTCGCAATGAGCGCGAACGGATCGCCGAAGAGCGCGAGAGCATTGCGGCTGAGCGCGAACACCTCGCACGCGAGCGCGAGAGGCTGGCGGCCAGGGGAGAGAAACTGACCGAAGGTGTGGAACGCTTGGCGCGCTATCTAGCGTTGCGAGCCAGCGTCGCTGATCGCCGCGAAGCCCTTGGCGGACGAGCGCGAACGGATCGCAGACGAACGTGAGCATGTCGCAGACGTACGTGAATTGGAGGCAAACAACCTCTTGGATGGTTCCCCGCGTCGCGCCGACGAGCATGCGGAGCGGACCGAGCAAAGCGTCCAACGGCTGCACGCGGCAGCGCTTCGCGAGCAGGCCGAAGCCGAACGAGAGCGGGCCGCGAGCGAGCGCAAGAAGCAAGCAAGCAAGCAAAGTTACAGGCTGGGAGCGCGGCCGGCGAGCCCACCAACCAAGGCGAGAGTCATGGAGGCTGACCACGGTGCCGACAAGGCCGGTGAACTCGATCGCCCGGCAACAGAGCTCGATCGCGGGACGGCGAAGCTTGATGAGCGCGAGCAGGCTCTCGCACGACGCGAGACTGAGTTCGCAGGCCAGTGGCTCGCGGCCGAGCGAGATCGGATCGCTGATGAGCGGGACAGAATCGCAAACCGCCGCGAGCAAATGGCAGACGAACGAGAAATACGCGCAGACGAACGCGAGGGGGCATGGTTGCGGAGCGTGAACGCGAGCGACCGCAGCGCGCCGAAGACCAGGCGGAGCCATCGGCGCGGTTTTAGGGGCGGCTGACGAGGCCATCACCCGAGATGTGCCCCTGCGGCTGATCCACGCCGCCGACTCCACGGCGATTCCGTCCGGGCCGGGCAAGGATTTTAGGTTTAGGCGACACCTCACACGCGCCGAACCGATGTTGCGCGCCGCCAAGGCGGCCGTGGCGGCCACCGGCAAGGCCGTCAAAGTCGAATCCGGCGTTGTCACGGCGGGACCGCGGGCAGGCCTGATCAGCGAATCACACGCGGCACAGATGGTGTGTGTCGGCTCGCTGGGCATCCCTCGACCGGCCGCCGCGCTCGCCAACGCCGCGTTTTGTCCGGTGGCCATCATCTGTCCCGATCACACGACGCCGGCGCCCGACGGGGTGGATCGTTGTCAGCGTCGATGGTTCGCCCGATAGCGATGTGATCATTGAGACCGGGTTCTCCGAAGCCAGGCTGCGCCACGCCCCGCTGTTGGCACTTGGAGTCGGGGCAGCCGTCACGGGCAGTGACCGGGTGGAGCGCCGCCTGGATCCTTGGCGTCGCCGCTACCCCGAGGTGCCGGTGCACGCGGTGCCCGCGCCCGGCGGTGTCGCCGAATTCATCTCCGACAGCGCAGAACCCGTCCAGTTGGCCGTCATCGGTAGTGGTCAGGTCGCCCCATTGATGCGGTTCGTTCCGGCCGCGGCCACATCGGTCGCCGATTCGCGCTCGCTGCTGGTGGTGCGCCACTAAACCGCGCTGAGCGTCCCAGAATCGGTGCCGAGAAGATCGCGTGGATGATCAGAACGGCGCCAGCGCGGACACGGTCTGGCTTCTCGCCGGTAGAGTGGTGTCGCTGCGCCCTTATTGCCATTTGAGATCTTCGTCGAGTCGTTGGGCTTGCTCGTCATGCTGAGTAGCTGGGCGGGTATCGATCGTGACCTCTTGCCAGTACGCCGGACTGTAGAGGTGAATATCGTTGCCGCTGCTGACCTTTAGCACACCGCCGGTGAGTACTTCGTAGGTGGCGTCGTCCGGATATTCGTCATCCTCATCGTGGCCTTCAAGTTGGATCCACATTTTCATGATGAAAATAATCCTCCGTATCGGCCGATCGGGGTTTTTGAGGTAATCGGCGTGATGGCGAGCTGCCGGAGTCGGAGGTCCTGGACGTCCGTGGTCAGAAGTTCCAAGAACGGGGCCTTTCGCCTGTTGGCCAGCAGACACGCCGGGCTCCATTCTGTATCTGGTTCGACGACTGCAAAGGCGGTGCTTCCCATGCGTTCGAATGACGCTGCGGCCGATGCGCTGCAGGAGCTGGCCGATCTGATTGCCATCTCTGGTGGTGATCCATACCGGGTGCGTGCTTACGAGAAGGCCGCCCGCTCGGTCGCCGGTTGCCCCCTTGATCTGGACACTCTCGACCGGAAGGGTTTGATCGCGATCCCGGCGGTCGGCGCGCATACCACTGACAAGCTGCTCGAGTTGCGGCAGACCGGCCACATCGCCGCTCTCGAGGACCTGCACGCCCAACTGCCCGCCGGTCTGCGCGCTCTACTGGGAATCCCCGGGCTCGGGCCAAAGCGGGCCCATCCCGGCAGTTCATGGGCAACCTGCTCGGGACTCCACCGCTTGCCCAACAGCTCGCCGACAACACCACATAGCTGCTCGTCGCGCGCTAAGCGGCGGGTCCGCGACGGCCGCGATTGCCGCTCGACCGCAAGCCGCTCCGCCGTAGCAGGCAGATAGTGGCCCTGATCGTCCACGTTGCGGCTCAACTCCCGCGAGACCGTCGAGGCCGATGGTGCCGGCTTCGTCGCTCGATCAGCTCTTCCACGCGCGCATCGATCCCAACGAAACCGTCGAGGCGGTCTGCAAGGGACTCAACGCGTCGCCCGGCGCGGCCGCCGGCCAGGTGGTCTTCTCGGCCGACGATGCCGTGACGTGGAAAGAGAACGGCCTAAAGACGATCCTCGTGCGCAACGAGACCACGCCCGACGACGTCCACGGAATGATTGCCGCCGAAGGCGTGCTGACCGCCAAGGGCGGTGCGACGTCACACGCGGCGGTCGTTGCGCGCGGAATGGGCAAGCCGTGCGTGGCGGGATGCGACGCGCTGCAGATCGATCGCGCCGCCAAAACGGGAAGTCTCGACGGACGGCCGCTGCAGGAAGGCGATTGGATCACCATCGACGGCACGACCGGAAACGTCGCCGTCGGCGAGCTGGCGCTGATTCCACCGCCGTCCGAGCTTCCGCAATGGCTCGCGACGTTTCTATCCTGGGCCGACGAGCTGCGCCGCATGCAGGTATGGGCCAACGCCGACACGCCCGAGGACGCGGCCAAGGCGCGGCAGCTCGGCGCGCAAGGCATCGGTCTCTGCCGCACCGAGCACATGTTCATGCAGACCGAGCGTCTGCCGATCGTGCACGAGATGATTCTGGCAACGCAGCCGAGTCAACGCGCGAAAGCGCTGACGCGGCTCTTGCCGTTTCAACGCGACGATTTTCTCGGAATCCTCGCGGCGATGGAGGGTCTGCCGGTTACGATCCGGTTGCTCGATCCCCCGCTGCACGAGTTCTTGCCGTCGCTCGAAGAGCTCTTGGTCGAAACGACCGAGCTGCGTCTTACCATCGGCGAGCAGTCGCCCGAGTATCGCGCCAAGGAGATGCTGCTGCGGCGAGTCCGTCAACTCCACGAGCAGAACCCGATGCTTGGCTTGCGGGTCTGCCGCCTTGGGATCGTCTTCCCCGAAATCTACGAGATGCAGGTGCGCGCGATCTTCGAGGCAGCCTGCGAGCTGCGCCGCCGCGGCGTCGACGCCCGGCCGGAAGTGATGATTCCCGGCGTCGGAACCAAAGAAGAAATGAAGGTAACGGCCCAAGCCGTCAAGCACGTCGCCGATCAAGTGCTGGCGGAGAGCGGCACGACGCTAGCCTATCGAATCGGAACGATGATCGAGCTTCCGCGCGCGTGCATCGTCGCCGGCGAACTGGCCGAGTACGCGGAGTTCTTTTCGTTCGGGACTAACGATCTCACCCAAACGACCTACGGCTACAGCCGCGACGACGCCGAGGGGTCGTTCATCCCGGTCTATCTCGAAAAACGAATTCTAAAAGACGATCCATTTCAAGTGCTCGATCGGCGCGGCGTCGGCGAGTTGATGCGCCAAGCGGTAGCGTCGGGACGCGGCGCACGCGGCGACCTCAAGATCGGAATCTGCGGCGAACACGGCGGCGAGCCGAGCAGCGTGGCGTTCTGCGACACGTTAGGGCTCGACTATGTTTCGTGTTCCCCTTATCGCGTACCAATCGCGCGGCTCGCAGCCGCGCAATCGGCGTTAGGCACGCTAACCTGACGAGATAGCTTGCGCGCAAATCTGGCGCGCTTCGGCCACGTCGACCCCGTCGCGGCGCACGAAGAGCTTTCGCCAGTAAGCCTTTCCGCTGAGCTTCGAGATGAGATCGGAGGCCTCGCGCGCGTCCACGACCCCGCCCGGCCCTGCCACCCAGACAGTCTGCTCCTCACCCAAACCGAACGGCAGGCGATGCAATAGTTGCGACTGCGAGTCGGCCCACACGTTGCTCTCCCCGAAGCGGTCGCGGAGAAGCGCACTGCAGAGCTCGAAGGCGCGCAAATCGCGTTCGGCGTTGAACTCGGCGGCCAGCGCGTAGGTCCGAATGCGGTTACGCAACGCGTGGGCCGCCGAGCCCAGGGATCCAGCCAGCGAGTCGAGCACTTTGAAGTCGTCCCACTTCAGAAACTCCTGGACCGGATCGAGTGCGTGCGGATCGGTCCAAAGCTCGGCGAGCGCCTCGTGGAGAATGCGCTCGAACATGCGCGTCGTATGGTGAAAGTAGACCGACGCAAACATCATATATCGGGCCATGACGAACGATTCCAGCGCGACGACGCCGCGGCGGTCGATGCCGACCGCCAAACGCCCGTCGCGTTCGACCAGGCGGAGCGACGCGATCAGTTGGTCGGCGTCGTAGCGCCCGGTGGCAACGCCCGTGAAGTAGGCGTCGCGCAGCAAGTAGTCCATGCGATCGGCGTCGAGATTAGGCCCGCTCACCAGCTCGCGCAGCGCCGGATAATGGCTGTTCGGGTTTCCGACGATCAAGCCGAGCACGTCGTCCGCGTCGACGTCGAGCGCGGCGACCGCGTTGGCGAGCTCGGGCGTAGCGACCAGTTCGGCGGTGCGGGCTTCGTGTTTGACGCCCAGCACCTGCTCGCACGAATGACTGAACGGCCCGTGTCCGACGTCGTGCAGCAGCAGAGCCGCGCGCACAAGGCGCCGCTGATACGCCGTCTCGGCCGCGTCGCCGAAGCTCGCGCCGCTATGGCGCGCGAGCTCGTCGAAAGCGCGCGTTCCCAACGCCAGAGCACCCAGCGCGTGCGAGAACCGCGAGTGCTCGGCCGACGGAAATGCGAGATAGGCCAACCCGAGCTGGCGCAGACGGCGCAGCCGCTGCATCGCGGGCACGTCGAGCAGGCGCGCCTCGGCAGGCGACAACTCGATGAAGTGGTGAACCGGATCGAAGATGCGCTTCAAGACTCTGGCGGCTTCCGTTGAAGGCGCGACGAAGCCCTCCTGAGGAAGGCTGTTGCCGGTGAAATACGACCAGGACGCACTGCGCGAAATCCGCGCTCGCACCGACATCGCGAGCCTGATCGGACAGTACGTCGCGTTGCGCAAACGGGGCAACGACCTCGTCGGCCTCTGCCCGTTTCATGCCGAGAAGACGCCGTCGCTGCACGTCCATCCGGACCGCGGCTTCTTCAAGTGCTTCGGTTGCGGCGCCGGCGGCGACGCAATTACCTTCGTGCAGCGCATCGAGAACGCGCCGTTCGGCGACGTCGTGCGATCGCTCGCCGCAAAAGCCGGAATCGAACTCGAGCCCGAAACGCCGCGCGCCGCGCGCGCACGCAGCGAGCGCGAGGCCATCTACGAGGCGAACCGGATCGCCGCCGGCTACTTTGCGCGAATGCTCGCGACCGAATCGGGCGCGGCGGCGCGCGCGTACTGTGAGGCGCGGGGACTCTTGCCGGCGACCATCGAGCGTTTCGCTTTGGGTTACGCGCCCGACACGTGGGGCGGCTTGGTCAACGAGCTGTCGCGCAACGGCGTCGATCTGGCGCTGGCGGCCAGCGCCGGCCTGGTGAAGAGCGGTCAGCGCGGCTATTACGATTTTTATCGCAACCGCCTGATGGTTCCGACGTACTCGACGACGGGCGAGGTCATCGCCTTCGGCGGTCGAGCGATCGGCGACGCCGAGCCGAAGTATCTCAACACGTCGACGACGCCGGCCTACACCAAAGGCCACCACCTCTACGCGCTCAATCTTGCCCGTCGCGCGGCGCAGAACGATCGGACGATCATCGTGGTCGAAGGCTATCTCGATTGCATCGCGCTGCATCAGGCCGGCTTCGAAAACGCCGTGGCCTCGCTTGGAACGTCGTTTACCGAGGAGCAAGCGGCCGAACTTCGCAAGTACGCCGAGTACGTGTTCCTTTGCTTCGACGGCGACGCCGCTGGGAGCGCGGCCGCAACCAAAGCCGTCGACGTGGCGTCTAACAGGATCGAACACGCGGGTTCCTCGGTGCGCATCGTCCTGTTGCCGCCGGGCGAAGATCCGGACTCCTACGTCCGGGCTCGTGGGGCCCAGGCGTTCCGCAGCCTTCTCGAATCAGCCAAATCAGCCATCGCCTTTAAGATCGACGCAGAGATTGACCAGCTGCGCGCCGGCTTCGACTCACCCGCGCGGGTCGCGTCGAAGGCGGAAGCGGTGATCCGACGTTTGGCGCCGCGAGAGGAATGGGACCGCTGGCGCGTTTACATCGCGGGACGGTTGCAGGTGAGCGCGGACGACCTTCGGAATAGCCGGTTCCTCGGTGACAGCGCAAACTTTGCGCCGCGCTCGCGGGCGCCGCTCGCGGAAACCCGACACACCGCAACCTCGGTTGAACCACTTTCGTTCGAACGTGAGGTCGTGGGGATTCTTCTCGAAGAGCCCTCGCTCGGTACCGAATATGGAAGCCGCATTGAATCGTCGCGCTTTCGTAATGAGGTGTACCGGCGAATCTACGAAAGAATCGTCGAGGCGGCCGGTGCGCTTCTTACGACCGCGGACGTCTTCGGACTTTTCGCGGAGGATCAGCGGGCACTGGACCTGCTCTCCGAACTGGGATGGCGCGGTCATAGTTCGGCGGTACGGTACGGCGACTCTCAGGAACGACGCGCACATTTGGAACGGGTGGTGGATCGGCTGCAATTGGAAGACGAGCGCCGCCGGTATCGGGAACTCTCAGACCAGATCGACGTGCGGCTCGCTGCCGGCGAGGCGGTCTCCGAGGAGCTGCGCGGCGAGTTCGAAGCGCTCGTCGCAAAATTGAAACGGTAAGGACGATTAACGAAGGGAGGTGAAAGAAAAAAGCAATGGCACGTAAGAAAGGCTCGGCGCCCGTCGCCGAACCGGCGCCGGCGGTCACGCTCGAAGAGCTAAAAAAGCGGCTCATCGCGCGCGGTAAGAGCCATGGATCGCTGACGTATGAGGAAATCAACAGCGCCTTCGACGTTCTCGAGGAGATCAGCCCCGAGCAGCTCGAGGAATTCTTCGAAGAGATTACCACCGCCGGCATCGAGATCGTCGACGAACAGAAGGACGAGAAGCCCGAAGCCGAGCGTGAGGAAGAGGTCGAGCAGACGATCGCCGACGGTCTCTCGCTTGACGACCCGGTCCGGATGTATCTCAAGGAGATCGGGCGAGTTCCGCTGCTCTCGATGGAGCAAGAGAAGTCGCTGGCAATGCGCATCGAAGCCGGAGAACTCGAGCAGCGACGGGATGGTTCGGCGGATTGGAAGATCGTCGACGGCGGCGAGGAGGCCAAGCGGCAGTTAACCGAGGCCAACCTTCGACTCGTCGTATCGATCGCCAAGAAATACGTTGGTCGCGGTATGCTTTTCTTGGACTTGATCCAGGAAGGCAATCTCGGCCTCATCCGAGCGGTCGAAAAGTTCGACTATCGTAAAGGCTATAAGTTTTCGACGTACGCTACGTGGTGGATCCGTCAAGCCATCACCCGCGCGCTCGCCGATCAGGCACGAACGATTCGCATACCGGTGCACATGGTCGAGACGATCAACCGTCTCATCAAAGTCTCGCGCCAGCTTCTGCAAGAGCTCGGTCGCGAACCGGCCGTCGAAGAAATTGCCGCGGCGATGGGATTGACGCCGGAAAAGGTACGCGAGGTCATGAAAATCTCGCAAGAGCCGATATCGTTGGAAACGCCCATCGGCGAAGAAGAAGACTCGCACTTGGGCGACTTCATCGAGGATCAGGAAGCGGTCGCTCCGGCCGAGGCCGCCTCGGTGCATGCTGCTCAAAGAGAAGATGCAGGACGTACTGCAGAACTTGACCGAGCGGGAGCGCAAGGTGCTGGTCTTACGCTTTGGTCTGGAAGACGGCCACCAGCGCACGCTCGAAGAGGTCGGTCAAGAGTTCGGCGTGACGCGCGAGCGCATTCGCCAGATCGAGGCGAAGGCGCTGCGCAAGCTCCGCCATCCCTCGAGAGGCAAGGCCCTCAAGGATTATTGGACGAACGAATAGCCTCGGTCGTCCAATACTATGTCCAATCCGATTCTCATCGCCGCGATCGTTGCGGTAACCCTCCCCGCACCGTCACCCTCGCCCAGCGCTTCCGCCGTCCCAAAGACGATCATTACGGTGATCTCGTCGCCGTATTGCAACTCGCTGGCCGATCATTTCAACGGTGCGCTCGTGCCGATGCTGGCCAACGATCGCACGCTCGATCGCGTTAGCGTTCAGCTCGACAACGCCGACACTTCCTTCGATTACCCCGACTACGTCGAGCGTTTCGTGCATGCCCGCGACGCGCTCGGCAAGCAGGAGACCGAACTCAACACTTCGCTGGCGCAAATCCAGCAAGAGATCAACCTCTTGCGCGAGGCATCGAAACTAACCACCGACACGACGGCGGCAGCCGACATCCACTCGGCGGCGCAAGAGCTGCAGACGGCGTACGACAAGCAGCGCCAGCTCTCGATCGATCTGCAGAATCTCTACCGCTCGATGCTCGACTACCCGATCTATCGCGCAAATCCGGCGCTGGGCGGCTTCGACCCGCGCGAGATGGCGGCACCCGCAGAAGCGCGCACGATCAAGAGCTATTTACGATTCAACGGTCAGCGCGACGTTATCGCCCAATCGGAAGGCAAGGCCGTCGACATCGCCTACACCGCCGCCGAAAATTACTGCGTACCGAAAAAATAGCGCTGCCATCCCGAGCGAGGGCGTGTCATCCTGAGCGAAGGCGCGCAGCGCCGAAGTCGAAGGACGAGCGTGAGCAACGTCTGAGCGAGCGCAGCGAGTCGAAGAACGCTCTTAGTCTTTGTTGATAAAACTAGCGTCGTCATCCTTCGACTCGCTCCGCTCGCTCAGCTGAACGCGGTCCTTCGCCTTCGACGCTGGATCCGCTCGCGTCGATGACAGGCGCCTTCGCGCCTCGGCTCAGGATGACAATGCTACATGGAGTCTTTGGCGGCGTCGGCGCTGGGCGTGACGAGCGGATTCTTATCGGCGAAGGCGCCGTTGGGGTTGGGTTTGATCCACACGATCAAATCCCACAGCGAGGGAAAGAGAAATACGCGCTTTACGTCGGCTACGTTTTTCGCGATGCCCATTTTGACGAGCGTTTCGGGCTGCGGGTTGTCGACGCTACCGCCGGCATCGGCGAACTTCTTGGCTTTGAGCTGCGCCGTAGATCTCCTTACCGTTGGGCCCGTTGAGAATGTAGTGGAGGTGCTCGCGGAACGATACCCAGCGGCGGTAGTTGACGCCCCAGATTGCCGGCGGCTGCGCCGAGCTGCTTTGGAGCACCGAAAAATCAGCGCCCAGCAAGTTTCCGTGAACGTCGTACCAGAGCTGGCTGGGATGCTGCGGATCGCCGCTCTGCCACTGGAGGTTAGCGTAGCTGATCGCGCCGTCTTCGTCCTCGTTGCCGAAGCGGAAGTATCCCGCCTTTTCGGCGTCGGCCGCCGTCGGGAACCGCGCGGTCAAATCTTTTTGAATGCTCTGGACGAAAGCGACCTCGGTGCCCTGCGGCTGCGGAGAGAGCGTCGCTTTGGGCGCCGGAGTGGCTGCGATCGCAGCGCTACCCGAAAAACAAACGAGTGCGAGCGCACAAATAATGCGGATAAGCACGAGTCAACCTCACTTTCTGCGCACCACTTCGGGGCGGCGCGGCCGAAAGCATCGCGGTTAGGGCTTCGTCGAGGCCGTGGCTGACGGTGAGGGTGAAGGCGAGGGTGACGGCGTTGTCGCCGGCGCCAGCGGCCGTGAGTTTCCGCCGTGCGGCGCTGAGAGATCGCCGCCGATGGGCGTGGCCATCGGCATCACCGGAAACGAGGCGTTCGGGACGTCGCCGGCCGCCGAGAGCGGACGCGGCGTGACGATCGCGATGCTTCCGTTGGGTCGTACCGCGAGCGTCGCTTCGGTCCGCGCCGGAATCTCCGACCCGGGATTGAGGACGAAGTTCTTGCCCTGCCGGAAAATCTGATAAAGGGAGTAGTACGGCACGAAGATATCGCCGACCGTATCCTCGGCGGCGACGGTCGATTCGTGACCGGAGGAGCGATGCGGCTCCAAACGCGATATCGGCGCGCGCAGCGGAAGGCTGCGCCCGTCGGCAAGTACGAGCGGCTCGAAGAAGATGTCGACAAAACCGTAGGTGTCGGCGAGGTCGGCAGACGACGTATCGACGATTCGAACTTGTGCGGGCGTGGAGGCCTGCGCGACGACGTGACCGCCGACGACGAGCGGATCCTTGAGGTGCACGCGAACCAGCTGTCCGGTCTTCGACGCCTTTGACGAAATCGGGTCGTCCAACACGAAGACTAGCGTCGAGTCAAACGGCAAGACGTCGGCGGGGGGAGGCGTTAACGTCGGTGTCGGTTTCGGTATCGGCGTAGGCGGTGTGGGGTATGCTGCAGCACTTCCCACGCCGACCGAGACGAATAGAAGGACCCAGAGGCCTAGGCGAAGCCCAAGCCTCGCAGACTTAGCTCGCGCGTTTTTCTGCGGCGCGCTTCCCCTCTTCGATGAGCTGTTTGACTTTCTGGCCACCTTTTTGTCCGATGCGCTCGTAGAAGTTCGGTCCATAGCGGTCACGCGTGGCTTCGC
This sequence comes from Vulcanimicrobiota bacterium, assembly GCA_963735845.1. Taxonomy (GTDB): domain Bacteria; phylum Vulcanimicrobiota; class Vulcanimicrobiia; order Vulcanimicrobiales; family Vulcanimicrobiaceae; genus Cybelea. Next base: position 179,713 of record CAVTMN010000001.1, on the reverse strand, counting down.
CGCCTTTCTTTCCGCCCTTCTTACCGATCTGCTCGTAGAATTCGTGGCCATGGGCGTGCTTTGTTGCTAGGCCGCCCTTACGACCGATCTCTTCGTAGAACTGCGCGCCGTACTTATTCTTGACCGTCTCGCCGCCTTTTTGGCCGGCTTCTCGGACGGACATTCCGCCGCCGCGCGTCTGTTCGTTCCCTGGCATTTTTTCTTTCACTTATTGTTCCTTGCACCGCCCAACAGGGCGGCAGAGTTTCCACTTACTTAGAACGCACAAGGGGGCAAGAAAGTTTGGCTTGCAAGGTTGAGTTGGGGTGAGAAGTCATTAAAGCAAAAAGACGCTCGCTTGCTTAAGATGACGGAAAAGGCTAAAAAATGCGCTTGGTATCGAGCAGAATCGTTACGGGGCCGCAATTGAGGATTTCGACCTCCATCGCGGCGCCGAACTCGCCGTAGGCGACGTGAATTCCACGGTTTTCCAAGTCTCTGCCGACTAGTTCGTAGAGGCTGCGCGCGGCCGGCTCTCTCGCCGCCGCGATAAACGAAGGGCGCCGGCCGCGTCGCGCGTCGCCGTGCAGCGTAAACTGGGACACGAGCAAGATCGCGCCGCGAGTATCCTCAACCGAACGATTCATCTTGCCCTCGTCGTCGTTGAAGATGCGCAAGCCGGCGATCTTTTCGGACATCACGTGCGCGTCGTTCTCGTCGTCGTCGACACCGACGCTCACCAGCACCGCTAGGCCGGCGTCGATGGCTCCGACGACTCGCTTATCCACGCTAACGGCGGCGCGCGCGACGCGCTGCACGACCGCGCGCACTACCGCGGCATCAGCGCGAGAAAATCGACGAGAGCGCGAAGAGCGCGTTCTCGCGCCGTTCCAAGACGCGACGGTAAAAATATCCGGCCCAGTGCGTTCCGAAGGGCACGTAAATGCGTAACCGGTAGCCCTGTTCTACGATCTCCCGCTGAACGCGCGGCCGGCATCCGTAAAGCATTTGAAACTCGAAGCGATCGTTGGCGATGCCGCGTTCGGCGACGAACTTTTTGACCGCCGCGATAAGCCGCCGGTCGTGGGTGGCGATGCCCGGGTAGACGCCGCGTTCCAGCAGCCGGTGCGCCAGCTCCAAATAGTTCCGGCGGATCTCGGGCATAGCCGTATATGCGATCTCGTGCGGTTCGTTGTAGGCGCCCTTGCAGAGACGTACGCGCGCGCCCAAGGCGATCGCCCGGTCCACGTCGCCGGCGGTGCGCTTCAAGTACGCCTGCAAGACCGGCCCGACGTTCTTGGCGCCGGCGAAGACGCGTTCGAAAACGCGCAGCGTTGGTTCGGTTACGGCTGAGCCTTCCATATCGATGCGCACGAACGGGTCGGGATTACTGGCCGCGCGGTCGACGATGGAGCGAAGATTATCGGTGGCAAAATCCTCGTCGATCAGCAATCCGATCGCCGTCAGCTTGACCGAAACGTTGGAGTCGATGCCGCTGGCACGGATGGCGTCGAGCATTTCGAGATAGACGTCGCGCGTGCGCATTGCCGCGTCGCGCTCGAAAACGTCCTCGCCCAGAAAGTCGAGCGTCGCCGACATGCCCGCAGAGTTGAGCGCGCGCACCGCTGCGACGGCAGCATCGATGCTCTCCCCCGCCACGAAACGCCGCGCGAGAAAGTAAAATTCTTCTGGAGCACGCGCCGCCTTTCGGGAATCTAGTGCACGACGCCTCGCCGGAGAACCCAGGCGCCCGCGAGCACGACGGCAGCCAGCACGATGAATCCGTAGCATAGAGCGAGCGCCTCCCTAACGCCCGACGCCGAAAGTGCGACGTAAAGCGCCACGGGCAGCGAGGTGGGATGATACGCAACGATGCTGGTAGCGCCGTACTCGCCGATGGCTCGCAGCCAGGCGAACGCGACGCCCGCGCCGATGCCTCCCGCCGCGGCCGGCAGTGCGACGCGCCAAAAGATGCGCCACTCGCCCGCACCCAGCGTCCTGGCGGCATCGGCGTAAATCGGATCGAGGCCGGCGAACGCGGCGGTCGCGGCGATGGCCACAAAGGATCCCGAAACGAAGAACTCGGCCACGCCGACGCCCAGCAGCGAATCGGGGACGCTGAGGCCCCAGCCGAGGCGAGCCACCCCCCCAACGGAGCGTTGTTGCCCAAAAGATAGATGAGCATCAATCCCGAGGCGACGGGCGGAAACGCGAGCGGCAGCGCGAGCAAAAACAGCGCCGCGGTGCGCACGCGTGGGGAGCTGCGCGACAGGTAGTACCCCGCGGGCACGCCTAGCAGCGTGGCGACGAGCGTGGCGCCGGCGGAGGCAACCGCGGAGACCCGGAGCGCGTCACCGCCCGCGCTGGCAAAGGTTTCCAACGCCTGCGCCGGCGGCAGAGCCGCGATTACCGCGAGCACCGGCGCGACGACCGCGGCGAGCAGCGCCAGCGTCGCGATCAAAAAAATGGGGCCCGGCGGCGGATGCCTCATGCAGGAAGCTTCACCAACACATCGCGCAAAGCGTGCCCATGGGCGCGGCGTTCTTCAAGATCCTCGTCGTGGCGGTCGCTCTTGCGCTCGACGTTTTCGCGGTCGCCGTCGGCGTGGGCGTTCGCGGCGCGCCGCGCCACCGCATGATTCGGATCGGCATCGCGTTCGCGTCGGCCGAAATCATCATGAATCTCATCGGCGCCGGTCTTGGAGCGGCGGCCGGCCGGCTTATCGGTAACTACGCGGGATATATGGGCTTCGGAGCGCTCGTGGCCGTCGGCATCTACATGATGCGCGAGAGCTTCACGCAGCTCGGGGGCAGCAGCCGCCTCGATCTCTCGAGCGGACCCGGATTGCTGATTGCCTCAATGGCGATTAGTCTAGATTCGCTCGGGGTGGGTTTCTCGATTCTATACATCGGCGTGCCGCTGCCGATTTCGCTGGCCGTGATCTTTCTCGTATCGATCGCCTCGACGACCTTGGGACTCACGCTGGGACGCTGGTTCGGGAAGGTTGCCGAGCGGCGCGCCGCTTTTACCGGCGGTCTATTGTTGGCGCTGACCGGCATCTTGTTTGCGGTGCTCAAGGCCTTGCGTGTCGGATAAAGGCTCTTTCGCAACCAGCTCGGGCGCGGCGTTGCTTTTACTCGCGCAAGAGACCGGCGCGCGCACGATCTTCGTCGTCGGTATCGGCCGCAACGCCGGGAAGACGACGACGCTGCGAGCGATTTACCGCGCCGCTTGCACGCGCGGTTTGCGAGTGGCGCTCGCTTCGATTGGGCGCGATAGCGAAAATGCGTTGGGCGCCGACGTTCCAAAGCCCCGCCTTTGGCTGCAGTCGCAGACGACTTTCGCGACGGCGCGCGGCGCGCTGCCGCGATCGCCGGCCTGCCGCATTTTGAAGGTGTCGCAGCTGCACACGGCTGCCGGCGCACTGCTCTACGCTCGGACGGAACTCCCTGGTTTCTTCGATCTCGTGGGTCCGCCGACGGCTGCGGGATTGCGCGAAGTTCTCGCGCAGCTCGCCACGTCGAGCGACCTGGTCATCGTCGACGGTGCGGTCGACCGCATCGCAGCGGTCGCCGGCTCCGACGGAGCCATCGTCGTAGCCTGCGGCGCCGCCGGAGCGCAAACTCAGGATGAGGCCGTGGACGAGGTTGCGGGGCTTGCGGCGCGTCTGTCGGTACCGCGATTCGACGCCGGCGCACCGGCGCTCGAAGTCGAAGGCGCGCTAACCGCCGCGCAGGCCGCCAGGTTTCTCGCTGCCGGCGAGTCGCGGCAGATCGTCGTACGCGATCCGACGCAGATCGCGCTGAGCGGCAAAGCGGCTCGCGTAGCGCTCGCACGACTACGCATCCGTTGCCGGCGCCCACTGCGCGTAGTTGCGGCAACCATCGCTTCGATCGGAACCGAGCGCAGCTTCGAGCCACAAGGCTTTCGAAGCGCCGTTGCCGCGGCGACGGGTCTTCCGACCTACGACGTCTACCGGAAAAGCGCCGCCGCATGAAGGCGTTCGAGCTTCTCGACGACTCTGCCGCGCTCGCTCTCGAATTCGAGTGGTTAAGAGCTGCGGTCGCGCCGGTTTCGCCTTACGGCGAACGCATCTTCGACGGCTTGGGGCCCTTCGCCGCCGGCGAAGAGACGAAGGCGCAAGCGCGCGCTCAGAGAATCGCCGGCGTTTCTCAGCGGGTCCGGTCGGAACGGATCGACGCGGTTCGCGGAGTTCTGCGAGCCGTTCCCGATGCGACCCCGGCCATCGCTCGCGCCGCCATCGGCGGCGTGCTCGACGATCCAAGCTTCTTAGAGCTGCGGCGTTTCGGCGTGGCAATCGCGCAAATCGACGAACTGCTCGCAGACGATGCTCCGTTGGAAAATGCGGCGGTGCGCCGTCTGCGCGAGATGCTCGACGCCGGGCAGGATCGCGAGAACGAGTTTTATCTCGCCGACGCCTTCGACGACTCGTTAGGGGCGGCACGACACGAGCTAATGCAAGCGCAAGCAGAGCTCGATTCGGCCCGCGGCCGCGAGAGCGAGCGCGCCGCGCGCGAGCTTGGCCGCGCCGAACTCGGCGAGGAGTTCATCGTGATGCGCGCCGAGCATTCCGGCCAATTGCCGCACGGCGTTCGCGTCATGCGTGAAGCGCCGACCTATTTTCTGTGTACGCTGGAATACGGCGACGCCGCGCTCGACGCGTTGCGCCGCCGCGACCACGCGGCCACGGCGCTTGCCGCTGCCGAGGAAAGCGTCCGCGCGCGGATTTCCGCTCTCGTTCGCGACGAGGCGCGGGGCTTGGAGGCAGCCGCTGCGGCGCTCGGCGAGCTCGACGTGCTCTTTGCCGCGGCGCACTTCACGCGGCGCTTCGGCTGCCTGCCGGCGTCGGTCGTTGACGAGCCCGCACTAGCCTTCGAAGGGGCACGCTTCTTACCGCTCGAGGCGGAGCTGGCGACCGCGGGCCGGCCGTTCGTGCCGTTGGAGATCGAGCTGCACGACGCCGCCGTTTTGACCGGTCCGAATATGGGCGGCAAGAGCGTGGCGCTGCGCACGTGCGGCTTCGTCGCCGTCTGCGCCGCCTTCGGCCTGCCCGTCCCGGCGGCGCGTGCTCGGGTTGGGCTCTTCGATCGCGTCGCGTGGCTCGGCATCGGTCGCGACGAGCGGATGGGCGGGCTGCTCTCGTCTTTCGCCCGCGAGGTGCTGGCGCTAAAGGAACTGCTCACGAGCCGCGCAGTCAGGCCGCTGGTTTTGGCCGACGAGTTCGCGCGCACCACCAATCCGCGAGAAGGCAAGGCGCTTGTCGTTGCACTTTTGGAGCGCCTGCGCGCCCGCGGCGCCTGCGGGCTCGCGGCGACGCACTTGGAGGGCGTCGCCGAGGCCGCCGGCGCGCGCCATTTTGCCGTGCGCGGGCTGCGAGAGATTCCGGCCGGCCCGGCGCCGGAGGTCGACGCGGCGCTCGCGGCGCTGGCCGGCTCGATGGACTACCGGCTTTCGGAAGTCACCGGCGACGCGGCGGCACGTGCCGACGCAATCGCGCTGGCTGCCTTGCTCGGCGTCGAGCCGGAGTACGTCGAGGCGGCTCGTGCGGCGTTCTTGAAGTGAAGGCACGATGGATCCGCTGATTATTACCTGCGCGCCGGTCGGGGCCGAACTCCGGCTCGACCAGACGCCGTATCTCCCCCACACGCCGCAGCTCTTGGGCGAAACGGCGCGTGCAGTCCGAGAGGCGGGCGGGTCGATCATTCACATTCACTGCCGCAACGACGACGGAAGCAACACGCACGACGTCGAGCGATTCCGTCAGGCCTACGAGGCAGTGCGCGAGCAGAGCGATTTAATCGTGCAGTTTTCGACCGGCGGCGCGATCGGCATGACGCCGGAGGAACGTGCCAGCGTTCTCGAACTGCGCCCCGAAATGGCGACGCTGACGTGCGGCAGCGTAAATTTCGGCGACGATATCTTCGAGAACAGCTTTCCGATCATGCGCGGAATTCTCAAGAAGATGAACGAGTTCGGCGTCCGGCCGGAGCTCGAGATCTTCGATAAGGGCCACATCGCCAACGCGCGGCGGCTCGCCCGCGAGCGGTTGCTGACGCTGCCGCAACATGGCGATTTGGTGCTCGGCGTTCCCGGCGGCCTGGAGGCGACGGTTTCCAATCTGTGCGATCTGGTCGACAATCTTCCCGAGGGATGCACCTGGTCGGTCGCGGGAATCGGGAAGGCGCAGCTGCCGATGACGATGGCGGCCATCGCCATGGGCGGCCACGTCCGCGTCGGACTGGAAGACAACCTCCACTACAGCCGCGGCCGGCTCGCGCGCAACGAGGAGCTGGTGGAGCGGGCGGCGCGCATCGCCGCCGAGGCCGGGCCGGAAGGTGGCGACGCCGGACCAAGCGCGTGAAGATCCTCGGCCTCGAAGCCCTCGCCTCAAGGGCCCCGAGCCTTTCCGTCCAATAACGGCGCGCACAATTGTTCACTTACGTAGTGCGCCGGACGCTTCAGTCGATTCCGCTGCTGCTTGCCATCTCGGTCATCTTGTACGCCATCCTGTACAACATGCCGGGCGGTCCGCTTGCGCCGTATCTGCAGAATCCGCACATCACCGCGGCCGACATCGCCCGCCTCAAGCATAACCTGGGCATGGACCAGCCGGTCCCCATTCAGTATCTGAAGTGGCTCGGACACGTCTTGACCGGCGACATGGGCTACTCGACGAGCAACTCCGAGCCGGTCTTTCAGGCGATGATCGAGCGTCTTCCCGCGACGGTCGAGCTGATGGGTGCGTCGCTGTTCATCGCGATCGGCATCGGCGTGACCGCGGGAATCATCTCGGCGGTCTACCGCTACTCGATCTCGACTACGTCATCACGACCGGCGCGTTCTTCGGGCAGTCGATGCCGGTCTTCTGGTTCGCGCTGATGATGCAGCTGGCGTTCGCCGTTCACGGCATCCCGTTGCCGTTCGGCTATCAGATCCAGCTTCCGTCGGCCGGAATCTCGAGCAGCGACACGTTCGATTTAGGCGATCGCCTACGCATCTGATTTTGCCGGCGGCCGTGCTGTCGCTGCTCAACATCGCGCTGTTCAGCCGATTCATGCGCTCGTCGCTGCTCGAAGTGCTCGGAACCGACTACATGCGAACGGCGGCGGCGAAGGGTCTGAGCTTTCGAACGATTCTCTACAAGCACGGCTTGAAGAACGCGCTGATTCCGGTCGTGACGATCGTCGCGCTCTCGCTTCCCGGCCTGCTCGCCGGCGCGATCATCACCGAAACGATCTTCGCGTGGCCGGGAATGGGCCGGCTCTTCATCAACGCGCTCAATCAGAGCGATCTCGCGCTGCTGATGGGCTATCTGCTCTTGGTTGCGTTTTTGGTCGTCTTTTCCAACCTCTTCGCCGACGTCGTTTACGCGTGGCTCGATCCGCGCGTGAAGTACGACTGAGGCACTGAGATGACTGCGCCGTCGCTGCCGCTTCCCGGCAACACCGTCATCGAAGACGATCTGCAATTCTCGAAGGTCACGTTCTGGACGCGTCTGCGCCGGCACAAGCTCGCGATCGCGGGCATCATCGTCCTTTCCCTGATGGTTCTGGCCGCCGTGCTGGCCAAGCAGCTCGCGCCGTTCGATCCCAACGCGATCGATAACGTGCACTGGCAGGGCATGCCGCTGCCGCCGTGCTTCCAAGACGGCACGCTGTGCGGCGGCCACCCCTTCGGAACCGACGAAGTCGGCCGCGACCTGCTCTCGCGCCTGCTCTTCGGAGCGCGCATCTCGCTGACGGTCGGCCTCTTCGCCGTGATCATGGAGGTGCTCATCGGCGCGACGCTCGGCGCGATCGCCGGCTACTACGGCGGCTGGGTCGACTACGCGCTGATGCGCGTGACCGACGTCTTTCTCTCGATTCCGCTGCTCCCGCTGTTGCTCGTGCTGACGGCGATCGTGGCGGCGAGCTCGTCGAAGGCCGCGCTCAGCTTCGGCGTGATCGTCGTCATCATCGGCGCACTCTCGTGGCCGACGGTCGCGCGTCTAGTGCGCGCTTCGTTCTTAAGTCTGCGCGAACGCGAGTTCGCCGAGGCGGCGCGCGCCATCGGCAACAACGACGGCCGGATCATCTTCCGTCATCTGCTTCCCAACGCCGTAGCGCCGATCGTCGTTCAGGCGACGCTCGACGTCGCCGGCGTCATCGTGCTCGAGTCGACGCTCTCGTTCTTCGGGCTCGGCATCCAGCCGCCGACGGCTTCGTGGGGCAACATGCTCGCCAACGCCCAGGCAATCTCCATAGCGCATGGTGGGCGGCGGTCTTCCCCGGCCTCTGCATTCTGATCGTCGTTCTGGCGATCAACTACATCGGCGACGGCTTGCGCGACGCACTCGACCCCAACATGCGCTAAGCGCAGCCAAAATAGACCGCCGGCCACGGGCGGGAAGGGCGCACCCCGGCGTTCCCGAACCCGCCCAGTCGGAAAGTTGCCCCGTGCGCAAGTGGCGGAATTGGTAGACGCACTAGCTTGAGGGGCTAGCGGGAGCAATCTCGTGCTGGTTCGAGTCCAGTCTTGCGCAAGTTCGCGATCGAGTCCGAGGGTCGCCTCGGGCTCTTTCCGTGCGCCAATGCGCTGATCGCTTCCCGAAGGTGCCTTCCCACCACTGAGGAAACGCGTAGAGCGCGGCGCCGATTACTCGGTCTTCTGCCGGGCGGCACCGGCGTCTTTTCACGTAATGAAAGGAGGCCTTCTTCGTGCGCTATTTCTACCTGCTTATTGGCGCGATTATTCTTTCAAGCTGTTCGCAGAATCTGGGATCGATGCCGTCGACCCGCATATCGCAAAGTCCGAATACCCGCTTCAGTGGGTCGGCGCCGCACATCACAAAGGTTAGCAAGATCAGCGATAAGCAAGACCAAAAGATCGTCATTTCGGGTAGCGGCTTCGGCACCATGCAACCGTACAACGGCGACTCTAACTATCTCCAGATATTGGACACGACCGGGGGTTGGAGCGCCGGATACATAAGCAGCCTCGAAGTCGACTCAGTAACGCTTAATGTGACAAGCTGGAGTGACAAAAAGATCGTCATAAAGGGGTTTACGGGCGCCTACGGTCAGAGCTATTGGATCCTCATGAAGGGCGATGACTTGCAGCTCCACGTTTGGAACGCGCAAAACCACAGCGGTCCGGCGACGCAAAAGAAGAAAGTTAAGTAGCGCTACCAGCGCGCCAACTGCGTAATCTGGATGAGGTTGCCGCAGGTGTCGTTGAGCGTGGCGATTGTCGAACCGGTCACCGCGGTAGGCGGCATGGTGAACTCGGCACCGCCGGCCTTGACGCGCTCGTAGTCGCCGTTGATGTCGTCGGTGAAGAACATCATGGCCGGCTGGCCTTGCGCGAACCTGGCCTGCTGATAGGCTTTGGCCGCGGGGTCGTCGTTGAGGGCGAGCTGCAGCTCGGTGCCATCCGGATCTTCGGGCGAAGTGACCGTGAGCCAGCGGGAATGGGCCGTTACTAAAGTCCGCCTTCTTGGCGAAGCCCAGAACGTCGCTATAAAAGCGTAGCGCCTTTTCCTGGTCATCTACGTACACGGTCGTCACCTTAATCTTCATCGGTCTTTCCTTCGTAGCGGCTTGTTCGCGGTGCGTGCTGCGTCACTTATGGACGTAAGCCGGCCCCAGAATGTGACGTGATGGCGACGCTCTGCCACGTGCCGGGATTTCCCCGCTCGAAATCCTCCTTCTGTTGGTTTTCCGCCTGCCGGATAGTTCCACATCTCGAGATACTTGTCGTTACCGCCGGGACCGACGATGATTCCACTGTCGACGACATACTGGTCCACCGAGCGCGTTCGCCCCTTGCCGTCGAGCACCGAGGTGCCGACGATCGTCGCCGTACTGCCGCTAATTTGCACTTGCTCGATAGTATCCTTAGATTTCTTTACCGTCCAACTCGACACGAGCAGCTCGCCGTCATACCATTGCAGGCTCCCGGAAATCGCGCCGGCGTTCAAAGCGATAGTCTCAAACGTCTCGGATCCTTGAGCCAGCTCGACGAGGTTCCCTTGGGAATCTTGCGAGACGTACAGATTGCCGGCGCTATCGAACGCGCAGTCGCGGAAATCTGAGCAATTGCGGATCGATGTAGTAGGTTGGATTCCCTTGCGCGCCGGCAAAGACGGCAATCGCGCCGTGATTGTCGCGCAACTAATCCCTCGGATCTCCGGCGACGGCAAGATTGCCCGTCGTCGGATCCACGGAGCAGGTATGCGCAACACCGCTGGTTATCAGCTTTTCGATCGGCGTCTGGCTGCCGGGCCCGAACTCGTACGTTTGGCCCTTGAGTGAGTCGTGGTTCCAGCCGGTAACGAACAGGTCGTTTGCGCCGTCCAGGCAGAGGCCGTTTTTCTCAAAGCCCTGATCGAAGCCACCAAGCTCGCCCGCCGGCGCCCCACTCGGGAAATCGAAGACGTAAACGTTCCACCCGGTGGAGGCATACATGAGGGCTCCGCTGGGCATGCGCCCAGCAGGGTGGAGCCCGGGCCAGCGTCCGGGAGGCCCCGGGCGTCGCGCCGGCGCCGGCCGATCCGCACCCCGGCCAGTAAGGCAAACACGCAAAGTTGGGCTATGAGGCGTCCGAGACTCGAACCTTCCATTACGCGGCCCTCCGATTTGCTCAGTAATTCGCGAAAACGAGTTAATGGTCCGCCGAGAAATACGGGCGCTAGGTTGCTCGCTTTGGCGGCCTCGAGGACGGTGAACTGCCGCAAGCGGGCGGGCGCTTTGAGGAACTTTTGAAACCGGGCCTGAAACAGAGTGTTGTCCCCCGGCGTAAACCAGAGCAGCAATGGAAACTTTATCGTGTGGTTGACCCGCTTTTCGATTAGCCGGCCGGTGATCACCGCCATGGTGTTCATCGCGTTAGCAATTTTCGGTACGATCTCGTTCTACCGGATTGGCCGCAGTGCCAATCCCCCCAACACCGACTTCCCGATCGTAGTCGTGTATGCGGGCTATCCAGGGGCCTCGCCTCAGGAAATGGAGCGGCTCGTCGTCAAGCCGATCGAAGACCAGCTCGACGGCATCGACGGCCTCGACCAGATGAGTGCGTCGGCCCAAGAAGGCGTCGGGATCATCGTCGTCCAGTTTAAGCTCGGCACCAATCTCGACATCGCCGCGATCAACGTGCAGAGCGGGGTCGACACGGCGCGCGTCTACCTCCCGGCAGACCTTAATCCGCCAAGCGTCGAGAAAAACGGCGCCTCTCAACCGTTGCTCGATCTGGCGGTAAGCTCGAAGTCGATGACGCAGACGCAGCTCGCCGATTTCACTAATAACAAACTCGAGCCGCTGCTCAAAGGCATTCCCAACGTCCAGACCGTCGACATTCGCGGTGCGGCCGATCGTGAGTTCCACGTCGAACCCATTCCCGAACGTTTGGTCGGCGCGAACGCGACGCTGGGCGACGTGTTCGCCGCGGTCGCGGCCAACAACGCGAACCTGCCGGGTGGTATCCTCCGTCAGCGCACGCAGGAAACGAGCGTTTCGGTTCACGCCGAGATCAACTCGGCGCAAGACCTGCTGGGCATTCCGCTCATGGTTCCCGGCAGCTCCAACAAGAACATGAGGATCGGCGACGTCGCCTATGCTTTCGACAGCCACGTCGAGCCGACGTCGATCTCGCACTTCAACGGTGAGCCGCGCATCTACGTCGAGCTGGGCCGCAACATCGCCGCCGACGAGATCACCTCGACAAAAGTCGCGCGCGAGCAGATTAAGAAGATAGAGGAGCAGTTTCCCGAGGTTTCACTGACCGAGATCGACGCCCCGGCCGATTACACGCAAAAATCGCTCAACGGAGTCTGGCAATCGCTGATCGAGGGCATCGTGCTGACGATGCTCGTGATGCTGCTCTTCCTGCACGCATGGCGCAACGCCATCGTCATCATGATCGCGATCCCGTCGTCGATTCTCGCGACGTTCGTTCTCATGAAGATTTTCGCGTTCCATCTCGACACGATGTCGCTAATGGGGCTCTCGCTGATTATCGGTATCTTGGTCGACGACTCCATCGTGGTGCTCGAAAACATAACCCGGCACCGCGATCTCGGCGAAGAGCCGATCGATGCGGCGATCAACGGCCGCAGCGAGATCGGCGGCGCCGCCGTCGCCATCACGATGGTCGACGTGGTCGTCTTCCTGCCGATCGCGTTCCTGCCGGGAATCGTCGGCGCGTACCTGCGCGAGTTCGGCGCGGTCATCGTCATCGCGACGCTCTTCTCGCTGCTCGTTTCGTTCACGCTCACGCCGTTGTTGGCGGCCAGGTGGAGCGTGTTGAAGCGCTCGAAGGGCCAACCGGCCTGGATGGAAACGCTCGGATCTCTCAAGACCTCGCTGATACTGATCGGCGTCGCGGTTCTAGCGTACTTCATCCCGTGGCCGATGGGCGAGCTGCGCTATATTCTGCCGATTATGATCGGCGCCCTGATGCTGCTCAACTTCTTGGTCTTGCGCTACGAGCGGATTCTCACGTGGTACCGGACGCGCGCGCTTCCGTACGCGCTCGAGCACGGACTCTTTGTCGTCTGGGTATGCGTCGTGCTGGTCATCAACTCGCTGACGCTCGCCATGGGTGCCGGCACGGCGACGATCGCGGTCAACGTCGTGTTCCTCGTCCTCGCCGCCGTCTGGCACGGAGTCGGCTGGACGTTGCGGCGCAAGGTTCCCGAGTCGGGGATCAATTATAAGTGGTCGGCCGCGAACGGGCGCTCGCGCAGCGCGACGTTGTTGCGCCGCTCGGGCGAAGCGATCAAAAACATGCCGCGCGTCATTGGGCGGTGGTTCTACCAGACCGGCCGCGGCGGCCGGCTGACGTTCGCTACTTTCGGGCTTCCGATCGCGCTGGCAATACTCTTCCCAATCCTCGGCCCCATTGACTTCGATTTCGTGCCGCAAGTGCAGACCGGTGAAATCTCGATGACGGTCACCTATCCGCCGGGAACGCCGCTGCAGACGACCTCGAAGTACGTCACCAACCTCGAAAACGGCATCATGAAGGTCGACGGAATCAAGTCGGTCAGTTCGACGGTCGGACGCAAGCCGCAAGGTTGGAGCAACGCCATCGGCGACAACTACGCGCGTCTAGACGCGCAGACGGTGCCCGAGCGCCGCCACGACACGTACAAGATCATCGACCAGATTCGCAAGCTCGGCTATTTGGTGCCGGGCGGCGACTTCCAAGTCTCCGGCGACAGCGGCGGCGGTTCCGGAGCATCAATCTTCTACTCGCTCTCGGGTCCGGAAGACGCCATCGCGCCGGCGGCCGAAAAGGTTGCGGCTTTCTTACGGAACACCACCGGAAGCGTCAACGTGCAGACGAGCAACGAGGCCGCCGCGCCACGGCTCAACGTCAACATCGACGCTCAGAAGGCCGAGGTGCTGGGAATCTCGCCGTCAACCGCCGCCAACGCGGCGCGTCTCGCCATCGACGGTGCGGTGGCGACGCGCGTGCGCGCCGAAAATGGCTTGGTAGACGTGCGCGTGCAGTTCCCGGGCGCCGAGCGTAAGACCGTGGATCAGCTCACGCACATCCGCGTGCGCGCCGAGGACGGAACCCTGGTGCCGCTCGCCGACGTCGCGAACCTGGAGTGGACCAAGGCGCCGCTGCAGATCAAACGCCTCGACCGTCAGCGCGTCGTCGACGTTTACGGCGGCACGTTGCCGGGCTACTCGCTGGGCGCGGTGACCGGTCCGCTCGAGCGCGAGCTCAAGAAGCCGGGTTTTCTCCCCGAAGGCGTCCACCTCACGGCGCAAGGCGATACGCAGTTTATGAACGAGACGATGGCCAACATGGGCGTCGCCCTGCTGACCTCGTTCATGCTCATCTACATGTTGATGGTCATTCTGTACGGCTCGTTCCTCGAACCGTTGATCGTCATGCTCTGCGTGCCGCTGGCCATCATCGGTGCGTTGGTCGCGCTTTCGCTGATGCATCGCATCGAGCCGACCGGCGGACAATCGCTCAACATCATCTCGATGATCGGCATCATCATGCTCTTCGGCTTGGTGGCAAAGAACGGAATTCTGCTAGTCGACTATTCCAACACGCTCTGCCGCCGCGGACTGCGAGTTCGCGACGCGGTGTTGCAGGCGTCGAGCACGCGCTTCCGTCCGATCATCATGACGACGTGCGCCATGATCTTCGGCATGCTGCCGCTCTCCCTAGGCTTTGCCGAAGGCGGCGAGTGGCGGCAGGCCGTTGGAACGGTCATCATCGGCGGCCTGCTCAGCTCGCTGATTCTCACGCTCTTCCTCGTGCCGATGGTTTACGAAACGTGGATTGGATTCTTCGAACGTCGCGCCGATCGGCGGGCGGTTGCCGCCGAGCTCACGCACCCCGCTGAGGTCGCCCGCGGCGTCGTTTAAGAGCGAGCAAGCATGGGTAAAGAGCCTTCATGAAAAGGCTCTTTTCCATTGCATTTGCAACCGCTCTTTGTTGCGCACCGCTGGCTGCATCAGCGCAATCGGCAGTCACCGTCATCGTAAACGGACAAACGATGAACTTCGCGCAGGCACCGATCGTGCGCGCAGGCCGCGTGTTCGTGCCGTTGCGCGGTGTTTTCGAGCAGCTCGGCGCCAGTGTCGTCTATTCGAACGGTCAAATCAACGCGACGGGACGGGGCCGCACGATATCGCTCACCATCGGCTCGACGCAGGCGACGGTCGACGGCCAGCCTCAGACGATCGACGTCGCGCCGTTCATCGTTATCGCTACTACGTTCGTTCCTCTGCGTTTCATTTCGCAGGCGCTGGGCGCCTCGGTGAACTGGAACGACTCAACGAGCACCGTAACGATTGCTGGGGGCGGTGGGTCGGGGAGCGGCGGACAGCCGCCCTACCGCGTTCAGCTCGTCTCGGTCTCACCGACCGGTACGGTCTACGGCATGATGCCGGCGATTCATTTTGGCTTCGACCATCGCGTACGCTTCGAATCGCTTCGCATCCGAATCGACGGCCGCAACGTCAACTCGGGGCTGACGCAGAGGGGCGGCGGATTCTTCGTGAGCCCGCCGTGGCCGCTGGCCTTCGGCGATCACAACGTGCGCGTCACCGGTACGACGCTTGATGGAGTCACCTTCGACCTGTCGTGGGGATTCAAGCGCGTCCCCGGATAATAGTAAGCGGCGCGCGCTATTAACCGGTGCGGCGCGCGGCTTGGCTGCGGGAATCGCACCGTTGCTCTCGCGTGACGGCTTTGCTACCATCGCGATCACCTACCGAAATACTTCGCCCGACGCAACGCTAGCGGCGATTGAAGCCGCCGGCGCGTCGGGCGGTGCCGTGCGCGTGGATTTTTTGGATGAGGTCGCGACCATCGAGGCGGCGCTGCGCGATGCGATCGAACGCTACGGCCCGTTCGATACGCTCGTGCATGCCGTCGGGCCGTTGCCGGTCAAGCGCTTCGCCGACACGACGATCGAGGATTACCGCGAAGCGATCGACGGTAACCTGAGAAGCGCGATTCTGGCGGCACAAGCGACCCTGCCGGGAATGCGCGAGGCCCGGTTCGGCCGCATCGTATTTTTCGGTATGCCGGGATCGAGCGAGACGCGTCCCTTCAAGGGCCTCTCGCTTTACCAGTCGGCCAAGAGCGGACTGGTGGCCTTCGCGCGTTCGCTGGCGCTCGAGGAAGCGCCGCATGGAATTACGGTAAACGTCGTCTCGCCGGGCGACATTCGCGAGAAGGCCATCACTCGGGCGCAGGCGCGAGAACGTCGAGCGAACAATCCGCGCGGCCGCCCGGGAAGTTACGAGGACGTCGCCGATGCCGTACGATTCTTAGTGGCGCCTGAGCGCGACTTTATCACCGGCGCCGTGATTGAAGTCACCGGCGGCCTGCAATCGGCGCAAGAGAAGGCGCGGTAGGACTCGCCTGAGCCGAACTCGTAACGTCGGCCAGACACGATGCACGACGTTACCAACGAACATCAGCCTTTTGCGCTGCCCGGCACGCGTCCGCAATACGGACCCGACAGACTCGTCAACGTCGAGGAGATCGACCTCTACCTAGTACCGGACATCGAAAAGGAGTCGTTGGACGGCGTCTGCACGATGACCGTCCGCGCGCTCGACGAGGCCGTGCCGCAGTTGACGCTCGATGCGGTGGACTTGCAAATCGCGCGCGTAGAGCTGCACATCGCCGAAGCGGGTCGCAAGCCGCTAAAGTTTCGCCGGCTTGAAGGCAAGCTGGAAATTAATTTCGATCCGCCGACCGCCGCCGGTGAGGTCGCAGTCTATTCCATCGCGTATCGCGTCGTCAAACCGCGCCACGGTCTCTTTTTCGTCAAACCGACGGCGGCGCATCCGGAGAAAATCGCGCACGCCTGGACCCAGAGCCAGGATCAATATGCTCGCTATTGGTTTCCGTGCTTGGACTACCCTTACGAGAAGCAGCGCACCACGACGACGATCGTCGTTCCCAAAGGAACCGTCGCGCTCGGTAACGGGGAACTCGTCGAACGGAAAGACGAGGGCGAGAGCACGATCTTTCGCTATCGCCAGGAAGTGCCGCACAGTACGTACCTGATGACGATGGTAGCCGGGCCCTTCGTCGAGGTGGAGCAGGGCCGAGCCGGGCGAAACGCCGTTCCGATTTCGTACTACGTTCTACCCGGCCGTGAGAACGACGGTCATCGTTCGTTCGACAAAACGCCGCAGATGGTCGAAACGTTCGAGCAACGACTAGGCAGGGCGTACCCATACGCGCGATATTCGCAGATCGCCGTCACCGACTTCATCTTCGGCGGCATGGAGAATACGTCGGCGACGACGCAAACCGATCGCACGCTGCACGACGAAACGGCGCACCTCGACTTCTCCAGCGATCCGCTCGTCTCGCACGAGCTCGCGCACCAATGGTTCGGCGATCTGCTCACGTGCCGCGATTGGGCGCACGCCTGGCTCAACGAAGGATTCGCTACTTATATGGAAGCGGTCTGGCGGGAAGCCGATCTCGGCCTCGACGAGTATCTGTACGATATCTTCGAGTGTCGCACGCAGTATTTTAAAGAGGAGACCGAACGCTACCGCCGTCCCATTGTCTGCAACACTTTTCGCGATCCAATCGAGATCTTCGACCGCCACCTCTATCAAAAAGGCGGTGCCGTGCTGCACATGCTCCGCGGCGAGCTCGGCGACGCGCGGTTTTGGCGTTCGATCGCCGAGTACGTGCGGCGCAACGCGCAGGGCAGCGTCGAGACGATCGATCTGATTCGCGCCATCGAAGAGGCTACGGGCCGCAACATGCGCCGCTTCTTCGATCAATGGGTTTTTGGCGCGGGCTATCCGCAGCTGGAGATTTCCGTCGCGTGGGACGCGCAGCGTAAGATCGCAACGCTCAACATCGATCAAAAACAGCCGATCGACGAAACCAACCCTCCGTTCGACTTCGACGTGGACGTAGAGTTCGTGCCGGCAACCGGCGAGGAGCGCCGGATTCGAGCGCACGTCGAACGCGCCCACGAAAGCGTCGCGGTGGCGCTCGACTTCGAGCCGGTGCTGGTCCGCTTCGATCCGGGGTCCTATTTGCTGGCCGACGTCCGCTATCGTCTCGGCGCCGATTTTTCCGCCGCCGTTCTCGAGCGAGATTCCGACATCGTGGCGCGCATTCGCGCCGCTCGCGAGCTGGCCGCCGATGGAAGCCAGGCCGCCCGTCGCGCCATTGCGGCGGCGTTCGAACGTGACGAGTTTTGGGGCGTCCTCGCCGAAGCCGCAGCCGCTGCCGGCGCGACGCGCGCGCCGTGGGCTCGCGACCTTCTGATCGGTGCGCTCGCTCACAAGCATCCCAAGGTCGTGCGCGCGGTCGCCGAAGCGCTGGGCAACTTCCGTGACGCCGAGACGGCCGGCGCGCTGATCGCCGTCGCGCAGAAGCACCGCTCGTATTTCGTGCGCGCCGCAGCGCTGACGGCGCTGGGCAAGACGCGCGACCCGCGTGCTCTGGAGATATTGCGTGCTGCGACCAAGCTCGAGACCTGGAACTCGATCGTCGAGAGCGGCGCGGTGCGTGGTTTGGGCGAGCTCGGCGATCCCACGGCGATCGATGCGATCCTCGAAGCGTGCTTGCCGCAGCGCGGTGAGGGGCTGCGTCGCGCCGCAGTCTGCGGCGCTGGGGCGCATCGGGGCTCTCGTTGAATCGGCGCGAATGCGCGCGGTCGACGAAATCGGCCAGCGTTTCGACGACGAGGAGTTCATGGTATCGCTCGAAGCAGTTTCCGCGGCCGAGTCGCTCGGCGACGAGCATTTTCTTCCGGCGCTCGACCGTCTTGCCGGCGAAGCGTTCGACGGCCGGTTGCGCCGGCACGCTGCCGAGGCGGCAGCGCACATTCGCAAAGGCGGAAAAGTTCCGGCACAAGTAAGGAGTCTAAGAAACGACATCGACGAGCTACGGGAAGAACAGCGCAGGTTACAGGACAAGATCGAAGCGGCGCTGGCGCATCCATAAAGGGCGCGTCCTTACCGCTGCGCTGATTCTGGCGCTTCTGGTTGCAGGCATTTGGGCGCTGGCGCGCGAGCACGGTCGTGCGCCGCAGGCCACGGTCGTGGCGTCGCTTTCGCATGCGCCGGCGAACTTCGAACCGGCCGTCGTAACCGCTCCGCTTCCGCCGCCCGCGCCGCCATGGACCGGCGGCGAGCTTTCCCAAGTGCGCCAGGCTCTCGACGGCGCGTTCGCGCCGGCCATCGCCGGAGCGCGCTCGTGGAGCCTCGCCGTGGTCACGTCCAATGGTGTGCCCGTCTACGGCCGAGGCGCGCAGAGTGCGGTAGCCCCGGCTTCGTCGCAGAAACTCATCGTCGCGGCGACATCGCTGTGGGCGTTAGGCCCGGCGTACCGGTTCCACACGATGTTCGCGGCGCGTCAGGGCATCGGCGATAACGGCGTTCTCGACGGCAATCTCTGGCTCGTGGGATCGGGCGATCCGTCGTTATGGTCTTCCGATTTGCGAAACGGCGTCGCGATGCTGGCGCACTCCGGCTTGCGGCGAGTCGGCGGCGGCGTCGTCGTGGACGCGACCGCCCTGAGCGGACCCGAGCGCAATCCGCATTGGGGTCGCGACGACGACGGCCAAGATTATGCGGCACCGACCAGCGCCGTATCGGTCGACGGCGATACGGTGGAATCGCACGTTCTCGTGGGTGGCGTCGAGCAGGCGGTTTGGACGCCGATGCAGGACGTGGCGCACTATGTCGCCACCGCTACGCAGCATATGCTTGCCGCGCGAGGAATTGGCCTCGACCGCAGCTCCCTCGGTGGGAGCTGCGCCGCTGGAGTCGGTCGTTTTGTGGGATCACCGCTCCGCGCCGCTGGCGGCCCTCGAAGCGCACATGCTCTTCGTTTCCGATAACCATTATGCGGAGCAGCTGCTGCGAACGGTCGGTGAAGAAGTGACCGGCATGCCCAACGACGTGGGCGGCGTCGCCGCCGAGCGCACGTTCTTGGCGCAGCGCGGCATCCCCGATCCGGGTCTGCACCTCGTTGACGGCAGCGGTCTGTCGGCCGAGAATCGCGTCGCCGCCATCACGCTCGCGCGGCTGCTCGCCTCGTGCCAATCCTCACTCTACCTGCTGCTGCCGCGGGGCGGACGCGAGGGCACGTCTGGAAGATTACGATTTCACCACCGCGCTGGGGCGCGTGCGTGCCAAGAGCGGGCATCTCTCCGACGTTTCGGCGCTGGCCGGATACGTGACGACGCGTCATCACGGCCGCATTGCCTTCGCCTTCCTGATCGACGGATCGCCCGCCGATCCCGATGCCGCGATCGTGCGCGCCGTCGACCGGCTCTCGACTTTCTAACGCATGCTAGACGAAGCGACGCTTTCGCGGCTTATCGGACGCGCTTTGCAGCACGGCGGCGAGTTCGCCGACGTCTTTTGCGAGCGGCGTAAGACGTTAGCCTACCGCCTGCAGGACGGACGCATTCACGACGCTACCTACGGCGTAACGCTCGGCGTCGGCATTCGAGTCGTCGCGGGCGAGTCGGCCGGCTACGCGTACTCCGACGACTTGAGCCTGGCCGCCCTGTTGGAAGCCGCCGAGGCGGCGTCGCTGATCGCGCGCGCCGCGCCGGCCGGCGAAGTCCGTGTCGCGCCGCTGCGTGGCGAGAGCGTCGACTCCTTTTACGACGGCGAGCCGGTGGATCGCAGCGACGCGTCGCGTTACGTTGCGCTGCTCGAGCGCGCCGACGTCGCAGCGCGCCGTTACGATCCGCACGTCGTTGCCGTCAACGCGCATTTGACCGACGAAGTGCAAGAAGTTTGGATCGCCACCAGCGAAGGCCGTCTCGTTGCCGACCGCCGTCCGCTCGTCACGCTCGGAGTTCAAGTTGTGGCGAGCGATAAGAAGGAGCGCGGCTCGGGCTACGCCGGCGATGGCGGGCGTACGTCGCTCGCCTATTTCGAACGGCAGACGCCCGAAGCACTGGCCGCCGATGCGGCGCGCATCGCAACCGTCAACCTTGGAGCGAAGCCCGCTCCTGCGGGAGAGATGGAGATGATCGTCGGTGCGGGCGGCGGCGGCGTGCTCTTGCACGAAGCGGTCGGGCACGGGCTCGAGAGCGATTTCAACCGTCAGGGCACGTCGCTCTACAGCGGACGCGTCGGCGAGCGCGTCGCCGGCGAACTGGTCACGATCTTCGACGACGGCAACCTCTACCAAGAGCGCGGCAGCGTCAACGTCGACGACGAAGGCGTTCCGGGGCAGCACAAGGTTCTGGTGGAGAAGGGCGTCCTGCGCGGCTACATGCAAGACCGGCTCAACGCGCGCTTGATGGGCGTATCGTCGACCGGCAGCGGCAGGCGGCAGTCATTTCGCTTCGCGCCGCAGCCGCGCATGTGCAACACGTATATGCCGGACGGCGGCTCGACCGTCGACGAGATCGTCGCTTCGACGCAACGCGGCATCTACGCGAAGTCGTTCGCCGGCGGTCAAGTCGAGATCAGCAAAGGCGACTTCGTATTCATGGTCGGCGAAGGCTACCTCGTCGAGAACGGCAAGGTCACCGCTCCCGTGCGCAACGCAACGATTGTGGGCAACGGACCCGAGATCATGATGAAGGTCGTTGCGGTCGGCAACGATAGCCGCTTGGCGCGACGCCACTACACCTGCGGTAAGGGCGGACAGTACGTGCCCGTCGGCGTCGGCATGCCGACGGTAAAGATTTCCTCGATTACCGTCGGCGGCACGCAGCATGAATGAAGCTGCGGCAATCGATCTGGCGCGTGAAGCCGTCGAGTTGGCCGGTGCGGCCGGCGCGCAAGGCGCCGAGGCGTCGGTTTCAATCGCCCGGCGCTTTCACGTCGAAGCGCGCGAGCGTGCCATCGCGCGACTCGAGGGCTCCACCGGTAAGAGTCTCTTCATGCGCGTCTTTCGCGATGGGCGCAAGGCGACGCTGTCCACCACCGATTTCACGCCGGAAGGACTGCGCGAGGCGGTCGCGCGCACCGTCGCGCACGCCGACGTCGTCGCGCCCGACGAGTGTGCCGGTCTTCCCGATGAGGTCGCCGGCGATGACGCGCACCTCGATTTGGTGGATCCGGCCGTAACCGAGCGCCAAGGCGAGCCGAAGATCGAGGACGCGCTCGCGCTCGAACGGCTGATTCGCGAAGCGGATTCGCGCGTTACCAACTCCAGCGGGTCGCACTATACCGATTCGGTCGGCGTTACCGCGATCGCCAACTCGAGCGGCTTTGCCGCCGGCTACGGATGGACGCGAGCCGGCACGACGACCGGGCCGGTGGCGCTCGACGGCGGCGTCAAGCGCATCGCGCACTACGGTACGGCGGCGCGTCACCTGCGCGACCTCGAAAGCGTCGAAACGGTCGCAACGATTGCCGTGCGTCGGGCCGTCGATCTCTTCGGCGCGCGAAAGCCTCCGACGATGCGCGTGCCGGTAATCTTCGAACGCGACGTCGCCGCTTCGATCCTCGACGACCTCTTCGCGGCGATATCCGGCGCCAACGTCGCGACCGGAAACTCCTGGCTCACCGGCCGGCTCGGCAATCGAATCGGCAGCGATTTGGTTACGGTGATCGATGACGGACGGCTGCCGGCAGGTCTGGGCAGCTCGCCGTTCGACGGTGAGGGCGTCGCCGACGCGGCGTACTGCCGTCTTCGAGCGCGGCGTCCTGCGCACGTTTCTCTACGATTCGTACTACGCGCGCAAGCTGGGCGCCGCGACGACGGGGAACTCGACCGGAGGCGGCATCGGCCCGTCGAACTTTTATCTCGAGCCCGGCGAAGCGACGCTTGAAGCACTGATTGCCGCGACGCCGCTGGGCGTGCTGGTCGTCGACACGATAGGCTTTGCAACCGAGCACGCCTCGGGCACGTACAGCCGCGGCGCGCGCGGCTTTTTCATCGAGGGCGGCGAACTGGCGTATCCGATCGATGAATTTACCGTTGCGGGTCAATACGCAGAGATGCTGGCCGGCGTTGACGCCGTCGCGAACGATCTGCGTTTCGATGCGGCGGTCGTCTCGCCGTCGTTCCGCGTGGCTCAAATGACGGTAAGCGGAAACTAGGAGACCGTAGGAGCCTGACGATGCCAAACTCGCAACCGGCCATCAGTTTGACGATGATCTTGCGCATCGACATGCCTAACGAACCAGGCGCGTTCGGGACGCTGGCCAACGCCGTCGGCGATGCGGGCGGCGCGATCTTCGCCGTCGACATGCACAGCGTCGCAAAGGGGCGGATCGTTCGCGACGTGACGATCGGCGTGCCGTCCGACGCGATGGCGCAGGACGTGCGCAATGCCGTCGAAGCCATTGACGGGGCGCGCATTATTTTCGCTTCCGATTCGACGTTTCTCGCGCACGTCGGCGGAAAGATTCGCGTCGATTCCAAGATCGCGATCAAGAACCGCCAAGATCTTTCGACCGTCTACACGCCGGGCGTGGCCCGCGTCTCGATGGCGATTGCCGCCGATCCGACCAAGGCCTTCCAGCTGACGGTCAAGCGAAACATCGGTGGCCGTCGTCACCGACGGCACGGCGGTCCTCGGGTTGGGCGACATCGGTCCGCTCGGCGCGCTTCCGGTGATGGAAGGCAAGGCGATGCTCTTCAAGCAGTTCGCCGGCATCGACGCCTTTCCGATCTGCCTCGACACGAAGGACGTCGACGAGATCGTCGAGACGGTGGTGCGCATCGCGCCGGTCTTCGGCGGAATCAACCTGGAAGACATCAGCGCTCCGCGCTGCTTCGAGGTCGAGGAGCGGCTGATCGAGGCGCTCGACATCCCGGTGATGCACGACGATCAGCACGGGACGGCGGTGGTGATTCTTAGCGGCGCTGATCAACGCCGCGCGGGTCGTCGGCAAGCGGCTCGAGGATCTTGCAGGTCGTCGTTGCCGGAAGCGGCGCGGCCGGGACGGCGACGATCAAGATGCTGCTCGGAGCCGGCGTTCGCGACGTTATTCCGGTCGATCGCGCCGGTGCCCTCAACCGCACCGACCGCTACGAGAACCCGCACTGGCGCTGGCTGGCGGAGAACTGCAATCGCGACAACCGCCGCGGTTCGCTGCACGAAGTGCTCGAAGGCGTCGACGTCTTCATCGGCGTTTCGGCTCCGGGAATTCTCCAGCCCGAGCATATCGCGCGCATGGCGCGCGATCCAATCGTTTTCGCGATGGCCAATCCCACGCCGGAAATCATGCCCGACGTCGCCGCGCCCTACGCCGCGGTCATCGCGACGGGGCGCTCCGATTTTCCCAACCAGGTGAACAACCTGCTCTCGTTCCCGGGAATCTTCCGCGGCGCGCTCGACGTTCGCGCGCGGCGCATCACCGAGGGCATGAAGATCGCCGCCGCGTACGCGATCGCCGAAATCGTGAGCGAACGCGAGCGCAGCGCGGAGTACGTAGTTCCAAGCGTCTTCGATCCGCGCGTCGTCGATGCGGTTGCCAAAGCGGTCGCCGCCGCGGCCGCCGAAGACGGCGTCGCCCGCCGCACCGTCGCCAAAACGGACGAAGAAGGCTTAACTCTGTCTACGTGATTTGACAAGCGATTTCAGGACGACACAGGAGGGCGCGAGCTCAGCGTGCGCTCTTCGACGCGGATTCGCCACGATAGGAGCGCGGCGTTTAAAAAAGAGAAGACGATCGCGATCTCGAGGGCGCCAAAGGCGAGCGGAAGCAGCGCGATCTCCGCGCAGACCAAGATGTAGTTGGGATGGCGGACGAAGCGGTAGGGGCCGCGGCGGACGAGCGGCGCGTTGGGGACGGTGATGATGCGGGTCGTCCAATACGGACCGAGCGACGCGATGATCCATAATCGCAACGGCTGCAGCAGCAACGTAGAGGCCGAGCAGCCACCAGTTGGGTGCGCGTGACGCCGGAATGAAGACCGCCATGGCGACGAGCCAGCCGGCGTGCAGCGCGAGGAAGAAGGGATACTGCGACGCGCCGGCTTCGACGCCGCCCGACGCGAGCAAACGGCGCGTATTGCGCTCGGCGTAAAACGACTCGACGACCCGCTGCAGCGCGACCAGAATTAGAACGATCCACAAAACGCTCGTGGTGCTCAATCCCTCTCGAGCAGCGTGAAGCCCGCGGTGAAACCTGGCCCGAGCGCGCTGACCAGCGCGCGGCGCCACGGCGTGCCGAAATCCCGCTCCAGCACGAACATCACCGTCGCCGCCGACATGTTACCGAAGTCGCGCAGCACTTCGCGCGATGCCGAGAGGCGATCCGGCTCGAGGCCATACGCTACCTCGAGCGCATCGAGGACTTTAGCGCCGCCGGGATGACAGAGGAACGCGTCGACGTCGCGCAGCTGCAGGTCGCGTTCGCGCAAAAAATCGACGGCGACCTCGTGAAGCTTCGTCGTCACCAGCTCGGGGATATCGCGTGAGAAGATCGCTTTGAATCCTTCGGGCGTTACCTCCCAGCCCATGACGTCGAGCGAATCGGGCCACGTGTATTCGCCACCGCCGATGACGCGCGGTCCCTCCCCCTCCGAAGAGATCAGCGCTGCCGCGGCCCCGTCGCCGAAGAGCGCGGTGGCCACGATGTTGCTCTTGGTGAAGTCGTCGCGCCGGAAGGAGAGCGCGCAGAGCTCCACGACCAGAAAGAGCACCAGCGAGCCGGGCATCGACGCGGCCATCGTCGCCGCGCGCGAGAGACCGATCGCGCCGCCGGCGCATCCCAGGCCGAAGATCGGCAGCCGGCGCAGCGTCCGGCGAAGGTTCATCCGTTCCATCAAAAGGGCGTCCAGACTCGGCGTCGCGATTCCGGTGGTGGAGACAACGACGATCGCGTCGATTTCGTCCGGACGCCGGCCCGCGCGTTCCAAAACGCGCAGCGTCGCCGACTCGAGCAGGTCGATCGCCGAATCGAGATAGACTTGGTTACGTTCCGGCCAGTCGTGCAGCCGCTCGTACCATTCGATCGGCACGCACGAATAACGCCGCTCGATTCCGGTGTTGCCGAACATGGGAAGCAACCGCACGATTTCGCGCGAACGGGGGCCGAGCGCTAGTTCGATCCGCCGTGTAACGTCACTCTGCCCTAGGACGTACGGAGGTACCGCCGTAGCGACCGCGAGCAGGCGCGCGTCGGCACCGATGCGCCCGTTCCCTCGGTCCGGCAGGGTCCCCGCGACCCGCATGGTAATGGCAACCTCCCGTGTCGTTTAGACAAGCCCCAGCGGTGCTTTTGGCGGCCCTCCTATTGGGCGCCGGCAGCAAGCCCGCCCCGCTGATCATGTATTCGGCACCGGCGGGCACGCGACCGACCGGAGCCGACCGGATTCATCCGACCGATGCCGTCCTTCCCAACGGGAGAATAGCGGCACCGGCCGGGACGAGTGTTTTCGTCGGCAGCAATCCTCTGGGCCTGACGCTTTCGACCGACGGGCGATTCGCCATTCTCTCCAACGGGGGCATGGCGTCGGGCTGGTCGCTGATCGCGCCGCCGGATGTGCCGATCACGTCGAACGCATCGCTCACCGTCGTCGATACGCGCAGCATGCGCGTCGCGTCGGTCTATCATGCGCCGGCCACCTCCTTTTTTATGGGCGTCGCGTCGGCTCGCGATCCCAGCAATCCGGCGCAAGCGATCGTGCTTGCCTCGGACGGCGCCGCGGGAAAGGTTCGCATCTTCAATCTGGATAGCGCCGGCACGCTCAGCGAAGTGACCGCAATCGCGCTTTCGGCCGATCCGGCGCGTCGCACGTTTCCGGCCCAGATCGCCGTAACGCCCGATAACCGAACGGCGTACGTGGCCGACAACCTAGGCAACGCGGTGAGTCGCAATCGATATCTGCTTCGCGCACGGTGCAGCGCTCGGTTCCGGTGGGAGATTTTCCGCTCTACGTTGCCGCCGGAAAGTCCAGTGTCGTCGTATCCGGCACGGGCCTTGCTGCATACGCGCCGGTCGTACCGCCGGCGCAGCGGCCGCAGTTCGCCGTTCCCAACTTTGATCCGTCGAAATCGTCGGCGCTCTCCGTGCTCGAGGTCGCCGGCGGCCGCTGCGAGCGATCCCGCGACGGTGCGCATGGATGCTGCGCCGGACGGTTCGAAGGTCGTCGGCGGTGCGGCCCCCGGCGCGGCCGTCATCACCCGCGACGGAAGCTTAGCCTACGTCGCGATGGCGAACGTCGATCGCGTCGCGGTCGTAGCGCTCGCCGGAGCGCCGCGCGTCGTGCGCGGCTTGGACCTGCGTCTCTATCCCGGAGCGCCGTACGGTGCGCAGCCGAGTGCCGAGGCGCTCAGTCCCGACGGTAAACGTCTGTACGTCGCGCTCGCGGGCCTCAACTCCGTTGCGGTTCTCGACGCGCGCAAGCCGACGCGCTATCGCTACGGGCTCATCCCTACGGGTTGGTATCCGACGGCGATTGCGCTCTCGAGCAACGGCCGCTACCTTTTCGTCGCGGGCGGCAAAGGCGTCGACGGTTGGGGCCTGCTGCAGCGTATCGACCTCAAGCACACCGCGCTGATAAAAACTACGCTCGCGGCGCTGCGTTACAATCGCACGCCAAGCGTTGCGCAGTTCAATCCGGTCATCCCGCCCCTGCAGTCCAACAAGCGCAGCGAAGTGATCGATCACGTCGTCTGTATCGCGGCCGGCACGCAAAGCTACGACGGGGTGCTCGGCGACCTCAAGGATGCGGTGGGCGCTCCCCATGGAAACGGCGATCCGAGCTTCATCCGCTATCCGGAGAGCGTCACGCCCAATCTTCACGCCTTGGCCCGCACCTACGCGCTGGCGGATAATTTTTACGCACCCGATCCCGATATCGACGTCGCGCGTCACTACGCCACGGCAGGCGAGGCGACGCTCTACGAGCAGCTGGTTGCCGCTGCCGGAGCCGCGCGCGCCCCGATGTACGACCATGGCTCCGATCCCGAGGATTACGGCCGCGACGGCTATCTCTTCAACGCGTTCTCGCGGGCCGGATTGACCTACCGCGACTACGGCGGGTTGTTGCGGCTCTCGGGCTACGACGGCTCGCAATATCACCTCGACGTTCCCGCGCTGGCCGCGCTCGACGGCAACGTCGATCTCGAGTACGGCACGTGGAATCCGAAGATTACCAACGCCATGCGCGCCGCGGAGTTCGAACGCGACATGCAGAGCTACGTCTCGGCCGACCGCATGCCGAACTTTACCTTCGTATGGCTGCCCACCGCCGAAGGAAGTGCCGGTGCCGCCGACGCCGATAAGGCCCTAGGCAAGATCGTCGACTATCTTTCGCGTACGCCCCATTGGAGCTCGACGGCGATCTTTATCGTACCCGAGGGCCTGCAGGGCGCGGTCGATCACGTCAACGCCATGCGAAGCTACGCGCTGGTCGTTTCGCCGGTGGCGCGGCGGGGCTACGTCGGCGACGCTCACTTGAGCGTCGGCAGCGTAGTGAAGACCGAGGAGGAGATTTTTGGTTTGCCTGCGCTCACGCTCAACGACTTGCTCGCGTCGGATATGGCGCCGTTCTTTGCCGATTCCCCCAATCCCGAACCATATCAGGCGCAATGACGACGAAACATGAGGTCGGATTCGGTCCCCGGCTGATCGCCGCGCCGACGGGACGCTTGCGCACCGCGGTACTGGTGAAGCCGTCGATCGCCATCGAGAACGGCGCGCCTCTCATCGGAGAGCCGGGCGCGTTCTACTCTCGCGCGCTGGAACAGCACGGCGTTCTGCGCAAGCACGCTCGAGTACTTCGGCGTCGAGGTAATCGAGTTCGAGTCTCGCGGTGACGATCCGTACGAAGTGAGCGCCGGCGACGCAGCCGTGCCGTTCGAGGACGGCAACGTGATGATGCGCCTGACCGCCATGTCGCGCCGCGCGGAAGTCGACCGGATGCAGGCGGAGCTCGCGTGCTTGGACGTTCCGATCGCGGGCCACATCGAAGGACCGGGATTGCTCGACGGCAACGACGTGATGATCGCCGGCGAGACGGTCTTCATCGGCGTCGGAACGCGCGGGAACGAGATCGGCCGCGCCGGCTTCGCGCAGCTCGCGCGCGCGCGCGGATTTCGCGTCGTCGAAGTGAAGCTGGCCGCCGGTGCCGGCGCGCTGCGCTCCGTAGCGACGGCAGTTGCGCCCGATACCATCGTTATCGGCGGAGACAAAGCCGATCCGTCGGCGTTTGCCGGTTTCAAGACCATCGTGCTGGCGCGCGGCGAAGAGCAGGCCGCGGGCGCGCTACTCTTGGACGAGCGGCACGTAATTGCGGACATTCGCTATCGCACGGCGCTAACCGCGATGCGCCGCGCCGGAATCGGCGTCGAAGCGATCGATCTTTACGAGTTCACCAAGCTCGGCCTGACCCCGTCGATGCTGACGCTCGCTCTGCGGCGCGAGTAAGCTCGATCGGGTAGCATGCGAATCGCGGTCCTCTCCGATCTTCACGGTAACCTGTTAGCGCTGGACGCCTGCCTCGCCGACCTCGAGTCTCAGGGCGGAGCCGAGGGTATCGTCGTGGCCGGTGATCTCTGTCTGGACGGCCCGAAGCCGAAGAAAGTCTTACAGCGTTTGGAAGAGATCGGCGCGGCGTGCGTACGCGGAAACAAGGATCGCTATCTCTACGACGATGCTGCGACCGAGAAGCTCTCGAGCGGCGAGACGGCTCAAGTAGGGTGGACGCGGCGCGATCTGGGCGAGCGATGGTTGGGGTGGCTGCGCGAACTGCCCTTCGCGCTTCGCATCGGCGAGGACGAAAATCAGCTCTTGATCGTGCACGCCAATCCGCTCAACGACGACGAACATCTCTGGCCTGACGCCGACGATGCCACGCTGACGCGGCTGATAGGCGACGAGCGAGCCACGGCGATTGCCTTCGGGCACTTGCACCTGCCCTACGTCCGAATCTGGAAAGGGCGAATGCTGGTCAACGTCGCTTCGGCCGGGTTGCCCAAAGACGGCGACCCGCGCGCCTGTTACGCGATCTTCACCGAACGCGACGCCGGCTGGCAGGTAAAGCACCGCCGGGTGGCCTTTGACGTCAAGCGTGTCGCAACCCAACTGGCCGATAGCGGGATTCCGGAGAGTGCCGACCTTATTGCCACCCTTCGCCGCCATCGGTATAAACGATTAAAGAACATCATTCCCTAGCGTTCCCCGCGCCCGCCATCGAGATCGACCATCTCGTCAAGCGGTACGGCACCTTTACCGCCGTCGACGGCATCTCGCTGCGCGTCGGCGCCGGCGAGTTCTTCGGCTTCCTCGGCCCCAACGGTGCCGGCAAGACGACGACGATCAACGCGATCGTCGGCCTAGCGAGCACGAGCTCCGGCACGATTCGCATCTTCGGTCACGACAACGAGCACGATTGGCGCGAGGCGCGGCGTCTGATCGGACTTTCGCCGCAAGAGTTCAACTTCGACCGGTATCTCTCGCTGCGCGACGTTCTCATCTACGCCGCCGGCTACTACGGTCTGCGCGGAAAGGAGGTCGCCGAGCGTGCCGACATGCTGCTCGAGCGCTTCGGACTCACCTCGCACGCGCATCTCGAGTACACCAAAATCTCGGGCGGGCAAAAACGCCGGCTCTCGCTGGCTCGCGCGCTGATTCACCACCCCCAGTTGCTGATTCTCGACGAGCCGACCGCCGGCGTTGACGTCGAACTGCGGCTCGAGCTGTGGGAGTGGCTTCGCGCCCTCAATGCCGACGGAATGACGATCTTCTTGACGACGCATTATCTGGAAGAGGCCCAGGAGCTCTGCCGCCGCATCGCCATCATCCGCGGCGGGCGCATCGTCACCGAGCGTCCGACCGAAGAACTCATCGCCGACGGCGCGTCGCTGCAAGACGTCTTTTTGGAGCTTACCCGCAATTAATAACGTCGGACTCTGGACGCTGATCAAGCGCGAGATGATTCGCAGCCTCAAGATCATCAATCAGGTGATCTGGCCGCCGATCATCACGACGCTGCTCTACGTGTTCGTCTTCGGATTGGCGATCGGCAGCCGAATCGCGACCGTCGACGGCGTCACCTACGCTCAGTTCTTGATTCCGGGCCTGATCGTGCTGCAGGTCATCGACGCGTCGTACGGCGAGTGTTCGAGCTCGCTCTTCCAGGGGCGATTCATGAACTCGATCCAAGAGCTTTTGATCGCGCCGCTCTCGGCCTTCGAGATCGTTGCCGGCTTCGTGCTGGGCAGCTTGGTTCGCGCGCTCCTCATCGCCGGCCTGATCACCGCGCTCGGCGTGGTGCTCGTGCACAGCGTGCCGCGCGACTGGCCGCTCTATCTTGGCGTTATCACGCTGGTTTCGATTTGGTTTTCGGCGCTCGGGCTAATCTTCGCCCTGTTGGCCGAGAAGTTCGACCACATCGCCATTTTGACGACATTCGTCATCACGCCGCTGACCTTCGTCGGAGGCGTTTTTACCTCGGCCAAGATGCTGCCGCCGGCGCTGCGCAACTTCGAACTTTTCAATCCGATCTTCTATACGATCGACGCCTTTCGCCGCAGCTATACCGGACAGAGCTACCTCTCGCTCGGATTTTCCATCGGAATGATCCTGTTTTTCACGGCAATCTCACTCGCAATAGTCTTGCGTATGATGGCAACAGGCTATAAACTGCGTACGTGATGACTGTCTTTGCCGTACTGCTCGCTCTTGCCGCGCCCACGGTGCGTCTCGCGATCGCCCCTTGGACGGGCTCCGATCTGCAGACGACCAGCGCGCACGCAGCAAAGTATCGTTTGGAAGTGGGCGGCCGTCCTAACGCGTCGGTCCGTCTGCAGGCATCGGGCGTGGCCAACGGTTGGCTCGCCGCGTTCTGCACGCCGAGCTTCTGCTCGCCCAAGACGGTCGACGTGCGCCTGCCCGCGTCGGGCCAGGCCGTCGTTCAGTTCGAGCTCATTCGCGAAGCGGCCGATGCACCCAAGGCAAGTGCTGCCACCATCACCGAGAGCGCCGGTGCCTCGGTGCACGTTCCCGAGGCTTACCGCGACTAACTAAAAGAACGGATTGTGCTCTTTTTCGAGCTCGATTCGCGTCGGCGGCCCGTGTCCGGGCATCACCACCGTTTCTCCCGGAAGCGTGAAGAGCTTGCTGCGGACGCTGTTGAGAATGTCTTCGTACGTGCTGAGCTCGCCGTACGCCCCGCCCACGCTCGCGGCAAAGAGCGTGTCGCCCGAGAATAGCGTTCCGTCGAAGAGATAGCACGACGACCCGTCGGTGTGTCCGGGCGTGTGCAGCATGCGGATCGTTGCGGTCTCGCCGAACGGCAGCGTTTCGCCGTCGTTCAGCATCAGCGCGATATCGGCGAGCGGGCCGATGGCCTGCACGTCGAGCTCGTGCATCACGATCTGCGCCTCCGGGAAGGCGTTAGCCACCGCCGAGGTCGCGTCGCAATGATCGGGATGCTTGTGGGTGATCAGAATATACTCCAAGTGGTAATCGCCGTCGCGTAGCACGCGCAGAAGATTCTCTGGAATCCCGGCCGGATCGACCAGCGCGGCCCGGCGCCCCTGCTCGAGGAAGAAGACGTAACCGTTGCTCGGATGCGGATCTTGAGGGTGGCGGCGAACGTCGGGCAGCGATATCGGCGGCGGCACCCAGCGCTGCGCCGCGCTGTCGGCCAGTTTTCCGCCGTCGAGCCGTAGGATTTTTGCGATCGCGCGTGCCTGCGCGTCGTCGGCCGCTCCGTCCTCTTTGAGCCAGCGCTCGATGCTTTCGCGATCGATGCCGCTCGCGCCGGCGAGCTTCGCGGAGTCGATGCCGGTGCCGCGCATCGCCTTGCGCAGGATGTCGCTGAAGTTATCTTCCAGGGGTATCTGCTGGTCGGTCATGGCGCGTCCTTCGACGCACCGTCGCCGGCCTCTGCAACCGGGATGGCGCCGCCCGAGTCGAAGGAAGCGGGCATGGAACGGGTCATCATCATCGGGTCGGGGCCGGCAGGACTGACGGCCGCCGTTTACGCGGCGCGAGCAAACCTACGTCCGCTGGTCTTAGCCGGCGGTCTCTACGGCGGTCAGCTCATGCTGACGACCGAGGTCGAGAATTATCCGGGCTTTCCCGAGGGAATCCAGGGACCGGATCTGATGATCCGCTTTCGCGAGCAGGCCGAGCGTTTCGGTGCGCGCATCGAAAACGTCGACGTAACCTCGGTCGACTTCCGCAAACGGCCGCACGTCGTTCGCACGTCCGACGAGGAATATCGAAGCTGAGACGGTGATCGTCGCGACCGGCGCCAGCGCGCGATGGCTCGACGTTCCGGGTGAAGAGCGCTTGCGCGGCCGCGGCGTTTCGAGTTGCGCGACGTGCGACGGCGCCTTCTTCCGCGACAAAAGCATCGTCGTCGTCGGCGGCGGCGACTCCGCTGCCGAAGAGGCGCTCTTCTTGACGCGCTTCGGCCGGCAGGTAACGCTGATCCATCGCCGTGACCGGCTGCGCGCGAGCAAGATCATGGCCGACCGGATGCACGCCCACGAGAAAATCGGCTTTCTTTGGAATACGGTCGTCGAAGAAGTCTTGGGAGAGACGCACGTTACCGGTCTGCGCCTGCGTAACGTGCAGGACGGCAGCACCTACGACTTCGATACCGACGCGCTCTTCGTGGCGATCGGCCACACCCCCAACACCGAAATCTTCGCCGGACAACTCGACCTGGACGCGCGCGGCTATATCGTTTCTCCCGACGGCACCGCGACCAACGTCGAGGGCGTCTTCGTGGCCGGCGACGTGAACGATCATCGCTACCGTCAAGCCGTTACTGCCGCCGGCGCCGGATGCCGGGCGGCGATGGACGCGGAGAAGTATCTCGAGGCGATGGAGTTTCCAATGAGACCGGCCGCGATCTCCGCCACGACCTGACGCAGTCGTGTCGAATCTCATCTTCAGTTGGAATCCGTGGTGCCTGCCCCTCGTCATGTTCGTCGTGCTGGTGCTTGCCATCGAAGTTCCGTACCGCTGGTTGCGATTGCCGGCGCCGGCCAAGAACATGGACGCATTCAACGCTCTGCAAGCGGGACTGCTGACGCTGGCGTCGTTCGTCTTGGGCCTGTCGTTCTCGCAGGCATCGTCGCGTTTCGACGGGCGTCGAGGTTTGGTCATCAAAGAAGCCAATGCCATCGGCACGACCTGGCTGCGCGCCGACCAGCTCTCTCGGCCCGAAACGACCGAGTTCCGGCGGATTCTTGCCGACTACACGGCCATTCGACTAAAGGCCTACGAAACGCCGGGAGACCCGGCTCTCCATAAACAGGCGATCGACCGGAGCGACCAATATCAGACGCGGCTCTGGGCGATTAGCTCCGGTGCGCTGCACCGGAATCCCCAGAACTTGGGCCTATCGCTCTTGATGCAAACGCTCAACGACACCATCGACGTCTCGGCCGAACAACTTCAAGCGCTGACGAGCCACGTGCCCACGACGGTCATCGAGTTGACGCTCCTGCTGGTCACGATCGGCGCCCTGTCGCTCGGGCTGCGCTTTGCGTTGGATCGCGCGCGTCCCGCGGCGTTGAGCGCCGCGTACGTCGTGGCCAACGTCGTCGTCATCAGCATGATGGTCGATTACGACCGCCCGCAGACGGGATTCGTGAAGGTGAATCTCACACCGATTCGCGTCCAACTGCAGAGTATGCAGAAGACGCCCCGACCGACGGTGCCCTAGAGCAAAGCTGCCAGCGCCGCGTCGAGGCGCGGAAACGCAAACGTATAGCCGAGCGCCTTCGTGCGCTCCGGCAAAACGCGCTGGCCGTGCAGAACCGCGTCCGCACCCTCGCCCAGCATCGCACGCAACGCCAGAGTAGGAACCGGCAGAAATGCCGGCCGATGCACGGCCGCAGCGAGCTGTTTCGTAAACTCAGCGTTGGTTACCGGGTTGGGCGCGGTGGCGTTGAGCGGCCCTTGCGCTTTGTCGATCGCCAGCAAGTAGATACCGACGACGTCGTCGACCGCGATCCAGGAAAACCATTGGCGGCCGCTTCCGATGACGCCGCCGAGCCCCGCGCGGAAAGGCGTAAGCATTTTGGGCAGCGCACCGCCGTCGGTTCCCAGCACGACCCCGGTGCGAACGCACGCAACGCGCATGCCGAGATCGGCCGCACGCTGCGCTTCGCGCTCCCACTCTAAGCAGACGCGCGCCAAGAAATCGTCTCCGGGCGGGCTATCCTCGACGAACGTCGCCGTTTCGCTCGTTCCGTAATATCCAATGGCCGATGCGCTCACGTAGGTCGCGGGCCGCGTGGGGCGCTGCGCCAGCGCCTCGATGAAGCGGCGCGGCAGGTCGACCCGGCTCTCCTTGATGCGGCGTTTTACGGCTTCGTTCCAGCGCTGCGCAACCGGTTCTCCGGCGAGATTCACGATCGCGTCGCAAGATTCAGCGAAGGCGGCCGCGGCTTGCGGTTCGCGCAGCGTTCCGGTGAGAACGTCGTCGCCGCGGGCGCGCAGCGCCGCGGCCAAGCGGCGGCCGATAAATCCCGAGGCGCCGAGGATCAAGACTTTCACGATTCGGAGCCGCCGTTAGATTCCGCCGATGAAACGGCCCGGATTGAGCGTGCGGTTGGGATCGAAGCGCGCTTTGAGCGCCTTCATCTGTTCGAGTGCGGCCGGCGGTTCGCCCCAGACGCGCAACGACGTGCGGTGTGCGTGCTTGCTCGCAAAGACTCGCGCCCGCGGGTGCAGCTCGTGAAGCGCTTCGTCGAAGGTCTCGATCTTCGCACCGAGCGCGAGCGCGTCGCCGTCGCTCACCCGCACGATTGCGTCGCCGTTCATCACATCCACGACGCTCTCGGCGCCGAGCTCGTGCCGCAGCGCGAGCGCTTCGACCTCGAGCGCGCAGCGTTCGGCGCCGCTCGCTAGTGCCGTGATTCCATAGGTTACGGAGCGTTCGCCCAAGCAGGCGACGTACGCGTCGACGACTGCGCTCGAACGATGCGCGCGCCCCGGCATCGATCACCCGCGTTTCGGGCACGCCGGCGCGTCCGAGTGCGGAGCGAATCTCCAGCGTCGCGCGTTCGAGCAACGCGTCGCTGCCCTCGATCAGCGCAAAAATGCGTCCTTCGTCGCCGTCTTCACCGTCAACGGCGTTGGCGAATCCGCGCACGACGAATGCCGCCGAGGGCCGAATTGCAAGACCGGCGAGCTGCGCCGCGGCGCGTCCACGCGTTCGCTCCGGAAGCGGCGCGAGAAAGCATCGCGCGTGCGGCGGAAGGGGTATCGTTTTGAAGTTCGCTTGCGCCAACACCCCGAGAGTGCCGAACGAGCCGACGTAGAGCCGGCTCATGTCGTAACCAGCGACGTTCTTCACGACCATGCCTCCGGCGCGCGCGACCGTTCCGTCGGCGAGGACGATGGTCGATCCGATGAGATAATCGCGCACCCGTCCGTAAAGGTGCCGGCGTGGGCCGGCCCATCCCGCGGCCAGCGTACCGCCGACGGTTGCGTAGAACGGCAGCGGCGCGTCGAACGGCACGAACATTCCTTGCCCGGCGAGCAGCGTCGCCACGTCTTGCAGCGGCGTTCCCGCTCGTACCGCGAGCGTGAGATCGGCGCGCTCGTTGGCTACGACGCCCCGCAGCGACGTCACGTCGAGCGTTACGTCGGCGCGCTCGGGCGGAAGGCTCATGCCTTCGCAGCGTGTTGCCGGCGACGATCGAAACTTTTTCACCCGCGCGATCGCACGCCCCTACGATTTCGCCGACCGCTTCGACGCTTGCCGGCGCGACGCGTTCCTGCAGCGCCTTCACGGCGCCTTTACCTCAGCGCACTGCGTGCCGCTGGGGAAGATCTTCCCCGGGTTGAGCATTCGCGCCGGATCGAAGACGTCGCGGACGCGTCCCATCGTTGCGAGGTCGGCGGTCGAGTAGACCCGCGTCATGGCATCGCGCTTCTCCCAGCCGACGCCATGCTCCCCGCTAATGGTCCCGCCCAGGTCGATCGCCGCCTGAAGTATGACGTTGCCGGTCTCGACCACCGCGGCGACTTGCTTACGCTCGCGCCGGTCGTACATCAGCAGCGGATGCAAATTGCCGTCGCCGGCGTGAAAAACGTTGCCGACGACGATCCCGTTGCTCGCGGCGGCCGCCTCGACGGCACGCAGAGCTTCCGGCAGCTTGCTGCGCGGCACGCAAACGTCTTGGGTGTAGTAGTTGGGCGCGATGCGTCCGGTCGCACCGGCGGCGCCCTTGCGTCCGGCCCACAGCGCGTCGCGTTCGGCTTGGCTGCTCGCAGCGCGCCACGATCGCGCCCCGTGCTCGCGGGCGATCGCTTCGATGGCCGCTTCGCACGAAGCTCCGTCTTCGCGAAGACCGGCGTGTTCGACGAGCAGAATCGCGGCGGCTTCGGTCGGGTAGCCGGCGTGGAACGCCGCTTCGACGGCGCGCGTGATGACCGCGTCCATGATCTCGAGCGCCGTCGGAACGATGCCCGCCGCGATAATCGCCGAGACTGCGGCCGAGGCGGATTCGAGATCGTCGAAGGCTACGACCGCAACGCGCACGTCTTCGGGAAGCGTCATCAGTTTCAACCATGCCGACGTGACGATCCCCAGCGTTCCCTCGCTGCCGACGAGCGCCGCGGTGAGATCGTAACCTGCGTCGTCCAGGCTAGTGGTGAAGACTTCGCCCGACGCGTCGACGACTTCCAAACCGATCACGTGATTCACGGTCGTGCCGTAGGAGAGACAGTGTGGTCCGCCGGCGTTGGTGGCGATGTTGCCGCCGATCGTCGAGATCAGCTGCGATGAGGGATCGGGGGCGTAGAAGAGTCCGCTCGACGCGGCGTAACGCGACAACTCGCGATTGATCAGGCCGGGCTGCACGCGTGCGCGCCGGTTCTCCGCGTCGAGCTCGAGGATGCCGTTCATCCGGGCGAACGAGAGAACGATTCCGCCCTGCATTGGTACCGCGCCGCCGCAGAGCCCGGTTCCCGCACCGCGCGCGACGATCGGTTCGCCGCAATCGCGGGCGATTTTGACGATGGCGCAGACGTCGCGCGTGGATTGGGGTAAGACGACCGCACTGGGGCGCCCGCCGTCGGTGTACGCGTCGAACGAGTAGACGGCGAGATCTTCGGGTTCCGTCTTGACGGCGCCGGCTCCGAGAGCCTCGACCAACCGCTCGCGCAACATCGTCAGTACAGCAGATATCTTCGACGCAGCGTTTCGAACTCGGCCGTGCGCGGACGCCACTGCGCCAAAATCGTCTCCGCGCTCGCTCCGGCGGTGAAGCTGCGGCGAAAGGTGTCGGTGCCCCAATCGCGATCGAGTCCCGAGGGGCTCTTTATTTGAATTGCGCGCGGAAAGAGATCGCGAATGGCTACGGAGATCTCGACCGCGGTGCGCACCGCGTAAAAACGCCGCGGATCGAAGACGATCAGCTCAACGCCGGTCAGTTCGCGGCTTTGCCAAAAACCGGTCAGCGGCGACCAGGCCGCCGGCCGGAACCAGACGCCGGGAAGATTTCGTCCGTTGAGCCGGTCGGCGAGCTTTCCGCCGTCAATCCCTGCGGTGCCGGCGAGAAAGAACGGCTTGGTAAAACCGCTGCCGTTGTTGATGCCGAGCCCGTCGATGAGCCCCGTGCCCGGGTAGACGATCGTCGTCTTCCACTCCGGAATGTTCGGTGAGGTCATTACCCACTGCAGACCGGTGTCGGACCACAACATCGAGCGCCGCCAGCCCTCCATGCGCACCACGCGCAGCTTCGCGCCAATGCCGAAGTAATCGTTGAAAAGGCCGGCGAGCTCGCCGACGGTCATGCCGTGCCGGTCGGCAATCGGATAGAGTCCGATGAACGACTCAAAGGCCTTCTCGAGTACGGGCCCCTCGACGATCGTTCCACCGGTCGGATTGGGACGGTCGAGCACCCAGAACTCTTTGCCGAAATCGTGGGCGCTCTGCATCGCATAGGCCATGGTAGAGATGTACGTGTACGCGCGCGCGCCGACGTCTTGTATGTCGAAGAGCAGAACGTCGATGCCGTCGAGCATCGCCGCGCTGGGATGGCGCGAGGCTCCGTAAAGGCTGTAGACCGGCAGGTGCGTTTGGGGATCGACGTACGAGGCGACCGACGCGCCCGCACCGCGGTCGCCGCGAAATCCGTGTTCGGGCGCGTAGATGGCCTTGAGGCGAATGCCGCCGCGATCCAAAATCGCATCGACGATCGAGACGAGCCCAGAGGTAACGCCGCTCTGATTGGTGATGACGCCGACGTTGCGTTCGTGCAGATCGCGCCACGCGCTTCGTAAGAAGACGTCGTCGCCGAGCGCGATGGCGGCGGGCGGCAGCGGCTGCGAGATCGCGCGACCGGCAGCGGCAATGCCGAACGCGCCGGCGCCGGCCAGAAACTCTGCGCGCCGCAGACCGCGCGCGCTCATGCGAAACGCGGCTCGACGGTACGGTGCAAGATGCCGGCGTCGTGCGCGCGACCGAAGAGGGCGCGCACGGCCTCGTGCCCGACTTCGCCGAGATCGTCGCTGAAGTCGTTGACGTAAAGATCGATATGGGCGCGCATCACGTCGTCGCTCATCTCCGCCGCGTGTGCGCGCACGTATGGCATGACCGCATCGTCGTTGGCCCGGGCGAAGGCAAGGCTGCGGCGTATCGCCGCGTCCAGCGCGCGAGCCTCGTCGTCGCCGACGTCGTCGCGCACCAAGATCGCGCCGAGCGGAACGGGCAGCAGCGTCATGTTCTCCCACCACTCGCCCAAGTCCGCGATGGCGATCAGTCCCGCATCGCGATAGGTAAAACGCGACTCGTGGATGATCAGACCGGCATCGATCTCGCCGGCGGCAACGGCCGCAATGATGCGGTCGAAACGCATGGTGACGGTCTTGGGGCGAGTTCCCAAGGCAAGCTGCAGCAGCATGAATGCCGTCGTGCGCTCGCCGGGAATCGCGATGCGCTTGTGCGCGAACTCGCTAAAGAGCGGCGGCGCAGCCGCCGGGCGAGCCACGAGCAGCGGTCCGCAGCCGCGGCCCAGCGCGCCGCCGGCCGCGAGAATGCGATAGCGATTCATCAGGAACGGAATCGCGCCGTAGCTTACTTTCGTCAGTGCGTAGCGTCCCGTGCTCGGCCGCGTTGTTGAGTTCTTCGATATCGGCGAGCGCGACGCGCACCTCCGGCGCCTCGGGGAGCAGGCCGTTGGCCAATGCGGCAAAGATATACGTATCGTTGGGGCACGGCGAGTAGGCGAGGGTGTAGGCCACTACCATTCACCCGCGTCGCAGATTTCCAATAGCGCGGCGAGCGCGCGTTGCAATCCGGCCATCCCCGCTTCGAAGTTCCAGCCGCTCGATTCACGGCCTCCGCAGCGATTGGAAATCCCCCGCAACTCGACGGCCGGCAACGCCGGCAAGTTCGGCCGCGCGCAGGGCGGCAAAGCCTTCCATAGATTCGACCTGCGCGCCGCGTCCGGCCAGGCGCTGGGCCGTCGCTTCGGTGGAGGTGACCCGGGCGACGGTGACGCCGCGCAGCGCGGAAAAGCCGCGCGAGCGCATCCGCTCGACCAGCACGCCGTCGGAGTGGGCGAGCTCGATCGTGTGCTTGCCTTGCGGGAGGCGCAGCGGCGTTCCATCTTCGAGGTCTACTTCCATGGTGTCGTCGGCGACGACGACGCCGTCACCAATAACGGCCGCGCCGTCGAAGGCGCCGCCGAGGCCGGCATTGACGAGCAAGCGATACGGCGCGCGCGAGAGCTCGGCCGCGATCGCGCAGGCGGCCTCGACCGGACCAACCCCCGTGACCAGCGTCGCGACGCCGTCGCGGTTGCGCCAAAACGCGAGCTCCGCTTCGACCGCGGCGGCGAGCAGAATCACGGGGCGCCGATAAACTTGTGCGTCTGCAGCGAAAGGCGAAACCGCTGCGGATGCGCTTTGACGTAATCCAGCGCCAGCGCCACGTTCTGCGGCTTGTTGCCTTCGGGCTGTAACAGAATCGTCGGCTTATCCCCGAAGAGCGCGAGGTGCTCTTCGGGGACGCGCCGGTCGACGATGAGCTTGGCCTCGTCGGCACGTCGCGCCATGCGCGCATCGACGCGCTGTTTGGGTGAAACGCAGAGCCAAACGTCGGGCGGAAGTTCGGTGAAGATCGTGCCGTTCGACTCGACGTGCACGCGCCGCCCGTCGCGGCGCAGCGCGTCGATGAGCTCGCGCGCTTGTGCTTGCGCGAAAGGCTCGCCGCCGGTGAGCACGACCATCGGGCAATCCTTTCCCGCCGCGCGTACCATGGCGACGATTTCATCGACGCCGGCGAAACGCTTGATCGCGTAATCCGTATCGCAAAAATCGCAGGCGAGATTGCAGCCGGCCAAGCGAACGAAGACGGCCGGCGTGCCGGTCCACGTTCCCTCGCCTTGAATGCTGTAGAAGATCTCGGCAAGCGCCAGCACGACTACCGCTTCAGCCGGCGAAGTCGCTGCGTCGCAATACCGCGCAGGCCGTCGCCGTTTCCCAGAGCACGACCTCGTCGAGGCCGGCAAGCCGGCCGTCGAGCCGCTGCCAAATCCAGAGCACGATGTTTTCGACGGTAGGGTACTCGATGTGGTCGTTGAGGTGGCGATGGTCGAGCGCCTCGAGAACGGACTCGTCCACGATGCGTTCGATCTCGTCGAAATCCCGAATCATGCCGCGGGCGGGGCCGGAGCTTTGAACCGGTCCTCGCACGGCGACCTCAAAGCGGTACGAGTGCCCGTGCAGTCGCGAGCATTTGCCGGCGTGATCCGGAAGCACGTGCGCCGCCTCGAAGCGGAAGAGTTTTCGAATTTGCGCTTAAAGTTCTCCTTGCGGCCCCATGCGTTCCAGGCGACGCTTTACGTCGGCGAGGAAGCCGCTGGCCACGTAGCCGTCGACGACGCGGTGATCCAGCGAGAGGCAACAGTTCATCATCGATCGGATCGCGATCGTATCGTCGTCCCGCACGACCAGCTTCTTGATCACGGACTCCATCGTAACGATGCCGGCTTGCCCGGCGTTGATGATCGGCGCCGAAGCCCACGAGCCGTTCGCGCCGTTGTTGTTGACGGTGAACGTTCCGCCGGCGAGATCGTCGACGCCGAGTTTACTTTTGCGGGCCTTGTCGATGAGCTCGCCCGCGGCTACGGCGAGTCCCTTGATGGAGAGCTTATCGGCGTGCTTGACGACCGGCACGACGAGATTCGACGGAAGACCGATCGCGATGCCGATGTTGACGTTCTCGTTGACGTAGATGCTCGGTGGCGTGGCGCCGTCGCCCGGGGTGAAGCGGGCGTTCATCAGCGGGAAGGCCGCCAGCGATTCGACGACGGCGCGGATGAAGAAGGGAAGCAGCGTCAGCTTGTAGCCGGTTTCGCGCTCGAAACGAGCCTTCTCGCGGAGGCGCCATGCCCAAACGTCGGTCACGTCGATCTCGACCATCGACCAGGCGTGCGGTGCGGTGTGGCTGCTCTCCACCATCCGCTCGGCGATGATGCGGCGGGCCTGCGTGAGCGGAACGATCGTGCCGGGAATCGGCTGCGCGTAGGTCGACGTGCGTCCGGTTGGCGGCGGCGCGGCCGGACCGGGCGGCGGCGCGGCGTGAACCGGCGGCGCGGTCGTGACGTTGCGCGCAGCGGCCATCACGTCTTCGGCGGTGACGCGGCCGTTCGAACCGCTCCCTTTGAGCGTGCGAATGTCGATGTGGTGTTCGCGCGCCAGGCGGCGCACGGCGGGCGAAGCGCCGCGCAGCGCGGCCTC
The DNA here is from genome assembly GCA_963735845.1 of Vulcanimicrobiota bacterium. Lineage (GTDB taxonomy): Bacteria > Vulcanimicrobiota > Vulcanimicrobiia > Vulcanimicrobiales > Vulcanimicrobiaceae > Cybelea. The sequence continues at coordinate 137,615 of CAVTMN010000001.1, read as the reverse complement.
GGATCGTGCGGCTGCTGCGGGTTCGCTCGATGCGGGGGCGCCGTTGGAAGAAGGCGGTGCAGAAACGGGTGCGGCCTCGGCCTGCGGCGTTGCGGCCGCGGGTGCGCGGCGATGAAGACGCGGCGGCGCCGACCTCTTCGATGATGGCGATCGGCGTGCCGGTTGCGACCGTCTCGCCTTCTTTCACCAGCAGTTCGCGAATCGTGCCGGTGACCGGCGACGGAACGTCGGCGTTGACCTTATCGGTTGAGACCTCGACGAAGTCTTCATATTTGTCGACGCTGTCGCCGACGTTCTTGAGCCACTGCGCGACGGTTCCCTCGGTTACCGTTTCGCCCAGCTGCGGCATAATAATCGTAGCCATTAGAACTTCACCATCTCTCGCATTGCGTCGGCCATCTCGGCCGGCGACGACATATACTCTTCCTCGAGCGGAAGCGCGTAGCCCATGGCGGGCACGTCGGGAGCGCAGTGGCGCCGTATCGGCGCGTCGAGATTGAAGAGTGCTTCCTCGGCAACCATCGCGCTAATCTCGGCGCCGATGCCGCCGAACTTATTATCTTCGTGAACGATCAGCAGCTTGTGCGTCTTCTCGACGCTGTTTAGAATCGTCGTCTTGTCCATCGGACGGATCGAACGCAAGTCGATGACTTCCACCGAGATGCCGTCGTCTTGCAGCGAGCGCGCCGCTTCGAGCGCCCAATGTACGTAGAGTCCGTACGAAACGACGGTCAGCTGCGTGCCTTCTTTGAGCACGTTGGCCTTGCCGAGCGGGATCGTATAGTGTCCGTTCGGCACCTCGCCCTTGATGAGCCGGTAGGTCTTCTTGTGTTCGAGGAAGAGCACCGGATCGGGATCGTCGATCGACGCGTTGAGCAGGCCTTTGACGTCGGCCGGGAAGGCCGGCGCGACGATCTTCAGGCCCGGAACGTGATAGAAGAGCGCTTCGATCGAGACCGAGTGCGAGAGCGCGCCGCGCACGCCGCCGCCGTAGGGCGTGCGAATAACCAGCGGACACGTGTACTCGCCGTTGGAGCGATAGCGAATCTTGGCCGCTTCGCCGACGATCTGATTGAACGACGGATAGATGAAGTCGGCGAACTGGATCTCGGCGATCGGCCGCAATCCCTCCATCGCCATGCCGACGGCGATGCCGACGATCGAGGCCTCGGCAATCGGCGTGTCGATCACGCGCCGCTCGCCGAACTCGCCGATGAAATCCTTGGTGATCAGAAAGACGTTGCCGCGCGCGCCGACGTCCTCGCCGAGGATCACCGTGCGGTCGTCGTTTTTCATCGCTTCGTAGAGGGTCGCGCGAACGGCCTCGACGTTGTTCATCACCGTCGAGCCGGTGGTACTTACGACTGCCACGGTTGCCAGGCTCCTTCGTAGACGTGCGTGTAGAGTTCGGCGGGTTCCGGATAAGGCATCGCCTCGGCGGCATCCGTCGCCTCGTTGGTTTCGCGAAGCGTATCCTTGCGCATCGCCTCGACGCCGGCGGCATCCATGATGCCGTGCTCCAAGAGTACCGCTTCGAAGGCGGGGACGGGATCTTGACTGCGGCGCTGCGTCACCTCTTCGCGCGTGCGATACGTCATGTCGTTATCGTCGGTCGAGTGGGCGAGATAACGGTAGCAGGTTCCTTCGATCAACGTCGGTCCGCCGCCGGAGCGCGCGCGATCCATCGCCTCTTTGACGGCCGCGTACGTTTGAATCGGATCGAAGCCGTTGAAGCGGCGTCCCGGCATGCCGTAACCCGCCGCGCGCTTCCAGATCTCCGGCTGCGCCATCTGCTTGGCGAGCGGCGTCGAGATCGCCCATTCGTTATTCTCGACCAGCATGACGAACGGCAGCTTGTGAACGGCGGCGAAGTTCATCGACTCGTGCCACTCGCCTTCGCTGGTCGTCCCGTCGCCGCAGGTCGCGAGCACGGCGCGCCCGGTCTCGCCGCGATACTTCATCGCGTACGCAGCGCCGACCGCATGCGGCAGATGCGCCGCGAGAATCGACGAGAACGACATTAAGCCGGCGTCTTTGGACGAGTAGTGATTCGGAAACTGTCGTCCGCCGTTGTGATCGGCCGCGCGCGCGAAAATCGAGAGCAGTATCTCGTACGGCGTCAGCCCGATACCCAGACAGAGACCGAGGTCGCGATAGTACGGCGCGAGGATGTCCTTGCCGCGATTGAAGGCCATCGCGGCTCCCGCTTGCAGCGCTTCGTGGCCCTCGCTGCCGAGCGCGAACGGCACCTTCCCTTGGCGGTTGAGCTGAAAGCCGCGGTTATCGAGCTGACGCTGCAGCAGCATGTTGCGAAAGATCGCACGCAACTGCTCGTCGCTGAGTCCGTGCCGCTCGAGACTTCCTCTTGCAATATCGGTGCTAGCCATCGTCGTTCTCCGCAGTCTTCGTTATGCGAGCCACGGCTGCCAGCCGTCGGCATAGACCCGGTCGTAGAGGTCGAGCGCCGCGGGATAGGCCATCGCTTCCGCACGGTCAGTGGCGTCGTTCGTTTCTTCGAGGACGGAGCGCTTTAACGCTTCCGCGCCCTCGGCGGTCAAGATCGACTGCTCGAGCAAGAGGCGCTCGAAGCAGGGCATCGGGTCGTCCCGGCGGCGCGCCGCGACTTCCTCGCGCGAGCGATAGGTGCGGTCGTCGTCGTCGGTCGTGTGCGACAGAAAGCGGTAGCACTTGGCCTCGACCAGGGTCGGGCCGCCGCCGCTCTCGAGCGCGGGCCAGCGCTTCACCGACGACGGCGTAGCAGGCGATCGGGTCCATTCCGTTGACGACGCGCGCCGGCAATGCCGTAGCCCTCGGCGCGGAGGTGAACGTCGGGCTGGCCCATCTGCTTGGCCAGCGGCGTCGAGATCGCCCACTCGTTGTTCTCGCAGAGAAAGACGACCGGCAGCCGGTGGACCGCGGCAAAGTTGACCGACTCGTGCCACTCGCCTTCGCTGGTCGCGCCGTCGCCGAACGTGGTCAACACCGCGCGCCCCGTTTCGCCGCGATACGTGCAGCGCGTACGCCGCACCGACGGCGTGCGGCAGCTGCGCGGCGATCACCGAGCTGATCGAGTGCAGTCCCAGACGCCGGCTGGCGTAGTGGTGCGGAAACTGCCGCCCGGCCGAATGATCGGCAGCGCGCGCGAAGAGCGAAAGAAGCACCTCGTACGGCGTGACCCCGATGCCCAGCGCGAGTCCGAGATCGCGATAGTACGGAACGAAGATGTCCTTGCCGCGTTCGAAGGCCATCGCGGCGCCGGCCTGCACGGCTTCGTGCCCCTCGCTGGCCGACGCGAACGGAATCTTGCCCTGGCGATTGAGCTGAAAGCCGCGGTTCTCCAGCGTACGCTGCATCAGCATCGTGCGGAAGATCCCGACCAGCTGAGCATCGGTCAACCCTTGCCGGTCAAAGTCGAGCGGCGCGGGCTTGCTCTTGGCCACCAAGGCTAGTCGCTCGCTCCCGGGGCTAAATCCTGCGCGGAGGTAGCGGGCGCAGGCCCGCCCAAAGACGCGCCTCATGGTTGGAAGAGCCGCGGCTTTTATCGCCGCGCTGGCGTCGCTCGCCGTCGGCGCACGTGCTGCCGACCTTCCCGCCGCGCCGTGGAAACATGCTAATCCGTTCTGCAGCGTTATCGCGGCGATGGCGCCGATCGCCGGCGGATCGCAGTACGCGCTCGGGCTCTATGCCGCGCACGGCACGACCATCGAAGCGCACGTCACGGCGATAAGCGCGAGCGATGCGTACGACGTTCACGTCGCCGATACGAAGCTCTCCGGAGCGCCCGAAGACCGTCAAAGCGAGCCCGTGATCGTCGCTTTTCCGACGGCGCGACGCCGAAATATTATTTCGTCGACTCGTATTCGATCGACCGTGGCAAGAGCGTTACGTGCCCGTCGTACGTTTTCGAACCTGGTGACCCGGTTGAGGGCGCGCCGCCGCCGGGCGTGACTCCAATTTTCGCGCGGCATCTTCAATCGCTCGGGAAGCTCGCATGCGGGCAAGCTTATCAGCCTCCCGGATCTGGCGGCCAAATGGAGAGCTTCATCGGTAGCTACGGCAACCGGCCGCTCGAGGTCGAACTCGCCGCCTATATCGATTCCAACGGTCAAGCAATCGATGAAAGGGTGACGCAATCGAGCGGCGTCGACGGCGTCGACAAAGCGGCGGCCGGCATCGTTTCGATCCATCATTTCGCTCCGGCGCGCCTTCTCTGCACGCCCGTCGTCGGCGAGATGCGTCTGAAGCTGGAGTATGAACCGTGACGCAGAGCGTTCCGACGAGCGAGCTCGCTCGTTACCGTCGCCACTTTCACTCCCATCCGGAGCTTTCGCTGCAGGAGCGCGAGACCGCAACGTTCATCGAGCGCGAGCTGCGTGACGCCGGGTTTAGCGAGATTCGCACCGGGATCGGCACGACGGGAATTCTGGCGACGCTGACGGGCGCTAAGCCCGGGCCGGTGACGTTGCTGCGCGCCGACATGGACGGCTTGCCCGTCACCGAGCTCAACGAGGTCGAGTACCGGTCGGTCAATCCCGGCGTGATGCACGCCTGCGGTCACGACGGCCACATGGCGATCCTCCTATCGGCGGCGCGCGAGCTCATGCGCCGTCGCGACGAGGTCGGCGGCCAGATCGTCTTTTGCTTTCAGCCGGGCGAAGAAGGCTACGCCGGAAACAAGCTGATGATCGACGACGGCGCCATGGAGAATCCGCACGTCGATCGCACCTTTGCGCTTCATCTTTACACGGGGCTCGACGCGGGCAAGATCGGCGTGCGCGACGACGCCTTCTTTCCGTCGTCAGACCGCTTCGAGATCGAGCTCATCGGAAAGGGCGGCCACGGCGCGATGCCCCAAGGTGCGGTCGATCCGATCGTCGCTGCGGCACAGCTCGTAACGCTGCTGCAGACGATCGCCAGCCGAGAGGTCGCGCCGCAAGCGCCGGTCGTCGTTACCGTCGGCTCGCTGCACTCGGGCACGACGTTCAACGTGATTCCCGAGCGCGCGGCGCTACAGGGAACCGTTCGCGCCTTTGACGACGCGGTTCGGAAATCGGTGCCCGAACGCATGGAGCGCATGGTCGCCGGCTTGTGTGCGGCGATGCGCCTCGAGTATCGCCTGGAATATCATTGGGGTTATCCGCCGACGGTCAACGACGCCGGATTGCAACGACGTCGTCCGGCGGGTCGGGCGCGAAGTTTTCGGGAGCGACCGCGTCGTCGATCCGCACGACGTCGTGATGTGGTCGGAAGACATGGCCTTCATGCAGCTGGAACGGCCCGGCACCTACTTCCTCGTCGGCGCGCGCGGAGCGCGGACGGGTACGGAGCCGCACCACAGCGCGCGATTCGACATTGACGAGAGCGCGCTCGGCGTCGGCTATCAGATGATGCTGAATCTGGCGCTGTCGTGAACTCGGACTGTCGCCGTTACGTCATTATCGGCAACGGTTTCGCCGGCACCACCGCAGCCGGGGAGCTGCGCAAGCACGATCCCTCTTGCGAAGTCACGCTCTTCGGCGACGAGCCGTACACGCTGTACAACCGGATCTCCTTGCCGCCGATGCTGCGAAGGCAGATCCCCGAAGCGAAGGTGATGATCCGTAACCTCGCGTGGCATGAGGAGCACCGGATCGATCTGCACCTCAATACGCGGGTCGAGCGCATCTTTACGCGAGGATCGCGTCGTCGAGGCGGGCGGCAAGTCGTACCCGTACGATGCATTGCTCGTTGCGACGGGCGGGCGCCCGAATCCGACCGGCAAGCCCGGTTCCGAAGGCGCGGCAAATCTCTTTCCGTTCCAGTATCTCGACGATACGCGCGCCATCTCGGAAGCGATCGACCAGAGCCGGGCGGCAGTCGCCATCGGCGGTTCGTTCATCGCCTACGAACTGGCCGAAGCCTTTGCCTCACGAGGTGTGGAGACGCACTGGCTGATGCGCGGACCGCGCGCGCTGCATCGCATCATCGACGACGTCGCCGGCGAGCTTTTGCACGAGGCGGCGACTGCCGACGGCGTGCACATGCACTACGGTGAAGAGGTCGACGAGTTCGTGCGCTCCAACGGCGTGATCACCAAGGTGCGAACGAATACCGGGCGCGAGATCGAAGCGCAATGCTTTGCCTACGGCTTCGGGCTGGCGATGAACACCGAGCTCTGCGAGGGATCGGGCATCGAAACCAGTCGCAACGGCATCCTGTGCGACGATCATCTCGAGACCAACGTGCAAGGGCGTCTACGCCGCCGGTGACGTAGCCGATTTCTACGATCCGACGCTGGAGATTCGCTATCGCATGGGAACGTGGAACAACGCCGGAGCGCACGGCAAAGTCGTGGCGCTCAATATGATGGGCGGCAGCGAAAAATACCACGACGTTCCGGAATACTCGTCGCTGCTCTTTAAAGGCCAGACGATCACCCAGTTCGGACTCGGAACCGATCTTCGCCAGGATCTCGAGATCGCGCGCAAGGTCGACCGCGAGAAGAAGTGGTATCGCGCGCTCTTCTTTTGGCAAGACCGGCTCGTCGGCGGACTGATGCTAGGCAAAGGCAATCGTGCCGGCAAGCGCAAGTACGTCGAAGCCATCAAAGGCAAGCAGCGCTTTCCCAAGCCGGAATGGCAAGCGATGCTCGACTGGACGGCTTAGACCGTAGAGCTCCGCGTCGCCGCCGCGACGGCGACGGCGAATTCATCGACGTCCTGCTCGGTCGTCGCCCAATGCGTCATCCAGCGAACCTCCGGGAGCGCTTCGTCGAAGACGTAGAAGAAAAACTTTTCTTGGATCCGTGCGATGGCGGCACGTTCGAGAGTGGCAAAGACCGCATTGCAGCGCACCGGCCGAGTGATTCGTACCCCTGGCAGGTCTTTCACCTGGTCGTGAAGGCGCTCGGCCATTGCGTTGGCTTTCCGCGCGTAGCGCTGCCAGAGACCGTCGCCGAGCAGCGCTTCAAACTGTGCCGAGACGTAGCGCATCTTCGAAGCCAACTGCATGGCCTGCTTCTGCACGTAGGCGGCCGCGTCGCGATGAAGGTCGGAATCGAAAAAGCAGATCGCCTCGCCCAGCATCAAACCGTTCTTGGTTCCGCCGAAGCTCAAGACGTCGACGCCGGCATCCACGCTGATCTCGCGCAGGCTCGCTCCAAGGGCCACCGCAGCGTTGGCGATGCGCGCGCCGTCCATGTGGACGATCAGCCCGCGCTCGTGAGCGAACGCCGCGAGGTCGCGCACTTCGTCGATCTCGTAGATCCCGCCGAACTCGGGAGCCTGCGAGATCGAGACGGCGCGCGGCTGCGGAAAGTGTACGCCGTGTCCGGCCAGCAGATACGGCTCGACGTCGGCAGGTCGCAGTTTGCCGTCGGCGGTGGCGATCGGTATCACCTTCGAACCGCAAAAGCGTTCGAGTGCGCCACATTCATCGGTTTGAAGATGCGCGGTCGCCGGGGCGAGCACGGCCTCCCAGGGTCGCAGCAGCGAGGCGAGCCCGGCTACGTTCGCACCGGTGCCGTTAAAGGTGAAATAAACGTCGGTCTTGGGACCGAAATGCTCCTTGAAGCGCGCGATCGCGCGCGCGGTCCACGGGTCGTCGCCGTACCCGACCGCATCTCCGGCGTTGGCCGCAACGATCGCTTGGAGTATCTCCGGTGCGACCGGCGCATTGTTATCGCTGCCGAAGCTGCGGCGAAGCGCTCCCTCCATGGCTGGAGGTGTTGCGTGAAGGCGCGCGCCGGAACCTACCTTGAGGACTCCCCTTGCGCTCCGTTTAAGTAGAAGAAAATGCCGCAACGCGATCGACTCGAGGTTGACGTTCTGGTCGTAGGCGCAGGCCCGGCGGGCCTGGCGACTGCGATTCGGCTAGGACAGCTGGCGCAAGCCGCCGGCCGCGCGCTCGAGATTCTCGTCATCGAGAAGGGCGGCGAGATCGGAAACCACGGACTCTCCGGTGCGGTAATGGATCCCCGGGCGCTCGACGAGCTCTTGCCCGATTGGCGCGAGGGCGCGCCGGTCGAGTCGCCGGTCACCAGCGACCAGCTGTGGTTCCTGACCGCCGGAGCGAAAATCAAGGCGCCGTTCGTGCCGCCTCCGCTGCGTAACGCCGGCAAATACGTCGCGTCACTGCAAAAAATGTGCAAGTGGCTTGGCGATAAGGCCGAGGAGACTGGAGCGCAAGTCTTTCCCGCCTTTCCCGGGCAAGAGCTGCTCTGGCACGAGAACCGCGTCATCGGCGTGCGCACCGGCGATAAGGGAGTCGATCACAACGGCCAGCCGAAATCGAACTACGAACCCGGCGCCGACATCCACGCGCGCGTCGTCGTACTGGGCGAAGGTCCGCGCGGCACGCTAACCAAACAAGCCGTCGTCGCGTCTGGGACTCCACGAAGGACGCCAGCCGCAAGTCTATGCCGCGGGCGTCAAGGAGCTTTGGCAACTTCCCGACGACCGCTTCAAAGCCGGATCGGTAATTCACACGCTGGGCTATCCGCTTCCCGCGGAGACGTTCGGCGGCGGATTTATCTACGGGATGGCCGGCAACATCCTCGACATCGGCATGGTGACGGGGTTGGATTACCGCAATCCGACGACCGATCCGCACAACGAACTGCAGCGGCTCAAACAGCATCCGGCCGTACGCCGCCTGCTGCAAGACGGAAACCTTATCCGTTACGGTGCGAAAGCAATTCCGGAGGGCGGCCTGTTCGCGATGCCGCGGCCATATGCCGACGGATTGCTCGTCGTCGGCGACTCGGCCGGTTTCCTCAACGGCATGCGCCTCAAGGGTATTCACTTGGCGATCAAGTCCGGCATGCTCGCCGCCGAAACGATATGGGAAGCGCTCGAGGCCGAGAGTTTCGATGCGGGCACGCTGTCGTCGTTCGAACGGCGCTTCAAAGATTCGTGGGCGTATCAAGAGCTGCGCACCGCGCGCAACTTCCATCAAGGTTTTCGCAAAGGAATGTGGGCGGGACTCCTCAATGCCGGCCTGGGAACCCTGACCGGCGGTGCCGGTTTCGGCTTCATTGACAAGCTGCCCGGCGAGCTGGGATACGAACGCATGGAAAAGGCCGGTTGGGATCCGCCGAAAACGCCGCGAGCCGTTATCGACAACGTAGTTACCTTCGACAAGCTCACCGACGTATACAACAGCGGCACGATGCACGAAGAGAACCAGCCCAGCCACCTCATCGTCGCCGATACCGACATCTGTCGCGATCGCTGTACCGCCGAGTACGGCAATCCGTGCAGTTATTTCTGCCCGGCCGCGGTATACGAGCCGCTCTTCGAACGCAACGACGGCACGTTTAGCGGCAGGCTGCAGATCAACTTCACCAACTGCGTGCACTGTAAGACCTGCGATATCGCCGATCCGTATCAGATCATCACGTGGGTGCCGCCGCAAGGCGGAGAGGGTCCCGTCTACACGGGCATGTGAGCACAGACTCCTAATGTCGCACGAGAATGGCGATGTGGTCGTCGCCGGTGCGGGGCTGATCGGACTAGCCATTGCCTTCGAGCTAGCCGAGCGCGGTGCCGCAGTGCGCGTTTACGACCGCGAAGAACCGGCGCGCGCGGCCTCGTGGGCCGGCGCCGGAATGCTTGCCCCGTACACCGAGCGCATCGCCAACGAAGCGATGCTGGCGCTCTGCCTGGCATCGCTCGACGAGTACCCTCGGTTCGTGGATCGCATCGCCGGCCGCAGCGGTATCGATCCGCACCTCAAGCTCGACGGCGTTTTCTACGCCGCGTTCGGCGAACGCGAGCTCGCCGCGCTCGGCGAACACGCGGTTGCGTTGCGCGCCCGCGGCGCGCCGGCCGATCTGCTCGACCGCGCGCAGGCGCTTTCGAGCGAACCGTGGCTGGCCGCCTCGTTGAGCGGTGGTCTAATCAAGCAAAACGAAGGTCACGTCGACAATCGGCGGCTCGGGCGCGCGCTCTCGGCGGCCTGCCGTGCGCGCGGCGTTCGCATCGAGCGCAGCGAGCGGCTCGCATTGGAATGCGACGGGCGGCGCGTGCTCGGCGTGGTCGCCGATCGCGGATTCGTTGCCGCCGGCGCGGTAGTGAATGCCTGCGGCGCTTGGGCGGCACAGCTGCCGGGCGTTCCGCGCGATTGCGTGCCTCCCGTCGTGCCGGTCAAGGGACAGATGCTGGCGCTGGCCGCACCGGCCGGTTTCGTGCGCCGCGCGACCTGGGTTCCCGGAGCCTATCTCGTGCCTCGCGACGACGGCCGGCTGCTGATCGGCGCGACGGTCGAGGCGGCGGGATTCGACCAACGCGTCACCGGCGAGGGAATGCACGAACTGCTGCACGCAGCGCTCGGCGCGGCGCCGTCGCTCGGCGGCTTCGCCGTGACCGAGCAGTGGGCCGGACTGCGGCCCGGCACGCCCGACGAACTTCCGGTGCTCGGTGCGACGCCGCTCGAGGGCCTTTTTCTAGCCACGGGCCACTATCGCAACGGGATTCTGCTGGCGCCGGCAACCGCGCGGCTGATCGCCGATGCGCTAGAAACGGGCGACGATGCGGCACTTACGCCTTTCTTGCTCGATCGCTTCGACACGGAAGATGCGCGCGCTAAACGAATCACTCACGCGTGAAGGCGACCATCAACGGTGAGAACCGCGAGCTTCCCGACGAGCTGACCGTCGGGCGGCTGCTCGAGATGCTGGGCGCGCCGCGTACCGGCATCGCCGTCGCGTGCAACGACCGCGTCGTGCGGCGCGACGAGTACGATCGGGCGCAGCTCCGGGAGGGCGATCGCATCGAAATCATCAAGGCGGTAGCGGGAGGTTAGCGATGGCGTCACCAGATAGCGATCGTCTGAAAATTGGGAAGTACGAGCTCGGCTCGCGGTTGATCGTCGGCACGGGAAAGTATCCCTCGGTCGAGGTGATGCAGGCCGCCCACGCGGCCAGCGGAGCCGAGATGGTCACGGTCGCGATCCGGCGCATCGGCCTCGACAACGCCGAAGGCAAGACCCTGCTCGACTATATCGATCGCGACCGCTATCATATTCTGCCGAACACGGCGGGATGCTACTCGGCCAAGGATGCAGTTCTGACCGCACAGCTGGCCCGCGAACTTCTCGGCACCGATCTCATCAAGCTCGAGGTAATCGGCGACGCGCAAACGCTTCATCCCGATACGCGCGAGACGCTCGCGGCCGCCGAAACGCTCGTTGCCGACGGATTCACCGTGCTGCCCTACATCGGCGACGATCCGATCGCATGCCGTCAGCTCGAAGAGTTGGGTTGTGCGGCCGTCATGCCGTTGGCCGCGCCGATCGGCAGCGGACTGGGCGTCTGCAATCCGTACTCGATTCGCATCATCAAAGAACGCGCCGGCGTGCCGGTCATCGTTGATGCGGGCGTGGGAACGGCCTCCGATGCCGCGGTAGCGATGGAGCTTGGCGTCGACGCGTTGCTGATGAACACCGGCATCGCCGGAGCGCGAGATCCGGTGCTCGATGGCCGACGCCATGAAGCACGCGGTAGTTGCCGGACGCGAGGCCTTTTTAGCCGGTCGCATCGAGAAGAAGCTCTACGCTTCGGCCTCGAGCCCGATGCAGAATCTCATCGCGACGCAGACGCGCTAAGGGTCGATCCTCCAGCTCCAGGCATTCCAAAACGTCGAGCCCGACGGCGATGGTGCAATACCGCGCACGTACGTCCGGTATGCGTCGGGGATGCGGACCTGCCAGAGCGGGAAGACGGGAAGATCCCGCGCGATTGCCGCTTGCACGATCGCATAGTCGGCAGCGCGGCGCGATCGCTCGATCGTGGCGATGGCGTCGTGCATCGCCGCATCGGCCTTTGCGCTGCACCAGCGCGAGTAGTTCAGCCCGGCCGGCGGAATCTGATCGCAAGAGAAGTTCCAGGAATCGTCGGGATCGCTTCCGAGCACCCACCACGCGTCGTAGGCGAGCTGGTAGCTTCCGCTCGCCAATACCCCGCTTTGAACGGACGCGCCGTAAAAGACGGCCGCGGGGTAGCGCTTGATGATCGCCCGCACGCCGATGCGGCGAAGATCTTCTTGCAAGATTGCGCCTACGAGCGCGGAGCCGTTGATGATCTCCGGAGCGATCGCCAACGTCACCTCGGGCGTCCGTCCGGCGAGAAGCCGGCGAGCCGCAGCGGGGTCGTACCCGATCTTGGCGACGGCCGGATCGAATGCCCAGCCGTTGTACGGCTGATCGGCGTTGACGATCGCGCCGCTGCCGTGAGTGGCGGCCGCAATCAGCGTTTTTCGATCGATGGCCATCGCGATTGCCCGGCGGACGTTGACGTCGCGTATAACCGGATCGCGAAGATTAAATCGCACCACGTGCATGTCGTTGACCGGCGTCAGCGCGATGCGCACGCCTCCGATCGTGCGCAGCACCGGCAAGAGCTGCGGATCCACATCGAAATCGGCATCCACTTCGCCGGTGCGCAGCTGCTCGAGACGGGTGTTGGGATCGGGGATTATGCGATAGACGAGCTCGGCGATGCGCGGCTTCCCTCGCCAATAGTATGGATTTGCCCTGAGCAGGACGCTGTCGCCGCGCGCCCATCGGACGACCGCGTAGGGGCCCGATCCGACCGGGCGCTGATTGTAGGCGGCGTGGTTTAGATCCGTTACGGCGCGCAAGAGATGCTCGGGCACGATCGCGCCCACTCCCTGCGGGCCGAAGAAGTATTGCACGAAGGGTGAAAACGGACGGCGCAGCCGCACCACGACCGTGTGCGCGTCCGGCGCTTCGATCGATTCGACTTCTTGATAGCCGACTCGAGTCGCAACGTTGTTGCGCGGATCGACGATGGCTCGATACGAGAAGACCACGTCGCGCGCGGTAAGCGGGACGCCGTCCTGCCAGCGAACGTTGGTCCTCAAGCGGTAGGTAACGGTTCGCCGATCGTGCGAGATTCCGCCGTTGGCCGGCGTCGGCACGCGTTCGGCGATCTCTGCGACGGCATTGCCGCGATCGTCGTTCTCGATGAGATACGACATGTAGAGATGGCTGAAGTTCAGCTCGTCGGCCTCGTTGGAGAGCATCGGATTGAGCGTATCGGGCTCGCCGGCCAGCCCGCTGAAGAGCAGCCGCGAGCCGGAAGTATGGCGCGTGCCGGCGTGCGAGCAGGCGGCGACGCAGATGGCGACGATCGCGGCGAGCGCGAGCCGGACTCTCAACGCTTACGCGCTACGACGAACCAGTGCACCGCTCCCCGCAGGGGACGATCGGCGTGGGCCCACGAGCCGGCCGTTTTGTCGACGCCGCGTTCGTCGAGCGATTCGATGAGAAAATCGGGCGAAAGCAGCGCTTCGAGCCGTTCGCGATCGTAAAACGTATGCGGCACGCCGCGTTCGGGCTCTTCGACCGGCGCAAAGGTCCAGTCTCCGAGCCGTTCTCCTTGCCCGAACCGCGCGTCGCGCACCGAGCCGAACGTTGCATAAAGCCGCCCGTTATTCTCAAGACGCTCGGCGATCGCGTCGAGCGCTGCAGCGATTGATTTCGGCGTTCCGTGAAGCAGGCCGTGCGTGGATACCGCTGCGGCGAACTCGCCGTCGCTTGCCGCGAGCGCACCGGGCAGCGCCGCACCGCCGTCGTCGATTGCGATCACCGTGAATCCCGCGTCGCGCAGCGCGGCGGTATTTCGGCCGCTGCCCGAGGCAAAATCCAGGACGCGGCTTCCCGGCCGGTACTGCAGGTGCTCGATAAGGCGTTCGGCCAACGGATGGGCTGGCGACATCACAATAGCGTTCTAGAAAGGCAACGAAGATGCTTGGTGAAGGCGATCGGCTCCCAGAGGTAACGCTGCTCGACGACGAGGGAACGGAGATAACGACCGGGGCGCTCCTCGGCGGTCCGCTGGTGCTTTACTTTTATCCAAAGGACGACACGCCGGGATGCACCAGCGAAGCTTCGCAGTTCCGCGACGTCTACGAACAGTTTCGCAAGAAAAACGCCCGCATCGTCGGCGTCAGCCGCGATTCGGTCGCGTCGCACCAGCGGTTCAAGACAGAAGTACTCGATTCCGTTCACGCTGCTGGCCGATACGGATTCGAAGCTCTATAGCGCCTGCGGAGTTTCGGCGCGAACGACCTTTCTCTTCGACGAGAGCGGCCGCGTGACGAAGGTCTGGCCGAAAGTGAAGGTCGACGAGCACGCCGACGAGGTGCTTGCATCTCTGCCCTAACGCTGCACGTCGTCGGGTCGAGCTCGTCAATTCCTCGACCCGGACGCGCCTGCAGCAGCTATTTGCTGCGAGCCTCCGAAGCGTGCGGTGCTGCTCGACGCCGGGCCGGGATGCATTCTCGAAGCTGGCACTCGCAATAGATTACACGCAACTCGACGCGATCGTCGTCTCGCACATGCACGCCGACCATTTCTTCGATCTCGTTCCGTTCCGCTACGCGTTGAAGTACGGTCCGAGACGGCGCGCGCAGCGAATGCCGCTTTGGCTTCCGCCCGGAGGGAGCGCATCGCTCGATGCGTTGCGGCGCGCGGTATCGACCGACGCGCCGGCGACGTTCTTCGACGACGTCTTTGAGGTCGGTGAGTACGATCCGAGGCAAGGCCTGCTCGTCGGCGACCTTCGCCTCGACTTTGCGCAAACGCGTCATTTCGTCAATACGTTCGCCGTTCGCGCCGAAGGCGGCGGCGCGAGCGTCGTCTACTCGGCCGATACCGCGCCGTGCGAGGCCGTCGTCGATCTCGCGCGTGACGCGGCGATCTTTCTCTGCGAAGCGGCGCTCGGGCTCTCCACCGAAGCCGGCGAGCGAGGACATACGTCGGCGAGCGAAGCCGGCGAAATGGCTCAGCAAGCGGGCGTCGATCGGCTCGCGCTCACGCATTATGGTGCTGCGGAGCCGGGGGACGCGCTCGTTGAAGCGGCGAAGCGCCAGTTTCACGGTCCCGTCGTGCTCGCCGACGACGGTATGGATTTCCCGGTCTAAACTTCCAGGAGTTTTCGATGGCTAAACTACGCGAATTCTCGGTGGCTTATCGTTTGTGCCGCCACGCTTGCCCTCGCTGCGTGCGGTGGCCGCGACGCCGTAGCACCCTCGGTCGGCGCAGCCCCAGCAGCTTTGAATCACGGTCCGCATTACGCACTGTCGCGCAGCGCCTCGCCCGACGTGCAGCCGGCATATCACGTGCTCTATCACAACGGCCCGGTGAGCGTTAATCCCAAGGTCTACCTGATTTTCTGGGGTTATAAAAAGTACGGCGATTCTTTCCACGTGCAAAAACTGCTCGAACAATACACCAAGGCAATGGGCGGCAGCGGTTACATCAACATCACCACGCAGTACTACGAGCTTTCCGGCAGCAACAAGGTTTACGTCACCAATCCCCCGTCACAGTTCGGCGGGAGCTGGAATGACGAATCGCCGATCTCCAAGAGTCCCACCGACGCACAGGTTGCCAACGAGGCCATCAAGGGAGTCAAGCACTTCGGCTATGATGTCGACGCTTCGTACATCGTAGCGACGCCGCACGGTCACTCGTCACCGGAGTTCGGTACGCACTGGTGCGCCTACCACAGTTCGACGGCCTATCAGGGTAAGCAGGTTGCCTACAGCAACATTCCCTACATGCCCGATGCCGGAACCAACTGCGGAGCAAATATCATCAGCCCGCCGTCCGACGAGGGGGGCAAAGGTCGAAGGCGTGACCATCATGGCCGGCCACGAGTACGCCGAGATCTACACGGATCTCAATCCGTTTAGCGGCTGGAACGGTCAAGTCGGAGAGATCGCCGACGTCTGTGCCTGGCACAACATGGCCAACGATCCCTTCGGCAAGAAGTCGTACACGTCGCAGCCGCTGCTCAGCAATGCCTCCGGGCAATGCGTGCACTCTTACCCGTGAGGTCAGCATTGAAACTCGCCGCCATTCCGTTAGTTGCAGCACTCGTCGCCGGCTGCAGCCAAGGCGCGTCGCCGACGGTCCCGCTCGCCGCGCACGCCTTCGCGCGCGGCTGGATGCAGCCGCAAGCCAAGCAGACCGATCTGCTCTATCTATCGGACGTCGAGAGCAACGACGTCGCGGTGTACTCGTATCCGAAAGGCCGACTCGTCGGCAACTTGACGGGTTTGGGCAAGCCGCGCGCCGAGTGCGCCGATAGCCAAGGCAACGTTTGGATTGCCGACGTGGAGACAGCCTCGATCGTCGAGTTCGCCCACGGCGCAACGGCACCGACTGCAGCGTTGAGCACGCCCGGATCACCCGGGGGCTGCTCGGTCAGCCCGCGCAACGGCGACCTCGCGGTAGCGGGCGGTTTGAACGGCACGGTCGTCGGTGTCTTCCATCGCAGCAACCGCAACCGCTGGCGCGATGCCAACCTTTACTCGGTAGCGACGATGAGCGCGGGTTACTTTTGCGCTTACGACTCGCAGGGCAATCTCTTCGTCGACGGCGTCGACGGCAGCGGAAACTTCGCCCTTGCCGAGTTGCCGCATAAAGGCACGACGCTGCAGAGCGTGACGGTCAATCAGACCATCGAGAAGCCCGGCGGGATCGCTTGGGACGGCACTTACATCACCGTCGGCGATGCCGGCGTTTCCCCCTCGGTCGCGTACCAGCTCTCGGTGAGCGGCAGCACGGCGAACCCCGTCGGGACGACGACGTTGAACGGCACGACCAGCGTTCGCCAGTTTTGGATCGACGGCGCGCGTCTGATCGGGCCCGATTACGACGCTCCGGTCGGCTTCTGGAAGTATCCGGCCGGCGGTTCGCCCACCAAGACGCTTTCGAACGTTCACGGTTACGGCGCTGCGGTGCAGCGCGCAGCCTTCGATGCCGCCGCGGCGCTAGCCTAGCTAGTTCTCGGTCTTCGGCTTGTCGTGCGGCAGTGAGAACTGAATGAGCGCGCGGACGGGCGCGAGGCCGCGGCTGACCACGGCGTAGGGAGTTACTTGAAGCTCGAGCTCGCGCAGCCGTGCGGCCGCGGCGAGCAGGTCGCGCCCGGTGGTGACGACGTCTTCGAGTAAGAGCACGTGCTGGCCGGCGCCGTAAGGGCCCTTCGACGTACTCGTTGGCGAAAGCGCCGTACGCCTTCGGCTTTTTTCGCACGGCCAGCATCGGCAATCCCGACATTTGCGAAACGGCCGTGGCGATGACGACGCCGCCGAGCTCGGTGCCGCCGACGAGGTCGGGATTATACTCCGAAATGACCGTCGTGAAGAGCCGCGCGATGCGGCGCAAGATGTGCGGGTCGGCGAAGAGGCTGAACTTGTCGATGTAGTAGTCGCTGCGCGCACCGCCCGCCAGCACGTAATCGCCGCGGGTCAGGGCGCGCTCGACGATGACCTTGCGCAACCACGCCAGCTCCGCAAGCCCTAGATGCTCCATTGCCAGGCATTCCAAGATTCGATCACCGGATTGGGATCGAAGCCGCGAAAGTCAACGCTGACCGGCTCCATTTGACGCAGCCAATAGATGAAGAGTTCGGGATTGTCGCGTGCCAGCAGTTCCTGAATCCGGTAATAAGCGGCAGTCCGCGTGGCGCGGTCGTAGCTGGTTAGGGCGATCTTCTGAGCGGCTTCCATCTGCGGATTGCAGTAGCGCGAATAGTTATAGCCTCCCGGCGGAAAGTTCTTGCACGTGAACTGCGAGCTGTCGTCGGGATCTACGCCGGAATACCATCCGGCCATCGAGAGATCGAACCGGCCCAACTGCAATATGCCGCCCATGCCCGCCGGAGCGAAGAGGACGTCGCCGGGGTAATACTTGATCTCCGCATCGATCCCGGCTTCGCGAAGCATCGCTTGGATCTCCAGCGTCTCGCGCCGGCGCGTCGCATTCGAGTTGTTCGTCACCATCACCAAAGTGAGCTTATCGCCGCCTTTGCGCATGATGCCGTCGGGCCCGGGCCGCCAGCCGGCCTCGCGCAGCAGCGTTCTCGCCATCCCCGGATCGTGCGGATATGAACGTACGGCCGGATTGAACGCCCACATCCAATCCGGAATGTCTTCCGTCGCGACGCGCTGCGTCCCAAACGTAAGGGTACGCACCATTTCGTTCTTGTCGACGGCATAAGCGATCGCCGACGTAACGTGCTGGTCGCGCAGGAGCGGGCGCGATAGATTCATCTGCAGCGCATCGTAACCGTTGACGTTGACCCAGGCGATGCGGACGTCCGGAATCGTTCGAATTTGCTCGTACGTTTGGATCGACGCTTGGAACATATAGTCGATGCCGTGCGTACGCAGCAGGTTGACCGAGGTATCTTCGTCGGGAATGATCTTTACCTCGATCCGCGAGAGCCCGGGACGCCCCATGAAGAAGGCGTCGTTGCGCACGACCGAAATGTGGTCGCCGCGCGCCCACTGCTCGAACTTGAACGGCCCATTGCTAACCGTCGGAGCGCTGTTGAACGGGATGTTGTTGATATTCGGATAGCGCGAGAGAACGTGCGCCGGCCCCGGCATGTACGGCTGGTCGCTTTCGGCAAAGAAGGTGTCGACGAACGGCGAGAAGCGGCTCTTGAGGTGCACGACGACGGTGTAGTCGCCGGGCGTGTCGATGCGGTCGATGACGTCATATCCGTGGCGCGAAACGACATTGTTGTCGGGGTTCATGATCGCTTGCCACGACCACTTGACGTCGAGCGCCGTGACCGGCACGCCGTCGCTCCAGCGCGCATTCTTGCGCAAATGGTAGGTGATCGTCAAGCCGTCGCGGCTGATGCCGCGGTTGGCGACCGACGGAACGCGCACGGCTAGCATCGGCAGCGGATTGCCTTTGGGATCGGCCGTAACCAGGGGTTCGAACATCAACCGGTCGACGAAAGCGTCGGTCGTGTTCGAGTTGAGTAATGGATTGAGGTTCTTGAGGTCGGACTGAACGGCAACGCGCAGCATGCCCGGGCGTGTCCACGAGTGCCGTTGGGAACCGCTGGTCTCCTGGGAGACCTTGGTGCACCCCGCGAGCACGGCAGCCGCGAGGAGCGAGGCGAGAAGTGCTTTCAGACCGCCGCCTTCGGCGCCACGCGGTTGCCGGGAACGGGATCGTAACGCTCGTGACGCCATCCGTACGTTCCCAGACCCTGCGTCGCGGTTCGCAACTCGGTGATATACCGTGAAAGCTCGACCGCCGGGACGTAGGCCTCGACGAGATCGAAGCCCGCCCGGTCGGCGGGATTCATGCCGAGAATCTGTCCGCGTTTTCCGGTGAGCTGCTGGATCACCGCCGACGTATAATTCGTCGGGACGGTCACGCGCACGTGCGCGATCGGCTCGAGAACGACGGGATTGCATTTCGGCAGCGCTTCGCGCACGCCCATGCCTGCCGCGGTCTTGAACGATTGTTCGCTCGAGTCGACGTCGTGATACTGGCCGTCGTAGAGCGTTACATGCAGGTCGGTCACGGGATGGCCGCCCGGTCCGTGCGCGAGCGCTTCGCGCACGCCTTTCTCGACGGCGGGAATGAACTGGCGCGGCACCACGCCGCCGACGATCTTGTCTTCGAAGGTCACGCCGGAGCCTCGTTCGCGGGGTTCGAAGCGCAGCCAGACGTCGCCGAACTGTCCGTGACCGCCGGTTTGATGCTTGTAGCGCGAATGGATTTCGGTGCCGCCGGTGATCGTCTCCAGATAGGGAATCGTAGGCGCCGCGGTCTCCACTTCCACCTTGTACTTGCGGGCGAGCCGCTCGACGGCGATCGAAACGTGCTGTTCGCCGCTGCCCAGCAGCAAGAGCTCGTGGGTCACGTCGGCGCGCTCCGAGCCGGAGCGCCGGATCCTCGTCGACGATGCGTGCCATCATCTGCGACATCTTCGCCTCGTCGATGCGTTCTTTTGGTTTGATCGCGACGGCAAAGACCGGTTCGGCGACCGGAACGCGCGGCAACAGCACCTTGTGCCCATTTGACGTGAGCACGTCGCCGGTCGAAACGGATTCCAGACGCCCCAGCGCGACGATGCTGCCGGGCCCAGCCTCCGGAATCGGCTCTTGTTTCTTCCCTTGTAAACGGTAGAGGCCGCCGAGCCGGACTTTCTCGTCGCGTTTGTTGACGTTCGAGAGCGTCGCATCGGCCTTGACCGTTCCCGAGAGGATTCGCGCGATCGAGATCTTGCCGCTCTGCGGATGGACGGAAGTCTTGATGATGCGCGCGACTAACCGGGCCGGCGGGGTCGGGCTCGATGGGACGGCCCTCGGCATCGGCAAGCGGCGCCTGCGCGGGCGACGGGAACCATTTTTCGATGGCGTTTACCAGCGCCTCGACGCCCGCGCCCGAAAGACCGGCGGCAACCAGAACCGGGACGACTTGATCGTGACTGCACTCGTCGCAGAGATCGCGCTCGATCTCGTCGAGCGGGGGCTCGACGCCTTCGAGCAGCTCCTCCATCAAATGATCGTCGAAATCGGCCATCGCCTCCAAGAGCTCGACGTGCAGACGATTGGCGGTGTCGGCGACGTCGGCGGGAACCGGCTCTTCTCGTTGCGCCGACTGCGCCGATCCGGCGCCCGGCGCGAAGCGGTAAGCCGTCATGCGCGCGAGGTCGACGTAACCCGAGAACGACTCCGCGCTTCCGAGCGGCAGCTGTTCGGCGACGACGTGGCGCCCGTAGGCGTTCTGCAGCGCGGCGAGCGTCTGCGCGAAATCGGCGCCCGGGCGGTCCATCTTGTTGATCACGAAGACGTGGGGCATCCGAAGCGACTCGAGGTAGTCGACGATTCCCTGCGTCTGCACGACGCGCGCCGGATCGGCCTCGACGACGATGACCGCGGCGTCGACGCCCGCCAGTGCCTGCTTCGTCTCTTCGAAGAAATCGACGAACCCCGGCGCGTCGACGATGGTGATGTCGATGTCGTCGGCCGTCGTATGTGCGAAGCCCACCGTTGTTGATTGCAGGTGGGCAGCATCCTCAGGCTCGTGATCGGTGACGGTCGTTCCGTCGGCGATCGAGCCACGCCGTCCGATCGCGCCGGTGTGAGCGAGAATCGCTTCGACCAGCGTCGTCTTGCCTGCGTGGTGAGGTCCGACGAATGCGACATTCCGTAGGCGCACAATATCCGCCAATGCTTTAGCCCCCTATCGACGTGATTGTTAGCGGCGTTTCGCCGCGGTTTTCTTCTTTTTTACGGCCTTCTTTGCAGACCCGGCTGCGAGGCGCTTCGGTTTGAGTGCGCGCCGCGGAGCCGGCTTCTTAACCGCGGCCTTTCGGGCTTTTTGCGCGGTCGTCTTTCGAGTCGGCCCCTTCTTGCCTTGTGCCTTTGCCGAAGAACTCTTCTTGGCAGCCGGCCGCGGCGGCTTCGCCGGTGCCTTCTTTGCCTTTACCGGGGCAGGCCGGACTGTGCTTCTTGGGCGTCGCCTCGGGCCGCTTTGGGCTCTTCTTTTTGGCCGGCGGCTGCGGTTTGGCAGCGCGCGCGGCTTTGGCCTTACCCGCCGAGGCTGAGGACTCGACGCTGCGTCGCGAGGTGCTTGGCGGCGACGGCGGCGTGGCTCCCGGCTTCTTGGTGGTGCGTGCCGCCTTGACGGCGCGCTTTTTCGGCCCGGTTTCGCGACCGGCCCGCGCGCCTTCGCGGTGCGAGCCGGCGCCTTCGGCCTCTTCGGGAAGTCCGAGCTCGGCGCGGCTGTATCCGCTGATGCTGCTGCCGGGCGCGCTAGGCTGCCGTCGTGCTTTCGCCTGCGCTTCGAGATGCTCGCGCGTCGCGCGCAGCGCGACGCGAGCCAACCGCCCAGCGACCGGAAAGACGAGTTCGTTGACCCTGGCGTCGTCGAGCAACTTGAGAACGACGTCGAAGCCGTTGCCTTGATCTTTGGGACTATGCGCGTCGGAACCGACGGCGATGCCGACGCCGCGTGCCCTGGCTTTGCGAACGAGGCGCGAGTTGGCCTCGAGATATTTCTTCTTCGCCTCGTCCGAATGGTCGCGATAGAGGAAGCGGGTGTTCAACTCGACGGCCAGCCCGCGCCGGTGCGCGAGATCGAGCATCCGGTCTTCGTATTCCTCGAGCTTCTTTTGCGTTGGCCAGTGTCCGAAAGTCGCGGGCACGTAAAAGTGGCCGACGATCTGCGTCGGGAGCTTCTCGAGATCGTCGAGGAGCTTGGTGATGTAGAGCTCCCACAGCTTATCGGTCTCGACGACCTCGTGCAGAAAGCTGAACTCCTCATTGTCGAAAGGCCAAAGCCAGTCGGCGCCCTTCTCGGGATGGACGATCGGGACGAAGTGAACGGACCGGATGATTCCGTCGGGGCGCATCGCGTCGACGATGTTCTGGGCGTCGGGACGGGCGCGCGGGTCGTTATCGACCTCGGCGCCGATGGCGAAGCGCATCCCGCGCCGCAAGCCCTCGGAAACGACGGCAGCGTGCGGAACGTCGACGCCGGCCGTTTCGGCCGCACCGAGTAAATCGCCGGCCTGGGCTAGCTTGAGCGCCCGGCGGACGGTGTTCACCGCCCCGGGATCCTCGAACGTCAGATAGTTGGCATGGTCGGCCACCATCAAGAAACGCGGCGAAGCACGGCGGCAGGCGTGATAGAACCAAAGGAAGAGCATCCGAGCGGAGTACGCGATCGGCCGCTCCTCGGCGTACGGACGGTGTTCGCCTTTGGCGTGACCGTGCACGTCGGGAATCGCGGAAACCCGAGGATCGCTCATCGCAAAACGGGCAAAAGAGCGCGGCTCAAATCGAGCCGCTGGAAAACGCTCCATACGGAGATGAGGACGAAATGCGCCACCTTCGTTAGGGTTGGCGCCTAGCCGCGGTAGCCCTCCATTTCAAGAAGCCGGGCTTTCATTTCGAGGCCGTAAAAATAGTTGTGCAGGTCGCCCGACGAGTCGACTACCCGATGGCAGGGGAACAGCAGCGGCAACGGATTGCGCGCCATCACCCGTCCGACCGCGCGCGCGGCTTTCGGCCGCCCGATCTGTATCGCGACCCACGCGTACGAGCGCGTCTCGCCGGGAGGTATCAGCGCCGCGGCGCGGAGTGCGCGCTTGCTCGAACGGCGTCAAGTCGCTGATATCGACGACCGAGTCGTCGACCGTCCAGGTGCTGAAGAATCGGTCGAGCTCGCGTACGAGCCAGAGCGGCGCTTCGCCCAACACCACGTGGCGCCGGAGCCGGCGCTCGGCCCGCGCGACCACCGCTTCGGAAGGTTCGCCGGCGTCGAGACTAAGATAGGCGATGCGGTCGTGCTTCAAGCCGACGTAGAGGCGGCCGATCGGCGTGGTGACGGCGGTTAGCACGATCGGTGGCTGGTACTTACCCTTCAGTGCGGCGACGTGTTGGATGACCTTCTTGGCCAAATCGCACGATGGCTGGGGCTGGGGTAGACAGGAGAGGCAGTATGCCACCCCTTCGTACTGCTCGTACATTGCTTGGCACGACGGGCAGGCTCGCAGGTGGGTGTGAACGGTCTCCTTGAGCGAGGCTTGGCACTCGCCGCGGAGCTCGTCCCAGAGCGCTTCGACGTCACGACAACGCATGTAGAGGGACTCCTTCGGTGGCAAAACGTCCGATTTGCGGGCCGAGGATGCGGCGCAAAATCCGTACGGCCCGATGGACGTGGGACTTAACCGTGCCGATCGGTTGGTGAAGTATCTCGGCAATTTCGGGGTGACTGCGACCCTCGATGAATCGCAGCGTCGCGGCGGCTCGCAGGTGCATCGGCAGCTGCAGCAACGCGCGTTCGACCAGCGCGATTTCGGTATTTTGCTCGACGATCGTTTCGGGCTGCGGCGGCCCCTCGTTCGATTCGCGCAGGATGGCGTCGGGATCGGCGAGAGCGTCCAAAGCCACGTTCGACGGGCGCTTGCCGCGAAGGCGGTTGCGCGTGACGTTGAGCGTGATCGTGTAGAGCCAGGGCTGCAGGCGCAGATCGGCTCGCTGCTCGGCGGACATCTTACCGAGCGCGCGAAAGGCGCGCACGAAGGCGTCCTGCACGATCTCTTCGGCATCCTCGCGGTTGCCGGTCATGCGCAACGCGAAGCCATAGAGTCGCCGCTGGTAATCGTCGACGATGCTCTCGAAGTTATCCACCCCAGGAGCGGAACCGGCCGGGCGCGGCGTAGCGACGCTCCGCCCGGTCGTTGTCGCTGATGGCACGTATACTCCCGTAAGGAGTGGTGCGAGCGCGCTCATACAGTGCCCCGGACCACCACTGCTAGGCCCGAGGTTTCACGCTCGCCCTAAAAACTCCTCAAGCGCGCCCCGCGGCGGCGCCGGCCGCTCCGAAGGGGTTTGCCGGCGTGCTCCTAAAGGATAGCCATGCCGCTTTCGGTCGGGCCCCACGGCTCGGTGTTTGCATAGACCGCTTCGCTCCCAGGGAGTCGAGGCGGTTTTTTATTTAACGGCGACGACGTAAAAATTCGTAAGGGGTGCATATGCTGCAAGCCATCGAACCAACCGAAATCTCGTTGGACGCGTATACCATCTGCAGTTTTCTGCCGAACCTCGAGTCGGCGCGCGCCATTCCGCTGGTGCTTATCGGTTACCGTCAGAGCGAAGATCCATGGTTCGTATGGCTCGTCCCCAAAGATGGCGTCGATCCCGTCGGACTAACCGACGATCCTTACTACGCCAAAGTGCTGCGCGATCCGCAAGCCTACTTTTCGAAGAAGCTCCGGAAGTACGTCGAGGAAACGGGCTGCGTGAAGCGTGGGATCGAGATGCTGATCGACTGCCATCAGAACCATTTAGCGTTCACGCCGTTGGTCGAGCTATCGCACCGGCCGTTTAGGCATCCTCTCCAAGTAGAACTCGTCGGCGCGTTCTAGGGGCTCAGATTTCGTCCAGCTCGGCGTCGTCACGGGCCTCATTTACCGTAGTAAACTTCGGCCCGTGTCTCCTTGATCTGAACGAAATCTGAGCCCTATCTGAGCCTGAGAGAGTGCCTAGGTGTTGTCGCCGCCGGAGGCGCGAATAGAGCGATGGTAGACGATTCGCACCGGAGTGGCATCCGTCGGACCTTTTCCACGAAGACGAGCTTCGATGGTAAGCGTCACGTTGAGCGCGCGCAGAATGCCGTCCTCGCGCGCGTAGTATGCGGTGCCGTCCATGTGCATGTCCCCGCCGAGGATTTGGTCGGCGCGACCTTGCAGCGCTCCGCTCATTGGGCCATCGGCTTCGAACCGCACTGCCACCGAGGGTTGTCCGGCCACCGGGCCGTCAACGCCAGGCCGAAGATAACCGCGCAGCATCGACTCGCCGCCCAGCGGTGAACGCGCCGCGAATGGCACGCGGCCGTGCAACGAGCTGACGTCGCGCAGCGTGGCCGCGTCCAGACGCACGGCGAAGGGCTGGTTCAAAATCGTCAGAAAGTCCGGATCGTCGTCGATGCGGTCGTCAAACCAGCCGCTCTCGGTAAGCACCTGAACGAAGAAAGCCTCGGCCGTGGTCTTGGTTGTGCCGGTGGAGCGCGTGTAGTGCGCGCGCGCCGAAAAACGAAGCTCCTTGCCCGACTGCCGAATCGTCAAGCGCTCGGTTCCGGAGTACGAAATACGAGAGAGGCCGCCCTCCGATTCGACGCGATACAGGTCGTCGCCGGCGACGGCGTACTGTAGGTCGGCACGTGCCGGCCCGGTCACCGCCATGATCGCGGCAACCAGGGCGATGCCAATTTTGATTTGCGCGCTCCATTCCTTCCGGGGAAAACGTTTCTCTTACAGTATCATCCGCCGCAAGGGCAAGTATCGCTTTGGCGTTACCTTCGGTTGAGTGCACCGCGGCGGCGCTTGCTTAGGAAGAAGCGCACGTCTGCGGAGCGCTCGCAGACGACGACCGCGTCGGGGTCGGCGAACGTGCGTCCGTCGACGTCAATCGTAAAGTCGCCCGCAGCCAGACCGGCGAGCGTGCGGTGGATGCTGCGCAAGAACTTGTCGTGAGGGGCGCGTGTCCCGATTGCTTCGCGGACCGCGTACGCAATGAGATCGCGCACGCGCAACGGCGTGGCGAGCGCGAAGGCACCCGAGCCGCCAACTGCGACGGCGCGGAGATCGAGCGGCACCTTCACGCGGATCATCTGCGGTCAATTTCTGCCGCATCGAGGAGCTGCCTGCTGCCGGGGATAAATGGATTGTCGAATGTCCTTCGGGAACGTACCGGCCGACATGTTGGCGGGGGCGCTCGAGAAGCTCTTGGCAAAGACGGAGGAGAGCGAACTCGCCTCGTTCTATGCGCGTGAGCTTTTGACGATGCCGCCCGACGTCTACGAAGCTTACGTCGAGGCGGTCTTTGCGGCGTTTCGGGAACGCGGCGAATCGTCGGAAGATGCCGCCGAAGGCGCAGGTACGACGCTGGAGAGCATCAGCCGGCGAGAAGATGGTGCGACCGATTCGCTCGTGCGCTACGCCCGAAGCAATCCGGATCTGCTCAAGGAGGCGACTACGCTCTTGGTGCAGGAGCACCCCGAGTTCGTTGCCACGCTCCCCGTGGCGCTGCAGCAGGCGCTGGCAGAGCGTCTGACACGCACCTGAGCGGAGCGCGACGATGAGCGAACCGCGCCGCCGTCGCCGATCCGGCGATGAACCGCCGGGCGGTCTGCCGCTCCTGCCCGCTGATCGTTTTGGTGATTCTAGCGGGCCTGCTCTTAGGCGGCGTGCTCGCTCACTTCTTTGGCCAATCCAACTCGCCAACCTCGCCGGTGGCGTCGAACGAAACGGCTACGCCTGCGCCTTCCCCGACTCCCAAACTTCCGTCGGCGGCGCCGTCGGCGACTCCGAGCTCGACACGTCCGTCGCCCACCGCAAGAACGATGCCTTCGCCGTCACCTGCACCTTCGTCGACGCCGACGCCGACGAACCGAAACCTTCACCATCCGCCACGATAGCGCCGACCGGAAAAGAAACGGCGCCTGCGGCTACACCAACGCCCGTCACGACGCCTACGCCGACTGTCACGCATACGCCGGCGGCCGCGCATACGCCGGCCGCCTCGCACGCACCGGCAGCGACGAATGCTCCCGCACCGCCGCCGAGCGAGACGCAAGCCGTAGGAATCGTGCGTTCCTATTTGTCGGCGCTGGCGCGCGGAGACCGCGCGGGCGCCGCATCCTACCTCGCGCACGGCTCGCCGAGCGAATCGTTCGTGAACTCGAGCTCGCATGTCGACTCGGTGCGCGTGGCGACTGTGGGAGCGCAGCAATATCAGGTAACGGCCGCGGTGCAAAGCGGCGGCAGCGAGTACTACGTTACCTTTACGGTCGGCCCCGGCGCGAACGGGTTAGCTTATTACCGACCACTACACGGTAAAGCCGCACTAAATCAGAAGACTTTGAATGTTTGGTCTAGACTTCGGCGCCGAGACCGGTAGTCGCGCGTACTTGCAGTTGATCGAAGCTCTGTTCGGCCTCGCGATCGCGGAAGAGCAGCGACCCGGCGATGGCGGCGATTAGACCGATCGGGATCGAAACAATGCCCGGATTCTCGAGCGGGAAGATGGCGCGATCTCCCATTGCGACCGGGCTCAAAGCAATGAGCACGAACGAAGAGAGCAGCCCGGACAACATGCCGGCGATCGCTCCGGAGCGAGAGAAACGGCGCCAGGTAAGCGCCAGGATTATGACCGGCACGTTCGCGCTCGCCGCCACGGCAAAGGCGAGTCCCACCAAAAAGGCCACGTTGTAGGTGCGCAACGCAAGGGCGAGCGCGATCGACAGCGCGCCGACGACAACGGCGGTGCTTCGAGCGACGAATAGATGTTCCGTCTCCGATCCGCGGCCGTTGCGGACGAGGCTGAACCAAAAATCGTGTGCCACCGCAGAGGATGCGGTGATCGTCAATCCCGCGACGACGGCAAGGATCGTCGCGAACGCGACGGCGGCGACGAAGGCCGTTAAGAGCGAACCACCGAGCTTGGCCGCGAGCAGTGGGGCAGCGAGATTGCTGTCTTCCTTCGGCACGATGTAATCCTGGCGCGCCAGCTGTGCGTTGAGCCGCTGCGCCTGTTCTGGATGATGGGCGATATATTCGATCGCCTGGCCCGCGTACAAACGTGGACCGATGTGTTCTTGGCCGACCAACGTAGCCGCGCCCAGACCCATGAACGAAGTTGCCAAATAGAAGACGCCGATCAGCACCATCGCCCAAGCGACCGACGTGCGCGCCGCCTGCGCCGAGGGAACGGTGAAGAAGCGCATCAAGATGTGCGGTAATCCGGCGGTTCCCAAGACTAGCGCGAGTCCGAGCGAGACGAGATTCCAGGCACCCAACGGTCCGTGAAAGAGCAGCCCGGGCTGCAGCAGATTCGTCGTCGTTCCGCCGACGTCTACGTTAGAGGCCGCGTTGAGGAAGGCGCCGATCGAAAAGTGAAAGTTCGCCAGAATCAGCAGGCAGAGTCCCAGGGTCGAAACGAGCAGGAGCATCGCCTTGATGATCTGGACCCACGTCGTCGCCAGCATGCCGCCGAAAATCACGTATACGAGCATTAGCGCCCCGACGAAAACGATCGGTATAACGTCGCCAAGGCGCGGGATCAGCAGGTTAACCAGCGCGCTCACGCCGACCATTTGTGCGATCAGATAGATCAGCGTGACGGCGAGCGTCGAGAGCGCGACGGTGGCGCGCACGCCACGTCCGCGCAGGCGCAGCGAGACGAGGTCGGCCAGCGTATATTTACCGGCGTTACGCAGCGGCTCGGCGACCCAGAAGAGTACTGCCAGATACCCGACCAGCCACCCCACGGAGTACATGAATCCGTCAAAGCCATAGAACGCGACGAGACCGGTGATGCCGAGGAAGGTGGCGGCGGAGACGTATTCGCCGGCGATGGCCCAACCGTTCTGCAGGCCGCCGATCTTGCGATGCGCGGCGTAGAAGCCCCGGCTGGTCGTGCTCTGCCCCGACGCCCAGTACGTAACGACGAGCGTGATCGCAACGAAGATCGCGAACATCACGAGCGTCTGTTGGGTTCTCATATCACCAGTTGGGTCAGCTCTTGCGTCTCTTGCTCGCGAATCTGCGCCGCCTCGACGTCAAAGCCGTCGCGCCCGCCACAGATACAGCGCCAGCAGAATCCAGGCCATTGCGAACTGCGAGAGTCCGAAACAATACGCCAGCGTCAGCGGACCGGCGACGGGGCGGCTCATGGTCTCGGGAAAGAAGCCGACCGAGATCGGAAGCGCGAGATAGTAGGCGACGAAGAAGAGCGTGGCGGGCAGGACGAAGCGCCGGCGCGAGCGCTGCAGCGCGCGAAATTGCGGCTCGGCCGCAAGCTCGCGCCAGCGGCCGGGCTCGATCGGATGGATCACTCCTCGTCCGGCCAGGCGGCGAGGCGGCCGATGGCAGCGCTTTTGAGGACGCGCAGGCCGAGCATCGCGCACTTCATCCGGGTCGGACTGATGCCGATGCCGACGTTCTCCAGAACGGCGTCCTTTGACAGCTTGGCCACGTCGGAGAGCTTCATGCCTTTGACCGTTTCGGTAAGCATCGAGGCCGAAGCCTGGCTAATGGCGCAGCCCTTGCCGGAAAACTTTAGGTCCGATACGACACCGTCGTCCAGCCTCAACTCCATCCGGATTTGATCGCCGCAGAGAGGATTTAGATCTTCGGCCTCGGCGTCGTAGTGCTCGAGATGCCCGAAGTTTCGGGGGTTGCGGTAGTGATCGAGAATGTAGTCGCGATAGAAATCGTCCATCAGACCTCGTCGCTCACAGGCCGAAAACGCGGGCCGCTTTTTCGATTCCTCCGCAGAGCGCGTCGACGTCGGCCTCGGTATTGTAGACGTAGAACGAAGCGCGAGCCGTCGCGGCCCAGCCCATCTTTTCCATGAGCGGCATGGTGCAATGGTGTCCGGCGCGGATGCAGATTCCTTCGGTGTCGAGAATCGACGCGAGATCGTGCGAATGGACGTCGGCGAAGTTGAACGAGATGACGCCCGAGATCGCATCGGGGTCGCGCGGTCCGTAGATCTGGAGGCCGCGCGGCTCGAACTCGGCGAGCCGATCCAGCGCGTAGCCGACCAGGGCGCGCTCGTGTTCGCGTACCCACTCCATCCCGAGCGATCTGCAAGTACTCGGCGGCCACGCCGAAGGCAATGGCATCGGCGATATTGCTGGTCCCCGCCTCGAACTTTCGCGGCGGTTCGCTAAAGGTCGTGTGCGCGTACTCGACCTTCTTGATCATGTCGCCGCCATAGAGAAACGGCGGCATCGCTTCGAGCAGGGCGCGCTTTCCGTACAGGACGCCGATGCCGGTTGGCCCCAGCATCTTGTGACCGCTGAAGGCATAGAAGTCTACGTCGAGCGCTTTGACGTCAACGGGCAGGTGCGGTGCGCCTTGCGCACCGTCGATCAAGACGACCGCGCCTGCGGCATGAGCGCGCGGCACGATGACATCGAGCGGCGCGATCGTTCCCAGCGTGTTGCTGACGTGTGCGGCGGCCACGAGCTTGCACCCGTCGAGCAGACGATCCAAGTCGTCCAAGACGTAGCGCCCGCGGTCGTCGATGGGAATAAAGCGAAGCTCGGCTCCGTTACGCTCGGCCAGCGCCTGCCACGGCACGAGATCGGAGTGGTGCTCGAGCTCGGTCAAGAGGATGGCGTCGCCGCGTTTGACGTTGGCGCTTCCCCAACAGTAGGCGACCAGATTGATCGCCTCGGTCGTGTTGCGAACCCAGACCACTTCGCCGGGCTTCGCGCCGATGAAACGGGCGAGCTTGACCCGAGCCTGCTCGTACTCGTCGGTGGCGCGCGCTGCGATCTCGTACACGCCGCGATGAATGTTGGCGTTGTAACGTTCGTAGTAGTCGACCAGCGCTTGGATTACCGCGCGCGGCTTCTGCGAGGTCGCGGCCGAATCGAGGTATACGAGCCGCTTTCCGCGCGACGTCGGGTGCTGCAAGATCGGGAAGTCTGCCGCAATGGCGGCGGCCTTCGAAGGAACGGCGGCTGCGCATCATCGCCAGCTTTGCCGCTAATGCGGCGCGAATTTCGTCGCGCAGGGCTGCCGACGGAAAGCGTTCGACCGCCGGCTCGAAAAATCCGAGCGCGATCATTCGTTCCGCCGCGCCGGCTTCGATGCCGCGGCTCTGCAGGTAGAAGATCTGTTCCGCGTCGAGCGCTCCGACGGTGGCCCCGTGATAAGCCTTAACGTCGTTGGCGCCGATTTCGAGGGCGGGCACCGAGTCGACGTGGGCCGTCGCCGAGAGCAGTAGCGCATCGTCGCGCAGTCGCGCGTCGCTGCCTTGAGCGTGCGGGGCGATGCGAATGTTTCCGAGATAGCGGGCCTGACCGCGATCGCGAGCCGCCGACTTAACCAGCGTGTCGGAGGACGCCTCTCCGGCAACATGCTCCACCGTGCTGACGACGTCGACGTGCTGCGTTCCGGTCGGAAAGAAGATCCCGCTGATTGCAATCTCCGAGCCCGGGTGCTCGATCGCAACGTGAAGCTCGTCGGCGGAGAGCGCACCGCCCAATAGCGCCACCGCCAGCGCGACGCGGGCGTCGCGTCCGGGTGCGGCCGCGCGGCTGAAGATCGCGCGCGCCGAGTCCTCGAGATTCTGCACCGTAGCATAGGTTACGTCGGCGTGGTCGCCGGTGACGATCTCGGTCGCACCGAAAATAAACGCGCCGGCCTGCGCCGTCACGCGTTCGATGATGGTCGCCCGCGCGCCGCGCTCGGCCAGCACGATCGTCCACGGGAAGATTGCCGCCTGCGCGCCGGCGGCATAGCGAATCACGATGGGTTCGTCACTCGCCCGGTCGGCCGGAATGTAAACGAAGGTGCCGCCGTCGGCAAAAGCGGCCGCCAGAGCGCCAAACTTAGTCTGCGCCGCGCGCGCCTTGCCGAGCGCCGCTGCAAGGAGCTGCGGATGTTCGCGCGATGCCGTTGCGAGATCGCAGACGACGACCGACGAGTCGGCACTCTCTGCGCGATACTCCCTCGCGGCGGCGTCGATCGCGGCTACGGAAGGCGCGAGGGTTTCGAAGTCGATGCGCCAGAAACGCCCCGGCTTCTCGCGTCCGCTGCGGAGCGCAAAGAAACGATCCAGCGCGAGCCGGCGATCTTCCGGCGTGAATGGAACCGCCGGCGCGCCTCCGAGGCGTTCGTAGAGTTCTTGCCGTGCCGATATCGTCGAGGAAGGATCGCTCAAAACCGAACTAGACAACGGCGCTGGTCTCTTCGCGAATAATGTCGTAGCCTTCGCGTTCGACGCGGTTCGCCAGATCGGGGCCACCCGTTTTGACGATGCGGCCGTCGATCATTATGTGGACGACGTCGGCCACGACGTATTGGAGGATGCGCGGATAGTGCGTGATGATCAGGAAGCCGGTATCGCGTCCTTCGTCGCTGGCGCGCAGCGACGCGATGGAGTTGCCGACGTCCTTGAGCGCGTCGATGTCCAACCCCGAGTCGGTTTCGTCGAGAATCGCGTAGCGAGGCGCGAGCACGGCAAGCTGCAGCATCTCGAGGCGCTTTTTCTCACCGCCGGAGAAGCCGTCGTTGAGATAGCGTCCCATAAACGAAGGATCGATGCCGAGCTGTTCCATCTTTTCCAGAAGCAGCGCCCGAAACTTGGCCGGCGGAAGCGGGTCGTTCGGACGTTCGGCTTGTCGCGCGGCGTGCAAAAAGTTCGCGACCTTTACTCCCGGTATCGCCGCGGGATATTGAAAGGAAAGAAAGAGGCCGGCCCGAGCGCGTTTGTCGGGCGCGAGGGCGAGGATATCCTCGCCGTCGAGGGAGACGCTGCCCTCGACTTCATACTGCGGATGGCCGGTGAGCGAGAAGGCGAGCGTCGACTTGCCGCTTCCGTTGGGTCCCATAAGCGCGGCGACGCGGCCGGGTTCGACGGTCAGATCGATGCCTTTGAGGATCTCGTTGCCGGCGACGCGGCAGCGAAGATTGGTGATGCGCAGAGCGTGGTCGGACATGCGATTTATCGTAGCCGAGCCTCTCTTAGAAAGTCAAGGAAAAACTTTACTATCTAGGCGTTTTCGTGCTAGGATAGCCGCGAATGCACGCCGACCGATTCTTTCAGACGACCCGCGGGAAGATCGTGAGCGAACTGCGCCGTCGCGGTTCCGCTTCGGCGGCCGAATTGGCCCAGGCGTTCGGCCTCTCGCCGAATGCCGTCCGGCAGCAGCTCGTGGTGCTGGAACGGGACGGCCTGGTCGCCGAGACGCCGGTCCGCCGCGGCCCCACCAAGCCCACCTTCGAGTTTTCGCTCACCTCACGAAGCCGACAAGCTCTTTCCGCAAGGTTACGACAAGATGCTGACCGCGGTGCTGCGCGAGGTGCGCGCCCAGTTCGGAACGCCGGCGGTCGAGCAGATTTTCGAGGGACTCTCGCGACGCGCGATCGAGCGAGCGCGCGGCGAGGTGACGGCCACCGATCCCGAAACGAAGGTGGCTCAACTCACCGAGATGCTGCGCAAAAGCGGCGTCGTTGCCGAGTACAGCCTCATCGACGGCGGGTTCGCGCTTCACGAGCACACTTGTCCCTACTCCGATGCGGCGAAGGAAAACCCGGAGGTCTGCCAAGTCATTCATCACGTATTGGACGAAACGATCGGCGGCGAACACTCGCAAACCGAGTCGCTCGCGCACGGCGGCAAAGAATGCCGTTTCGAAATTCACCCGAAGGAGATGGTCGGTTAAATGAACTTCCCGAAATTCCAGCGCCTCGTCGAAGAACGCACCGGCTTCCGGACGATGGAGAACGCCACCGCGAGCGGTGAGTACTTCAGCGACTCGTGCGGCGACATGTACAACTTCTTTTTGAAGGTTGGACCGGGGGCCGTAATCGAGGACATCTCCTATTTCACGACGGGTTGCGGATTCGGAACGGCGACGTGCAGTCTGGTCGTCGAACTGGCGAAGGGCAAAACGATCGACGAAGCCTCGCGATTACGACCGGCGAGATCGAGTCGCAGCTCGACGGATACCCGGAGAAGAAGAAAGATTATCCCGAGCGAGCGCTCGAGGCGCTCCAGGTCGCCATCACCGATTATCGCAGCAAAGTTTCGGAGGGTTCGGTTCCCGATTATTCCGCGATGCCGCGCACGGCGGTACCGGAGCACGTGGCTCCCGCCGCGCCTGCAGCCTCAAACGGCGACGCCGGAAAACTGCTCATCAAGCTGCGCTAATCTAACCGCCGGTAAGCGGCGCGCTTGCTATTATTTCGTATCGCGTCGTGCGGTTGGCCGGATCGGGCAAGGATTCGAAGAGAGACAGGCTCTCCACCGGCATCGTGATTGCGGTAAAGTCCACTAGCGGCAGCGGGCGTTTCGATTCCTTGACGCGCGCGATCGTTACATGGACGACCGCGTCGTCGTCGAAGTTAAAGCCCAGTTCGCAATAGGAGTCGCGCAGCGCTTCGGCTAGCGTACGAAACGGCGCGCCTTGCGCGCGCGACCCAACGAATACTACTCGCGGCCGGCGCTCGTGCGGAAAGGCACCGAGCTTGTCGAGGCCGACGGCGAACGGTGCGAATCGCGAGGCCGTCAGCGCAATCGCCCCCTGCACCGCCGCGACTTGATTTGGATCGACGTACCCCAAGAATGCCAGCGTCACGTGAAGTTTCTCCGGGCGCTTCGTATTTTGCCAAAAAGCCGGTGCGCTGCAGGGATTGCGCGGCGGCGGCGCAGGCGCTGCGCGCCGCGTCGCTGAGCTCGATCCCGGCGAAGAGGCGGCGCCGGCGCACGCCCGGTTCACTCAAGCAGATAGGGGTTCGAGTTGCGCTCGATGCCGATGGTTGTAAACGGCCCGTGCCCGGGAACGACCGGCGTTGCATCGTCGTAGGTGAGGAGCTTGCTGCGAATGGACTGCACGATGTCTTCCATTGACGTGCCGCCGAGATCCCAGCGCCCGATCGAACCGGCAAAGAGCGTGTCGCCGCTGAGCAGCTGCGTGCCGCGCTCGCTATTGATCGCGAAGCAGACGCTGCCCGGCGTGTGGCCCGGCGTATGAAGAACCTGCAGCGTCACCGAACCGGCGCGCAGCACGTCGCCGTCGCGCAGCTCTCCGTCGAGTGCGACGACCGGCGGCGCACCTGGGATGCCGATCCAGCGCGCCTGAAGCGGCAACGCCGCGTAGAGCGGCAGGTCGCCCGGGTGCAGCAGCGCGCGCCCTCCCGTCTTGTCGCGCAGCTTCCCCACGTCGCCGATGTGATCCAAGTGCGCGTGCGTGTGCACGAGCAGTCGGGCACGCCAACCGTTCTCCTCGAGACAGGCCGACGACGTCGTCAACGCCGTCACCACCGTCCACGACGATGGCATCGTGGCTCTGCGGGTCGGCGACGACCGTACAGTTGCAGGCCAACGGACCGACCGGGAACGTCTGAACGATCATTAGTCTACGTGAATTCCGAAATCGTGAAAGCCGCCGTTGAAGTAGCCCAACGGCGAGCCGGGGCGCGCCGCGCACGAGAGGACGCGCCCGATCAAAATGGAGTGCGACCCGAACTGATACTCGTCGGCCAGCTCGCAATCGAAGTGCGCGATCGTGCCGTCGAGAACGGGCGCCCCGGTCGCGTCGATGCGGTAGGCTACGTCGTCGAACTGGCGATCGCGGACTTTCCCGGCAAAATGCTCGGCCAGCGCGCGCTGCTCGCCGGCCAGCACGTTGACGCAAAAGACGCGCGACGTGGAGATGAAGAGATAACTGCGGGCTTCGCGATTGATGCAGATGAGCAGCGAGGGCGGCTCGAGCGAAACGCTGGCAAGAGCATTGACCGTAATGCCGCGCGGCTCGCCATCCCGCAAACTCGTTACCACCGTGACGCCGGTGGCCACGTGGCGCATCGCCTTCCGAAAGGCGGCCTCGCTGGTCATTCGCGGCGCGCGCCGATGGCCGTTCCCGCGCCGAGCGGAAGGATGGTCGCGTCGAGCGCGGGGTGCGAGAGAAAGCGCCGGCAAACGCCGGGTCGTCCAACGCGTTTTCGAAAATTGCCAGCCCCGAGAGTTTTAGCATAGGGATCAGAAGCTCGAGGTAGTCGCGATACTCGGACTGACCCGCGGTCACGAAAACGACGTCGAGATTGCGATGCGGAAAGTTCTCGAGCAGTCTCGTGGACCGGCGTGTTGAAGGTTTCGATGTAATCGTCTTCTCCGGCGCGACGGAAGTACGACTGCGCGACGTCGGTGCGCGCGACGTCAGGCTCGATCGTCCAGATCCTTCCCATGCGCGGCTGCGCGAGCGCCATCCACAACGTCGCGTACCCGTAACCCGTTCCGACTTCCAGGATGCGGCTGGCTTGCATCGCCGTCACGATAGTCGAGAGAAAGCGGCCCGTCTCGCGAGAGACTAGCGGCATGCCGTCGGCACGGCTGCGCTGTTCCAGTTCGACCAGCAGCGGGTTTGGCGGCGGCGCGACCGCGTCGATGCGGCGGTGCAGGTCGTCCATTCTATGCTCCCGCTTTCGATCGTTCGGCCGCTTTGACGACGTTACGCAGCAGCGCGACGTTGGTTACCGGACCGACACCCCCGGGTACGGGGGTAATCGCACCGGCCACGGCAGCTGCGCTCTCGAAGTCGACGTCGCCGCGCAGCACGCCGTCGACCAAGGTCGTTCCCACGTCGATGACCGTAGCGCCGGGCATGATGTCCTCGCCGCGAATCAGCCCCGGCACGCCTGCGGCAACCACCACGACTTCGGCCATCTTTACGTACGGCTGCAACGAGTGCGACTCTTTGTGCAGGATCGTAACCGTCGCATCTGCGGCGAGCATCAGCATCGCCACCGGCGCACCGACGACGATCGAGCGCCCGATCATCGCCGCGCTGGCGCCCGCGCAGCGGCCAGTGCGGGCTGCGCTCGAGAAGCAGCATCACGGCCGCCGGCGTGGCCGGCACGTACTCGGTTCCGCTGCCGAAGGCGAGGTGACCCTGATTGGTCGGATGGGTTCCGTCGACGTCTTTGTGGGGCGGAATCGGCGTCGGCGATCTCGCGAATCGGAAGATGCGGCGGCAACGGCTGTTGGAGCATCACGCCATGCGTACCGCCGGTCGCGATGCAGCGCCCGTAAGCTGGCGCGAACCGCTGCCGGCGTGCTCGATTCGGGCAGGTGCTCGACCGAGACCTCGATCCCGACGTGCTCGCCGGTCCGAATCAAATTGCGGACGTAGGCCAGGCTCGATTCGTTCTCCCCGACGAAAACGATGGCGAGCTTGGGATGAATACCAACCTCGCGCAGCGCACTCGTACGTGCGACGAGTTCCGTCCGTAAATCGGCGGCGAGGCTTCTCCCGTCGAGGATCGTGGCAGGCACCCCGTCGCCGTTTCGTCCGTCGAAGGAAGGGCACCTACAGCATACACTCATGCAGCGGTTACATCGTATGGCTCGTGGCGGCA
The DNA here is from genome assembly GCA_963735845.1 of Vulcanimicrobiota bacterium. GTDB lineage: Bacteria > Vulcanimicrobiota > Vulcanimicrobiia > Vulcanimicrobiales > Vulcanimicrobiaceae > Cybelea. Next base: position 100,408 of record CAVTMN010000001.1, on the reverse strand, counting down.
GCGGCGCTCGGCGTCGCCGTCATGGTGTTCGAGCCGTTCTTCTTCGCGCCGTCATCGCGATCGGAGGGAGCCGCAGCCTTCAAAGGACAACCGGCGCCGGTCTACGCGCTGCAGCGACGATCGCGGAGCTCCGGTTTCGCTCGCCGATTATCGCGGCCGCATCGTCGTGATGAACCTTTGGGCTTCTTGGTGCCCGCCGTGCCGCGCCGAGATGCCGGATTTGCAGCGGCTCTCCGACTACGGAAAGTCGCGCGGGATCGCCGTCGTCGGCGTCAACGAAGGCGAATCCGCCGATCGCGCAAGCGCGTTCGCGCAATCGTTGCAAATCCACTATCCGATTTGGATCGACGCGAACCAGCGATACGGCCGCAGCTATAACGCGCTGGGATTACCGACGACCGTGATCGTCGATCGCAACGGAGTGGTTACGCGTGCGTTCGACGGCGCGCTGACTTTCGATCAAATGCGCAAGAGCGTTACGGCGGCGGGCGCGGGACATTGATCGCGCCGGCCGCGTTAGCGTTCGCCGTGCTGGCCGCGGTGATCGTGGAGATCGCCCTTCCCGGTAAGGCCGTCTATCACGCCGGGTGGTATAACGTCGCGCTCGGCGGACTCGCCGTCCTCTCCATCGTTGCCGCACGACAGCGTTTTGCCGCGGCTCACGGTATCCGTCGCCGTGCCGGTGTCGTCGCCGTCGCTTTCGGCACGATCGCCGCCGGCAGTGGCCGGCATCGCCAGCGGTTTGCTCGGCCCCGATAATCAAAACGTCATCGGCGCGCCGGGCCAACGCGTTCGCGTCGAAGGCCTGGGCACGCTCGACTTTCCCCTTGCCGACTCGAGCGCTGCGCGAAGTGACCTTGGAGCGACCCCTGCGCGGACCGCTGGCGATCGGGACGGGCGCCCGCAATGCGGGCAACTTTGTCCTTCGCGCCTCGCCGCGCGACGTCGTGTACGTCGAGGCTCGCGACCTTCGAGGCAATCGCTTGACGATCACGCAGCCGACCGGATCGGTCTTTCTCTCGCCCGTTCTCTTGATGGAACATCGACAGACCATCGCAGGCATGGACCTTCCATTCGACTCGTTCAACGTGCCGGCAGCGCGGCGCGTCGTCAAAGCCGTGCTCTTCACGCCGGCGCAGGCGGCGATGCTTCCCCACAACGCGGAGATCGGAGAGCCGGCGGTACTCTTCGCGGTCGACGACGAGAACGATCGTTCACTGCCGCACGCCATCGCCCTGAGCTCCGGCGGCAAATCGGTGAGAGCCGGCGGCTTGGCGCTGCGCGGGCGCGTCGCCGGCTATCCGGCCGTCGACGTAATGTCGGCGCCGAACGCGATCGCGGTGGTCCTGAGCGCGCTTATGGTTGTCGGCGGCCTCATCGCGCTGTTGTAACGGTCAATTGCCCTACGGGCCGGCGACTATCGCGCGAACGTTTCGTAAGACGATGCTCCCGTCCGAGATCTGGACGCCCTTTTGCGGCAGGACGTAGATCGACATGAGCCGGGTCGCGTCGGTTCCGGCGGGAAAGCGCACGGTCACGTGACGCCATCCCGGCTGCGTCAGGCGGGTCGCGTCGAGGCGCGTGTCTTCGTTGATCGAGTTGCGCACGGCGATACGCAGTCGCGCGTTACTCCCGTCGTCCTGCACGTCGAAGGCAATGCCGAGCGTATCGTCGGGAAGATCGACATCGCCCATCGCGTACGCTGCGCGTTCGTTCTGGGAGAAGGAGTAGTTCAGACGAACGCAGCTGCCGCAGCCGGCATTGCGCGTCAGCGTGCCTTTACCGCCGGGGGGATGCGTTGTGAATCTGGCGCGGTCGGCGAATCCGATCGAAACGTCGTGCGACCCGACCGTCACGCGCGCGTTGGCGATCGTTTGACCGATCCGCACCGTGATGTTGGCGTTGCGGGTACCGGCGCGGTAGCTTCCGGAAGAGTCTATGCTTCCGGCGCTCGCGTTCCAACGCAGCTGAGACGGCAGCTCGATCGGGTATCCGTGCGCGTCGAAGGCGACCGCCTGCAACGCGATGCTGCCGTTAGGATCCACGTTGGGCAGCGCCGGCATGATGCGGGCGCGGGCCGGGCTCGCATCGATCTGCAGCGCCACTTCGCCGCGCAGATTTCCGTCGCGCAGCACGAGGCGTCCGGTACCGGGTTTGCGCGCTACGAACTGACCGGCGCGAAAGACGCCGAGCGAAGCCGGCACGACGTCCGCGCCCGGCGCCGCCTCGCTTTGAACCACGTGATACGCGGCATCGACCGACGCAATGCGTAGCGGTACCGTCGCGCCGGCAACCGCACGTACGACGCCGGGCCGCGCGACGAGTCTAACCGGCGGACCCGCCGGAGCACTGCTGTATACGAAGATTCCGTCGGCAACGGGGCGTTCGCGACCGTCGGAAGGAGAGTTCACCATATTTGCCGCGCCGTCGCCGAGCCGGCGCACTGCCAGCGTCGACGAGCCGCCGCCGTCGAGAAGCAGTCCTTCCGTTGCACCGAGCGACCTCATCAGCGCGGCGAACTGCGGACGCGTGACGCCGATGCTTTCCTCGGGCTGGCGTCCGTCAACTTCGACCAGAAGGAGCCGGCCGTCCGGCGCGATGGCTGCGCCCGAACAGGGCATGCGCCGCGAGTTCTCCTCGCGGTACGGAGCATCGGTATCGTCGTACCATTTACCGTCGTGGAGGATGAGCGCGCCGCCGCCGACCGCGGCGGTGATCGCGTTCAACCCGAGCGGCGTCAAATCGCCGCTCGCCGCCACGATCGAGTCGACCTGCGGTACGCCGGCGGCTCCGTAGTCGTTCAGTCCGATGGCGACGTAATAACCGGGCGGTTGCGAGGCCTGATTGTCGGCGATTGCCTTGACGCGATAGCGCGCTAGGGGCGGCGTTCCCGCCGTCGGTTCCAGAGCCAGTCAGCGTCACGTTATCGCGCGGCGGGACGCGCCCGTAAAGCGGCGTCAGCAGCGAGAGCCCGCCCTGCGGCATTTGGTCGATCGCGTCGAGCTGCAACGTTCGCCCGTCGATGTCGAGCGCGCCGGAAAACGTGAACTCCGCAATATGCGGCGTGCCGTCGCGGGTTATGGCGAGAACGTAGCGCTTGTAGGGAAGCTGAAGGAGTGCGCCGTCGCGCACGACCATGTTGATCGGCCGGTTGGTAGGCGCCGATATCGAAGTAGTCGCCGTTGATACCGGCAACGGCGCGCGTCCGCCGTGCCATCGAGCCGACCGTTTCGCCCGGTGACACGAGCGAATCCGTGGCCACGACCGATCCGACGTGCAAGTCCCGGCGATGCGAGTCGATCGCGACGACGCGTACCGCGAGCGGCCCCGCGTCGGTGACGAGTTGATACTCGCCGTAATCAACACCCGGCGCGATGCTTTCGAGCGTCGGCGCCTGTTGCAGAATGCGCGGAAACGGTGCGGGGGGAGCGATGCGGGGCGGCAGCGCAGCGGCGCGCGCCGCCGCGCACGTGGCGATAAAGAGCGCAACGAAGATGCCAAACTTCACGCTTTTGCCGGATGCCAGATTTCTACGGCCAGGGGATAGCTTCCGGTTGCGAACGGGGCGTGCGGGAGCCGGCGCAGCGTCTTCGCGTCGAAGACGTCGATCGCATTATCGCTCGCGCAGGGTACGTAAAGGCGCCCGGTCGCCTCGTCTAACGTCGGTTTCCACGGCGTCTTGCACGTTTTCAGCGCGGGACGTTTCGCGCGCAACGTGCCCGCATCGAGCACGTCGATCTCGCTGCGTGCCTCCTCGGTAACGAAGAGCGTCGCGTTGCGCGCGTCGAGCGCGATGCCCAGCGGAAAGTTCAGCGGTGCGCTGCGAGCCTTGACGCGCGTCTTGCTTCCGGTCGAGCGCGATGGCGACCGCCGAACCGGGTGCGGCGAAGAGCGACCCGGCGCTTTGATTGGAAATCGCATAGAGCGTCGAGCCGTCAGCTGAAAGGGCCAGCGAGAACACGCGGTCGACGGCGCGAAACCGGCGCATCACTTGCATCGCGCGCGCGTCAATGGCCGCTACGGTACCGTCGTTGGCGTTGGCGACGTAGACGATCTGGCGGCGCTCGTCGATGGCGATGCCTTCGGCCGTCGCCCCCGTCGTGACGCGCGTTACGCTAGCGTCGGGAAGGACGCGGGTGAGCGCGCCTTTTCCGTCGGCGTCGCGATTGGTAACGAAGATGGCGTGCGTAACCGAGTCGACGGCGACCTCGTCACCCAGCGGGTACGCCCTCCACGTGAGCGACCGACCACGGCGAGAGCGTGACGACGGTCAGTGTCGTACCCTGCGTATCCGTCACTGCGACTCTTCCGTTCGGGTCGGCCGCCGTGTCGCTCGGCGCGCCGCCGGTGGCGACGAGGCCGATTACGGAGAAGTCGCCGGCGTCGTGGACGATGAGCCCGTCGTCGTACGAAGCGGCGAAAATCAACGAGCGATCCGGCGACGGCGGCGTTGCGATGCGCAGACGCGCCGCACCAAGGCCGACGGCGTTGCCGGCTATGAGAAGCGCGCTCGCCCCGGCGGCTGCCGGAGGAGCGACGTAGATTCCGCCGGGTCGTAACTCACCCGGACCGAGCAGCGCCGCGTGATACGATCCCGCAAATCCGGTTACGCGCAGCGGCAGGGTGCTGCCCGGCAAGTAGGGCCACGAGGCGACGTCGATTCGGCCGACGGCCAGTCGTGTGTTCGGAATGCGCGGCACGCTCGCGACGAGTGCCGCCAAGGCAAGCCAAAGGACGGCGACGCGGGCAATAGCCGTCAATGCGGCTGTACGAGACCGAAGATAAAGAGTCCCAGTCCGATAGCGCTCAGGCCGCATCCCAGGGAGACGAAGACGCGGGTACGGGCGAGCGTGGCGAGCGCCACGAGGACGATCGAAATATCGAACAAGGTCGTTGCAAATTGTAACGTTTCGTAAGAGCGCATGATGACGTCGGAGCGTTCGTCGTCTCGAGCCGCCTGCGCGTCGAGCGATTCCGCCTTCTTGAGCACCCCGGGCGAGGAGGCCCGCTCCTCGTCGGCGACGTTTTGAAGCCGCACCCGCGTTTTCTGATCGCGCACCAAATCGGTGGACAGGACCGCGCGATAGATATTGAAGCGAATTTGCTTGGCTTCGTAGGCGTTATACGTGTCGGTCGCTCGCGCTTGCGTGAGGATGGCGGCGTTCTTCACCGAGAGCGCCGAGATCGAGCGATGATGCGAGAAGAGCGTGCCGAGCGCGGCGAGTACGGCAATGATCGCAGCCGCGAGGGAAACGAGCCGGTTGCCGTGACTGGCCTCGATGGTGCGGGAGACATCGGCGCTCACGTCGTCGCCTTCTCACGCGCGGCCAGCGCCGCTATTCGGTCGAGACCCTCGGCCACGTCGGTCTGCGGCGCCACCAGCGTTGTCGACGCCTTGCGCGGGTCGAAAGTGAAGCCGGCTAGACGGTAGCCATCGAACGTGCCGGCGACTACGGCGCCGTCGGGATCGACGGCGTACGCGCGCTGCTGTGGACGATCGAAGACCACTATGTAAACACGAAGTTCCAGAGCTCGGGCTCGCGCCAGGCGCTCCGCCCACGGCGCGGCAAGATCGGTCGTCCAGCAGATCAGACGGTAGCCTGCGGCGCGGAAAGCGGCCACGCCGCCCGGATCTGCAACGAGTGCGTCGCCGAGCGACGCGGTTGGGATCGCGGCATCGAGCCGCGCCAAACGGGCGCCGTCCTCCGGTGAAATCGCATATGCGTCCCCGAGCAGTTCCAGACGACGGTCGATATCCGCGTCGAGGGCCGCGAACGAGATGGCGAGGCGCACCGGAGACTCTGCGGGCGCCGGACGCGGCGATAACTCCGGAAGCTTCGCACGCTTCGGATGGCCGGCGCCAAGGTCGATCGTGGCTTGCAAGACTTCGGGCCGGTCCTGTGCGGCAATAGCAACGACCGTGCCGTGCCGGTCGACGATTTGACTCTTGCCGCAGTAGGCGACCATCCCCAACTCGGCTCCGCACTTGTTGGCCGCGACGAACGGGACGCCGTTTTCGTATGCCCGCACGCGGCCCAGCAAATCCGCCTGCACGTTTTCGAGCGCTTGCGGATCGCGTCCGGTGGTGACCCAGGCAGTCGGCATGATCAGCGCGACTGCTCCCGCATCGACCAGCTCGCGCGCGATGGTGGGGATGCGTCCGTCGGCGCAGACGAGCACGCCGAGCGAGCCGAGCTTCGTCGCGACCGGCGCGAGACGTTCGCCTGGGGCAAACCACAACGAATCGAAATGCCACAAAAACAGCTTGTCGGCACGACCGGCGAGCGAGCCGTCGGTATCAATGACGAAGGCCGCATTATATAAGGATGCGCCGTCACGCGCCGCAGCGCCGACGACGATTGCCGTGCGTTCCGATGCAGCGATGTTTTGCAAGCGTGCTAGGCCTGCTTCAATTGGTGTACTGTCAACTGGCGCATCGCCGAGCACGTACGCCGGAAGCGTACCCTCGGGCAGTACGACGAGATCGGCTTGTGCGGCAGCGCGTCGCACGCCGTCGACGATTCCGTCGAGCACACCGGCAAAGCCGGCGCGATCGTGGGCTGCAAGCTGCAGCGCGGCGACGCGTACTGGGCGGGTCATTGCGCGCAGTCGTTCGCGGCCCAAAACCAAGGCCCCTTATCGCGCGCTTCGAGCAGGCCGCAGGCCCGGAGCCGGTAAAGAAATGCTACCCAACGGGCTCGACCGAATGAACGGCGCCCTGAAGGAGATTTCCAATCGTGAGACTTACGCCATCGACGTTGTCGCTCGCGTTTGCAATAGCGAGCGTCGGCTTGTTAATAGCCGCGCCGCTCCCGCCGGAACCCGCGCAAGCCGCAACGGCGGCCGCAAGCGCCTCGCCGAGCGCAAAGCCAAAAGCCTCTCCGTCGAAGAGCAAGCGATCCGTGCGGTGACGCAAAGAGCAAGTGGGCGCACCTGAGATGCGAGCAGTTCAATGCCTCGGCGCCGGGAGACGAGTACTTCGGACGCATGAAGTTGAGCTACCTCGGCATCGACAATACCTATAAGGACGGATCGATCAGCGCCGGAGACTATACGACCGATCAGCATCTGATCTCGAAGATCGATTTCGCTACCGAAGCGCTGCGGCGCTGGGCGGCAAAATACCCCAACGATCCGCAACTGGCACGGTCGTACTACTTGGGAGTGCTCGTAATGCGCAAGGTTTACACTCAGCCCGAGCAGCAGACGAGTTGGGAGTTCACGCAGCTTCTCGTCAAGAAATATCCCAACACGTACTTCGGCAAGACGGCAAAGGCGAGCATGGCGCAAGGTTATACCGAGCACTGGTACGCGCTCGCCGAGATCTGCCCGACTCCGCTGCCGCGCGGCGTCAAGGCGCAGGCGACGGCCGACCCGACACCATCACCATCGCCCGAACCCGGAAAGCCTTACGTGGCGCTAATCACGCCGCCATGCGTGCAGCCTTCGCCGGCACGACGTTCCCGAGCCGCTGTCGACCCATTAACTCCGGCAGATAACGAAAGCCCCCGCATTTCGCGGGGGCTTTTCATTTTATCGGGGTTGGGCTCTAGGTTAGAGCTTGATACCGATACCCGCGTACGGCCCGCTCTCGGAGAATCCGATCGGAGCGGCATTGGTGTTATATCCGCGGTCACCCAGGAACCCGGCCTCTAAGAAGATCGGGAACCCAGAGAACGTGTAGCTGACGCCAATGTCGTACTTGAGGATGTTGTATCCGACGTTATACGTACACGCGCTCGTGCCGCCGCAGGCAAGCGCCGAACTCGAGTAGTTACCGTTGACGTCGAAATAGTACAGCGCGCTGCCGTAGAACGAGAAGTTTCGATCGAGATCGGGTAACTTCTCGAGGCCCACGCCCGCACCACCCATCGACGGATAACCGTAGCTGGTGGTGCGCTGCATGTAACCGCCGACGATGTAGATGCGCGGCTTGAGGATACGGAACCCGAGCCGCCCGTCAAAGTCGAAGTCCTTGCCGTCGAAGGTAGGAACCGCCGATTGACCTAGTCCACCGATCGTCGTTACGTAGCACTCCGGATCGCCGGAGCCACCGCAGTTGTGCTGCCAGTTGAACTGCCGGTAATCCAACTCGATCATCCACGGCATAGCCATGATCGGAATCTCCCACGCACCGTGTATCCGGTACGAGAATCCGCCTTGGTTGTTATTACTGCTAGAGCCGGGGACGAACTCGTTGTAAGTTTTCGGTGAGATGATGTAATCACCGGCCACGTAGAAGTCGTAGTATGGTGCCGGTGTTGGCGTTGGGGTGGGCGGCGGCGGGGCGGAGGCGAAGGCGGAGCGCTCGGTGGCGGAGTCGCCGGTATGTACCGAACGACTACCAAACGGCGGTCCGGAACCCACTGAACGTACGCGCCCATGCCTTCCGAGATGACTCGGACCGGCACGAGAACGACGCCTTGATACATCATCGGCGGAACGTCCAGCGGACGCGACTCGCCGTTGATGATGACCTCCGGCTTGCCGAGCGTCACTTTGACCTCAGCGCCGGGTTTGCTGACCGTTACCGTCTTGCTCCCCGGATCCCACGATACGGTGGGATATGGGGGGCCCATTTGCTCGAACATCGAGCGCAGCGGGATGAGGATCGTGCCTCCGCGCACCAGCGCGGCGAGCACGCGTCCCTGTTTCAGGATGTCGGGCTTGGCATAGACGTGGTGGTCATTGAAGAGGATTGGATACTGACCCGACGGCGGCGAACCGAAATCCGCCGGCGGAGCAGCCGTCGCACCCTGATCCTGCGCGACCGCGTTGGTTCCAATGTTGCCATGCGATGCGTTGGACTGGGCTGCGACCGCGTTGAGCCCAAGACCGGCTGCCATCAGCACGGCCAGGACTCCAGTGCTCAGTCGCTTCAATGTGTCCTCCTAAGTTGGGATATGAGACCTGAGGCTTACCCGTCCGGCCCGAGGGCCGGGTCGAGCAATCCTTTGGCGTCCTCTTCGGGAACGGACGTTTGCCTCCCCTGCAGTAGGAGGTTAGTCAGGCCAGCTTTTCCCGCAACTTAGCCAGGAACTTACTCTTCTCTATGATGTACCGCTCGTGGGTACCCTCGGCCACAGCTTCCTGCTCGTCGAATACCTGGACCGCGAAACTTACCCGCGGGCCGTCGAGCATGACGACTTCCACTTCGGTGCGCACGATAAACCCGACGGGAACCGGCTTGCGGTGCTCGAGTTCGATGTGCGTGCCCAGGGTCAGCTGCCCGGCGCTCAAGATCGGCTCGACGCAATGAATGGCCGCGCTCTCAACCAATTGAACGAGCATCGAGGTCGACAGCACGTCGACCCCCTTGTTACCGGCCTTCTCGGCCGTCATCCACTCCTCCACGCGGCTCTGCAGGCTGTACGAGCGCCCGATGCCGAGTTTAACGGTCATTGCCCCCGGGAGATACGCCCCGCAGCCGATTACCTCATGCCGAGGTTACAGGACAGGGCTACTGTATGGGGTCCTTTGAATCAAACGCTGCTGGTGACCGTATATCAGACCATGAAGTACCGGATAGGAAAGAGATACTCGAGGATGACGTTCCCTTCGACCCCTTTGAGGGCGAGTCTGTTGGCTCTTGGCTTGGCGGCAGCGCTGCCGCTGGGCGGCTGCGGCAAGAAGGCGCAAGGCGGGCCTCCCCCGCTTACCGTCGATGCTGCCGCGGCGTCGCGCCAGAACATCGCCACGTACCTCTCGCTCGACGGACAGATTGCACCGCTCGAACAATCGACGCTCGCGTTTCAGCAAAGCGGCACGATCATCAATATTGACGTGAACATCGGCGATATGGTTCGCAAAGGCCAGCTGCTGGCGCGAATCGATCCGGCGACGCTTCAGGCGTCGCTGTCGCAGGCGCAGGCGCAGGCGTCGCAGTTCTCGGCGGCGGCGCGCGGCGCGGTCGTCGGCTATCCAGTTCAGACACAAAACAATCAAGCCGCCGTACAAACGGCAAAGGCTTCGCTCGACAATGCGAAGCTCGTCTACGATCAAAACAAACAGCTCTACAAGCAGGGCTACGTTTCGGAGACGACGCTGCAGCAATCGCAAGCAAACTACGTGCAGGCGCAGCAAACCTATAACAACTCCGTCGTCGGCCTGCGCAACGACGTCGTCAGCTTGCAGAACGTGAAATCGCAGCAGGCGCAGGCGGCCGCCGCAGCGGCGCAAGCGCAGCTGCTCAGCACGCAGCTGGCGCAGACGTATATGTACGCGCCGTACGACGCGGTCGTTTCGAACCGGCTCGTCGATCCGGGAGCGTACGCTTCGCCGTCGCAACCGGTTCTTCAAGTTTCGCGCGTCGACCGCGTTTGGATCAACGTCAACGTTCCCGACGAGGATCTGTCGTACGTGCGGTCCGGCATCACGGTGAACTTCAAGTCGACGTCGCTGCCCGGAAAGTCGTTCACCGGCCCGGTGCAAACCGTGAACCTGGTGCCGACGGCCGGGACGCTCTCGTATCTAGCGCGTCTGGAGCTGCAAAATCCCGGTTACGTCTTGCGCGGCGGAATGCTGGTAACGGTGACGGTGACCAAGGCGCGGGCCGTCGGCGCGATCGTCGTTCCGCGCAGCGCGGTGGCGCAGAGCCCGAACGGTAACCTCGTCTACGTGGTAGCTGATAACAAGGCTCAAGCCGTTCCGGTGAAGGTAGGAGTCCAGACCGACGTGCTGTCTCAAGTAATTAGTCCCAAGATTCAGCCCGGTACGATGGTCATCACGACGCGGCCCGACGCGCTCAAAGACGGCAGCGTCGTGGCCGTGAGCGGAGCCGCCCCGGCCTCCTCTTCGGCGTCCGGGACGGTACATTAAGGATGAAACGAGGAAGACTGACCGCCCGCGGGTTCGCCGCGGCGCTGTCGTTTGGCGTGCTCGTGACCGGCGTGGCGCTAGGGCAGACTCTGCCGAGCCCCCCACCTGAAAGCGGCCAAATCCCGGGGGTGCCCGGGATCATCATGCCGTCTCCCCTCCCGCAACCGACGATCAGCGGGACGCCCATCCCCTACCCGGCTTACGGCTCTCCGGCGCCCGACGTCGAGCAACTCAAGCCGCGCAAGGGCGTGCCGCAGACCGATCTCGCTGGCCGACGCGATCCGCATCGCCGTGGCGCTCTCGCCGATATTTGCGCAAGAGAACGCGCAATGGGCGGCGATTCACGCTAGGTATACCTCGTCGGTGCAGGCGCTCTATCCGGGACTCAGCGGCAACGCGCAGGCCGGAAAGAACTACACGAACGGAACGTCGTCGTCGGTGAGCAGTCCGACGCCGCCCGCGGCGGGCGTTCCGTTTGCCGCTCCGACGCCGACGCGGCCACCATTTGGAACGTATAGCCAGAGCACCATCACGACTGAATCGGCGACCATCTCGATCACGCAGCTCATCTTCGACGGGGGCCGCACGGTCGCGAACATCCGCTCGGCCAAGGCGGCCGACGTTGCCGGACGCGCGACGCTGCTACGGCAGCTGCAAACGCTGGCGTTCAACGTCGCCAACGCCTATTACACGGTGTTGGAAGACAACGCAACCGTTACGGCGGACGCGCAGCTCGTCCGCGAGTTTGAAGTCAGCGAATCGTCGACGGCGGCGCAAATTCGCAACGGCGCAGCGGCACGTTCCGATATTGCCGCAGCGCAGTTTCAAACGGCACAAGCGCGCGGCAATCTCGTCACGGCGCAAGGCGTCGCTATCGGTGCGCAAGCGAGCTTTGCGACGACGCTCGGACTCGATGCCGACGCGGAGGTCGTTCCGCAGTCGATTACCGCGCAGCTGCAAGCGCCCAACCCAACGTACGCGGCCTCGCTGAAGCGGGCTCTGATCATGCGGCCCGACTATATCTCTGCGGCGTACAACGTGGAGTCGGCAAAAGAAGGCGTGCGTTACGCCAAACTGGCGCGCTTTCCGATTCTCACCGCCGGCGCGAGCGACGGCGTCAGCCGCACGTTCCTCGATTGCGTGACGACGGCGACTGCTTCGGTCTGTCCGGGAGCCTCGTCGTGGTCGAACGACAAGGCAATCGGCCTAAACCTAACGGTTCCGATCTACGATCAGGGCGTGACGAACTACAACGTCGCGGTCGCGGCGTCGCAGCTCGACCAGGCCGTCGCGACGTTCAACGCGACGCGACTCACCGTGGAGTCCGACGTCCGCTCGGCCCTCGCGACGCTGATCTCGGCGCGTTCGTCGCTGGTTCAAGCTCGTTCGGAACTCACCGCGGCGCAAGTCTCGCTCAGCGCCACGCAGGCGCAGTATAAGAGTCGGCGCGACGACCGTCCTCAACCTCGTTACGGCAGAGGCAAACCTCACCACCGCACAATCGGCTTACATCACCGCTCTCTACGGCGTGCGTACGGCGGAGCAGAACTACCTCTACGCCACAGGTGTAAGCGACGTACAAATCTAGGGAAGCTCCGCTTCCCGCCGCGGTATCCGATCCGGTAAATGCGGCGATCCTCGCGGTTTCTGAGGATCGCCTCACCGGTTTTCAAATCGATCCTTTCGGTGAGATTGCGGCTCGAACCGGAGTGCCCGTCGATACGGTCATCGAGCGCATCGTTGCGATGCTCGAAGCCGGAACGATACGCCGCGTCCGCCAAACGTTGCTCTCGACGAGCCTTGCTGCTGGTGCGCTCTGCGCTTGGGAAGTTGCGCCGGATAAGCTCGACGAGGCGTTCGAGTACATGTTTCGCGACGATCCCTTTTCGGGTCACGTCGTCATTCGAACGACCGATACCGTGTCGGCCGGCAGCAGCTATCGCCTCTGGACGACGCTAAAAGTTCCTCAAGGTTTCTCACTGCGTAAACACGCGCAGTGGCTGGCGAACCGGGTCGGAGCGACGCGATTCCGGCTGATGCCGGCGAAGATGCTCTTTACGCTTGGCGTCGGTCACGTACGCCGGCGCGGGCTCGAACCGGGAGCGCGAGCCGAGCGGTACGCCGAGCCGCTCGACACTAAGCTCGTCGAGCTTTCCGATCTCGAGTGGCGAGCACTCGTCGCCCTCAAGCGCGAGTTCGCCCCGAATGAGATCGTTCGCGATCTCTGGGCGGCGCGAGCGCAAGAGGCCGGACTCGACCTTCGGGCCTTCGCCGATGTCGCCCGTTCGCTCCAGGAGAGAGGCGTCATCGGGCGCTTCTCAACTTTTCTCGAGCACGTCAAACCGACCGCGGGCCAGGAGCGCGTGACGCGCTACAACGCGCTCTTTCATTGGGCGGTTTCGCCCGGCAGCGAGATTGCGGCAGGGCGTGAGGTCGGACGGCACTACGTCATCACGCATGCCTACTGGCGCGAAGGCGGCCCGGAGTTTCACGACGTCAACGTCATGGCCGTCGCGCACGGGATGGAGAAGCCGGTCGTGCTGGCCCACAAAGCCGCCATCGACGAGCATCTGCGGGAAGCGGGGCTCGAGTTTGCGTATACCAACGTGTTTTGGGGCGGCCGTAGCGAGATCAAACCATCGGAGATAGTACCGGACGCTTATCGAGCATTTTGTCTGGCGAACGGCATCGATCCCGAAACGATGCTCGCCGATGTGGAAGAGGAAGGAAAATCGGCTTGATTTCTACGTTGAGGTACGGAGTCGCGGCGCTGCTAGTCGCCGTCGTTATTTCCGGCTGCAGCAAGGTCTCCAACGGCAGCACCGGCGGCGGACGCCATCCCTGGACCGAGACCGGCGTGCTGCGCTTCTCGGAGTTCTCCGATCCCAAGAACCTCAACCCGCTTCTCAACTCGGCGTCGCCGACGCTCGACTTGTCGATGTTCGTGTTTTCCTGGACGGTGCGCTACGACCAGCGCGGCAATCCCGTTCCGGACGCGCTCCGCGAGATTCCGACCGTGGCCAACGGTGACGTCAGCAAAGACGGAAAGACGCTCAAGTACAAGCTGCGCCGCAACATCAAATGGCAAGACGGTCCGCAGCTAACCTGCAACGACCTCAAGTTCACGTGGCAGGTCGTGATGAACACCCACAACAACGTCGTCACCACCGACGGCTTCAAAGACATCGGCAGCATCGATTGCTCCGATCCATACATGGCCGTCATCCACATGAAGAGGCTCTACGCCCCGTTCTTGCAGCAGCTGTGGAGCGTGAACGGCAACGCGCCGATCCTTCCCGAGCACATCCTCGCCAAGTACAACGACGACAAAGGCTCGTTCAACACCGCACCTTATAACGCGCTGCCGGTAGGGAGCGGACCGTTCAAGATCGTCGCGTGGAACCGCGGCCAGGACGTTCGCATGGTCGCCAATCCGGACTTTTATCTCGGCAAACCCAAACTCAAGGAAGTCATCTATAAGATTCTTCCCGACGAGAACACCGCCGCCACCCAGCTGCAAACGCACGAGCTGGACATGCTGGCCCAGGGAACCGGGCACAAATGGCCGGAGTACGCGGCCCTGGCCGCGGATCCGCGCAACGGATTGCGTGCCATACGCGTCGATGCCTTTGCCTTCTCGCACGTCGACTTCAACCTGCGCCATCCGATCGTCTCCGACATCCAGGTGCGCCGGGCGCTGGCCTACGCCACCAACAAGAAAGAAATCATCGACAAGGTCGCGCACGGTTCGGCGATCGCGGCCGATACCGACCAGCAGCCGAAGTATTCTTGGGCATACACCGCCGACATCGCTCATTATCCGTACGATCCGGCTAAGGCGCAGGCGCTTTTGGACGCCGACGGCTGGAAAATGGGGCCCGACGGAATCCGCGTAAAAGACGGCCAGCGCCTCGAGTTCACCATGAGCACGCAGACCGAGTCGGTCAGCGGAAAGGCCAACGAGACGATCCTGCAGCGCGCGTGGCGGGACGTCGGCGTGCAGGCCGACATCAAGAACTATCCGACGAGCCAGTTCTTCGATAACTCGACCAAGGGCATTCTGCAGGGCGGGCACTACGACGTTGCGCTCTTTGCCTGGCTCGCTGCCGCCGACCCCGACGACAGCGCCATCTACTCGGGCGACAATCTGGCGCCGCACGGTCAAAACGCGATGTTTTGGAGTAACCGGGCGGCCACCGATGCCATGAACGACGCACTCAAGACGATCGATCAGCCGCGGCGCACGCGCGACTACGTCATCGTCCAGCAACAGTTGGCACTCGACGTTCCGACCATCATTCTGTACTTCAACCGTATCCCGTACGTTTACAATACCGACTTGAAAGGCTTCGAGCCGTCGCCGGTCATCTCCGGATTCTGGAACCCCTGGAATTATTCGATCTGAGGAGCATACGATGTTGACGATTTCGCGCCTGACGGCGGCCGTGGTTGCCGCGCTCTTGCTGGCGTCGTGCACCAAGTCGGGAGGCGCCGTTACGTCGCACTACCTGACGATTGCCGACGGCAGCGGCGACGTTCCGACGCTCAATCCGCATCTCTTTACCGAGACGACGCTGGGCTACATCTCGCAGATGACGCAGGCGTATCTCGCGCGGTACGACGAGCACAACCGGCCCTACCCCGAGCTGCTGACGGTCATCCCATCGCAAGCCAATGGCGGCATCAGCCGCGACGGCAACACGATCACGTGGCACCTGCGCCACGGCGTGCGCTGGTCCGACGGAGCTCCGTTCAACGCCGACGATCTGGTCTTCTCGACGAAGGCCGTGCTCAATCCGGCCAATAACGAGGTCGGCCGCGACGGCTGGAATCTGATCTATAAGATCGACGAGCCCGATAAGTACACGGTCGTCTATCATCTCAAGCATCCATACTCGCCGTTCTTGCCGACGTTTTTCGGCAGCGCGGGCGCCAACCCGTCGGTCCTTCCCGCCCATCTACTGGCAAAGTATCCAAATATCAACCACGTGGCCTATAACTCGAAACCGGTCGGCATCGGACCCTTCCGCGTCGTCGAGTGGAAGCGCGGCGACAGCATCGAACTCGAAACTAATCCCTACTATTTTCGCGGGACGGCCAAGCTGCGCCACATCACGTATAAACTGATCCCGTCACGCGATACGCTGCTCACCCTGCTGCAGACCGGCGACGTCGAGCTCTGGCCCGAGGTTCCACCGTCCTACATCGTGCAGGTCAAAGCGCTGAGCAAGCTCCAAACCGACGTCCACCCCGGTATCTACTATTCGCATCTCGACTTCAACGTGACGCGGCCGCTAGTCAGCGACGTCCGCGTTCGCCAGGCCATTCGCTACGCGCTCAATCGTAAGGAAATGTCGGAGAAGATCTCGCACGGCTATTCGATCGTGCAGGAGAGCATGATCTCGCCGGTGCTGCCCTTTGCGCCCAAAGACATCCCGCTCTTCGATTACAATCCCGATCGCGCTCGGCAACTGCTCGAAGATGCCGGCTGGAAGGTCGGCCCGGGCGGCATTCGGGTGAAGAACGGCCAGAAGCTGACGCTGCAGTTCCCGTATTATACGGGCGTCTCCACGGCCGACGAGACCGTCGAGCTGATTCGCCAGGAACTGCGTGCCATCGGCATCGACATCGAAACGCGCAAGTACGCTCCGGCGATGTTCTTCGCGCCCTTCCAGAACGGCGGAATCGTCTACGGCTCGAAATGGGACATGACGATGTTTGCGTGGCAGGATCTCCCGGTTCCGGACATCTCGAATCTCTTCGAGTGCAATCAGATTCCGCCAAACGGTCAGAACGTGCTCCACTACTGCAATCCGAAGCTAGACGCGATGTTGGAGCAGATCAAGCGCACGTACGACGAGCGCGAACAGGCGCGGCTGCTCGCCGAGGAGGTGCGCATGATCGTCAACGACTCGCCGACCATCGTGCTGTCGATCCTCGATACCGGATTTACCTATAACAAGAATCTGACCGGCTACCATCCGGGAGCGTTTACGCCGTTCGATCAGATGTTGGACGTCGATATATAGCGTAGGCCAGCAGCGCGCAGCCGGCTAGCGAGAAGGCGCGCAGCAGTGCCCACGCCGGCACGGCGGCGAGCAATCCGCTGGCGCGCTGTTCCTCGAGCCAGACCTGCGCGGCGCCGGCGGCGGGCGCGCGCACGGAACGTCGCGAGCGCATCGGGCCACACCGGCGCCGGATGGTGAGCGCCGATAAACGCGCCCGCTCCAAAGAGCAACGCGACGGCGGCTGCAGCGATCCACTGCGTTCTCCATTCGTGCGTTTCACCTAACGTGGTGAACGCCAGCAGCGCTGCCAGCGCGAGCAAGGCGCTTTGAACGATTCCCGTCGGGCGCTGCGCCAGCCCCAGCCAGTCGACGGCAACGAGCAGCGTTCCGGCTAAGGCTAAGGCGCGCGTGGTCCCGCGCGTGCGAAGCGCGCACCACGCGGCGGCCGCGTATGCCACCAGCAGATCGTGCTCGTGGACGAAACCGGCCACGAACGGAACGAGCGCCGAAAACGCCGCGAATCGTGCGAACGTTCTCATGGATGCGAACTGCAATCAAAACCGCCGCCGCGACGGCGACGGCGGCGCAGGCGAGTCCCAACCACGCGGCTGCCGCCGGCGAGGCGCCAAAACCGTAAGCGATTGCCGCCGGCGTGATTTGAATGGCGCTCAGGCGCTCGGCGCCGGCATGTGCTGCGAGAATCTTGGCGTAGGCGATCGGCCACGACCAGCCGGCGGCGACGGTTCCAAGCGCGTAGGTCGCGAGAAGACCGACGAGAATCGCGGCCGTCGCGCGATTGCGCCCGAGTTGAGAGAACAGACCGGCCGATGCATTGGGCTGCGCGAGTGCCAAACATGCCGCCGCGGCGCCGAGCCATTGCGAACGCGCGACGACGACCAACGCGGCGCCGGCAAAAGCGGGAAGTGCAATCTGCCCGAGCGCGAGGTCGCTGGTCAGCGGTCCGAAACCGATCGCCAAAGCGAGCGCTGCCAGGAAGGCGGAGAATGTAACGGGCGGAACGGATCCGCGCAACGTTGCCGCGATCATCGCGAGCAGCGCCGCCAGCAGCACGCCGATCCAAATTGCGGCGGCACGATCGTACGGCAGCCGCGCAAATAGGCTCCAAAGCGTTAGCGTCGACGGTGGTCCGACGAACGGCAGCAGCTCGTCTCGCGAGGGCGTTACGCCCTTGATGGTGCGCTCGGCACTCCAAATGGCGCGTCCGTAGGGGTTGTCGCCGGAGTTCCACGTCGCGCCGGCCGACCAATAAGCTTCGAAATCGCGAAGCACCGGTCCGGGCGTGGCAACCGGACGCGCGAAGAAGATGGCGCAGGCGATCGCTAGCAAAGGCTACGCCCAGCGGCCATCGCCGCATCGTCAAAAGCAGCGTTCCTTGCGATCCGGGCGAGGCGATTGCGTGCGACTGCGCCATGACGAAGAAGAGTCCGAAGAGCGTGGCAAGGTACCATACGCTGACGCGAACTCGCGCCGCGAAGGTCATCATCTCGGCGCGCGGATCGACGTGTCCGCGCCACGCTGAGATCATCGCCGGAAGTCCCAGCACCCCGATCACGAGCACGAAGAGGATCGGCAGATGCACGAGCACCGCGAATCCGACGAACAGCACGAAGCCGACGATCCAGAGCGGTGGCCAGAGCGCGGCGACGACACGCCCTCCGTCGAACGGCGGCATCGGAATCATATTGAAGAGGTTGAGAAATGCCGAGAGATCGGCGCACGCATACCAGAAACGGTCCTGCGTCGCGCCGCCGATCGCGAAGCAAACCGCAGCTAGGCCGAGACCGGTGAGCGGTCCGGCGAGCGCGATATAGGCGTCTTGTTCGAGATCCTGCGGCGCGGCGCCGGCGGTGAACGCGCCCAACAGCGGGACGAAAGCCGGAAGACGCGCCGGCAAGCCGTAGGCTCGAAAGGCAAAGTAGTGGCCCAGCTCGTGGGCGAGCAGCAGCAGCATCACCACGACGGCAAGCTTCCACCCAAAGATGACGACGTAGATCCAAAGCGAGAGCAAGAACGTCCAGCTGACGCCGAAAAGCTTCGCGCCGACGAGCAGCAGAAACTTGAACTTGAAAAGAAAGGCGGCGGCAGCCGCTAGGATGGCGCCGATTCCACCGCTCCGCCGAGCGACCGGTTTAGGAGCGGGGGCCGGTTCCGGCGAGTCGCCGGATTCCGGCGGAAGGTATGTCATGTGCGTTTCTTCAACCGCGTCGCGTGCCGGTCATCGTTATCGTGGGTGGAGGATTCGCCGGGATCGCCGTCGCGCGGCGTCTCGAGCGGCGATTGCGCCCCGAGGAAGCCGAGATCGTGCTGCTCAGCCGCGAGAACTACACGCTGTTCACGCCGATGCTGCCCGAGGTGACGTCGGGCGAGCTCGAGGTGCGGCACGTCGTCACGCCGATCCGCGAGCAGCTGCGGCGCACGCAGTTCGTTTTGGCCGACGTCGACGAGGTCGACGTCGCTCGCTCTACGGTTCGCTACCACCACGTGCTGACGGGCATCAGCACGACGCTGCACTACGACCAAATCGTTTTAGCGCTGGGTTCGTCGCCGTCCACCTTCGGTCTGCCCGGGATCGCCGAACACGCCTGGGCGCTCAAATCGCTTGACGATGCCGATGCGTTGCGCAACCACTTGGTTTGGCTGCTCGAGCTGGCCGACACGATCGATGACGAGTCGCGGCGCAAACGGCTGCTCACGCTCGTCGTCGTGGGCGGCGGGTTTACCGGCGTCGAAACGGCCGGCGAGATCGTCGGACTCTTTCGCAGCGTGCTACGATTTTACAAACGCCTGAGCGCCGAGCAAGTAAAGATGATCCTGGTCGAAGCGGGTCCGGCGCTGCTGGCAGGTCTGCCCGAGAAGATGGGCCGCTACTCGCGTCGCGTGCTCGAACGGCGCGGCGTCGAAGTGATTCTCGGCGACGGTGTCGCCGGCGCCGACGAGCGAGGACTGACGCTGCAGAGCGGCCGGCGCATCGAGAGTGAGACCATCATCTGGAGCGCCGGCGTCAAACCGTCGCCGACCATTGCCAAGATCGCGCTGCCTTTGACGAAACGCGGTGCGGTCCAAACCGGACCGGACATGCAAGTTCTAGGCTCGAGAGGCGTTTGGGCGCTGGGAGACTGCGCCTCGATTCCACATCCCAAAGGCGGCGTCTATCCGATGACGGCCCAGCACGCCATTCGCGAAGGCCCCGTTCTCGCCGACAATCTCGTGGCAGTGCTGCGTGACGAACCGACGCGCCCGTTCGAGTATGAGGCGCTCGGCATGATGGCGGCACTCGGCGGGCGCAAGGCCGTCGCGCAGCTTCCCGGAAACCGCGTCATCACCGGCTTCATCGCGTGGTTTCTGTGGCGGACGTACTACTTGCTCCGCTTGCCGGGCCTGGATCGCAAGCTGCGCGTCGCCTTCGACTGGACGCTCGAGCTGCTCTTCCCGCGCGACACCGCCGAGCTGCGCTTCGGCGAGCACGAGGGCGAGACGCCCGACCAAGACATAGGGCGCCGCTCGTAGAACGCCCGAAAGATGCTTCGCGAGCCGATCGAACGCCTTATCCGCGATCCCAAAGAGTTCACCCGCGACGTCGCCTTCCCCGATCCCGCCGACATCCGTATCTACGACGAAACGCTTCGTGACGGCGAGCAGATGCCGGGCGTCTGCTATACTCCCGAACAAAAGTTGGAGATCGCCAGGGTGCTTTCCGATATCGGCGTGCACGTTATGAGCGTCGGCTTTCCGGCTGCGTCGGAAGGGGACCGGCGCACGCTTGCAGCTGGTGATGGATGCGAAACGCCGCGGCGAGTTGGGGCGCGCGGAGATCGTCGTGATGTGCCGCAGCAACCGCAACGACATCGACGTCACGGTCAAGACGCTGCGCGACGCCGGCATCGAGCCGCGCGAAGTAACGTTCTTTATTTTTACCAGCGGCAGCGATCTGCATCTCAAATACAAGATCGGCAAGACGCTGCTGCGTTATGAAGGTCGCGACGAACGGGAGTGGCTCGAGCTACCGCTCGATTTCTATCGCCAGGCAAACATTCGTCTGCAATGCGACGCGATCGCCCACGCGCGCGACTGCGGTATCGAGTCGATCGAGTTCGGCGCCGAAGACGGAAGCCGCGGCGACGTCGATTACTTCATCGAGTACTTCAAAGCGGGATTGGCTGCCGGCGGCACGCGCCCGGCGTGGCCCGACACGGTCGGGACGCTCACGCCCGAGGCGACGCGCTGGTACTGCTCGCGCATCGTGAAAGCGATGCCGCCGGGCCTGCCGATCGTCGCCCATCTGCACAACGACTACGGCCTCGGCACGATCAACGCGATTACCGCCGTCTCGTGCGGATTCAAAGTCGTCTCGGTGACCGCCAACGGTTACGGCGAGCGCGCCGGAAACGTGAAGCTGCACGAGTTCGTCGTCGCCCTGCGCGTGCTCTACGGCATCGAGCTTCCCGGCTTCAAATACGACAAGCTGCGCGAGCTGGCGCGCTTCATGGAGCGGATGAGCGGCATTCCGCTGCAGCAGCACGAGCCGATCGTCGGCGCCAAAGTCTTCGCTCACGAATCGGGCATTCACACTCAAGCGATGCTCATCGACCACCGCATGTACGAAGCCGTCCCGGGCGAGCTAGTCGGCGGTGCGACCAGTTGGGTCTTCGGCAAACACACCGGGGCAGCGCTGGTCGAGGATACGCTGCGCCGCCAGCGCGACCGCCTGGCGCGGGCCGGCATCGAACCGACCTCGGAACTCGCGCACCGCGTTACCGACGAGGTCAAACGCTTGCGCGAAGAGCGCGCCGCGTCGAGCAGAAGCGAGGAAACGATCGAGCTTTACGAAGCCGCGATGCGGCGGCTCTCGCTTAGCGAGGAAGACGTCGTCGAAATCGCAATCGCCTTAGGTTCGGCCACCCCGGCCCACGCATCGTAAGCTTCGCGTTGTCATCCTGAGCGCGCTTCGACTCGCTGCGCTCGCTCAGGATAAACTCCGCTGCGCAGCAGCGGAGTCGAAGGACCAGAGTGCGCGTCATTCCTGAGCGAGCGCAGCGAGTCGAAGGATGCGCCTTTTCTCAGTGTCATAAACTTGTGTCATCCTTCGACAGGCTCAGGATGACACACAAGCCAGTCCTTCGACTGCGCTGCTGCCGCAGCTCCGCTCAGGATGACAAAATCGCTCCTATGCTTGCGAGCCTAGGCGCCAGGTGGCGACGAAGGCTTTGAAGACGACCGGAAAGCTGTCGTGGGTGAAGCGCACGCTGCGTGAGCCCGTGCGTTCGAAGCCGGGAATCATCGCCACCAGGTGCGCCTGCGCCGCCGTGACGAGCTGGACGTCGAGCGTGAGCGGGCGGATCGAAACGGTAGAGCTGCGCTGCGCTTGCGGCGGCGACCGCTTCGCGCGCACCTTCGTGAATCGCGCGCTGCGCGCTCGACGGCGTCATCGAATCCGCAGCGAAATTGCCGATCGACTCTTTTACGATGACGCCGCGAACCCACGGCATCTGGGCGCGCACGCCTTCGACCGTCGTGCGGTCGCCGGTGACCAGCAGCAACGGCACGCCGAAGTAGCCGAGAAGCCCGGCGTTGATCGTGGCCTCGCTGCAAACGACGCCGTTGAGCCGCACTTCGTAGATGACCGACGGCGTGTACGTGTGGCAGAGCACGGCGTCGGCGTCGCCGGCTCCGCCGTGATAGCCGACGAAGAAGGCCCCGCCGAAGCCGCCGGCGTCCTGCACCATCGAAAACGGTTTGCGATTGCCGAAGATCACGCGCACGTCTTGCGGGAGTTCCTCGAGAAGCAGGTTGCGCATCGGGCCGTGCGAGTCGTTGACGAGAACCTCGCCCGCGCCGCCGGCGCGTGCCCCTTCGATCGCCGCGCAGACCTCTTGCGTGTAGTAGCGCCGGTAGATCGCATACTCCGGATGCGGCGTGCGCGCATCCACCTGTCTCCACGAGCAGACTCCCGCAACGCCCTCCATGTCGCTCGAAATATAGAGCCTCATGCGATAACGTCTGCGGCGGCGGCGATGCGCGTCGCGGCAAGAAAGGCGCGCAGAAGCTGCGCGATAGTCGGGCGCGACGTAGCGAACGGCGCGGCCGCCGATCCGCTCGAAGCCGGGCATGAGTTCGATGAAGTCGGCGTGTTCGACGCCCGCGGTTTCGACGACCAGCTCCAACGGCGATTCGAAGACGAAGGGACGCGCGGCTTCGATCCGCCCCATTGCTTCGTGTGCGCCGGCGCGGATCGCATCGCGCGCCGCCTGCGGCGTGAGCGAGTTCACGGCCGAGAAGCCGATGGGATCCTTGACCGCTATGCCGACGGCCCACGGCAGCACGCGTGTCGTCTCTTCTACGATGCGTCGATCGCCGGTGATCAGCACGACCGGAACGCCGTACGAACCGGCCAGTGCCGCGTTGAGGAGCGCCTCGCTGCAGGGCATGCCGTTGACGCAGACCCGATAGACCGCTTCGCTGAACGTGTGCGACAGGGTTGCGGCGTCGCCGCTCATCGCGTGATAACCGGTGAAAAAAGCCGCGCGGCAGGACGAGTCGATGCCCTGCATCATGCTCCACGGTTTTGGCGCGCCGGAGACGACCCGCAGGTCGTCGTCGCCGGGAAGCTCGTCGAAGAGCAGGTTATGCATCGACCAGTGCGAGTCGTTGACGACGATGCGTCGCGCGCCGCCGTCACGCGCACCGGCGATGGCCGCCGCCACTTCGAGCGACATCAAACGGCGGTAGACGGGATATTCGTTGGTGTCGCTCGGATCGCACTGCTTCCAGGAACAGACGCCGGCCGTCCCCTCCATGTCGCAGGAGATGTAGACGTTCATTGCCGCAAGGCGTCGCGGGCTTGCGCCAAACCTGTCTGTGCGGCGACGTTGTGCGGATTGGCGCGCAGCGCGCGCTGATAAAAGGGAATCGCTTGCGCAAAACGATTCGCGGCCAGGTACATGTCGCCGAGCTGGGTCAGCGCCACGTCGTCGTTGGGGTGGCGCGCGATGCGGGCGCGCAGCGATTCCAGCTGCGCCACCACCGGCGCGGGCGGCCCGCCTTCGACCGCTTGCTGCGAACCCTGGCCCTGCGCCGCAGGTGACGCGGCGGTGACCGCCTTACCGAAAACCGAACCGCTGACGCCAAAGCCGACCGCCACGAGGTATGCCATGAGGGCAAGAAAGGCGGCCGAAATCGCGATGACGATGGGAAGGTAGATTCGCGGCGGCAGACCCGGCGCTTCAGACGGCACGAAGAGTCGGTTGGACGCATCGCGAAAAATTCATGCGTGCTGCCCTCCGAAGCCGATCTTCAGTTGCTCTTTGCGCGTTTGAACTATCAGTTCTTTGACGGCGAAGCTCCCGACTGCCGGATCCGGTACAACGAGCGCTTTTCGAACTCCGCCGGGCGAATCAGCTACTCGTCACCGCTGGTTATCGAGCTCTCTCCCAAACACTTTCGGAGCTACCCCGAGGCGCTGGAAGAGACGCTCCTCCACGAGATGGTCCACGCGTGGTGTTACGCTCGTTACCGCGATACCGGCCACGGCTCGCGCTTCAAGCGCAAGCTGCGCGAGTGCGGCCTCAAATCCATCTACCACGAACTGGGAAACGTCCGCCCGTCGCGCGAGTCGAGCAAGCGCTACATCCTGCGCTGCGAGCACTGCGCCTTTGAGGTGCTGCGGCGTACGCTCCCGCGCAAGCCGGCGAGTTGTCCGCGCTGCAACAAAAGTCGCTTCGACCCCCGCTATCCGCTGACGATCTACGAGATTCTCGAGATGCGGGCGGCCGGAACGACGCTCGATACGCTGCGGGCCGCCCGGAAAGGCGGCGGTTGACGAAGAATGTGATTGGACTATGACGATGACGGAAACTAAGCACGGCCCGGGGCGATTCGCATCGAGAGCGACTCGATGGGCAAGATCGAGGTACCCGCGGACAAGTATTACGGCGCACAAGCGGCGCGCTCGCTGGTTCACTTCGACATCGGCGACGGTGCCTGGCCGCGCGACGTGATGCCGCGCCAGGTCATCTACGCAATGGCGACGTTGAAGAAGTCGGCGGCTATGGTCAACCGCGATCTCGGCAAGCTGGACGAAGAACGAACGGGTCTAATCGTTCGTGCCGCCGACGAGATCGCTGCGGGCAAAGCTCGACGAGCATTTTCCGCTGCGCGTTTGGCAGACCGGGTCGGGCACGCAGACCAACATGAACGTGAACGAGGTAATCTCTAACCGCGCCATCGAGTTGGCCGGCGGCGAGATGGGTTCGAAGAAACCGGTCCATCCCAACGATCACGTCAATATGTCGCAATCGTCGAACGACACGTTTCCGACGGCGATGCACGTTGCCGGAGCCCAAGCGCTGGTCGGCATGCTTCCGGCCGTCGAAGCGCTGCGCGATGCGCTCGCGGCAAAAGCAAAAGAGTGGTCGCACGTCGTGAAGGTCGGCCGGACGCACCTGCAAGACGCTACGCCGCTGACGCTGGGTCAAGAGTTCTCCGGTTACGTCACGCAGCTCGATCGCGCCATCCGCGCGTGCCGCGCGGCGCTCGATCCCCTCTACGACTTGGCCATCGGCGGCACGGCGGTGGGCACCGGCCTCAACGCGCATCCCGAGTTCGGCGAGCGCACCGCGCGCAAGATCGCCGAGCTCACCGGGCTGCCGTTTCGCTCGCATCCGAATAAATTCGCGGCTCTTGCCTCGCACGACGACTTCGTGTTTGCTTCGGGTGCGCTCAAGACGCTGGCCGCCGCGCTAATGAAGATCGCCAACGACATCCGCTGGCTGGCGTCGGGTCCGCGCGCCGGAATCGGCGAACTCGTGCTCCCGGAAAACGAGCCCGGCAGCTCGATCATGCCGGGGAAGGTAAATCCCACGCAATCGGAAGCGATGACCATGGTCTGCGTGCAGGTGTACGGCAACGATCTCGCCGTAAGCTTCGCCGCTTCGCAAGGGAACTTCGAGCTCAACGTCTTCAACCCGGTGATGATCTACAACTTCCTGCACTCCGCGACGCTGCTGCGCGACGCGTGCACGATGTTCCGCATCCACGCGGTCGAGGGGCTCCAAGCCAACGAGGAGCAGATCAAAAAGTACCTTGACGAGTCGCTGATGGTCGTCACCGCGCTTTCGCCGCACATCGGGTACGACAAAGCGGCCGAGATCGCGAAGAAGGCGCACCACGAGCGTTCGACCCTCAAGAAGGCCGCGCTCGGGTTGGGACACGTCACCGAAGAAGAGTACGACCGCATCGTCGTTCCCAAGGACATGACCTCGCCGGGTTAGCGAAGCGCGTTGGTTAAAGCTGACGCCAAATTAGCGATATCGCCGCCGTCACCAGCGCGATCGCGACGGCGATGAGCAGCTGCGGCGAACGCAAGCGCAACGAGAGACGTGCACCGATCGGGCCGCCCAGTAGACCGCCGGCGACGAGCGGCAGAATATCCTGAACCGCGACGTCTCGTTGCAAAGCGTGCACCGCCAGTCCAACCGGCGACGTGAGCAGGATGGCAAATTGCGACGTCGCGCTGATCGCATGCACCGGCAGTTCGGAGAAGTAGAGAAGGGCCGGCACGACGACGATGCCGCCGCCTAAGCCGAACAGGCTGGAGAAGATACCGACGATAAAGCCGAGGGCGAGCGCGCCGCGATAGGACATGCCCTTGATCGAGGCAACGCGATGATGCTCGACGCGACCGGCCATGCGCCGCTCCGCATTCCAGGCCATGTCGATCGCAACGGCGACGAGCAGCGCCGCGAGAATCGAGTCGAAGAGCAGCGGCGAGATGTGCAGCGAGGCGATCGCCCCCAGCACGCTTCCCGGCAACCCGCCGGCGGCAACGAGCAGCCCGATCTTCAAGTGAACGCGCCGCTGCAGAAGATAGGCAAAGGCGCCGCTGGCGCTATTGGCCACGATCAAAACGAGCGAAGTGCCGGCGGCATAGGCCGGTGGAAATCCCATGAACAGCCGCATGATGGGAACCAGGATGAAGCCGCCGCCGAGCCCTACCATCGATCCGAAGATGCTGGCGACGAATGCCGCGGCGAAGAGCTCTAGCGAAAAGAGCACGCCGTTGCGCGGGACGAAGCTTGCTTAGTTCGCGCGGCCGATGTAGCGTCGATCGCGCGTGTCGATGCGGATAACGTTGCCCGTTTCGATAAAGAGCGGTACCGCGACGGTCGCACCCGTTTCGAGTTTGGCCGGCTTGGTAACGTTCGTCGCCGTATCTCCGCGAAAGCCGGGATCGGTCTCGACGACCTTGAGCTCGACGTGTGCGGGCAAATCGACGCCGATCGCCGAGCCATCGTGAAACTGAACGTCGACGACCATTCCGTCCTTGAGAAAGTCGGCCGGGCCGCCGATGATGTCGCGCTGCAGCGTTACGTTCTCAAAGCTTTCTTGGTCCATGAAGTGGTAGCCGTCGGCGTCGTTATAAAGCATCTGCATCTGGCGGTTGTCGACCGTCGCGCGTTCCAATTTTTCGCCGGCGCGAAAGGTGCGCTCCAGCGTCGTACCCGTCTTGACGTTCTTCAGTCGGGTGCGGACGAACGCCGAACCCTTTCCGGGCTTTACGTGGAGGAACTCGATGACGGTCCAGAGTTGACCGTCGACGACGACGGTCACGCCGTTGCGAAGATCGTTTGACGAAATCACGACGCTAGGAGTACGGTCCGGGGTTAGTCAAGCCCTGGCGAGGCGCGCAAAGCCCGTTACGGCCGCGTTTTGGAGAGTCGAATCGGATTTTCCGTGCCCGCGAGCAACCGCCGAATGTTGTCGCGATGCGTGAAGAGGACCAGCAGCGCCGCGAAGATCCCGTATGCCGTTACTGCGAGCGACCCGCCCAGTCGCCAAAGGGCTACTGCCGCCAGCACGCTGCCGAGCATCGAGCCGACCGAAGAGTAACGCGTCACGGACGCACCGACTACCCATCCTGCCACGGCAACGAGTCCGGCCGGCCAGCAGAGCGCGAAGATCGCCCCGAACGACGTCGCTATGCCTTTGCCGCCGTGAAATCGGAGCCACGGGGAAAAACAATGTCCTAGGACGGCTCCCGCGGCAACCAGCGGCGCAACCGGCTCGCCGCGAAAGACGGTAGCCGCCCACAACGTTGGGAGGAAGCCTTTCAACGCGTCGAGCAGCAGAACGGCGATCGCTCCGCCGCGCCCGAGCGTTCGCAGCGCGTTCATCGCGCCGATGTTTCCCGAACCTTGCGCGCGGATGTCGCGATGGTAGAAGACGCGCCCGACGAGATATCCGAAGGGAATCGAGCCGACGACGAAGGCCAGGACGAAAGCGGCGATTCCGATCGACGCGCTCATCGCGGATCGGCTTCATCGTGGCGTCGCGGTCGAAACTCGAGTGAGAGTGGAACGCCTTCGAAGTCGTACTGGCGGCGCAGCACGTTCTCTAGAAAGCGCTTGTAGTGCGGCGCGACCAACTCGGGATCGTTGCAATGCATGACGATCAGCGGCGGATGGGTCACCGGCTGTGTGGCGTAGTATATCCTGAGGAGCCGGCCGCCGTAGGGTGAGGGCGGGTGTGCCAACACCGCGTCGCGGATCGTCGTATTGAGCTGCGGTGTCGGAATGCGCCGGTCTAGATTTTCGGCGACGCGCGCCACGACCGGCATCAGGCCGCCTAATCGCCGCCGGGTTTTTGCCGAAAGAAAGTAGATCGGTGCGAACGCCGCAAAAGGAATCGCCTCGCGCACGGCGGCCGCCAGATCGGCCTGCGTAAACTCGGCGCCTTGTTCCCGCACGAGATCCCACTTGTTACCGACGACGATGAGGCCCTTACGTTCCTCCATGGCGATTCCGGCGAGGCGACGGTCTTGTGCCATGATGCCGGTCATGGCATCGAAGACGAGCAGAGCGATATCGCAGCGCGCGATCGCGGCGAGCGAACGAAGCGCGGCATAGTACTCGATCGCGCCGTGCGCTTCGGGTTTCTTGCGTACGCCCGCCGTGTCGACCAAACGGAAGGGAGCGATCCTTCCAGCGGAAGAGCGCGTCGACGGCATCGCGCGTCGTGCCGGGAGTCTGCGAGACCAGCGTGCGCTCTTCACCCAGCAGCGCGTTGACGAGCGAGCTCTTGCCCACGTTTGGGCGGCCGATGACGGCCAGCGCGAGCTCCTCCTCCGCGGCGGCATCGGGGAGTTGCGGCGGTAAGAGGTCGACGATTCGGTCGAGCAAATCGCCGGTGCCTTCGCCGTGCAGCGCCGAAACGGCGATCGGCTCGTTGAAACCGAGCCCGCCGAACTCCGCATGGACTCCCGCCGCGGCGCTGGGCGATTCGGACTTATTGGCGACGATCACGATCGGGCGGCGCTTACGGCGCAAGATGTTCGCAACGTCGTCGTCGAGCGGGTGCCGGCCCGTCTGGGCGTCGACCACCATCACGATGACGTCCGACTCTTCGGCCGCGGCTTCGGCCTGGCGGCGGGTTGCCTCGGCGAGTTCGGCCCCGTGCGCTACATCGGCGCGCGGGTCGATGCCGGCCGTATCGACGATGCTGAAGACACGCCCGCGCCAGTCGCAGAGGGCGTAGAGGCGATCGCGCGTGACGCCGGGCGAGTCCTCCACGATCGCCAGCCGCCGGCCGATCAGCCGGTTGAAGAGCGCGCTTTTGCCGACGTTCGGCCGTCCCACGATCGCCACGGTCGCGGGACGCAGCATCCCCCCGGTACCGGCAGATTCCAGCGTTTGCACGAGGCTCATCTTCTCAGTTAAGGCGAGCAAGACCCATCGGGCCGGAACGGCCCCCGTCTCACGCGAAGTGCGGAACGGCATAGATTATGGCCAGCATTTACATTGAGACGTTCGGCTGTCAGATGAACGAGGCCGACTCACAGTACATCGTCGATCGGGCGCTGCGCGCCGGATATGGAGTCGCCAGCTCACCCGAGGCTGCCGACGTCGTACTGCTCAATACGTGCACCGTTCGAGACAACGCCGAGCGGCGCGCCTACGGTCGAATGAATCACTTCAAGGTCCTCAAGAACGCGAATCCGGCGGTGCGCCTGGTCGTCATGGGTTGCCTCGCCGAACAGGACCGCGATCAAATGCAGCGTCTTGCGCCCCACGTGGACGCCGTCTTCGGCACGCGCGAACTCGTGCAGCTGGCCGACCGGCTGGAGTCCTGGCGGCCGGCGTTCGGGGACGACCGCGACCTTTCACAGGACGATCGAGACAATATTCTGACCTTTGCTCTCGGCGGCACCGGCGACGGAATCGCCGGCGACTTCTCGCGGCTGCGCGCATTCGCAACCGTACAGCGCGGCTGTTCCTACTACTGCACGTTCTGCATCGTGCCTCACGTTCGCGGCCGCTTCGATCATCGTCCGCAAGAAGCGATCGTCGCGGAAGTGCGCGATCGCATCGCGGAGGGGGCACGCGAAATCATGCTCGTCGGCCAGACCGTCAATGCCTGGCGCGATCCCGCCACGGGAGCCGACTTCGGCGATCTCTGCACGGCAACGTCACGGCTGGCCGGCTTGGAACGGCTGACGTTCATATCACCCCATCCCAAGGATTTTACCGCCAAGATACTCGACGATCTCGCCGCGCTCGACGCGCTCAACCCGCGCATCCACTTGCCGCTACAGTCGGGCAGCGACGCGATGCTGCGGCGAATGAACCGGAAGTACACGCTGGCCGTCTTCCACGAGAAGGTCGAATCGATTCGTGCGCGATTCCAGGATTGCGCGATTACGACCGACTTGATCGTCGGATTCCCCGGCGAGACCGAGGACGACTTTCGGGCGACGCTCGACTACGTGAACTCGGGCGTGTTTGCCAACGCGTTTACGTTCATCTATTCGACGCGCCGGGGAACGCCTGCGGCGCGTTGGGAGCAAGTGCCGCGAGAGGTCGCACTCGACCGCTTCGGGCGCCTGCTCGACGCGCAGAATCGCGTCACGCGCGCCTACCACGATCGGAAGATCGGCACGAAGGTACGCGCGCTCATCGTCGGCGACTCGAAGAAAGACGCCGGTAAGCTGAGCGCCAAAACGACGGACAACGTAACGATCGTCGCGCCCAAACCGCCGGATTACGGCGCGGCTCCCGACGGGGGCGAGCATCCTTACGCGCGGACGCCGTGGCTCGACGTCGTCGTCGAGAGCGCGCACGTGTGGGGTTGTTCCGGAACGGTGGTCGGGCGTGCCGCGCGCTTTGACGAGCCGGGTGCGCGCGTCAACCCTCCGCCCGTCGATCTTACGCTGCCGGACGTCCTCGCATCGGCGCGGTGAAGAACGCTCGAACTCTCGCCTGCGCACTCATTGTTGCGTTGACCGCGTGCAACGCTGCGACGGTCGCGCTGCCCCAAGCCGCACCTACGCAGCGGAACGGCGGCGTCGCCGGAAGTTCGACGGCGCCCGAGTTCGTCGGCTTTCTGGGAGTCGTGGTCGGATACCAACGGTCAGGACGCCTTCAACCGCCTCAACCAGGTTCCGAAAAGCGTCACCTCGACCGACGTCGCCTTTAGCATTGCCGACGGCAACGAGATCTCACCGCCGCAAAACACCTATCCGCTGGGGCCGGGCGCCCGGCATATTCACGCGCACGGCGGCAAGCTGCTGCTCTCCTTCGGAGGCGCAACGTCGTCGTTCGACATCACCGATCCCGACGCGTTCGCCGCCAATCTCGTCGCCTATGCCAAAGCGCATCCCAAGCTATACGACGGCTTCGACTTCGACGACGAGGTCATCCCCAATAACGGTCAGCAGCAGCTGATCGACGTGCTGCTGGCCGTCCGTAAAGCCTTTCCTAAAGCGATCATTAGCTTCGATGCGTTCATCGACGGTGCCGATACGGGGCAAGAGGGCGGACACGACGGCGAAGATATCGCGATCGTAGCGCAAGCCGGCTCCGCCATCGACTACGTCAACGTTATGGCCTACGATCAGTACGGCTGGCATCCGCCGGGCGATCCGTCGTGCAGCTATCGGCAGGGCTCGCCCGACGACTGCCGCCTTTACGTGCTGCAGCAGTTCTCGCAGATTCAGCTCGACGGTGGCGGATATTTCCCCAAAAGTAAGATTCTGCTCGGCCTAATGATCGGTGCCGCAGACGACGGCACGGTCGTCTCGCCGCACGACGCCTCCGGCTATGCCAAAGACGTGCGCGAACGCGGCTACCGCGGCATCATGATCTGGGATCTCGACCGCGATAATCCGCAATCACCACCGGGCGGCACGGGGCATCCAAAGGGAACCTACGTTCGCGCGATTTCCAAGGCCTTGGGAACTTGAACAAATACTCGCCGATGCTCGAACAGTACTTCGGCATGAAAGCCAAGCATCCCGAAGCCATACTGCTCTCGCGCGTCGGCGACTTCTACGAAGCGTACGGCGAGGATGCCGAGGTTATTGCTCGCGCGCTGCAAATCGCGTTGACGAGCAAAGAGGCCGGCGCCGGCAAACGCGTCGCGATGGCCGGCGTTCCGCATCACGCGCTCTCCGGATATCTGGCGCGCTTGGTCCAGCAGCGCTTCGTCGTGGCGCTGGCCGAGCAGTTGGAGGTCCCGCAGCCGAACCGGCTGGTCCGGCGCGACGTCGTTCGTCTGGTAACGCCGGGCACGCTGATCGAGGAGCAGCTCCTCGACGGCAAGCAGAACAACTACTTAGCGGCGATTGCCATGGTGGGAGAAACCTTCGCGTTAGCTTACGCCGATGTTTCGACGAGCTACGTTGCCGCCACGGCGCTGGGCGGCGACGATTCGTACGAGGAACTGCTCGCCGAGCTCGCGCGAATCGGACCGACCGAAATCGTAGCCGACGTTCCGGCCGAGCTGCGGGCGACGATCGGAACCGCGGTCGAAGCGTTGGGCGCGCGCATCGCGACACCCGGTCTTGGGCGTCGTCGACGTGCGCGAGCGTCCGGTGCTCCATGGTTTTTCGATCGACGAGTCGCTGGCCATCCATCGCTCGCTCGACGCCCTTGCCGGTTTCGTCAGGCGCACCGGCGTCACCAACGGTGCGGCCGGTCTCGGCGAACCGATCTTATATCGTGATGCGCAGTTTCTTGCCCTCGACCCGGCGACCCGAAAGAACCTCGAGCTGACGCGCGCACAGGGCCAAAACCCGCGAGCTACGCTGCTGGCGACGCTCGATCTTTGCGCTACGTCGATGGGGTCGCGCATGCTGTCGCGATGGATATTGGCGCCGCTGGTCGAGCCCCAGGCAATCACCGCCCGCCAAGATGCCGTCGCTGCGCTAGTCGAAGCGCATGCGTCGCGAGATGCGATGCGCGAGGTGCTCAAGCGTGCTTTCGATCTCGAGCGCATCGCGCAGAAGGTGCGCTTCCGGCGCGCGACGCCCGCGCGATCTCGCCTCGCTGCGGCGGACGCTGGAGGCGATCCGTCCGCTGCGACAGACGGCGCCGCCGGCGATAGTCCCACTGCTGCAAAACACGGGCGACTTCGAGCCGCTGCTCGACGACCTGACGAAAACGCTGGTCGACGATCCGCCGGCACAGCTCGGCGACGGCGTCACGATACGCCCCGAAGCCGATGCCGACCTAGCGGAATGTACTACGCTGCGGACCGACGCGCGCTCGAAACTTGCCGAGCTGGAAGCACGCGAGCGCGAACGCACCGGCATCAAGACGCTCAAAGTCAAGTACGCGAGCCCCTTCGGCTACGCCATCGAGGTGAGTCGAAGCTATGCGGGAACGCTCCCGCCCGGAGTACGTGCGCCGTCAGACTCTTGCCAACGGCGAGCGCTACGTAACGCCCGAGCTCAAGGAGCTCGAGCTTGCCATCAACACTGCGCAGAGCCGCCACGAACGTCTCGAACAGCAGCTCTTTAACGCGCTGCTCGAGCGAGTGGCCGCGGAAGCGGACGAACTGCTGGCCGCCGCCGGCGTCATCGCAGAAGATCGACGTGCTCGCCTCACTAGCGCAGTGCGCCGCGCAGCGAGGTTACGTGCGCCCGACCTTCGTCGCGGAGAGCTCGATCGACATCGAGGACGGCCGCCATCCCGTCATGGAGGCGGTGCTCCACACGCACTTCGTACCCAACGACTTGCATTTGTGCGCCGGCGAGCAACGGTTCATCCTTTTGACCGGACCGAACATGGGCGGGAAGTCGACCTTTCTGCGCCAGGCCGGATTGCTGACCATCATGGCGCAGATCGGCTCGTTCGTTCCGGCGAAGGCGATGGAAATCGGAATAGTCGACCGCATTTTCACGCGGATCGGCGCCGGCGACGATCTGGCTTCGGGCCAGTCGACGTTCTATCTGGAGATGGCCGAAGCGGCCAACATTCTGCGGCGCAGCACGCAGCGCTCGCTGCTGCTAATCGACGAGGTCGGGCGCGGAACCGGCACGCTCGACGGCCTCGCGATCGCGCAGGCGATCTGCGAGTTTCTGCTCTCGCTCGAAGATCAAGCGCCGATGGTTCTTTTCGCCACGCACTTCCACGAGCTTTGCGCTTTGGCCGGCCACTGGAGCGCCGTGTCGAACTTTCACATCACCGCCGTCGAGAATACCGCGCGCGGCGGTGCGCCGGTCTTTTCGCATCGCGTGCAGCCGGGCAGCTCGTCACGCTCGTTCGGCATCGAAGTCGCGCGAATGGCCGGCCTGCCCCATGCGGTGGTCGAGCGGGCGCGAGAAATTGCCGAAGCGCTCTCGGGAGATGCCGACGTTGAAGCGCGCGTGCCGCTGCAGAAGAAGATGCCGAAGCGCGCCCCCGCCGAGCGGCAGCTCACGTTTCTCGGCTAGAGGTTTGGAAGAAAAAGCTGGACCGTTGAAACGAGCGTAAGGCCGGCTACCACAACGACCGTTACCCAAGCAATCGAGTTCGAGAAGATATTGTTGACGTAGCGGCCCATAAGCCGCGGGTTATTGATGAGCAGCAGCATGAGGACGAGGACGATGGGAAGCAAGAAACCGTTGGCGACCTGCGAGTAGAAGATAATGGCCAGCAGCGGAGCCCCGGGTATTATGACCGTACCCGCACCGATGACGATGAGCGTCAAGTAGAAGGTATAAAATACTTTGGCGTCGCGGAAGCGGTGATCGACGCCTCGCTCGAAGCCGAAGGCTTCACAGATGTAGTAAGCGGTCGATAAGGGAAGGATCGAAGCGGTGAACACGGCCGCGTTGAGCAGGCCGATTGCAAAAAGCAGAGCCGCGAACTTGCCGACCAACGGGGTCAGTGCGACCGCAACGTCTCCGGCGTCCCTCACGACGGTCGGATGTGCGGCGTGGAGATTGTGCACGTAGATCGTTGCCGCGCACGCGACGATGATGAAGTAGGCGATGATATCGGTCCAGATCGCGCCGACCACGACGTCGATTCGCGAGAACTTATAATCGTGTTCCCGCACGCCCTTATCCACGATGGCTGCCTGGATGTAGAACTGCATCCACGGGGAGATCGTCGTGCCGATCGCGGCGATGACCATAAGCGTATACGCCCGCGATGGCGTAAAATGCGGCACGAGCGTGTGTGAAAGGACCTGCGGCCAGTCGGGATGCACGAGAAACGCGCTGATCGGATAGGCGATGTAGACGAAGCAAAAGACGAAGAATACGCGTTCGAGTACTTTGGCCGTGCCTCGCGTAACGATGGTAAAGACGAAGATCGCCGCCGCCGCGACCAGCGCAATTTTGAATGCCTCAGGGTTAACGAAGGGCATGTATCCGGCAAAAATAGGAGCGGCCGACGCGACGCCGGCAAACTCCGAAGCCGTATTTCCAAGATCGCCGAGAACGAAAAGCAGCAGAACCCAGAAGGTTACCCGAATGTTGAAGTTCTCTCGGATGAGGTCGGCGAGCCCCTTGCCGGTGATCGCGCCCATGCGGGCACACATCTCCTGTACGACGATCAGTGCCACCGCAATTGGAATTAGCAGCCACAGACAGCGAATACCCGAACTGCGCCCCGGCTTGAGAATAGGTGAGGATGCCGCCGACGTCGTTGTCGGCATTAGCCGTAATGATCCCCGGTCCCATGATGGAGAGGAACATGAGGACCGAGCGCCAGGCGTTCGGTCGGACTTTTTTCACGGCACGTTCCTCCTAATGGTTAGTTTGCGCCGCGCGCGACGGCGCGGCCGATATAAGCGCTCGTTGCGAGCGTCTGACGAGATCGACTACTTGAGCCGTCGTCCATCGCGAGAAATCACCCCCTTTGAAGAAAGAAAAAACTGCCGGCACTCCTCGTTGCCGACAGTTCGAGAAAATCGCATGCGGCGAAGCCGCGCCATCTCCTCAGTGTCGAGCTTTAGCACTGCACGCCGTAAGGTGTCCCTGTCATCCCGAGTGGAGTCGAAGGGCCCCAGCCGCGTTAGATTCCGCCTTGATTCGGCGGGATCTGGTCACCCGTTGGGGTCTCTCGACCTTTCCGGGCAGCGGCATCTCTTCATGCAGACGCCTCACCTAACGAGGAATCCTTCACCAAGGATACACCCCGGTCGTGCTTTGTCAACCCCAACGGGTTAGCGGTTGCCGGGACGCGCACGATATGCCCGCGAACTGCAGCGCGTGGCAACGATCCGCGAACTCGATGCGGTAACGATCGGTCAGATCGCCGCCGGCGAGATCATCGAACGTCCAGCCTCGGTCGTTAAAGAACTCGTCGAGAATTCGGTCGATGCCGGCGCGACGCGAATCACCGTCAACATCGAGCGCGGCGGCCTCGAGTCGATCGAAGTCGTCGATGACGGCGCGGGAATGGAAGCGGATGAGCTTGCGTTGTCGCTGCGGCGACATGCGACCAGCAAGCTTCGCGCTGCGGTCGAGTTGGAGTCGATCGCGACGCTCGGATTTCGCGGCGAAGGCTTGGCCTCCATCGCCGCCGTTTCGCAAGTCGAGATACTTTCACGGCCGGCACATGCCGAACGTCGG
The DNA here is from genome assembly GCA_963735845.1 of Vulcanimicrobiota bacterium. Classification (GTDB taxonomy): domain Bacteria; phylum Vulcanimicrobiota; class Vulcanimicrobiia; order Vulcanimicrobiales; family Vulcanimicrobiaceae; genus Cybelea. The sequence continues at coordinate 63,727 of CAVTMN010000001.1, read as the reverse complement.
TGCTCGAGTCACTGCCTCGGGGGAGCGCATCGGTAACGTCGAGCCGGTCGGCGGCACCGGTTGGAACGCGCGTCCGGGCCGTCCGCCTCTTCGAAGAGCTTCCCGTGCGCCGCGAGTATCTTCGCTCTGCCGGTGCCGAGTTTAATCGCATCTCCTCCTGGCTCTCAAGCTTTGCGCTGGCCTATCCTGCGGTGACGTTCACATTGCGTCACGACGGGAAAGAAGTCTGGGTGATGCCGTCCAGCGCAAACGAAGCGGAGCGCCTTGCCATGGTTTTCGGTCGCGATGCGGCGCGAGCGCTGCTTCCGCTCGACGGCGCGGCGGCGCGACTGCTCGACGGACGGCTGCGCGGTTTCGTCGAGCGCCCCGGGAAACGACCGTCCCGATCGCAGGATGCAGCTGCTCTTCGTCAACGGCCGGCTGTTGCGAAGCAGCCTGCTCTCGGGAGCCTGGACGAGCGGTTATGCGACCTACACGATGATCGGCCGCCACGCGTACGGCGCGCTCTTTCTCGATTTGGCGCCCGAGCAAGTCGATCCCAACGTCCATCCGACCAAGAGCGACGTACGGCTGCGTTACGCCAATCAAGTCTTCGATGCGGTCCGCCGCACCATCGCGGTAACGCTGTCGGATCACGCCAAGTCACGGGCCGCGGAGCACGTTGCCGCCGGCGAAGCGGCTATGCTTTCATTTGCTCCGCCGCAGACGCTTCCGGTGCGAGTGCTGACGCAGCTCAACCGCACCTTCATCCTCGCCACCGACGGCGACTCGCTGCTTTTGGTCGATCAGCATGCGGCGCACGAACGCATCGCTTACGAAGCGATCGTCGCGGCGGCGCGTAACGGCGTGGCGAGCGAGCCGCTGCTGGTGCCGCACATTTTAGAGCTGGATGCAGCGCGCAGCGCGGCGTTGGACGGCGCGCTGGAGGCGTTGCGCGACGGCGGGTTAGAGATCGAACCGTTCGGCGAACGGACCTATCGCATCGTCGCGACGCCCGCCGGCTACGGTTCGCGGCCGTTCGACGTCGACGGATTGCTCGACGACCTCACCGAGGACGCAAAGCAGCGCAGCGTCCGCGAACGCGTCTGGGCGTCGCTGGCCTGTCATTCCGTGACGGTGGCCGGCGAGAGTCTGCACGAGCAAGAGATGACCGCGCTCGTCGAGCGTCTGCAGAGCTGTGCCAATCCGATGCATTGCCCGCACGGGAGGCCCACGATGATCCGTCTGAGCCCCGAAGACGTCGCGCGCATGTTCAAGCGTGTCTGACGGAGCGCGCGAACTCGAGCGTTCTCATCGTAGCCGGGGCTACGGCGAGCGGAAAGACGGAGCTGGCGATGGCGCTTGCGCGTCAGTTCGACGCCGAAATCGTCGGCGCCGACTCGCGCCAGGTCTACCGCGGCATGCCGATCGGCACGGCGGCGCCGACCGACGAGCAGACGGCGACGGTGCGCCACCATCTTGTCGGGTTCGTCGATCCGCACGAGCGCTATTCGGCCGCGCGTTATGCCAACGATGCGCTGGATGTGCTGGCACGATATCCGCCGTCGCGGAAAACGCGCCATCGTCACCGGCGGTACCGGCTTCTATCTCCGCGCGCTCGTCGGCGGGGTGACGCTGGCGCCACAGTACGACGAAGCGCTGCGCGCGCGGCTCGCCCGCGAGGCCTCGCTGCATTCGTCTGAGTTTCTCCACGAGTGGCTAAGCTTGCGCGATCCGGTGCGTGCCCGCGACCTCGGCGCAAACGATACCTATCGCGTCGTGCGCGCACTCGAGATCGTGCTCGCGCCGCCGGCGGCGACGTTGCGCGCCGGCGCGGCGCGCACGCTAGCGACCGAGGGTTTTACGTGGCTGCTCGTCTTCGTCGACCTTCCGTGGCGTGAGATCGATCGTCGAATAGAAGCGCGCACGGAGGCGATGCTGCAGGCCGGGCTGGTAGAAGAGGCCGAGCGCGTCGGCAGCGGTGCCGTCGCGGCCAACGCGGTCGGATATCCGCAGGCGCTGGCGTATCTGCGCGGGTGGAGCTCGCGCGACGAGTTGCGCCGCCAGCTCAATCGCGCGACTCGGCGCTACGCGCGGCGCCAACGCGCGTGGTTTCGCAGCGAGCCGGCAACGCTCTGGCTCGATCCGGCGGCGGTCGCCGGCGCCGCACGGGAAACGCTGGGATGGGATACGAAGCGCGAATAATATGGGATCGTCCACGCGCGTTCGCCTCACCAAGATGCACGGCGCGCAAAACGACTTCGTTCTCCTCGATGCTCGAACCGCCGCACTAGGCGACCTCGGCGCTTTCGCGCGCTGGGCTTGCGACCGGCGCGCCGGAATCGGCGCCGACGGGCTGCTCGTCCTCGAGACGTTCGCCCAACGATGACGTGAGAATGCGCACGATCAATGCCGACGGCAGCGAAGCCGAGATGTGCGGCAACGGCGTTCGTTGCGCGGCGCGCTGGCTCGACGAAGCCGGAGCCGGCGAACGCCTGGCGTTCGAGACCGCGGCCGGCACGATCCACACCGAAATCGTCGCGCGCGCACCCGAGTATCAAGTTCGCGTCGCGATGGGGATTCCGCGAATCGCATCGTTCGACGTTCCGGGTTTTCCCGAAGCGAGTTTCGTGGATCTCGGCAATCCGCACGTCGTGGTTTTTTGCCCCGATCCCGAGGCGGTCGATCTCGAAGCGCTCGCGGAGCGCTTGCAGCGCGATCCGCGCTTGCCCGAAGGTGCCAACGTGCACGTCGTTGCGTTGGAAGATTCCGGCGCACTGCGCGTTCGTCACTGGGAGCGCGGCGTGGGCCTGACGATGGCCTGCGGCACCGGCGCCGTGGCCTGCGCGTCGGTTGCGATCGAGCAAAGGAAAGTCGTCTCGCCGGTAAGCGTCGACGTTCCGGGCGGGCGGCTGACGGTCGAATGGGACGGCCGGGGCGATGCGTTTTTGAGCGGCCCGGCGGTTCGCGTTTTCGATACCGAGGTGGAGTTTGGCGCGCACGGCGACTGAATCGCCGGTCGGGCTCGTCTCGTGCGATTCGGCCGGCGCGATCGAATACGATCCCCGTTTCGAGCCGCTGGCCGACGGCGGAATCGTGAGACAGATCTCGCCGGCAGAGTTGATCCCGGCGCCCGGAAGGCATCGTCGAGATGCTGCTGCCGCGGCGCGCACCGCTCACGACGATCGGACCGCTGGCCGAACGCACCGCGATGGCGGTTGCGCTGCCCGCCGGCTACACGCGTTTGCTTCTTCCGTCCTATGCCGCCGCGCGCGATGCCCCGCCGCTCCCGCTCTTCGGCTACACGTTTGCCTGCGTCGTCGACGATCGTTTGCACGTCGCGGCGATGCGAACCGACGAGGATGAGGATTGGGAGCCGCGCACCTTCGCAGCCGGCGAACTCGAGGCGACGATCGAACGCCGTCTCTCGAGCGGGCCGGGGAATCGCGTGCTCGCGCAAGTCGCGCTTTGCTCGCGCGAATACGGCTGCTTTACCGCGCAGAACGTCTTTTTAGAGCGTGGCGAAGCCGCCTTGCCGGTCTCGCCGAAATGCAACGCGCGCTGCATCGGTTGCATCTCCGAACAGGACGACGAGGCGGGATTTCCGTCGCCGCAGGCGCGCGTGGCCGATGAAACGACGGCGCGAGAGCTCGGCGCCGTCGCGCTGCACCACCTCGAACGCGTCGACGACGGCATCGTTTCCTTCGGGCAGGGCTGCGAAGGCGAACCGCTGCTGCGCTCGACGGCGATTGCCCGCGCGATCGAAATCGTCCGCGGCAAACGGTCGAACGGCACGATCAACCTCAACACCAACGGCAGCCTGCCGAAGGCGCTGGCGCGCTGCATCGACGCCGGGCTGGACGCGGTGCGCGTGAGCCTCAACTCCTTCCGGCCGGCGGTCTACGCCGCGTATTACCGGCCGATCGGCTACGATTTAGACGACGTGCTCGCATCGGTGCGACTGGCGTGCGAACGCGGACTCCGCGTGAGCTTGAATCTGCTCACGCATCCCGGCGTTACCGACGACCGGGAAGAGATTGCGGCCATGGAGGCCGTGCTGCGCGACTCTCCGGTAGCGATGATACAAACCCGCACGCTCAACATCGATCCGGAGCGTTATTTCGCCGCCGTCGGCCGGCCGAAGGCACCGCTTGGGATGCGGCACGCCATCGAGGCGATGCGGCGGCTCACACGCGTCGGAAACTTCACGCACACGCATTGAAGCCTGCACGGCGATGAAGCTTTGGCAGATCTTTCTCGCCGTAGGCTTGGGGGTCGCCTACGGTCTCGTCCAGCCCGGGCGCCTCGAATATGCGCTCGGACACGCGACGCTCTACGTTTTCTTGCCGGCGCTGCTCTTTGAAGCGGCCTGGAATCTCAATGCCAAAGCCGTACGGCGCCACTGGGTCGCGATTTCCGTGCTGGCCGGTCCCGGCGTGCTGCTCACCGCAGCGATCGTCGCCGGCGCTCTCGTCTATCGTGCGCGTGCCGTTCGCGGCGGCGCTCTTGGCGGGGGCGATTCTCAGCGCGACCGACCCGATAGCCGTCGTCGCGGTATTTCGGCGCCTCAAGGTACCTTCGACGCTGGCCACAATCGTCGAGTGCGAGTCCCTTTTCAACGATGCCGTAGCCGTAGCGCTCTATCGTGCGGTACTGGCCACGCATCGCGTTGGGAGCGCTGAGCGGCGCGAGTTTCGCTTGTCATCGCCCTCGACGACGCTTGCCGGCGCGGTGGGCGGCGTACTGCTCGGCATCGCCATCGCATTCGCGATCGCGCGCATCCTTCGCGGGATCGGCAACGTGCGGATGCAGATCGGGGCCACGATCCTGTGCGCGTACGGCGCCTATTTTGCCGCGGACTACCTAAAGCTCTCCGGTATTTTCGCCACGATCGCCTGCGGGATGGCGCTGCGTTATTTTGAGCGAGCGTGGATAACGTTGAGCATCGCGGAAGACGTGAATCGGTTTTGGGATCTCGGGGCGTTCGTCGCCAACGCCCTGGTCTTCTTCATGGTCGGCGCCGCGCTGCAGATCGGGCGACTCGCAGCCGAACCGATCTTTGCGGTTGCTTGTCTTGCGGGCGTAGCTCTTTCGCGCGTGGTCGTCTCAGGACTGCTGTTGCCGAGTCCCTACCCACGTGAATGGATCGGTGTCGTCAGAGTTGCGGGCATGCGGGGAGCGCTCTCGCTGGCGCTCGCATTAGCGATTCCGGCGTCGGTGCCGTATCGCGAGGCGATCATCGACGCTACTTTCGCGGTGGCGCTTGCGACGCTTATCGCCGGCAGCCTCTCACTACGCGCCGGTGGTGCGTCGGGCCCGCGCTAGAACGTAACGTGACGTTGGAGCTCGCTTCGACGCTAGACGCCCAGCGGGTACGCCTCTTCGCCGTGAAGGTGAGCGTCGAGCCCGCGCTCCTCGGCCGTCTCGTCGACCTTCACCGGCGTTATCAAATTGATGAGCCACAGCATCGCGTAGGTAAAGACGAACGCCCAACCGCTGCAGACGACGGCCGCGACGATTTGCTTGCCGAGAAACGCCGGATTTCCGCGCAGCAAGCCGTCCGCACCGTTCGGATTCCACAGCGTCGATGCAAAGACGCCGAGAAGAACGATTCCGAGGCAGCCGCCGACGCCGTGGACGCCCCAGACGTCGAGCGCATCGTCCCATCCCTGCTGATTCTTGAGGGCAACGGCAAAGTAACAGACGACGCCCGCGGCGAGACCGATGATCACGGCGGTCATCGGTGAAACGTAGCCCGCCGCCGGCGTGATCGTTGCCAGACCGGCAACGGCTCCGGTGAGAAGGCCGATGAACTTCGGCTGCCGTCCACGGGCCCATTCGACGAAGAGCCAGGCCACGGCGGCAAAGGATGCCGCGACGTCGGTGTTGAGGAAGGCCGATGCCGTTACGGCGTCGACGCGCAGCTCCGAGCCGGCGTTAAAACCGTACCACCCGAACCAGAGCAGGCCGGTGCCCAGTGCGATCAGCGGGACGTTATGCGGCTTGTTGTCGAGCACGCGGCGACGGCCGACGTAGAGCACCGACGCCAGAGCGGCAAATCCGGCCGAAGCGTGGACCACGATGCCGCCGGCAAAATCGAGGACGCCCCACTTCGCCAAGGCCCCGTCCGGACTCCAGAGCATGTGGACGAAGGGGAAGTAGACGAAGATCAGCCATCCGGTCAAAAACCAGAAGTATGCCTTGAACGTCACGCGATTTGCAAAGGCGCCGGTGATCAGCGCGGGCGTGATGATCGCAAACATCATCTGATAGGCGATGTGCACGACCAGCGGAATGCCGGCGTCGTTTCCGGTGAACATCGTATGGAGCGTAACGCCTTTGAGGAACGCGTAGGTGGCCGGGTTGCCGATAATGCCGTGCCAGTCGGGGCCGAAGCTCTCCGAGTAGCCGAAGGCAAACCACAAGACCGTGGTCCATCCCAGCGACATGAAGCTTTGCATCATGATCGTCAGGACGTTTTTGCGCTGAACGAGGCCCCCATAAAAAAACGCGAGTCCGGGCGTCATCAGCATGACGAGACTCGCGCAAAGCAGCATAAAGCCGGTGTTTCCGATATTGACGGGAGCGGCGGTACTCATCGGTATCCTCCCTCGGTATGCGTCGTTACACGCCCCTTAGCCGCGCTCGCTCGTTTTCCCCTACATGCTTAGTTCATGAAGGAGAGGCCGGCGCCGATATAGTGCTGCGTCTGGCCGTTGAGCAGCGTCGGCGAGAAGCCGTACTCCACGTCGAGTTGGACGTGGCCGCCGAGGTCGCGGATGTAGCCGAAATCCATCAGGCTCTTGCCGCCGAGTCCAACGCCGGCTTGGCTGAAATAGGCGTACTCGCCGAAAAATTTCGGAGGGTCCGGGCAGCGTCGCGGTCGCGACGATGCTTGGAACCGCGGCGAAATACGATTGCGCGGCGCCGGCCGAGTTCAAGCCGGAGAAGGCGTTGAAGCTGACCGATCCGGCCACTCCGAGCACTGAGTTTACCGTATACGCGCCGTTGAAACTTCCGGTGAACTGCGCGTTTCCCGCGGAAAATGCCGAGCTTCCCGTCGGAAAGGTGATGAGTCCGTTGACGCCCCAAACGGCATTCGAACTATAACCGAGCTCCAGTTTCGCCCCTAAGCTCGCGTCGGTCGAACCGGTTACCGTCGGCGTTCCCACCGACGTCGTCGCGTAGCTCGGCGGACCTAACTCCACGTCGAAGTGCGGATTGGCCGTTCCGATGCGGATGAGCGGCTGCGGATAGAGCACGCCGCTGCCGCCGCCCGTTCCGGTCGTCGTCGTGTTCGCGTACCCGGTTTCGACGTCGAAATGTCCCGTTCGCACCGTGCAAACTCCGGTGGTAACGACGGGGCGATTGACGATCGAAAGAATCGATCCGCACGGATCGCTCGGCGCGCTCGGCGTTGGTGAAGCCGCCGGAGTCGGAGAGCTCGGCGGCGCGGGGGACGTCTGGGCGGCGGCGAGACCCGTCGTTGCGCCGAACGCGGAGCAACAGCAGAGCTGCGTGCCACGAGCCGTCTGTCAAACATAACGTCGCAAGTATACAGGGCGGGGCAATGGGGGCAAACCGCCGGAAGGATGATCCGAATGGATATCCGGTCGGATCATCCGATCGGCAGTGGCGCGGCGTGCCGGACTTGGTTATCCTGGATTCATGCTGCTTGAGATCGGGATCGTCGCACTGTCGATCGTGTCTTCGTGCTCTTGGATCTCTACGTCGTCGGATGCGAACGGGTGTAGCGAGCCGATGCAGTTTGACGACGTACTTGGGCCTCGTCCTGACGATTGCCGGTCTGGCGTATCTCGTCTTTGCGATGCTGCGTCCGGAGAAATTTTAAGGAAAACCTGTGACTGCGATCGGATGGCTCCAGGCCATCGTCTTCTTCTTCGATCGTCCTGGCGATGACGAAGCCGTTGGGCTCCGTATATGGCGCGAGTCTTCCAGGCGAACGCACCTGGCTATCGCCGGTGCTCGTCCCGCTAGAGAGACTCATCTATCGCCTTTGCGGCGTCCGCGAAGACGAGGAGATGACTTGGTACGCCTATGCCCTCTCCGTGCTCGGCTTCTCGCTCATCGGCCTGGCCTATCTCTACGTCCTACTACGAACCCAGCAATGGCTGCCGTTCAATCCGCAACACATCGCCAACATGGCGCCGGATCTCGCCTGGAACACCGCGGTAAGCTTCACGACCAACACGAACTGGCAGTTCTACTCCGGCGAGTCGGCGATGAGCTATCTCTCGCAAATGGCCGGCTTGGCGTGGCACAACTTCGTCTCGGCGGCGGCGGGCATCGCGATCGCCGTAGCCGTCGTCCGCGGCTTGGCGCGTACCAATCGTCAAGACGCTCGGAAACTTCTGGGTCGATCTAACTCGCTGCTCGCTGTACGTCTTGCTGCCGATATCGATCGTCGTTCGGTCTCTTCCTCGTTTGGCAGGGCGTGCCGCAGAACTTCCACGCTTACGAAACCGTGAAGTCGATCGAGGGCTTCACGCAGTCGATCACCGGCGGTCCGATGGGCTCGCAGGAAGTAATCAAAGAGCTCGGCACCAACGGCGGCGGCTTCGTCAACGCCAACTCCGCCGCGTCCGAACGAGAACCCGACGCCGCTGAGCGATCTTCATCGAGCTGCTCTTGATCTTCGCGCTCGGCGCCGGCCTTACGTACACGTACGGCAAGATGGTCAAAGAACACGCGGCAGGGCTGGGCGATCTTCACGGCCATGGCGCATCCTCTTCTTTGCCGGCTTCGCCCTGTCGTATTGGGCCGAGGCCGCGGGAAATCCGATCGTGCACCACATGGGCGTCGCCGGGGCGAACATGGAGGGCAAGGAGTGCCGCTTCGGTCGCCGCCGCGTCGGCGCTCTGGGCGACGGTGACGACCGACACGTCGTGCGGCGCGGTGAACGCGATGCACGACTCGTTCATGCCGCTCGGCGGTCTCGTGCCGCTCGTAGACATGCAGCTCGGCGAAATCGTCTTCGGCGGCGTCGGCAGCGGGCTCTACGGCATGATCGTCTTCGTCGTCTTCACCGTCTTCATCGCTGGATTGATGGTCGGCCGTACGCCCGAGTACCTTGGGAAGAAGATCGAGCGGCGCGAAGTTCAGTTTGCCATTCTCGCGGCGCTCGTCACGCCGGTGCTGTGCCTCGGTGCCGACGGCCGTGGCTGCGGTCATTCCGGCCGGCCTGGCGACGCTCAATAATGCCGGTCCGCACGGTTTCTCGGAGATCCTTTACGCGTTTACGTCGACCAACGCCAACAACGGCTCCGCCTTCGCCGGCTTGGGCCCGAACCTTTTCTATAACATGTGACCGGGCATGAACATGCTCTTTGGACGTTTCGCCATCATCGTGCCCGTTCTCGCCCTCGCCGGCGCGATGGCCGGAAAGACGTCCGTGCCCGAAGGCCCCGGAACTTTTACGACGCACTCGGCGATCTTCGTCGCGCTTCTTATTGGCGTCATCGTTATTGTGGGTGCACTAACGTTTCTGCCGGCCGTCTCGCTCGGACCGATCGTCGAACATCTGCTCCTTTTGCAAGGGAAGACGTACTAATGCTCAGCCAGAGGCGCTTGGACCGCCGTCCGAAGGCGCGCTCGCTCTTCGATCGCGCTATTCTCTCGCGCGCGCTGACCGATTCGTTCAAGAAGCTCGACCCGCGCTGGCAGGCGCGCAACCCCGTGATGTTCGTCGTCGAAGTCGGCGCGGCCGCTACCACCATCTTCTTCGTACGCGACGTCGTCGGACACAATGGTATGCTGGGCTTCGATTTTGCCATCGCCGCTTGGCTTTGGTTCACGGTGCTTTTCGCAAATTTCGCCGAGGCGGTGGCCGAGGGTCGCGGTAAGGCACAGGCGGAGGCGCTGCGCCGCACTAAGTCCGATTCGTTCGCGCGGCAGTTGAAGGACGACGGAACCGAGGAGCGGGTCGCCAGCACGACGTTGCGTAAGGGCGATCGCTTTGTCGTCGAAGCGAATGAGATCATTCCCGCAGACGGGGACGTCGTTGAAGGCGCCGCGACCGTAGACGAATCGGCGATCACCGGCGAATCGGCGCCGGTCATTCGCGAATCGGGCGGCGACCGCAGCTCGGTTACCGGCGGAACCCGCGTGCTCTCTGACCGAATCGTCGTGCGCGTTACGGCAAACCCAGGCGAAAGTTTTCTCGACCGCATGATTCGCCTAGTTGAGGGCGCGCAACGTCAAAAGACGCCCAACGAAATCGCCCTCTCGATCCTGCTTGCCGGGCTGACGATCATCTTCTTGATTGCAGTAGCGACGCTGGCGCCGTATTCGATCTATGCCGGCGCGCATCAAAGCGTCACGGTGCTGATTGCCTTGCTGGTGTGCCTCATTCCGACGACTATCGGCGGCCTGCTCTCGGCGATCGGCATCGCAGGCATGGACCGCGTTATGCAGCGCAACGTGTTGGCGATGAGCGGACGCGCCGTGGAAGCGGCGGGCGACGTGGACACGCTGCTGCTCGACAAGACGGGGACGATCACGCTGGGAAATCGGCAAGCCGTCGAGATCATCACGGCCGCGGGCATCGAGAAGGCCGATGCTGCACGCATCGCTTATCTCTCCTCGCTCGCCGACGAAACGCCCGAAGGCCGTTCCATTGTGACCCTGGCTCAACAGGCCGGTGCGCGCAACGGCGAAGCGCCGCAGGGTTCGGTCTTCGTCCCGTTCAGCGCTTACACGCGGATGAGCGGGCTCGACCTCGCCGACGGCACAAAGATTCGTAAGGGCGCACCCGACTCGGTGCTTGCCTGGATCCGCGACGCCGGCGGCAATCCGTCGACCGAACTCTCCGCATCGGTCGAGCGCATCGCTCGCAGCGGCGGCACACCCTTGCTGCTGGCGCACAACACGTTGGTCGTCGGCGTAATCTACCTCAAAGACATTCTAAAGCCGAATATGACCGAGCGCTTCAACCGGTTGCGGGCGATGGGAATTCGGACGGTCATGATCACCGGCGACAACGCGCTGACGGCGGCGACGATCGCCAAAGAGGCCGGCGTCGACGACTTTCTTGCCGAGGCTACTCCGGAAACGAAGATGGAGCTGATCAAGCGCGAGCAAGGCTCGGGCCGGCTCGTAGCCATGACCGGCGATGGAACGAACGATGCTCCGGCGCTGGCGCAATCCGACGTCGGCGTAGCGATGAACTCGGGCACGCAGGCGGCTAAAGAGGCAGCCAACATGGTCGATCTCGACTCGGACCCGACGAAGTTGATCGAGATCGTAGAGATCGGCAAGCAACTGCTCATGACGCGAGGAGCGCTAACGACCTTCTCTATCGCAAACGACGTTGCCAAGTACTTTGCCATTCTGCCGGCGATGTTCGCGATTGCCTATCCGGCCATGGCGGTGCTTAACGTGATGCGGCTGTCGACGTCGCAAAGCGCGATACTTTCGGCGGTAATCTTCAACGCGCTCATCATTATCGCGCTGATTCCGCTGGCGCTGCGCGGGGTAAATTACGAGCCGAAAGGCGCAAATCGCGTCCTCTTCGAGAACACGATGATCTACGGGCTGGGTGGCGTGATCGTTCCTTTCATCGGCATCAAGTTGATCGACATGATTCTCGCGGCGCTGCACTTGACGTAGGAATCGAATACATGCTCAAGCACTTGAATACCGCCCTGCGCGTCACGATCGTGTCGATCGTGCTCTTAGGACTCGTCTATCCGCTGGCGATGACGGCGATGGCGCAAGTCCTTTTCCCGCGACAAGCCAACGGCTCGCTCGTCACCGTCAACGGCAAGGTCGTCGGGCTCGGCGATCATCGGTCAGTTGTGGACGAAGCCGCAGTACTTCCAAGGGCGTCCGTCGGCTGCCGGCAAGGGCTACGATCCGACGTCGACCGGCGGAACGAACCTTGGCCCGACGTCAAAGAAGCTAATGGACGCTACGCGAGCGACGATTGCGCAGTTGAAGAAGGATAACCCCGACGCCGAAGGTCCGCCTCCGATCGACCTGGTGACGTCGAGCGCGAGCGGCATCGATCCCGACATTTCGCCCGCCGCGGCGTACTGGGAGGCGCCCCGCGTGGCGAAAGCGCGCCGCATGGACGCGGCGTCCGTGCGCGCATTTATCGCTCGGCACGTGCAGGGACGCACCTTTGGTTTCCTCGGCGAACCCCGCGTTAACGTCCTCGAGCTGAACCTCGCGCTGGACGGTCTGAGCACGCTAGCAGTTATTCGAGGTACCCTCTGCCAAGCCAGGGTGGCAGCCGGCGCTTACGATGACTCGTCCTCGGGTTCTGGGGGGCGGGCGAGGATAATTAATTCGCGGGCTCCCGCGTCGAGCATCCGTCGCGCAAATGAGGGACGCGACAGCCAGCGAGGCGGGCGGTGCGTTCCGGCGACGGCTATGGTCGTCTCGGGACGCCGGCGTGAGATTTCGATGAGGCGTTGTGCCGGATCGGCGGCCGTCTCTTCGATCCACTCGACGTTGGTTTTGCGCGCTTCGGCTTTGAGTTGCTCGACGACGGCGGGACTGACTTTCTTCTGTGGCGAGACGACGTGCGCGATGGCGAACTCGATCTCGAGCCGGGCGGCGATCCGGCCGGCGCGCGCAATCATCGGCAGATCGGCGGCCCGGGAGCCGATTGCCAAGAGGATGCGTTCGAACGGCGAGACGATGCGCCGGCGGTGGCGGGCGCGCCAGGCTTCGCGCAACGCCAGCTCGCGCAGCGCGAAGAGATTCTCGATACGAAAGAAGTTGGCGAGCGCGGCTTCGGTACGTTCGGGCGAATAAATCTTGCCTTCACGCATTCGTTGACGCAGCGTCTCGGGCGTGACGTCGATCAGCGTGACCTCGTCGGCGAGCGACAGAATCCCGTCTGGCAGCGTTTCGCGAACGACCGTGCCGGTCAGCCGAAGAACCGTGTCGCCCAATCCCTCCAGATGCTGGACGTTGAGAGTCGTAATGACGTCGATTCCGGCGCGCAACACGGCGAGCACGTCGTGGAACCGCTTGGGGGCGACCGAGCCCGGCGCATTGGTATGCGCGAGTTCGTCGATCAGCGCAACTTGCGGTTTGCGCGCGATCAGCGCGTCGCGGTCGAACTCGCGATAGGCAATGCCGCCGGCGGTGAAGCGCTTCTCAGGTACGATTTCCAAGCCGTCGAGCAGTGCGGCCGTCTCTTTGCGACCGTGCGTCTCGACGAAGCCGACGACGACGTCGACGCCTTCCGGCTTGAGTTGATGGGCGCGATCGAGCATCGCGTACGTCTTCCCGGCGCCGGCGGCCGCGCCCAAATAGACGGTCAGCTTACCGTAGCCCACGCGCAGCCGGTCGCCGGCGGTTTGCGAATACGGCGAACGCGCCGCATTTTCACCGAGGTATGTTTGCGTTGCGGCGACGATGAAGAGGTCGTACGGAAGCGGCATATTGGCGAGCTTCGCACCGACCTTCCCGGTCGGCACGGCGACGAGTGAAGCGCGCAGCCGATCGCCGGGTACGCCGGCTGGATCGAACGTATCGTGCAGCATCTCGGCGCCGAGCTCGCGGCTTATGCGATCGAGTGCGGCACGATCCACACCTTCCGTGGGAACGACTTCCAGCCCCAAATCCAAGGCTTGAGAGATGGCCGCAGTGCGCTTGAGGTAGGGCGCCGGATCGACGTTGGGATAGACGAAGGCCGCGGCCATCGACGTCCTTCGCGCTTCGACGACAGGCAACGTGAGATTGTCGACCGTGCGTAAGAGCAGCTCGCGCAGCATGTAGAGCGTCTGCTCTTTGAAGACGCCGTTGAGCGCGCGATCGACGTCCTGCGGGTTGACGATCTTGCCCGCTTTGACGCGGCTCTGCAGCAGCCCCGGCGAAACGTCCAGGGCGACGACTTCGTCGGCGGCCTGCAGAAACGACAGCGGAATAATCTCGCGAACCGGATAGCCGATGAGCGCTTCTGCGGTGGGCGCCACCGTTTCGAGATGTTGGATGTTGAAAGCGCCGATCACGCCGATTCCCTGCTTGCGCAAAGCCAACGCGTCTTGCCAGCGCTTGGGATGCGGGGCGTCGCCGAGATTGTCGTGCGCCAGTTCGTCGAGCACCACGACGTCGGGCTTTTCGCGCACCGTTGCCTCGTAATCGAAGTCTTCGAAAATGCGGTCGCCGATCGTTACCCGTCGAGGCGGAATTCGGGGCAGACCGGCGGCGGCGCGCTCTAAATCGGGGCGGCCCTTGGTTTCGACCCATCCGATGACCACCCGCTTGCCGTCGGCGGCAAGACGCCGCGCGTCTTCGAGAAGGCGACGCGTCTTGCCCGAACCCGGAGCGCTCGCGACGTAGACGACCAGTCGCGCGCGCCCGCCGAGTTCGCGCAGAAGCTCTTCAGCTTTCGCCGTGCGGTCCACGCGCCTGGCTTCGCGCTATGGCGAGGCGCCCCCGCAAGGCACCCCCGCCGCACGGCCCGAAGGCGGAACTCGTGGCGCTGCTCTGCTACGGCTTGCTGATCGTCGCATGGATCCTCGACCTCCTGACGCCGCAGCTGTTTATCGCGGCCATTCTACTCAACGGTCCGATCGCGCTCAGCAGCCTCGCTCTACGGAGCGGCCTAACGATCAATCTCGTCGTCGCCGCCGAGATCGCCAATGCGACCGCCGGCTACGTAAACGGATTGCAGGCCGGGCATCACTGGGACGGCGTGGCGATCGGCGATCGGTTGCTCTTGGCGGCGTCGTTCGTTCTCGTGGGTTATCTCAGCGTCAAGACCCAGGACCTTGCGCGAGAAACCGGCGTCTCTGCCGGACGGATGCGGCAGATCGAGATCGAGAAGGCATCTGCGCGAAGCGACCGCGCGCGTGCGCGAAACGCTCAACGTCGAGCTCGTTCAGCGGGCCATCACGCGGGAATCGGTCGACCTGTTGGGCGCATCCAAAGCGCTGCTGGTAATTCGCGAGGCGCCGTTTGCTACGCCGCTAACGATGTCGTACCGTAGCGGCGACGCGGACATCGCGGTAGAGCGCCCGGCGCGTGTCGATGGAGATCGCCTCACTGGTAGCGCGCGCGCAAGAGGTTGACGATGCATTCGGCGTGACGTCCGGCGACGCGCTCGGACGCATGACGCTCGCGCGCTCGGCGCCGCGCGAAGCGCTCGTGACCCGCATCTCGACGCAAGGACCGGCCGAGCACGTCTTGATCGCGTGCGTTGATGCGGGCTCGGCCTTCGTGCACGACGCGCTGCCCACGCTGCGCGCGTTTTCGGGGCAGGCGGCGCTGGCGCTCGAACAAGCCAATCTCTTTACCCAACTGGGCGAGCAGAACGAGGAGATCGCGCGTCAGAAGGACGAGCTGGCGGACCGCAGCGACGTGATTCGCGACATCGTCTACGCGCTCGCGCACGATCTTCGCACGCCGCTCACGGCAGCGCACGTTTCGATGACGCAGGCCATCGGCGGCGCGTACGGCGAGCTTCCCGAGCGCTATCGAACCGTTCTGCGTTCGGCGCTCGCGGCCAACGACGACGAACGGAGAATCGTGGAAACGCTGCTGCTCGTGGCACGCTACGAAGCGGGCGAAGCGTCGACGCTGCGCGAGCCGATCGATCTCGGCCGGCTGGCGGTGCAGGTCGTCGAAGAGCTGCGGCCGGTCGGTGAGGTCAAGAACGTCGCCATCACCACCGACTTTCCGCCTCAAACGTTGCGCATGCTCGGCGATCCGCACGAGATTCGGCGCGCCGCCGGCAACTTGGTGGCCAATGCGCTCGAAGCAACGCCCTCCGGAGGTCACGTCGTCGTGCGCGGCACGTTCGTCCGGAGATTCGATTGCGATTTCCGTTGAGGACGACGGTTATGGCGTGCCGCCCGAACGCCGTGACGCGCTCTTTGAGCGTTTCGGCGGCGGTCAGGCCGGCGGAGGAACCGGACTTGGGCTCTACATCGTCCGGCGCATCGTCGAAAAGCACGGCGGAAGCGTCGCGTATGCCGAACGATCGCCGCGTGGAAGCGCGTTTACGATGACCTTCCCGGCGGCAGTCTGAGATGACGTCTTCGACGCGAACGCGGGTGGCAATCGTCGAGGATCACGCCCTTACGCGCGCCGGTCTGCGGACGGCGCTCGAGGCCGCGTACGACGTCGTCGCCGAGGCGGCGGACGGCTTAGCCGGCTTGGATGCGATTCGCCGCGAGCGCCCCGACGTCGCCGTCATCGACATCGGTCTTCCGGGAATGGACGGTGTGACGTTGACCAAGCGCGTGCGTGCCGAGCTGCCGCAAACGCACGTCGTGATCGTGACGATGATCGACTTGGAAGACGAAGTGTTGGCAGCGCTCGGCGCAGGGGCCGACGCCTACTGCCTCAAGAGCTCGGAGCCGGAGCGAATCGTCGACGCCGTTCGCATCGCGGCCGAGGGCGGCGCCTACTTCGACCCGAGCATCGCGCACGTCGTGCTGGCCCGTTTTTCCAGCTACTCGGCCGAGCGACGTGCGCTCGTCGCCGCTAACGCCGCGCGAAACGGAGATCGTTCGTTTGATTTCCGACGGGCACGCCAATGCCGAGATTGCCGAGCTCTTACACATTGGTCTCGGCACCGTCAAAGGACATATTCGCGATATCTTGGAGAAGCTGTCGGCTTCGGACCGCACGCAGGCCGCGGTCGTCGCCTTGCGCAAGGGCTACATTTAGGAGGTTAGTTGTTCGACGCCTAAAATGGCGCGGATTCGTTCGGCCGCGCCGTTCTTGACGATGACGATCATACTGTCGCCGGCGCGCAGCGTCGTGTCGCCGGTCGGAATCTCCAGATCGCTGTCGGGCCGGTCGACGGCCACGACGACGGAGTTGTGCGGAAAGCCGATCTCGGCGAGCCGTTTCCCGTCGACCGGCGAGCTCTCGGGGATTGCGACCTTTACCAGCTGCATGTTCCCCTTGCCGAAGAGATGCATCGTTTCGAGCATCGAGCGATACCGCGACGCATTGACGTGCTCGTTGAGCACGTCGAGGATCAGCTCGGTCGACGAAATTACGATCACCGGGTCGTCGGTGTCGAGGGAGTTGAAAATCAGCTTGTTCGCCGGATTGTTGACTCGGGCGATGCAGCGCGCCTTCGACTTGCGCTTGGAGAGAAGAACGACGACCAAATTGTCTTCGTCGTCACCGGTATCTGCGACCACGACGTCGGCGCGCGCCACGCCCGCGGCGTCGAGAATGAGCGGATCGCATCCATCGCCGACCACCGTCACCTTGCGATCGATGAGACGCTCGAGTGCATTGGCCTTGCGCTCGTCCTTCTCGATGACGACGACCTCGTGCCCTTGGTTGAGCAGCGCGCGGGTGAGATACGAGCCGACCTTGCCGCCGCCGACGATGAGAGTGAACACGCGCTACGCGCTGACCTTCGCTCGAGCAGCCGGATCGGGAAAGCGCCGGGCGAGATCGCCCGTTGCGTCCGGGGAGAGAATAACGTTGAGCTCGTCGCCCTCTTGCACCACCAGATCGTCCGAGGCGATCACGGGATCGCCGCCGCCGCGCCGGAGCGCCGCGATCCGAATCCGTCCCGATTCCTGAATCTCGGCAATCCGCTTTCCGGCATGGGCGGCGCCGGCGATGACCGAAGCCGAGGTCAACTTCCCGAGGTCGAAGGGTTGTGAGTCGGTTGCGGCGGTCAGCACGTCGCGGATCATCTTCGCTCCGACCGTCGTCGGGCAGACCGTCTGCACGCCCAGCTCGCGATACATTTGTCCTCGCGGCGGATCGTAGATGCGTGCGACGATTCTCTTGATGTTGAACATGCGCTGGGCGATCAGGGCCGCCATGATATTGCGGTTGTCGCCGTTTGTAACGGCGACAAAACCGTCGGCGGTCGCTGCGCCGGCGCGTTTGAGGACGTCGTAGTCAATGCCCGTTCCGACGACTTCGTGGCCTTTGAATTTCTGACCCAACCGCTTAAAAGCGGCTGCGTTCTCGTCGACGACGATAACTTCGTGTCCGTCGGAATCGAGCAACTTCGCGAGAGCGGAACCGACGCGCCCGCACCCGACGATTAAATATCTCATGAAGCGAGTGAACTCTTGATAGTTACCCGCCTTCTACCCTCGCGGGGAGTCGGCCCTGCAATAGGGGCAAAGGAAGGGAGCGCGAAAGTGTGAAACCCTCGTGGTTCTCGGGGCGTGGCTCAGCTTGGTAGAGCGCTTCGTTCGGGACGAAGAGGTCGCACGTTCAAATCGTGTCGCCCCGAAATTCTCTCCTCCCCCGTCGTTTGGTCCCGAGCCTGTCGAAGGATTGCTTGTTCTCCAATTTTAACCCGGCTGCCAGGCGCGTGCTGCGAGTAGCCGAGCAAGAGTGCCGGAACCACAGCCACTATTACGTTGGTGCCGAACACCTGCTGGTCGCTTTGCTTGACGAACGCGATCCGTCGACGCTTCGCGCGCTCGACGCTGAGGGGATCGACGCATCCGAAGTGCACGCCGAGGTCCGGCGAGCGCTGGGGACCGGCGACGACCGCCTGTGGGAGGGAATCCTGATTACGCCGCGCGTTCGACGCATCGTCGCGCTGGCACAAGAACGCGCCGGCGACCGCGAGATCGGCCCCTTCGACCTGTTCGAGGCGCTGCGCTTGGAAGGTGGGAGCTCCGCCGCCGAGATTCTCCGTCGCGCAGGTAATCGAAACACCGCCCGCGCGGTGGAGTAAGCAGGAAGCGTGGAGCAACTCCAGCACGCGATCATTGCGCTCATCGACCACTACGGGTATTTCGGCCTGTTCGTTGGCTTGGCGCTGGGTAACCTCGGCGCCCCGGTCGGCACCGAAGTGATCTTACCCGTTGCCGGTGCCCTTACCGCGACAGGCCATCTGCCCAATCTGTGGCTGACGATTGCGGTTTCGCTGGCCGGCGAAATCGGCGGCGGCTCGATCGGTTATGCGATTGGACGCTACGGCGGCGTTCCGTTCGTGGAGCGCTACGGAAAGTACATCCATTTCACCCACGACCGTCTCGCTTTAGTGCATAAGTTCTTCGAGCGTTGGGGAACCTTCGCGATCTTCGTCTGCCGCTTTCTACCGGTGCTTCGCGGAGTCTGCGCCATCCCGGCCGGGTTAGCGGAAATGAATCTGGCGCTCTTTTACCTCTGGACGTTTCTCGGCTCGCTCATTTTCTGCTCGTTCCTCATTCTGCTCGGCAGCGCGCTGGGCTCGCACCTCGACACGGTGCTGCCGCTGCTGCAGCGTGGCGGCTATATCGTGCTGGCCGCCGCGGTCCTGGCTATCGTCGCGACGGTGTTCGTCATGCGCGGGAAAAGGCGCCGGCGCGCCAAAGCAAACCTAGCCGAGTGAACTTCAGCGCTACGCTCTCACAGATCCCCGACGCTCCGGGGGTCTATCTCATGGTCGGTCACGATGGCGAGATTCTCTACATAGGAAAGGCGATCTCGCTGCGCAACCGCGTGCGCTCTTATTTTCAAGAGGGCGCCGTCCATACGACGCGCGCGGCCGCGATGGTCGAGAGGATTGCCGACGTGCGCACGATCGTCGTCACCAACGAAGTCGAAGCGCTGATCCTCGAAGCCAACCTGATCAAGCGGCACCAGCCGCCGTTTAACGTTCGGCTGCGCGACGACAAACGGTATCCGTATCTCAAGGTTACCAACGAGCCGTTTCCGCGCGTGGTATTTACCAGATTCGTCCGCAACGACGGCGCGCGCTACTTCGGGCCCTACACCAACGCGCACGGCCTGCGCGAACTGATCAATCTGGTTCGCGTCGTCTTTCCGCTACGCACCTGCCGGGAGCCAATCGACGGGCGGCGCAAGCGGCCCTGCCTGCAGTACCACATCAAGCGCTGCCTGGCACCGTGCGTCGGCTACCAGACGCAGGAAGACTACGATAGCACCATCGACGAGGTCGTGCTCTTTCTCGAGGGCAAGCAAGATTCGCTTCTGACGCGGCTGCAATCCGACATGGCCGACGCCGCCGAACATCTGAACTTCGAGGGCGCGGCGCGCCTGCGCGATCGAATCGTGCAAGTCCGGCGCGTGACCGAGGGCCAGAAGGTCGTTTGGAAATCGCGCCTCGACATGGATCTCGTCGCAATCGCGCGCGCCCAAGGTCAGGCTTGCATGCAAGTCTTTCTCGTGCGCGGCGGCAAGCTGATCGGTCAGGAGCATTTCATCCTGGAGGGCGTTTTCGAGCAATCCGATGAGACGCTCACCGGGGAGTTCCTCAAGCAGTTCTATACCGCGCGAACGGCCGGCGCGCCGGAAGATGCTGCGGTTTCGCCGGGAAGAGTCGCTCGCGACAATCAGGCGCCGGTTCCGGAGACCCGCCGGAGCCGAAAGAACGACGCGCAGATCATCTCCGCGGCCGTTCCAAAGGAGATTTTGGCGACGGCGCTGCCCGAAGAACGCTCGACGATCGAGTCGTGGCTGTCGAGCATCAAGGGCCAGCGCGTCCGCATTCTCAAGCCGCAGCGCGGCGTGCGCGCCGAGTACCTGCGCCTCGTGAAGAAGAACGCCGAGCAGAACCTTAAAGCATTCTTGGCGCATCAGGAAGTGCAGGAGACCGCGCAGGCGCGGTCGCTTACGGACCTGGCCGACGCGTTGGAGCTGCCCGAGCCGCCGCACCGCATCGAATGCTACGACGTCTCGAACATTCAGGGTACCAATCCCGTCGCCTCGATGGTCGTGTTCGTGGAAGGCCGAGCCAAAAAGAGCGAGTACCGCAAGTTCAAGATTCAGTACGACCGCGGGCCGAACGATTTCGCGATGATGCAGGAAACGCTGCGCCGCCGCTTACGCTATCTGCGACGCGAAACCGACAAGGTCGACACGCCGATGGAGCGCGAGCTCGCGAAGAAAGAGCGCTTCAACAAGAAGCCCGACCTGCTGCTGATCGATGGCGGGAAAGGGCAGCTCGGCGCCGTGGTCGAGGTGCTTGAAGATCTCGACATGACGGGCCTTCCAGTAGCCGGTTTGGCTAAAGAGCACGAGTGGCTTTACCTGCCCAATCAGCCCGATCCCATCGTGCTTCCGCCCAACTCTCCGGCCCTGCATTTGGTGCAGCGAATCCGGGACGAGGCGCACCGTTTTGCGGTCACCTACCATCGCCAGCGGCGTGCCAAGTCGATGACCCGCTCCGCGCTGGACGCGCTCGCCGGCGTCGGCCCGGTAAGGAAAAAACGGCTGTTGACCGCCTTCGGCTCCCCGGCCGGGATTCGCCGCGCCGCCATCGACGAAATCGCGGCCGTCAAAGGGATGACGCCCGCGTTGGCCGCAAAGATAAAGCAGGAACTGGAAGGAGGGTATCGCTCTTGAACTGGCTTCTGAGATTCCTGGTCAACGCCATTGTCCTCTACCTCATCGCGAGGTACGTTCCCGGCTTCAATCACACCGTTACGATTTGGACCGCCGTCATCGCCGCGATCGTCTTCGGATTGGTCAACGCCATCATCGGTCCGATTCTGCGGCTCATCTCGCTGCCGCTAACGTGGATCACCCACGGTCTCTTCTCGATCGTGATCAACTACGTTCTCTTTGCACTCACGGTCTGGATTGCGCCGAATTTCCACACCACCGGTGAGATCAATCCGTGGCTCGCCAATCTCTACGGCGCCATCATTATGACGATCGTGTCGACCCTGATGGCTCAGGGCGACCGGGTCGAGCGCCGCGCGATCTAACTAAGCCGGGCAAAAGGGCCGCCCGCTTTGCCGCTGACGCCGAAACCGGTGCTTGCTTCGGCGTGTTATAGTATTTGTCTGATCGCGGGGCTGAAATAGGTTCGACAAGAAGGCCGTGGTCGGCGTCAGCAGGCGGAGTTGCGAGCACTCCTAAAACGATCGCAACGGCAATAACTGCCAACAACGAATACGCACTGGCTGCCTAATCTAGGCTAGTCACCGGACGCAGAGAGTCGGCCCGAACCACTCTGCAATCCGGTCACAAACTCGGGCTGGCACGGGCGCGTGATTTGACGCTCGAGCGAGATAAAGAATCTGCAGCGAACGGTAAGCCCCGCCTTGAGGCGTACGTTCGACCAAGACAAAGTCAAGGCTGAGCCTGAAGAACGCGCCGGTTAGACCTCTTGGACTCGGGGGGCAGTACCCCGACAGCTCCACCAACCTTTAGGCCAGTCCGAAAACTCCAACGTGTAAGGGACGAGTAGGACTGGTTTCTGCGTTTTCGGACGAGTTATTGCGTGCCGCGCTCGATGTCGCAACAGCTTCTGACGTCTAATTTACAAGCGCGACTTCACCCGTACCCAGCTTATAGACGGCGCCGACTAAGAGCACCTTGCCGCTCTTTATTCCGCCGTCGATAACGGACGACGTCGCCACAAGGTCCGCCTTCGCAGCACGAACGTTCGCGTTAATCGCCTCGTTAATCGTGCCTTTGTTTTGGACGACGCGTTGGATTCCAGGCGCGATAAGGCGCTGGATCGTCGTGAGATGGGGCGGAAGCATTTGATGCTCCTCGGACGCGGAGTAGACGGCCTTTATGGCGCCGCAGTTTTGATGTCCCAACACCATGATAAGTCGCGTTCCCAGATGTTCGACGGCATACTCGATCGAGCCGGTCACGAGATCGTCGGGATAGTTGCCGGCCACTCTCGTTACAAATAGATCGCCGAGCCCTTGAACGAAAATAAAGTTCGGGATCACCCGCGAATCGGCGCATGTCAGGATCGCGGCAAATGGCGCTTGCGTATCTCTGAGCATTTCCCGTTTTTCTGCCATGTGGTTCTGCGTCGGAAAGTCGTTATGGACGAATCGCTTGTTCCCGGCCATGAGCCGCTCCAACGACTCCTGCGGCGATTGTCCCGCGGCGGCGGGCGAACCGGTCGAGGCGGCAGCCAGCATAGGGTTCGCAGCAACGGCGGTGCCCATTACCGCCAGCGAAGCACTTCAGAAAACTCGCCCGATTGATCGCCATCGGTTACTCCTTTTCTGACTCCTACGGTTACTACGCGATGCCAAGCGGGCCCCTCCAAGCTGGTCGCGATTAGTGACGCCGCAGCTTGGGCATGCTAAATGCATGGCCGAGAAGCACCGCTATTCGCCAAAAGAACACCGGCAAGTCGAACACATCAAGGTCAGCGAGGAAGCGCGCGGGCATTCACCCAGGAAGCCGAGGCGATCGGCTACGCTACCGTTAACAAGCAGAATCCCGACAAGCATCGCTATACAGCGAAAGAGCGCCGTCAAGCGCAGCACATTATCGACTCGGAAGAGGCGCGCGGCAAATCGGAAGTCGAGGCAAAACGAATCGCTTACGCAACCGTGAATAAACGCGGTGCCTGACCTGCTAGCGCCTCACTCGTAGTCGGGAATCATGTGACTGGTGCCCCCGAGGGTGTTGCCGATGAAGAACTTCGCCGGATACGGTGCCTTGATTTTAACGAACTTCCGCGGGTTTTGCGTGAAGTCGAAGCAATCCGCGGCCGGCGAGTTTGCGCGCGAATCGGCCGCCGCCATCTGCGGCAGCCCGTAGAGATCTTCAGCGAACCGTAAAACGCTGGCCGTCTCATAGGGTACGTGCGAGACGAAGTCTTTCTTAGCGTATGGTGAGATCACGAGAAGCGGAACGCGGAAACCCGTGCCGTCATAATCCTGGTACGTTGGCGCGACGTGGTCGTAGTATCCACCCCAGTCGTCCCACTGCACGAAGATTGCCGTGGAATCCCAAAACTTGCTCTTGCCCACGGTATTAACAATAGCCGCGACCCACGACGGTCCGTAGCCGCCGCCGCACTCGGTATGATCCGATTCGGCGCACTCCGGCGTAATCCAGGTAAAGTTGGCGAGTTTTCCGTGGCGCACGTCTTTGATGAACTGCCAGTTGGGCGAGATGACGTTGCTCCAGTCGTTACCGTAGAAGATATGCTTCACGGCTTGATATCCCGACCAAGTTCCGCCGTTTCCGCCGTTATCTTGGTTGTACTGAACCGCGTAGAACCGCCATGAGAGCTTCGCGGTATCGAGCTCGTCGCCGAGCGTCGTGTAGTCGAAGCAGGCCTGCTGGTACGGACCGTACGGGCTGCGATTCTGCGTCAGCGTTCCGACCTCGTCGTTCTTGCCGCCGGCGCATCCCCATAGCAGATAGAACGGAAGGTCGACGCTGGACTGCGCTTGCGCGGCGATGGCGTATTGGTGCGCGACGAAACTCTCGTCGAGCTGCGACTGGAACATGCGATCGGCCACGACCCATTCATGGGCCATGTCGAAATAGGGCTTCGACTCGGTGTGCGGCACGTAGACGTACTGCGGATTATTCGGCCCACCGTACGACTCTTCGTTGTTGAAGCCGTTCATTTGGCAGTTGGTGCCCGGGACGCTGCCGGTGCCATTGCAGGCGGCGAACATGCCGTAGACCGAGTGATCGATTTGATACACCTTGCTCAGCGACTCGGGCTGCAGCGTGATTTGTTGGCCATGTGAGTTGAGACCGCTCGAGACGGTGTCGGCTCCCGGATAACCCTGAAATAAGTTGTCGAAGCTGCGGTTCTCTTGGATCACGTAAATGACGTGCTTGATCTTTCCGGATCCCGTACCGCTGAACGCGCGAAGCGCCGAGAATCCCTTTGTCGCGGGCAGCGACGAAGAGCCTCCTGATGCACAGGCGGCCAGCGCAAAAAGTGAGAGCATTGCAAGGCAGCGCGTCATGGTGGCGGCTTCCGCAGTGACGGGTCTGCGGCCTGCCGGTCGGATGACTTGCGGTTACACCGACGAGCGCGCGTCCGCGTTGTGAAAGCATCGACTGGGGCCGCTTCAACCTCGACGCGCCGCCGGGAAGCCGCTCGTAACAGGTTTCCAGCGCCCTCGTAACGCCTGCGATAAAGGCGCCGCGTTCGGCCGGCGGGAGTAAGATGGCCGCGTCGCGCGCGGCAGCGCGAACGAAGGGCGTTCGTTGTTTCTGGCACGCCGCGGCATCGTATTCCACGGCAATCGCGTCCAAGAATGCCGATGCGTCGTCGGCTCGAACGCCGGCATCGTTGCGCGAGCCGAGCAGGAGGCTTCGCCAGAAGCGGTTTTTCGACGCGCCGGTTGCAGCGACGAGAGCGGCGCTGGGGAATCGCCGCCCGAGTGATTGATAGAACGCTGCCAAAAACTCGTCATTGAGATCCACTGCGCCGAACTCGCGGCGCGTGCCAGCCGCGTCGGTGAATAAATCGTGCGCTGCATAGAAATCGCCGAGGTCGGTGACGAGCGTCCAGGCTTTAATTGCGCTCGACTGCGCTTCGTCGGGATCGCCGGCGAGAGCGTGCCACTGAGAAAGTACGCCGAGGGCCCACGCTTCCAGAGAACGATATCCCGCTTGCCGCACGTACGCGATCGTTTCAACGATTTCGTCGATCAAACCGAGCTCGCCGGCAGCCAGGCCCGCGCGGAGATCGACTATCTTGAGATAAAGTCGCGGGAAGAGGCGTCGCGTCGACCCGTCGAGTCCGATGAAACCGGCCCCGCTTGCGGGCACGAGCGCGCGGATCGGAGGTTCGGTGATCTCCAGCAGATCGCGCGGTGCGCGCCAGGCCGTTCCCATCGCCAGCGAAACTCGCCCGATCAGCGCGTTGATCGTCATCGCATCGAGGGGGCGTTCGTGCAATGCGAGCTGCGCCGAATGAATGTAGCCATACGCTCGCGCCAAGTCATTGCGCATGAAAGCAATCGCAGCGCGCAGACAGATTGCAACGGTCACGAGCCGCAACTGCGTGCGGCGCAAGACCATGGCTTCGACGGCGGTGAGCGTCTGTTCGGCAAGCGGCAGGTCACCGGCACGCACTGCCGATTCTCCCTCGATGAGAATAGCGGCAATCGTCCGCATCTCGTCGCCCTTGGCGCGCTGTCTGCGCGTCGCAGGCCAGCCGCGTGCATTCCGACGTATCGCCGCGATGCAACGCGCGAATGTACTGCGTGTAAAGGAGATCGAAATCGAGAACCTCACGATTCTCGACGATCGCGTCGGCCATGCCGGCCCGCACTGCGTCCAAAAGCGCCTCGCCGGCGCGCGGGTTGCCGAAGATGTAACAACTGCGCGCGATCTTGATGAGGACGCGTAGCCGCTCGGTGCCGTAAAACCGGTCGAGCACGTCGTTGCCGAAGAACTCGCCGGCGTTGAGCAGCACCTCGACGCGCTCCATCGTGACGTGCCCGGCCTCATGAGCGGCAATCTCGTACACTTGGCTGGCAGCTGCGGGATCGGTCTCGCCGAGAAGACGCGCCAACTCCTCCATCGGATTCTTGGCAGCGTCATCGGGACGTCCCAGGCGGTTGGCGTGCGCGGCGAGCGCGACGATTGCCTCTCGGCGATAACGAAAGAACTGGCGCGGCGAAACACCCATCTCCGACGCGGCGGCCACGAGGGTCTCGTTGGCCTGGACGTCGCAGGTTTGTATCAGCTCAAAGAGGCGCTTTCCCGACCAACCCGCCGTTGACGAAGGTGTCGGCGATGAATCGCAGCGTGGCGTCGTAGGGGCTCTCGACGGCGTAGGCGTCGCAAAGAAATCGCGCCAAAGGTTCCATCGCCAGCGTGTGCGGACGGCGCAGGCCCCGGAGCAGGCGGCGCACTTCGCGTTCGCCCCACTCCCGGCGAGGCGTCGCCGCGCTGCCGGCCCTTACGGTTTGAATCTCGGGAGCCATTTCTTTCATGAAAGCATCTCGCGGCCTCTCCCGTCCTCAGGCGCCGCTCAAAATTGAAGTGCGATACGGCATAAACGCGTCACCTGGAAGCGAAGCCGGCTTCCCGAGTGGAGAGTAGTGATTGACATGAGGATAATCGCATTGGTCTTTGCCGCGTTGCTCGCGCCGGCGCCCGCACTCGCACAGGAGCATCCCCAAGCACACCAAGCGCCGGCTACCGTGGCGAGCACTACGACCGTGCCGTTTCGGCTTTACGGCAATCACATCTACGTTAAAGCAACCGTAGACGGGAAGGCCTACGCATTCGTCTTTGACACCGGTGGTGCGGCTTCGCTCTCGAGCCTCGCCGCGAAGCAGCTGAACCTGCCGGTGGTGGCTACCGTCCAGGTCACGGGGGTCGGCAATACGACCGAACCGATGGGGATCGTGGTTCCGACGGTTGCGTCGCTCGGCGACGCGAGGCTCGAGAAGGGCTATTTTCTCGTGCTCCCGGCCGTCATCGATCTCGGCAGTCCCTTCGAAGGCCTGCCGTTCGGCGGCATCTTGGGACGCGAATTTTTCGCGCATCTGATCGTGACGATCGATTACGCTCACAAGACGCTTACGCTGACCAATCCGCAAGTGTTTCGCGTCGACCCCAACGCGACGGCGCTGCCTATGATCTTGCGCGGCGGGGTCTTCCCCAACGTGCGGGCGGCCGTCGACGGCGTCGAGGGAAGCTTTGACATCGATGCCGGGTCGCCGCAGGCGCTTATGCTTTCCGAACGCTTCGCCAACGCCAACGGACTCGTTGCAAAGATGTCGCGCACCGTCGAGGCGACCCCCGGCCGGGGCGCCGGCGGTCTTATGACCGGCGTCGCCGGCCGCGTGGATACGCTAAGCCTCGGAGGCGCGGTGCTTGCCGATCCGGTCGCCTACGTCGTCCACGCCACCGGCGGCGTCTTTTCCGCGCCGGACCTCGACGGAAACATCGGTACCGACGTGTTGCGCCGGTTTACCGTGACCATCGACGTTCCCGATAAAACGCTGTACTTGGCAAAAAACGACGAGTTCGGCGCGCCCTTTACGTTTACGCGCGCCGGCATCGCGACCAGCCATGTGGCGGGCGCGACGATCGTGGCGTCGGTTATTCCGGGCTCGCCGGCGCAGCAAGCGGGAATACGAGCGCGGCGATACGCTCGTCGCGATTGCCGGCCGGCCCGTCGCGACGCTTAGCGGCGATCAGATCAAAGATTATTGGACGATGCCTGCCGGAACGACGCTCCACGTCGCCGTAAGCCGCGCAGGCAAGCCGCTTGAATTCGACTTAACGCTGCGCGATTTGCTCTAACGCGTCGAGGCGAGCGTTGCGGCGTACCAGCGCTCGAGGTCGTCGTGATAGCGCCGCAGCGCGCGTTCGTTGGCGTAGATCAGATGCCCCGACTCGTAGAAGCCGAACGCGATGTGCCGGCGCAGCGACGGCTCCAGGTTGAGATGGTCGAGCGTATAGATCGTGGCTTGGAAGGGCGTAACCATATCGAAGTAGCCGTTTGCGGAGAAGACTCGCAGCGACGGGTTGGCGACCATTGCCAGCGCCAGATCTCCCGCCGTATCCATCGGCAGGGCTCCGTTATGACGGAAGTCCCAGCCCCCCGCGTTCTGAATTTGAGCGTACGCGCCGGTTCGGTAGAGCAGAGACGGGTTGTAGTGAAGCGTCGTCCGCAGATAGGCGTTCTGCAGCGCGAAATACGGCGGCCCGGTCAGCTGATTGGTCGGATCGACGGCGGGAAACTCTTGCGCGCGATCGAGCGTCGACAGCTCCACTTGCGCGTCGTAGATGCCCTGGACGCGTCCGACTCTGCGCCGAAGCTCGGCGACGTAGCGAAAGCCCAGGATGCGCAGGTCGGCGTTCGAGATGTACGTCTCCGAAAGTCCCGTGTAGCGCTGAAGCTTTCGCACGATCTCGGCTCGCTGCTGGGCGGGGAGCTTCGAGCCCATGGCCAGAGCTTCGCGATACTCGCCCATGGCGAAGCGCGACGCCTCGGCGACGAACGCAGCCAGGGTTGCCGGGGGCTGCGCCACCATACGGTAGTGATACGCGGTGGCGGCCAACGTCGGCAGCCAAAAAACGTATTGCCAGTCGTCGGTGTCGCCGCCGCCGGAATCGTACGGAGTCGCCAGCGACGCGTCGAGCAACGAAGACTGAAGCACGATGCCGTTGATGCCGACGTTGGCATTCTGCAGGTAGTTGGAAAGCAGTGCCGATCGTGCCGTACCGTAAGACTCGCCAAAGAGAAATTTGGGCGAGTTCCACCGTCCGAACGTGTTGAGATAGCGTTCGATGAACTGGGCGAAAGCTGCCGTGTCGCCGTCGGTGCCGAAATACTTCTTAGTGTCGGCGCCGGGGGCGAGGCGCCCGAAGCCGCTATCGGCAATATCGACGAAAACCAAGTCCGTCGCGTCGAGCAGAGTCTGCTGATTTTCGACGAGCCGGAACGGCGCGGCGCCGGTCGGCGGTCCGTTGGTGACGACCCGCACAGGCCCGAACGAGCCCATGCGCAACCAAATGGTCGCGCTGCCGGGGCCGCCGTTGTAGAGAAAGGTGATGGGGCGCTTTGCCGGCGTGGCTCCGTCGAGCGTAAACGCGGTGTAGAACATCGTCGCGGTGACTTTGTCCTTATCGTCGCGAATGCCGATCGTGCCGGCTCGCGCCGTGTAAGTCAGGCGCGTACCGTGCACGAGCATCGAGTGGTGCGTTACCGCGTCGGGGTAGGGTTTTGCGGGCGGCGCCGCCGGCCCCGAAACCGGCAGAGCGGCTACGGTTAACGCAGCCACGATGGCTGCCCTGATGATGCGCGACATGCTACGAAGCTCCCAGCGTTTGGGCGTACCATCGCTCGAGGTCGTCGTGCAGCTGCTTGCGCGCCGCATCCTCGATATAAATCATGTGGCCCGAGCGATAGAACCCCTCGGTGATATTAGCGCGGAGCGACGGATCGATCGTGAGATGATCGAGCGAGTAAAGCGACTCGAAGAAGGGCGTCGCGAAATCGTAGTATCCGCCGGCGTTAAAAACCTTGAGATACGGGTTGAACGTCATCGCGTCGGAAAGATCCGGCTCGACGTTGGTATTCTGCACGCCGTCGTGCCGCACGTCCCAGCCGTCGGGGGAGGCGCCGATGATGGCGTAAGCGTTAGGGCGATAGAGCAGTGCCGTCCGGTAGGCCAAGTTCTCCCGCAGATACTGATTTACGGCTGCGGTGAAGGGCGCGGCAATCGCCGCGCTCGCCGGATCCCACGGCTGAACGTCGGCTAAGCGGTCGACAGCCTGAGCGCGAAAACGCGCGTCGAGCCGGCCAAGCAGCGTGCCGCGCTCCAAAAAGAGCCGGTTTTCGAAACGCGAGTACGGCACCCGCAAGTTGTTGTTACGAATCTCTCGTTCCGATAGGCCGGTCAGCTCGTGAAGCTCGCGTGCGACGTTCGCGTACTCGGTTGCGTTGAGCGCTCCACCCTTCGCCAGGGCGGTTGCATACGCGCCCATGGCAAACCGTTCGCTCTGGTCGATGGCGCTCTCCAAACTCTGTCCCGAGAGCGGCAAAGCATTGTGATACCATGCCGTCGCCGTCTCGGTCGGGAGATAGAGCACGTAGGGCCAGTCATTCCCGCCGGCGGCGTTGCTATCGATGCCGAAGTTGAGAATCGTGGACTGCAAGACGATCCCGTTGACCGCCACGTTGTCGTTGAGCTGCAACGCATCGGCGAGCGCGGCGGATCGCGTCGTTCCGTAGCTTTCGCCGTACAGAAACTTGGGCGAGTTCCAACGGTCGAACGTCGTCAGGTAACGGACGACGAACTGCTCGAATGCGGCGACGTCCTTGTCCACGCCGAAGAAATCTCCAGGCTTTCCAGCGCCGCTAATGCGGCTGTAACCCGTTTCGGGCGCGTCGATGAAGACGAGATCGGTCGCGTCGAGCAGCGTCTCGGTATTGGGCACGACGCGATACGGCGCGGGCCGCGTCGCCGTGCCGTTGCCAACCTCGACCCGTACCGGTCCGAAGGAGCCCATGTGCAGCCATAGCGTTGCGCTTCCCGGCCCGCCGTTGTATACGAAGGTCACCGGCCGCAATGCGGGGGGTGCGCCGTCGAGCGTGTAGGCCACGTAGAAGATATCCGCCGTCGGCTTCTCGTCGCTATTGCGCAGTGTGATCGTGCCGGCCCGAGCCGTATAAGACAGCGTTTTGGAACCAAGCGCGAGCGTATGATGCGTCACCGAGTCGGCGGCCGGGCCTGGAGCGGCCGGTTCCGGTGCCGGTGACGGCGCAGGCACCGCCGCCAGCAGCGCGCAGCCGAGCATCCCGAGAAGCGCGTCGCGAATCTTATTCACGGCGTTTTTCGAGGAGCTCGTCGAGCAGCTGCGTTTCACGTTCCGTGGTGATGCCTGCGCGCAGGGCGACGGCCCGATCGCGCGTCGCGTCCCACTCCCACGTACGCGCGATCGTGTCGCCCAAAGGACGATACGTCAGGCCGGCCTCGATGGCGCGTGCCGACGAGATCGAATCCCAGCCGCCGGCCTCGGTATCGGGAATCCACAGCGGCATCTCCATCCAGGGCTCGACGCCGTGTGCGAGCAGAAACTCTTGCGATGCCCAAACGAACTCGGCATCGGAGTTCAGCGTCGTGCGGCAGGCGTTGCATAAACGTACCGAACGTCAACGGATCGAGCGGCCCGGTTGCGTTGAACGTCCCCGCGCGTCCAGCCTCGAGCATCGCTACGATCCACTCCGCCAAATCGCGTCCGTCAATGAACTGTACTTCGCGATTCGGTAATCCGGGCGTAAGCACGGCCCCGCCGTCGCCGACGCGCCGTACCCAATACGTGAATCGGTCGCTCGGATCGTAGGGACCAACGATGAGCCCCGGACGAACGATCAGGCTTCGCTCGCCGAAATGCCGGAGTGCAGTCGCCTCGCAAAGCGCTTTGAGCGGGCCGTAGGTCTCCAACGTCATCTCGGTCGCGTTTGGGTCGCCCGTATCCCATAGCGCCGCCGACTCGTCGGCGCCGGACGGAAAGCCGTCGCGGTACGCGCTTACGCTTGAAATAAATGCGTAAATGGCGTCGGGATTGTGCGAGCGCAGGTGCGCGCACGACTTCGCGACGTCGCGAGGCAGATAACCGCTGGTATCGACGACGGCGTCGAAATCGCCCGAAAGGCGCTCGATGTCGACGGCGCGGTCACCGAAGACGTTCGTTGCGCCGGGCAGCCCCTCGGGCATCGCGCGTCCCCGATGGAAGACCGTGACGCGATGGCCCAGCATGAGCGCGTACTCGGCGATGTGGCGCCCCAGAAAGCGCGTGCCGCCGATAATCAAGAGATGCATTTCCTAAAAGCATCGCCGGAAGCGCTTCGCGCTCCTATCTCAGTTGCGCGCTACAACGCCAAATGGCACAAATCCGTCACCTGCGCGAACGTCGTTAGTCGCATGCCTAGCGCCTGGCTCACGGTCGAGCCGAAGAGCTCGATCGGGACTCCCCTGATCGTTAGGTTAGGTTCGCCGCCTTGCGGATAGCGCCACAAGCCGACTCCTACCCTTGTGAAAATCGGGACCGATTACGTTGTTGCCGTCGATCCAGAACTGCAGGATGAGCTTGGCGTCTCGCAGCGGCGTGGTACCAACGAGCGTGGCAGTGCTCCCGCTGATCGCAAACCGGTCGATGACCGCGGCGTGGCCGACGGCCAGGTAGTGCCCGTCCCATTGGATCCCGGCCTCCTGCTTGAAGCGCTGTTTTATCGGAACGATCGTAAACGCACCGCCCGGGAGAGCTCCCAAATCTCTTCGATCGGGCGGCGACGCTGCGAGACCCGAGAAGAAGAGGTTCCCGTCGTCGTCGTAGCCGCACAGATACGGGTAGACGAGATTGGGATCGCTGAGTATTGCCGGCATGCCCGCGCCGAAGCGTAAATCGCGATCGTTCCCGGCCCCGATGGGACTTCGTTTATGTTGGTCACCGCAAGATTGCCGCTGCCCGGATCGATAGAACAGCCCCAGGGGTAATAGCCGAAGTCGTGCAGCGTTTGAATCGGCTTCGGTCCCGCCGTGCGAGTACTCCGAAGATGCTTGAAGCATTTGTGTCAACGATGAAGACGTTACCGGCGGAGTCGCTACACAAACCGGCCGGCGTCGCGAAGCCGGTTAGGATCCCGACCGGGCGGCCTTTCGGGTAGGAAAAAACGTAAACCTCGCCCCGCTGGTCTGGAGACGTAGAGCAAGTTTTCATGACGCGCTTCGCTCAGCATCCAAGAGTCGCGATGCTCGAGCGTGCGCTGCGTTCTTGTCGGGCTGAGTGCCAGCTGGTGGCTGCCCGCAGGCCGAGAGAGCGGCGACCGTCGACGCCGGCAACGACAAACCACTCTAGCGCCGTCTGCTATACAGGCGCTTCTCTGGAAAGCCATTAGACGTCAGGGAAAAGACTGACGGCATTACCGTCTGGTTCTTTAGGCAGGCCGAGCAGCCTCTTTATCTTCACTAATGCTTCGCGGCGACGCTTACGGTCTCGCCACTATGCCTGCCGCGGCCCGTCGTGTGCGTATCCAATCGGATCTCCGCCGTCGCATCGAGCGCGTAAGCCAGATCGCCGACGAGATCGTCGACGTCCTCAACCCCGACGGAGAGACGCAGAAGGTCGTCGGTAATCTCGAGGGCTTCGCGTTCGGAGGGCGTGAGCGAGGCGTGCGTCATCTTTGCCGGGCTGCAGACCAGCGACTCGACTCCGCCCAGCGAGACGGCCAGGCTGAAGATCGAGGTCGAGCCGGCGATGGCGTGCGCGCGTTCGACGCCGCCACGCGGTCGAAACGAGACGATGCCGCCAAAGCCGCTCATCTGGCGCTTGGCGAGCTCGTGATGCGGATGCGCCGGGAGGCCGGGGTAGTAAACGGTGGCAACGTCCTCTCGGCGCCGCCAGAAACTCCGCGATCGCCGCAGCGTTGCGGCATTGCGCCCGCATGCGCAGCGCAAGCGTCTTGGCGCCGCGCAGCGTCAGGTAGGCGTCCCACGATCCCGGCACCGCGCCCATGCAGTTCTGATAGTAGGCGACTCGTTCAGCCAAGTCGCGATCGTTGGCGATCACGATGCCGCCGAGTACGTCGCTGTGCCCGCCGATGTACTTCGTCGTGGAGTGAACCACCAAGTCGGCCCCGAGCCGCAGCGGCTTTTGAAGAAACGGCGATGCGAAAGTGTTGTCGACGGCGATGACGATGCCCGGCGGCCGGCGGCGAGCGATTTCGGCGATGTCGCAGAGTTTGAGCGTCGGATTGCTGGGCGTTTCGAGCCATAGCAGTTTGGTGTTCGCACGCGCGGCCTTCCAGGTAGCGTCGACGTCGCTCGTATCGACGAAGGTTACGCCGATTCCGTAGCGCGCCAACACCTGCGTCAGCAGGCGATGCGTGCCGCCGTAAATGTCGCGCGTCGCGATAATGTGATCGCCGGCTGCCAGCAGCGACGTCGCTCCCGCGACCGCGGCCATTCCCGAAGCGAAGGCACAGCCGTACTCGCCCTCCTCGAGCGCCGCTATTTGGCGTTCCAAGGCGACGCGCGTGGGATTGATCGTGCGCGAATAATCGAAGCCCTTGGTCGTCCCGACACGCGGCAAGGTGAACGTCACGCTCTGATAGACCGGGAACGATGGTCGCACCCGTCGCGGGGCAAGGTTCCTGGCCGGTCCATACGGCACGAGTCGAAAAGCCGAGTTCAGTCATAACAGTAGACCCTCCCGGCGAAGGGCTCGAGCAACTCGCGCAGCTGAGGAGCCTCGGCGAGAAACGCATCGTGGCCGTGACCGGAGCGAAGCTGGACGTAATGCGCTCGCGCACCGCGCAGGCTTACCCTCCGCGCAGCGGCCCGGACGTCTTGCGCCAAGAAGAGCCAGTCCGAGGTAATCCCGACAAAAACGAGCTCGGGTGAGGCGTTCAGCATGCGAGTACCCCGCACGTCGAACGAATCCATCGCATGCGTCAAAGTAACGTAACTCGCCGGATCCATCCGCGCTTCAAAGAGATCGGCCTGGCGTTCGAGATATCCCTCGACGTCGAAACGCGGCTTCCCGAAGCGGTCGCTGCGCCGCTCGTGACGCAATCGCAACAGCTCGTCGCTCTTATAGCTCAGCATCGCGATCTTACGAGCCAGTCGCAATCCGCCTCGAGGATCGAGCGCGATAGCTTCGCGCTGGAGCGCGTTGAGCGCAATGCCCATCGCGCTGTGATGATCGTGGGCGCCGACGACGATCGCCGTGCGCAGGCGCTCCGGAGCGGCCAACGCCCATTGCAGCGCGCGCATGCCGCCCAGCGATCCGCCGATGACCGTGTCGACGCGCGCGATACCGATCCGGTCGAGCGCGGCCGATTCCGCGCGAACGATGTCGGCGACCGTCACCCGCGGAAAGCGCTCGGCCGAATGGCTTGCCGTCTTCGGCAGGCGAAGCCGGGCCGGTCGAGCCGTAGCAGCCTCCCAGCGCGTTGATTCCGATGACGCACCAGCGGCTTGGGTCGAAGAGCGCCCCGTCGCCGACGATTCCCGGCCACCATTCCGCGACGCGGCCGGAGCCGGTCAGTGCGTGCTCGACGAGCACTACGTTGGAGCCGTCGTCCGCGGGCGTGCCGTAAATCGTCACGCGTTGCTCGACGTCGGGCAACTGGGCGCCGCAGTCAAGCTCGCAACGTGCCGATGTTTACCGTCTGCTCGCGGATCATGCGTTTACCGCCTGGGCTAACGCGGTTCCGGCGAGCGAGTCGTCCCAGACGGGGTAGTCGGGAAGCTCGGCGCTGCGCGGCAGCCGGGCGAAGAGCGGATCGACCTCGATTGCCGGCTCGAGCGCGATGCCCTGCCCGCGCAGGCTCTTGATCGCGACGCTGAGCGACGGCTCGTAACAGCGTAACGACGTCGCCGAGCACAGCCGACGCCGTGGCAGCACCGCCGGCGCCGGTGCCGCGCAACACGAGCGTTCCGGCGTCGCGCGCCGCGACTTGAACGACGCTTTGCGGCCGGCCGTGCGCGCGAACTCGTGATCTTCAGGCACCGCCAGTGCGGCCGACTCGGCGAAGAATTCCGCGCTCCGTCCGGACGGCGGCGACGACAGGACGAATCCGCAGCCCCGACATCCGCGCTCGCGCGACGTCGCGCTGCGTGACGTGACGGATTCCGCCATAGCGGATCCGCGGTGAAATTACCGCCAAGCCGAACGAGGCTTGCGCCAGCAAGGCCAACTTGTGTGCGCTGTCGGCGCCGTCGAGATCGTGCGACGGATCGCTCTCGGCATAACCGAGCGATTGTGCGCGCGCCAGAGCTTCGTCGAAGCCCAAACCGTCTTCCATCGCCGACAGAATCGACGTGCACGTGCCGTTCACGACGCCGGCGACCGAACCGATCGTGTCGCCTGCCAGGGCTTCGTGGAGCGTACGTAAGATCGGGACGGCCGCGGCAACGGCGGCCTCCGAACGCAATGCCGCGCCGCTTGCCGCCGCCAGCGCCTGCAAACGAGGACCGTGGGTCGCGAGCAGCTCCTTATTGGCCGTGACCACGTGGCGTCCGCGATAGAGGGCGCGCTCCACCAACTCGGCAGCTCTGGTGACGCCGCCGATGACTTCGACGACGAGATCGACGTGTGGATC
This sequence comes from Vulcanimicrobiota bacterium, assembly GCA_963735845.1. Taxonomy (GTDB): domain Bacteria; phylum Vulcanimicrobiota; class Vulcanimicrobiia; order Vulcanimicrobiales; family Vulcanimicrobiaceae; genus Cybelea. The sequence continues at coordinate 27,519 of CAVTMN010000001.1, read as the reverse complement.
GTCGACCAACGATGCGGCATCGGTGGTGAGCAGCCGCCGGTCGATCGAATCGTGGCGTGCCTTGTGACGATCCAGGATAGCGATTCCGCGAACGCGATAGCCTGGCGCCGCTGCGCCGCTCGAGCACGCTGCGCTCGCGCAGCAAGCGCTCTGCGACGCTCGAACCAACCGTGCCGCACCCGAGTACGGCGATTCCGACGGTTAATTCCACTACTCTCGGCCTCCTTTTGCGATGGGAAAGCGAGTAAAAAGTGCGCCCCCCGCCGTTGGCGAGGGGCGCATGAAGCGTTTTTGTTGGTTGGTTAACCGGCGCGCTTCATGACGACCCCTCCGCATGCATCGACATGCGGCTTACCATGAGCATCATCGTGGCGCGACAGAACATTGCGGAACCATAACACAGGGTAAAGCGTGCGTCAAGCGCCGAGGCGTCTCGTAGCACGAGCTACGCGATGGCATAGAGCGTCCCGTCGGTGCTTCCCACGAAGAGTACGCCGGCGTCGATCGCCGCGGATCCGGGGATCGAGCCCAATCCGTAGATCCGCTCGAGGCCCAAGATGGTGGCGTCGAGCGTTGCGTCATCGTAAAACGTGTTGAGGTCGACGTTGCCGGACTTGTCGAGGTGTGCGGGGAGATTCTTCGTCGAGGCATCGGTTGAGAACCGCGCCACGATCTCGCCCGACCTCGCGTTGACGCCGTAGAGCCGGCCGTCGAACGTGCCGAAATAGGCGACGCCGCCGGCCAGCGACGGCGACGAGAACGCGAACGAGCCGTAGGGGGCGTTGAACTTCTCCGCTCCGGTGCGGGCGTCTAAGGCCCAGAAGCGCTTCTCGTCGGAAGTCGTGTAGTACACGACGCCATTTGCTACGGCGGGAGAGCCGATGACCCAGCTGCCGTGCTCGTCGTGCTTCCATGCGAGCGCTCCGGTGCGAGCGTCGAGCGCGTAGAACGTGCTGTCGCGGCAGCCAAAGTAAACCATTCCGTCCAGCCACGGCCGCCGATCCGGCGATGCCGACTTGATTGTAGGTGACGCGATCGTCACCCGTTGCGAATCGCCAGCGCACGGTGCCGCTGCGCGCGTCGAGCGCGTAGAAATAGCGATCCCAGCTGCCGACGTAGACCGTTGCGCCGGCCACCGCCGGTGAAGCATGAACGACGTTGCCGGTCAGAAACTTCCAGCGCAGCGCTCCGGTAGCAGCGTCGAGCGCATAGACGTAGTGGTCGCCGCTGCCGATATAGGCAACTCCGTTGGAGATCGCCGGCGACGATAAGAAGACGTCAAAGGGATCGGGCATCATTTCGTTCTTGGGACTGATGCCGTGAATTCCGGGCGCGGTAAAGCGTCGCTCGCCCCCGGTTTTGAACGCCCATTTTTTGGCGCCGCTCGCAGCGTCGACGCCATAAACGTTTCCATCGCGACTGGAGACGATGACGACGCCGTTCGAAACCGCGGGCGTCGAGTTTACGGCGCCCCCAGTCTTGAAGCTCCAGATCTGCGAGCCATCCGACGACGCGGACGGCGTAAAGCTTGCCGTCGGTGTTGCCGATGTAGACCGTCCCGTTGCTAACGGTCGGCGACGAGAAGAATTTGCCGCCGGGATGGAAGCGCCACTTTACCGACGAGAGTGACGGTGCGGTGGAATCGTAGACTCCCAAGTGCGACGGACCGGCGCGGAACATCGAGGAATCGGCCTTGCCGGCGGTGGCGCGAAGCTCCGAAGGCGCAGCCGGCAGCGGCGAGCAGAACGAGCGGCCGAAAACGCTTGACGCGCATAAGCGGGTCAGTCCGCTTACGACGCGCAGTTCTCCTCGCGCGATGTCACAACTCCGGCACTTTAGGTGCCGATCGAAGTCTTCGACCGTAACCGCACTGCCAGCGACGTCCAAGCGACGCCGTCGAAGATGAGGCTGACGCCGACGGCAAAGCCGATGAACCAGAGTGCGGAGACGGGCCACTGCACCCACAGCAAGATGCCCAGGATCACGCTGGCGATGCCGCTGAACGCGACCCATCCGTACTGCGGCATGCGGAACCACAGCGCCGAGAAGAAGCGGAAGACACCGCCGACGATCAAGAGAATCGCGACGAAGAGCGTGATGGTCAGCGCGCCGATCGCCGGATGCTCGATCAAAATCAATCCGACGATCAACTCGAAGATGCCGGCTAGCAAGAGGAGGATCCCGTAACCGATGCTGCGCGCCATGAAGACGCTTATCAGCCGAACGATGCCGGCGACGACCAGGACCGCGCCCAAGACCACCATCGACGCGAGCGTCGCGGCCATCTCGGCCCAAATGCAGTAGGCGCCGACGAGAATCAGGATTATCCCCAGCGCGAGGAACCAGCCCCAGCTCTTACGCACTTCGTCGACGTGTGCTTCGACATTCGACAGAATATTCATAAGTGACAGTCTACCAAATTCGGGGGTTTTTAAGAAGGCGGCAGCGAGACCGAGGTGGAGGCGGCGGCGGGTGCGCCGAACGCTGCAGGGCATGTTCGAGACTCGCTTTTGGCGCCGGCGGCAAATCGTCGCGACCGCCCTAACCCTTTCGGTCTGGGCCTTTTCCAGCGCCGCCGTCCGCGCCGATCCGCTTCCGCTGACGCTGAAGCTTTGGACGGTCAAGGGCGAACCGAAAATTACGTGCACGGGCAAAGCCTGGGTCGAACTCGGACCGGGAATGCTCGAACGCACCGCGATCATCACCCTCTTATCCACGCCCAATCACCCGGCGCAGGACGAGAAGCTTTTAGCTTGCGATGACGGCTCCGGCCACGACGCTCCGATAACCGGCGCCATCTCGCAAGTGCGACTCGCTCATCCCGGCCAAAGCGTCTTGCAGGGTCCGATGCGCGTCATCGTGCTGCAGCCGCACGTGAAGAAGGGGATGGCTTCGGCCGTCATTCTCGCCGTCAGAAAGGATGCCGGCGACTTGGCTCTCATGGCGAAGAACGGCCAGGGCGTGTTGCGTCTCGATCACAAGACCGGGCATCGACATCTATCCGGCCTCGTACGCCGTCGTCAAGGTCATAGAAACCAACGTCTATCAAATCGATGAGGGTCCTCCGCCGCTGCTCCAGCCCTGCTCGGTTTTCTATTTCCAAAACGACCCGACAACGCGGCCCAAAGTCGTCCGCTCGAGCTTGGATTGCGTGAGCCTCATCGAGCAGGCGGACAGCAACGCGCTCTTTGCGGGCAAGGTTCCGGACAAGATCTAGAACGTGCGCGGGTTAGAACCCTCCGGGAAACGGCTTGCTCGATAGGTGGGAGAAACGCGCCTGCGTTCCGTTTTGCGATCGCTGCGACGCGATCTGCGCCTTCTGATTGATTAAGGAAACGGAAAGCTTACCTAAGCCGGAGTTCAGTTCTTGGTTCTTCGCGTTCCACTGCGACTTGTCGACGAAGGACACACCAGGGTAGATCGCCGCCATGTTTGGGACCGTCCGGTTTTCGTTTTGAACCTGGCGGATGACTTTCATCAGCGAGTCGATATTTCCGAAGGCAAATCCGTTGACGTTGGGACCGACCAGCTGAAAGAAGGCGTCTTGGGCGTGGTACAGCTCGAACCCGCGGCTGCCGATACTGCCCATTTTCTTCTGATCGACCAAAAGGGCGAAGAGTCGGCCGCGATACTGGGCGGTATAGAACCAGTACGTGGATTCGTTGCGATACCCCATGTCGTATAGGCGTATTGCTCCCACGTAGAGCTCGACGAAGTTGAGCTGATTCCAGCGTTTTTTCATTTGGCGGATCGTTGCTACGAACTGACTCTCGTTACTCGAGGCAAGGCCCGCGCTGTACTTGCCGGCGTGGACGACTGGTCCCGCCGAGTTGTAGTAGGGCGTTACGTACGCGTCGATCTTGCCTGGATCGTCACCCCACGCGGGCGAAGCCGTCCACATCGAAGCTCCCACGATCGCCGCGACGACGATCAGCTGCGTCGTTCGTATCCGCGTTAACATTGCGCCCTCCCTCTGAGAATGAGCCCGTTACCTGCTCTCGAATCTCCGACCTGGCTTGACCTTCACGACCGAGCTGAAAGTCCCGCCCGAGCCGGCTTTTGCCTCGCTCGTGGAAGCGTTTGCCGCCGACGCGGCGCACCGCAGCGATCTCGGCTCGGAGCAGGCCCATGGCATCGTAGCAGCGGCTCGGAACGGTTTTGAGATCATCGTAAAGCAGAAATTAGTCGCGGCGCGCGACGCGTTGCACCTCGTGGCCTCGTGCACGCCGGCGTACCTTCAGGTATCGCTATTCGAACGCGGAATGCCGGTTGACGACGCCTTGGCACGGCGCGATCCGCAATGGAGCCAAATCGGCGCCGAAGTCGACGCCGCACATTGGATATGCCACGGAACGGGCGGGAGCGAGCTGCGACTGAAGACGCGTCGCGGGCAAAGCAGAGACGCGCCGCCGGCGCAACCCGCTACGAACGAGGCGAGCGTAGCGCTCGCGCCGGCTCAAGAGTACACGATTCGTCGCTTTCGGGACGAAGACGCCGGCGGCGTCGCGCGCGCCTTCTACCAGACCTATGGCTATGCGTACGACCTGCCGGCTGTGTACGCGCCCTCGCGTCTGGCGGAGCTCAACCATAGCGGCCGGTACCTTTCGCTCGTTGCCGTTGGCGCGAGCGGCGAGATCGTGGGACACTACGCGTTGGCTCGCGAGGAAGGCTCGCCGGTGGCCGACGCTTGTGGAGCGATCGTGCTTCCGGAGCATCGCGGCCGCAATCTTCTCAATCGACTCCGCGACGCAGCGGAACTCGAGGCGATCGGGCTCGGACTAGCAGGCTATTATTCCGAGCCGGTGACCGACCACCCCCGAACGCAGAGCGCCAGCGAAAGCTTCGGTGCTAAGGCGTGCGGCATTACGCTCGGCGAAGCACCGCGCAACTTTCTGGCGCGTCACATGGAGCTTACCGCCACGGCGCAACGGCAGAGTTGTATGCTTTACATCAAGCCGCTCAAATCGCGCGAGGCGCGGCGAGTCTTCATGCCGCCGCACCACCGGGAGATGATCGAGCGCATCTACGCGCAGCTCGACCTGCCGATAACGATCGGTGAAGGCCTGTCGCCGAAAGGTCGCGGCACCTTTCGTTCGGGAATCGTACGCGGCGATCGCATCGCGACGATCGACGTAGAGACGATCGGCGCAGAGACCGGCACTCTCGTAAATCAAGCCGTGGAAGATCTTCGCAAGGTCCGGGGCCTGGGTGCGATATACGTATCGCTTTCCCTGGAGGATCCGAGCACCCCGTCACTGTGCGGCGCGATCGAATCGCTGGGTTTTTTCTTCGCAGGCGTTGGTCCGTGGATGCTCGATGGAAAGGACGCCTTGCGGTTACAGTTGCCGCTGACGCCAATCGATCTCGGCGCCCTCGTCGTCGTCGGCGATTTCGGCAAGGTACTGCTCGACTATATCGCGCAGGCGCGTACCACCGCGGTAACGGCTTCTTCCAAAAACGTTCGCCAAACCGGAAACTGATTGTAGTTGCCGGCGGTGATCATGATCGCCGCATCGATTGCCGGAACGACGATCATCAACTGACCGCCGTTGCCCCCTGCGCTGACGACGCCGTAGACGCGGCCGTCGACCGTTACGCTCGAGAGATGCCAGCCGTATCCGTACCGGTCGCCTTCGCCTTCCGGCGCCGTGCGGGGCACGATCGAGTCGCGGATCCAGGACGAATCGACGATCCGGCGGCCGTTCCAGATTCCGCCGTCGAGAATCAGCTGACCGAATTTCAAGAAGTCCCGCGGCCGGTAATAGTCGCCGCCACCCATGTAGGCTTCGAGTGGATCGGGCATGATCCACATCGCGTACGTTCCGAACTGCATCGGCACCGCGAAACGCTCTTGGAGGTAACTTTCGAGCGGCACTCGCGTTGCCGTTTGAACGATGGCTCCCAGCAGATTGATTCCGGCGGTGCAATACAGGGCGCGGGTTCCGGGCTCGCCGCTCATCGGGAGGTCGAGCGTGTACCAATACCAATCGGTGCCCGATGGCCGGCTCTGCATCGTATCCTCATTTCCGGGCGAGGCATCGTCGTTATCGTCGCAGGCCAGTCCCGAGGCCATCGTCATAAGATTGGCGACGCTTATCCGGCGCTTGCGCGCATCGTCGTTCTTGACCGGCTGGTATTGCGGCAGCAACGACAGAACGGTCGATGAGGGCGCAAAGGCTTGGGTGTCCGTAATGGCTCGGCCCACCATCAGCGTCGTGACGCTTTTGCCTGCCGAGCGTACGTCGTGTGGCTGCGCGGCAGTGAAGCCGTAAAAATATTGGTCGAGCACGAGCTTTCCGTGCCGCTCGACCGCAACGCTCTGAATGTAAGGCGAGCGCAGCGACGGGTCGCGCGCCGACGCGATCGCGTTCATCAACGCGGCGATCGGGGCTTCGCGAATTCCGGCTTGCGCCAGCGTTTCGACGTGCCAGCCGTCACTGCCGAGAACGGGCTCGCGATAGCTCCACTGCGCCGAGGGCAGTGGATAGAACCAACGCCAGTCCTCGGTGCTCGGCCGGTGAAACGTCAAATCCGTGCCGCCTTGTCCGGTCCGATGCAGGGTCAGCGTACCGTCGGCGTTGACGGTACCGTCGATCTCGGCCCGCTGCGAAGTGCGAAACGCAACGTCGTTTCCGGAAATCATAACCGTCCGCTCACCGAGCGACGCGCCGGAGTTAGATTCGGGGTTGCGTACGAAGGCTTGCAGCGTGCCGTCCGAAGCCTGCGACACAACGAGGAAGTAGTGCTGGGTAAGGGCCGGCGCCGCCGGAAGCCAGCGACGGGTAAAGACGGCTGGCTGCGACGCAGCCCACACGCCCGTAAGCGCGATCATTCGTCGTCGACGGTATGATTCGTAGCGGGTTGCCGCTGCAGGTACTCCGCCGAGTACCGCGTCGTCAGCGAAGAATAGGGCCGAGCTTTTTGAACGAAGTCAAAGGCGTCGGTCAGCAGATTGGCCGATCGCTCATCGGTGGTGCCGAGCCGTCCTAGATTCCAGTTGTCTTCGATGAGACGAACGATGGTGCCGAATTCGTAGACGCGGTGCGTTATATAACCGCGCTTGGCAAAGGGCGATACGACGATGGCTGGGACGCGGAATCCAAGTCCGCCCTGATTGTCTTCGAACGGCGGTGCGAAGTGATCGTAAAGGCCGCCCCAATCGTCCCAGACGATGACGATCGCGGTGGAGCGCCAGGCCGGGCTCTTTCCAATTGCATTGACGACCGATGCGACCCAGGACGGTCCGGTATCGGATTTGTTGCCGGGATGATCGGAGTTGTGATAGTTGGGAACGACCCACGAGACGGCCGGAAGCGTTCCGCTCGCGATATCGTCGAGGATCTTGGACTCCGGCCAGACCACGTTGCGCGCCCATTCCGGGCCGTACCGCACGTCGTGGACTACGTCGAAGGCGTTAAAGAGATCTCCGGCGACGTTCTGGCCAACCGCCGGCGTATAATATTTCCAGCTGACCTGATCGGCGTCGAGCAGATCGCGCAGCGTGCGGTAGCCCAGGCACGGATACGGGCCGCGATTCTTGAGGTAGTCGCCGGCCGTCGTGATTAACGACGTCACGGTATTCGCCGGTGCGTCACATCCCCACGGGAAGGCGGTGGGATTGTCGATCAAGCTCGCGCTGGAGTTAACCGCCGTTCCGCCGCGGATCAGGTCTTGGTGAGCGACGAAACTGCCGCTGCCCTGCGTCTGAAACAAGTGATCGGCGAGCACGTAGTCTTTGGCCAAGTCCCAGTAGGGGCGAATTTCCGCCGGATCGACGTACTGGTATGGCACTCTGCCGGCGTACGCTTGTGCGCCGCACGTGCCGAGATGCTCGAGGTTGAATCCGTCCATTTTGCCGTCGTCATAGGCGGTCTCGTAGGCAGCGTGACAGTGCGTTAGGTCGTCGTCCATGATCAGCGAGTGCCGGGTCAGCTTGATGCGTTTGTCGACGTACTTCCCGCGGAGAAGCACTTTCATCATGCCGTATCGGGTTCCGTCGGCGCCGGGGAAGGTGGCAAAGAAGTTGTCGAAACTTCGATTCTCCTGAATCATCACGACGACGTGCGTAAAGTACTTTCCCTGCTTTGCCGGCCCGATCGGCGGCACGGCCGAGTCGGCCGAGCCGGACGCGCCGCCGCCGCAACCGCACATCGTTATGAATGGGAATACGGTCAAGAGGAGAGCGCCCAGAAGAGGTCGCATCGCTTAGTGCGTGTTTCCCGCTAAGCGGTCGAATTAACCTGGGTCTAGGGCGCTTCGGCGACTAGCGACGCGGGCGCCGGTTGGACGAGATCGCGCGTACGACGGTGCGCGCCGGCGCGGCGGCGTCGTAAGGATCGCCGGCCCAGGCGACGGCGGCTTTCATCAGCGCTTTCACCTCGGGCCGATCGAGCGTTCGCGCGTTTTCCAAACGGATGTGGCGCACCTGATTGCCGCTTCCGGCCAGTAATCCGTCGGGATCGGAGAGTCGTGCTCCGTAGAGAAAGCACAGGCTGACCTTCTTGGGGTAGATCGCAATCGAGAAGAGCGCCGATGATGGACGCTCGTCCGGCGAAAATCCGACGACGAGCGCGTAAGCATTGTCGTAAACGAGCTCGACTGCGCCGGGCAGGCGTTTACGCATTCGTCGTCAATGCGGCGCCGGCGAGCTTGGCAATCTCGGGAGAAAAGCGCGCGACGTACTCGGAGAGCCGCTTCTTGGCGAGCGCCCCGTCGTTAGAACTCATTCGGCCGGCGCGGACCACTTCCGGTGCAACCTCCACCTCAAAGTTGACCGAGCGCGCGATGAAGCACAGCCGATGCGCGTCTTCATGTAGGGCCAATGCACGCGCGGAATCGCTTGAAGCAGAGATCACGGTCACTGGGTGCAGCTCGGCCCACTCGAACTTGCCGCCACCATCGGCTTGCGTCACCATCCGGCCAACCGCGCGATCCCGATATTCGCGGACGACGATACCGTTGATCGCGCATAGATGCAGATACCACAGCATGTGGCACGAGGAAAGACTCGCCAGCAGCAATTCCTCGGGATTGTAACGCTCGCGGTCGCCGCGAAAAGTGGGATCGCTCGACGCCGGAGATTTCCGGTTTCGCTCCGGCCGCAATCGTGTGATTGCGCGAGTAGCTGCGATAGTCGGCCGTTCCCGGGCCGTCGCCGGCCGACCAAGTGACCGTCGTCTCGTAGTTGTGGGTCGTCAAGAGGCTCGCTTTTCTGCAGCCTCAAAGGCTCCGCCTATGGAGATACGGCCGTGCGCGTCATCACGTTAAACGCCAACGGAATCCGCTCGGCGATGCGGCGCGGCTTCTTCGAGTGGGCCGGCGAGCAGAACGCCGACGTGATCTGCCTGCAGGAGACGCGCGCGCAGGAGCATCAGCTGCTGCCCGAGTCGATCGCACTGCCGGGTTTTCGTGCCTATTTTGCCGATGCGCGGCGTCGCGGCTACAGCGGCGTCGCCTTGTATTGCCGCCACGAACCGCTCGAGCTCCGGCGCAGCCTCGGCTGGGACGACATGGATGCCGAAGGGCGGTTTCTAGAGGCCGATTTCGGAACCGTAAGCATCGCTTCGCTCTACGTGCCGTCGGGGATCAGCGGGCCGCCGCGCCAGGCCTTTAAGATGACCTTTTTGGAGCGGCTGCTGGCGACTTTGGCGCAGCTGAAGCGCTCGGGGCGCAGCCACATCGTTTGCGGCGACTTCAACATCGCGCATAGGAACGTCGATACCTATAACCCGGTGCGCAACGCGCACGTCAGCGGATTTCTTCCCGACGAAAGAGCCTGGCTCGACGCCTTGGTAGAACGCGTCGGATGGATCGACGCTTTTCGCGCCGTCAACGCCGGAGAGCAAGCAGTATACGTGGTGGTCGAACTGGCCCGCCGCCTGGGAGCGGAACCTCGGCTGGCGCATCGACTACCAAATGGTCACGCCCGACCTCGTTCCCAAGATTCAAGCAGCGCACATTTATAAGGAACGGCGCTTTCAGCGACCACGCGCCGCTTACCATCGACTACGACGTTGCACTCGCTCCGAGCGATCCGGTCTAGTACGAAAACTGCTGCAGCTGATTGTCGTTGGGGCCGTTCACCCATCCGGTCCGCGCGCTCGGGTTGATGGCGATACGCACCGGAATCACCAAGAAGCCGGCATCGGTAAAGTTGAAGCCGTCGATCGATTCGACGAGGTTGCCGTTTTCGTCGTAGACTTGTACGCTGCTGCCGGACTGCGAGGTACTCGAAAACTGCTGGGCGATCAGAAAGAGCTGATGAACCGGATCGCTGATGACGTAAGAGCCCGCGAACGATTGGCCGCCGCCGTTGGGCATCGAAACGCGAAACCCGGTCTGCTTGGCGACGTCGTAGAACTCGACTCCGCCGTCGAGCTCGGTCGTCGTGCACGCGATGCCGGTTGCCGAATCGTAGGCGATCCCGTTAGCATAGCCGCATCCCGGGAGTCCCGGGACAGCTCGCACCGCCGAACTCGATCATCTTTCCGCTCTTGAGGTCGATCGTGGCGATCTTGGGCGGCGGCCCGCCGGCTCCGCCGCTGCTCGGCGACGTCGCCATGACCGCCAAATTGTTGACGGTATCCTGGGCCAACTGCGGCCCCATTGAGAGGGAGAACTGATTCGGGTCTAGAGCAATCGCTTTTCCGCCCGTACGCTTCGTTAGATCGGCGACGATCAGCGAGGTGCTGTCCGAGCCTTTACGCTGATAACCGAAGACGACGCTGGTGGACGTGCTTTGATTTACCGCCCACTGCTCGGTATGGAACAGATTGAGTGGCGGCTTCCAGCGGCCGTTGAGTTTCTGGCCGGTTACCGGATTCATTACGTGGTAGAGATCGTGCGCGGGCGTTTGACCCGGAATGCCGGCCTTCTCGAAGTCAACCAGCGCCACGTCGCCCTTGAAAATTCCGTCAACCAAATAATCGTCGCCCTTTGCGACCGGCCGGCCCATCTTTGCGCCGACCGTTTTGGTGATCTTGCCGGTAGTCGCGTCGAACGTCTGCACGGAGATCTGGTTGCCGCTGAGCGAGGCAACGACTCCATCGTTGCCGTTCTGATTGACGTCGAATCCGAAAATTTGACCGCGGTCGGCGGTCGTGAGAACCGGTCCGAGCGATCCGTTGTGATGCATGATTCCGCGCTGCATCGGCGCGAGAACGTTACCTGGGATGCCGCTCTGGCCTGCGCCGCTGCACGCAGCAAGCGAGCCCAACGCGAGCAGGAGGCCGATGTTTTTTAAGCACGTGCGCACGCTTGGAACCCCGAGAATAGCAACGAGATGCCACCGAGTCTGGCGCGAAATAATGAATAAATCCTGAAGGTTAGGTGCGCGCACGCTCCAGCGTACTGCGATCCCAGTGCGCTAAGCCGGCCGCGGCATCGTACGTAGTTTGGAAGAAGTCGAGGACGGCGCCGTCGGGATCGGTAGATGTCCGAACGGCCTCGTACGGCAAGGCGAACTCGCGCAATCCGTCGAGCCACGAGGCCTGGGCCGGGGCGATTCGAGCCTGTTCGAAGCCCGCCGGCTGCGGATAAGCATAAGCGTAAAAGAGTGGCTCCATGCCGAAGCCGCCCGGCCAGAATCCGACGCTGTGTTCTTCGTGCGAGTAGGCTTCGCGCGTCGCCCAGTCGGGCATATTTGGAAAACCGCCGGGATGCGGCGGGGCGACGCGCCCGGAGAAGCGCGTCTCGGCGAGATCGAAACTGCCCCAGAAAAAATGCACCGGACTGGCCTTTCCGATGAAGCGCGAACGAAAGATCTTGCAGAGACGGTCCGCCTGCAACAACGCCTGGAAGAAGCGCTCGACGGCCGCTTTATCGTACGACGCATGGACGGTGTCCTGCGCGAAGGGAATTGGGTCGGGCACTTCGTTCGGCTTGGCGTAGATCTTCACCGGGAAGTCGAGCGCGTCGAGCTCGCCCATCACGCGGCGATAAAACTCCGCTACGCTCATCGGCGCGAGCGCAAATCCGCCCTTTTCGCCGTCGCACCCTTCGATCGCAAGCGCGTGATTCACGAAATCGAAAGTGATGCTGAAGAAGCGTCCTCCGGCGATACGGCATCGCCGACGTCGTCAGCCCACGCGGCGTAACGTAGAGCGCGACGTTCCACCAATGATTGACCAGCGGCTCTTGCCGCAGCCGGATCTTGCCGACGATCTGCGTCCAAAGATGAAGCGTGGCCTGCGTATCCTTCCACGCTTCATAACGCAGCTCGGGCCAGCGGTCAGTGGGCACGCGCAATTTCGCCGAAGCGTCCTGCGTGGAAGTCTTCAAATGCACGCTGCACTTCCTCGCGCGTGTTCATCACGAAGGGGCCGTAACGCGCCACGGGTTCCTGCAGCGGCACCCCGGCGAGCAGCAGCACTTCGAGGCCGGCCGATCCCGCCGTCAGCGCGATCTTCGTAGGAGCGCCTTCGACAATTGCAACCTCGTGTTCGTTCAGCGGCCGGTCCAAGACGCTGCCCGAGCCTGCAATAGCGTGAACGATGGCGTTGGAGCCCGGCGCGATATCGAAGACGGCGACGGCGCTGGGGTCGAGGCGAACGTGAAGCATCGTCGTCGGCACCGTCGTTTCAATGGGCGAGCGCCTGCCGTCCGCCTCGCCGGCGATTACGCGCACCCAGCGCCCGTCCTCGCGATACTCGGGCAGCTTATCGCGGCCATACTCTTGATATCGCGGCTGCGACAGCTTCTTATCTTTGGGTAGATTCACCCAAATCTGAAAACCGTGCATCTTGCCGCCGCGCTCCAAGATGTCGGCTGCCGGCATTTCGGAGTGAATCACTCCCGCGCCGGCCGTCATCCACTGGACGTCGCCGCCGCGGATCGCTCCGCGATGGCCGTGCGAATCCTCGTGCTCCATGGCGCCGTCGATCATGTAGGTTACCGTTTCGAAACCGCGGTGGGGATGGTCCGGCGCGCCGATCGCCTCTCCCGGGCCGTAATCGGCCGGCCCCATTTCGTCGATTAGTAGAAATGGGTCGACGTAGGATAGCCCGGCGACCGGGAAGGGGCGTTGAACCAAAAATCCGCCGCCTTCCCGCAATTGCTGGGCGGGGACGATACGAATCGTACTCATAGCACTCTCTTAAACCCGGGCTCGGTTGCACCGGGTTCGGCAGCTAAACCAGGATCTGGTCGACGTAGCACCAGCGCCAGTCCTCGCCCGGCTCGAACGACGCGATGATCGGATGGTGCTGGGCCAAAAAGTGCTTGGTGGCGTGCTTGTTCTTGGAATCGTCGCAGCAGCCGACGTGGCCGCACTCCAAGCAGATTCGCAGATGCACCCACGTGTCGCCGATGCGCAGGCAATCCTCACAGCCGTCAGCGCTCGGCGTTACCTCGTGGATGTGGTCGAGATGGGTGCAGGTTCTCATCGTGGCTCCTTTCGGCGGCTACGATTCGCAAAGGGCGCGCTTTGGTTGCGCCAAAGTAAGGTAAAGAGATGAAGCGCCTGTTGGCATTTCCGCTGGTACGGCTCCTGTTGATCGCGCTATTATTCGGCGTTCTGGCGACGCCGGTGGTCTTCGCCGCAAAGCAGCTGCACGGCCCGTGGATCGGGATCGCGATCACCTGGATCCTGGCGGTGCTCTTACTCGCAGCGACGTGCTCGTCGAGCGCTTTACGAGCGGCAAAACGCTATCGGACGTAGGCTTTGCCCCGAAGCATGCCGGGCGCGATCTGGTTGCCGGTGCCGCGATCGGTGCCCTGCTCTTCTCGCTGGTCGCGTTGGAACTTTTCGCGGGCGGTTTTTACCGCGTTCTAAAAGTACATCCGACCTCGGATCTAGCCGTGGCCGCGCTCCTTCTTATCGGAGGCGCGGTACTTGAAGAGCTGCTCTTTCGCGGCGTCATCTTTCGCCTTGTCGAAGAGTGGACCGGGACGTGGATTGCGCTCGCCGTTTCGGCGATTCTTTTCGGACTCGCGCATGCGGCCAACCCCGGCGCGACGCCCGTTTCTTCGATAGCGATTGCGCTCGAGGCCGGCATTCTGCTCGGCGCGGCCTACGTGCTCACGCGAAATCTCTGGCTTCCGATCGGTCTGCACTTCGCCTGGAACTTCTTCGAAGGTCCGGTCTTTGGAACGCAGATCTCCGGCCATTCCTTTCTGCGAGACGCGGTAACCGCGCAACTCACGGGGCCTTCATGGATCACCGGTGGATCGTTCGGTCCCGAAGCCGGCTTACCGGCGATCGTCACGTGCACGATCGCGGCGGTGCTGTTGCTCGTCGTCGCATCGCGGAGAAATGAAATCGCGCGGCCGTCGTGGCGCACGCGCGCTTCGACCAGCGGTGTAACCGGAATCACGATTAGCGGTCCCGCTCTTTCGGAGGCGCGGATTCCATGTTATCTATTTCGGTTCGGAGGTGTCGTATGAGGAGCGTGCACGAATGTTTAGGTTAACTAAAGTTCACTGCGCGTTGGGGATTATCGCAATTGCCGGCGTAACGGCGTGTTCGTCGAGCTCGTCCACGTCTGCACTTGCCCCAACAGCAAGTCAAGCGAGCACGACGCGCGTGCACGGCCAAACGGCGAACTGTCCGTCGAGCGTCGTTTACGTCGTTTCGTCGTACAATTCGGCGGTCGAATTTACGACCGAATGCATCTCCACGCCGGCGCGTGCGGAAGTATCGGCGGATTTGGCATCGTCGAGGGACTCTTCGTCGATCAGAGCGGTAACTTATGGGTTGCCGATGCAGGCGCTAAGCAAATCTATAAGTTCGCGCCGGGAAGCAGCACGCCGTCGGTAACGCTTAGCGATCCCAATGGCGTGCCGTACGCCGTTGCCGTCGACGAGAAGAGCGGTACGGTATACGCGTCCGACTATCAGAACAGCGACGCGACGGCGGTCGTGGAAGTCTACGCCGGCGGGAGCACGATGCCGACCGGCACCCTCCACGATCCCGATGGGCGTAACGGCGGATACGTCGCAGTCGATAATCAGGGCAACGTCTACGCTACGTTCATGACGCAGAGTAACAAAGCGCAAGTCGATCGCTGGATGGGCGGATCGGGAGAGCCGGAGAATCTCGAACTCAAACTCGTCTCCGCCGGCGGCATCGTCACGACGCGTACGGGCGATCTAGCGATTTGCGATCCGTTCTGGTATCGGTGCGGCATCTACGCGCGCGGATCAAAGCAGATATCGCACATCTTCGGGCACATGGGGCGCGGCGGTCACGGCGGCGGCATGGGGCCCAATAAGCCGCCGTGGCTGATGCCCGATGGACTCGCGCTCGATCGCGCCGAGAAGCGGGCCTACGTCGCCGCGGAGTCGCTCACGTTGTGGCGCTTCCCCGGTCCGGAAAATCGCCCGAACCATCGCCCGAGCATTGAAATCAAGATTCCGGGATCGGCCGGCGACGGGATAGCCGTGTCCCCGGCTTCGCGTCCCGGAGCACCCTACTAGGTAACGATTTCCGCGCGCGCGATCGAGCCGTCGCGTACGTGATAGCGTTACCGTAGCTTCGACTACTCGTCCGTCGGCGAATCCGGTCACGCGCTCCTTATCGACGACGACGTTGCCGCTGACGTTGCGGTCGACGATCTCGGCGTGCAGCTTCGGGTTCGCAAGGAAGGCTTGACCGTACGTCGCGCCGATGGCGTGGCGCGAGCGTAGCGGATGCGCGTTTGGACGCACGACAACCGCGTCGGCGGCATACGTCTCGGCAAAGACCTCGGCGTCGTGATGGTTGTACGCATTGACCTGCCGCTGCACGATCTGCTCGGGGGTCTCGCTTATAATAGCGGTCGCGTCGAAGAGGCGGCCGTCTTTGACGGTATAGCGGACCGTGGCAATGGCCCGTATATCTTCGAGCGGATTTTCCCGTAGGATTACGACGTCGGCCAATTTACCGGCTTCGATGACGCCGAGATCGTCCCGACCCATCATTGCCGCTCCGCCCTGCGTCGCGGTCACGAGAATTTGGTGCGGCGAGAGGCCTGAGGCCAACATCTCCAAGGCCTCGTCGTAAAACGACGAGGCGTGCTGCGTTCCGATGTTGCCGGCGTCGGTTCCGGCGGCAACGCGCACGCCGGCGTCGTGGATGCGTTTGAGGTTGCGCATCGCGGCGTGGGGCGCTTCGGGCATCCGCAGCGCCCGAATCCGCTCCAACGTGGCCGGCGGCAGCACGCCCTCGACGTCGGGCATGTTGAAAAGGGTTCCGACCACGTCGGGATTGGCGAGGCGCAAGTCAACCGCCGTGAGGTTCGGGGTTCCATGGAAGGTGTAGCCGTAGTTCCCCACCACGATTAACGTCGGGCAGTAAATGATCTTGCGCGTCTGCAGCAGCTCGACGAACGCATCGTCGACGTCGGTATCGAAGACGCTGTGCGCGAGAATGTCGGTACCGGATTCGACGGCGAGACGCGCCGTCTCGAGTTCGGTGGCGTGGATGATGACTCGCGCACCCCGCTGGTGGGCGTACTCGATCGCCGCGCGGGCCACCGGCGCAAACGCGATTGCCGGATGCTGCGGCGAGACGATCCACCAAAACTTTACGAAATCGGTGTGCGCCGCAATCTCGCGGTCGATGAGCGCGCGAGCAGACTCGACCGTATCGATCTTCACGATCGGAGGGTCGTTGTACGGATCCAAAATTGCGCGGTCGACGCTGGAGATCAACGGACCGGCGGCCATGACTCGGGGCGCGACGAGCGTTTGCGCCGCCGTAGCGCGCACGTCGTAGTTCCAGAACGGGCCACCGACGTCAACGACCGAGGTAATGCCGGCGGTCAGGTAGCGCGCGAAAGTATCCTGGAGATTGGAGCGGATCCATTGCAGCTCGTCGGTATACGGGCGCACCGAGCGCAGATCGATCGCGTCGGGGCGCGTGTAGAGGCCGCCCGACTGAAAGAAATGCACGTGACTGTCGATCAGGCCGGGAATGGCAAACGTGCCGGGAACGTCGACGCGCAAGGTTCCCGCAGGAATCGTCACTTGGGACGACGGTCCGACGGCCTCGATCGTGTTGCCGTGCAGGAGAATCGTCGCCTCGGGGACCGCTTTGAGGTCCTTGCCGACGAACGCGGTCGTACCGATCAGCGCGGTATATGCGTAAGCCCCGTTGCCGTCTTTAGCTTTTGGCGCGGGCGCGATCGACGGCATGATCGGCATCGCGCTAAGGGCGGCGATTCGAAATACCGCGTCGGCGCGGGTTATCGGGTCGGTGAAGTCTCCGTGGAAGAAGCACATCTCTGTTACGGTGTAACCTTGAAGACGGTCCCGGCGCCGCTCGATCCGCCGAGGTTGGTCGTTCCGTAGAGCGAGCCGTTCACGAAGATCGGTCCGTCGTACGGATATTGTCCGTCGTTTCCGCCCTTGAAACTGTAGACGACGTGTTCGTCCGCCGCCGCTCGTCGCGAGCTTGTAGACGGTACCGGCGCCAGACGTACCGCCCTGGTAGGTGGTGCCGTAAAGCGCGCCGTTGTGTTCTACTAGGCCGGCGTAATACGGATGCGCGCCATCTTTGCCGGCCTGGAAGCGATAGAGAACCTTTTCCACACCGGAGGTACTGACTCTGAAGACCGTCCCCCAACCGTACGAAGCACCGCCTCTGATAGGTCGTTCCGTAGAGAGCGCCGTTGAGCGCAAGGAGTCGCGCGAACGGATACTGTCCGTCTTTGCCGCCCTTGAAACTGTAGAGAACGTGCTCGGCACCCGACGGTGCTCACTTTAAAAACGGTTCCGGAGCCGCTCGCGCCGCCTTGATAGGTCGTGCCGTACAGCGTTCCGTTGAGCAGCGTAAGTCCGGCCCACGGGTGAGCGCCGTCGTTACCGGCGTTGAAACGATAGATCACTTTTTCGACGCCCGACGTGCTGACTTTGAAGACCGTGCCCCAGCCCGGATAGACTCCGCCTTGGTAAGTCGTACCGTAGAGCTCGCCGTTGACCGCGACGAGTTTCCCGTACGGATATTGGCCGTCGTTGCCGCCCTTGAAGCTGTAGATGACGTGCTCCACTCCGGCCGGCGTGATCTTGAAGACGGTGCCGGCGCCGCCGGTTCCGCCTTGATAGGTCGTGCCGTAGAGCGCGCCGTCGAGCGGCGTCGAGCCCGGCCCACGGGTGGGCGCCGTCGTTGCCGGCCTGGAAGCGGTACAGAACGTGCTCGATGCCGGTCAACCCTACCTTGAAGACGGTGCCCCATTCGTAGCCGCCACCGCCGCCGTAGGTCGTGCCGTAGAGCGTGCCGTTGAAGATGGTTAGGCCGGCATAGGGGTAGCCGGCGTCGTTACCACCTTTGAAACTGTAGAGGAGCTTATAGCCGATGAGCGGCTGCGCGAGTTCCGTCAGCGATTCGTTCGGCGGGACCGGCGACAGAGGCAGGTAACCGCCTCCTCGCGCGCAGCTCGTTAAGGCAATCAGAAAAAAGATGACAAAAAGACGGCGAGCCATACCCGCTCAGTTCGATGCGGCGCGGCGCGCTCTCTGCTGCCGCGCGAATCGGGCGGCTATTTCTTTCCTATTGCGGCGAGAAGCTTCGGTGGGATCAGGCAGACGAGCATTCCCGCCGAAGCGGCCGGCCCGGAAAGTTCGACGCCTGCAAGCGCGCCTTTCTTCATCTCAATCGAAGCGCTGCCGATGATTTTTCCAATCGTCGCGCTCATCGTTGGTTCGTGTCCTACGAGCAAGATGGATTTTGCGTCGCCGTGTGCGCGCAGAATCGCGCCGAGACGTTCTGCGTCGAAACCTTCGGCAAGACGGTCGTCTTCGATCGAGCGCGTCGCTCATCTCCAGGCGTTCCGCGACGATCTCAGCCGTTTCACGTGCGCGCAGCAACGGGCTCGTTACGATCAGGTCGAGCTCCAGCTGCAGCTCCGCGATGGCCTTGGCTTCACGCTCCATCCGCACGCGCCCCGCGCGCGTCAGCGGGCGGTCGAAATCGCTGCCGGTCCATTCGGCCGGTTCCTCCGCAATGCCGTGCCGTAAGAAGTAGCAGTGCATCATTTCCCAACTTAGCCGCCGAACGCTCAACTCCCAGGTCGTCAGAGAGGCCCACGAATGCGATCCTCAAAACCACGAAACAGATGAGTAAGAGTTGGTTAACCCGCCTAATCCATTCCAACACGAGCGTACCCGAAGGGTATCGCTCGCTGGCGACGCCCACCTATCGCGGTTCGACGACGCTCTTTCCGTCCGCATCGGCCGTGACCGACCGGTGGGACCAAGAGCGCGTTGGTTATACCTATGGCCTCTACGGCACGCCCACGGCGCTCGAGCTTGCCGCGCGCATTTGCGAGCTGGAAAACGGCCGGTACACGCTGCTGACGCCGGGCGGTCAGGCGGCGATTTCCCTGATCGACTTCGCCCTGTTGCGCGCCGGCGACCATATCCTGGTGCCGCAGAGCGTGTACCGGCCCAATCGTCAGCTCACCACCGCACTGCTTGCGCGCTTTGGCGTGACGGCTACGTTCTACGACCCGCTGATCGGCGCGGAGATCGCGGAACTCATCACCGAGAAAACCAAACTGATCTGGACCGAAAGCCCCGGCTCGGTCACGATGGAAGTGCAAGACGTCCCGGCCGTAGTCGCGGCGGCACACGCGCGCAGCGTGCCCGTCGTTCTCGACAACACGTGGTCGGCCGGAGTCTTTTTCGATGCGTTCGCGCACGGCGTGGATATCACGATGCAGGCGATTACCAAGTACATCGGCGGCCATAGCGATCTGCTGCTCGGCTCGATTACGGTACGTGACGAAGCGCTGTACGAGCGGATCGGTGCGGCGCGTCAGGTGATCGGCTGTCCCGCGTCACCGGACGATTGCAGCCTCGCACTGCGCGGGCTGCAGACGCTGGGCGTGCGCCTCACCGCCATCGAGAAGTCGGCGCTCGAGATTGCGCGCTGGTTGGCCGAACGTCCCGAGGTTGAGGCCGTGTTGCACCCCGCTTTGCCGTCCTGTCCCGGCCACGAGTTTTGGAAGCGCGACTTCACCGGTTCGTCAGGTGTTTTTTCGGTCGTGTTCAAACCGGGACCGACGCGCGCAGCAGGTCTTCGCTTTCGTCGACGCACTCGAGCTCTTCGAAATCGGCTACAGTTGGGCCGGAACGACGAGTCTCGCCGTTGCCTATACGATTAGCGCGTCGCACGGACGGCCGGCGTACGATCACCGGTTGGTGCGCTTGAGCATCGGCTTGGAGGCCACCGGCGACCTCATCGCCGACTTGGCGGCAGCTCTACCTGCCTTAACGCTCTAGGCGGAGATCGTTAGTACGCCCTCGATTACCGGTACGCAATGTCCGGCGAGCTTGACTCGCTCGCCGCAATCCTCGACCCAGAGCTCGCCTCCTCGCGACGACAGCTGTCGTGCGAAGAGCTTGGGCTTATCCAGAACGCCGGACCAGTACGGCGTGAGCACGCAGTGTGCCGAGCCGGTCACGGGATCTTCGTCGATGCCGTATTTCGGCACGAAGTAACGGGAGACGAAGTCGCAGTCACCAGGAAAACCCGGGGCCGTGACGATGAGGCTTCCGATCGGCAGCGCCGCGATTGCGGCAATGTTGGGACGGAGGTCGCGTACTTGGACTGCATCCTGAAGCACCGCCATCGCGCGGTCGTCGCCCCAGAGCTCTTGCGGGAGAATGCCGATCGCGTCTGCGACCAGCGACGGCGGCTGCTCCTTTTGCGGAGGAAGCGACGGGAAATCGAGCGCCAGCCGATCGCCGTCGCGCGCGACCTCGAGGCGTCCGGAGCGCGATTGGAAGGCTATTCTTTCGTTAGTGTAGTTGAGATAGTTGTAAAGAACGTAGGCGGATGCGAGCGTCGCGTGACCGCAGAGCTGTACTTCGACGGCGGGCGTAAACCAGCGCAGTTTGAAACCGTCGCCATCCGGAACGAAGAAGGCCGTTTCGGAGAGGTTATTCTCCGCAGCGATCGCCTGAAGCAGGTCGTCGTCGAGCCATTTCTCCAGCGGGCAGACGGCAGCCGAGTTTCCGCCGAACGTCCTGCTGGTAAATGCGTCGAGCTGATAGAGTGGGATGCGCATTAGTGTAAAAATCCATTCGGTGCCGGGTCTGGGCGCCCTTGCTGTGACATTTGAGGGACGGCCGGCGAATAACCGCACGTAATGACTTCGCCGGACGCGCACGCCGATTTCGTCGAACGATTGGAGCGCCATCGCGGTATCCTGGTCAAGGTCGCTGCCGGCTACTGCCGCAACCCGGCCGATCGCGAGGATCTGATCCAAGAGATGCTCGTGCAGCTATGGCGCTCTTTCCACCGCTACGATGGCCGGGCGAGTTTCGCCACGTGGATGTACCGAATTACGGTCAACGTAGCCATCTCGTCGTACCGACAACGAGTGCGCCGTGCCGGCACGGTGGTTAGCGCCGATCAAAACATTCTGGAAAGCCTCCCGGCTCGCGAGAGCGACCCCGAAGACGACCGGCTCGCAGCAATCCACGACTTCATCGAAGGACTGGACGAGCTCAACCGCGCGCTGATGATCCTTTATCTCAACGACAGCTCCTATGCCGAAATCGCCGATGTCCTCGGTATCTCGCCGACTAACGTCGCCACCAAGATTGGCCGCATTAAACAGAAGCTTCGCGCGAGCACGCTTGCGGACGCGAATATACGATAAGGAAGAAAAGATCATGGATCTGGACCAACTCAAGAGTCTATGGAGCAAGAATAATAGAACGCTGGAGGCAAGTCTTCGCCTGAATACGCTACTGCTGGAGCGCGCTAATCTGGGTGAAACCCAGGATCACCTCGGCCGCCTCGGGCGTGGGATTTGGCTCGAACTGGCCGTCAATGCAATAGCGGTGCTGCTTGCCGGATCGTTCGCCGCAAGCCATGTCTCGGAGCCACGCTTTCTCGTTCCCGCGATCGTGCTCTGGAGCTACGCGCTGGCGCTCGTTGTCGCCGGAATCGTCCAACTCGTGGCTCTTAGCAAACTCGATTACGACGAGCCGATCGTCGCAATCCAGACGAGCCTCGAAAGATTGCGCGTCGCGCGGATTCGCACGACGCTGGCCGTCCTGCTCTTCGCCCCGCTTCTTTGGTTGCCGCTGCTGATCGTATGCGCGCGGGGTTTCTTCGGAGTAGACGTTTACGCGGCGGCCAGTCCCGGCTGGCTGACGGCCAACCTGCTCGCCGGCTTGGCGGTAATCCCGCTGGCGTTAGTTGTAACCCGGCGCTGGGGTAGCAGGATCGCGCAATCCTCACCGATGCGATCTCTGGCCGACGACATTGCGGGGCGCAGTCTCGTAGCCGCGTTGGCTACACTGGATGCCATCCACCGCTTCGCCGAGGAATGAGCTACAACGAAACCGGCGTTACCGAGACGCAGTCGAGCCCGTTGTCCGTATCGGTCGGCGGGTCGCCGTTAATGAACTTGATTTTGGCGGCCGTGCTCTTCGCAAGAAAAGTCGTCGAGAACTGCTTCCAGACCTCACGGGTTAGGCCTTTGCCCTTTTTGTTTGTGCCTTTGTATATCTTCTTGCCGTTAACGTAGACTAAGACCGTGCTGGTCATTCCGATATTGCCGCTCGGGGCATAGGCATTTCCGATTTGAAACGTGAGATTATACGTCGTGCCTTTGACCGTCGCAATCTTCTGCTGCACGCCGGTCCGCGTGTCGCTCGTTCCGGTCAGGTCGAGCCATTGATGATCGCAACCGGCCGGTAACGTGTATCCGCCGTAGACGAACGTGTCGCTGATCACGGCAACGCTGCCGGCGGCACCGACGACCTTCCACCCGTCGAACGTCTGGCCCGTGGCAAAGGTCGTGTACGAGCCCGACGGTACGGTAGGTTGCTCGAAGGACCCGTTCACGATCAGGTCTGCCGGAGGCGGTGCTCCGAGCTGCCGCGCTTGAGCGGGCGCAATCGCTTCACTCGGCAACGACCCAGTCGACGGCTGCGCGCAGGCCGTAAGGGCTATCGAACTTGCCAACGCTAAATAGATAAATCGCTTCTTGCATATAAGCTTTAGCCTCCAACGCGGTGCGTTATCCTAACTATTGTGTCAACGCACTAGGCGACTCCTTGGTTAGCTGCTTGGTAAATATAGCAAGTCGAGCGTTAGAAGTCGTCGTCGGGCGGTCGCAGGGACGGTTTCTCGTGCAGAAAGTACGACTTGCCTAGCTCCGAGGTAATCGGCTTGAACTGAATCGGCTGCTGGTTGTAATCGAAGCAGTCGATAAGGCTATTGGCACGCGCGCGGCCATCGCGCAAACGGCAAAGACGTAGAAGAAAGCGCATCGTCGTCCCCAACGTTCTCAACTACCAGTTGTTTTCGTTCGTCGTGCGGTTGCGTAGGCTCTTCATCGCTAGGCGGTTCCGCAAAGGCGGGCCGCTTCCATCCACAGAACATCCAGCCCATGCGCGCTTCTCGTGGGCTGCTTGTGTTGATACTGTCGCTGCACGGCCCTCATAGCTTGCGCCGGCGGCGGCTCGTCCGGCAGCGTGACCGGAGTGCTGCCGTTTCATCGCAATCCTACCAGTGCTTCGCCGATCAAGCACGTCATCATCGTCATACAAGAGAACCGCAGCTTCGATAATCTTTTCGCAACGTTTCCCGGCGCAAACGGTACGACGACCGGCAATCTGGAGGCCGTGCCGCCGTCGCTGCAAGGCCAGTGTCCCTATCCGTACGCGACGTCGATCGCCGCTCGCCGAAAAACCGCTGGCGACCGGCAACGATTACGAACATCGTTATCAGGCACCGAATCCGAGCCGTCCGGCCGGATATCTCGTCGACCTCGACGGCGGGCGCATGGACGGCTTCGACCTTAGCTACATTCCCGCCAGCAGCAAGATCGATTGCACCGGCCCCTACGAATACGTACAGCAGTCCGACATTCAAGAATACTGGGACCTGGCGACGCAATACGTCTTAGCCGATAACATCTTTCAAACTCAAGGGCAGCGGCTCTTTTACCGGTCACCAAGATCTGATTGCCGGCGGCACCGTCGTGCCGTACGGCAGCGGAACGGCCAGCGTGATCGACAATCCGACCAACTATCCGTGGGGCTGCGACGCGCCCGCCGGCACACGAACCCGACGTCGACATCGCTGATTACGACCGATCTGCAGTACCTATTGAATCTAGGCCCCTTTCCGTGCTTTAGCTACTCGACGATGCGCGATCTGCTCGATGCCAAGTCGGTTTCCTGGAAGTATTACGCGCAGAAAGTTCAAGGGCCCAAAGGGCCGCAACACGGCGACACGGCGGGCATTTGGAGCGGATTCGACGCCATCAGTGCGGTTCGTTACAGCCCGGAGTGGGGCAAGAACGTAACCTTCAGCGACCTCAAGATCTTCAAAGACATCAAGGCCGGCAAGCTTCCTGCGGTGAGCTGGATCACGCCCAACGCGCAGAACTCCGATCATCCGCAAGAGTACGAGCACGGCAAGCTGGTTGATTTTGGTCCCTCGTGGGTCGCGCAAATCGTCAACGCGGTTGGAAACAGCAAATACTGGAAGTCCAGCGCGATCGTCGTGGTATGGGACGATTGGGGCGGCTTCTACGATCACGTGCCGCCGCCGAAGCTCTCGCCTCCCGATAATCAGGGCGGCCTCGGCTTCCGCGTGCCGATGCTGATCGTTTCGCCGTACGTGCAGCCGCACGTCGAGCACACGCAATATGAGTTCGGGAGCATCCTCCACTTCATCGAGGATAACTGGAATCTCGGAAACCTCGGGCAGACCGACGTTCGCGCGACGAGTATCGGCAACGCTTTCGACTACAATATTTCGCCTCGCGCGTTCAAACCGATTCGAGCGAAGCGCTCGCTGCAGTTCTTCCTGAATCAAAAACCCTCGCACCGAACTTCCCGACACCGAGTAGCTGCTCGCTCGGGATCGCGGCGACTTGGCGAGGCGCCGTTTTCTTTAAAGCTCTATTCACTCTAACGACGGTGCTCCCGGTTCTAACGCTCGCGTTGATTCGCGCGGGCCCGGGCGCCGGTGGCGGGTCGCGAGCTGCAGCGCCACCGCAGCCGTCGCGCATCCCCCGATCAAAATGAACCCGATGCGCAACCGATCGCACAGCCGCCGGCCGGTGCGCGGCCGAAGCCGTCGCTGCCGCGAGCCGGTCGCTCAGCCACCGCAGCCGATCGCTCATCCCTTGCCTCGACCCCGTCCGGTTGCGCCGATTCCCGTCCCGGTGCGCGAGCCGGGCAATCCGCCTCACTAGCAGGCCCAGAACGCGCGCGCCTCTCGCCGTTCGCGGCGAGGGCTCGCGAAGGAGCGCCGTCACGCAACCTTGTAGCACCGCGCATGGACGAGAATCGACGTGAAGAGATTCGCGAAGGCGTTAACGATGCCGACGACACCGGCCTAGTGGCCGGCGAAGAGCTGATAACCCAGGCGGAAACCATGCTGCCGCTCTTGCGTCCCGACCCACTTCCTCACGAAGACCTTCACGCCGCACTGCCGGCCGATCACTCGGCGCACGATGCGATCGATCATCTCCACCGAGAGATCGAAAGCAACGCTCCGGACCGTGGTGCGATCGAAACCCACGTGACGCATCTGCGCGGGTTGCCCGAGGTCGAAGCCATCATCGTCAACTGGTGGGAGAGTCCAACCACCCAGCGCTTCTTTGCGGCGCTGGGACAAATCGGCGTCTAGCCCTTTATTGGATTACGCGACTTAAGCGCGGTTCTCGTTGAAGCGAGATTCCGGCTATCGCCGCCGCGATAAAAGAGAGTACGGCTGAGGCGATCATCGCTCCACGAAATCCCCACAGATAGGAGGGCGCGTTGGTGACGACGATGCCCAGTGCCGCGATGCCGATCAAGCCGGCCGTTCGCGCCACGGCGTTGTTGATTCCCGACGCGACGCCGGCAGTGCTCGACCGGCACGGCGTTCATCACCGTCGTCGTCAGACGGCGCGACGAAGAGCGCACCGCCGCAACCAAGCAGCACGGCTGCCGGAAAGAACGTCGTCCAGTACGAGCCGGTGCTCCCGGGCACGGCGATAGGCCACGAATCCGATTCCCGCAAGAATCGCGCCGAAGAGCAGCGGCGTGCGAGCGCCGATGCGTGCAACCAGGCCTCCCGACCAGCGCGACGCGGCTACCATAATGAAGATAAAGGGAAGCAGTGCGGCGCCCGCCGCCGTCGGAGTATAGCCGTGCACGTTGATCAGCACGAACGGGACGAAGTAGAGGCTGCCGCCGATCGCCGCGTAGAGAAAGAACGTATAGATGTTGGCGACCGTGAACGTGCGAGAGGCAAAGAGATCGCAGCGCACCATTGGGTCGGGAACGCGTCGCTCGTGCCTGATAAAGAGATAGAGAGCGACGAAACCGGCAGCGATGGCCACGACCGCGGGCGCGGAGACGCGGCCGCCGTTGAAATCGATGAGTCCGTAGACGAGCAATCCCAGCCCGGCCGTAGCGAGCGCCGCTCCGACGACGTCTATGCGCCGCGGCGCCGAATCGTCGCGGCTTTCGGGAACCGCGAAGGCAAGGATCAGCAGTACGCCGATCGCGATCGGGATGTTGATGAAGAAGACGTACCGCCACGAATAATTCTGCGTGAGCCAGCCGCCGAGCACCGGTCCGACCGCCGACGTCAAAGCCGAGAATCCCGACCACATTCCAATCGCGCGTCCGCGCGCCTCGCCTTCGTAGGCAGCACTCAACATCGCCAGGCTGCCCGGCGTCGCAATCGCGCCGCCGACGCCTTGAACGCACCGCGCAATTATCAACTGGGCTGGATTGGCAGCCAACCCGCAGGCGATCGAGGCGAGCGCGAAGATGACGATGCCGATCGAGAAAATGCGGCGCCTTCCATAGAGGTCGCCGAGGGCACCGCCCACCAGAATTAACGCCGAGAGAAAGAGGGCGTAGCCTTCGATCACCCACTGCGTTTGTGCCGTCGTAGCGTGCAGCTCGCGCTGAAGGACGGGAAGCGAAACGTTGACCGCGGTGCTGTCGATGAAGATCATCGCCGAGCCCAGGATCGCGGCGACCAAGACCCAAACCGGGATTCACCCGGTCGCCGTTCCCTTTGGCTTAGCGGGTTCCTATCCGCGCGAAATGAACCAAGACGCGTGAGCTCTCTGCTAGATCGGCCGTTGCGTGCGGGTATCCTGATGGCCGCCGACAGCGCCATGGTGCGCCGCGCCGTAACTAAGTACGGTATGCGTTTGGGCGCTCGCCGATTCGTCGCCGGCGAGAGCGCCGATGAGTTTCTTTCGGTCACGCGAGCAACGACGGCGCAAGGCTTTGCCGTCGCCGGAACCATTCTCGGTGAAAGCGTGCACGACCGCGCCGAAGCCAATGCGGTGGCAGAGGAGTACTGCGCGCTCCTGCGCGCCTTTGCTCGCGAAGGCTTGGACGCCAACGTTGCCTTTAAGCTGACGCACGTCGGGCTCGACCTCGATCCCGAGCTAGCCTTCACAAACGCAGCTCGGATCGTTGCCGCCGCGGGCGAAAACCGCAAAACGGTGCGGATGGATATGGAGCAGTCGCGCTATGTGGACCCGACGCTCTCCATCTACCGGCGGTTGCGCGAACGCTTCAACAACGTGGGCTTTGTGCTGCAGTCGTATCTATATC